>NZ_JAATEO010000099.1 GCF_012034245.1 Micromonospora thermarum | reverse complement strand
GCACCCTTGTGCACCAACAACGTCGCGTCCCCACCATCGTCAAGGATCATGTTCGGACCCTCACCATCCGGCCACGCGAGCACCTGCTCGGTACACCACCAGTACTCCTGCAGGCTCTCACCCTTCCACGCATACACCGGCACACCCGCCGGAGCCTCCGGCGTCCCGTCCGGACCCACCACCACCGCCGCAGCCGCATGGTCCTGCGTGGAGAAGATGTTGCACGACGCCCACCGCACCCGCGCACCCAACGCCACCAACGTCTCGATCAACACCGCAGTCTGAATCGTCATATGCAACGAACCCGTAATCCGCGCACCCGCCAAAGGCTGCGCCTCGGCGAACTCACGACGGATCGCCATCAGGCCGGGCATCTCGTGCTCCGCGAGCCGGATCTCCTTACGCCCAAACTCGGCAAGCGACAGATCCGCCACCTTGAAATCGCCGGCCGTACGAACCAGGGCCTCCGGCATGGTCACGCTCCTCAGTCGGGGGTTGGGTCAGCGCAGTTGGGACCAGAGCCGCCGCTCCTCGTCGGTGAGCGGCTGGTGCGGGACGAGACGTTCCGGATGGCCGGGCAGCGGGTGGCCGGCGGACGTCTGATCGGCCGCGTCCGCGGCAGACGGCGCCGGGACCGGGCCGCCGTCGCCCGACTGCGGCTGGGCATGCCGCCGCCGGTGCTGCCGGATGATCTCGCGGGGGTCGATCCCGGCGACCGACGCCCCGAACAGGCTCAGTCCGAGCCCCACCTCGGACACGACGCGCCGGAACCAGCCCATCAGCTTGCCGCGCTCTTGAGGTCGGCGGCGCGGTCGGTGCTCTCCCACGTGAAGTCGGGCAACTCCCGACCGAAGTGCCCGTACGCCGCGGTCTGCGCGTAGATCGGCCGCAACAGGTCCAGATCCCGAATG
>NZ_JAATEO010000098.1 GCF_012034245.1 Micromonospora thermarum | reverse complement strand
TACAACCGGTGGACAGGTCCACCACCGGGACGCCCTCGGCGTAAGGCGGGCACATCGTCGCCGACGAGCGCCGAATGTACCCCCCGGGGGTGCTGGTGGTGGAGGACGAGAGGCTGCTGGCCGACACGACCGCGACCACGTCTTGAAGGCCATGCTGATCGCCTCGCTGGTCTCCCTGACCGTGGTGGCGGTGGCCGCAATCGGGTTCGGCTGGTGGATGGCCGGGCGGGCACTGCGACCGCTGCATCAGATCACCGCGACGGCCCGCCGAGTGGCCGACCGTAACCTGCATGAGCGCATCGGGCTCGACGGGCCAGATGATGAGATCAAGGATCTGGCCGACACCTTCGACGGCATGCTGGAACGGCTCGACCGCTCCTTTGACAGCCAGCGCCGCTTCGTGGCCAACGCCTCCCATGAGCTGCGCACCCCGCTGATGCTCAACCGCACTCTCATCGAAGTCGCCTTGGAAGACCCGGACCTGCCGGCCGCGACTCGTCAGCTGGGCACGACGCTACTGGCGATCAACGACCGCCACGAGCGGCTCATCGACGGACTACTCACCCTCGCCAGCAGCGACCATGCGCTCGCCCAGCGACAGCAGGTCGACCTGGCCGACATCGCCCGCTACGTCCTCACGCAGAGCGACACGGTGACGGTCGACATGCAGACCGATCTGTCGCCAGCGGCCATGACCGGTGACCCGGTACTGCTGGGACGCCTCGTCGCGAACCTCGTCGACAACGCCGTGCGCTACAACCTGCCCGACCATGGCCGCGTGGCGGTTACCACCTGCATTGACGACGGGCAGGCCTTCCTGTCCGTCGACAACACCGGACCGATCATCGGCAACCACGAGGTCCCCAGCCTGTTCGAGCCATTCCGCCGCCTCGCCGCCACCGATCGCCAAGCAAGCCCCGGTACGGGCCTAAGGCGTGTTTCA
>NZ_JAATEO010000097.1 GCF_012034245.1 Micromonospora thermarum | reverse complement strand
CAGTATTCGGGCACAGCCGGGAAGATCGAGAACTGTCAGGTCGCCGTGCACCTGGTCTACGCCACCGATGCTGGTCACGCGATGCTCGACACGGCGCTCTACCTGCCCAAATCCTGGTGCGACGACGTCGAACGCCGCGCCGAGGCCGGTGTCCCTGAGCAGGTGCGGTTCGCGACCAAGCCGCAGCTGGCGTCTCGGATGATCGCCGCAGCGGTCACCGCCGGGCTGCCGTGTCGATGGGTGGCCGGCGACGAGGCATACGGCAACGATCCGCGCCTGGCAGCCCGGCTCCGTCAGCTGCGACTGGGCTACGTCTTGGCCGTGGCCTGCTCTCATCAGGTGATCACCGGCCTTGGCGTCTACCGCGTTGACGCCCTCGCCGCCGGTCTTCCCGCCACCGCCTGGCAGCGGCTCTCCGCGGGTCGAGGCGCGAAAGGCCACCGCTACTACGACTGGTCCTTCACCGCACTGCCACACGCCGCCGACGCCCACGGCGGGCACCACTGGCTGCTGATCCGCCGCAACCGCCGCACTGGCGAGCTGGCCTTCTACCGCTGCTGGACACCCGAGGCCGTCCCGCTACGCAGCCTCGTCCTGGTGGCCGGCCGCCGCTGGAAGATCGAAGAATCATTCCAAGCCGCGAAGACCGGACTCGGCCTGGACCAGCACCAGAACCGCCGCTGGACGTCCTGGCACCGCTGGACCACCCTGGCGATCCTCGCCCACGCCTTCCTCGCCGCCGCGACCACCAGCCACCGCCACCACGACAACCCGGCCGGTCTGATCCCGCTGACCGTCAACGAACTACGTCACCTGTTCAACGTCCTGATCATCGAACCCGCCCGCCGCCGCTGCGACCCACTGCTCTGGTCCGTACGCCGACGCCGTCACCAAGCACGAGCCATGACCAGCCACTACGCCCGGCAAGCCCTCACCGAGCCGTGATCACAATCCCCGGCTGGAGTACTAG
>NZ_JAATEO010000096.1 GCF_012034245.1 Micromonospora thermarum | reverse complement strand
TCAGTAGCGGTAGTGGTCGGGCTTGAACGGGCCTTCCGGGGAGATACCGAGGTAGGCGGCCTGTTCCTTGGTCAGGGTGGACAGTTTCGCGCCGAGGGCGTCCAGGTGCAGCCGGGCGACCTTCTCATCGAGGTGCTTGGGCAGCACGTACACCCCGACCGGATACTCATCCGTCTTCGTGTACAACTCGATCTGCGCGATCGTCTGGTTCGCGAAACTGTTCGACATCACGAACGACGGGTGGCCGGTGGCGTTGCCCAGGTTCAACAACCGGCCCTCCGACAGCACGATGATCGCGTGCCCGTCGTCGAACTTCCACAGGTCGACCTGCGGCTTGATGTTCTCCCGGGTCACATCGGCCCGCTTGGCCAGACCCGCCATGTCGATCTCGTTGTCGAAGTGCCCGATGTTACCCACGATGGCCTGGTGCTTCATCCGCGCCATGTGCTCATTCGTGATCACGTTGAAGCAGCCCGTGGCCGTGATGAAGATATCCGCCACCTCCACCACGTCATCCAGCCTGGCCACCTGGTAGCCGTCCATCGCCGCCTGCAACGCGCAGATCGGGTCCACCTCGGTCACCACCACCCGGGCGCCCTGCCCGCGCAGCGACTCCGCGCACCCCTTACCCACATCGCCGTACCCGAGCACCACCGCCATCTTCCCGCCGATCAGCACATCGGTGGCCCGGTTGATCCCGTCGATCAGCGAATGCCGGCAGCCGTACTTGTTGTCGAACTTGCTCTTCGTCACCGAATCGTTCACGTTGATCGCCGGGAACAACAGCGTGCCGGCCCGGTGCATCTCATACAGCCGGTGCACCCCGGTGGTGGTCTCCTCCGTCACACCCTTGATCCCCGACGCGATCCGCGTCCACCGCTGACCATCCTCGGCCAGGGTGCGGTGCAACAACTCCAGGATGACCGCGTACTCCTCCGAGTCGGCCGACTCCACCGGCGGCACGACACCCGCCTTCTCGAACTCG
>NZ_JAATEO010000095.1 GCF_012034245.1 Micromonospora thermarum | reverse complement strand
CTAGACGAGTGATTCCGAACTCTGGGTTGAGTGGCGTGGCAGGGTTGACCAGCGCAAGAAGAGAGGGCATCGATGGTTGTTTGTGAAGACAAACCTCGACACCCTCTTGACCGCACTATATGTGCTCATCGACGACCACGTCATCCCGCCCGGACGCAGGGCCCCTGGCCGGCCGAAACGACTCTCCGACGCCGAACTGGTCTGCCTGGCCGTGGCCCAGGTGCTGCTGGGCGCCCGCTCCGAGCACCACTGGCTGCGGATCTGCTACGGCCGTCTCGGGCACCTGTTCCCCTACCTGCCCAAACAGCCCGGGTACCACAAGCGGGTCAAGGCCGCCGCACCGCTGATCTGCCGCACCACGATGTACCTGGCCGGGCTGTGCCCCACCATCGGCGACCAGCTGCGGCTGCTGGACGCCACCCCGGTGCCGTGCGGCACCTCCCGACCCACCGCGCAGCGCTCCGCGCTGGCCGAGATCGCCGGCTACGGCTACTGCGCATCGCATTCACGCTGGTACTGGGGCCTGAAGCTGTACCTGCTGACCACCGCCGAGGGGCTCCCGCTGGCATGGTGCCTGGCCGACCCGAAGATCGGCGAACGCGAGATCGCCGAGGAACTGCTCGGCCACGCCCGCGAACTGGGCGCTCTGGCACCGGGCATGGTGGTGCTCACCGACAAGGGCCTGGCCGGCAGGGCGATCGAACGCTACTGCGCCGAGCAGGTCGGGGTGCTGCTGGCCCGGCCGGACCGCACGGACGAGAAGCGCCGTTTCGGCAGCCTCGCCGGGGTACGGCAGTGGATCGAGTCGGTCAACCAGACCCTGAAAGGCCAGCTCAACCTGGAAGGACACGGCGGGCGCACACCGGCCGGGGTGTACGCCCGCGTCGCCCAACGGCTCCTGGCCATGACCGCCGCGATCTGGCACAACTGGCGCATCAACGCCGACGTCAAACGCTCCCTGACCGCGTACGACCACTGATCAATTCGGAATCACTC
>NZ_JAATEO010000094.1 GCF_012034245.1 Micromonospora thermarum | reverse complement strand
CTTGATCTTTAACCTGCTGGGCGGTGGCATTGACCCCGGCTGATCATGAGAACAGCCCTTGATCGATCATTCCTCTTGTCTAGGGAAGAAGATCGCAAACCAAGGGCTGTCTGGTGATCAGTGTGCATGGTGCCGGGGCGTTCGACGCGGTCGGGCGGCTGGCGGCGTTCCGGCGTGAGTTCCACCGTTGTCTGACGGCTCGTGGGGACGCGTTGTTCGAGCTGGCGGATGCGTTGTTGTGCGGTGACGCGCCGGTGCGGTCGCTGGTGGAGTTGTCGCTGGTGGGTGAGCACCGCCGCGGTCACGGCTCGCTGTACGCGGCGTTGAATCGCGGCCGGATCGACATCGCGCGGCTGCGGACCGCGGTGGCGGCGGTGCCGCTGCCGCGGGCCGCGGACGGGCGGGTCGTCCTGGCGGTGGATGTGACCTGCTGGCTGCGGCCGGAGGCGCACACCTGCCCGGAGCGGGTGCTGTGCCACACCTACGGGCGCGGCAAGGACACCCACATCGGGGTTCCGGGCTGGCCGTACTCGTTCGTCACCGCCCTGGAGACCGGCCGCACCTCGTGGACCGCGCCGTTGGACGCCCGCCGGCTGGCGCCCGGCGACGACGCTGCCACGGTCACCGCCGGCCAGTTGCGGGACGTGGTGCAGCGGCTGATCGCAGCCCGGCAGTGGCAGCCTGGTGACCCAGACGTGTGGATCGTCGCGGACGCCGGTTACGACGGGCCCCGGCTGGCGTTCCTCCTCGCTGATCTACCGGTGAAGGTTCTGGTGCGGATGCGTTCCGACCGGGTGCTACGCCGGCCCGCGCCACCCCGGCTGCCCGGCACCACCGGCCGCCCACGACGGCATGGCGGCGAGTTCATCTTCGGTGACCCGGGCAGCTGGGGCGACCCGGACGTGGCCACGACCACTGAAACCCGTCTCTACGGCGCCGCGACCGCGCGGGCCTGGCACCGGCTGCACCCCAGGCTGACCCACCGCACCGCCTGGACCGCCCAACACGGCCCGCTGCCG
>NZ_JAATEO010000093.1 GCF_012034245.1 Micromonospora thermarum | reverse complement strand
ATCGCCGCCGGCCGCAGATCGAACACCTCCGTGACCGCCTTCTCGATCCGCTCCACCGGCACCGTCTCCGTACCGAACGTCTCGATGAACAAACTCACCGGATGCGCCTTACCGATCGCGTACGCCACCTGCGCCTCACACCGCTCCGCCAAACCGGCGGCGACCACATTCTTCGCCACCCACCGCATCGCGTACGCCGCCGACCGGTCCACCTTCGACGGATCCTTACCCGAGAACGCCCCACCACCATGCCGCGCGTACCCGCCGTACGTGTCCACGATGATCTTCCGACCGGTCAACCCCGCATCCCCCATCGGACCACCGATCTCGAACCGGCCCGTCGGATTCACCAACAACCGGTACCCCTCGGTGTCCAACCCCAGCGACTCCACCTCCGGCGTGATCACGTGATCCCGCACATCCGGGGTCAGCAGCGACTCCAGCGAGATGTCCGCCGCGTGCTGGCTGGACACGACGACGGTGTTCAGGCGGACCGGGCGCAGGCCCTCGTACTCGATGGTCACCTGGGTCTTGCCGTCCGGCCGCAGGTAGGGCACCGTGCCGTCCTTGCGGACCTGCGCCAACCGACGCGACAGGCGGTGCGCCAGGGCGATCGGCAGCGGCATCAGCTCGGGGGTCTCCGAGCAGGCGAAGCCGAACATCATCCCCTGGTCACCGGCACCCTGCGCATCCAACGCGCTCTCCGACGCACCCGTCCGCAACTCGAACGCGTTGTCCACACCCTGCGCGATGTCCGCCGACTGAGCGCCGATCGACACACTCACACCACACGACGCGCCGTCGAAACCCTTCTTCGACGAGTCATAACCGATATCCAGGATCGTCCGACGCACGATCGTCGGGATGTCGGCATACGCCTTCGTGGTCACCTCACCCGCGATATGCACCTGACCCGTCGTGATCAACGTCTCGACGGCAACCCGACTACGCGGATCCTCCGCGAGGAGCGCGTCGAGGATCCCGTCACTGATCTGGTCAGCGATCTTGTCCGGGTGGCCTTCCGTGACCGA
>NZ_JAATEO010000092.1 GCF_012034245.1 Micromonospora thermarum | reverse complement strand
CTTGGGTTCAAGTGGTTGTTGCAACGGGGTGGATTCTCGTGAGGATGAGGGTTCATGTCGGGGAAGCGGTTGTCGTCCGAGGAGCGGGCGCAGATCGAGGTGTTGTTTGGTCAGGGGCTTCGGTTCGGGCAGATCGCGGCGGTGATCGGTCGGGATCGGAGCACGGTGTGGCGGGAGGTGCGGCGTAACCGGACGTTGCGCCGCGGTGCGGGGATGCAGGGTGTGAAGCATCCGCGGGGCCGGCGGCCGGGTTACGTGCCTGGGCAGGGCTATCCGCGCAGCTGGGGGCAGGCCTACGGGTGGCGGTATTCGCATGTCGTGGCGCAGCGGCACGCCGATGAGCGGGCGCGGCGTCCCCGGGCGGGCAAGCTGCGGCCGGGGCGGGGACAGCCGTGGCCGCCGTTGTGGGAGATTGTCAAAGACAAGCTGGCGCAGCGGTGGTCGCCGGTGCAGATCGCCCGGTGGCTACGGCTGGAGCATCCTGACCAGCCGGAGATGTGGGTGTCCCACGAGACGATCTACCAGGCGATCTACTACCAGGCCCGTGGTGGGATGCGTCAGGAGCTGGCCCGGCAGGTCGCGCTGCGCTCCGGCCGCAGCGTGCGGCGGCCGCAGTCCCGGCAGGCCGCTGCTGGCCGGGGCGCGCGGCCCTGGGTGCGCGACTTCCACATCTCCACCCGCCCGGCCGAGGTCGCGGACCGGGCGGTACCCGGGCACTGGGAAGGTGACCTGGTCATCGGCGCCCGCGGCTCCAGCGCGATCATCACCCTGGTGGAGCGGTCCACCCGCTACGTGATGCTCGGCGCGCTACCCGAGTCCCGGGTCAGTGAGCAGGTCATCGACGTGCTCGCCGGTCTGATGCGCCGGCTGCCCGCCGAACTACGCAAGACCCTGACCTGGGACCAGGGCATCGAGATGATTCAGCACCCCACGTTCACCCTGGCCACCGACTGCCGGGTCTACTTCTGCGACCCCCACAGCCCCTGGCAACGCGGCAGCAACGAGAACACCAACGGCCTACTGCGCCAGTACTTCCCCCGCTCCAGCACCGACTTCCGCACCTACACCCAAGACGACCTCGACGCCGTCGCCCGCGAACTCAACGGCCGACCCCGCCAAACCCTCAACTGGCAGAATCCAGCCGAAGCACTCAACAAACTCCTCGTTGCAACCGCCGCTTGAAACCGCC
>NZ_JAATEO010000091.1 GCF_012034245.1 Micromonospora thermarum | reverse complement strand
AGCAGGCGCGATGCTGCCCGCAGTGTGGGCAGCGGGCGGCACGGGTGAAGCAGTGGGCCACGACCCGGCCGCGGGACCTGCCGGTCGGCGGGCGGCCAGTACGGCTGCGCTGGCGCAAACGACGCTGGTACTGCCCGACCCCGGCCTGTCCGCGCAAGTCCTTCACCGAACAGGTCGCCCAGGTCCCGGCCCGTTCCCGGCTGACCACCCGGCTGCGGCAGGCGGCCGGTGCCGCGGTCGCCGACGGTGGCCGCACGATCGTGCAGGCCGCCCGGGACCACCGCGTCTCATGGCCGGTCGTCGCGCAGGCGTTCACCGCCCACGCAACCGCGGTGCTGCCGGACGAGCCGGAGCCGGTCACGGTGCTCGGCATCGACGAGGTCCGCCGCGGCAAGCCACGCTGGAGCTGGGACGATCAAGCCGGCTCGTGGACCACGACCGCGGACCGGTGGCACGTCGGCTTCGTGGATCTGTCCGGCGGACAGGGCCTGCTCGCGCAGGTCGAAGGCCGCACCACCGCCGCAGTCACCGGCTGGCTGACCGCCCGCCCGCAAGTGTGGCGCGACCAGGTTCATGCGGTGGCGATCGACATGTGCACCGTGTTCAAGGCCGCCGTCCGCCAGGTGCTGCCACACGCGCTGCTGGTCGTCGACCACTTCCACGTCGTGCAACTGGCCAACCGGGCCGTCACCGAGGTCCGCCGTCGCATGACCCTGACCCGGCGCGGACGCCGCGGCCGCGGCAGCGACCCGGAATGGCGGATGCGCAACCGGCTGACCCGATCCGCTGCCCGCATGCCCGGCAAGCACGTCGACCGCCTGGTCGACACCCTGCAAGCCCTCCCCACGACGATCGGCGCCCCGATCCTCGCCGCGTGGAACGCGAAAGAAGACCTGCTCGACCTCCTCGCGACCGCCCGTACCCAGCCCGACCGGGAACACGTCCACCGACTGCTGCACCGCTTCTACACCCGCTGCGCCGCCACTGACCTGCCCGAACTCCACCGCCTCGCCACCACCATCGAAACCTGGTGGCCACAGATCCAGGCGTTCCTGCACACCGGGATCACCAACGCCGGCTCCGAAGGCACCAACCGCGTAATCAAGACCATCGCCCGCGACGCCTACGGATTCCGCAACCCCGAAAACCAACGCCTCCGCACCCGCACCGCGACCACCCGACGCCACCGCGGACACCTCAACCCCGCTTAACTTCGAAGAGCC
>NZ_JAATEO010000090.1 GCF_012034245.1 Micromonospora thermarum | reverse complement strand
GCAGGTGCCAGTGCGGATGTCCCCAAGTCTTGTCATAGGCCAATGCTGGACTGTCCGATGTGCAGCTCCGGTACAATTACCGCGTCTACCCGATGCCGGGCCAGCAGCAAGGGCTGGCGCGGGCGTTCGGGTGTGCGCGGGTGGTGTTCAACGACGGGCTGCGCGCACGCCAGGCAGCCAGGGAGAACGGCGAGAAGTACCTGTCGGACGCCGAGTTGTCCAAGCGGGTCATCACCCAAGCCAAGTTGACGCCCGAGCGGGCGTGGCTGGGCGAGGTGTCCTCGGTCGTCTTGCAGCAGGCCCTCGCGGATCTGAACGTGGCGTACCGCAACTTCTTCAACTCGATCACAGGCAAGCGCAGGGGCCGGAAGGTGGCCCCGCCGCGGTTTCGGTCCCGCAAGGACAACCGGCAGGCCATCCGGTTCACCGCCAACGCCCGGTTCAAGGTCCTGCCCAACGGCCGGCTGCGGCTGCCGAAGATCGGCGACGTGCCGGTCCGCTGGTCGCGGGGCCTGCCTGCCCAGCCCAGCTCGGTCACGGTGATCCGGGACGCGGCGGGCCGATACTTCGCCTCGTTCGTCGTGCAGACCACCGAACAGCCGCTGCCGGAGACGGACTGCGAGGTCGGCGTCGACCTGGGGCTGACGCACTTCGCCGTGCTGTCCGACGGCCGGAAGGTCACGGCGCCGAAGTTCCTGCGCCGCGCCGCCCGCAAGCTCAAGCGCTTCCAGCAGGATCTCTCGCGCAAGCAGCGCGGGAGTCAGAACCGCAAGAAGGCCGTCGTCAAGGTCGCACGGGCACACGCCCGGGTGGCCGACACCCGGCGGGACTGGCAGCACAAGCTCTCGACACGGATCATCCGCGACAACCAAGCGGTGTACGTCGAGGACCTGTGCGTGGCCGGTCTCGGCCGCACGAGGCTGGCCAAATCCGTCCACGACGCCGGGTGGGCGTCCTTCGTCGAGATGCTGAAGTACAAGGCCGCACGGTATGGGCGCACCTTCGGCAAGATTGACCGGTTCGCGCCCACGTCGCAGACATGCTCGGCGTGTGGCCGCATCGACGGACCCAAACCGCTGGACGTCCGGTCGTGGACCTGCCCGTGCGGGGCGGCCCACGACCGGGACGTCAACGCGGCGATCAACGTGCTCGCCCAGGGACGCTGGGAGAGCCTAAACGCCTGTGGAGCGCAGGTAAGACCGGCACCCGTGCCAGCACCGCGCGAGGAAGCAGGAATCCGCCCGGACGCCGCGTGTTCCACGCGCAGCGTGGAGGGAATCCCCGTCCTTCAGGGCGAGGAGATCGTCAA
>NZ_JAATEO010000009.1 GCF_012034245.1 Micromonospora thermarum | reverse complement strand
GACCTCGTCGATCAGGTCGGCGACGGAGTCGACGATCCGCGACGGCCGGTACGGGTACCGCTCGGCCTCGGCGCGGCTGCTGATGCCGGTCAGCACCAGGATCGTCTCCAGCCCGGCCTCCAGGCCGCAGAGGATGTCGGTGTCCATCCGGTCGCCGATCATCGCGGTGGACTCGGAGTGCGCGTTGATGGTGTTCAGCGCCGAACGCATCATCATCGGGTTCGGCTTGCCGACGAAGTACGGCTCCACACCGGTCGCCTTCGAGATCATCGCGGCGACGGAACCGGCGGCGGGCAGCGCCCCCTCCACCGAGGGACCGGTGGCGTCGGGGTTGGTGCAGATGAACCGCGCCCCGTCGTTGATCAGCCGGACCGCCTTCGTGATCGCCTCGAAGCTGTAGGTGCGGGTCTCCCCCAGCACCACGTAGTCCGGCGCGAAGTCGCTGAGCACGTAGCCGACCGCGTGCAGGGCCGTGGTCAGCCCGGCCTCGCCGATGACGTACGCGGTGCCGCCCGGCCGCTGGTCCGCCAGGAACTGGGCGGTGGCGAGCGCGGACGACCAGATCGAGGACTCCGGGACGTCCAGCCCCATCCGGGCCAACCGGGCCTGCAGGTCACGCGGCGTGTAGATCGAGTTGTTGGTCAGCACCAGGAACGGCTTGCCGGAGGCGCGCAGCTTGGCGATGAACTCCGGTGCGCCGGGCACCGGCTGGCCCTCGTGGACCAGCACGCCGTCCATGTCGGTCAGCCAGCTCTCGACGGGCTTGCGGTCATGCATCGTGATTCCCAGGGGGTGTCGGGCCGCCAGGGCGGTCAGGAGGGGCGCCGGGCCGGGACGCAGCAGGCGGTCGGGCAGGTGTCCCACATGGGCAGCTCGCCCAGGCGGCGGCGCAGCGTCGCGCCGGCCGGGTCGGTACGCTCGCGGACCAGTTCGCGCACCATTGCGACGAACCGCGGATCGGTGCCGGGCGTGCCGGCACGGACGAAGTCCAGACCGAGCTGCTTGGCCGTCTCCAGGGCCTCGGTGTCGAGGTCCCACACCACCTCCAGGTGGTCGGAGACGAACCCGATCGGGCTGACCACCACGCTGGTCACCCCCTGCTCGGCCAGCGTGCCCAGGTGGTCGTTGACGTCCGGCTCCAGCCACGGCACCTGCGGTGGGCCGGACCGGCTCTGCCACACCAGGTCGTACGGCACGTCCGGGGCGGCGGCCGCGTGCACCAGCCGGGCCGTCTCGGCGAGCTGCGCCTCGTACCGGCCGCCGTGCGGGCCCGCGGTGGCCGCCGCCGAGACGGGGATCGAGTGGGCGGTGAACACGATCCGGGTGCTCTCCCGCTTCGCCGGGTCGAGCTGGGCCAGCGCCGCCCGCACCGCGTCGGCGTGCGGCTCGACGAACCCGGGATGATCCCAGAACTGCCGCAGCTTCTCGACGACCGGCGCGTCCGGGCCGACCGCGGCGCGGGCCGCGGCGATGTCCTCCTGGTACTGGCGGCAGGACGAGTAGCCGCCGAACGCGCTGGTCACGAACGCCAGCGCGCGCTTCACCCCGTCGTCGCGCATCCGGGCCACGGTGTCGGCGAGCATCGGGTCCCAGTTCCGATTGCCCCAGTAGACCGGAAGGCCGACGCCGTTGGCGGCGAAGTCCTCCCGGACCGCGGCGAGCAGCTCACGGCACTGCTGGTTGATCGGCGAGACGCCGCCGAAGTGCAGGTAGTGCTCGGCGACCTCGGCCAGCCGCTCCGGGGGCACGCCCCGCCCCCGGGTCACGTTCTGCAGGAACGGCATCACGTCCTCGGGCCGCTCCGGCCCGCCGAAGGAAACCAGCACCACCGCGTCGTACGCCATGGTCCTATTCTTGCCCGTGGCCCGGGCCGGGCAGACGACGCCCCCGGTTCCGGGGCGTGAAAAGGGTCCCCTCCGCGAGGGAGGGGACCCGTCGGACCCGTCGGACCACTCAGGCGCCGATGGCGTGGTAGCCGCCGTCGACGTGGACGATCTCGCCGGTGGTGGCCGGGAACCAGTCCGACAGCAGCGCCAGGCAGGCGCGGGCGGCCGGCTCCTGGTCGGTCAGGCTCCAGCCCAGCGGGGCGCGCTCGGTCCACGCGTCCTCGAACTGCTCGAAGCCGGGGATCGACTTCGCGGCGATGGTGCGCAGCGGGCCGGCCGCGACCAGGTTGCTGCGGATGCCCTGCTTGCCGAGGTGCAGCGCCAGGTAGCGGGAGGCCGACTCCAGCCCGGCCTTGGCCACGCCCATCCAGTCGTAGACCGGCCACGCCTTGGTCGCGTCGAAGGTGAGACCGACCACCGCGCCGCCCGGCGACATCAGCGGCAGCGCGGCCATGGCCAGCGATTTGTAGGAGTACGTCGAGACGTGCAGCGCGGTCGCGACGTCCTCCCAGGGGGCGTCGAGGAAGCCGCCGCCGAGGCAGCTCTGCGGGGCGAAGCCGATCGAGTGGACGATCCCGTCGAGGCCGTCGACGTGCTCGCGCACCTTGTCGGCGAGCCCGGCGAGGTGCTCCGTGTTGGTGACGTCCAGCTCGATCACCGGCGCCGGCTCGGGCAGGCGCTTGGCGATCCGCTCCACCAGGGAGAGCCGGCCGAAGCCGGTGAGCACGACCTGGGCGCCGTTCTCCTGGGCCAGCTTCGCCACCGAGAACGCGATCGAGGCGTCGGTGATGACCCCGGTCACCAGCAGCCGCTTGCCGGCCAGCAGTCCTGACATGTCGGTGTTCCTCCGTGCTTTCTCAGTGACCCATGCCGAGGCCGCCGTCGACCGGGATGACCGCGCCGCTGATGTACGCCGCGGTGTCCCCGGCCAGCCAGGTGACCACGCCGGCGACCTCCTCGGCGGTCGCGAACCGGCCCGCCGGGATGGCCTTGCGGTACTCGGTGCGGCGCTCCTCGGGCAGCGCGGCGGTCATGTCGGTGTCGATGAAGCCGGGCGCGACGACGTTCGCGGTGATGTTGCGGCTGCCCAGCTCGCGGGTGATCGAGCGGGCGACGCCGACCAGGCCCGCCTTGCTGGCCGCGTAGTTGACCTGGCCGGGGCCGCCGTACAGGCCGATCACCGACGAGATGAAGATCATGCGGCCCCACTTGGCGCGCAGCATCCGGCCGGAGGCGCGCTTGGCGCAGCGGAAGGCGCCGGTCAGGTTGGTGTCCAGGACGCGGGTGAACTGCTCCTCCGACATCCGCATGAGGAGCGTGTCGTCGGTGATGCCGGCGTTGGAGACCAGCACCTCCACCGCGCCCAGCTCGGCCTCGATGGTGCCGAACGCGGCGTCGACCGAGTCGTAGTCGGTGACGTCGCACCGCACGCCGAACAGGCCCTCGGGCGCGTCGCCGCTGCGGTGGGTCACCGCCACCCGGTCGCCCTGCTTGGCGAACGCCTGCGCGATGGCCAGGCCGATCCCCCGGTTGCCGCCGGTCACCAGGACGGTACGCGCCACGGTTCCCCCTCTGCTGAGCCGATCTCCACGTCGGTCGGAGCCTAGGGGTTACCGGTAGGTAAGCGCTAACGCCGGAGACGTCGGACCTGGTCAGCGGGGGTGTGAAGGACGCCACGCCCGGCCGGGTGGACGGGTGTCGTCGGCCGGTCGGCCGAGTGCGCGCACCCGCGGCGGCGGGTGTACGATGATCGCGCTTGCGAGCCGGAAGCCGGCTCGCGTCCGGGCCCCGCCGACCGCAGGAGGTGATCGCTGTGCGAGATAGCGATCCTCCCAGTCGTGGCCGGGCCATCCGTCAGCCCCGCTGAGCCCTGACCCGCCGGCCCGGCTGACCAGCCCCGCTCCCCCCGCACCACCCGACCCCCGGCCCGCCGGCCGGGACGACCCCTGGTGTGCGGCCGGAGCCGCCCGGCCACGACTTCGTGTGCGCGTTCTGACCCATCCCCGCGGGCTGCCACGCCCGCGCCCAGTCGCCACCGGAGCCGATCCCATGAGCCGTTACGTCGCCCCGCTGGGCTTCACCCTGGCCGCCGTCTGGGTGGCCGTCCTCTTCGTCCTCGCCAACGGCGGTCACTGACCCGCCGCGTCGGTCCAGGACCGGTCGCCGCCAGTCGACGGCGGCAGGCCCTGGACCGACGCGCATCCTCCTACAGGATCCGGGACGACCACAGCAGGCTCGCCGCCCCCGCGCAGAGCGCGAACAGCAGCGCCACGCCCGCGTACCACTGGGTGACCTCGCGGGGTTCGGTCCGGAATCCGATCGACGAGCCCATGTCCTGGTAGACCTGCTTGAGCTCGCTGACCGACGCCGCCTCGTAGAAGTACCCCTCGGTCGTCTCCGCCAGGTCGGCCAGGGCCAGCCGGTCCACCGGCACCCGCTGCAACTGGCCGCCGATGTCCACCTGGCCGCCGTCGGTGCCGAACGCGATGGTGGAGACCGGCACGTTGGCCGCCTGCGCCGCCGCCGCGGCCTCCTCGACCGACCGTCCCGAGGTGCGGTAGCCGTCGGAGAGCAGGACGATCCGCGCCGGGGGGATCCCGGCGGCACCGTCGGCCGGCACCGACCGGATCGCCTCCAGGCACGTGAAGACGGCCTCCCCGGTCGCCGTCGACTCGGCCAGCACCAGGCCGTCGATGGCCGCCGTCACGGCCTGCCGGTCCTTCGTCGGGGAGACCAGCACGTTGGCCGCCTTCGCGAACGAGACCAGGCCGAGGTTGTAGCTCTCCGGCAGTTCGTCGACGAACTGCTTCGCCGCCTCCTGTGCCGCCGCCAGCCGGTTCGGCGCCACGTCGTCGGCCTGCATGGACAACGACACGTCGATCGCCAGCATGACGGTCGCCCGCTCCAGGGGCTCCCGGGTGTCCACCGCGGGCCGGGCCAGGGCGGTGGCCAGCACCAGCAGGGAGAGCAGGAACGCCGCCGCCGGCACGTGCCGGCGCCAGCCCAGGCCCTTCGGCGCGAGCGTACGCAGCAGGTCCACATTGGTGAACCGCATCGCGTACGCCCGGCGGTGGAGCTGCCGCCACACGTAGAACGCGGCGAGGGCGAGCACCGGCAGCACGGCCAGCAGCCACCACGGTTGCAGAAAACGGATCATCGTGTCGTCCCCCGGGTGCGGGCGTGCCGCTGCGCGGCGACAAAGCGCACCATGTCCAGCAGCCAGTCTCGGTCGGTGCGCAGTCGTAGGTGTGCGGCGCCGGCGGAGCGCAGCGCGGCGGCGATCTCCGCCCGCTGGGCGGCGGCGGCCTCGGCGTACCGGGCGCGCAGCCGCGGGTCGGCGGTCTGCACCTCGTGCAGCTCGCCCGTCTCCGGGTCGACCACCGGGAGCACGCCGACGTCGGGCAGTTCCAGCTCGCGCGGGTCGACCACCTCGACGGCCAGGACGTCGTGGCGTACCCGCAGCTTGCGCAGCGGGCGGACCCACTGCGCCGGTGGCGCCAGGAAGTCGGAGACGACCACCGCCACGCCCCGCCGGCGGGGCGGCCGGTTCAGCATCTCCACGAGCACGCCGAGGTCGCCGCGACCGGGACGGATCTCGGCGCCGGCGATCGCCCGCAGCAGTCCCTGCGCCTCCTTGCGCCCGGAACGGGCGGGCAGCCGGGTGAACACGCCCGGCCCGGGCGCCGGTGCCCGGCGCCGCCAGCCGCCCCCGCCGGGCTCGTCGCCGGTGCCGATGACCGCGCCGATCCGGTTGCCGCCGCGCACGGTCAGGTGGGTCAGAGCGGCGGCGGCGGCCACCACCACGTCCCGCTTCAGCCATCGACCGGTGCCGAAGTCCAGGCTCGCCGAGAGGTCCACCGCGAGCCACGTCTCCAGCTCGCGGTCGGCCACCGTACGCCGGACGTGCGGCATCGTGGTCCGGGCCGTGACCGGCCAGTCCATCCGGCGTACGTCGTCGCCGGGGCGGTACTCGCGCGACTCACCCGCCTCGCTGCCCGGGCCGGGCAGCAACCCGGCGTAGTCGCCCTGGAGGAGGCCGTCGAGCTTGCGGGTGACGAGCAGTTGCAGGCGGGACAGGACGGCCTCGCTGCGGTCCCGGGGGGTGGCGTCGGGGGGCCGCCGGGTGGGTGAGGTCACGGCCGCTGCCCGGGCCAGCCGGCGCCCGGCGGCGCGGCGGCCGGCGTCGGCGTCGGCGTGGCCTGCTGCCGCGGCGCGACCGACGGCAGCGGGATCGTCGCCATCACGCGGTGCACCACGTGGTCGGCCGGCACGTCGTCGGCGAGCGCGTCGTAGCTGAGCACCAGCCGGTGCCGCAGGATGTCCGGGGCGATGTCCTGCACGTCCTGCGGCAGCGCGTAGTCCCGGCCGCGCAGCAGCGCGAGGGCCCGCGTGGCGCGGACCAGGCCGAGCGAGGCGCGCGGGCTGGCGCCGTACTGGATGAGCTGCGCGACGTCCGGCATGCCGTGCTCGGCGGGGCTGCGGGTGGCCAGCACCAGCCGGACCGCGTAGTCGACCAGGGCGTTGTGCACGAAGACCTGGTCGGCCTTGCGCTGGAGGGCGATCAGGTCCGGGGTGTCGAACACCGGCGTGGGCTCCGGCGGTGCGACGCCCATCCGGTAGACGATCTCCCGTTCCTCGGCGTCCGTCGGATACCCGACGATGATCTTCATGAGGAAGCGGTCGCGCTGCGCCTCCGGCAGCGGGTAGACGCCCTCCTGCTCGATCGGGTTCTGGGTGGCCATCACGAGGAACGGGTCCGGTACCCGGTGGGTCTCGCCGCCGATCGACACCTGCCGCTCGCTCATCACCTCCAGCAGCGCCGACTGCACCTTGGCCGGCGCCCGGTTGATCTCGTCCGCGAGCAGGAAGTTGACGAACACCGGCCCCAGCTCGACGTCGAACTTCTCGCTGGACTGCCGGTAGATCCGGGTGCCCATGATGTCCGCCGGCACCAGGTCGGGAGTGAACTGCACCCGCGCGAACGTCCCGCCGACGACCTTGGCGAGGGTCTCCACGGCGAGCGTCTTCGCGACACCGGGGACGCCCTCCAGAAGGCAGTGGCCGCGGGCGAGCAGCGCGACCATCATCCGCTCGACCATCCGGTCCTGCCCGACGATCACCCGCTTGATCTCGAACAGCGCCCGCTCCAGCAGCGTCGCGTCCTCGGCCGGCGTGGTCACCGGGGCGGGTGTCTCCGGGCCCGACCCGTCGGGGGTCGTGGCGTCGGGCGTGGTCGGCTGGGCCACCGGTCCTCCACAGCATGATCGGTTGTCGGGCGTGGTGCGCTACAAGACTGACATGCCCGGCTGGGCACCGAGGTGGTGAGAACCCGATTTCCGCCACGCCGTCCGGTCCCGCGAATCGCCGATCACGGGTGGACAGGAACGGGGCCGGCACGTGTACGATTCACCCCGTCGCCGGGCGGCTCCCCCCGTGGCCGCCCGGCGCTCATCTTCTCCTCCCCGCCACCCTAGACTGGCCGGGATGGACGCCCCCGCACCCGACGCTCTGGTCTGCTCGGCCCGTGGCTGCCGCGCCCCCGCGGAGTGGGCACTGCGGTGGAACAATCCGCGCCTGCACGAGGCCGCCCGACGCAAGACCTGGCTGGCCTGCGCCGACCACCGCACGTCCCTCGGCGACTTCCTCGACGTACGGGGCTTCCTGCGTGAGGTCGTACCGGTGGCCGGATCGCCTACCCTCGAAGCGTGAGCGCGCACAACGGATTCCCGCGGTGAGCGGTGACGACCTCGCCGGGCCGCCGCCCGCGCCGACCGACCCGCCGTCGGCCCCGCCCGGCCCGCCGCCGGACGGGCCGCTGGAGCCGTGGCCGGAGACCGTCCGCTGGCAGTCCGTCTCGCCGAACCTGATCTGGGTGGAGCTGCTGCGGCTGGCCGCGCTCCTCCTCGTTGTCGTGGCCGGGCTCGCCATCGGCTGGGCCCTCAGCGGCAGCGGGCTGTTCGGGGCGGCGGTCGCGGTGGTGCTCCTGCTCGGCTGCCTGCGCGTGGTCGCCATCGTGCGCGCCGTCCGCGCCTGGGGGTACGCCGAACGCGAGGACGACCTGCTGGTCCGCCACGGCCTGCTGGTCCGCCGGCTGTCCATCGTCCCGTACTCGCGGATGCAGTTCGTCGACGTCAGCGCCGGCCCGCTGGAGCGCGCGTTCGACCTGGCCACCGTCCAGTTGCACACCGCCGCGGCGGCCAGCGACGCCCGCGTGCCGGGGCTGCGGCCGGCGGAGGCGTCCCGGCTGCGCGACCGGCTCACCGCGCTCGGCCGGGACCGGGCGGAGGGCCTTTGACATCTTCCCCGCCTATACGCGGGGGAGTCCCACCCTCGCGGGTTGGGGTTCCTGGTTCATCGCAGACGGCACGGAAGGAGGTTCCTCGTGTCTGACGTCCGCTCCGCAGGCGTTCATCGTCTCCACCAGTCCGGCGGCGACGGCGATGTTCTTGGCGGCGTTGACGTCCCGGTCGTGCCGGGTGCCGCAGCCCGGGCACGTCCAACGACGTGTGCCGAGCGAGAGCTGGGCGAGCAGGCGACCGCAGGCCGAGCAGGTCTTGCTGGATGGATACCAGCGGTCGACAACGGTGACCGTGCGACCGTCGCGGTGCGCCTTGTAGGTCAGCATCTCGCGGAACTCGGCCCAGCCGGTGCGGGAGATCGCCTTGGCGAGGCTGCGGTTGCGGACCATGTTGGCCACCGCGAGGTCCTCGACGGCGATCGCGTCGAAGCGGCGAACCATGTTGGTGCTGGTCTTGTGCAGGAAGTCGCGGCGGGCATCACGCACCCGGGAGTGGGCGCGGGCGACTTTCCGCTTGGCCTTGGCTCGGTTGTTGGAGCCCTTCTCCTTGCGGGCCATCATCCGCTGGTACCGCTTGAGCCGGCGTTCGCGGCGCTGCATGTGCCTCGGATGCGGCACACGCTCTCCGGTCGACAGGACCGCGAAGTCGGTCAGGCCGAGGTCGACACCGACAACCTGTCCAGTCGGATCGGGGGCGGGCGGTGCTTCGACATCGACGGCGAAGGTCACGAACCAGCGCCCGTCGGGGTCACGGGACACCGTCACCGTCGTCGGGTCCAACGCGGTTACATCCACCTTCGGCCACGACCACACGAAGGAGAGGGTTCCCGGGGTCTTGCCGAGGCTGAGCTGCCCGTCGCGCATCCGGAAGGCGGAGCGGGTGTAGCTGGCGGACTGGCGTCCGTGGCGGGACTTGTAGCGCGGATACCGGGCCCGCTTGGCGAAGAACGCAGTCATCGCGTTGTGCTGGTGCCGCAGCGTCTGCTGCAACGGCACCGACGACACCTCATTGAGAAACGCCAGGTCCGGCACCTTCTTCAGCTCGGTCAGCGCCCGGTCCGTCTCAGCGTACGAGGTGGACTTGCGTTCGGCGTGCCAGCGGGCGTGGCGGGCGGCAAGGGTCCGATTCCAAACGACACGCACGCAGCCGAACGTGCGGTTCAGCCGCTAGCTTGCTCGGGCGTCGGATATGCCCGGCATTTGAACGCCGTCCGCACCCGACTAATCTTACCAAAGGAGACGATCATGGCTAAACAGCCCGCCGCCATTCCTCCTCGCCAACGCCCTCAAGGACAGGGCCTCCTGATGGCACTCCGTTGAACGACCCCGCCGCGCGGGGCCCGGAGGAGATCCGGCCGTCCGCCCCGGAGCCGCACCCCGGCACGCACCCGCCCGTCGGGGCAGAAGAGCAGCCGCCAGCCGCCGGGTCGTACCCTCAGCCGCACGTCGTCACGCCGCCCCATTCCGGTGCGCCGGGGCACCCGTACCCGTACGGTCCGGCGTACCCGTACGCCGCGCCCCACCCGCCAGCTACGGGCGGCCCGCCCAGCCAGGCGGAGCCCCGGCAACGGCTGCACCCGCTGTCCCCGGCGCTGCACGGCGCCAAGTCCCTGGTGGTGGTGATCGCCGGGCTGTCCTGGTCGACGCTGTCCCGGGTGGGCTTCGGCTGGTTCGCGGCGATGGCGGCGGCGCTCGCGCTGGGCGCCACCGTGCTCGCGGTGATCAGCTGGTACAACACCGGCTACCACGTCGTCGGCCGGGAGCTGCGCGTGTACGAGGGGCTGCTGTGGCGGCGCACCCGGGCCATCCCGTTGGAGCGGCTCCAGGCCGTCGAGGTGGTCCGGCCGCTGCTCGCCCAGCTCACCGGCCTCGCGGAGCTGCGGCTCGAAGTGGTGGGCAGCGGCAAGACCGAGGCGCCGCTGGCGTACCTCAGCGTCGCGGACGCGGCGGCCCTGCGGCAGCGGCTGCTCGCCCTGGCCGGCCGCGCCCCGCAGGACACCGCCGCGCCGGAGGCCGCCGCCGCGGGGGCGGCGCCCGCCGACGCGGCGGTCCCACCGGGCCGGCTGCTGCACGCCGTCCGCAACACGGATCTGCTGCTCAGCCAACTGCTCACGCCGCAGGCGTTCATGGTTCCGTTCGGCGTGGCGTTCGTGGTGGCGCAGTTCCTCTCCGAGGGGTCCTGGTCGTTCATCGCGGTCGCGAGCACGCTGACCGCCATGGCCGGCGTGCTGCTGCAACCGATCCGCCGGGTACTGGACGACTGGAACTTCCGGCTCGCCCGGGACGCCGGCACGCTGCGCGTCCGCAACGGGCTGCTGGAGACCCGGGCACAGACCGTGCCGCTGCACCGGGTGCAGACGGTCGGCGCGACCTGGCCGCTGCTGTGGCGGGTCCGGGGATGGCTGCGGCTGCGGCTGGAGGTGGCCGGCTACGCGGTGGGCGAGTCCGACGAGCGCAACCGGCCGGACCGGCTGCTCCCGGTCGGCGACCTGCCCACGGCGGAGGCGATCCTCGCCGAGGTCCTGCCCGGGGTGCGCCTCGGCGAGCTGCCGCTGACCCGACCGCCGGCGCGGGCCCGCTGGCTCAACCCGCTCAGCCGGCAGGTGCTCGGCGCGGGGCTGCACGAGAGGGTCTTCGCCGTCCGGTCCGGCCTGCTCACCCGACAGGTCGTCGTCGTGCCGTACGCCCGGATCCAGAGCGTGCGGGTCGTGCAGGGGCCGGCGCAGCGGCGGCTGGGGCTGGCGACGGTACACGCCGACACGGCCGGCGGGGCCGGCGCCGCCGCGCAGGACCGGGACGTGGCCGAGGCGTGGACGCTGGCGGCGGAGCTGACGGCCCGGTCGCACGCCGCGCGCCGCGCCGGCTGAGCCCTGCGGTCAGCGACCGGCGGGCATCGCGTCGTCGGCCGGCGCGGGCAGGTCGTCATCCGCCGGCTCGCCCGGCGTACGCCGGGAGCGCTGCGCCGGGATACGCCCGGCGCGCTCGTTCGGCGCACGTCCGGCCCGCCGCGCCGCCCACCAGCGCTCGCCGAGGCCGACGACGAGGAAGGTCATCCCCACGTACGCCCAGCCGACCAGCACGTCGATCACGTAGTGCTCGCCGCAGTAGACCAGGGTGAACGTCATGGCGAGGGGGTACGCGAGCAGCAGCGGCCGCCACCGCTTCCGCGTCGCGCGCAGGAAGAACAGCACGACGAACAGGGCGAACGCGGTGTGCAGCGACGGCATCGCGGCGACCGGGTTCGAGGCGATCTGACCGGCGTTGAGCAGGTTGCCGGCGCCGTGCAGGCCGAACGCCTTCCAGCCCCGGGTGGAGATCCGGGCGACCTCCTCCAGCAGCCCGTTCTGCGCCGCCCACCAGGGCGGGGCCGCCGGGTAGAGGAAGTAGGTCACCAGACCGGTGGCGCAGAGAAAGCCCCAGCGGCGCATGAACGCCGCCCACCGCCCCCGGTCCCGCAGCCAGAGCACGGCGGCGGCGGCCAGCGCCACCACGAAGTGGGAGAAGTACACCCAGCTGGCCAGGACGTCCCACCACCGCACCTCGGGCTGGTACAGGTGCTGCTGGAGCCAGACCGTCGGCACCTGCCCGTCGGTGGCCCAGCCGAACATGAGCCGGTCCGCGACGATCAGCTCGTACGCGTGCGGCGTCGCCCCGTTGTCGGCAAAGCCGCGCGACAGGTTGTAGACGACGAGCAGCAGCACGACCGGCAGCCAGTCCCGGGCGAAGCGGAGGTGGCTCCGCCACGGCCGGCTGGCGTTCCACGCGATCGTCGCGGCCCAGATCCACAGGAACGCGTACGCCGGGTCGGTGGGCAGGCCGATGAGAAGCCAGCCGGCGACGAAGGCGACGCCCCAGACGGTCATCGCCACCACGCGGCGACGCCCGCCGTCGGCCACCGGCGTCGGGTCGGTGCGGGCGGGGGGCTGGGGGTCGGTCGCGACAGACATCGCGGTCAAGGTTAACGGCGGTCGCCGTGGAGGATGACGGAGGACCACCGGGGGGTTGACGTCGGTGGATTCGGCGCCGGTGTGGAGGCCGGGCGGCGATCCGGCAAGGCGTCTCCAACGCCGCCGGTCGTCGGCTGGGCCCGCCGCAGCCGCTGCGGGGTTTCCCGGCGGTCGCTTAGGCTGTCGCCATGCAGGAGCAGCCCTTCACGGCGGGGTTGACCGCCCGCGTCGAGCTGACCGTCACCGACGCCGACACGGCGCAGGCGGTCGGCTCCGGTGACGTGCCGGTGCTCGGCACGCCGCGGGTCCTCGCACTGGCCGAGGCGGCGACGGTCGCGGCGACCGCCACCCGGATGCCGAGCGGCTCGACCACCGTCGGCGTCCGGGTCGAGCTGGACCACCGGGCCCCCACGCCGGTCGGGCGGACGGTGGTGGCCCGCGCCCGCCTCGAGAAGGTCGACGGGCGGCGGCTGCTGTTCGAGGTGACCGTCACCGACGGCGACACGACGGTCGCCGAGGGCCGGGTGGAGCGGCTGCTGGTCGACCGGCAGCGCTTCGTGGAGCGCGCCGCGCGGCCGTCATGACCGGCCGTCCCGCCACCGGCCGCTTCGTCGAGGTCGCCGACCGGGTGCACGTGCTGTGCGAGCCGCTGCTGCGGGTCAACGTCACGCTGGTCGTGGGCGACGGCGCGGCGCTGCTGGTCGACACCCTCTCCACGGCCCGGCAGGCGGCGGAGTTGGCCGAGGCGGCCCGGGCGGTCACCGCCCACCCGTGGACGCTGGTGAACACGCACCACCACTTCGACCACTGCTTCGGCAACGCGACGCTCGCCGGCGACCCACCCCGCCCGGTGTACGCGCACGGACTGGCCGCCGCCGCCCTGCGCGAGCCGGACCGGCTGCGCCGGGAGGCGTACGAGGAGATGCGCGACGAGCAGCCGGCGCTGGCGGAGGAGCTGGCCGGCACCGAGCTGCTGGCGCCGACGCACACGGTGCACACCGAGACCACGCTCGATGTCGGGGGCCGGCCGGTGGTGTTGCGCCACCCCGGTCGCGGGCACACCGCCGGGGACCTGGTCGTGCACGTGCCCGACGCCGACGTGCTGGTCGCCGGGGACCTCGTGGAGCAGAGCGGGCCGCCGGCCTTCGAGGAGTCGTACCCGTTGCAGTGGCCGGAGAGCGTCGCCGAGTTGCTCCGGATGACCACGCCCGCCACGGTGGTCGTCCCCGGGCACGGCGACCCGGTCAGCGCCGATTTCGTCCGGGCGCAGCACGCGCAGCTCGCCGACCTGGCGTGGCTCATCCGCGCCGGCCACACCGGCGGCGCACCGCCGGAGCGCGTCGCCGCCGAAGCCCCCTTCGGCGCCCGCCCGGCCCTGACCGCCACCCGCCGCGGCTACGCCGAACTCGACGGCACCCTCTGATACCCCAACCCCAACCCCAACCCGCCCCCGCCCCCCGCCCCGCCCGGACCTGCTGGTTGATCATGGGGTTGGCGGGTGGTTCGATCTTCAAACCACCCGCCAACCCCATGATCAACGGGGACGTCGGCGTACCCGGTGGGTGGGTCAGGGGTCCAGGAGGTCGGTCAGGCGGGCCGGGTGGGGGGCGGCGGCCAGGACGGCGGCGCGGGCTGGCGGGTCGAGGTGGGACAGGGCCTCGGTGAGCAGGTCGGCGCGGTGGTGTTCGTGCTCGGCCATCCCGGACCGGGCGGCGTCGGTGAGGCGCAGCCGGGCGGTGCGCCGGTCGGCCGGGTCGGACTCGCGGTGCAGCAGGCGTGGTCGGCGTGCTGCTGACCCTGGCAGTGGCGGCACGGTTGCCCGAGACGCTGCCCGCGCACCGCCGCAGCACCGGCGGCCTCGGCGGCACCGCCCGGGCGACGCGCTCGCTGCTCGCCGACCGGGTCTACCTCGGGTACACGCTCACGCAGGGGCTCGCCTTCGCCGGGCTGTTCGCGTACATCTCCGGGTCGTCCTTCGTGTTCCAGGACGTCTTCGGCGTCTCGGCCGGCGCGTTCAGCCTGCTCTTCGGCCTCAACGCGCTGGCGTTCGTGGCCGTCGGGCAGGTCAACGCACGGCTGCTCGACCGGTTCGAGCCGCGTACCCTCCTGGTCGGCACGCTGGTGGTGAGCGTGACGGCCGCGACCGGGGTCGCGGCCGGTGCGCTGGCCGGCAGCCTGGCGGTCGTCGCGGCGACCCTCGTCGTCTTCGTCGGTTCGCTCGGCATGGTGATGCCCAACGGCACCGCCCTCGCCCTGGACCGGCACGCCAGCCACGCCGGCACCGCCGCCGCGCTGATGGGCGCACTCCAGTCGGTGATCGGATCGCTCGCCGCACCCCTCGTCGGGCTGGGCGGCGAGGGCAGCGCCGCGCCGATGGCCCTGGTGCTGGCCGCCTCGGCCGTGCTCTCGCTCACCGCCGTGCTCACCCTGGCCCGGCCGCGACCCGCTGCCGTCAGCCGGCGAAGCGGTTGACCACCTCGGCGCGGGTGGGCATCGCGGTGGCGCCACCGCGCGACTCGCAGACGAGTCCGGCGACCCGTAGCGCGAAGGCGACCCGCTCGTGCCACCCGGCCGGCTCCACCGGCTCGCCGTCGGCGAGCAGGTCCGCGACGAGCGCCCCCATCACCGAGTCGCCGGCGCCGGTCGCGTCGACCGCGTCGACCTTCGGCGCGGGTACGCGTACCGGATCGCCGCCGGCGGGGGCGACCACCGCGCCGGCGGCGCCGAGGGTGACCACGACGGTCCCGGCGCCCAGCTCGCGCAGGTGCGCGGCGACGCCCTCGACCGGCTCGCCGGGGTAGAGCAGGGCGGCGTCGGCGCTGCTCAGCTTGACCAGGTGGGCGCCGGCGGCGAACTCGGCCACCACCCCTCGGAGCCCGTCCAGCGCCGCCGGGCCGGCCAGCAACCGGGGCCGGACGTTCGGGTCGAACACCCGCAGGCCGGTGGCGAGGGACCAGGCGTGGCGGGCGGCGGCGAGGGTCGCCGGGTGCAGCAGGACGATCGAGCCGCAGTAGAGGACGTCCGCGCCGGCGACCATGTCGGCGTTCAGGTCGTCGACGGTGAGCAGGGCGTACGAGGGCGGCTCACCGTAGAACCGGAAGTCCGGCTCGGGGCCGGTGTAGGTGGCCACCGCGAGCGCGGTCGGCGCCAGCGCGGTGACCGCGCCGGCCAGGCCGACGCCGGAGCGGCTGAGGAAGTCGCGGATGCGGGCGGCCAGTGCGTCGTCGCCCAGCGACCCGACGAACTGGACCTGGCCACCGAGCCGGGCCACGGCGACCGCCACGTTGAGCGGCGCCCCGCCGACGGCCTGCCGGTAGACCGGCTCGCCGTCACACTCGGCGTCGAGGAGGTCGACCAGCGCCTCGCCGAGCACCACCGCGTATCCCATCCCGGTCCTCCGTCCGCCGAACCCCTCCGCGCCCACCGTAGCCGCGCCCGGGTGCCGAGGGGTTCCCACCCGACGACTGCCCTGGACCGGGCCACCTCCTGATGATCCGGGCATCGGGGCGGCTCGTTCGGCACATCGAGCAACGGCTATTGCATCCGGCCGGTTGACCGTGATGGGATGGCGCGTGCCGGGCGGCGCGGGGGCTGCCGCGCCGCCGGCGCCGGGACATCACGCGAGGGCACCGGTCCGCGAGGCGGACCGCTGCGGCGCGCGTGCCCGCATCTCCTGCCGCACGCCCGTCGCGACCGTCGTGACCGCTCGTCGCAGCGGGTCGGCCCGGGCCGCCCGCGCGTCACCCGCGGGGCGGTCCGCGCCCCGCGAGTCAGGAGTATCCGTGTCCCACCGTTCCCGTACGGCCGCGCTGCTCACCGCGGCCGCGACCCTCCTCGTGGGCGCCGTCGCGCTCACCGCCGATCCCGAACCGGCCGCCGCCCACGGTGCCGCCATGACGCCGGGCAGCCGGGCGTTCCTGTGTTGGAAGGACGGGCTGACCGCCACCGGAGAGATCCGGCCGAACAACCCCGCCTGCGCCGCCGCGGTGGCCCAGAGCGGCGCCAACTCGCTCTACAACTGGTTCAGCGTGCTGCGCTCCGACGCGGGTGGCCGCACCGTCGGCTTCATCCCGGACGGCCAGCTGTGCAGCGGCGGCAACTCCGGGTTCCGCGGCTACGACCTGGCCCGCACCGACTGGCCGCTGACCCACCTGACGGCCGGCCGGACGATGGAGTTCCGCTACAGCAACTGGGCGCACCACCCGGGCACCTTCTACTTCTACGTCACCAAGGACAACTGGAGCCCGACCCGTCCACTGGCCTGGAGCGACCTGGAGGAGCAGCCGTTCCTCACCGTCACCAACCCGCCGCAGCGGGGCGCTGTGGGTACCAACGACGGCCACTACTACTTCACCGGCTCGCTGCCGGCGAACAAGAGCGGCCGGCACATCATCTACTCACGGTGGGTCCGCTCGGACAGCAACGAGAACTTCTTCGGCTGCTCGGACGTGACGTTCGACGGCGGCAACGGTGAGGTGACCGGCATCGGCTCGGGTGGCACCACACCGCCGCCCAACCCCACGACTCCCCCGCCGAACCCGACCACGCCGCCCCCGAACCCGACGACTCCCCCGCCCAACCCCACCACCCCACCGCCGCACAGCGGTGACTGCATGGCGGTCTACAAGGTGGTCAGCTCGTGGTCCGGCGGCTTCCAGGGCGAAGTCGAGATCATGAACCACACCAGGTCGACCTGGTCGGGTTGGACCGCCAACTGGACCTGGCCCAGCGGTCAGTCGATCACCCAGGTCTGGAACGGCACGCACACCAGTTCCGGGGCGTCGGTGACGGTGTCCAACGTGTCCTACAACGGCACCGTGGCACCGGAGGGGAGGACCACCTTCGGCTTCCTCGCCAGCACCACCGGCACCAACGCGCTACCGACGGTCACCTGCACCGGCCGCTGACGCGCGACCTGAGCCCCGGCTGAAACGATCAAGAGGTTTGCGTCACCGGGAGTACCCCCGGTTGACGCAAACCTCTTGATCGACGCGCGTGGGACGCGACCCGGCGTGGGTCAGCGGACCATGCTGCCCACCACCGGCTTCGTGAGCAGGGCGGACTGGTTGCGCTGGATCCCCGGGTCGAGGGTCTTGGCGACGAAGATCGCGTGCCAGATGCAGAAGATCAGCACCGTCCACACCTTGCGGGAGTGGTCCGCCTCCTCCCGCTTGTGCTCCTCGAGGAGCCGCAGCGCGTACGACAGGTCGAGCAGGTCGCCCGCGCCGGAGGTGGCCAGCACGTGCCGGGCCCACTCGTACATCTCGCCGCGCAGCCACACCCGGGTCGGGGTGGGGAAGCCCAGCTTCTTCCGGTTGACGATGGCCGGGGGCACGACCCCCTGCAACGCCTGGCGCATCGCGTACTTCGTGGCGTCGGAGCGGGGCGGGAGCTTCAGGTCGACCGGGATCTTCGACGCGACCTCGAAGACCTCGCGGTCGAGGAAGGGCACCCGCACCTCCAGCGAGTGCGCCATCGAGATCCGGTCGGCCTTGACCAGGATGTCGCCGCGCAGCCAGGTGTAGAGGTCGACGTACTGCATCTTGGTGACGTCGTCGAGCTCCGTGCACTCCGCGTAGATCGGGGCGGTGACGTCGGTGTAGCGCACCGAGGGGTCGTACCGGCGCAGCAGCTGCTGCTTCTCCTCCTCGGTGAACATCCGCGCGTTGCCGTAGTACCGCTCCTCGATCGGGGTGGTGCCGCGCTCCAGGAAGCTCTTGCCCTTGACGCCCTGCGGGATGGCCTTGGAGACCGCCCGCAGCCCCTTTTGCACGCCGCCGGGCAGCCCGTTGACGGGGCTGAGCGAGAGCGGCTCCCGGTAGATCGTGTAGCCGCCGAAGAACTCGTCCGCACCCTCGCCGGAGAGCACCACGGTGACGTGCTCGGCGGCCTTCTTCGCCACGAAGTACAGCGGCACCAGCGCCGGGTCGGCGACCGGGTCGTCCAGGTGCCAGACGATCTTCGGGAGCGCCTCGATCATGTCCTGCGGCCCGATCTTGGTCGGGATCGTGGTCACGTCGAGGTGGCGGGCCGACTCCTGGGCGACGTCGATCTCGGAGTAGCCGGGGACGTCGTAGCCGACCGTGAAGGTCAGGATGTTCGGGTTGAACTCGCGGGCGAGGGCGACCACCGCGGTCGAGTCGATGCCACTGGACAGGAACGAGCCGACCGGCACGTCCGAGCGCATGTGCATCCGGACGCTCTCCCGCAGCGTCTCCCGGATCTCGTGGTAGAGCTTCTGCTCGTCCGGCACCGGGGCGGGCCGGAAGACGGGCCGGTACCAGCGCCGGACGTCGATGCGACCGCCCGGCGTCCAGGTGAGGTACTCGCCCGAGCCGATCCGGCGGACGCCCTGGTGGAGGGTGCCCGGCTCCGGCACGTACTGCAACGTCAGGTAGTGGCTGAGGTTCGCCGTGTCGATGCCGGCGTCACCGGCGTAGTTGGCCGGCGCGAACGGCAGCAGCGCCTTCTTCTCCGAGGCGAGGTAGAGGCCGTCGGCGGTCTCCAGGTAGTGCAGCGGCTTGATGCCGAAGTAGTCCCGGCCACCGAACGCGCGCCGCTCCTGCCGGTCCCAGATGACGAACGCGAACATGCCGCGCAGCCGCGTGAGCACCTGCTCGCCCCAGTAGTGGTAGCCGGCGACGATCACCTCGCCGTCGCCCGCGGTGGCGAACTGCGCCCCGAAATCGCGGGCCAACTCCTCCCGCAGCTCGATGTAGTTGTAGATCTCGCCGTTGAAGGTCAGCAGGTAACGCCCGTTCGCGTACGGCAGCGGCTCGTGGCTGGAGGCCACGTCGATGATCGCCAGCCGCTTGTGGGCGAACACCCCGTCCGCGTACCGGCCGGAGGCGTCGCCGACCACCTCGACGCCGGTCTCGTCCGGGCCGCGGTGGTGTAGGCATTCCAACGCCCCGGCGATGTGGTCGCGGTGGGCGGCGGCGTCGCCGCGCGCGCTGAAGAAGGCCAGGAGTCCGCACATGGTCGTCATCTTTCCACGCGTCCGTCACAAGCGTCGCGGCCGTCCGGCGAACGGGCCGGACGGTCGGGGCCGCGGCGGCGGCCGGACGGTGCGAGCAGCCGGACCACCGCCGGGTCCCCGCCGGCACCGGCGCGCGGTACCGTCGGGGCCAGCAACGACGCGAAGGGAGCGGACATGACCGAGGAGCGCACCGACACCAGACCGGCGGACGGCACCGAGTCCCACGACCCGGACTTCCCCGAGGCGTTCCTGGCGTTCATGCGGCAGGGCTGGCGGGACACCACGCTGCCGATCGGTCCGCGCCCGGAGGTGCCGAACTACGCCAAGCGCCGCGCCGCGCTCTCCGCCGCATTCCCGGGCGAGACCCTGGTGATCCCGACCGGCGGCGAAAAGGTACGCGCCAACGACACCGACCACCGGTTCCGGCCGGGCAGCGACTTCGCGTACCTGACCGGGGACCACGACCCGGACAGCGTTCTCGTGCTGCGGCCGAACGGCTCGGGCCACGACGCCACGCTGTACATGCGCCCCCGCTCGTCGCGGCTGACCGACGAGTTCTTCCGCAGCCGGCACGGCGAGCTGTGGGTCGGCCGCCGTCACACACTGGCCGAGAAGTCGGCCGAGCTGGGCCTGCCCACCGCGGACCTCACCGAGCTGGACGGGGTGCTGGCCGACCTCGCGCCGGCCCGTACGCGGGTGCTCCGCGGCTTCGACGGCCGCGTCGACGCGGCCGTGCGCGTGTACGACGGTCCGCGGGAGGAGGGCCAGCCGGCCCGCGACCGGGAGCTGGCGATCACCATCTCGGAGCTGAAGCTGGTCAAGGACGAGTGGGAGATCGCCCAGCTCCAGGACGCGATCGACGCCACGGTCCGCGGCTTCGAGGACGTCGCCCGGGCGCTGCCGGCCGACCGGGCCGTGTCCGAGCGGCTACTGGAGGGGATCTTCGCCCTGCGTGCCCGGCACGACGGCAACGACGTCGGCTACGGCTCGATCGTCGGCGCCGGCGAGCACGCCACGATCCTGCACTGGGTGCACAACCACGGCGCCACCCGCCCGGGTGAGCTGCTGCTGATGGACATGGGCGTGGAGAACCGCCACCTCTACACCGCCGACGTGACCCGGGTGCTGCCGGTGGACGGGCGGTTCACCGCTCTCCAGCGGCAGGTCTACGACATCGTGTACGCGTCGCAGCAGGCCGGCATCGACGTCATCAAGCCCGGGGTGAAGTTCAAGGACGTGCACCTGACCTGCATGCGGGTGCTCGCCGAGGGCCTGGCCAACCTGGGCCTGCTGCCGGTGAGCGTGGACGAGGCGATGGACGAGAAGTCGACGGTCTACCGCCGCTGGACGCTGCACGGCTTCGGGCACATGCTCGGGATCGACGTGCACGACTGCTCGAACGCCCGCAAGGAGATGTACCGGGACGGCACCCTCGGCGAGGGCTACGTGCTCACCGTGGAGCCGGGTCTGTACTTCCAGCCCGAGGACGAGCTGGTCCCCGAGGAGCTGCGCGGCATCGGCGTCCGGATCGAGGACGACGTCCTGGTCACCGCGACCGGCGCGGTGAACCTGTCCGCCGGGCTGCCCCGCACGGCCGACGACGTGGAGCGCTGGCTGGCCGAGCAGCGGGAGGCGGGTCCGCGCCTGCCGGGCTGACCCCGTACGACAACGGCGGGCCCCGCCGCCGGCGTCTGCGACGTATCTCGTCGTCTGGATGCCGGTGGTGGGGCCCGACGTCGTTTGCGCTGCTCAGGCCCTCGGGGACGTCCTGGGGCCTCCGTCAGCTTTCCGCCACGGCCGCATTCGCCGCACCCGGTCATGCCGCTCCGGGTGCGACGTCCGCACTCCCGCCGTCCGCACCCGCTCCGTACCCAATGTGGGGTTTTTTCGGATACGCGCTCATCATGAGTAACTCTCCCATACGGTGTGGTTTGCCAGCTACAACCGATTTGTAGCGGAGGTCGCCTCGCCACGGCGAAGCGACCTTGTCGGTACAAGGAGAGGACAGAGAGCTCCGATGTCCAACAACCTTCGCAATAACGATGACCCGACCCGCGACAAGAACTCACCGTTCCGCCGGCGCGGGCTCTGGTTCGTCACCGGCGTTGCCAGCCTCACCGGCGCGGTCAGTCTCGCGGGCGTCGCGTACGCCACGACGGGTGTGACCGGCGCGCACCGGGTGACCGACGTCAAGTGGTCCACCGCCCAGATGGTCAGCGACAGCGACAAGGGCAAGGACGACAAGGACAAGGACAAGGGCCACGAGGACAAGGGCAAGGACGACAAGGACTGGGACAAGGACTGGGACAAGGGCAAGGGCAAGGGCAAGGGCAAGGGCCACGAGGACAGGGTGCGGGAGGTGGGCTGCGACGACGACGAGTTGATCGAGGCCCTGGACCTGGCCAACCGCGACGACGGCGGCACGCTGAAGTTGGCCAAGGACTGCACCTACGAGCTGGACGAGTTCGACAAGAAGGACGAGGCGGGCCTGCCGACGATCAAGGAGGACATCAAGATCGAGGGCAACGGCGCGACGATCAAGCGCGATTCGAAGGACGGCTTCCGGATCTTCCGGGTGGCCGACGGTGGTGACCTGACCCTGAAAGACGTCGAGGTCAGGAACGGCGCCGCCGGCGACGAGAAGCCCAAGCACCACGAGAACGACAAGCACCACGAGAACGACAAGCACGACGAGAAGGACAAGCGCGACGAGAAGGACAAGCGCGAGTGGTCGCAGCCCAACGGCAAGCAGTCCGGGACCGGCGGTGGTGCTCCGGCCCCGGCGCCCGCTCCGGGGCAGACGACGGCCGCGAAGCCGACGGCTGCGAAGCAGGCTGAGGCCAAGCTCGCGGAGGCCCTGAAGGCGGCTGTCGAGAAGGCGGCCGCGCAGCGGGCGGCCGGCAAGGCGTCGTCCGGGAACGGTCGGGAGTCGAGCGAGAACGACTGGAACGGCGGCAACGGCAAGGAGTCCGGCGACTCGCACGGCAACAACGGCAAGGACTGGAACGGCAAGGACTGGAACGGCAAGGACGACAAGGAGCACGAGGGCGACGGCGGTGGCCTGCTGGTCGAGCGGGGCGGCAAGGCCCACCTCGTGAACACCAAGTTCTTCCTCAACAGCGCCGAGAACAACGGCGGTGCGGTCGCCAACTTCGGCCGGCTCGAGGTCGAGAGCAGCATCTTCGACAACAACCACGCCGGCAAGAACGGCGGCGCCATCTTCAATGCCGGTGTCCTCGAGATCTCGGGGTCCCGCGACGGCAAGGGCGGCGAGTCCCGCATCACCAACAACACCGCCGGCAAGAACGGCGGCGGCGTGGCCAACGGCCACGGTGACAAGGACAAGAAGAAGGACGACGACAAGAAGAAGCACGACTGGAGCGGCAACGGCTACGACAAGCACGACAAGCACGACAAGGACAACAAGGACAACAAGGCCGGCACCGTCGAGATCGAGAAGACCCTCATCGAGGGCAACGCCGCCAAGAAGAACGGCGGCGGCCTGTTCAGCAGCGACGGCTTCGTCGAGGTCCGCTGGAGCTTCGTCAAGAACAACACCGCCGGTGAGAACGGCGGCGGCATCTACGCCGTCGACACCGTCCTGACGGTCAAGGACAGCAAGATCGAGAAGAACAAGGCCCACAAGGACGGCGGCGGCATCTACAACGTCAGCAGCGACGAGAAGAAGCACAACGACGTCGGGTCCTGGGGCAAGAACGGCAAGGACGACAAGGACGACAAGGACGAGGAGAAGCGCGCCAGCGCCACTGTCACCGACAGCGAGATCCTCGAGAACAGCGCCGGCCGCTTCGGCGGTGGCATCTTCAACGGCAAGCCGATCGAAGAGCACAACGGCGCGCCCGCCTCGAGCAACTGGTCCAACGACAAGGACCACGACGACCTCGGAGCCTCCCTGGTCCTGCGCGACAGCAAGGTCAAGGAGAACTTCGCCGGCAAGAACGGCGGCGGCATCTACAACAACAAGGGCAAGGTCACCCTGACCGACACCAAGGTCACGAAGAACAAGGCCGACAACGGCGACGAGCACAACAAGATCGCCGGTGGTGTCTTCAACAACGATGGCAAGGTCAAGCTCGACGACGAATCCACCATCACCGACAACGACCCCACCAACTGCGCCAAGACCGTCGAAGACTGCTTCAACTGAGGCGCTTCACAGCACTTCAGGGAACAGTTAGGCGCAAAGGTCGGCCCCCTGCCACCTCCGGTGGCAGGGGGCCGCACCATGCGAAACTACCGCTGCACGAAGACCGCCACGCTGCGGCCGGGCACCGTGAAGGTGCCGCTCGACCGGTCGAACGAGGCCGTCCGCAGCACCTCGTCGGCGGAGGTCCGCAGCACCGGGTGCAGCGCCACGTCCGCCCCGCGCAGGCCGCTGACCTGCTGGGTCGCCGTCTCGCTGGTGGCGTTGAAGACCACCGTGACCGACTTCCAGCGCCCGTCGAGGCCGCGACCGTCCAGCGTCATCGTGAGCACACCAGGGGTCTCCGCCGTGCCGGACAGCGGGAACGCCACCCGCTTCTGCACCTGCTCGGCCGTGGCCAGCCCGAAGACCGGCGACGACGCACGGATCTTGAGCAGCTCCGCGTACCGGGCGTCGGTCAGGTTGATCGCCGCGCAGTCCGGCACCAGCCTCGGGTCCGCCAGCAGGGGCTTCGCGTACGGCCACTTGTCCCTGTTGTCCTGCTCCGGCGGGAGGCCGGCGCCGAACCCGTTGCCCTGGGTGCAGTCCCAACGGATCTGGTTGAACCAGTCCCCCGAGTTGTACGAGTTGCGGTCCAGCGACTTCGACCGCAGGCGCTCGGTGCCGGTGGTGACGAAGCCCGTGCCCTGACCCATCACGACGGTGCCCAGCGCCAGCACCTGCATCCGGGCCCGGTCCACCGCCGCCGTCTCCTGCGGCAGCTTGTACGCCAGCGCGTCGTACAGGATCTCGTTGTCGTGCGCGTCGACGTACGTGACGGCCTCCCCGGGCGCCGCGGTGTACCCGGCGGGCGACCCGTTGTAGTCCACCTGGGCCCCGGTGACCTGCTTTCCGGCGGAGTTGGTGAACCGGTAGCCGCGCAGGTTGCCGGTGAGCCCCACCTTGATCAGGTCGTGCTGGTGCAGCAGCCGGGCCCGCTGGTCGGCCGCCGAGCCGTTGACCGGGTCCCCGTTGGGGTCGGTGAACAGCCCGGAGGCGAAGCCCTGCTGGCGCGGGTTGGCGTCGAACGGGCCGCCGCCGCGCACCGCGTCGCGGAGCCGGTCGTTGAACGTGCCGATCCCGGTGCCGGCCATGTTGGCCTGGGTGGCCTGGACGAACCGGACGTCGTTGGCGATCTCGCCGAAGTTCCAGCCCTCGCCGTAGAGCAGGATCTTCCGCCCGTCCACGCCGTCCCGCGCGACGGTCAGCTCGTCCAGCGCTGCCCGCACGGCCAGCATGTTCGCCTTCGGGTGGTGACCCATCAGGTCGAACCGGAAGCCGTCCACCTTGTACGCCTTCGCCCAGGTGACCACCGAGTCCACCACGAGCTTGCCCATCATGGCGTGTTCCGGGGCGGTGTTGGCGCAGCAGGTCGAGTTGGCGACCGTCCCGTCGTCCAGCAGCCGGTGGTAGTAGCCGGGAACGATCTGGTCCAGCACCGACTTCGGGTCGGTGCCCGCCGCGGAGGTGTGGTTGTAGACCACGTCCATCACCACGCGCAGCCCGGCCGCGTTCACCCCGGCGACCATCTGCCGGAACTCGGTGGTGCGCGCCGCGCCCGCCGGATCGACGGCGTAGCCGCCCTCCGGCACCGTGTAGTGCAGCGGGTCGTACCCCCAGTTGTAGCCGTCGGTGTCGGCCACCGCGGCGATGCACTTCTGCTGCTCGTCGGAGTCCGGCGGCAGCGTCGCCAGGTCGCACGGCGGCTGCTTCTGGTCGGCGCGGCGCTCGGGGATCGTGGCGAAGTCGAACGCCGGCAGCAGGTGCAGGTGGGTGACCCCGGCGTCGCCGAGCGCCGTCAGGTGCTTCATGCCGGCGGTCGCCGGGTCGGTGAAGGCGAGGAACGTGCCCCGGCGCTCGGTCGGGACGGTGGTGTCGGCGATGGAGAAGTCCCGCACCGACAGCTCGGAGATCTGCACCTTCGTCGCCGGCACCGCCGCCGGCTTGCGCAGGTCCGCCCAGCCCTTCGGCGCGAGCCGCGGGTCGGCCAGGTCGACGATCTGGCTGTGCGTGGAGTTGGGTGCGAGCGCCACCGAGTACGGGTCGGTCACCGACGCGGTGACCACCTTCTGCGCCGCCGGCTGCCAGGCCTCCACCTGGTAGCGGTAGTACTTCCCGGCCCAGGAGCGGGACCCGCGCACCGACCACACGCCGGTCCGGTCGTCCCGCCGCATCGCGAGCGTACGCGGCTGCGCCGCCAGCGAGTCGAACAGCTGCAACGACACCGTCCGGGCGGTCGGCGCCCACACCGCGAGCGTCGGGACACCCCCGGCGAACGTCGGGCCGAGTCGCGCCCCGGTCGCCCGGGAGTAGACGTCGTCGAGCACGCCCGGGACCTGCACGCCGGTGGCGGCGAGCAGCGTGCCCTCGGCGTCCCGCTCGGTCAGCACGAGTTGCCCGCGCAGCGCCGCCGGCACCGCGGCCAGGTCCCGCCGGTCCACCGTGAAGGCCTGGTACGCCCACAGGTGCGGGAACCGGTCCCGCTGCGCCTCGGTCAGCCCGTTGCGCTGCGCCCGCAGCGGGATCGTCGTGTACGTACCGGCCAGCTCGCCGTCGGCCACGGTCACCCCGCCGGCCGGCGCGGTCACCAGGGCGTACGTCCTGCCGTCGGTGGGGCCGGTCGGCCAGGCGAGGGTGGCGCGGTCGATCCAGTGCGCCTTCTGCTTCGTCAGGTCGATGTCCTTCGCGGTGCCGGTGGTGGCGGCGGGCAGCAGCCGGCCGCGCGTGCCGGCGAGCAGCCACACCTCGCGTCCCGCGCCGGCGAAGTCCAGGCGCTGGTCCTCGGGCAGGTCCTTCTCGTCGCCCTTGTGGATGATGTAGCTCAGCCCGGTGGCCCCGGCCGCGAGCGGCACCCGGAACTCGGCCCCGAACGAGTCGACGCGGGTCGGCGGCATCGGCTTCGCCCAGTCGGTCGGGCTGGCCGCGCCGTCCCACAGGTGCAGGCCCCAGCCGTCGTAGTTGCCGTCGGCCCGCCGGTAGTGGAGGACGGCCGTACCCTCCTCGACGACCGGGTCCGGCTCGCCGGTGGCCGCCTGCCGGGTCGGGTGGACCGTCGGGTCGCCGGCCTTCAGCCAGACCTCGCCGGTCTTCGTCACGTCGACCGTGCGGTCCTGCTCGACGTCCTTGGTGCCGTTCTTGTCGACCACGAGGAAGCCCACCGACTTCGCGCCGGGCTTGAGTTTCACCCACGCGAACCGGCCGTAGGAGTCCGCACCGGCGAAGGGCTGCCCCTTGGGCCACTCGGTCACGTACGCCGGGTCGATGTCCCCCCAGGCGTAGAGGCCCCAGTCGTCGTACCCGCCGGCCGGGCGCTGGTAGTGCACCACCAGCCAGTCGCGGGCGGCGGCCTGCTCGGGCGTGCCGACGACGGCCGTGGAGCGGGCGGTGGCGGTGCGGCCCTTCCCGTCGCGGACCACCGCCTTGTACTCGATGCGCGTCCCGCCGGCGAGGCCGGTCAGGTCGTGGTGCACGGTGTACGGGGCGCGGTCGGCCGAGCCGAGCAGCGTCCACTTCCCACCGGCGACCCGGGTGGCCACCGTGACGGTGGCGAGCGGGTCGCCCGTCACCTGGGCGGTCACCGCGGCCCGGGTGGGAACCGGCGTGTCCGCCTCCGGAGCGGTGATGGTGATCGTGGGCGCCGCCGTGGGCAGCGCGATCGGCGTGCCGGCCCGGTGCACGACGGCCGACAGCGCCGGCACGGTGAGGGTGAGCTTGCCGTCCCCGCCGGCCACCGGTGCGGCGGTCGTGCCGTAGACGCTGCCGAAGGTGGCGCCGGCCGACCAGGTGTCCACGGTGACAGTCTGCGGGGTGGTCGCGTTGTTCACCGCGACGACGTACTCGGTCCGCTCCTTCCGGTCGACGCGGGAGGCCGCGAAGACGCCCGGCCCGTCGGCGGCGTGACGGGTGACCTGGACGCCGTCGCGCAGCGCCGGGTGCGCCTGGCGCAGCCTGCCCAGCTCGGCGATCGTCCGGTAGATCGGATGCGTCGGGTCGAACTGGTCGACGGCGTGCGTGCGGTCGGTGCCGAGCAGGTCGTCGTCGAGGTAGTCGGCGGTCTTCGAGGCGAACATGTCCTGCCGGGCGTCCTTGTCGCCGCCGGCCCCGGTGAAGCCCTGCTCGTCGCCGGAGTAGACCACCGGCTGGCCACGGGTGAGGAACATCAGCTCGTGGGCGAGCTGGTCGCGGCGCAGGTGGGTGGCGGCGTCGGTGCCGCCGCCCGCGACGAACGCGCCGATGCGGCCCATGTCGTGGTTGCCGAGGAAGGTGGTGAGCCGGTTCGCGTCGGTGTCCCGCGAGTGGTAGAGGTCGTCGCGGGCGTACACGTCCGCGAGGGCCTTGGCGGAGCCCACGCCCGTGACGAAGCCCTTCGCGGCGTCCTGGAACGGGAAGTCGAGGGTGGCGGGTAGGCCGCCCCGGCGCACGTACGTCGAGGTGATCTCCGGGTCGGCGCTGTAGACCTCGCCGAACATGAAGAAGTCCTTCTTGCCGGCCTGGTCCGCGGCCTGCTCGACGCCCTGGCTGAACTGCGGCCAGAACTCCAGGTTCGAGTGCTTCACGGTGTCGATCCGGTAGCCGTCGACGCCGGTGGTGCGCACCCAGTCGGAGTAGACCTTCGTCATGCCCCGCACGACCTCGGGGCGCTCGGTCCACAGGTCGTCGAGGCCGACGAAGTCGCCGTACTCGCTGTTCTCGCCGACGAAGGTCGAGTCGCCGCGGTTGTGGTACATCGTCGGGTCGTTCAGCCACGCCGGGACCTTGACCTTCGCGTCGGCGGGGGTCTGGAAGGCCGGCGTGTACGGGAACGACCGCGTGTTGACCGCCGGGAAGTCACGGGTGCCGTCGGCGTAGTGGCGGTCCTCGAAGGGCCGGCCCTGCGCGTCCCGGTACGGGGACGTCTTCTTGTCGACGTAGGCGTACTTGTCCTCGGCGTACCTGATGACGTCCGCGGTGTGGTTGACGATGATGTCCAGGTAGACCTTCATGCCGCGCCCGTGCGCGAGCGTGACCAGCCGCTTCAGGTCGTCGTTCGTGCCGAAGTGCGGGTCGACCTGGGTGAAGTCGGTGATCCAGTAGCCGTGGTAGCCGGCGGAGGCGTCCTTCCCCGCGCCCTGCACCGGGCGGTTCTTGAACACGGGCGCGAGCCAGATGGCCGTCGTGCCGAGGCCCTGGATGTAGTCCAGCCGGTCCATGACGCCCTTGAGGTCGCCGCCGTGGTAGAAGCCCTTGTCCGCCGGGTCGTGCCCGGTCTTCAGCCGGTCACCGGTGAGGCCGCCCCGGTCGTTGCGCGGGTCGCCGTTGGCGAAGCGGTCCGGCAGGACGAAGTAGAACTGCTCGGCCCGGGCCTCGCTGCCACCGGCGGCGAGCAGGGCCGCGGCGGAGGGTTCGGTGCTCCACTGGACCGCGCCGGCGGCGGCGAGCGGATCGACGGACGTGCCCGCACCGCGACCACTGGCGTCGGCGTCGAGTTGGTGTACGGCGACCGGGGCGCCGACGAGGGTGAGGGTCAGGAGCGAGACGAGGGCGAGCAGGGCCTTGCGCGGTAGCGGCGGGGGTTTCATCGACGGCCTTCCTCTGGTCGCTGATTCGCCCGCACGCTAGCCCTTGCCGAAACATTCTGCAATGCCTTGCAAACAGAGTCGCAACAAAGCAGTCTGCTTGCAGCACCCTTTCCGCGTCGCGGGCTAAAAGAGTCGGTCCCGCGGGAGCGGCGTGTGCGTCTCCGAGGTGGACGTCAGCCGAGGACGCAGGGCGTGCCGTCGACCGTGCAACCGGTCGGGCGGGAGTCCGTACGTTCCATGTGGAAGCGCAGCGTGGCGCTGCCGCCCGGGGCGACGTCGACGCCGCTGCGGTAGGTGAAGCCGCCCTCGATGGCGGTCGCGCGGCCCTGCTCAGAGCTCTCGACCCAGGCGGTCACGAACCGCCCGCCGGCGTACGTCACACGCACCGTCCAGCCGCGCCGCTCCGCCGTCCCGTTGCGTACCAGGACCTCGCCGATGAACCCGCCGTCGAAGGAGTTCACCACCCGGTACCGGCCGATCATCCCGGCCGGCGGCGGTGGCGACGTGGGGTTGGCGGCGCGGCTGGTCACACGCGGCGCGGGGTGCGGGGGCGTCGCGACGCCCGTGGTGGGCTGGACCGACGCGCGCGGCGACAGCCCGGGCCGGACCGGCCCGGTCGGGGTGGCCGACGACGACGGCACCTCCGGCAGGAGCAGCGGCGGCGCGGGCGGATCCGGCGGCGTGTCGACACCGCTGCGGCCCCGGTACGCGCCGAGCGCGATGACCAGCAGCACGACCATGACGACCACGCCGGCAGCCACCAGGATCCACGGCGATGACGCGATGGCGGCGGTGGCGCGGGACGATCGCGGGGCACGACGCGAGCCGGACATGTCCCTCCTCAGCGAGCCGTCCGGAAAGCGTAGCCACCGACCACGCCGGACGGTGCCGGGTGGGTCGGGCCGATCGGGGAGCAGGTCATCCGATGACGCAGTCGGCGCCGTTGACGGTGCACTGGCCCGGCTCCTCACCGGCGCCGTTGCGGGTGAACCGCAGGTGGACCGACGCCGTCTCCCCCGCGCCGAGCGACCTCGTGCTGCGCAGCACGTACCAGCCGCTGCCGTTGGTGGACACCGAGACGCCGGAGGCGCCGGAGACCCGGATGCTCTTGACGTTGCCGGTGAACAGCAGCTCCACCCGCCAGTCCCGCGCCTGGCCGGTCCCGTTGCGGACGACCAGGTCCGCCTCGAACGAGTCGCGGTCGCTGGCGGTCACCGCGTAGCGCGCGGTGACCTGGCCGGTGGTCTGACCCCCGGCCATCACGCGGGGACTGGGCACCGCCGGATCCGGGGAACTGGGCGTCGCTGACTGGGTCCGCGTCGGTGTGGCCGTCGGCGTCGCGACGGTCGTTGGCGTCGCGACGGCCGTCGGCGAACCCGTCGCCGGCACGGCGGCGTCCACCGTCGGCAGGAGCATGGGCGGCGCGGGCGGCGGCACGGCCTGCCGTTCGGACCCACGGAACGACAGCAGCGCCGTCACGAGCAGCACCACCAGAAGCGCGACACCGGACAGCACGACGATCCACGGGGCCGACGCCAGCACCCTGGACGTGGTCCGCCCACCGGTGCCCCCGGCTGGCTGCACTGACATCGGGTTCCCCCCTCATCGAACCGCCGCGCCAGCGTAGCCACCGGCCGCTACCGGCGGAACGGCCCGTCCCCTAACCCGGCCGACCGGGCAGCGGACGGCTGAAAACGGCCGGTCGCCACGCGCCCGTCGGTCTGTCCGGCTCCGGCGGTCAGGCCGGGCGGACCACGGTGCAGATGGCCGGGCCGTCGGCGGTGGTGCGCAACAGGTAGCGGTAGCGCTCCCCCGGGACCCGGCGGCCCTGGCTGTCGAGGAACTCCCACTCGACCGCGACCATGGTGAGCAGCGCCGACACCTGCTGCACGTCCTCGATGGCCGCGTGTGCCGCGACGAGTTCGCGCTCCTGGTAGTCGGGTGCGGCGCCCACGAAGGACAGTGCCACCGCCGCCGGCGAGGTGAACGAGAAGCTGTACGTGTCGGCGACCACGAGCCCGGGCAGGGCGTAGCAGCCGGTCAGGGCGGGCACGTCGCCGGCGGTCAGCGCCGCGCCGTACCGCCCGAAGAAGTCGGTCAACGCGTCGAGGTCGGTGAAAGCCGTCACGCGGATGGGAATTGCCGGCACGGGACCGGCCCAAACCTCAGCGCGGCGGGATGCGCACCTCGATCTCCGCGCCGAGCCGCGCACCGCCGGCCAGGCCGAGGTCGTCACCGCTCCAGAAGCGGCCCGGGTCGTACCAGTTCGGACGCCGCCCGGGCGGGAGCAGCCCCATGGCCTCGTAGGTGACCGCGACGACCTCCGCGCAGTACGCTGTCTCCAGCCGGTGCTCCGGCACGGGGGTGCGGCCCCGGCCGTCCGCCACCCGGCCGTTCAGCCCGGCCCCGCGGTCCGGGGCGAGCGGCGCCCGCCGGCCGGGCAGCCGCACCGCCGGTGCCCGGCCCCGCAGCCACCGCCAGGCGAGCTGGGCCGTGGACGGGAACGGGGTGCCGTCGAGGCGGGCGATCGTCCGCAGCACCGCCTTCTCCATCTCCGCGTCCGCCGGTGGCTCCAGTTGGCGCAGCCAGCCGCGTTGCCCGTACCGGTTGGCCCAGACGCAGACCGCGTCGCGCAGGTCGTGCAGCTGCACGCCGCGCTGATGCGTGCCCGACCACAGGTCCGGCAACGACCGGCCCAGCTCGGCGTGCCACATCAGCGGCGGCATGTCGTCCAGGACCACCGCCATGCCGACGTGGTTGACCGGGCTGTTGGTGGTGAGCTGGATGGCCCGGTCCGGCACGCTGCGACCGCGGAACACCCACACGTCGCCGGTGCGGGTCAGCTCCACGGCCTCGTCCAGGCTGAGACTCATGCCGCCACCTCGCCGTACTTCCGTACGCGACCGGCCGGACCCGCCGGCGCGGCGCCCTTACGCACGCTCATGAGCGTCTACCCTAGGCCGATGCGGCGACGGTTGCGGTGGTGGAAGGTGCTCGGTCTGGCGGGCCTGGCCGGCGTGGCGGCGTCCGGTGTGGTCATCGCCCGCGCGGAGCGGCGGCGCCGGGCGTACACGCCGGAGGAGATCCGGGCCCGGTTGCGGGACCGGCACGCGGAGGCGACGGTCGCGCCCCGCGACGAGTCCTGACTCACCCGTCGCCCGGCCGCGCGCGCTCCACGGCCTCCGCCAGCGCCTCGGGCGTACGCCCGACCAGCGCGCCGCCGTCGTCGAGCAGCAGGATGGGCCGTTGGATCAGCTCCGGCGCGGCCACCATGGCCTCGATCCAGCGCGGTTCGGCCGCCTCGTCCCGCGGCCAGTCGGCCATGCCCCGGGCGACCGCGGCCCGCTCCCCCGTCCGGCAGATGTCCCACGCGCGGACGCCGAGCCGCCGCAGCACGTCGGTCAGTTCCGCCGCGCTCGGCGGCTGGTCCAGGTAGGGCCGCACCACGTACGGCACACGGGCCTCGTCCAGCGTGTCGCGGGCGCCGACGCACTTGGAACAGGACGGGTTGTTCCAGATCTCCACGTCGGTCATCGTGGCAGAGATCCACGGCATGCCGCATCCCGCGTCGTCGTCGCGCCACGACACCGGGCCGAGGTTGCGCGAATAGCAAGACGGACGTACGGTTTTGTTGAGCAACGGACAGCGGGTAAGTGTTGCCTAAGCAGGGCACCACCCCGACCGGTGCGACAGACTGCTCAGGACTACTCACGGTCGCTGGTGTGAAGGAGTACGACGTGGCGAGCCTCGACACCTTCGGTGCGAAGACCCAGCTACGCGTCGGAGACGCGAGCTACGAGATTTTCAAGATCAGCAAGGTGGAGGGCCACGAACGACTGCCCTACAGCCTGAAGATCCTCCTGGAGAACCTGCTCCGGACCGAGGACGGCGCGAACATCACCGCCGACCACATCCGCCAGCTCGGCGCGTGGGACCCGACGGCCGACCCGAGCGTCGAGATCCAGTTCACCCCGGCGCGGGTGCTCATGCAGGACTTCACCGGCGTACCCTGCGTGGTCGACCTGGCCACCATGCGCGAGGCGGTCCGCGACCTGGGCGGCGACCCCACCAAGGTGAACCCGCTCGCCCCGGCCGAGCTGGTCATCGACCACTCGGTCATCGCCGACCTGTTCGGCCGCGAGGACGCGTTCCAGCGCAACGTCGAGCTGGAGTACGAGCGCAACAAGGAGCGCTACCAGTTCCTGCGCTGGGGCCAGACCGCGTTCAACGAGTTCAAGGTCGTCCCGCCGGGCACCGGCATCGTGCACCAGGTCAACATCGAGTACCTGGCCCGTACGGTGATGGAGCGCAACGGCCAGGCGTACCCGGACACGGTCGTCGGCACCGACTCGCACACCACGATGGTCAACGGCCTGGGCGTGCTCGGCTGGGGCGTCGGCGGCATCGAGGCCGAGGCCGCGATGCTCGGGCAGCCGGTCAGCATGCTCATCCCGCGGGTCGTCGGCTTCAAGCTCTCCGGCGAGATGCCGGCCGGCACCACCGCCACCGACCTGGTCCTCACGATCACCGAGATGCTGCGCAAGCACGGTGTGGTCGGCAAGTTCGTCGAGTTCTACGGCCCCGGCGTGAGCGCGGTGCCGCTGGCCAACCGGGCCACCATCGGCAACATGTCCCCGGAGTACGGCTCGACCGTCGCGATCTTCCCGATCGACGCCGAGACCGTCCGCTACCTGGAGCTGACCGGCCGGGACCCGCAGCAGGTCGCGCTCGTCGAGGCGTACGCCAAGGAGCAGGGCCTCTGGCACGACCCGGCCGCCGAGCCGGAGTACTCGGAGCGCCTGGAGCTCGACCTGAGCACCATCGAGCCGTCCCTCGCCGGCCCGAAGCGCCCGCAGGACCGGGTGCCGCTGGGCAGCGCCAAGACCCTGTTCCGCGCGTCCCTGACCGACTACGTCGCCGACGACCAGACCGGCACCGACGCCGACCCGCGCGGCGGCCTGCGCAGCAACCCGCCGTACGGCGTGCAGGGCCACGCCGACGAGGCCAGCGCCGAGTCCTTCCCGGCCAGCGACTCCCCGGCCAACGCCGTCAGCGACCCGGCCGACGCCCCGCGCGACCTGGAGACCGCCGCGGTGGGATCCGGCGGCCGCGTCACCAACCCGATCCGGGTCACCGGCGCCGATGGCACCGAGTTCGAGCTGGACCACGGCGCGGTGGTGATCGCCGCGATCACCTCCTGCACCAACACGTCCAACCCGCAGGTGATGATCGGTGCCGCGCTGCTGGCCCGCAACGCGGTGGAGAAGGGCCTGTCCCGCAAGCCCTGGGTGAAGACCACCCTGGCGCCGGGCTCGAAGGTCGTCATGGACTACTACGAGCGGGCCGGCCTCACGCCGTACCTGGAGAAGCTGGGCTTCCACCTGGTCGGCTACGGCTGCACCACCTGCATCGGCAACTCCGGCCCGCTGCCGGAGGAGATCTCCGCCGCGGTCAACGAGAACGACCTCGCGGTCGTCTCGGTGCTCTCCGGCAACCGGAACTTCGAGGGCCGGATCAACCCGGACGTCAAGATGAACTACCTCGCGTCCCCGCCGCTGGTGGTCGCGTACGCGCTCGCCGGCACGATGGACATCGACCTGGCCAACGAGCCGATCGGCGAGGACAGCCAGGGCAACCCGGTGTTCCTGCGGGACATCTGGCCGAACACCGCCGAGATCCAGGACGTCATCGCCTCGGCGATCGGCGCCACCGGGTTCAGCTCGGCGTACGCGGACGTCTTCGCCGGGGACGAGCGGTGGCAGTCGCTGCCGACGCCGACCGGTGACACCTTCGCCTGGGAGGGCGAGTCGACGTACGTCCGCAAGCCCCCGTACTTCGAGGGCATGGAGCGGGAGCCGAAGGCGGTCGGTGACATCACCGGCGCCCGCGTGCTGGCCAAGCTGGGCGACTCGGTGACCACCGACCACATCTCCCCGGCCGGCTCGATCAAGGCGGACTCGCCCGCCGGCACGTACCTCGCCGAGCACGGCGTGCCGCGCCACGAGTTCAACTCGTACGGCTCGCGCCGGGGCAACCACGAGGTGATGATCCGGGGCACCTTCGCCAACATCCGGCTGCGCAACCAGCTGGTGCCCGGCGTCGAGGGTGGCTTCACGGTCAACCACCTGACCGGCGAGCAGACGACCATCTACGACGCCTCGGTGGCCTACCAGGAGGCGGGCATCCCGCTGGTCGTCCTGGCCGGCAAGGAGTACGGCTCCGGCTCGTCCCGCGACTGGGCGGCCAAGGGCACGATGCTGCTGGGCGTGAAGGCCGTCATCGCCGAGTCGTACGAGCGGATCCACCGTTCCAACCTGATCGGCATGGGCGTCCTCCCGCTCCAGTTCCCGGCCGGCGAGACCGCCGAGTCGCTGGGCCTCACCGGCACCGAGACCTTCTCGATCGCCGGGGTGACCGCGCTGAACGACGGCGAGACCCCGCGGACCGTCAAGGTCACCACCGACAGCGGTGTGGAGTTCGACGCGGTCGTCCGCATCGACACCCCGGGTGAGGCGGACTACTACCGGCACGGCGGCATCCTGCAGTACGTGCTGCGCCGCATGATCGCCAGCTGACCGACCACGCGGCCAGGGCCCCTTCCCGACACCGGGAAGGGGCCCTGGCCGTACCGGTCGGTGTCCCGAAAGCCGCAACGCGCTGTCGAGCGATCATCGCCACAACCTGCCCCGCGCGATCACGCCAAGCAGGGATGTTCTGCAACCCGCACACCATCGCGACGGGATCCGCTCGGTACGCTCCGCTGATACGGATGTCCGGACTGCCGGGTGGAAAGAGGGAGACAGGGGCTCAGCTCATGCTCGCCGTCGAATCGCTGGACACCGCGGTGCTGCCGGAAAGCGAGCGGTTCGGCTTCTGGCACGACCTCGTCGCCCGGGAGTCCGTGCCCATGCGAGTCCAGAGCGACCACGCCGGGAACTTCCGCGCCCAGGCGCGGGTCGTCGCGTTGGGGGACATCGTCCTGTCGTCCTGGCAGTACCCGTCGCTCCACATGCAGCGGACGGCGAAGCAGATTCGCAGCAGCGACCCGGAGATGTACCACCTGGCGCTGCCTCTGTCAGGTACCGGTGGCTTGACCCAGGGACGGCAGGAGAACCCACTCATCGCCGGGAGCTTCGCCCTGGTTGATACATCCCGCCCGCACATGTCGACCCATCGGGCCGACGCCCAGACCAATGACCAGGTGACGACCCTGACCCTGCTCGTCCCGCACGCGCTGATCCCTCTGCACCCGGACAAGGTCGACAAGCTGCTCGGGACCAACATCCCCGCCACTGAGGGGTTCGGAGCGTTGCTCGGGCAGTTCGTCAAGCGAATCCTCGACCACCCGGACGAGTACGCCGCGGGCGACGCCGCCCGGCTGGACAACGTCGCTCGCGAACTCGTGGCCGCAGCGCTCGGGCAGCGGCTTGACGTTGCCGACACCCTCGCAGAGGAGGTCCGCGACGGCTCCCTCCGCACGCAGATCACCGCGTTCATCGACAGGAATCTCGATCACCCAGACCTCGACCCGACGGCGGTCGCGGCCGCGCACCACATCTCCGTCCGGACGCTGCACCGGCTGTTCGAGAAGGAAGACCGGAGCATAGCGGGACTCATCCGCGCGAAGCGTCTCGACCGCTGTGCCCGCGACTTGCGTGACCCATCACTGCGGAACCGACCCATCTACACCATCGCGGCTCGATGGGGCTTCGCGGACAAAGCCCACTTCAGTCGCCTCTTCCGCGTGACATTCGGCGTGTCGCCCCAGCTGTACCGAGACGCCGGCGGGCTGATTGCCGCTGCCCAACGCAGCACTCCGCCATCCGCTGCTGGCTGATGACCGGCGGCTCCTCGGTCGGGTAGGTGCCGCAGCCGCCCGAGCGCCGTCCTGAAGGCGTCGTACGCCGCGTTGCCCACCAAGCCACGCCGATCGGGCAGGTGAGTAGGAGATGGTCAGGACCCGACTGCTTGCCGTGCGCGGCCCGCTCCGCGGCCCTTCATCACGTGCTGGAGCAGGGTGATGAGGACGTCCTTGCTCGATTCCCGCTCCCTGGCGTCGCACAGCGTCACCGGCACGTCCGGGTCAAGGTTGAGGGCAGCCTTCACCTCGTCGAGGCTGTAGCGGCGCGCCCCGTCGAAGCAGTTCACCGCGACGATGAACGGCAGCCCGTGGCGTTCGAAGTAGTCGACCGAGGGGAAGCAGTCGGCGAGGCGGCGGGTGTCCGCCAGGACGACGGCGCCGAGAGCCCCCAGCGCCAGTTCGTCCCAGACGAACCAGAACCGGTCCTGACCCGGAGTGCCGAAGAGGTACAGCACCAGGTCATCGCCGAAACTGATCCGGCCGAAGTCCATGGCTACGGTCGTGGTCGACTTCGACTCGACGCCCGTGAGGTCGTCGACCCCGACGCCCTGCTCGGAGAGGATCTCCTCGGTGCGAAGCGGCTTGGTTTCGCTGACGGCGCCAACGAGGGTGGTCTTGCCGACGCCGAAGCCGCCCGCGATGAGGATCTTGATGGCGGTGGGCAGGACGGCCCCGGCGTCGCCCTCAGAGAGCTCGTAGTCCATTGATGAGTGCCTCGAATACGGAGTCGTCGGGAAGATTGGTGGGCGCGGGCTCGGTGACCCGCACGAGCCGTCGCGCGAGCAGGTCGTCGAGCAGGACACGAACCGTTCCTAGGGGCAGGCTGAGGTGCGCGGCGACTTCGGCCAGTGCCAGGGGCCGCTGGCAGAGGTTGACGATATGGACATGCTCGGGCCCGATGCCGACCTCGAGTGACGGCGCCACCCGGGTGGTGGCCATCACGAGCGAGATCACGTTGTAGCGGTTCCTTGCAGCGGCCCGGCCCCGGGTCATCGCGTAGGGACGGACGACGGGTCCGGCGTCATCATCCACCCACAGGGACTCTGTATCGGACGGTGTCATGGCGGCCCCTAGCTGTTGACGGGCTGTTCGGGCGACCGCGCCGGCGCAGCAAGGTACCTGCCGGCGCGACCGACGAGCATGGCCATCTCGTAAGCGACAAGCCCGACGTCGGCATCCTCCGTGGCGAGAACCGCCAGGCATGCCCCGTGACCGGCGGCCATGACGAACAGGAACGAGGACTCCATCTCGATGATGGTCTGCCGCACCGCGCCGCCACCCGCGAATCGCGCGCCGGCGCCCTTGGCGAGGCTCTGGATTCCAGAGGCGATCGCCGCGAGGTGTTCTCCGTCGTCGCGGCTGAGTCCCGCCGAGGCGGCAATGAGCAGTCCGTCGACGGAGAGGACGACGGCATGCTCGGCCTGCTTGACCCGGCCCACCAAGTCGTTGAGCAAGAAGGCCAGATCGCCGCTCGATCTGTGCTGTACCACTCTCGATCCTCTTTCTACCGCTCGGTCCCGGGCGCTGCCGAGTCATCCGCTCCCGCGTCGCCGTCCTCGTCCCGCAGGCGCTCGGCATCGGCGCGGCCGCGCAGGCTGCCACTCTGGTACGAAGCCATCATCCGGCGGACGTGATCGGGCGATCTGGTCAGATCGCTGTCTGTGGTGTCCTCGGTCGGGCCGGAGCTGTCCCTCAGCTGCGGTGCGAGGCTGCTCTGGCGCACGCGGACAGGAAGGCCACCGGGCGTGTGGGACTCCCGCGGCTGCAGGTCGGGCGTCGAGTTGGACGCCGCTTGAACCGGCGCCGTGCGGCCACTGGTGGCGTCTGCCGACGCGGGCGGTCGTGGCGCGTCATGGCGCACGGCGGGAACTCCCAGGCTGGGCGTCGGCGACGTAAGCGCAGACTGCGCAGGGGCCTCGGTCCCGGCAACAGGGCCGCCGGACGCGAGCACCGGCTCACGGTCTTGCTGTGCCGGATCGGCAGGGGAGGCGGTAGGTGTGGCCGCCTGGCGGGTCGCGACGGGCACGGTCGCCACTGATTCTTCGTTGGTGATCAGCTCCGTCGGGATCAGCACCACCGCGGTGGTGCCGCCGTACGGTGAGCCCTTCAGGTGCACGCCGAGCCTGTGCCGAGCCGCCAACCGGCTGACCACGAACAGACCGAGCTTGTTGGCGTTCTCCAGCTGGAACTCGCGGTTGCTGGCGATCTGCTCGTTGGCGGCCGCGAACTCCTCGTCGTCCATGCCGAGCCCGCGGTCTTCGATCTCGATGGCGAAGCCCCGTGCCACCGCCTGCCCTCGGACGTGGACCTCCGTGTGCGGGGGTGAGAAGGACAGCGCGTTCTCGATCAGCTCGGCGAGCAGGTGGATGACATCGCCGACCGCCCGGCCGGCGAGTCCGACGGACCCGAGGGGCATGACGGTGACCCGGGCGTAGTCCTCGACCTCCTGCACGGCGCCGCGGACGACGTCGACCATCGGCACGTCGCGGCGCCAGGTACGGCCAGGCGTCGCGCCGGACAGCACCACGAGGTTTTCCGCGTTGCGACGCATCCGGACGGCCAGGTGGTCGACCCGGAACAGATCCTCCAGTTCCTGGGCGTCCTGCTCCCGCCGCTCCATCGCGTCAAGCAGGCTGACCTGCCGGTGCACGAGGGCCTGGGTCCGGCGGGCGAGGCTGAGGAAGACATCCCGGACGGTACGTCGCAGCTCAGCCTGCTCCACCGCGGTGCGGATGGCAGTCTGCTGAACCCGGTTGAACGCTTGGCCCACCTGGCCGATCTCGTCGTCACCGAAGTCGAGCGGCGGGGCCTCGGCGTCGACGTCGACCTTCTCGCCGCGGCCGAGCCGCTCGACCACGCCGGGCAACCGCTCGTCGGCCAGTTGGTGGGCTGCGGCGCGGAGGCGCTGCAACTGGGCGACCAGCGCACGGGCCGTGGTTACCGACACGACGATCGAGGCGATGACGGCCAGCAGACCGAGCCCGGCGGCCAGCACCAGCCGAACGACGACCCCGACCGCGATCGGCGTGGCACGTTCCACCAAGGCGTCGCCGGCGTCGAGCACCATGCTCTGCAGTTCGGTCAGAGCCGATTCGGTGCTGGTGTTCCATTCCTGGGTCGTGACGGGCAGCTTGGACGTTCCGCGTTCGCCAGCGAGGATCCGGTCTTCCAGGTCGCGGAGCTTCGTGAATGCCTGACCGGCGACCACCTGGTCGAACAGGGCCCTGTCGGAGGGCCGGAGTTGCCCGGATGCCCGGTTGGTGAGGAATCGCTGCGCCGCGACGAGCTCGGTGAACCGCACGTTCTCCGGGGCGGTGATCCGGCCGGCCGCGAGGGCGCCGGACAGCAGGGCGTCCTCCTGCGAGATCAGCTCTCGGATCCGGTAGAGCTCGATCAGGTGGCGCGTGTCCGCCTCGATCTCCCGGTCGTCGAGGCCGCCGACGACGTCATACAGCTTGAACAGGGAGTCGATGAGGTCGGTGTACGCCTGGGCGGCCGGCTCTCGACCAAGGTCGCGGTTGTCGATCGACCGACGGGTGGCGGGCAGAGTGTCCAACGCGGCGATGGCCGCGTTGACGGTGCTTTCGGCCTCGGCGCTGCTGACCAGTTCGGCCAGCCAGCTCTGCGCCGTCGACCTGAACCTCGCCGCGGCGGCGTCGACCTTCATCCGGCTGGCGGCGAGGGCTTTCGCGCGGTCCGGGCTGCCCCCGCCGAGTTGGGCGGTGGACAACCGGCGTTCGACCTGTAGCTCAAGCAGCAGGGGTTCGCTTGGTCCGACGATCTGACTGTCGACCGCCTGGACCCCGAGCAGGTTCACTCCGTCTCGGACTGTCACCCAGGCGGCGAATGCCCACAGCGCGACCAGTGACAGCAGGAGAGCAACAACTTTCGCGCGCAGATTCGTGCTGCGAGACCGCATTAGACCGTCCCATGCCGGACATCAGCAACTTGCCGACAATGCTTGCCGTACAAGCGATTCGAGTGTGCAGACCGGGGCACGCTAGCAGTTGTCTGACTCACCGCTCAAGGTCGGGGCGTAAATCAACGGTTACAGCAGGTGAAGCCGCCGAGGGGAGTTCGAGGAATCGACGTCGCTCGTCATCCGGTCAGCGAGAGATCCGGCTGGAACCGGGCCGAGTCAGAACCTGACGCGAGGTGCCGGGCGGCGAGCAGCGCCGCCCGTACGATCATGGTGGGGCGGTACAGGTCCTTGTCGTGCCAGAGCGCGGGCCCCACGTCCTGCGCCGCGGAGTTCGCCGCGAGGTACGCGTCGCCGCGCTCGATGGCCTCCTCGGCGCCGGGCCGGCCGCGGCCGACGGCGGCGAGCACCTGCACCGCGTACGCCGTCTCTTCCACCGTGCCTTCCCAGCGACCCCACGAGCCGTCGGCGCGCTGGCTGCTGACGACCCAGTCCGCTGCCCTGGTGAGCGACGTGACGGCTACGGGCGGGCCGGTGACCTCAGCGAGAGCCAGGGCGCAGGACATCGTGGCGTAGTACGGGGAGGCGTGCCAGCGGTCCAGCCAACTGCCGTCTGGCTGCTGACGCTGTTGCAGCGCGTCGACCAGGCGACGGGCGGCTGCCCGATAGCGCGGCTGGGCGTCCGGGCGCGTGGCAAGGTGCTGGCCGATGACATCGAGGACGTGAGCGTTGGTGGTCACCGAGTAGCCGTCTTCGCCAGGCCAGGTGCAGAAGCCATCCGGCGTCTCGTACCGCCACAGGCACTCCCGGTCGACGTGGACACCGAGACGGGTGAGCGCATACAACGTTACGGCCGTCGTGTCGGCGTCCGGCGGTAGCCCGGGCCCGGCCGTGATGCCGGCGGGCGACAGGTCTGCGGTCAAGGTGCGGATCAGGTGCGGTGCCGGTGCGACCGCGATACCCGCTCGGGTGAGGGTGGCGACGACCCAGGCCCGCTCGAAGACGGTGACCGGCGTCGCGCAGGGCGCCAGCGCGCCGTGCTGGTGGACGACGCCCTCCAGGTAGGCGCATGCGCCCGGATGCCGCTCACCGGCGTCAGGCGGTCCCAGCCAGGCGGCGGTGGCGGCCGGCGATGCGCCCACGACGCCCGACGGGGTGGGCCGGACGCCTTGGGCGCCACGGGCGAGCGCGCCGACCACCTCCAAGGCGTGCAGCAGCTTCTCCGGCACTGCCCGGCCGGCGCCGATCAGGCCGTGGACGGCCGTGAGTCGACGGTCGTCCATCCCGTTGGGGAGGCGCAGGCGCGGGGTTGCCCGCCAATGCCTCAGCGCCGGCGGCGCGTCCGCCCGGGTGAGGTGCCGGTTGATGGCGGCGGTCAGCGCGGGCACGATGAGGTCGACCGCGGGCGTGTCGGGGATGGAACGCGCCGCGCTGAGCCACCGCGTGAGCATCTGCAGTCCACGATCGACGGCCCGGGTCAGCGGATCGACCGCCGGCGCCGTGCGGAGCACCACGAGGAGGGCTTCGACCGCGCTCAACGTCGGCACCAGGGCGTACCCCTCGGGCGGCCCCCATCCGCCGTCTGCACGCTGGCTGCTGAGCAGGTACCGCACGCGTTCCGCATGGCCGGTCAGCCAGGGGGCCAGGCTGACAAGCCGGGCGGTCTCGTACAGCGACGGCGAGACCTGGCCGGCCGGTTCGAGGGCCATCGCCGTGAGCAGGTCATCAGCGGCGCGGCTGCGGCGGCCGGCCGCAGGACCGGCCAGCAGCGGGGTCTGGGGTTGGCGGTCAGCGCTCATGGCTCCCCCAGAAGTCGGTCCCGTGGTAGAAGCCGGTCGTGAACCCGATCTCCCGGGCGAGATAGAGCGCCTGCTGCGGGCACGACCCGTGCAGGCTCTGCAGGAGGGCGCGGCACTGGCCGATCCGGTCGGCGGCCTGCCGCTCGACCTCGACCCGGTCGACGCCCAGCATGAGGCAGTTGAGGTCGCCGGTCTTGACGTCCCGCTCGTAGCTGGCCAGGTCGTTGACCAGCCGCAGGACCTGCTGCACCGCACGGCTGACGGCGAGCAGCTCGGGGAGGTGGTTCAGCGTCTGCTCGTCACCGGTGGCGATCCAGTGCGAGGCGTTCACGAAGCTGGCGCCGTAGTTGTCCGCGTTGGCCAGATACTCGGCGAACGTGGGCACCTGCGTCTCGTCGTCAGCCCGGGCAGCGCGCCACCGCCACTCCCGCGCGTCCGCGGTGAGCATCCGACGGACCTCGTCGATCCACAGCGGCTGCACCGCCGCGAACGCGGCGCTGGCGGCCAACTCGTCGCGGATGTCGGCGAGGAACTGAGCGAGTTCGTCGCCGGCCGCCGGCGTGGCGCCGCCGGCGACGGCCACGCAGGCGGACACCGTCGCGGTGACGTCGTCCAGCGCGGTCGCCACGTTGTCGATCTGCCAGTCCTCGGCGGTGACCCAGAGGGAGGCGCGGTTGGCGATGCGCAGTTGCCCCGCGCCGCACCACGGGGCGATGAACGCCGTGGACAGCGCCAGGGCGCTGAGCATGGCGTCGTCGACCGGCGGGTTAGGGAACAGGCTCGGATAGACCTTCACCTGTTGCTGCAGGTCACGCTGGCCCCGCGCGGCGACCGAGCAGATCCGTCCCTGGTCGGACGCGGCCGCGAATCCGTCGTTGAGGAGGGATGGGGGCACGGGCGGCTCCTATCGTGCGGCGGTCCGTTCGAGGGGCGTCAAGATCATTTTGACGCGACGGGCAGGGCGAAGGGAAGCGGCTACCCTCGTGCCGGGAAGGGCGGGATCGGTCAGGGTGAACCGGAATCTGCTCAGCAGCGTGGCCACGATGAGGATGGCCTCGAGGTTGAACAGGTGCTCGCCGAGACACCGGTGCTTCCCGCCGCCGAAAGGGTAGTACGCGTAGCGGTGCCGCTCCTCCGCCCCTTCGCGCCCGGGCGCGAAGCGTTCGGGGTCGAAGACCTCTGCGTTCGGCCCCCAGAGGGACGACATACGGTGGGTGGCGTACGGGGACAGGACGATGGTGCTGCCCTGTTCGATCCGTACCCTGCCGAGGACGTCGGCGGCGGCCGCCCGGCGGGGCACGATCCATCCGGCGGGGTAGAGCCTGAGGAGTTCCTGCAGAACCATCTTGGTGTAGGCCAGGTTCGGCAGGTGGTCGGCACGGACGGGGTTCCGGCCCACGACCTCATCGATCTCGTCGTAGAGCCGGGCGGCGATGTGCGGATGGTTGGCGAGGACCGGCCACAGCCAGGTGAGCACGACGTACGTTGTTTCGGTCGTGACGGCGACCATCGACACGAGATCATCGCGCATCTGCTTCTCACTCAACGCGTGCCCGTCGGCCGTGCGGGCGCGAGCGAGGGTCGACAGGACATCGTCACCGTCGCCCGGTCGCTGGAGCGCCTCGCGCAGCACTGGGAGGAGGATGTCGTCGATGGCCTGGACTGCTGCGTGGAATTGTCGGTCGCCAGGCAGCCGGATCCACCAGGGCACGAAGGGTGCGAGCAGGCGCGGCGCCATCGAGGTGACGATCACCTCCTGCGCTGCCATGATTCGCAGGGCGGAGTCCACAGAGACCCGGTCGGCGAAGAAGACCCGCATGATGGCGGCGGCAACCATGCGAGACAGCTCCGCACCGATGTCGATTGGCGTTCCCGTCGCAGCCGCCTCGTCCAGCCGGCCTGCCGACCCCTCGATGGCCTCGGCCATGGTGCCGACCAAGGCGTCGACGCGGGTGGCTCGGAACAGCGGAGCCAGTGTCCTCCGGCTGGCCGTCCACGTGTCGCCTTCGGCAAGGATGCCGTCGCCGACGAGCTTGCGCACCGACCGCCACAGCGCGGTGTCGCCCGGGCGCGGGTAGACGTCCGCCTGCTCGAGCACCCGCTGGATGTCGTCGGGATTGGTGACAAGGTAGGCGCTCGAGACGCCGAGCCCGACGCGGACGGCGCCACCGCCGGACCGGTTGGCGATGTCGACGAGCGCCTGGTGGGTGTCGCGGATCAGCCACGGTAGGGCCTTCCGGGCGGGAATGGACTTGGTTTTGGTCCGCGGCGCCGTCAACCCGATCCCCCTCCCCTGCCGCCCCGCCGGTAAGCCTTGTGGCGCCCGGTGGAAGTTGCAGCACAGTCAGTGTGCAAGTTGTAACTCAGTTCACGCAATGGATGATCATCTTCGTCACCCGACGACTCTGGATCCCGCGAGCGGAGGCGGGAGCGGCGGCCCGCAAGGCATTCGCTGGACCGTGAACGGCAGGTTCGGTGACTGGCCACGTGGCACGCGCAGGGACCTGCCCTCGGCGATCCACAGTGTAGTTCGTCGCCATCCTCGGTAACGACCGGGTTCGGTCTGTGTCCATACCAACCGAGCAGTCTTCCGGCCCCTTGCAACCCGTGCCAGCGTGCGGGCTTCGGACTTCAGACTGGTAGTTGACGGGGCAGCGTTTGCTCCCGCAACAATTCGCGCCGCCACGTCTCCTCGCCACCTCGTACCGGCCCGGGAGCCAACCGGCCCCGCCCGGTCCGATCGCGGGCGTTCCCGGGCGCCCTGTGACAGGCTCATGGTCATGGACGACAAGACCATCCTGAAGCGGATCTCCGAGCTGGTCGACGAGGAGCATCGGCTCCGCGCCGACGCCCAGGCCAACGAGGTGGGCACCGACGAGGAGGCCCGCACCCGCCTGCGTGAGCTGGAGGAGTCCCTGGACCAGTGCTGGGACCTGCTGCGCCGGCGGCGCGCCGCCCGGACGACCCACGGCGATCCCGACGCGCAGGGCGCACGCCCGGTGCCGGAGGTCGAGCGCTACCTCCAGTGAGGGGCCGACGGCCTCGGCGACCGGCCCGGCGGTCCGGCGCTGCCCTCGTGGGCGGCGCCGGACCGTCGCGCGGTCCCGGGCGGCCTGGCCTGCCGCCCGGGGGGATCCCGATCAGCGCAGGCCAGCCTCATCCAGCAGCAGCTCGGTCAGGGCCGCCGGGTCGGCCTGCGCCGCCGGCAGCCCGCGCGCGGCGAACCAGGTGGCGACCACCCGCACGTCCCGGGCCAGGAACTCGGCGCCCTGCGGGTTGGCGACCAGGTCGACGACCTGCGGCAGGTCGATGAGCACCAGGCGCCCGGCGTGCACCAGCAGGTTGTACGGCGACAGGTCACCGTGGGCGTGGCCGGCGCGGGCGAGAACGACCAGGGCGTCCACGAGTTGCCGCCACAGGTCGCGCAGCTCCTCCCCCTCGGGCCGCAGCTGGGCCAGTCGCGGGGCGGCGCGCCCGCCGTCGGCGTCGCCGAGGAACTCCAGCATCAGCTCGGTCCCGCGCAGCTGCACCGGGTACGGCACGGCGATCGTCCCGTACCGCGAGCCGATCTCCCAGAGCCGGCTCAGCGCGGCGAACTCGGCCGCCGCCCACTGCCCGGCGATCATCTGGCGGCCGAACGAGGTCCGACCGGTCATCGCCCGCATCTCCCGGGACCGGCGGACCCGGCGCCCCTCCAGATAGCCGGCGTCCCGGTGGAACAGCCGGTGGTTGGCGTCCCGGTACCGCTTGACCGCGAGCAGGCAGGACCGGTCGGTGCCGGGTACGGCCCGGCGAACCAGGTGGACGTCGGCCTCCTTGCCGGTCTTCAGCACGCCCAGGTCGATGTCCTTGGCGGCCAGCTCGGTGACCAGCCAGTCCGGGTGCGGTTCAGGCCCGTGGACCGCGTCGTCCCAGGAGGACCAGGTTTCCCCCGTCTCCGGGTCCGGCTCGGTGTCGGGGTCGGTGAGCAGCGGCTCGGCGGGCCGGCCGCGCTTCAGGAAGTGTGGTTCGTCGTCGTCGAAGCGGCGCTTGCCGCGGGTACGGCGCTCCGGCGCCGGAAGGTCGTGATCGCGCACTGCGGTGAGAGTCCCTTGGTCGAGGTTGCTGGAGGCAGGTGGAAGCGACCTGCGAAGACGGCCATGACCGACCCCCTCTCCTCGACCGGGCGTCCGGCCCGGGTTCGCGTGACGCACGACGACCGCTGGCGACGGCCGGCGGCGGTGCGGGTGCGGCACCATGCTCACCGCCGGCGGCCGGCGGGGCAACCGATTTACGCGCCGGTCCGGACCGGCCCTCCCGCCACGGGCCCGGGTCAGGCGCCGAGGACCGTGGCGACGGCCGCGATCAGGCCGTCCACGGTGTAGGTCGGGGCGAACCGACCGTCGGTCCAGGTCCGGCCCCGGTGCAGCCAGACGCTCGGCAGGCCGATGGCGGCCGCGCCGCCGATGTCCGCCTCCGGGCCGTCGCCGATCACCCAGGCTCCCCGCAACGGCATCCGGACCCGCTGGGCGGCCAGCGCGAAGATCCTCGGGTTCGGCTTGCTCACACCGGCTTCCTCGGAGATGACCCAGTCGGCGACGTACCGGTCCAGCCCGGTCCCCCGGATCTTGGCGTCCTGCTGGCGCACCGCACCGTTGGTCACCACCACGGGCACCCAGCCGGCGCCGTCGGCGATCCGCAGCGCGCAGGCCACGAGCGGGTCCAGGCGGGTGTACGCCACCACCCCGTCGTGCAGTTCCTCCACCAGGTCGATGGAGGGGATCCGCAGCGCGTACCGGTCGCGGATGGCGTCGGCGATGTCCCAGCGGTCGGTGAGCCCGTCCGCGTCGATGGAGAGCAGCCAGTCGATGTCTGCGGCCGGCGCACCGATGCTGGCCAGGAACTGCTCGCCCCAGGCGCGGAACGGACCCTCCCGGTCGAGCAGCGTGTTGTCCAGATCGAGCAGGAGCAGCGGCACTCGGGAACCTTACGGGACCGACCTGTCCCGCCGACAGGGCCGAGTGCCGGGTCGCCGTCCGTCAGGCCGTCAACGACGAACGGGTGAGCCCCTGATCGGGAAGCCGGTCGAGGAGCATGGAGTGGGCGGCGCGGGTACGGGCCAGCGCGTCCGGGTCCAGCGTGGCGACCAGCACCGCCTCCCCGGTGTCGGCGCCCCGGGCCAGCGGACGGCCCTCCGGGTCGTAGATGGCGGCGCCGCCGTTGAACCGCCACGGGTCGGCGCCACCGACGGCGTTGGCGAACACCACGAACATGGTGTTGTCCAGGGCGCGCGCGGCGTAGTAGAGGTCGCGGCGGTGCGCGGAGCCGGCCAGGTAGCCGCTCGGGCAGAGGTAGGCGTGCGCCCCGTCCGCCGCGGCCGCCCGGCCGTGCTCCGGGAAGCAGCCGTCGTAGCAGATGCCGAGGCCGAGCCGCCAGCCGTCGACGAGCAGGGTGGCGCCCCGGTCACCCGGATCGAACAGCTCCCGCTCGCCGCTCCAGAGCTGCTGCTTGTCGTACCCGACGCGGACCTCCCCGGCCCGGTCCACCACCAGGGCGGAGATGGTCCGCCGGCCGTCGGGCTGCCGGACCGCCGCGCCGACCACGACGACGGTGCCACCGTCGCGCGCGGTGTCGCGCAGCGGGTCCAGGCGAGGGTCCGCGACGCGCCGCGCCAGGTCGGCCGTGACGTCCGTGCCGGCCGGATCCGCGGCGAGGGTCGGCGGGTGGTACGCGGGCAGGAACAGCTCCGGCAGGACGACCACCCGCGCCCCGGCACCGGCTGCCCGGCGTACGAGGGCCGCGCCGCTGGCCGCGTTCGCGGTCAGGTCTCCCGGGACGGGCTGGGACTGCACCGCCGCGACGGTCAACGGTGCGGCGGGGAGGGCGGGGGCGGTGGGGGGTGGCGTCACGCGCGGATCCTAACCGGCGGACCGGCGGGGTGAGCGGCCACAAGCCGTACGTACGGTTTGCGTGACGCGGGGTGACCTGACACGATCGACCCGTGCCCAGAGTAAGTCAGGACCAGCTCGACGCGCGCCGGCAGGAGATCCTCGCCGCGGCGCGGGCCTGTTTCGCCCGGCACGGGTACGAGGGCGCGACCGTGCGCCGCCTGGAGGAGGCCACCGGGCTGTCCCGGGGTGCGATCTTCCACCACTTCCGTGACAAGGACTCGCTCTTCCTCGCCGTCGCCGAGGACGACGCGGCCACGATGGTCGAGACGGTCGCCCGCAACGGCCTGGTCCAGGTGATGCGCGACCTGCTGGCCCGGGCGGTCTCGCCGGACACGACCGGCTGGCTGGGCAGCCAGCTGGAGGTGTCCCGCCGGCTGCGGACCGATCCGGCGTTCGCCAAGCGGTGGGCGGAGCGGTCCGCGGCCATCGCCGAGGCGACCCGCGACCGCCTGGTGCGGCAGCGGGAGGCCGGCGTCCTGCGCGACGACGTGCCGATCGACGTGCTGGCGCAGTTCCTCGAGCTGGCGTACGACGGCCTGGTCCTGCACCTGGCGATGGGCCGGCCCGCCGGTGACCTCGGCCCGGTGCTAGACCTCGTGGAGGAGGCGGTCCGCCGCCGCTGACCGGTGTGCGCGAGCCTCCGCGCGTTGCGGTCCGGTAACTGCGCCCTCACGCGCGGCGGGTGCTGGCGGCGCTGCTCCACAATGGGGCCGCGATCCCCCTCGCGACAGGAGCAGCACATGACCGTCCTCGCGGCCCCCAGCGACACCTGGGGCATCCCCGGCCCGGTCTTCCTCCGGCTCTACCTGCTGGCCGCCGCCGTGCTCGTCATCGGCACGCTCGTCCAGCGCGCCCGCGTGCTCGGCGGCGAGTCGACGGACGCCGGCCCGCTCGGCCCCCAGCAGGTCGCGTACCTCAACGGCGGCGAGCAGCTGGCCGTCTGGACCTCCCTCGGCGGGCTGCGGAGCAGCGGGGCGATCAGCGCACGCGGTCGGCGGCTCACCACCGGCGGTCCACTGCCGGCCGGCGTCACCCCGCTCGACCAGGCGATCCACGTCGCCGCGGGCCGCGGTGTCCACACTCGGGATTTGCGTCAGGACCAGTGGGTACGGTCGGCCCTCGACCAGCTCCGCACCGCTCTGGAGCAGCGCGGCCTGGCGCTGACCGCGGAACGGCGGGCCGCCCTGCGCCTCGGCCCGATGCTGCTGGTCGCCCTGCTGGCGGTCGGCACGCTGCGGTTCTTCGCCGGCGTGGCGAACGACCGCCCGGTCGGCTGGCTGTTCCTGATCCAGTTCCCGCTGCTCTTCGTGACCATCCTGCTGTTCCGGCGGCCCTGGCGCACCCGCGCGGCCGACCGCCAGCTGCGCCAGCTGCGCCGGGAGCACACGTACCTGGCGCCCCGGTCGGCGCCGGCCTACTCCACGTACGGCGCCGCCGGCGCGGCCATGGGTGTCGCCCTCTTCGGCACGGCCACCCTCTGGGCCATGGACCCGGGCTTCGCCGAGCAGGCGGAGATCCAGCGGCAGGCGATGAGCGCCGGCGGCGCGTCCGGAGGCGGCGGGTGCGGCGGCGGCGACAGCGGAGGCGGCAGCTCCTGCGGTGGCGGGGGCGGCTGCGGCGGTGGCGGGTGCGGGGGATGACCGGGCCGGCCGGGGTGGGCATCGGCTGGCGGCCGGAGATCGCCGGTTTCGTCGCCGAGCTGCCCGGGCTGCGCTTCGTCGAGGTCATCGCGGAATCGGTGCCCGCCACCGGCCCGCTCCCGGACGGGCTCGCCGCCCTGCGCGAACGGGGCGTCACCGTCGTACCCCACGGGGTGCGGCTCTCGCTCGGCGGCGCGGAGGCAATCGACCCGGCGCGGGTGGCCCACCTGGCCGCGGTCGCCGACCTGACGGGCGCGCCGCTGGTCAGCGAACACATCGCGTTCGTCCGCGCCGGCGGCCTGGAGGCGGGGCACCTGCTGCCCCTGCCGCGCAGTCGGGAGGCCGTCGCGGCGGTCTGCGCCAACGTCACCCGCGCCCAGGCCGAGCTGCCGGTGCCGATCGCGCTGGAACCGATCGCGGCGCTCTTCGACTGGCCCGACGACGAGCTGGACGAGGCCGCGTTCCTCACCGAGATCCTGGAGCGCACCGGCGCGCTGCTCCTGCTCGACGTCGCCAACGTGTACGCCAACGCCCGCAACCGGGGCGGCGACCCGCTCGCCCTGCTGGACCGGCTCCCGCTGGAGCGGATCGCGTACGCGCACGTGGCCGGCGGGGCGGAACAGGGCGGCTTCTACCACGACACGCACACCGACCCGGTGCCGCGCCCGGTCCTGGACCTGGTGGGCGAGCTGTGCGCCCGGCGGCGGCCGCCCGCCCTGCTGCTGGAGCGGGACGGGCACTACCCGCCGGCCGACGTGCTCCGCACCGAACTGGACGCACTCGCCGCCGCGTCGGGCTTCCCGGCGGTCACGTGAGCACCGGTGACCTGGCCGCCCGGCAGGCCGCGCTCGTCGCCGCGCTGGTGGCCGGGGCGCCGCTGCCGCCGGGTTTCGCCGCGGAGCCGGTGGCCGCCGCGCGTACCGCCCTGCTCCGCAAGCGGGCCGGCGAGGTGGCCCGGCACTGGCCGCTGCTCGCCGCCGGCCTGGGCGCCCGCTGGCCCGAGCTCTTCCTGCACTGGGCCGACGGGCGGCCCGGCGCGGGTTCGCTGCGCGACGGCTGGGACTTCGCGCGCCACCTGCGCGACGCGGGGACGCTGCCGCCGCTGGGCGCCGAGGAACTGGCCGCCCGGGAGGCCGGCCACCGCTACGACGGGCAGGCAGCGCCACGTCCGCGCCCGTTGCCGGCCTGGGGTCGCGCGGGCGGCGCCGTCGCGGTCCAGCTCGCCGGTCGCGTACGCCTGCTGCGCCCCGCGCGCCGCTGACCCCACGGCCCGGCCCGCGGCGCCGGCCGGCCGCGGAGCGCACCGCGCCCGCCGGGCGTCCCGCCCGCCGGTGCGGCAGGATCGGCGCATGGATCTCGGACTGACCGATCGCGTGTACGTGCTGACCGGCGCCTCCCGGGGGCTCGGCTACGCCACCGCCGAGTGCCTCGTCGCCGACGGGGCCCGGGTGGTCCTCTCCGCCCGCGACGCCGACGCGGTCGAGGCCGCCGCCCGACGCCTCGGCGGTCCGGGGCACGCCGTCGGCGTGGCGGCCGACCTGGCCGACCCGGACACGCCGGAACGCCTGGTGTCGGCGGCCCTCGACGCGTACGGGCGGATCGACGGTGCGCTGGTCTCGGTCGGCGGTCCGCCGCTCGGCAGCGCGGCGTCGGTCACCGACGAGCAGTGGCGCCGGTCCTTCGAGACGGTCTTCCTCGGGACGGTCCGGACGGTGCGGACCGTCGCCGGCGCGCTGGCCGGCGGCGGGGCGATCGGGCTGGTCCTGTCCACCTCCGCCCGGAGCCCCCTGTCCGGCCTGGGGATCTCCAACGGCCTGCGCCCCGGTCTGGCCGGCGTCGCCAAGGACGTCGCCGACGAGTACGGGCCCCGGGGCGTCCGGGTGGTGGCGCTGCTGCCGGGACGGATCATGACCGACCGGAACGTGCAGCTCTTCGCCGCGACCGGCGACCCGGAGCGGGCGCGGGCCGAGGCGGAGGCGGACATCCCGCTGCGCCGGTTGGGCGATCCGGCCGAGTTCGGCCGGGTGGCGGCGTTCGTGCTCTCCCCCGCCGCGAGCTACCTGACCGGGATCACGCTGCCGGTCGACGGCGGCGCGCTGCGGGGCCTGTGATGGCCGTCCCCCGCCATCCGCGGCCGACGAAGGCGGAGCTGGCGGCCGCGGCGGACCGCCTCCTCGCCGACGTCATCGCGCCGGGGCTGGACGTGCTGTTCGTCGGGATCAACCCCGGCCTGTGGTCCGCGGCCACGGGGTGGCACTTCGCCCGGCCGGGCAACCGGTTCTGGCCGGCGCTGTACCGGGGCGGGTTCACACCCCGGCAGCTGCACCCCAGTGAGCAGGACCAGTTGCCCGGTTACGGGTTGGGCATCACCAACATGGTGGCGCGGGCCAGCGCCCGGGCCGACGAGCTGACGCCGGCCGAACTCGTCGCCGGTGCGGAGATCCTGGCCGGCAAGGTCGCCCGCTACCGGCCGCGGTGGGTGGCGGTGGTCGGGGTGACCGCGTACCGGATCGGGTTCGCCCGACCGAAGGCGGCCTTCGGCCCGCAGCCGGAGCCGCTGGCCGGCGCCCGGCTCTGGGTGCTGCCCAACCCCAGTGGGCTGAACGCGCACTTCACCCCGGAGTCGCTGGGCGCCGCGTTCGGCGAGCTGCGGGCCGCCGTCACGGCCGGCTGAGGGCCGGTCGGCGGCGGGACCGGTCAGTTGGCGGCGGCGGGCGGCAGGGCCTCGTCGGCGAGGTACGAGCGCATCGGCACCGCCAGTGGCTCCGGCCCGGTCGCGTCCTGGTACGGCGCCGGCGAGTCGGCGACGGCGAACTGCGTCCGGTACAGCTCGGCGTAGAGCCCGCCGACCGCGACCAGTTCCTCGTGCCGGCCCCGCTCGACGATGCGCCCCTGGTCGAGCACCAGGATCTGGTCGGCGTCCCGGACGGTGGAGAGCCGGTGCGCGATGACGAGCGCGGTCCGCCCGGTCAGCGCCACCGACAGCGCCCGCTGCACGGCCGCCTCGCTCTCCGAGTCGAGGTGGGCGGTGGCCTCGTCGAGGATCACGATCGACGGGGCCTTGAGCAGGAGCCGCGCGATGGCGATGCGCTGCTTCTCACCGCCGGAGAAGCGGTAGCCCCGCTCGCCGACGACGGTGTCGAGGCCGTCCGGCAGGGCGCGCACCAGGTCGGCGACCTGGGCGCCGGCCAGGGCCGCCCACAGCTCGTCGTCGGTGGCGCCGGGCTTGGCGTAGCGCAGGTTCTCCGCGATGGTCTCGTGGAACAGGTGCGAGTCCTGCGTGACCACGCCGATCTCGTCGCGCAGCGAGTCGAGGGTGGCGTCGCGGACGTCGACGCCCCCGACCAGCACCTGGCCGTCGGTCACGTCGTAGATGCGGGAGATCAGCATCGACAGCGTCGACTTGCCGGCGCCGGACGGGCCGACCAGGGCCACCATCTGACCCGGCTCCACGGTGAACGAGACGCCCTTGAGCACCGGCTCGCTGACCGTGCGGTCGAGGGTGGCCACCTCCTCCAGCGAGGCCAGCGAGATCTCGGCGGCACTCGGGTAGCGGAAGCGCACGTCCCGGAACTCGACCCGGCCGTTGCCGCGGGGCACCGGCACGGCGCCCGGCTTCTCGGTGATCCCCGGCTGGAGGTCGAGCACCTCGAAGACCCGGTCGAAGGAGACGAGCGCGCTCATCACGTCCACCCGGACGTTGGACAGGGCGGTGAGCGGGCCGTAGAGGCGGGTGAGCAGCAGCGCGAGCGTCACGACGGTGCCGGCGCTGACGCTGCCGGTGACCGCGAGCCAGCCGCCGAGCCCGTACGTGAGTGCCTGGGCGAGCGACGCCACCAGCAGCATGGCCACGAAGAACGTCCGCGAGTACATCGCGGACTGGATGCCGATGTCGCGCACCCGCTGGGCGCGGTCGGCGAACCGGTCCGCCTCGACGTCGGGCCGCCCGAACAGCTTGACCAGCAGCGCGCCGGCGACGCCGAACCGCTCGGTCATCGTCGCGTTCATCTTGGCGTCGAGGTTGTACGCCTCGCGGGTGATGTCGGCGAGACGCCGGCCGACCCGGCGCGCCGGGATGATGAAGATCGGCAGCAGTACGAGCGACAGCGCGGTGATCTGCCAGGAGAGGGTGAACATCACCGCGGCGGTGAGCACCAACTGGATGACGTTGCTGACCACGCCGGACAGCGTCGAGGTGAAGGCACGCTGCGCCCCGAGCACGTCGTTGTTGAGCCGGCTGACCAGCGCGCCGGTCTGCGTACGGGTGAAGAACTGCAGCGGCATCCGCTGGACGTGGTCGTAGACCCGGGTGCGCAGGTCGAGGATGATGCCCTCGCCGATGCGGGCCGAATACCACCGCTGGGCGAGGGAGAGCAGCGCGTCGGCGACGGCCAGCGCGGCGATGATCAGCGCCAGCCGGACGACCGTGCCACCGGCGTCGGAGCCGCCCCGGTTGATGGTGTTGATGACGTCACCGGCGAGCACCGGGGTGGCGACACCGATCATGGCGGCCAGCACCACGGTCACCAGGAAGACGACGATGTCGCGCCGGTACGGCCGGGCGAAGGCCACGATCCGCCGGGCGACCCCCCGCTGGAGCCGGTGGGTGGAGATCTCGTCCCGGTTGCGCATCGACCGGAGCATGCTCCACCCGCCCATGCCACCGCCGGACATCGGATTGGACACGCTCACCTCCGGGTCGTCGGGCCGACCGCACCGCCTGAGGTCAATTCTCCCGACGCCTCTGACAACCTCGGTCGTAACCCGGATCTTCCCGAACGGTCCTTACTGACTATTCTCCCCGCCCGGCGAGGTCGCGCAGCCGGCGGGTCTGCGCCTCCCGCTCCACCCGCTGCTGGTCGGCGTGCGACCGGCCGGCCGCACCGGCGAGCAGCGCCTTGATCTCCACGACCGCGTCCCGGTTGCCGGCGAGCAGCCCGGCGGTCAGGTCCCGGACGGCGCCGTCCAGCTCGGCGGTCGGCACCACCAGGGTGGCCAGGCCGATCCGGTCGGCCTCGGCGGCGTCCATCCGCCGGCCGGTGGCGCAGATCTCCAGGGCGCGCGAATATCCCACGAGCTCGACCAGGCGTTTGGTGCCGGCGAGGTCCGGGACCAGGCCGAGCGTCACCTCGGCCATGGAGAGCTTGGCGTCCTCGGTGAGCACGCGCAGGTCGCAGGCGAGCGCCAACTGGAAGCCGGCGCCGATCGCGTGCCCCTGCACGGCCGCCACGGAGATCAGGTCGGGTCGGTGCAGCCAGGTGAAGCCGGCCTGGAACTCGGCGATACGGTCCGCGCACTCCTGCTCGGGCAGGGCGGACAGCTCGGCGAACGAGCCGGGCCCGGTCGCACCGGCCACCGACAGGTCGAGGCCGGCGGAGAACGCCCGGCCCTCGCCGCGCACGACCACGACGCGCACGTCGCCGGGCAGGTCCCGGGAAAAGTCGCTCATCGCGCGCCACATCGCCGGGGTCTGGGCGTTGAGCACGTCGGGCCGACACAACGTGACCGTGGCGATCGGCCCGTCGCATTCCAGCCGTACCCCGGTCGCCTCGGCGGTCACCGGGCGGCCCGGGGCGCGGCGCTGATGGACGACGCTGGTGGGCGGGTCACGCCTTCTTGCGACGCCGGGCGCCGCCGCGCTGGCGCAGCTGAACCCCGGACTCGGTGAGCACCCGGTGGATGAACCCGTAGGAACGGCCGGTCGAGGCCGCGAGCGCGCGGATGCTCTCCCCCGAGGTGTACCGCTTAACCAGGTCCTTGGCGAGCGTCTGACGCTCGGCTCCGACGATCCGGCGACCCTTCTCAGTGCTGGTGGCTGTGCCAGTGGCTGCCATGCTGTGTCCTCACGTCCCAGACTGTGCGGTTCGGATACGGTCCCACCTATTAGACCGCCTCGAACGATCATGCGCCAGATATCAACTATTCGCCAACCGACACGCTATGCGATGTCAGGTTCCCGATAGGGTGACCCCGCGGACCGGGGCCACCGGACCGGCCGGTCGGCCCGGCGCGGACGCGGCAGGCGCCGGAGCGGCCACGGACGCCGTACCCTCCCTGGCGTGTTCGATCTTCTCGGCAGCGCGGCCGGCGCGGCGGTGGTCTTCGCCGCCACCGACGTCGACGACATCGTCATCCTGACGCTGTTCTTCGTCGCCGCCCGCACCACCGGGCGGCCCAGGCCCGGACAGATCGTCGCCGGGCAGTACCTCGGCATCGGGGCGCTCGCCCTGGCCAGCGCGGTGGTGGCGGCCGGGCTGCTCGTCGTCCCCGACCCGTGGACCGGCCTACTCGGCCTGCTGCCCGTCGCGCTGGGCGTCCGGGCGCTGCTGGACCGGGACGACGACGAGACGCCCGCGGTGGTCGGCGGGACGCTCGGTGTGGCCGGCGTGACGATCGCCAACGGCGCCGACAACGTGGCGGTCTACGTGCCGGTGTTCCGAGCGCTGGGCCCCGCCGACAGCGCCGTCTTCCTGCTGGTCTTCGTGGTGCTCATCGCCCTGTGGTGCGCCGCCGGGGCGTGGCTGGGCGGCCACCCCCGGGTGGTCCGGCTGGTCGAGCGCGCCGGCCACTGGCTCGTCCCGGCGGTCCTCGTCGCCATCGGCGTGGTCATCCTGGTCACCTCCGGCGTGGTCGGCGCCCTGCTCGACCTGGCCCGCTGACCCCGCCGTGACCCCGACGTCGTGGCGGCCACGCCGGCGCGGACCGCCACGACTCCGGCGAGGGCGGGCCGGCGGGCGTCAGGCCAGCTCGACCAGTTCGAGGAGGTCGTCGCTCCAGGCGTCCTCGTCGCCGTCGGGCAGCAGGATCGCCCGGTCCGGCTTGAGCGCCGACACCGCACCGGGGTCGTGCGTGACCAGCACGATCGCCCCCGGGTAGCGCGCGATGGCGTCGAGCACCTGCTCGCGGCTGACCGGGTCGAGGTTGTTCGTCGGCTCGTCCAGCAGCAGCACGTTCGCGCCGGAGCAGACCAGGGTGGCCAGCGCCAGCCGGGTCTTCTCGCCACCGGAGAGCACCCCGGCCGGCTTGTCCACGTCCTCGCCGGAGAACAGGAACGCGCCGAGGATCTTGCGCAGGTCCGTGTCGCTCTGCTCCGGCGCGGCGCTGCGCATGTGTTCGAGGATGGTCCGCTCCACGTCCAGGGTCTCGTGCTCCTGGGCGTAGTAGCCCAGCCGCAGCCCGTGGCCCGGCCGGACCTCGCCGGTGTCCGGCTCCAGCAGGCCGCCGAGGATCCGCAGCAGGGTGGTCTTGCCGGCGCCGTTGAGGCCGAGGATCGCCACCCGGGAACCCCGGTCCACCGCCACGTCGACGTCGGTGAAGATCTCCAGCGACCCGTACGACTTGGACAGGCCGCTGGCCGTCAGCGGCGTCTTCCCGCACGGCGCGGGGGTCGGGAAGCGCACCTTCGCCACCTTGTCGGCGACCCGGACCTCGTCCAGGCCGGACAGCAGCCGCTCGGCGCGGCGGGCCATGTTCTGCGCGGCGACCGTCTTGGTGGCCTTCGCCCGCATCTTGTCGGCCTGCGCCATCAGGGCGCCGGCCTTCTTCTCGGCGTTGGCCCGCTCCCGGCGGCGACGCCGCTCGTCGGTCTCCCGCGCCTCCAGGTACGCCTTCCAGCCCAGGTTGTAGACGTCCACCACGGAGCGGGTGGCGTCGAGGAACCAGACCTTGTTGACGACGGCCTCCAGGAGCGAGGCGTCGTGGGAGATCACGATGAGGCCGCCCTTGTGGTTGGCGAGGAACCCGCGCAGCCAGGTGATCGAGTCGGCGTCCAGGTGGTTGGTCGGCTCGTCGAGCAGCAGGATGCCGCCGCCGTTCTCGCCCGCGTCGCGGAAGAGGATCCGCGCCAGCTCGATGCGGCGGCGCTGGCCGCCGGAGAGGGTGCCGATGGTCTGTGCGAGGGCCCGGTCGGGCAGGCCGAGGTTGGCGCAGATGCGGGCGGCCTCCGCCTCGGCCGCGTACCCGCCGAGGGAGGCGAACTGGTCCTCCAGCGCGCCGTAGCGGCGGACCAGCTTCTCGTCGTCGGCCCCCTCGGCGAGCTTCGCCTCCAGCTCCTTCATCTGGGCCATCAGCACGTCCAGGCCGCGGGCCGAGAGCACCCGGTCGCGCCCGGTGACCTCCAGGTCGCCGGTACGTGGGTCCTGCGGCAGGTAGCCGATGTTGCTGCGCCGGTCGAGCTGCCCGGCGTACGGCTGGCCCTCGCCGGCCAGGACCTTCAGCGTGGTGGTCTTGCCGGCGCCGTTGCGGCCGACCAGGCCGATCCGGTCGCCGGGCTGCACCCGCAGCGTGGTGTCGGACAGCAGGATCCGGGCGCCGGCACGGAGCTCCAGGCCGGTGGCAGTGATCATGTCGGAGGACTCGCTCTCGGGGTCTGGAAGGGCTGACTCAGGGCACGCGAGAGCGCCGGCGGGCGGGAGACCCGTCGGCGCGGGGCGGTTCAGCCTTCGCAGAGCAGCACGCGGCAAGTGTACCGGGCGTCGCCGGATCGACCCGCCGGATTACCGCCCAAGATCATCGGGTACGGAAACGGACGTCCGGACCCGGTCCGGTACCGCAACCACACACGGAATCAGACGGTGATCGGGGTAGCGACATGGAGCTGAACGAGAAGGCGCGGATCGACACCAGCCAGGTGGACGACCGGCGGGGGTCCGGTGGCGGCGGTGGCATCGGCGGGATCCCCATCCCGATCGGCGGCGGGCGGGGCGGCATCGTCGGAATCATCATCGCGGTGCTGGTCGCCCTCGTCGGCGGCGGGTTCGGCCTGAACGCGGCCACCAACGGCGGCGAGCAGGGCGACAACACCTCCCTGGAGCAGAAGTGCTCCGCGGACGACGCCCTCCAGCAGCTCGACTGCCGCAACACCCTGTACGTCAACTCGATCCAGGCGTACTGGCGGACCGCCCTGCCGCAGGCGTTCGGTGAGCAGTACCGCGCCACCGACACCGTCTTCTTCAGCCAGGCCGTCAACACCGCGTGCGGGCAGGCCGACTCCGGGGTGGGCCCGTTCTACTGCCCCGCCGACGCGCAGGTGTACATCGACCTGAGCTTCTACCGGGTGCTCGCCCAGCAGCTCGGCGCGGAGGGCGAGTTCGCCCAGCCGTACGTGCTGGCCCACGAGTACGGCCACCACGTGCAGAACCTGCTCGGCACCAACGAGCAGGTGCGCCGCCAGCAGCAGCGCGACCCGGACAACGCCAACGCGCTGTCGGTGAAGCTGGAGCTCCAGGCCGACTGCTACGCCGGGGCGTGGGCGAAGAACGCCACCGGCACCGCCGACGAGAGCGGGCAGAAGATCTTCAAGAGCATCAGCGAGCAGGACATCGCCCAGGCCATCGACACCGCGGAGAAGATCGGCGACGACGCCATCTCCGAGCGGGCGAACCGGCCGGTGAACCCGGACGAGTTCACCCACGGCTCGTCCGCGCAGCGCCGCGAGTGGTTCACGAAGGGCTACGAGACCGGCGACCCGAAGTCCTGCGACACGTTCTCCGGGGCGGTCTGACCGGCGACCGCCCGCGACAGGACCCCGGCGATCACCCGACGCCGGGGTCCTTCCGCGCGCACGGGCCCAGGGGCGGCATCACGACCTGGTCAGCCGAGCCTCCTGTTGGGCGGTGCAGGGCGGGCGGCGACGCGACGGCACCGCCAACCGCTGACGTCAGTCGGCGCGCTCGGGCGCCGGGTCGCGGACCCGGATCCGGACCGCGCGGGCGGCGGCGATCGCGTCGACCAGCACCGCGTGCCGGGGCTCGGGCACGTCGAGCAGCCGGTCCGCGCGCAACGCCGCGAGCGGGGCCAGCCGTCGGTCGGCCAGCACGGTGTCCACCGCCCGCCGGTCACCGCCGCAGACCAGGGCGGCCAGCGTCGCCGCCTCCGGCAGGAGCAGCCGTACGGCCAGGTCCACCGCGTCACCCAGCGCCGCCTTCGCCTGGTTGTCCCGCCGTCGTGCGAAGCGCTGCTGCGACCAGCCGCCCGCGGCGGTACGGCCCTGCACGTAGCGGGTGTCCACCTTCGACACCACGAGGTCCTCCCCCACAGCGATCCCGACCGCCACCGCGCCCTTGCGGGCGAGCAGCAGGCCGATCCGCCGGGGCGCGGTGGCGGCAGCGACGTATCCGTCGAGATCCCCGGCGCCCGGCGCACCGGGCGGGGCGTGCAGCTCGGCGGTCGCGCCGTCCGGGGCGGTGAGCAGCAGCCCGTACTCCTGCGGACCAACCTCGGGCGAGCCATGCCGGCCAGCAAAGCCGTCAACCCAGCGCCGCACCCGTCCCGGGTCCACCTCGACCCAGCGACCGCCCCCGGCTGCAGGCCTGCTGCTCACGCCCCGAACCTACGACACCCCGCCATCCCCGCCCCCTCCTCCCCCGCGATCTTGCACTTCCGGCCCGGTCGAACCAGGGCGAAAGCCACAATCAGGGGGCCGAAGCTGCAAGATCGCGGGGAGGGGAGTGGGGGTTATCCCGACAGGAGGGTCGCGAAGGCGAGGGTGGCGATGATGGCGCTGGAGGTTAGGGCCGTCAGCAGGCGGCCGCGCGGGCCGGCGAGCACGCGGCCGACCAGGGTACCGCCCCCGGCGATCAGCAACTGCCAGCTCGCCGACGCGAGGAACGCCCCGAGCACGAACGCGCCCGCCACGGTGAGGTCGGGGTCGGCGGCGTCCCGCCGGCCGAGGACGAGCGCCGCGAAGTAGACGACCGTCGCCGGGTTGAGCAGGGTCAGCGCGAGCACCCCGGCGAACGCCCGGGACGGGCCGTCCAGCCCCCGCCGCGGGGTGTCGGTCGTGGTGCCGGCTGCCGGGCGGAGGGCCCGCCAGGCGGTGCGGGCGGCGAGGCCGAGCAGCACCAGCGCGGCGACCACGCGCAGCGGACCGGCGATGGGGGCGATCAGGGCGGCCAGGGCCGCACCGCCGAGGGCGGCGACGGCGGCGTACAGGCCGTCCGCGGTGGCGACGCCGAGCGCGGCGGCGGCTCCCACCCGGAACGAGGTCCGCGCGGCGAGCCCCATGATGAGGACGGCGATGGCGCCGACCGGGATCGCGACGCCGTACCCGGCGACCAGCCCGGCCAGGAACGCGCCGGTCACGATCGTGGGTGGCGGGTCGAGCCGGACCCGGGCGCGGGCCGCTGTCGACGCGCGGTGCTGGCCGCGCGGACAGGAACCTGCATGGGGTACGCCTCGATCACCCGGTCATCCTGCGCCACCCCGAACCCGGCGGTCCACCGAATTCCCGCCCGGGCTCGGCGTGATCCACTCGCCTTCATGGAAATCGGGGTGTCCCGCGTGCCAACACCCCGACTTCAGGAAAGCCGAGTGGATCTTGTCACACCAACCCCGGACAAGCATCGGGCGCGGCACCCACCGGGGATGCCGCGCCCGATCTCCGACCGGCCGGTCAGACGTTGAAGCCGAGGGAGCGGAGCTGGTCGCGCCCCTCGTCGGTGATCTTGTCGGGCCCCCACGGCGGCAGCCAGACCCAGTTGATCCGGATGTCCTTGACCAGGCCGCCGCCGGGGCCGGTGGTCAGCGCCGACCGGGCCTGGTCCTCGATGACGTCGGTCAGTGGGCAGGCCGCCGAGGTGAGCGTCATGTCCAGGGTGGCGACGTTCTCGTCGTCGACGTGGACGCCGTACACCAGGCCCAGGTCGACCACGTTGATGCCCAGCTCCGGGTCGACGACGTCCTTCATCGCCTCCTCGATGTCGGCGACGGCGGCCTTGCCGCCGCCGGTCGCCGGCGTCGCCGCGGTGGCGGTTTCCTCGCTGCTCATGCCTTCACCTCCGTCGGGCTGACGCCCACACCGGCGCGTGCCGCGGCGTCCTTGAACGCCATCCACGGCAGCAGCGCGCACTTGACCCGGGCGGGGTAGCGGGCGACGCCCGCGAACGCGACCCCGTCGCCGAGCACGTCCTCGTCCGGCGTGACCTGGCCACGACCGGACATCAACTCCACGAACGCCTCGTGCACCACAGCCGCCTCGCCGGCCTTCCGGCCGGCGAGCAGCTCGTGCAGCACGCTCGCCGACGCCTGGCTGATCGAGCAGCCCATGCCGTCGTACGAGACGTCGTGCAGCACCTCGCCGTCGGTGGCCACCCGGATGGTGACCTCGTCACCGCAGGTCGGGTTGACGTGGTGCGCCTCGGCGACGGTCGCCGCCGGGTCGTCCGCGTCGCGCAGGCCGCGGCCGTGCGGGTGCTTGTAGTGGTCCAGGATGATCTCCTGGTAGAGCTGGTCGAGCTGCATCAGTCGAACACCTTCCGCACCTGCTCCAGGCCCGCCACCAGGGCGTCGATCTCCTCCGTGGTGGTGTAGAGGTAGAACGACGCCCGGGTCGTGGCCGGCACCCCGAACCGGGTGCAGACCGGACGGGCGCAGTGGTGGCCCACCCGCACCTGCACGCCGAGCGAGTCCAGGACCTGGCCGACGTCGTGCGGGTGGATGTCGCCGAGCGCGAACGAGATCGTGCCGCCCCGGCCGACCGGCACCGTCGGGCCGAAGACCCGCAGGCCCGGGACGGTCGCCAGGGCGTCCAGCGCGTACGCGGTCAGCTGCTTCTCATGCCACTGGATGGCCCGCATGCCGATGCCGGACAGGTAGTCCACCGCCGCGCCGAGGCCGACGGCCTCGGCGATCGGCGGGGTGCCCGCCTCGAACCGGGCCGGCGGCGCGGCGAACGTCGACCCCGACATCGCCACGGTCTCGATCATCGAGCCGCCGCCGAGCACCGGCGGCATCGCCGCGAGCAGCTCCGCCCGGCCCCACAGCACGCCGATGCCGGTCGGGCCGCACATCTTGTGCCCGGTGAAGACGATGAAGTCCGCGTCGTAGTCGACCACGTCCATCGGCATGTGCGGCACCGACTGCGAGCAGTCGAGCAGCAGCAGCGCACCCACCTCGCGGACCCGCTGGGTGATCCGCGCGGTGGCGTTGACGGTGCCGAGGATGTTGGACATGTGCACCAACGAGACGATCTTCGTCCGTTCGGTGACCAGGTCCTCCAGGCCCGACTCGTCGAGGCGGCCGTGGTCGGTGACCGGGAACCAGCGCAGGGTCGCGCCGGTGCGCTCGCACAGCAGCTGCCACGGGACGATGTTCGAGTGGTGCTCCATCTCGGAGATCACCACCTCGTCACCCGGGCCCAGGCGGAAGCGCGGGTCGGCGTCCGGGCGCAGCGAGGCGTTCGAGAACGCGTACGCCACGATGTTGATCGCCTCGGTGGAGTTCTTGGTGAACACCACCTCGTCCACACTCGGCGCGTTGATGAACGCGGCCACCTTGGCCCGCGCGCCCTCGTACGCCTCGGTCGCCTCGGTGCCCAGCGTGTGCACCGACCGCGACACGTTGGCGTTGTGCCGCTCGTAGTGCTCGCGCAGCACGTCGAGCACCTGGCGCGGCTTGTGCGAGGTGTTCGCGCTGTCCAGGTAGACCAGCGGGTGCCCGTTGACCTCCCGGTCCAGGATCGGGAAGTCGGCGCGCACCGCGGCGACGTCGAAGCGCGGCACGTCGTCGTACTGCGGCATGCCCGCCGGGAACGCGATGGAGGTCATCGTCCTGACCAGCCCTTCCTCGGCGTCAGGCCCGCGCCGAACCGGCCCCGGCGACGTACCGCTCGTAGCCCTCTTCCTCGAGCTTGTCGGCCAGCTCCGGGCCGCCCTCCTCGACGATCCGACCGGCGACGAACACGTGCACGAAGTCCGGCTTGATGTAGCGCAGGATCCGCGTGTAGTGGGTGATCAGCAGCAGGCCGGTGTCGCCGGTGTCGCGCACCCGGTTGACGCCCTGGCTGACCACGCGCAGCGCGTCCACGTCGAGGCCGGAGTCGGTCTCGTCGAGGATCGCCATCTTCGGCTTGAGCAGTTCCAGCTGCACGATCTCGTGCCGCTTCTTCTCACCGCCGGAGAAGCCCTCGTTGACGTTGCGCTGGGCGAAGGCCGGGTCCATCTGGAGGCGCTCCATGGCGCCGCGCAGCTCGCCACCCCAGGTGCGCAGCTTCGGCGCCTCGCCGTCGATCGCGGTCTTGGCGGTGCGCAGGAAGTTCGCCACCGAGACGCCGGGGACCTCGACCGGGTACTGCATGGCCAGGAAGAGGCCGGCGCGGGCCCGCTCGTCGACGGACATCTCCAGGACGTCCTCGCCGTCGAGGGTCACCGAACCGCCGGTGATCTCGTACTTCGGGTGACCGGCGATCGAGTACGCCAGGGTCGACTTGCCGGAGCCGTTCGGGCCCATGATCGCGTGGGTCTCCCCCGACCTCACGGTCAGGTTGACGCCGTGCAGGATCGGCTTGAGCTCACCCTCGGGCAGCTTCACCGACACCTGCAGGTCGCGGATCTCCAGGGTGCTCATTATCGGGTCACTCCATTGCTCGGCGTCAGGTCGACGTAGATGTCACCGTCGCGGATCTCGACGGGGTAGACGGGTACGGGTTCGGTGGCGGGCAGCCCGGTCGGCTCGCCGGTCCGCAGGTCGAAACGCGAGCCGTGCAGCCAGCATTCCAGCGTGCAGCCCTCGACCTCCCCCTCGGAGAGGGCGACCGCGGCGTGCGAGCACTCGTCGTACACGGCGTAGAACTCGCCGTCCTCGCCGTGCACCAGCGCGATCTGCGTGCCGTCGACGTCCGCGCTGATCGCGGTGCCCTTCGGCACGTCCTCGGTGGAGCAGATGCGGATCATCAGGCGCCGGCCTTCGACAGCCGGGCCTCGATCGCCTCGCCCAGGCGCTCGCGCAGGGACTCCACCGGGATCTTGTTGAGCAGCTCGGCGAAGAAGCCGCGGACCACCAGGCGCCGGGCCTCGGCCTCCGGGATGCCCCGGGCCATCAGGTAGAACAGCTGCTCGTCGTCGAAACGGCCGGTCGCGCTCGCGTGGCCGGCGCCGGCGATCTCGCCGGTCTCGATCTCCAGATTGGGTACGGAGTCCGCCCGCGCGCCGTCGGTGAGCAGCAGGTTCCGGTTGATCTCGTACGTGTCGGTGCCGGTCGCCTCGGCGCGGATCAGCACGTCGCCGACCCAGACGGTGCGGGCGCTCTCGCCCTGGAGCGCGCCCCGGTAGCCGACGTAGCTGCGGCAGTCCGGCACGCTGTGGTCGACCAACTGCCGGTGCTCCAGGTGCTGGCCCGAGTCGGCGAAGTACACGCCGTACAGCTCGGCCTCGCCGCCGCGCTCGGTGTACTCGACGGTCGTGTACTGGCGGACCAGGTCACCGCCGAGGGTCACCTGGACGTGCAGCACGCGCGCGTCCCGGCCCAGCTTGACCTTGAGGTGCTGCGCCTGCACCGCGTCGTCGGCCCAGTCGGACACGGTGACCAGGGTGAGCTTCGCGCCGTCGGCCACGGAGACCTCGACGTTGTCAGCGAGCGTCGCCGAGCCGACGTGCTCCAGCACCAGGACCGCCTCGGCGAACCGGCCCACCTCGACGAAGGTGTGCCCGTACGCCAGGCTGTCGGCGCCCTGACCGACCACTCGCACGGTCACCGGCTCGGCCACCACGGCCTCGCGGGCGACCTGCACCAGCAGCGCACCGTCCGCACCGCCGTACGCGAGGGCGCTGATCCGGTCGACCGGGGTGAGCACGCTGCCGACCCGGGGGTCGTCCGAGCCGATCCGCTCGACGGTGACGCCGGCCGGGAGGTCGCCGTACTCGTGCCCGACCGTGCCGGTCGCGGCCCGCACCCCGTCCGACGACTCCAGCTCGGCGCGGCTGGCGCCGCGCGGCGACCTGGAGCCGTCGCTGGTCAGCCCGCGCAGCCGCTTGAGCGGGGTGAAGCGCCACTCCTCCTCCAGGCCGGTGAGGGCCGGGAAGTCGGCGACGTCGTACGAGCGGAGCGCCTGCGACTTGGTGCTGGGCGGCGCGGAAGCCTGGGTAGTCATCTCTTCCTTGGTCTGTTCTGCGACGACGGTGTCATTAACCGGAGGGTGGGTCGGGGTTCGCGCGGCCCGGCCTGACGGGTCGGGTCCGCGCGGCCCCCGCCCGACAGGTCGGGGTCCGCGGTCCGGCGTCAGCCGACCGCGCCCTCCATCTGCAGCTCGATCAGGCGGTTGAGCTCCAGCGCGTACTCCATCGGGAGCTCCTTCGCGATCGGCTCGATGAAGCCGCGGACGATCATCGCCATCGCCTCGTCCTCGCTGAGGCCGCGGCTCATCAGGTAGAAGAGCTGGTCCTCGCTGACCTTGGAGACGGTCGCCTCGTGCCCCATCGACACGTCGTCCTCGCGGATGTCGACGTACGGGTAGGTGTCCGAGCGGGAGATGGTGTCGACCAGCAGCGCGTCGCACTTCACCGTGCTCTTGCTGCTGTGCGAGCCCTCCAGCACCTGGACCAGGCCCCGGTACGAGGTGCGGCCGCCGCCCCGGGCGATCGACTTGGAGACGATGGTGCTGCTGGTGTGCGGCGCGGCGTGCACCATCTTGGCGCCGGCGTCCTGGTGCTGGCCCTCGCCCGCCATGGCCACCGAGAGCACCTCGCCCTTGGCGTGCTCGCCGGTCATGTAGACCGCCGGGTACTTCATGGTGACCTTGGAGCCGATGTTGCCGTCGATCCACTCCATGGTCGCGCCCTCGTGGCACACGGCGCGCTTGGTGACCAGGTTGTAGACGTTGTTCGACCAGTTCTGGATGGTCGTGTAGCGGCAGCGCGCGTTCTTCTTGACGATGATCTCCACCACGGCGCTGTGCAGCGAGTCCGAGGAGTAGATGGGCGCGGTGCAGCCCTCGACGTAGTGCACGTACGCGCCCTCGTCGACGATGATCAGCGTCCGCTCGAACTGGCCCATGTTCTCCGTGTTGATCCGGAAGTAGGCCTGCAGCGGGATCTCCACGTGCACGCCCTTCGGCACGTAGATGAACGAGCCACCGGACCACACGGAGGTGTTCAGGGCGGCGAACTTGTTGTCGCCGACCGGGATCACCGTGCCGAAGTACTCCTTGAAGAGGTCCTCGTGCTCCTTGAGGGCGGTGTCGGTGTCGAGGAAGACGACACCCTGCTCCTCCAGGTCCTCACGGATCTTGTGGTAGACGACCTCGGACTCGTACTGCGCCGCGACACCGGCGACGAGGCGCTGCTTCTCCGCCTCGGGGATGCCCAGCTTGTCGTAGGTGTTCTTAATGTCCTCGGGCAGGTCCTCCCAGCTGGTGGCCTGCTTCTCCGTGGACCGCACGAAGTACTTGATGTTGTCGAAGTCGATCCCGGTGAGGTCGGCGCCCCACGCCGGCATCGGCTTGCGGTCGAACAGCCGCAGGCCCTTCAGGCGCAGGTCGAGCATCCAGGCCGGCTCGTTCTTCTTGGCCGAGATGTCCCGCACCACCGCCTCGCTGAGACCGCGCTGGGCGATCGCCCCGGCGACGTCGGGGTCGGCCCAGCCGTACTCGTAGTTGCCCAGGGCGGCGAGCTGCTCCTCCTGGGTCAGGGGCTGGACGATCTGCTCGGTCATCTATCTGTCCTCACAGTGGTGACGGTCTTACCGGACTGGGCACGCCCCGGCTGGGCCGGGATGTGCGTGGTGCACACCCCGTCGCCGTGCGCGATGGTGGCCAGGCGCTGCACGTGGGTGCCGACCAGACGGGAGATCACCGCGGTCTCGGCCTCGCACAGCTGAGGGAACTCGGCGGCCACGTGCGCCACCGGGCAGTGGTGCTGGCACAGCTGGCCGCCCGAGGCGATCGTGGACGCGTTGGCAGCGTAGCCCTCGGCGGTCAGCGCTCCGGCGAGCGCCTCCGCCCGCGCGAGGGGGTCGTCGCCGGCGTCCTCCATGGCGGCCCGGCACCGGGCCTCCAGGGTGGCCACCTGATCGGCGGCGAACGCCTCCACCGCCTCCGGCCCACCGTTCCGGGCGATCCAGCGCAGCGCGGCGGTCGCCATGTTGTCGTAGTGGTGGGTGCCGCAGCGGACCCGGGCCGCTTCGGTCAGCAGGAACACCTTTGCGGGTCGGCCTCTTCCCCGGTGGCCGCGCACCGCCTGCTCGCGGGCGACCACGTCGCCCTCGGCGAGCATGGCGTCGAGGTGCCGGCGGATGGCGGCCGGGCTGAGCCCGAGCGCGTCGCCGAGCTGGGCGGCGGTCGTGGCGCCCCGCTCCAGCAGCAGCTGGGTGACCCGGTCGCGGGTCGAGAGGTCGGACGCGGCAGACTGACCGGCGGCCGGTACGGGCGCCGGCCGGTGCCCGGAGACCTCCGCCGCGTTTTTCACAACGCCAACGTTACGTAATTCGCAAGGGCCCCGCAAACCCGGGGGCCGGTGATCCGAACCACCGCACCGGCGGAGTCACCCGATCGGGTACCACTACGGTGCGTAGGATTTGCGCCGTGACTCCTGCCGTCCGGTTCCCGGTCTCCAGCACCCTGCTGCGCCGTCTGGCGTTCGCCAACATCATCGCGAACGTCGCGATCGTCGTCACCGGCGGGGCGGTCCGGCTCACGGCGTCCGGCCTCGGCTGCCCCACGTGGCCGCGGTGCACGGACGAGTCGTACGTGACGACGGCCGAGATGGGCGTGCACGGCGTGATCGAGTTCGGCAACCGCCTGCTCACCTTCGTCCTGGTGCTGATCGCCGGCGCCACCCTGCTGGCCGCATGGGCGCACCGCCCGCGCCGGCGCAGCGTGGTGCTGCTGGCCGTGGCGGTGGTGCTGGGCATCGCGGCGCAGGCGGTGATCGGCGGAATCACGGTGCGGATGCAACTGCACCCCTCGATCGTCGGCATCCATTTCGTGGTCTCCATGGTGCTGCTGCTGGCCGCCTACGCCCTCTGGCGTCGCATCGGCGAACCGGACGGCCCGACGCGCCCCCTGGTCCCGGCACCGCTCCGGACGCTGGTGCAGATCACGGTCGCGGCCAGCGCGGCGGTGATCGTCGTCGGCGTGGCGGTGACCGGCAGCGGGCCACACGCCGGTGACGCCGACGCGGTGCGCAACGGGCTGAACCCCGAGTCGATCTCCCAGGTGCACGCCGACCTGGTGTTCCTCCTGGTCGGCCTGAGTCTGGCGCTGTGGCTGGCGCTACGGGCGGTCGGCGGGCCGGCGAGCGCCGTCCGCGCCGCCCGCATGCTGCTCGTCGTCGAGCTGGCTCAGGGAATCGTCGGCTTTGTCCAGTACTTCACGAATCTGCCGGCCATCCTCGTCGGCGCCCACATGCTCGGCTCCTGCCTGGTCTGGCTGGCGACCTTGTCGGTGCTCTGGTCGACCCGCGAACGCCGCCCACCCGCCCCCACCGAGACCACGCCCGCCACCGAGGCACCGGTCGCGGTCCACGCCTGACGATCGCTGCCGTCGTGAGGGGACAACTTCGGGGAAGATGTCCCCTCGCTGCCGCTTGAGACAGCAACTTCCCCGAAGTTGCCGCGCCCTGCGGCCACGCCACCCACTTCGACACGGGTGGCGCGGGCGTCAGATGCGGCTGGTGAGGTGGGTGAGGATCGCTTCGGCGAGGCGCTCGGGGGCGCCGTCGGCGTATCCGAGGAAGAGGGACGGCTCGGTGAGCTCCAGCTCGACCAGGACCGGGCTGCCGTCGGCACCCGGGATCAGGTCGACCCGGGCGTAGAGCAGCCGGTCGGGGCCGCCCGGCACCGCCGCGAGCGTCTTCTCGGCCACCGCCAACTGCTCCGCGGTGGCGGTGCGGGCGGTGATCGCCTCGGGCTTGTAGAGGCCGTCGACGCCGAGGTCGGGGCCGGTCAGCATCGCGCCCTTGCGGATCGCGTGGCTGAAGGCCAGCCCGCCGGGGCCGGCGAGGAACAGCAGAGCGCTCTCACCGGCGGTGTCGACCGCCGAGAGGTACGGCTGGACCATGGTGACCCGCCCGGCCGCGCCGAGCCGCCGCACGTGCTCCCGGGCGAGATCGCGGTGCTCCGGATCGGCCAGGTCGTACCGGCCGGTGTCCTGGCTGCCGGCGCTCACCGAGGGCTTGAGCACGTACTCGCCGTGCTCGCCCGGCAGCTCCCACTCCTCGCCGGGGGTGACCCACGCGGTGGGGACCGTCGGCACCCCGGCGGCGGAGAGCTCGTCGAGGTACCGCTTGTCGGTGTTCCAGGCGATGACCTCCGCCGGGTTCGCCAGGGTCGGCACGGCCGCCGCCCAGGCGACGAACTCGTCGCGGCGGGGCATGTAGTCCCAGGGCGAGCGGAGCACCGCGAGGTCGTAGCCGGCCCAGTCGACGGCGGGGTCGTCCCAGACGACCGGTACGGCGGTGACGCCCCGGGCGGCGAGGGGAGCGACGACGAGGCGGTCGTCGTCCTCCAGGTCGGGCAGGGCGGCGCAGGTGACGAGAGCGACCCGGGGTTCCCCCCGGGTCGGCTGGTGGTGGTTGGTCAATTTATGTCAACGGGCCATCGTGCGCCGGGCCATCGACCGCCAGAGGTCGTTGCTCGGACGCATCTGGTCCATCAGTTCACGCTCCCAGGCGTTCTCGACGGTGACTCCCGCCTTGGCGCACGCCTGCCGCGCGACGACGGTGTCGTCCGCGAACTGGTCGCCCCAGGCCCCGTCGGAGCCGACGAGGACGATGCGTGCGCCGCGCTTGCCGACGTACTCGATGACCGCCTTCGCCCCGCCGTGTCCGGCGGCGAACGACTTGATACCGGCAACCAGGCCGTTGGGAGCCTGGTCGGTGGTCTGCTCAGCCGTCAGCGTCGTATCGGAACCATCTGCCATGACGCGAAGCCTAAGCAGACCCGCACCCGTGCGGGCGAGTTCCGTGAACCTTTTGTGATGCCAATTACCCCGAGGTTTAAGGAAGAGCACAGGTGATTCGCCCGTACTTATCCGTAATTTCCTCACGAACAGGTGGCGACAAAGTTGCCCAGACGTGAACGCGAAAGACAGTCCCGCCGGTGTGAGGAAAGCCCCCATGACTAAATGAAAAAGCCGGACAAGTCATCCATGAGGATGACTTGTCCGGACTCTTCGGCGACGGATCAGATCAATGCGTCGAGCGCGACCGCCGCGAACACGATGGTCAGGTAGGTCGTGGACCAGTGGAACAGCCGCATCGGCTTGACCGCCTCGCCCCGGGTCGCCCGGCGGGCGAGCTTGTGCGCCTCCACCACGAAGATCCCGCCCACCACCAGGGTCGGCACCCCGTAGACGGCGCTCATCCCGAGCGGCCAGACCGCCAGCGAGGTGAGCACGGTCAGCCACGCGAAGACCAGGATCTCGGCGTTGACCCGCCGGGTGGACGCGACCACCGGCAGCATCGGGATGCCGGCCCGCGCGTAGTCGTCCTTGTACTTCATCGCGAGGGGGTAGAAGTGCGGCATCTGCCAGAAGAAGACCACCGCGAACAGCGCCCAGGCGGCCGGCGCCAGCGAACCGGTCACCGCCGCCCAGCCGATCAGCACCGGCGCGGCCCCGCACGCGCCGCCCCAGAAGGTGTTCGCCGCGGTGGTCCGCTTGAGCCAGGCGGTGTAGACGAGGTCGTAGTAGACGATCGCGGCCAGGGTGAGGCCGGCTGCCAGGAGGTTGGTGAACGCCGCCATCAGTGCCACCGACACCACCGCCAGCACCAGACCGAAGACCAGCGCCGCGCGCGGCGTCACGGTGTGCGCCGGCAGCGGGCGGCGCTTGGTCCGCCGCATGAGCTGGTCGATGTCCCGGTCGATGTAGCAGTTGAGGACGCTGGCCGCGCCGGCGGCGAGCGACCCGCCGACCAGCACCACGGCGACCAGCCACAGCGAGGGCATCCCGCCGTGGGCGAGCATCATCGCGGGCACGGTGGTGACCAGCAGCAGCTCGACGATCCGGGGCTTGGTCAACGCCACGTACGCCGCGACGACCGCCCGCACGTCCCGCCGCGAGGTGGCCGACTCGGCCGCCACCGTGCGCACCGGCTGCCCGGCAGAGTTTCTGACGGGGCGCTCGGTGATCATGCTCACGGATTGCCACCTTCCGGCGTCGGCTGGGGAGGTCGGGGTCGGCGCGGCCCGCCTCGGGGTCCACACACCGCCCCACACACTACGCGCTGTCGTTTTGGCAGCCCGGGCGGCCCGGCAACGGTGCGAGGCGTCACACCTTCGATCGAACGTGGAACCGCGCGGACGCGTACAGAACAGCATGCAGAGATCCCTGGGCGGACGTTTAGGACCGCTCGATAGGGTCACCAGTGAGGGTTCCGCCCATCTGCCGAGGAGCACAACCATCGTGGCTGCCAACCGACCCGAGCATCCCGCACTGAACTGGTCCGACCTCGACCGCCGGGCCGTCGACACGGTCCGTGTGCTGGCCATGGACGCCGTGGAGAAATCCGGCAACGGCCACCCGGGCACCGCGATGAGCCTCGCGCCCGCGGCCTACCTGCTCTTCAACCGGGTCATGCGACACAACCCCGCGGACCCGACCTGGCCCGGCCGGGACCGGTTCGTCCTCTCCGCCGGCCACTCCAGCCTCACCCTGTACATCCAGCTGTTCCTCTCCGGGTACCCGCTGGGCCTGGAGGACCTGAAGTCGCTGCGGCAGTGGGGTTCGCTCACCCCGGGCCACCCGGAGCACGGGCACACCCCGGGCGTGGAGACCACGACCGGCCCGCTCGGGCAGGGCATGGGCAACGCGGTCGGCATGGCGATGGCGGCCCGCCGCGAGCGCGGCCTGTTCGACCCGGAGAGCGAGCCGGGCGGCTCGGTCTTCGACCACGACATCTGGTGCATCGCCTCGGACGGCGACATCGAGGAGGGCATCTCCCACGAGGCCAGCGCGCTCGCCGGGCACCAGCAGCTGGGCAACCTCTGCGTGATCTACGACGACAACGAGATCTCGATCGAGGACGACACCCGCATCGCCAAGAGCGAGGACGTCGCGGCCCGCTACGAGGCGTACGGCTGGCACGTGCAGACGGTGGACTGGCGCCGCGGCGACGCCGACCAGGGCGACTACCACGAGGACGTGGAGGCCCTGTACCGGGCGCTGCTGGCCGCCAAGGCGGAGACCGGCCGCCCCTCCTTCATCGCGCTGCGCACCATCATCGGCTGGCCCGCCCCCAACAAGCAGAACACCGGCAAGATCCACGGCTCGGCGCTCGGCGCCGACGAGGTCGCCGCCACCAAGCAGGTCCTCGGCTTCGACCCCCAGCGGACGTTCGAGGTCGACGAGGACGTGCTCAAGCACGCCCGGCAGGTGATGGAGCGCGGCGCGGCGGCGCAGCGCGCGTGGACCGAGGCCTTCGAGACCTGGGCGCAGGGGAACGCCGAGCGCAAGGCGCTGTGGGACCGGCTGGCCACCCGCACGCTTCCGACGGGCTGGACGGACGCGCTGCCGGAGTTCCCGGCCGACGCCAAGGGCATCGCCACCCGCGCGGCCTCCGGCAAGGTACTCGAGGCGCTCGCGCCGGTGCTGCCGGAGCTGTGGGGCGGCTCGGCCGACCTGGCCGAGAGCAACAACACCACCATGAAGGGCGAGCCGTCGTTCGTCCCGGCCGTGCACGCGACCAAGGACTTCCCCGGCCACGAGTACGGCCGCACGCTGCACTTCGGCATCCGCGAGCACGCGATGGGCGCGATCCTCAACGGCATCGCCCTGCACGGCGGCACCCGCCCGTACGGCGGCACGTTCCTCGTCTTCAGCGACTACATGCGCCCCTCGGTCCGGCTCGCGGCGCTGATGAAGCTGCCGGTGATCTACGTCTGGACGCACGACTCGATCGGCCTCGGCGAGGACGGCCCGACCCACCAGCCGGTGGAGCACCTGAGCGCGTTGCGGGCCATCCCGGGCCTGGACGTGGTCCGCCCGGCCGACGCGAACGAGACCGCGTGGGCCTGGCGGCAGGCGCTGGAGCACACCGACCGGCCGACCGCGCTGGCGCTCAGCCGCCAGGCGCTGCCGACCTTCGACCGGTCGACGCTGGCCGGCGCCGAGGGCGTGGCGAAGGGCGGGTACGTGCTGGCCGAGGCGTCGACCGGCAAGCCGCAGGTGATCATCGTCGGCACCGGGTCGGAGGTGCAGCTGTGCCTCACCGCCCGCGAGCGGCTGGAGGCCGACGGCACCCCCACCCGCGTGGTGTCGATGCCGTGCCAGGAGTGGTTCGCCGAGCAGGACGAGGCGTACCGCGAGTCGGTCCTGCCGCGGGCGGTGAAGGCGCGCGTGAGCGTGGAGGCGGGTATCGCGATGTCGTGGCGCGCGATCGTCGGCGACTGCGGCGAGACCGTCAGCCTGGAGCACTACGGCGCGAGCGCGCCGCACTCGATGCTCTTCGAGCAGTTCGGGTTCACCCCCGACCGGATCGTGGCCGCCGCGCACGCGGCGCTGACCCGCGTCGGTGACATCACTGGTTTCACCACCGGCAACTGAGGGGAGCGTGGACGGCATGACGGACAGGTTGGGTGAGCTCACCGCCGCGGGCGTGGCGGTCTGGCTCGATGATCTTTCACGGGTACGGCTCAGCTCCGGCGGGCTGGACCAGCTGCGCCGCGAGAAGCACCTCGTCGGCGTGACCAGCAATCCGACGATCTTCGCCAAGGCGTTGAGCGACGCCGACGAGTACGACTGGCAGCTGCGCGACCTGGCGATCCGCGGGGTGGACGTCGAGGAGGCGGTGCGCAACCTCACCGCGTACGACGTGCGGTGGGCGTGCGACGTGATGCGCCCGGCGTACGACGCCACCGCCGGGGTCGACGGCCGGGTCTCCCTGGAGGTGGACCCGCGGCTGGCGTACGAGACGGAGCGGACCGTCGCCGAGGCCAAGGCGCTCTGGTGGCTGGTCGACCGGCCGAACCTGTTCATCAAGATCCCGGCCACCGAGGCCGGCCTGCCGGCGATCACCGCCACCCTGGCCGAGGGCATCAGCGTGAACGTCACCCTGATCTTCGGCCTGGACCGGTACTCGGCGGTCATGGACGCGTTCCTCGCCGGCCTTGAGCAGGCGAAGGCGAACGGCCACGACCTGTCCAAGATCGGCTCGGTGGCGTCGTTCTTCGTGTCCCGGGTCGACACGGAGGTCGACAAGCGCCTGGAGAAGATCGGCTCGGCGGACGCGAGGGCGCTGCGCGGCAAGGCCGCGGTGGCCAACGCGCGGCTGGCGTACGAGCGGTACACCGAGGTCTTCTCCTCCGCCCGCTGGCAGGCCCTCGCCGACGCCGGGGCGCACCCGCAGCGCCCACTGTGGGCGTCCACCTCGACGAAGAACCCGGACTACCGGGACGTGATCTACGTGGAGGAGCTGATCGCGCCCGGCACGGTCAACACCATGCCGGAGGCGGTGATCCACGCGTTCGCCGACCACGGCGAGGTCCGGGGCGACACCGTCACCGGCGCGTACGACGACGCCCGGCAGGTCTTCGCGGGTCTGGAGTCGGTGGGCGTCGACATGGCCGACGTGATCGAGACGCTGGAGCGCGAGGGCGTGGAGAAGTTCGAGGCGAGCTGGAACGAGCTGCTCGACGGCGTCCGCAAGTCGCTGGAGGCGGCGGTCAAGGGCACCGGGCACCCGGGCGCCGCCGCCAAGGGCAGCGCCGAGGCCGCGCGGAAGGCCGGAGGTAACGCGTGAGCGAGCGCAGCGAGCGAACCATCAGGCACAGCAGTGTGGCGCCTCGCGCCGCCGCCGAGCGAAGCGAGGTGGCGGCGTGAGTGACCTGCTCTCCGGGCCGGTGGAGGCGGCGGCCGGGCTCGCCGTGTACGGGGCGGACGCCGTCGACCGGTCCGCCCCCGCATCCACCCGCCAGGCGCTCGTCGCGAACGAGGCCCCGGGCCGGCTGGCGCGCAAGGACCCGAGCCTGTGGGGTCCGGACGCTGAGGCCGAGGCGAAGATCCGCCTCGGCTGGGTGGACACCCACCGCCGCAGCCGTGAACTGCTCCCCCAGCTCGCCGAGCTGAAGGCGGAGCTGGGCGACCTGGACCACGTCGTGCTCGCCGGCATGGGCGGCTCGTCGCTGGCCCCCGAGGTGATCGCGCGTACCCTCGGCAAGCCGCTGACCGTGCTGGACACCACCGACCCGGGCCAGGTCCGGGCGGCGCTGGCCGACCGGCTGGAGCGGACGGTGGTCGTGGTGGCCAGCAAGTCCGGCTCCACGGTGGAGACCGACAGCCACCGCCGCGCGTACTGGCAGGCGTTCCTGGACGCCGGGATGACCGAGGAGGAGGCCGGCCGGCACTTCGTCGTGGTGACCGACCCGGGCTCGCCGCTCGAGCAGACCGCCGCCGAGATGGGCGCGTTCTGCGTCCTGGCCGATCCGAACGTGGGCGGGCGCTACTCGGCGCTGACCGCGTTCGGGCTGGTCCCGACGGCGCTGGCCGGCGTCGAGGTGGCCGACATCCTCGACGAGGCCGACGCGCTCGCCGAGTCCCTGGGCGGGGACCGGGACAACCCGGGGCTGGCACTCGGCGCCGCGCTCGGCGCGGCGGCGACGATGGGCCGGGACAAGGTCGCGCTGATCTCCGACGGCACCGGAATCGACGGCCTCGGCGACTGGATCGAGCAGCTGGTCGCCGAATCGACCGGCAAGGCCGGCCTCGGCATCCTCCCGGTCGTGGTCGAGTCGCCGCGGGGCCCGGGCACCACCGGCCGGAACGTGCTCACCGTGACCTACGGCGGCGCGCTGCCTCCCGGCACCGTCCCCGGCGGCGGCGCCGACCCGGACGTGGCGGTCAACGGCCCGCTCGGCGCCCAGTTCCTGACCTGGGAGTACGCCACCGCTATCGCCGGCGTGGTGCTCGGCATCGACCCGTTCAACCAGCCGAACGTCACCGAGTCCAAGGACAACACCAACAAGATCCTGGCCTCCGGCCCGCCGGCGGAGACGCCGTCGTTCACCGAGGGCGCGATCGAGGTGTACGCCCCGTCCGGCGCGCCGGGCGACCTGGCCGGCGTGCTGCGCTGGCTGCTCGACGGTGTGGAGGACGACGGGTATCTCGCCGTGATGGCGTACCTCGACCGGTTCGCCGACGCCGACGCGGCCCGGCTGCGGCCGCTGCTCGCCGGGCGCACCGACCGGCCGGTCACCTTCGGCTGGGGGCCGCGTTTCCTGCACTCCACCGGCCAGTACCACAAGGGCGGTCCGCAGCTCGGCAGCTTCCTCCAGATCACCGGCGCGGTCGACGTTGATCTGGCGGTGCCCGGCAAGCCGTACACCTTCGGGGAGCTGCAGGCGGCGCAGGCCGCCGGCGACCGGCAGGCCCTGGCCGGCCGGAAGCGCCCGCTGTTGCGGCTGCACCTGACCGACCGGTCCGCCGGCGTGGCCCAGCTGCTCGATGCGGTCGGGACAGCGCGCGCGTGACGATGACGGACGTGACCGAGGCGGAGCGAGGAGGCGGCGTGACGAACCCGCTACGCGACCCGCAGGACCGGCGGCTGCCGAGGATCCCGGAGCCCTGCGCTCTGGTGATCTTCGGCGTCACCGGGGACCTGGCCCGCAAGAAGCTGCTGCCGGCCGTGTACGACCTCGCGAACCGGGGGCTGCTGCCCCCGGGCTTCGTCGTGCTCGGCTTCGCCCGCCGCGACTGGGGTGACGGCGACTTCGAGACGCTTGCCTGCGAGGCGGCGAAGAAGCACGCCCGCACCCCGTGGCGCGAGGAGGTGTGGGCCCGGCTGGCCGGCAACATGAAGTTCGTCGGCGGGTCGTTCGACGACGACTCCGCCTTCGACCACCTGGCGGCCACCCTGGACGAGCTGCGGCGCACCCACGGCATCCCCGGCAACGCCGCCTTCTACTTCTCCATCCCCCCGGCGGCGTTCCCCGTGGTGCTCAAGCAGCTCGCCCGCACCGGCATGGCCGACAACGCCAAGTCCGGCGGGTGGCGTCGGGTGGTGGTGGAGAAGCCGTTCGGTAACGACCTGCCCTCGGCGAAGGCGCTCAACGACCTGGTCGACGACGTCTTCACCCGGGAGGACGTCTTCCGGATCGACCACTACCTGGGCAAGGAGACCGTCCAGAACATCCTCGCCCTGCGGTTCGCCAACAACCTCTTCGAGCCCCTGTGGAACTCGAAGTACGTCGACTCGGTACAGATCACCATGGCCGAGGACGTCGGCATCGGCACCCGGGCGGGGTTCTACGACTCGGCCGGCGCCGCCCGTGACGTCCTCCAGAACCACCTGCTCCAGCTGCTGGCGCTGGTGGCGATGGAGGAGCCGACCAGCTTCGACCCGGACGAGATCCGCACCGAGAAGCTGAAGGTGCTCAAGGCGATCACCCTGCCGAAGGACGTCCAGAAGGGCACCGTCCGGGGCCAGTACCTGCCCGGCTGGGTGGGCGGCGAGCGCGCGCTCGGCTACCTGGAGGAGGCGGGCGTCCCGCCGGACTCCACGACGGAGACCTACGTGGCGGTGCGCCTGGGCATCCAGAACCGCCGCTGGGCGGAGGTGCCGTTCTACATCCGGGCCGGCAAGCGGCTGCCGCGCCGGGTCACCGAGGTCGCCATCATGTTCAAGAAGGCCCCGCACCTGCCGTTCGACGACGCGGACGTCGAGTCGCTGGGCAACAACCAGCTCGTCATCCGGGTCCAGCCGGACGAGGGCGTGGTCCTCAAGTTCGGCTCGAAGGTGCCGGGCACCGCCATGGAGGTCCGCGACATCGCAATGGACTTCCAGTACGGCGAGGCGTTCACCGAGTCCAGCCCCGAGGCGTACGAGCGGCTGGTTTTGGACGTGCTCATCGGCGACCGGACGCTCTTCCCCGACGCCGCCGAGGTCGAGCAGAGCTGGGCGGTGGTGGACCCGCTGGAGCGGGCCTGGGCGGGTACGAAGCCGGAGCCGTACCGGGCCGGCGAGTGGGGCCCCCGCGCCGCCGACGAGATGCTGGCCCGCGAGGGCCGGGCCTGGCGGCGGGCGTGACGACCGAGCGACGCGAGCACACCGGGAGGCTCCTGTGATCGGCCTGTGGGACACCACCGGCAACGAGGTGGTCAAGGCACTCGCCGCCGAGCGGCGCAGCGCCGGCGGGGTGGCCAGCGGCATGGCGCTCACCCTGATCGTGGTGGTGGACGAGAAGCGGGTCCGTGAGGCCGAGGCGGCGGCGACCATCGCCGCCGCCGCCCACCCGTGCCGGCTGCTCGTGGTGGTCCGCTCCGACGTCGAGCGGGACCGCAACCGGCTGGACGCGGAGATCGTCGTCGGCGGCCGGCTCGGCCCGTGCGAGGCGGTGGTCACCCGGATGTACGGGCGGCTGGCCCTGCACGCCGAGTCGGTGGTGATGCCGCTGCTGGTGCCGGACGTGCCGGTGGTGACGTGGTGGCACGGCGAGCCGCCGGCCGAGATCGCCACCGACTTCCTCGGCGTCGTCGCGGACCGGCGGATCACCGACGCGGCGCAGGCGGCCGACCCGGTCGAGGCGCTGCGGCAGCGCGCCCGGGACTACGTGCCCGGCGACACCGACCTGGCGTGGACGCGGATCACGCTGTGGCGCACGCTGGTGGCGGGCGCGTTCGACACCACCGAGGCGCAGGTCACCGACGCGACCGTGGTCGCACCGCGCACCGACCCGACGGCCGCCCTGATGCGCGGCTGGTTGGCCGCCCGGCTCGGGATCGACCCGCGGTGGCAGCACACCGACCAGCACCCGCGGATGCACGAGGTGCAGCTGCGCTGCGCCAACGGCGACGAGTTGACGCTGACCCGGGACGACAGCATGGCGATCTTCCGGCGTACCGGGCAGGAGGACCGGCACCTGCCGCTGGTCCGCCGGCCGCTCGGCGACGAGCTGGCCGAGGAGCTGCGCCGGCTCGACGCCGACCAGGTGTACGCGGAGGCGCTGGGCGCCGCGGCCGGGCTCACCGGGCTGGACCAGCGTCCCGCCCAGCGGGTGCACGTCTGGAAGGATCCGGCGGAGGCCCAGCGGGCCGAGGCGGGGATCACCGCCCACTCCGGCACCAGCGGGCAAGTGCCGGCATGAGCGAGCGGAGCGAGCGAATCATCAGGCTCAGCGCAACGGAGCCTCATGACGGCACTGCTCACAGTCCGATCCCCGGCCGAGGCCGTACCGGTGCTGCCGGGCAGACCGACGCGGCCGTGGCTCGGACCGTTCGGCGCAGCGGAGCGCCGGCATGAGCGAGGCGAGTGTCGCCGTCCACGCCGACCCGGACCTGCTGGCGCAGGCGGTGGCGGCCCGGCTGGTGGTCCGGCTCCTCGACGCGCAGGCCGAACGCGGCCAGGCGTCGGTGGTGCTGACCGGCGGTCGGATCGCGGCGGCCGTGTACCGGGCGGTGGCGGCGCTGCCCGCCCGGGACGCGGTGGACTGGTCCCGGGTGGACGTGTGGTGGGGCGACGAGCGGTTCCTGCCGTCCGGTGACCCGGAGCGCAACGAGACGCAGGCGCGGGCGGCGCTGCTGGACGCGGTGCCGCTGGACCCGGCTCGGGTGCACCCGATGCCGGCCTCGGACGGCCCGGCGGGGCACGACCCGGAGGAGGCCGCCGCCCGGTACGCGGCCGAGCTGGCCCGCTCGGCCCGCCCGGGCACCGCCGCTCTCCCCCACTTCGACGTGCTGATGCTCGGCGTGGGCGAGGACGGGCACGTGGCGTCGGTCTTCCCGGAGCATCCGGTGAGCTACGAGAGCCGGCCGGTCAGCGCGGTCCGGGGCAGCCCGAAGCCGCCGCCGGTCCGCGTCACCCTCACCCTCCCGGCGATCAACACCGCCGAGGAGGTGTGGCTGGTGGCCGGCGGCGCGGACAAGGCCCGCGCGGTCGGCATGGCCCTCGCCGGCGCGGGTCCGGTGCAGCTGCCGGCGGCCGGCGTGCAGGGCACCGGCCGTACCCTCTGGCTGCTGGACCGGGCGGCGGCGGCCGACGTGCCGGCCCGCTTCCGCAGCCTGCGCTGAGCGGCGAGGAATGGGCCCTGAACGGGACCCTTCCTAGCACTCCGGCCGGCCGCGGCGGCGCCGCAGGGCGTCGAGGGCCTCGGCGAGGATCGCCGCGCCCTCGGCGTCGGTGCGCCGCTCCTTCACGTACGCCAGGTGGGTCTTGTAGGGCTCGGACCGGACGCGGCCCGGCGGGTTCCCGGGGTCCCGGCCGGCGGGGAGCCCGCAGCGGGGACAGTCCCACAGGTCGGGTGCCGGCGCCTCGGCGGCGATCCGGATCTCGACGTCGTGGCCGTTGCGGCACCAGTAGGTGACCGGCCGGCAGGGGGCCGGCTCGTAGCGTTCGGTGGGGCGGGCCGGGGTGGAGCCCACACGACTGCCCCGGAGGACGTTACCGTTGCGCACGGCTGCTCGCTCCTGTCGTCGGAGGGGAATCGCCGTCGGGGTGGCGGCGGGCGACGCGGTGCAGCGGGGTGAAACGGACTGCGCGCGGCCCGTCGGGGGACGGACCGCGCGCAGATTGTACGACTTGACGCGGCTGCTCAGGCGACGCCGCTGGTCTGCTGGAGCCGGAGCCAGAGCCCGAGCCCGACGATGCAGGCGAACCAGACGATGCCCACCAGCACGGTGTAGCGGTCCAGGTTCTTCTCGGCGACCGACGACCCGGCCAGGCTGGAGCTGACCCCGCCGCCGAACATGCTCGACAGCCCGCCGCCCTTACCGCGGTGCAGCAGGATCAGCATGGTGAGCAGGATGCTCGTGATGACCAGCAACACGATCAACGTGTATGCGAACCAGATCGGCATGGCTGGGGACAGTCCTCTCGTTGCGATCCTCGCCCGGGCAGATCGGGCACGGTGGCACCGGCCGGCGGACGGGCGGAGTCAAGGATAGCGAGCGATCAGCGGGCGGTGTGCTCCGGGAACCGGCAGATCTTCGCGAACTCCTCGGCGTCCAGGCTGGCACCGCCGACCAGGGCGCCGTCCACGTCCGGCTGGGCCATGATCGCCGCCACGTTCGAGGACTTGACCGACCCGCCGTACAGGATGCGGACCTGGTCCGCGGTCTCCGCGCCGAAGCGGTCCGCCAGGCGCTGGCGGACCGCGGCGCACACCTCCTGGGCGTCCTCCGGGGTGGCCGTCTTGCCGGTGCCGATCGCCCAGACCGGCTCGTACGCGACGACGACGCTCGTCACCTGCTCGGCGGAGAGCCCCTTGAGGGCGCCGTCGAGCTGCTCGCTGCAGTGCGCCACGTGGGTGCCCTGCTCGCGGACGTCCAGCCCCTCCCCCACGCAGAGGATCGGGGTGAGCCCGTGGGTCAGCGCCGCCTGCACCTTCGCGTTGACCAGCGCGTCGTCCTCGTGGTGGTACGCCCGCCGCTCGGAGTGGCCGACCACCACGTACGTGCAGCCCAGCTTCGCCAGCATCGGGCCGGAGATGTCCCCGGTGTACGCGCCCGACGCGTGCGGCGAGAGGTCCTGCGCGCCGTAGCCGATGAGCAGCTTGTCGCCGTCCACGGCGGTCTGCACCGTCCGCAGGTCGGTGTACGGCGGCAGCACCACCGTCTCGACCTCGGTGAGCTGCTTCTCGGTGAGGCTCGCGGCGAGCTTCTGCACCAGCAGGTTCGCCTCGAGGTGGTTGAGGTTCATCTTCCAGTTGCCGGCCATCAGCGGCCGGCGCGGGGTGCTCGCCATTCAGTTCTCCAGGGCCGCGATGCCGGGGAGGGTCTTGCCCTCGAGGTACTCCAGGGAGGCGCCGCCGCCGGTGGAGATGTGGCTGAACGACTTCTCGTCCAGGCCGAGCACGCGCACCGCCGCGGCGGAGTCACCGCCGCCGACCACGGAGAACGCCTCGGACCCCGCGATGGCCTCGGCGACGCCCCGGGTGCCGTTGGCGAAGGCCGCCATCTCGAACACACCCATGGGGCCGTTCCAGAAGATCGTCCGCGCGTTGCCGGGATCTCCGGTCGCCGAGGTCTTCAGGGCGGCGGCGAAGCCGGCCACCGTCTCCGGCCCGATGTCCAGCCCGACGCGCTTGCTCGGGATGCCGTCCGCGGGCACGACGTCGTGCGGGGAGTCGGGGGCGAACGCGTCCGCGGCGACCACGTCGACCGGGAGCAGGATCTTGTCCTCGGAGCGCTCCAGCAGGTTGCGGCAGGTCTCCACCATGTCCTCCTCCAGCAGGGAGGAGCCCACCTCGTGGCCCTGGGCCTTGAGGAAGGTGAAGCACATGCCGCCGCCGATGAGCAGCCGGTCGACCTTGGGCAGCAGCGCCTCGATCACGGCGAGCTTGTCGGAGACCTTGGAACCGCCGAGCACCACCACGTACGGCCGCTCCGGGTCACCGGTCAGCGTGGAGAGGACCTCCACCTCGCGCAGCAGCAGCCGGCCGGCGAAATGCGGCAGCCGCGCCGCGACGTCGTACACGCTGGCGTGCTTGCGGTGCACCGCGCCGAACGCGTCGTCGACGTACACGTCGCCGAACGCGGCGAGCTGGTCGGCGAAGGCGCCGCGCTCGGCGTCGTCCTTGCTGGTCTCCCCGGCGTTGAAGCGCAGGTTCTCCAGAAGGGCGACCTGACCGTCGGCCAGGCCCTCCACGGTGGACCGGGCGGAGTCACCGACGGTGTCCTCGGCGAACCGGACCTCGGCACCGAGCAGCTCGCCGAGCCGCCCGGCGACGGGGCGGAGGCTGAACTGCGGGGCCGGGCTGCCCTTCGGCCGGCCCAGGTGCGAGCACACGACCACCTTGGCGCCGGACTCCACCAGCGCCGACAGCGTCGGCAGGACGGCGCGGATGCGCCCGTCGTCGGTGATGTCACCGGTCTGCTTGTCGAGCGGGACGTTCAGGTCGGCGCGCACCAGCACGCGCCGACCCGACACCCCCTCGGCGAGCAGGTCGTCGAGGGTACGGATGCTCACAGCGACTGACCAACCAGCTTCACGAGGTCCACCAGGCGGTTCGAGTAGCCCCACTCGTTGTCGTACCAGCCGACGACCTTCACCTGGTTGCCGATGACCTTGGTCAGCGGCGCGTCGAAGATGCACGACGCCGGGTCGGTGACGATGTCGGACGACACGATCGGGTCGTCGTTGTAGACGAGGATGCCCTTCAGCGGGCCGTCGGCGGCGGCCTTCATGGCGGCGTTGACCTCGTCCACCGAGGTCTCCCGGCCGACCGTGACGGTCAGGTCGGTGGTGGAGCCGGTCGGGATCGGCACCCGCAGCGCGTAACCGTCCAGCTTGCCCTTCAGGTCCGGCAGCACCAGGCCGATCGCCTTCGCGGCACCGGTGGACGTCGGCACGATGTTCAGCGCGGCGGCCCGGGCGCGGCGCAGGTCCTTGTGGGGGGCGTCCTGCAGGTTCTGGTCCTGCGTGTACGCGTGGATGGTGGTCATCAGGCCCTGCTGGATGCCGAACGTGTCGTGCAGGACCTTCGCCATCGGCGCGAGGCAGTTGGTCGTGCAGGAGGCGTTCGAGATGATGCTGTGCTTGGCCGGGTCGTACTGGTCCTGGTTGACGCCCATGACGACCGTGACGTCCTCGTTCTTCGCCGGCGCCGAGATGATGACCTTCTTGGCCCCGCCGTCGATGTGCGCCTTCGCCTTGGTCGCGTCGGTGAAGAAGCCGGTGGACTCGATGACGACGTCCGCGCCGACCTCACCCCACGGCAGCTTGGCCGGGTCCTTCTCGGCGTACGCCTTGATGGTCTTGCCGCCCACGGTGATCTCGTCGGCGGTGGCCTTCACCTCGTGCGGGAGGCGGCCGAGGATGCTGTCGTACTTGACAAGGTGGGCGAGCGTCGCGTTGTCGGTCAGGTCGTTGACCGCCACGACCTCGATGTCAGCGCCGGACGCCAGCACTGCCCGGAAGAAGTTGCGGCCGATCCGGCCGAAGCCGTTGATGCCAACCCGGATGGTCACAGGTCCCATCTCCTCGCGTTCTGGTCCGCCGGCGTGGTGACCCGCGGCCGGCGGAGTGATGTGCGCCGACCGTTGGAGCCGGCCGTTGACGGTTCATCTCGGCCGCCCCGCCGCGGTCTGAGGGACCTGACCGCCCGAGGCGGTGAGCACGGCGAGGAGTGCCGGTGCCGGCCCCCTTGCCGTACGCAGCGACCATATCCGAGCGCGCGGGGTCGCGCTGCGGCGGGTGGTGATCCTTCTCGCGCCGTAGGAACCGCCACCGTCCTATCAGACCACGAGCATGTCGGGCGTGACTGCCGCTTCCGTATCCGGGATGCCCAGGTCACGCGCCCGCTTGTCGGCGAGCGCGAGCAGCCGCCGGATCCGGCCGGCGATCGCGTCCTTGGTCAGCGGCGGGTCGGCGAGCGCGCCCAGCTCCTCCAGGGAGGCCTGGCGGTGCTCCAGCCGCAGCCGGCCGGCCGAGGTCAGGTGGTTCGGCGCGTCCTCGGCGAGGATCTCCAGGGCACGGGTGACCCGGGCGGCGGCGGCCACCGCGGCGCGCGCCGAGCGGCGCAGGTTCGCGTCGTCGAAGTTGGCCAGCCGGTTGGCGGTGGCGCGCACCTCCCGCCGCACCCGGCGCTCCTCCCAGGCGAGGACGCTGGAGTGGGCGCCGATGCGGGTGAGCAGGGCGGCGATGGCGTCGCCGTCCTTGACCACCACCCGGTCCACCCCGCGCACCTCCCGGTTCTTCGCGGTGATGCCGATGCGGCGGGCGGCGCCGACCAGTGCGAGCGCCGACTCCGGGCCGGGGCAGGTGATCTCCAGGGCGCTGGACCGGCCGGGCTCGGTCAGCGAGCCGTGCGCCATGAACGCGCCCCGCCACGCGGAGACCGCGCAGCAGACGTTGGCGGCCACCACGTGCGGCGGCAGGCCCCGCACCGGACGGCCGCGCACGTCGAGCAGGCCGGTCTGCCGGGCCAGGGACTCGCCGTCCTTGACCACCCGGACGATGAAGTGGCTGCCCTTGCGCAGGCCGCCGGAGGCGAGCACGTGGATCTCGCTCGGGTAGCCGTACACCTCGGCGATCTCCCGCCGCAGCCGCCGGGCCACCGCGCCGGTGTCCAGCTCGGCCTCCACGACCACCCGGCCGGAGACGATGTGCAGCCCGCCGGCGAAGCGCAGCAGCGCCGCCATCTCCGCCCGTCGACAGCAGGGCTTGGGCACGTCGACCCGGCTCAGCTCGTCCTTGACCGCCGCCGTCATCGCCATTGTGCGTCCCCTCACGGACCGGTTCCGGCGTGTCGCCGGAGATTACGTACGTGTCTAACGAGCGGCGCCCAGGACCGGCACCAGAGCGGCACCGAGGGCGGCCGGATCATGACGGGGAGTGCCGTCGGTGACCGCGACGGGGGCGAGGACCAGCCGGGCACCCAGCGATTCTGCCGCACGCCCGACCGGTTCGGGGTCACCCACCGCCTTGGAATCCCCCAGCACGAAGTCCACCTTCAACTCCGGGAGGTACCACCGCAGCTCAGCCAGGTGGTCGGCGAGGGACAACCCGAACGTCTCCTTTTCCGCGGCCAGGTTGAGCGTGACCAGCCGGCGGGCCGGGCTCGCGACGATCGCGCCGGCCAGCTCCGGCACCAGGAGGTGCGGCAGCACGCTGGTGTACCAGCTGCCCGGCCCGAAGATCAGCCAGTCGGCCGCGCCGATCGCCTCCAGCGCCTGCGGGCAGGCCTCCGGCGCCTCCGGGTTGAGCCGCAGCGACTCGACCCGCCCGGTGGTGACGGCCACCTGGTGCTGGCCGGTGACGGTGTCGACGTCGTCGGGGCGGGCCGGGTCGGCGCCCCGCACCCGTGCCTCGATACCCACCGGCTGGCAGGACATCGGCAGCACCCGGCCGACCGCGCCGAGCATGGCGCCGGCGTGCTCCAGGGCGGCCACCGGGTCGCCGAGCAGCTCCATCAGGCCGCACAGGACCAGGTTGCCCACCGCGTGCCCGGCCAGCCCGTCGCCCTGCGGCACGGTGTGGTGGCCGGCGGTTCCGGTCCGGGTGCCCGGGCCCACCCCCGCCGACACCTCGGCGAAGCGGTGCTGGAACAGCGCGGCGCTGCGCCGGGTCGACGGGTGGTCGCCGGCCAGCGCGACGAGGGCCTGCCGGAGGTCGCCCGGCGGCAGGCCACCCCGCTCGGCGCGCAGCCGGCCACTCGATCCGCCGTCGTCGCCGACGGTGACCACGGCCGTGATGTCCAGGTCGAGTTCGGGTGCGCAGCGCCGCAGCGCGCGCAGCGAGGCGGACAGGCCGTGCCCTCCCCCGAAGGCGACCACGCGAGTGGCCGTCATTCGCGCCCCAGGTCGCGGTGCTGGGCGTTGGCGGCGATGCCGGACTGCCGCAGCCGGGCGGCCAGCTCCTCGGCGATGGCGACGCTGCGGTGCTTGCCGCCGGTGCAGCCCACCGCGACGGTCAGGTAGCGCTTGCCCTCGCGCTCGAAGCCGGCGGTGGTGGCGTTGACCAGGTCGGCGTACGTGGCCACGAAGGCGTCCGCGCCCTCCTGGCCCAGCACGTACGAGCTGACCGCCTGCTCCCGCCCGGTGTGCTCACGCAGCTCCGGCACCCAGTACGGGTTCGGCAGGAACCGGGCGTCGCACACGAAGTCGGCGTCCGGCGGCAGCCCGTACTTGAAGCCGAAGGAGAGCACGGTGACCCGCAGCCGGCGGGCGTCCTCCCCGCCGAACAGCTCCTCGATGCGCCGCCGCAGCTGGTTGACGTTCAGGTGGCTGGTGTCGATGATCACGTCGGCCTGGTCGCGGGCCTCCTCCAGGAGCCCGCGCTCGACGGCGATGCCGTCGGCGAGCCGCCCTTCGCCCTGGAGGGGGTGCGAGCGGCGGACACTCTCGAAGCGCCGGATCAGCACCTCGTCGTCGGCGTCGACGAAGACCACCCGGGGCGAGAAGCCGCGCTCCTTGAGCTCCCGGATCGCCCCGACGAGGTCGGTCGAGAACGCCCGCGAGCGCACGTCCAGCACCATCGCCGTACGCCGGGCGGCGCCGCCGGCCTTCATGGCCAGCTCCGCCATGTCGAGCATGAGCGCCTGCGGCAGGTTGTCCACCACGTAGTAGCCGACGTTCTCGAGGGCCCGCGCGACCGTGCTACGACCGCCGCCGGAGACGCCGGTCACCACGACGAGGGTGGTGTCCGCCTCCGCCGGCGCCGGCTGGCTCATGGTCTCCGCAGCCGCCGTCCCGGCCGGGACACCCTGTTCCGCGGTCCGCGCCTCGCTCACCAGAAACCCCCACCCGTGACGCCACGGCCGGTCCGGCCGCGCATGGTCAGTCAGCGACTCTAACGGCTGCGACCCCACCCGGGATTCCACGGGGTGACGCCTGGAACACCTGATTGTCCGGTTACGCCGGATTCCGCACCGGCCGCGCGTCGGCCGTAGCGTCAGGGGCCGCTCGTAGACTGCGCCAATGTCCTCCCCCACCGATCAGCGGCCCGACGCGCTGGAGGCGCTGCGCCGGGTCTTCGGCTACGACTCCTTCCGGGGCTTTCAGCAGGAGGTCGTCGACCACGTGGTGGCCGGCGGCGACGCCCTGGTGCTGATGCCGACCGGTGGCGGGAAGTCCCTCTGCTACCAGATCCCGGCGCTGGTCCGCGACGGCGTGGGCGTGGTGGTCTCACCGCTGATCGCCCTCATGCAGGACCAGGTCGACGCCCTGACCGCGGTCGGCGTCCGCGCCGGCTTCCTCAACTCGACGCAGGATCTCAACGCCCGACGCGCGGTCGAGGCGGCGTTCCTCGCCGGCGAGCTGGACCTGCTCTACCTCGCCCCCGAGGCCCTCGCCGGCCGCGGCACGGTCCAGTTGCTGGAGCGAGGGCGGATCGGGCTGTTCGCGATCGACGAGGCGCACTGCGTGTCGCAGTGGGGGCACGACTTCCGCCCCGACTACCTCAACCTGTCGATGCTGCACGAGCGCTGGCCGGGCGTTCCCCGCGTCGCGCTCACCGCCACGGCCACCAGCGCCACCCGCGCCGAGATCGCGACCCGGCTGCGCCTCACCGAGGCCCGGCACTTCGTCGCCAGCTTCGACCGGCCCAACATCCAGTACCGCATCGTGCCCAAGCGGGAGCCGCGCAAGCAGTTGCTCAGCCTGCTGCGCGACGAGCACCCGGGCGACGCCGGCATCGTCTACTGCCTGTCCCGCGCCTCGGTGGAGAAGACGGCCGAGTTCCTCGTCGCGAACGGGATCCCCGCCCTGCCTTACCACGCCGGGCTGGACGCGGCGACCCGGGCGGCCAACCAGCAGCGCTTCCTGCGCGAGGACGGGCTGGTCATGGTCGCGACGATCGCGTTCGGCATGGGCATCGACAAGCCGGACGTCCGCTTCGTCGCCCACCTCGACCTGCCCAAGTCGGTCGAGGGCTACTACCAGGAGACCGGCCGCGCCGGCCGCGACGGGCTGCCGTCCACGGCGTGGCTCGCGTACGGCCTCCAGGACGTGGTGCAGCAGCGCCGGATGATCGAGACGTCGGAGGGCGACCTGGCCCACCGGCGCAACCTCGCCGCCCACCTGGACGCGATGCTCGCGCTCTGCGAGACGGTCCGCTGCCGGCGGGTGCAGCTGCTGGAGTACTTCGGCGAGACCTCCGCCGCCTGCGGCAACTGCGACACCTGCCTCGAACCGCCGGAGTCCTGGGACGGCACGATCCCCGCGCAGAAGCTGCTCTCCACGGTGTTCCGGCTCGACCGCGAGCGCAACCAGCGCTTCGGCGCCGGGCACTGCGTCGACATCCTCCTCGGCCGCACCACCGACAAGGTCACGCAGTACGGGCACGACTCGCTGACCGTGTTCGGCGTCGGCACCGAGCTGAGCGAGGCGGAGTGGCGGGGCGTGGTCCGCCAACTGCTGGCCGAGGGGTTGCTGGCGGTCGAGGGCGACTACGGCACCCTGGCCCTCACCGAGACCAGCGGCGAGGTGCTGGGGCGGCGCCGCACCGTCATGCTGCGCCGCGAGCCGGCCCGCGCGCCGTCCGCCCGGTCGGCGAAACCGCGCGGCGCGGCGACCGTGGTCGCCGAGCTGGCCCCGGCCGCCGCCGGCATCTTCGAGCGGCTGCGCGCCTGGCGGGCCGCCACCGCCAAGGAGCAGGGTGTCCCGGCGTACGTGATCTTCCACGACGCCACGCTGCGCCAGATCGCCGGCGACGCGCCGGCCTCCCTCGCGGACCTGGCCCGGATCAGCGGGGTCGGCGAGGCCAAGCTCGCGAAGTACGGCGAGCAGATCCTCACGGTCCTCGCCGACGAAGCCGCCCCTGCCTGAGCTGCGGTCAGTCGGCGGCCGGGGTCTTCGTGTCGCCGCCGAGGGCGGCGAGGATCGCCTCGGCGGTCCGCTTGCCGACGCCCGGCACCTCGGTGATCTCCTCCACGCTGGCGGCGGAGAGCCGCTTGAGCGAGCCGAAGTGCCGCAGCAGCGCCTTGCGCCGCACCTCGCCCAGGCCGGGCACCCGGTCGAGCGCGGACTCGGTCATCCGCTTCGAGCGCCGCTGCCGGTGGAACGTGATGGCAAACCGGTGCGCCTCGTCGCGGACGCGTTGCAGCAGGTAGAGCCCCTCGGAGGTGCGCGGCAGGATGACCGGGAAGTCGTCGTCGGGCAGCCACACCTCCTCCAGCCGCTTGGCCAGCCCGCACAGCGCCACGTCGTCGACCCCGAGCTCCGCGAGGGCCTGGGCGGCCGCCGCGACCTGGGGTGCGCCGCCGTCCACCACCACCAGCTGCGGCGGGTACGCGAATTTGCGCGGCCGCCCGGTCGTCGGGTCGATCAACGTGCCGACCCGCGGCTCGTCGGGGACCCCCTGCCCCGCCGGGGCGTCCGGGTCGACGCCCGCCTCACCGGTCTCGGCACGGGCGTCGAGGTAGCGGGCGAAGCGCCGCCGCAGCACCTCGGACATCGCGGAGAGGTCGTCGGTGGCGCCCCGGATGATGAACCGCCGGTACTCGCTCTTGCGGGGCAGCCCGTCCTCGAAGACGACCATGCTGGCGACGACGTCGGTGCCCTGGATCTGGGAGATGTCGAAGCACTCGATGCGCAGCGGCGACGTCCGCATGTCCAGCGCGTCGGCGATCTCGTCGAGGGCCTTGCTGCGGGTGGTGAGGTCACCGGCCCGCTTGAGCTTGTGCCGGGCGAGCGCGTCCTTGGCGTTGCGTTCCACCGTCTCCAGCAGGGCGCGCTTGTCACCGCGCTGCGGCACGCGCAGCGTCACCCGGCTGCCCCGGTGGGTGGAGAGCCAGTCGGCGAGCGCGTCGGCGTCGGCCGGCAGCTCGGGGACGAGCAGCTCCCGGGGGACGTCGGCCTCGCCGTGCTCGCCGCCGTAGACCTGGGTGCAGAAGTGGTGTACCAGGTCGCCGGTGGTCAGCTCCTCCGTCTTCTCCACCACCCAGCCCCGCTGGCCGCGCACCCGGCCGTCGCGGACGTGGAACACCTGGACGGCGGCCTCCAGGGGGTCGTCGGCGAACGCGACCACGTCGGCGTCGGTGCCGTCGCCGAACACCACCGTCTGCTTCTCCAGGGCCCGGCGCAGCGCGGCCAGGTCGTCGCGCAGCCGGGCGGCCCGCTCGAACTCCAGCTGCGCGCTGGCCTCGCCCATCTCGCGTTCCAGCTTGCGGACCATGGTGTCGGTCCGGCCGCCCATGAAGTCGCAGAAGCCGTCGACGATGGCCCGGTGCTCCTCGGCGGAGACGCTGCCGACGCACGGGGCGGAGCACTTGCCGATGTAGCCCAGCAGGCAGGGGCGGCCGACCTGGCCGGCCCGCTTGAACACACCGGAGGAGCAGGTGCGCGCGGGGAAGACCCGCAGCAGCAGGTCGAGCGTCTCGCGGATCGCCCAGGCATGCGAGTACGGCCCGAAGTAGCGCACACCCTTGCGCTTCGCGCCCCGCATCACCTGCAGGCGCGGGAAGTCCTCGTCGAGCGTGACGGCGAGGTAGGGGTACGACTTGTCGTCCCGGTAGCGGACGTTGAACTTCGGGTCGTACTGCTTGATCCAGGTGAACTCCTGCTGGAGCGCCTCGACCTCGGTGGCGACGGAGATCCAGTCCACCGACTCGGCCGTGAAGACCATCTGCCGGGTGCGCTGGTGCAGGTTGACCGGGTCGGCGAAGTAGGAGTTGAGCCGGCTGCGCAGGTTCTTCGCCTTGCCGACGTAGATCACCCGGCCGGTGCCGTCGCGGAAGCGGTAGACCCCCGGCGACTCCGGGATCGTGCCGGGCGCGGGACGGTAGGTCGAGGGGTCAGCCACGGCAGCAAGCCTAGTCCGGACCCCCGACAGCCCCCGGCCGTCGGCGCACCCCGACCGCTGATTGACGTCTTCCGATGGAAGACCGGAAACGTTACCATCCGGTTTCCGAATGTTCTTCGTGAATGATCCCCACCCCCCGGGAGATCACCATGCCGCGTACCCACCGTCCCCTGCTCGCCGGCGCCACCGCCCTCGCCGGGATCGCCGCCCTGCTGACCGCCACCCCCGCGGCCGGCACCGCCGCCCCCGTGACGGCGACCGCCGCCCGCCCGAGCGTCACCACGTTCACCCCGGACGACCACTGCCTCGGCGAGTGCGGCGACATCCTCCCGCCCGGTCAGAACGGCAACGCCACGCTGGTCGAGATCCTGGGCCACCAGACCGTCGGCACCCGGCCCAAGCACTCCGCCGACCAGCTCGACCGGTACGCCAACCTCGTCTACGGCTACGCCGGCCTCCGCGAGGACCAGATCGGCACGTTCTTCAACGACGCCTCCTTCGGCGTCCCCCCGGACCAGGTCGAGCGGGACTACTCACCCCGCGCCGACGTACGGATCGTCCGCGACAGGGCGACCGGCGTCCCGCACGTCACCGGCACCACCCGCGGCGGCACCATGTTCGGCGCCGGGTACGCCGGTGCCGAGGACCGGCTGTTCACCATGGACCTGCTGCGCCACGTCGGGCGGGGCCGGCTGACCTCGTTCGCGGGCGGCGCGCCCGGCAACCGCGCGCTGGAGCAGAGCGTCTGGCGCACCTCGCCGTACACCGAGGCCGACCTCCAGGCCCAGGTGGAGGCGCTGCGGACCAGGGGCGGTGCGCGCGGCGAGCAGCTCCACGCCGACGTACGGGAGTACGTGGCCGGCATCAACGCCTACATCGGCGCCTGCATGGCGAACCGCAACTGTCCCGGCGAGTACGTGTTGACCGGCCACCTCGACGCGATCACCAACGCCGGCGGGCCCGAACCGTTCCAGATGACCGACCTGATCGCCATCGCCGGCGTCGTCGGCGGCCTGTTCGGCGGCGGAGGCGGCAGCGAGATGCAGTCCGCGCTGGTCCGCATCGCCGCCCGCGCCCGGTACGGCCCGGTCGAGGGCGACCGGGTGTGGAACGGGTTCCGCGGCCGGAACGACCCGGAGGCGGTGCTGACCCTGCACGACGGGCAGAGCTTCCCGTACGGCGACGCCGATGACGACGCCCCCAGCGTGGTGCTGCCCGACGCCGGATCGGCGCGGGTGGAATCCGTGGTGACCGACGCGACCGGCTCGGCCGCCGGCACCGCGGCGGCGACATCGACCCGCTCGTCGGAGCTGGCCGCGGCGCTGTCCGGGCTCACCGTCGGCCCGGCCAACCGGGGCATGTCCAACGCGGCCGTCGTCTCCGCCGCACACTCGGCGACCGGCCACCCGATCGCCGTGTTCGGGCCGCAGACCGGCTACTTCGCGCCGCAGTTGCTCATGGTGCAGGAGTTGCAGGGCCCGGGCATCAGCGCCCGCGGTGCCGCGTTCGCCGGGCTCAACCTGTACGTGCTGCTCGGCCGGGGGCGCGACTACGCGTGGAGCGCCACCTCCTCGGCCCACGACATCACCGACACGTACGCGGTCCCGCTCTGCGCCCCCGACGACGCGACGCCGACCCTGGCGAGCAACCACTACCTGTTCCGCGGCCGCTGCCTGCCCATGGAGGAGATCACACAGGTCAACCGGTGGAGCCCGACGGTGGCGGACGGCACCCCCGCCGGGTCGTACAAGCTGGTCGCCCGCCGGACCAACCTCGGCCTGGTGGCGTGGCGCGGCACGGTCGACGGACGGCCGCACGCCTTCACCCAGCTGCGCTCCACCTACCGCCACGAGGCGGACTCGGCGATCGGCTTCCAGATGTTCAACGACCCCGAGCAGATGGGCACCGCCGACGCCTTCATCGCCTCGGCGAACAACGTCGAGTACGCCTTCAACTGGTTCTACGTCAACTCCACCCAGGCGGCGTACTTCAACTCCGGCCGCAACCCGGTGCGCGCGGACGGGTCCAACCCGAACCTGCCGATGCGGGCCGAGCAGCGCTTCGAGTGGCAGGGCTACGACCCGGCCACGAACACCGCCACGTACGCGCCGCTGACGGCCCACCCCCGCTCGGTGGACCAGGACTACTACGTCAGCTGGAACAACAAGCAGGCCCACGATTTCGGCGCCGCCGACGGCAACTTCAGCTTCTCCGCCGTACACCGGGGTGACCTGCTGGACCGGCCGGTACGGGCGGCGATCAGCGGCGGGCGGAAGGTCGACCGGGCCTCCCTCACCGCCCTCGTGCAGCGGGCCGGCCTGACCGACCTGCGCGCCACCGAGGTGCTCGGCGAGCTGATCCGGGTGCTGGAGAGCCAGCCCGTCACCGACGCCGCGCTGGCCGCCGAGATCTCCCGGCTCAAGGCCTGGCGGGCGGCCGGCTCGCTGCGGGTCGAGACCGCACCCGGCTCGAAGGTCTACCGGCACGCCGATGCGATCCGGACCCTCGACGCGTGGTGGCCGCTGCTGGTCCGCGGCGTGTTCCGGGCACCGCTCGGTGCGGATCTCTACCAGACGCTGGTCAACACGATGCAGGTCGACGAGCCGCCCTCCGGCCGCCACGCCGGGGACGTCGCCAACCTGCCGACCTCGGCGAACAGCGCGCAGACCCACAAGGGCTCGGCCTTCCAGTACGGCTGGTGGGGCTGGGTCGACAAGGACCTGCGCGCGGTCCTCGGCGAGCCGGTACGGGGCGGCCCCGGCCGGGCCTTCTGCGGGGACGGGAACCTCGCCGCCTGCCGGCAGGTCCTGCTCGACACGCTGCGGACGGCGAGCACCACCTCGGCGGCGCAGGTGTACCCCGGCGACGAGCACTGCGCCGCCGGCGACCAGTGGTGCGCCGACGCGATCATGCAGTCCCCGCTCGGCGGCATCACGCACGAGAAGGTCGCCTGGCAGAACCGGCCCACCTTCCAGCAGGTCGTGTCGTTCCCGGCCGGGCGCGGCGACACCCTGCCGAACCTGGCGGCGGGCCGGCCGGTGACGGCGTCCAGCAGCCAGTTGTTCCACGGCCCCGGCCGGGCGGTCGACGGCGACGACCGTACGCGCTGGGCCAGTGCCTGGTCCGACGACCAGTGGCTCACCGTCGACCTCGGCGCGGCGCGGCAGGTCGGCCGGGTGGTGCTGGCGTGGGAGGCGGCGTACGCCCGGTCGTACCGGATCGAGGTCTCGACCGACGGGAGCACCTGGCGCACGGCGTGGTCGGCCACGGCCGGGGACGGCGGCACCGACGTGGCCGCCTTCCCCGCCGGGACGGCCCGGTACGTGCGGATGCGCGGGCTGACCCGGGCCACCTCCTACGGATTCAGCCTGTGGGAGATGGCGGTGTACGCCCGCTGAGACGGCGCACGGCCGGCGCGGGCGTTCCCGCGCCGGCCGTGCGACCGGGGCCTGGTCGCCGGGCCCGCGTCACGGCGTCCCGGGTCAGGCGAGCGCGATCCGGTCGCCGTCGACCGTGACGTTCTTCGGCGCGAGGGGCTGGGTGGCCGGGCCGGCCTTCACCGAACCGTCCTCGATCGAGAACTTGCTGCCGTGGCAGGTGCAGTTGATCGTGCCGCCGTCGACGTTCGACACCGGGCAGCCCTGGTGGGTGCAGATCGGGTCGAAGCCCTTGAACTGGCCCGGCGACGGCTGGGTGATCACGACGCCCTGGGCGGCGAAGACCGCGCCCCCGCCGACCGGGATGTCGGTCGTCCGGGCCAGGGACTGGGCGCCCTGCCGGTCGCCCCCGCCGGCGTCGCCGGTGTCGGAGACGGCCGCGCCCGGGCTGGGCGCGCCGTCACCGGAGTCGTCGCTCCCGCAGGCGGCCAGGACGACCGCCGCGCCGACGGCACCCGCGCCGGTCAGCAGCGCCCGACGGGTCTGCGTGCCCGGTCCGGTCAGCGCCTGATCGTCACTCATGCCTCGCCCTCTCCTCGACACACGCCGCTCGTGATGATCCGCGGCCCTATCCCGGGTACACGAACCACTCTGCCCGACGGTTCACCCGATCGGCGACCGCGCCGTCGGCCGCGATCGCCAGGCCGGCCGCCGCCGGCCGCCGCCGCCCGCCGCCGCCCGCCGAGCCTCGGGCCGTCGGCCGCGCCTCCGGAAGCGGTCGCCGCTCCGGGCGCCGAGCCGCGGTCGCCGAGCCGCCGGCCGGCGAGCGTCAGCGGGCGCCGGCCGGGACCTTCCGTGCCGTGCGGGTCTTCGCGCCGTTGGCCTTGGCCGCCCGCGAGGTGGCCGCTGTGGCGCCCTTCGCCTCGCCGTCGAGCCTGAGCACCTGGCGCAGGAACTGGCCGGTGTGGCTCTCGGGCACCTCGGCGACCTCCTCCGGGGTGCCGGTGGCGAGCACGGTGCCGCCCCGGTGACCGCCCTCGGGGCCCATGTCGATGATCCAGTCGGCCGTCTTGATCACGTCGAGGTTGTGCTCGATGGTGATCACCGTGTTGCCCTTGTCGACCAGCCCCTCCAGGACCATCAGCAGCTTGCGGATGTCCTCGAAGTGCAGACCGGTGGTCGGCTCGTCGAGCACGTAGACCGTCCGCCCGGTGGAGCGCTTCTGCAACTCGGACGCGAGCTTCACCCGCTGCGCCTCGCCGCCGGAGAGCGTGGGCGCGGGCTGGCCCAGCCGGACGTAGCCGAGACCCACGTCGACCAGCGTCTTCAGGTGCCGGTGGATGGCCGGGATGGCGGAGAAGAACTCGGCCGCCTCCTCGATCGGCATGTCGAGCACCTCGGCGACCGTCTTGCCCTTGTAGTGCACCTCCAGGGTCTCCCGGTTGTACCGGGCGCCCTTGCAGACCTCGCACGGGACGTACACGTCGGGCAGGAAGTTCATCTCGATCTTGATCGTGCCGTCGCCGGAGCAGGCCTCGCAGCGGCCGCCCTTGACGTTGAACGAGAACCGGCCGGGGCCGTACCCCCGGACCTTCGCCTCGGTGGTCTCGGCGAAGAGCTTGCGGATGTGGTCCCAGACGCCGGTGTAGGTGGCCGGGTTGGAGCGCGGGGTCCGGCCGATCGGCGACTGGTCCACACCGACGACCTTGTCGACGTGCTCCAGGCCGGCCACCCGGGTGTGCCGGCCCGGCACCAGCCGCGCGCCGTTGATCTGGTTGGCCAGGACGGCGTGCAGGATGTCGTTGACCAGGGTCGACTTGCCGGACCCGCTGACCCCGGTGACCGCGATCAGTTGGCCCAGGGGGAAGTTCACCGTCAGGTTGCGCAGGTTGTGCTCGCGGGCGCCGTGCACCACCAGCTCCCGCCCCGGCGTCTGCGGGCGACGCTGCCGGGGCGTCGGGATCTCCTTGCGGCCGGACAGGTACGCCCCGGTGACCGAGTCCGGATTTTCCAGCAGGGCCGGCACCGACCCGCTGTGCACGATCCGGCCGCCGTGCTCGCCGGCGCCCGGGCCGATGTCGACGATCCAGTCCGCGGTGCGGATGGTGTCCTCGTCGTGCTCGACCACGATCAGGGTGTTGCCGAGGCCGCGCAGGCGGACCAGCGTCTCGATCAGCCGGTGGTTGTCCCGCTGGTGCAGGCCGATCGACGGCTCGTCCAGCACGTACAGCACGCCGACCAGGCCGGAGCCGATCTGGGTGGCGAGCCGGATGCGCTGCGCCTCGCCGCCGGAGAGGGTGCCGGCGGGGCGGTCCAGGGACAGGTAGTCCAGGCCGACGTCGAGCAGGAACTTGAGCCGGGCGTTGATCTCCTTCAGGACGCGCTCGGCGATCAGCTTCTGCCGGTCGGTCAGCTCGATGCCGGCCAGCAGCTCGGCACACTCGCCGACGGACAGGTTGCAGACCTCGGCGATGCTCTTGCCGGCGAGGGTGACCGCGAGCACCTCGGGCTTGAGCCGGGCGCCACCGCAGGCCGCGCAGGGCACGTCCCGCATGTAGCCCTCGTACTTGTCCCGCGACCACTCCGACTCCGTGTCCGAGTGGCGGCGCTCGATCCACTGCACCACGCCCTCGAAGCCGGTGTAGTAGGAGCGCTCGCGGCCGTACTTGTTCCGGTACCGCACGTGCACCTGGTCGTCGGAGCCGTGCAGGATCGTCTTCTGCGCCCGCGACGGCAGCGCCCGCCATGGCGTGTCGACGTCGAAGTGCTCCGCCTCGCCCAGGGCCTCCAGCAGGCGCAGGAAGTATTCGAGGTTGTGGCCGGTCGCCCAGGGCTGGATCGCGCCCTCACGCAGCGTGCGCTCGGGGTCGGGGATCACCAGCTCCGGGTCGACCTCCTTCTTCGTGCCCAGGCCGGTGCACTCGGGGCAGGCGCCGTACGGCGCGTTGAAGGAGAAGACCCGGGGCTCCAGGTCCTCGATGGCGAGGGGGTGGTCGTTGGGGCAGGCCAGGTGCTCCGAGTAGCGGCGCTCCCGGTCCGGGTCGTCCTCGGGCAGGTCGACGAAGTCGAGCAGGACGATGCCGCCAGAGAGCCCGAGCGCGGCCTCGACCGAGTCGGTCAGCCGCTGCTTGGCGCCAGGCTTGACGCTGAGGCGGTCGATGACCACCTCGATCGTGTGCTTCTCCTGCTTCTTGAGCTTCGGCGGCTCGGTCAGCGGGTGCACGACGCCGTCGACGCGGGCCCGCGCGTAGCCCTTGGCCTGGAGCTCGGCGAAGAGGTCCACGTACTCGCCCTTGCGGCCGCGCACGACCGGGGCGAGCACCATGAACCGGGTGCCCTCCGCCATCGCGAGGACCCGGTCGACGATCTGCTGGGGACTCTGCCGGGAGATCCGCTCGCCGCAGACCGGGCAGTGCGGCTCGCCGATGCGGGCGAAGAGCAGGCGCAGGTAGTCGTAGACCTCGGTGATGGTGCCCACGGTCGACCGGGGGTTACGCGAGGTCGACTTCTGGTCGATGGACACCGCGGGGCTCAGGCCCTCGATGAAGTCCACGTCCGGCTTGTCCATCTGGCCGAGGAACTGCCGGGCGTACGACGAGAGCGACTCCACGTAGCGGCGCTGCCCCTCGGCGAAGATCGTGTCGAACGCCAGGCTCGACTTGCCCGACCCGGACAGCCCGGTGAACACGATGAGGGCGTCCCGCGGCAGGTCGAGACTGACGTCACGCAGATTGTGCTCGCGCGCGCCACGGATGATCAGTCGGTCGGCCACGGTGCGTGTACTCCCGGGTGCAGAAGATGGGGTGGATCTGTCCGCCCGACGGCCCGTACGAGCGGTTGTGCGGGCGCGGGAACGCGCCTGCGCAAGACTAGCCCTGAGGTACGACAACGTCGCCGGCCGGCACATTCCCCCAGGTCAAGCCGGTCCGGCGGACCGCCGGCAGCCGGACACCGGGTGCCGGCGGGTCAGAAGTCCCCCGCCGCGGGCGGCCGAGCGGACCGGCCCGCCCGCCGGCGCGCGCCACGCCAGCCGCCGCGCCGTTCGGCGGCGAGCCGGACGTCGCGCCGCCGCGTCTCGTACGTCACCTCGCGTTGCAGCCGTCGCCAGCTCTCCCACCGCCGGGCGGTCAGCTCCCCGGACTCCAGCGCCTCCCGGACCGCGCACGCCGGCTCCCCGTCGTGCCCGCAGTCCGCGTACCGGCAGCCGGTGGCGAGCGCGGCGATGTCGGCGAACGCCCGGTCCAGACCGGCGGAGCCGTCGAGCAGGCCCACCGCACGTACGCCCGGGGTGTCGAGCACGGCCCCGCCGCCCGGCACCGGGACCAGCGCCCGCCACGTGGTGGTGTGCCGGCCCTTGCCGTCGACCCGGCGGATCGCCTGCGTCGGCATCATCACCGCCCCGGCGAGGGCGTTGACCAGGCTCGACTTGCCCGCGCCGGACGGGCCGAGCAGGCCCAGCGTCCGGCCCGGCGCCACCTCGGCGCGCAGCGGGTCGAGCCCGTCGCCCCGCTCCGCGCTGACCGGCAGCACGGGCACGCCGGGCGCCACGGCCGCGATCTGCCGGGCCAACGCCGCCGGGTCGGGGGCCAGATCGGCCTTGGTCAGGACCACGAGCGGACGCGCGCCCGACTCGTGGGCGAGGGCGAGCAGGCGCTCGATCCGCCCGATGTCCGGTTCCGGGTGCACCGGCTCGACCACCGCCGCGGCGGTCAGGTTCGCGGCCAGCACCTGGCCGCTGGCGTCCTTGCCGGCGGTACGGCGGATCAGCGCGGTACGCCGGGGCAGCACCGCCTCAACCGTGACGTTGCCGTCCGGCCAGGTGGCGAGCAGCACCCAGTCGCCCGCGCAGGGCAGGCAGGTCAGGTCGTGTGCGGCGGCGGCCAGCACGGCGCCGCCGAGCGTGGCGCGGACCGGCCCGTCCACGCCGAGGACGGTGCACACGCCGCGGTCGACCCGGGTCACGCGGCCCGGTCGCCGGTCGGTGCGCCGTCGTACGTCACTCGCCCGGTCGGCGTCCCAGCCGAGGGCGGTCAGGTCGATGGTCATGGCGTCCTCACGGGTGTGGGTTCGGATGGCTCACGCGTGCGCCGACCGGCACGATCACCACCTCCTCCGACCTCCCGGTGCCGCGTTCGACGCCGACGGTAGGGCGCGCGGCGACGCGCCGAAAGCGATTTCCGTTCCTCTCATGACGCAGGGGTGAGCTCATGATCGGATGCCCTCTCTTCTTGCGCTGGTCAACCCTGCCACGCCACTCAACCCAGAGTTCGGAATCACTCGTCTAGTCCACCAGCAACAGTTGACAACCCCGGCGACGCATCGGCCCGCGACCGATAGGGTCGACACGTGACCACGGATCCGCTTCTGCTGACCGGCGAGGTGGACGACGCCACGGCCCGCCTGCTGCGCACCGCGGCGACCTTCGACGAGGCTGAGCTCGCCGCACCGTCCCTGCTGCCCGGCTGGACGCGGGGCCACGTACTGGCCCACCTCGCCCGCAACGCCGACGGGTTCGTCAACCTGCTGACCGCCGCACGCACCGGGGAACGGATCCCCATGTACGCGAGCGCGGCCGCCCGTACCGCCGACATCGACGCCGGGGCGCCCCGCCCGCCCGCCGCGCACCTGGACGACCTGCGGCGCACCGCGGACCGGTTCGCCGAGGCGGTCGCGGCGATGCCGGTGGAGGCGTGGGGTGTCACCGTGGAGACCCGCCGCGGGCCCTGGCCGGCCGCGATGCTCGTCTGGGGGCGGTTGCGGGAGATCGAGGTGCACCACGTGGACCTGGCCGCCGGTTACCGGCCGGCCGACTGGCCGGAGGCGTTCGGCCACCGGCTCCTGCACGAGGTCGCCACCGGCCTGGCCGAGCGCCCCGACGCGCCCCCGATGGTCCTGCGCTTCGACGGCAGCCGGCACGAACTCGTGGTCGGCGACCGCTCGGCCGCCCCCACGGTGACCGGCGCGGCCCCGGAACTCGCCGTCTGGCTGATCGGCCGCAGCCCGGGCACCGTGCTCACGGTCACCCCCGACGGTCCGCTGCCGACCCCACCGGAATGGATATAGACGACCCATGACCTACACCGGAGACGTCACGCCCGGCGGCCCGCCGGCCGTACGCGACCTCGACCGGCTCACCATCACGAAGCTGTCGGTGGGCCCGATGGACAACAACGCCTACCTACTGCGGTGCCGGACCACCGGCGAGCAGGTGCTGATCGACGCGGCGAACGAGGCGCCCCGGCTGCTCGACCTGGTCGGCGACGGCGGGCTCACGGCGGTGGTCACCACCCACCAGCACATGGACCACTGGGTGGCGCTGGAGGAGGTGGTGGCCAAGACCGGCGCCCGTGCGCTGGTGCACGCCGAGGACGCGTCCGGGCTGCCGATCGAGGCGGAGACGCTCGGCGACGGCGACACCGTGCCGGTCGGCGACTGCGCGCTGGAGGTCATCCACCTGCGGGGCCACACGCCCGGCTCGATCGCCCTGCTCCACCGCGACCCGGCCGGCGTCCCGCACCTCTTCACCGGCGACAGTCTCTTCCCGGGCGGCGTCGGCAACACCGACAAGGACCCGGAGCGCTTCGGCCAGCTCATCGACGACGTCGAGCACAAGTTGTTCGACCGGCTGCCCGACGAGACCTGGTTCTACCCGGGCCACGGCAAGGACAGCACCCTGGGCGCCGAGCGCCCCGCCCTCCCCCAGTGGCGAGCCCGCGGCTGGTAGCGACCTTTAGATCAACCTCCACCCTGGCCGGCGCCGCCCGCCCACCGACACCGACGGTCACACCGGGACCACGTGAGGGTGGGGCCGACCGTGCCCGGCGGAGGGATCAAGCCTGACCGCCCGGAGCCGGGCACGGTCGGCCCCACCCCCAAGCGCAACCACCAGGCACGGTCGGCCCCATCCGCAACCGCAACCACTCACACCGACAGCAGCCGACGCCGTGTCGACGCCAGCACGACGCCGGCCAGCGCGGCGCCGACCCCCATCGTCACCACCAGCGGGCTGGGCTCGCCGGGCAGCAGGCCGGCGAGCGACCGCGCCACCGTGCCGAGCAGCAGGTAGAGACCGGCCCAGGCGGCCGCGCCGAGCGCCGCGCAGCCGAGAAAGCGCCGGTACGACATCCGCAGCCCGCCCGCCGCCAGCGGCAGCAGCGCGTTGAAGACCGGCAGGAAGGGCGCCACGAGCACCATCCGCCCGCCACCGCGGCGCAGGATCCCCTCCGCCGCGGTCCAGCGCTCCTCGCCGATCCAGCCGCCGACCCTGCTGTGCCGCAGCCGGTCCCCCCAGCGGCGGCCGGCCAGGAAGCTCAGCGACCAGCCGGCCAGGCAGCCGGCGACGACGGCGGTGAAGGTGGCCAGGCCGGCGATGGGGCCACCCACCCCCACCGCCGCGAGGACCGCCACATCCCCCGGAACCAGCACACCCAGCAGCGGTACGGCGTCGAAGATCATCACCACCCCGAGCACCCCCATCAGCAGGGTGGTGGGTAGCTCTCCGACCTGGGCCAGCCAATCCGCCATGCCACGTACGCTATGGCCGCCGGTCCACCCGGGACATCGGGTCGGATCCCCCACCGTCCCCTGGTCCCCGCCTCGGGGTCGTCCCTGATCCGGTCATCCGGGCCGCAGGACCTGCACCCGGCGCAGCGGCGGCCCCACGCTGGGTTCCGTGACCGGCACGAGGTAGTCGGCCACCACCACCAGACCGTCCGGCGGCCGGTGGCCCCGCCCGGGGTCGCCGACCAGTACCTCGGCGCCGGCGGTGGCGGCGCGGTGCAGGAACGGCAGCACCCGGGCGGCCATCCCCGCGTCGTAGAGGACGTCGCCGGCGACCAGGAGGTCGACCGGGGACGGCGCGGTGTCGAGCAGGTCCTGCCCGGTGGCCCGCACCGCCACCCGGTTGACCCGGGCGTTGACGGTGACGGCGGCGACCGCGTACGGGTCGACGTCGTTGGCGACCACGGCCGCGCCGGTCAGGGCGGCGGCGATCCCGACCAGGCCGGAGCCGGCGGCGAGGTCGAGGACCCGGCGACCGGCGGCCAGCTCGGGGTGGTCGAGCAGGTGGCGGGCGAGCGCCTGACCGCCGGCCCAGACCGACGCCCAGTACGGCGGTGGCAGCGCCCGTCCCGCGCGGGCCTCCATCCGCGCCCACCAGACGATCGGGTCCTCGGCGACGTGCAGCCGAACCTCGGGGACGAACGGGGTGGGCACCAGGCACAGCCGGTCCAGACCGGCGCCGGGCGCGTCGATCTCCTGTTCCAGGTCGACCAGCGCGGTCGCGACTCGGCTCACCGACGCAAGCATGCCGCACTCGGCGGCCCGCCACGCCGGGTCTGCCGAGCCCGCTTCCGAGAGTTCACCACACCGCCTACGGCACTTCGCCCGGCAGATCGGGGTTTGGGCGGTTACTGTCGGGAAGGTACCGGGCGATCATTGGCCTACGGCCGCGGTCGCCTGCTTGGGAACAGGGAGAGATGCATGGCAACCGGCACCGTCAAGTGGTTCAACGCGGAAAAGGGCTTCGGCTTCATCGAGCAGGACGGCGGAGGGCCGGACGTCTTCGTCCACTACTCCGCGATCCAGTCGAGCGGATACCGGGAGCTGAACGAGGGCCAGAAGGTCGAGTTCGAGGTGACCCAGGGCCAGAAGGGCCCGCAGGCGGACAACGTCCGTCCGATGTGATCCGTGGCGGCGACGGCGGCCGCACCCGGCCGCCGTCGCGCACGGTCAGACCGTGAGCGGCGCCACCGGCAGGTCCCGGCGGTGGCGTAGCGGACCGGCGAGCAGGATCAGCGGCGTGAGCGCCAACCAGCCGGTCATCACCGCGATCGCGGGGCCGGCTCCGAGGATGCTGGCGAGCACGCCGCCGGCGAGGGCGGCGACGGGGATCGTCCCGTAGTTCAGCAGCTGCATGCTGACCGTGACGCGTCCCAGCAGGTGCTGCGGGGTGTACGTCTGCCGGAAGCTGCCCTTGAGGACGTTGCCGACCGCGACCCCGAAGCTCACCAGGGCGCCGCCGAGGGCCAGGCACCCCAGCCGCCAGCCGGGTGCCGCGAGCGGGATGAGCAGGGCCGGCGGCCCGGTGAACGCCGCGGCCACCAACAGGGCGCGCGCCGTCCCGCACCACCGGCCCACGGCTGTGGCCAGCACCGCGCCCACGATCCCGCCGGCGCTCATGGCCGCCAGGAGCAGACCGACCAGCCCCGGCGCGAGGTGCACGTCGCGGACCAGGAAGACCACCATCAGCGCCTGGTAGCCGGTCAGGCCGAAGTTGCTGGCCGCCCCGAAGACGGTCAGGACCCGGAGGTACGGGTCACCGGCCACGACGCGGACGCCTTCGGCGATCTCGCGGCGCAGCGAGCGGCTCTCCCGGGTACGCGAGGGGCGGCGCTCGTCCACCCGGATGCGCGACAGGCAGAGGGCGGAGAGCAGGAAGCTCACCACGTCCAGCAGGAGCGCGGCCACCGCGCCCACGGCCTGCGCGACCACACCGGCGATGCCGGGGCCGAGCAGGTAGCTCCCCGTCCGGGTGGCCTGGAGGCGGGCGTTTCCGCCCGGGACCTGCTCGGGACGCAGCACCACGGGCAGGTAGGCCTGATCGGCCGTCTCGAAGAAGACCTTGGCCAGCCCGGCGCCCAGGGCGACCGCGAGCAGCTGGCCGATGGTGAGCACACCGAGCCCGGCGGCGACCGGGACGCTGAGGAACAGCGCCGCGGACAGCAGGTCGCAGGCGATCATCACGGGGCGACGCGGCAAGCGGTCCACCCAGGCCCCGGCGGGCAGACCGACCAGCAGCCACGGCAGCCACGCGGCCGCGGTCAGGACCGTGACGGCGAACGGGGTGGCGTCCAGCACGGCGACGGCCACCAGCGGCAGCGCCACCACGGTCACGTTGCTGCCGACGCTGCTGGCCGCGTGCCCGATCCACAGCAGGCGGAAGTCGCGCTCGTGCCGCAGTCCCCGTACGCCCGCTCTTGCGCAATGGCTATTGCTAAACCGTCGACCCGGCCGCGCCGACGCTCAGGCGGCGCGCCAGCTCGTCCGCCACCTGCTTGGCGAGGGTCGGGGGGATCGCCGCGGCGATCTTCTCCGGGGTGAGGCCGGCGAGGACCCCCTGGATGATCGCGGGTTCGTCAGTGAAGTCGCGCGCCGCGAGCTGGGTGAGCTGGTTCCGGAGCGCCTCCACCTGGCCGGGCAGCATGCGCACCTGGTCCAGGACCTCTCCGATGGTGACGCCGGAGCGTCCGATCGGGGTGTTGTGCACGGCGGCCTTGATGATGGGCTGGTCGGCGTCGGTGAGCGGCATGTCGTCCTCCAGGAGTCCGATGCTGGCGAGGTAGCGGCGGAACAGGGGGGTCTGGTCCCGGCCCGCCTTGATCGAGTCGCGGAAGAAGCTGAAGTGGGTGTGCCACAGGTGGGAGTTGTCGCCGGTGGTACGCCGGCCGAGCCGGTCCCACCGGCGGACGGTCCGGCCGTCCGGGCTGTAGATGATCTCGCGGATGTCCCGGGCATCCGGGGCGTTGGCGACGCACTGCTGGACGCACCAGACCGAGAAGGTGCGCAGGGTGTGCGTACCGCCGCCGGAGCCGACCTGGAAGAGCCCGACGTCGAGCGCGGCGGCGTCGAGGGTCAGCCCCGACGAGTCCCGCGGCGACTCGACGACCGAGTAGTCGTTCGCCACCACCCGGTCGGATCCGCAGTGGTAGCCGCCCCGGTGGTTGCTGTCGCCGACGATGCCGACCTCGGCCGGTTCGAGGTCCTGGCTCCGGACGGTCTTCGGGTCGACGTTGAGGTGGGCGAGGAGCAGGCCGCGGAGGGCCAGGAGGTTTTCCGGAGCCCGCGTCATGGGTCCCCCTTGCGGATGGTCGGGGGCCGGGCACGACGGTGACACCGCGTACGTGGTGTGGGGGCTTCGCGAGCGGGCCCGGCCGAGGTGCGCACAGCGCCGGGCGTGGCCCAACCATAACTCGTACGGAGGGCAAACGCCCAGCTCAGAGCGACACTGTTTACCGTGGAGGAAGCGGTGAGCCGGAGTGGACAGTGGGCAGCACGACGGCGGACGGATGCCGGGGGTCGTGCAGGATCTCCCGCCATCCGGCACGCAGAGTGATCGCCGTACCGAGGGGTTCGCCGGTGCCGGGGTTGCGCGCGTACCGGGGGTGCGCGCCGCCGGAGACCTGCACGCGCAGCCGGTGACCGGCCCCGAACCGGTGCGCCGCGGGCCACAGCTCCACCGGCACCCGGACGGCGCCGGTCCCGTCGGCGCGGAACCCGTCCGGGGTCACCCGCACCAGCCCGTCGCACACGTTCCAGGACCGGCCCCGCGCGTCCACGTCGCACAGTCGCACGAAGACGTCGAGGTGGGGCAGGTCACTTCGGACGAAGACCTCCGCCCGGACCGGCCCGACGACCTCCACCGGGGCCGGCAGGACGGCGCTGGTCCAGGTCAGCACGTCCGGGCGGGCCTCGACGGGACGGTTGTCCACCGGTCCGGCCCGTTGGGCGACGAGCAGCGGGCCGCCCAGCGACGGAGTGGGGTCGGCCGGGTCGTACCAGAAGCCGTCGGAGGCCGACTCCACCGGCGGCGCGGTGCTCAGCTCTCCGTACGGGTGAAGGTGCCACGTGGTCGGCGTCGCGGGTGGCGGCCAGTCCGGCAGGTCGCGCCACCCGCCGCCGGCTCCGCCGACGTGCACCCGCACCGGGGTCCGTCCCGGCGCCGGCCGGCCACCGAGGTGTTCGTCGAGCCAGTCGAGACCGTCGCGCAGGGCGGCCACGAAGAGCCCGGGGCTCCCGTGCGTCCACGGCCCGACGGTGAGCCGGGGTCGGGCGCCGGCGGCGCGCAGCGCCGCGAAGTCACGCAGCTGCGCCGGCAGGAAGATGTCGTGCCAGCCGCTGATCATGGCGACGGGAGCACGGACCTCCGCCAGACGGTCCCCGAAGACCCGGGTGCGCCAGTACGCGGCGTCGGGGGTGTGGTGGCGCAGCCACTCCTGGAAGAAGGGCACGGTGACGCCGGTGGCCACCCGGTCCGCCTCGGCCAGCGGCAGGTGCGCGAGCGCCGCGGCGAGCCGGGGCTGCCCGCGCTTGAGTTCCCACTGCCGCGCGAGCCAGGGCACGGTCTGCGCCTGGAGCAGCTCCGCCCAGGTGAGCACGGTGTCCAGGGCGAAGGACTCCCCCGCGTACGTCGAGTCGCGCGTGCCGGAGGCGGTCACGACCGCGACCATCGCGCGCAGCTCGTCCCCCGCGTCGGCGGCGAGGGCCCACTGGACGAAGCCCTGGTAGCTGGCACCGAACATGCCGAACGCACCGCTCCACCAGAGCTGGCGGCGCAGCCAGTCGAGGGTGTCGAGACCGTCGTCGCGCTCGTGGACGAGCGGGTCGAACAGGCCGCCGGAGCCGTGCGTGCCCCGGCAGGACTGGATCACCACGTGGTATCCCCGCTCGGCGGCGAGCCGGCCCAGCAGGCGCATCGGGCCCCCGCGCCCGTACGGGGTGCGGATCAGCACGGTGGGGGCGCCCGGCAGGTCCGGCGCGTGGTGGTCGGTGCGCAGGGCGACGCCGTCACGGACCCGGACGGGGATGTCGCGGGTCAGGGTGACCCGCCGGGTCCGGGGTGGTGGCAGCCGCAGGGCCGCCGTGGCCAGCCGGGTCGCCAGCGCCGTGAGCACGACCGGGTCAGCCGTTCGTCCGTCGCGGTGATTCGGCGCGTACGGCGTCGCGGTGCTCCCGGACCGTGGCGCTCATCGCCGTCATGAACCGGTGAACGGTCTCCAGCTCGTCGTCGGTGAAGTCGGCCATCACCGCGTCGGTGCGCCGCCCGAGCGGCTGGAAGAACTCCATGGCCACGGCGGCGCCCTGGTCGGCGTAGTGCAGCAGGACCTTGCGCCGGTCGGTGGCGTTCCGGTCGCGCCGGATGTGGCCGCCGCGCTCCAGCCGGTCGATCAGCGCGGTGACCGACCCGGACGACAGGTTGAGCTGCTCGCCGAGGCGGCCGGGGGTGATGGGGTCGCCGTGCAGCTCGGCGTCCATGACCGCGATCAGGGCCTGCAGGTCGGTGGCCCCGAGACCGTGCAGCCCGGCGAAGGCGTGGCCGACGTGCTGGGCGTCCACCGCGTACCGCCGGAGGTTGTTGGTGATATCCGCGACCAGCTGCTCACGCCGCGTGTCGCGCCGCCGGTACATGCCGTGACCTGCCACGTCCCGCCGCATCTCCTCGTCCTGGGTCCGGTTGCAGCATAACTCAGCGGTCGATAATCTCGGTTATCGAGATACTCGATGGCAGTGACATTCGTGGCTGTCGAGCGGTTTCCCGTCCAGCCCCGTGAGGAAACGTCCAGCCGGCCCTGGTCGTCGCCAGCCGCGCCCGACGGCGGGCCGCTCACCGCCGCCGACCGGGAAGCGGCCGCCGCCCGGACCGGCGACCTGAGCCGGTTCGCCGTCGGCGGGCAGGTCGCTCCCCCGCAGTTCTCCCCGGACGGAACGGTCGCGCTGGTCGCCGTGCCGCTGTCCACCGCCGGGGGCCAGGAGCAGGTCGCCGACACCGTCGACCGGCTGCTGCTGCGCGGCCTGCTCGCCCCGGCGCTGCTCGTGCTCACCGTCATCGCGTCGTTCTTCGCCAGCCTCGGGGCGGCCTGGCTGCTCTTCGACCACGTGCTGCTCGTGCGGACGGTCCTCGTGCCGGCGCTGGCGTTCGTGCTCGGCGACCGGTTCTGGTGGCCGGGCCGCGTCCGGCGGGAGGCCGGGGCGCAGGCGCCGGCACCGCGGGAGCCGGTCACCGCGCACGACTGACCGTACGGTCCTGACGGGTTGTGGCGACCGGGCCGCAACCCCTCAGTACGTGAGGCAGACGCACTCGGTCATGAGGGCGCGGACGTTGCGCACGTACTGCGGGTTGGGGATGGTGAGCGGCTCCCCCTCGCGGGCGACCGCGCCGTGCCCGTAGTTGTACGCGGCGATCACCGCGTTGAGCAGGCACGAGTCAAGCTCGGTGGTGCACAGGCCCGGGTCCAGTCGGTAGTCGGCCTCGAAGTACATGTCGCCGATGTACTTCGTCAGCCAGGCCAGGTAGTTGGCGCCGAGGTAGGCGTTGTCGCGGTAGTCGCGCACGTCGTAGCTCCGCCCGAACCGCTGGTTCATCCAGTCGGCCGTCGCGGGCATCACCTGCATCAGCCCGATGCCGCCGTCGCAGGCGACGATGTTCGACTGCCAGCCGCTCTCCTGCCAGGCGGTCGCCTTCACCAGGGGCAGCGGGATCCGGATGTCGGGAGCGGACCGCCGCCGCCCCGTGACGGACGGCACGCGGGCCGCCGGCGTCGACGTCGACCCGTCGGGTCAAGCGTCGTTGGGCCGGTCGGCGGCCGGCGCGTGGGCATCCGGCCTGGTGGCCGCGGCGGTCGCCCGGGCGCCCGGCGAGCCGCCCCCCGCCTGCTCCGGCCGCGCCGCGGCACCGGCGGCCGGTGCCCCCGCGACGGCATCCCCCGGCACGCCGACGACCGCCGCGCCCTCGACGCCTCGTGCGGGCGGCGCGTCGACGGCCCCGGGCGGGTCGGCGGCCGGCGGGGCCACGCCGACCGCCCGGTCGCGGGTCGCCCACGCCACCATGAACACCGCCGTCCAGGCCACCCCCAGCAGGAGCCCGGTGAGGGCGCTGCTGCCCGTGCTCAGGCCCAGGTAGAGCCGCGCGCCGCCGACGCCGACGACCCCGGCGGCGGCGACCGTCCACGCGGCGACCGCCACCGGCCAGCGCGCGCCCCGGGACAGCAGCCACGCGAGGGTGCATAGGCTCGCGGTGACCACCGCGTCCTGCGTCGGGAACAGGACCGGCGGCCCGGACTCGTCCGGCCGGGCCAGATCGGCGGCCGCCGCGAGCACCACCAGCGGCACGAACGCGCCGGCGGTGCCGAGCACGCTGAGCAGGTCGGCCTGCCAGGGCCGGTGCCGCCAGGCCAGCACCGCGGCCACCACCGCCACCACCACGATCAGCACCGGCCCGCGCAGCACCGACACCACCGTGAGCGTCACGTCGACGGCCTCCGGGGTGCGGCGGGCCGCGAACCAGTCGGCGATCGCGCCGTCGACCACCGCCAGGCCGCTGTGGCGGACCACGGCGCCCAGCACCCAGGCGACGGCGAGCCCGGCCAGGAAGAGCAGCAGGAGGCCGGCGGCCAGGTTGAGCAGCAGCGTCCAGCCGGGCCCGATGTGCATGGCGAGCAGGAAGAACAGCACCCCGTACCGGCCGGTGAGCCAGCGCACCGGGGGCAGTGCGCCCGCCCGGGCCAGCAGCGCCCGTACCGGGTCCGGGTTGCGGCCCAGCCAGCGCCCCGCCAGCAGCACCGCGACCACCGCGCCGAGCAGCACCAGCACCGCGCCGGTGGCCCGGCCCAGCAGGTGCGACACCGTCTCGTACGACTCGCCGGCCAGGTTGCCGGCGAGCACCGACCCACCGACCCAGGTCACCACCCCGGCCAGGTTCCACGACGCGAACCGCCGGTACGGCATGTTCGCCGCCCCCGCCAGCCGGGGCACCAGGGTCCGGGCGAAGGCCACCCAGCGGGCGGTGAACACCCCCCGGCCGCCCAGCCGGCCGAGCATCGCGTCCGCCCGGCTCCACCGCTCCGGACCGACCCGGGCGCCGAAGCGGCTCGCGCGCAGCCGCGGCCCGTACCGGCGGCCGGCGCGGAAGGCGAGTGTGTCGCCGGTCACGGCTGCGGCCACCATCACCAGCAGCGCAGGGCCGAGCCGTAACGTCCCCGCGTACGCTAGGAAGCCGACCAGCAGCAGGGTCGCCTCGCCCGGCACCAGCAGTCCGAAGATCACGGCGGTTTCCGCCGCGACGATCAGGGCGGCGACCAGGTAGATCAGCAGGGGTGGCAGACCCTGCAGTGCGGTCAGCAGGTCGTGCATCTGGCCCCCATGAACACGAGGGTCAGCATGCCAGCCGTGTGAACGGCTGGGACACAAGTTTTACCAGAGACCCGGGCCATCTGGGGGTTGACCCCGACGCGACCCCGGCAACCGCAGACAGGAGAGTATGGAGGGTATGCAGCTTCGCACCGACCTCCGCAACGTCGCCATCATCGCCCACGTCGACCACGGCAAGACGACCCTGGTCGACGCCATGTTGCGGCAGGCCGGCGCCTACGGCGCCCGTGGTGAGGTGACCGAGCGGGTCATGGACTCGATGGACCTCGAGCGGGAGAAGGGCATCACCATCCTCGCCAAGAACACCGGCGTGCGGTACATGCCGGCGGACGGGTCCGACCCGGTCACCATCAACATCATCGACACTCCCGGGCACGCCGACTTCGGCGGCGAGGTGGAGCGCGGCCTCACCATGGTCGACGGCGTCGTGCTGCTGGTCGACGCCAGCGAGGGCCCGCTGCCGCAGACCCGGTTCGTGCTCCGCAAGGCGCTCAAGGCCCGGATGCCGATCATCCTGGTGATCAACAAGGTGGACCGCCCCGACGCCCGGATCAAGGAGGTCGTGGACGACACGTACGAGCTCTTCCTCGACCTGGACGCCGACGAGGAGCAGATCGACTTCCCGATCGTCTACGCGTGCGCCCGCGACGGCATCGCCTCGCTGACCCAGCCCGCCGACGGGTCGGTCCCGCAGGACAGCCACAACCTGGAGCCGCTGTTCCGCACCCTGCTCGACACGATCCCGCCGCCCGCGTACGAGGAGGCGGCGCCGCTCCAGGCGCACGTCACCAACCTCGACGCCTCGCCGTTCCTGGGCCGGCTCGCGCTGTGCCGGGTGCGGCAGGGCACGATCGCCAAGGGCCAGACGGTGGCCTGGTGCCGCACCGACGGCAGCACCCAGCGGGTCCGCATCTCCGAGCTGCTGATGACCGAGGGCCTGGAGCGCAAGCCCGCCGAGTCCGCCGGGCCGGGCGACATCATCGCCGTCGCCGGCATCCCGGAGATCATGATCGGTGAGACGCTCGCCGACGCCGAGGACCCGCAGCCGCTGCCGCTGATCACCGTCGACGAGCCGGCCATCTCGATGACCATCGGCACCAACACCTCGCCGCTGGTCGGCCGGGTCAAGGGCGCCAAGGTCACCGCCCGGATGGTCAAGGACCGCCTCGACAAGGAGCTGATCGGCAACGTCTCGCTGCGGGTGCTGCCCACCGAGCGCCCCGACGCCTGGGAGGTGCAGGGCCGCGGTGAGCTGGCCCTGGCGATCCTGGTCGAGCAGATGCGCCGCGAGTCGTACGAGCTGACCGTCGGCAAGCCGCAGGTCGTCACGAAGGAGATCGACGGGAAGACCTGCGAGCCGGTGGAGCGGCTGACCATCGACGCCCCGGAGGAGTACCTGGGCGCGATCACCCAGCTCCTCGCCACCCGCAAGGGCCGGATGGAGCAGCTCGTCAACCACGGCACCGGCTGGATCCGCATGGAGTGGCTGGTCCCGGCCCGCGGCCTGATCGGCTTCCGCACCGAGTTCCTCACCGAGACCCGGGGCACCGGCATCCTGCACCACGTCTTCGAGTCGTACGAGCCGTGGTTCGGCGAGCTGCGGACCCGCAACAACGGCTCCCTGGTGGCCGACCGGTCCGGCGCCGTCACCGCGTTCGCCATGACCAACCTGCAGGAGCGCGGCCAGCTCTTCGTCGAGCCCGGCACCGAGGTGTACGAGGGCATGATCGTCGGGGAGAACTCCCGCTCCGACGACATGGACGTCAACATCACCAAGGAGAAGAAGCTCACCAACATGCGCTCCTCCACGGCGGACGAGACCGAGAAGCTGATCCCGCCGCGGAAGCTGTCGCTGGAGCAGGCCCTCGAGTTCTGCCGCGAGGACGAGTGCGTCGAGGTGACCCCGGCGGCGGTCCGCATCCGCAAGGTGGTGCTCGACCAGACGCGGCGGGCGCGCACCGCCGCCCGCCGCAAGCACGCCGGCTAGGGTCTGCCCTGCCGGTCATCTGTCGGCAGGACAGACCCCGAGCGCCGCAAGGGGCCCCGCACCGCGTCCGTCGTGGTGCGGGGCCCGTTCGCACCGCTACCCTCGGCGGGTGATCTTCGACGGGCTCGACGCCCACCTCGACCGGGTGCCCGGCACCGTGTCCGCGTACGTGGCCCGCCTCGACGCGCCTCCCACCTGGACCCGGCACGCGGACGCGACCCACTACGCGGCCAGCACGATGAAGGTCGCCGTCCTGGTGGCGCTGCACCGCGCCGCCGAGGCGGGCCGCGTCGACCTCGACGCCCCCGTCCCGGTCCGCAACGAGTTCGACTCCGCGCTGCCCGGTGCGCCCCGCTTCTCCTGCGCGCAGCACTACGACAACGACGACGCCGTCTGGGCCCGGGCCGGCGGCAGCGCACCCCTGCGCTGGCTCGCCGAGCGCATGATCACCCGCTCCAGCAACCTCGCCACCAACCTGGTCATCGCCCACGTCGGCCTGCCGGCCGTGGCCGACGTCTGGGCCCGCGCCGGAGCCCGGCACAGCGTCACCGGCCGCGGCATCGAGGACTTCGCCGCCCGCGACGCCGGCATCACCAACCTGGTCACCGCCGCCGACCTGGCCGCCCTCCTCGGCGGCCTGGCCCGCGGCACCGCCCGGCCCGGCCCGCTGGCCGCGCCGGAGAGCTGCGTCGCGATGCTCGACACCCTCACCGCCCAGGAGCACCGCGAGGACCTCGCCGCCGGCCTGCCCGCCGGCACGCGCATCGCCCACAAGAACGGCTGGGTCCACGGCGTCCGCCACGGCGCCGGCGTCGTCCACCCCGACGACGCGCCCCCGTACGTCATCGCCGTCTGCACCACCACCGACCTCGCCGACGGCGGACCGAGCGGCGAGGAGATCGAGGACGACGCCTGCCGCCTCATCGCCCGCATCTCCCGCGAAGTCTGGAACGCCCGCCACCACCTCGTCGCGGAATAGCCCCCGCCCAACCCCCGCGATCATGCAGTTTCGGCCCTCGATTCGCGGCGTATGCGACTCATGTCCGGGCAGAAAGTGCAAGATCGCGGGGAGTGATGCTGGCCGGGGCGCCCCGGTGCCGCCTACGCTGCTGCCCACCCCGCCGCGAGGAGCACCCATGCCGTCCCGTCGTGTCCTGCTGGCCGCGTTCGCCGTCGTGACCGCCGCGAACCTGCTCGCCAACGCCACCGGCAGCGCCACCGGTGAACTGCTGACCAAGCCGCTGCTGATGCCGCTGCTCGCCGCGTACCTCTGGCGGGCCGGCACCGACCGCGGCGCCCAGCCCGACCGGCTGGTCCTCGCCGCGCTGGCCTTCTCCACCGGCGGCGACGTCGCGCTGCTCGGCGACGGCGACGCGGCCTTCCTCGCCGGGATGGCGCTGTTCCTCGCCGCGCACGTCTGCTACATCAAGGCCTTCACCCGGGGCGGCGCCGCCGCCGCGCTGCGCCGCCCGCCGCTGGTCTTCGTCCCCCTGGGGTACGCCGTGCTGACCGTCGCCGCCCTCGCCTGGATGTGGCCGGGGCTGAGCGACGCCGGCCTGGCGATCCCGGTCGCCGGGTACGCGGTGGCCCTGGCCACCATGGCGAGCACCGCCGCCGCGCACGGTTGGCGGGTCGGCCTCGGCGGCGCGCTCTTTCTCGGCTCCGACCTGCTCATCGCCACCGGCGTCGCCGAGGTGGGAACCCTGCCCGGCCCGCCCATCTGGGTGATGGCCACCTACGCGGCCGGTCAGGCCCTCATCGTCACCGGCTGGGCCGCCCGCCCCACCGCTCCCGCACCGGTCACTCCAGCAGCCGCGCCCGCAGCGCCGTGACCAGGTCGTCGTTCACCCCGAGCCCGTCCCGCAGGTACGCCCCGAACGACCCGTGCACCCGCCGCACCTCCTCGTACGCGGCGTCGAGGTACTCGTCGCGGACCTCCAGCACCGGGCGTACCGCGTCGACGTCCAGCTCCGGCTGCCGCCGGTGCATCGCGGTCAGGATCACCTCGCGCAGGCTCTCCGTCAGTGGGTTGTTGGCCAGGTAGTCGGCGCGGATCGTCGCCTCGTCCACCCCGAGCGCATGCAGCAGTACCACCGTCAGCCAGCCGGTGCGGTCCTTGCCCGCCGAGCAGTGGTAGAGCAGCGGCAGATTGTCCGCCTCGGCCGCCAGCCGCACGGCCGTGCCGAACCCGACCCGCGCCGACTCCCCGGTCACGAACCACCGGTAGATCGCCGCCATCGCCGCCGGCGTGCCCTGCACGGCGAGCTCCGCGTACGCCCCGAGGTCGTGCCCCAGCAGCACCGCGGACACGTACGTGAAGACCGGGTGCGCCGCGTCGTGCACCGGCAGGTGCACCACCCGCGGGTCCCCCGGCAGCCGGTCCGGCGGGGCGACCGCCTGCTCCGAGGCGTCCCGCAGATCCACCACGCACGACGGCCCCAACTTCGCCAGCACCGGCAGGTCCTCGTCGGTCAACCGGCCCAGCGCCGGGGTGCGGATGAGCACCCCGCGGCGCACCCGCCGCCCGTCCGCCCCGACCAGTCCGCCGAGGTCACGCGCGTTCGGCGCGCCCACCAGATCCCACTCCCGTGCCCTCATGCCGCCGCCCCACCGCGCGCGGCGGCGCCCCGCGGCACCAGTGGGCTGTGCGTGATTCGCTCGCTCATCCGGCCTCCCCATCGCCTGCCCGTCCCCCTATAGGGTGCCCGACATGACGATCACCGCGGTACGCACCCACCGGCTCTCCGCGCCCCTGCACACCCCGTTCGTCACCGCGCTGCGCCGCACCACCACGGTCGACACCCTCGTCGTGGAGGTCGTCGACGCCGACGGGCGCCGCGGTTTCGGCGAGGCCCCGCAGGTGTGGCAGGTGACCGGGGCGTCGGTGGCCGGCTCCGAGGCGTGTGTCCGCGAGGTGCTCGGCCCGCTGCTCACCGGTCGGACCCCGGACGACCTGGTGGCCCGGTGCACCGAGGTGGGGAGGGCCGTCGCCGGCAACGAGGCCGCCAAGTCGGCCGTCGACGTCGCCCTGCACGACCTGGCCGCCCGGCGGCTCGGCGTACCGCTGGTGCGGCTGCTCGGGGGCACGGCCCTGCGCGTCCCGACGGACGTCACGCTCGCCGCCGGCGACGCGGTGGACCTCGCGGCCGCCGCCCGGGCGCGGCGGTCCGAGGGCTTCGACGTGCTCAAGCTCAAGGTCGGCACGGACGCCGCCGGCGACCTGGACCGCGTCCGGGCGGTCCGCTCCGCGGTCGGCGCGGGGGTCCGCATCCGGCTCGACGCCAACCAGGGGTGGACGCCCCGCGACGCCGTCCGGGTGATCCGGGGCATCGAGGACGCGGGACTGGACGTCGAACTGGTGGAGCAGCCGGTCCCCCGGTGGGACCTGGACGGCCTGGCCTGGGTCAGCGAGCGCGTGTCCACGCCGATCCTCGCCGACGAGGCGGTCTTCGGCGCCCGGGACCTGGTGGAGGTGATCCGCCGGCGCGCCGCCGACCTGGTCAACGTCAAGCTCGCCAAGTGCGGCGGCCTGCACGCCGCCCGTACGCTGCTCGACCTGGCCGTCGCCCATGGCATGGGCACGGTGGTCGGGTCCATGATGGAGACCCAGGTCGGCATCGGCGCGGCGGCCAGCCTGGCCGCCGCGTACGGCACGACGGCCGTCCCGGACCTGGACGCGGCGTGGTGGCTGGCCTGGTCGCCGGTGCGCGGCGGCCCCCGGTACGAGGGCGCGTCGGTGGTCCTGCCCGACGCCCCGGGCCTCGGGATCGAGGCACTGGCTGAAGTAAAGGTTCAGCCACGCGGTTGATCTCTGGCGGAAATTTTCATAGGGTCGCGGCAGCGGGCGGCGCGACCTGGGGGTGGACCGTGGAGCTGCAAGCGGGCCGCGAGGCCGTCGTCCGGGTCGGCGTCGCCACCCTGTGGGCCTCGCCCGAGGCGGTACGCACGGTCGACCGCCCCGCCCTCGCCCCCCGCACCGACATCGCCGCCTGGATCGCCGGCATGGACGCCGACCAGCAGGTCGGCGACTGCGTGCTCAGCCAGCTCCTCCTCGGCGAGCGGGTGCTCGTGACCGAGCTACGTCCGGGCGGCTGGGCGCACGTCGTCGCCGTGGAACAGCCCGCCAAGCTGGACCCGCGCGGCTACCCCGGCTGGCTCCCGGCCGGGCAGCTCACCCCGGCGACCGCGCTCCCCGACACCGACCCGCTCGTCGTGGACGCCACCGTCACCGCCCTGCACGCCACGCCCGACGGCCCGGTCCGGCTGCCCGGCGTCGTCCTCGGCACCCGGCTGGCCACCGCCGGCCCGGTCGTGGACGGCTGGCGACCGGTGCACGCCCCCGGCCACGACGCGCCACTGTGGATCCCCGACCGGCACACCGCCGCCGTTCCGGACGCCGCCCCCACGGCCGCGGAGGCGCTCGCGGTCGCCCGCCGCCTGCTCGACGTCGTGTACGTCTGGGGCGGCGTCTCCACGTACGGCATCGACTGCTCGGGCCTGGTCCACCTGGCCTGGCGGCGCTTCGGCGTACGGCTGCCCCGCGACGCCGACGACCAGGCCACCGCCACCACGCCCCTGCCGCCCGGCAGTGAGCGCCCCGGCGACCTCTACTTCTTCGCCCGCCCCGGGCGGGGCATCCACCACATCGGCATCGTCACCGCCGACCCGCGCCCCGGCGACGACCGTCGCATGCTGCACGCCTGCTACCGGCAGCGGCGCGTCCTGGAGGAGCGGCTGCCCGCCGACCGCACCGCCACCCTGGTCGGCGCCCACCGGGTCTGACCCCGTACGAACGACGGCGGGGGCACCCCCACCGGAGCGCCCCCGCCGTCACCGACGTCTCAGCCGCGGGCCTTGACCAGCTCCCGGCGGCGGTCCCGGGACGACTTGACCAGGCTCGCCACGGTGGCCGCCAGCAGGGTGCCGAGGATGACCGTCAGCGACAGCCAGATCGGGATGTGCGGGGCCCAGGCGACGTGCTCGCCGCCGTTGATGAACGGCAGGTTGTTGTCCGCGAGGGCCTCCAGCACCAGCTTCACGCCGATAAAGCCGAGCACCACCGCGAGGCCGTAGCTGAGGTAGATCAGGCGGTCCAGCAGGCCGCCGAGCAGGAAGTAGAGCTGCCGCAGACCCATCAGCGCGAACACGTTCGCGGTGAACACCAGGTACGGCTCCTGGGTGATACCGAAGATCGCCGGGATCGAGTCGAGCGCGAAGATCAGGTCGGTCGTGCCGATCGCGATCATCACGATCAGCATCGGCGTGAACAGGCGGCGGCCGTTCTCGTGCGTGGTGAGCTTCGCGCCGTCGTAGTCCCGCGAGATGGGCAGCGCCCGGCGGCTCCAGCGGATCAGCACGTTCTCGGTGAACTCGTCCTCGTCCGGCTCGCCCTGCCGGGCCAGGTTCACGGCGGTGTAGATGAGGAACGCGCCGAAGATGTAGAAGACCCAGGAGAACTGGGAGATCAGGGCCGCACCGGCGGCGATGAAGCCGCCACGCATGACCAGCGCGAGCACGATGCCGATCAGCAGCACCTTCTGCTGGTACTGCCGCGGCACGCCGAAGCGGGCCATGATGATCACGAAGACGAAGAGGTTGTCCACCGAGAGGCTGTACTCGGTCAGCCAGCCCGTGTAGAACTGGCCCGCCGCGCTCGGCCCCGAGGCGAGCCAGACACCGGCGCCGAAGATCAGAGCGAGGGCGACGTAGAAGCCGACCCACATGCTCGACTCGCGCACACTGGGCTCGTGCGGGCGCCGACCGATGATCAAAAGGTCGACGAGCAGGATGGCGGTGAGTGCGACGAGCGTCCCCGCCCACACCACTCCGGACACGTCCAAGGTTCATTCCTCCGGCAGACACGCAACGTCCGGCACACCGTACGCCCTCACGAAGCGCGGTGAGCCGGTGACGCTGACTCTGGTGACTGTCGGAGGTCTCTTCCGCCGCCGTCCCCGGATGGGACGGCGACCGACGGGGCCGGGTCGCGCCACCGGGGGGGCCGGCGGTCGACCGTGCTGACGACTCCGTCGCAGGGGAATACTCCCCTCCTCAACCACCATTCTCACCCACTGCGGTCAGTGACCGCACCTTGGGCGTTCGGTGTCCCTCCCCACCATTCGGCGCGGGAATAGGCGGGGGGGCCACACCGCGTATGGCTTCCTAGGAGGCTAGCCCTGAGTCTCCCGGCGGCGCGGGGAGCAGCGGGTCGGCCAGCTCCCAGCCAGCCGCCAGCAGGTCGGCGCAGGCGGCGACCGCCACCGCCAACCGCCGCTCGTGCGGGCCGGTCAGCTCGACCACGGGCACCCCGCAGCCGGCCAGCTCGGCCCGGAACCGGTCGGTCATCCACGCCCGCAGGTGCTCCCCGTCGCGCAGGCCGTCGTCGTCGAAAGGCACCCCGACGTGGTCCGTGAGCAGGTACAGCGCCGGACGGCGGGCCGCCGCACGCACCTCCGGGGAGGCGGCGCCGAGGTAGCGCTCCTCCCACACCGCGGTGGCCCGCGCGTCGGTGTCGCAGAACAGCAGCGGGCCCGACGACCGCGCGGCCGCGTCCTCGGCGGCCTGCTGCTCCCGCACCACCTCGACGAAGTCGTCCCGGCCCCAGGTCACGTCGAACACCGTGGCCGCGGGCCGCTCCCGGCGCAGCCGGGCGAGCTTGCGCGCGGTCAGCTCCCGCCCGTACTCCGGCACCCACCCGGTGCCGAAGTGCGCGGCGAGCGCGGCGGCCATCGTGGTCGTCCCCGTCGACTCGGCGCCCACCACGACCACCCGCCTGACGAACCACGCCCGCACCGCCGGGTGGAGGCGGTCCCAGTGCCCCGCCGGGTCCGCGCGCACCGCGGTGCCGGAGACCGGCACGGTCCGCCGGTCCGGATCGACACCGACGGGTACGGCGTCGAACCGCCGCGCCAGTTCCTCGCCGTACGCCTCGGAGGAGAAGACCGCGTCGACCCGGTCCCCGCCCAGCGCGGCGCGGAACACCGCGCAGTGCAGGTCCCAGACCGCCGGATCGGCGTAGTCCACCGGATGGTCGTCGTACGTCCCGACGAAACGGACCCAGGGCGTGCCCGCGTGCGCCTCACGCAGCCAGGCCAGCCGCAGGTCGAGCGGGATCGACTCCCGGCGCGAGGGTGCCACCACCACGGTGACGGCGGCGCAGCGGGCGGCGGCGGCGTCGATCAGCGCGTGGTGTCCGGCGTGCGGCGGGTAGAACTTCCCGACCACCAGGCCGTGCCGGAAGTCGATCCCGCGTCGCGCCTGCGGGCCGACGACCGCGGCCGTCCCGTGGTGTGCCGCGTCGGCGGCGGTCACGCGGCGACCGGGGCCGGGCCGGGCGGCACCGGCGTCGCCGCCGCCCCGCGCCGCAGGTCGGCACGCCACTCGCGCAGCCCCAGCACGCACAGCCCGAGGAAGACGACATAGAGCGCGGCGGTCAGGTGCAGGCCCTTGTAGGCGTAGAGCGGGACGTAGATCAGGTCGGCGGTGATCCACAGCCACCAGCTCTCCACCCGCTTGCGGGTCTGGCCGTACGTCGCCAGCAACGACAGCGCCGTGGTCAACGCGTCCGGCAGCGGCACCGTCGAGTCGGTGGCCCGGTCCAGCAGCAGCCAGATCGCGGCGGTCAGCGCCGCCCCGACGGCGGCGAGGGCCCACCACTCGCCACGGCCCGTCCGGCTCACGGCGAGCCGGGTCCGCCGCTCCCCACCGAAGAGCCAGGCCCACCACCCGTACAGGCCCAGTCCGACGTAGACCACCTGGAGCGCGGCGTCGGCGTACAGGCCGGCGGTCCAGAAGAGAAGCATCAGCAGCAGCACGTTCGCGATGCCGAGCGGCCAGTTCGCGATCCGCTGGCGGGCCACCAGCCAGACGGTGAGCACCCCGGTGGCGAAGCCCAGCAGCTCGGCCCAGGTCGTCGGCGTGCCCCCCACGCTGAACGCCGCGCCGGTGAGCCAGTCGATCATGCCTCTCCCCTCTCCCGCGCGATCACCCTAGAGAGCCGTCCAGCCGGCGGGAAGCCGCCCCGCCGCGAACGCCACGCCGGCCGCCGTGCGAGGCTGCCCCACATGGTGCTTGAGGTCGCGTTGATCGACGTGCTGCCGGGACACGAGGACGAGTTCGCCGCCGCGTACGCGAAGGGGCATCCGGTGCTCGCCGGCACGCCCGGCTGCCGGTCGGTGCGGATGACCCGCGGCGTGGAGTCGCCGTCGCGGTTCGTGCTGCTGGTCGAGTGGGACTCGGTCGAGGCGCACACCGAGAACTTCCGCAACAGCGAGCGGTTCACCCGGTGGCGCGAGCTGATCGGCCCGCACTTCGCCAACCCGCCGCTGGTCGAGCACTTCGTCGACGTGCCCGCCTGACACTGTCGTACCCGCCGCCTATCGTGCTGTCCGCACGCGCCGGCCGCCGGTCCCGACGGGCTCGGGGGCGCCGGGCCCGGTCGGCCGCGCCGTGCCGCCGTCAACCCGTCACCGACGTCAGTCAGCGAGCCGCCGGCCCAGCGCCGCGACCGTCTCCTCCGGTGTCAACGCGGCCTCCAGCAGCCACCCGGTGAGCCGTTCGTACCGCTCCACATCGGCCGGGGCGACCAGCCGGACATCAGTGGTCAGCGCCTCCAGCATCACCGTGCGGGGGTCGGCCGGATCCGGGAACGAGTAGCAGGAGTACGGCGTGAGCGGCCGCACCCCGCCGCGGGGAGACCGGTCGCGGGGCAGCAGGCGGATCGTCACGTTCGCCAGCTCGGCCAGGTCGACGAGGTGCCGGAGCTGCTCGCGCCACACCTCGGGCGGTGTGTCGCCGACCTCGCACACCGCCTCGGCGAGGAGCGCCGTGTAGCGGGGTGGGTCCTCCCGCCGCAGCACGTCGTGCCGGATCAGCCGGGCCCGGACGTCCGCCTCGACGTCCACGGTCGGGTCCACCAGGTGGCCGGCGGTGACCCGCAGCCGCGCGTACGCCGGGGTCTGGAGCAGCCCCGGCACGACGGCGGGCTGCCAGTCCACGATGCTCGCCGCGCCGGCCTCCAGCTCCGCGTACGTGCGCTGCCGCTCCCCCATCTCACCCAGCGCCCGCCACCAGCCCCGGCTCGTGGCGGCGTCCCGGGCGATGACGATGAGCGCGTCCCGCTGCGCCGGTGGCACCTGGTAGACGTCGAGCAGGTCCAGCACGTCGGCCAGGTCCGGACGGCTCTGGCCGAGCTCGATACGGGACAGCTTGGAGGTGGAGGCCCAGCCGAGCCGGTCGCAGACCTGCTCGAGGGTGAGTGCCTCCCGTCGGCGCAGTTGACGCAGCTCGGCACCGAGTCGCGCGCGTCGGATGACCGGACTTGTTGGCAACGGCATTCCCGCCTGCTTCCTACTGGTTGCTCAATGCTGAGCAGTTGGGATGATTCGCTCTCCGCTCGGCGGGGCCGGTCTGGAGTCCTGGACCGGCAGTCTGGTCCGGTGGCGGTCGGTCCTGTCCTGCAGGATCTGCCTCACCCTCTGGTGCGGGGTGTGCAGGGCGATGTCGGGGTCGCCTGCTCGCCGCGGGATGTTGATCGCGGCGTTCACGTCGGCCTGCCACACCACCCCGCACACGGTGCGGTGAAGCCGGTCCCCGTCGCGGCGGCCGAGCCGGCCGCAGCGGTGACAGGCTTGTGCGGTGTAGGCGGCATTGACGTGCACGAACGCAGAACCTCTGCGCTCCGACACGTTCGCCAGCGCCTCGGCGGTGATCGCTTTGGTCCACGCGGCGAGGCGACGGTTGACGTTCTTGCCAAGCCTCTTGCGCCCGGCGAAGCTCTTGGTCAGGTCTTCGGCGACCACCGTCGCGGCCTTGTCGACGACCCGGTGCACGGCCGTGAAGATCTCCGTACGGACCTGCGCCCGGTGACGGGCCGCTTGCCGGTCCCGCTTCACCTGCCCGAGGTTGTTGACTGTGATCCGATGCGCTTTCGCGTGGTCGCCGCGGCGAGCGGCGTTGTTGGCTATCGACCGCAGCTTCGCCCGACGCCGGTTCCGCTCCTTCCCCCGGTCCGACTCGGCAGCGAGTAGCGTCCCGAGGCGGGTGCCGTGGTGCTCGCCCTCGGAGTCGGTCAGGGCTTCGGTGTAGCCCTTGTCGACCCCGATCATCCGGGCACCGCACGGTCGCCGCGACGACCGCATCTGGAATGCGTCGATCTGGTAGTGCACCTCGAACCCGGCCGCCGCGCAAGATCAGCCGCAGCGTGCCGGTTGGAGCGACAGTCGTGGACAGCGGAATTCTGACCATCTTGCGGCGTTCGAGGCCGGGAACGGCCAGCCACAGATGGCCGCGCTCGTCAGCGAAGCTGTGGTGCTGGTCGGCGCGCACGACGATCTGATCGTGGGTGCGGTTCTTGCCTCGCCTCCAGTGCTTGCGCATCCGTCGGGCCAGGAACGGGTCGTCCGCCCACGTGTGGGTCTTCAGCGCTGTGAGCATGCGCTTGCGCTCGGCCGGATCCCCGGTCCGCCGCAGGATCGCCCGCCTCACCTCGACCTTGGCCGCCGCCAGGTTCGCCGCGATGTCGGCCATCGCGTCGCGGACGGTTTCCTTCCACGCGTTCGCCAGCACACCGAACCGCTGATGCGTGCCGTCAGCCAGCCAGCGGTCCCGCACCTGCCGGTCCCTCAGCCCCGACCCGACCCCGCCAATCGAGCCGAAGCGCTGCCATACTTCGCTGCGCACCCGACCCAGCCGGCGCGCCTGCTCCACCAGCGCCGCGTACTTACCGGGGTTCAGACCGGCCGAGTAGGCGATCCGGATGACGCTCACTGTTCCCCACCCGTCGCCAAGGTCCACCCTTTTGAGCCACCGAGCTCGCCGAACAACTCGTCCGTCGCAAGCGCGGCGGGCCGGGCAGACCCGCTGCGTCGACGCACCTGCGAGGCCAGGTCGGCATTCTGGCCGGGCGAGGAGATCGGGCAATGCACCACGACATTTCGCCAGGCGGTATCAAAGCCTGGCTGCGGCACCGTGCGCACATCGGAGTCGTCGAAGTATCGCTGCCCGGATGGGAGCGGACGAGCCGCAAACCGGCTTTTTCCCGCCGACCGCCACAGTTTGCCCACCGAGCGACCCACCACTAGTCGTTCCTCCCCATCGAGGGAGAGTACGCACGGCGGTCACCCAACGCAATAGCTCGCTTGCGCAACGCAACCTAGGCGGTCTTCCCGTCCACCGCCCGGCCCCGGCGCCCCGCCTCAGAGGCGGTACGTGCCGGCCCCCGGCCGTTACTTCACGCCGGCGGCGTCCATGCCCCGCAGCTCCTTCTTCAGCTCGGCGATCTCGTCGCGGATCCGGGCCGCCAGCTCGAACTGCAGCTCCCGCGCGGCGGCGAGCATCTGGTCGTTGAGCTCCTGGATCAGCTCGGCCAGCTCGGCCCGCGCCATGCCCTCCCGGGCCGGGCCGGCGGCCCGACCCCGGCTGCGGGTCTCCTTGACCGGCGCCTTGCCCCGGGAGAGCTGCCGCACCGCACCGCCGACCCGGGTGTCGGTGTCCTCCGCCTCCCGGTAGATGTCGTCGAGGATGTCGTGGATCTTCTTGCGCAGCGGCTCCGGGCTGATGCCGTTCGCCTCGTTGTGCGCGATCTGCTTCGCCCGCCGCCGGTTCGTCTCCTCGATCGCCTCCGCCATCGACGGAGTGATCTTGTCCGCGTACATGTGGACCTGACCGGAGACGTTCCGCGCCGCGCGGCCGATCGTCTGGATCAGCGACCGGCCACTGCGCAGGAAGCCCTCCTTGTCGGCGTCGAGGATGGCGACCAGCGACACCTCGGGCAGATCGAGGCCCTCGCGCAGCAGGTTGATGCCGACCAGCACGTCGTAGTCACCCTTGCGCAGCTCGCGCAGCAGCTCGACCCGGCGCAGCGTGTCCACCTCGGAGTGCAGGTAGCGCACGCGGATGCCGTTCTCCAGGAGGTAGTCCGACAGGTCCTCGGCCATCTTCTTGGTCAGCGTGGTGACCAGCACCCGCTCGTCCCGCTCGGTGCGCAGCTTGATCTCGTGCATGAGATCGTCGATCTGGCCCTTGGTCGGCTTGACGACGACCTCCGGATCGACCAGGCCGGTCGGGCGGATCACCTGCTCCACGTACTCGCCCTGGGCGTGCTCCATCTCCCACGACCCCGGAGTGGCGGAGAGGAAGACCATCTGGCCGACCCGCTCCAGGAACTCGTCGAAGCGCAGCGGCCGGTTGTCGGCGGCGCTGGGCAGCCGGAAGCCGTGGTCGATGAGCATCCGCTTGCGGGAGGCGTCGCCCTCGTACATGCCGCCGATCTGCGGGATCGTCACGTGCGACTCGTCGACGACGGTGAGGAAGTCGTCCGGGAAGTAGTCGAGGAGGCAGTGCGGCGGGCTGCCGGGCAACCGGCCGTCGATGTGCATCGAGTAGTTCTCGATGCCGGAGCAGAAGCCGACCTGCCGCATCATCTCGATGTCGTACGTGGTGCGCATCCGCAGCCGCTGCGCCTCCAGCAGCTTGCCCTGCCGCTCCAGCTCGGCCAGCCGCTCGCCCAGCTCGGTCTCGATGTCGCGGATCGCCCGCTCCATCCGCTCGGGGCCGGCGGCGTAGTGCGTCGCCGGGAAGATCAGCAGGTGGTCGACCTCGCGGACGACGTCGCCGGTGAGCGGGTTGAGGTAGTAGAGCTTCTCCACCTCGTCGCCGAACAGCTCGATCCGGACCGCCAGCTCCTCGTACGCCGGGATGATCTCCAGGGTGTCGCCGCGCACGCGGAACGTGCCCCGCTGGAAGGCCATGTCGTTGCGCGTGTACTGGATGTCGACGAGGCGGCGCAGCAACTGGTCCCGGTCGAGCTCCTGGCCGACGGCGACCCGGACGGCGCGGTCCAGGTATTCCTCGGGGGTGCCCAGGCCGTAGATCGCCGAGACGGTGGCGACCACCACCACGTCGCGGCGGGTCAGCAGCGACATGGTCGCCGAGTGGCGCAGCCGCTCGACCTCCTCGTTGATCGAGGAGTCCTTCTCGATGTAGGTGTCGGTCTGCGGGATGTACGCCTCGGGCTGGTAGTAGTCGTAGTAGGAGACGAAGTACTCCACCGCGTTGTCCGGGAGCAGCTCGCTGAACTCCTTCGCCAGCTGGGCGCAGAGCGTCTTGTTGGGGGCCAGCACGAGCGTGGGGCGCTGCAACCGCTCGATGAGCCACGCCGTCGTGGCGCTCTTGCCGGTGCCGGTCGCACCGAGCAGCACCGTGTGGCGGTCGCCGCGCCGGACCCGCCGCTCCAGGTCGTCGATCGCGGCCGGCTGGTCACCGGCCGGCTGGAACTCACTGACGACCTGGAAGCGGCCGTCGAGCCGGGGAATGTCGAGCGCCATGACACCCACGGTACGCCCGGGGTCCGACACTCCGGGCCGACTACCGACCGTCCGTGATCGGCTTCGATATCCCCATTGTGTGCCCCATCCCACAGGACTACGCTTTTCGCGTAGGCCGCTCGCGGCGGCCGACCGGGCCGGTGGCCGGGCCCTCGACGGCCGGCCGCCCCCGGCACAGGGGGTCGCAGCACCCGTCTCCGGCGTGCGCACCCGACGTGGTCGCGCTGACAGCGCTGACCGGCCGCCGCGAGCGCCCCTGCTCGTCACCCCCGGGCGGTGAATTCCGTTCAACCTCGCGTGGAGTCCTCCGCCCGTCCCCGCCGCACGCCACCGGAAACCGAGCGCCGCCCGGTCACCGGCCGCGCTCCGCACGCGGTCGACCCTGAGGCCGACCCGGAGCCGCCGCCAACGACCGGCGGCACGGCACCGACCGGCGGTCGCCGCACCCCGGCATCGTCACCCGGCGCCCGCCGGCGCCGGACACCCGGCGGCGTCCCTCCCCCGGCCCCCCACCGCCCGGTGCCCGACGGCACGCAGACCGGTCACCTTCCCCGGGTGGTCACCGGCCGCCGCCGCACCACCCTCCTGGTGCTCGCGGCGGTGGCCCTGGTCTCCGCCGCCGCCCTGGTCGTCGGGCTGCTGAGCTGGGCGCCCGAACCGTCGGACCCGCCCCGCACGCTGACCGCCGAGGAGCGGACGCGGCTCGCGGCGGTGCGCGTCACCAACTACCGCGACCTGCGGGCCGGGGTGCGCGTGACGGCGGGGACCGGCGCCGAGCGCACCGAACTGGTCGGCTGGGTGGACTGGTCCCGCCCCCTGGTCTACCTCGACGTGGGTGGACCGGGCGCGGGCACCGAACGAGGGCTTCTCCAGGCCACGCCGTCGACGGTGGTCCTGCGGCCGGACCCTGCCGCCGTACCGACCCCGGCGCCCCCGCCCCTGGTGCCGCCCGTCGACCGGTGGCGCCTGGCCGCGCTGCCCGCCGACGGGCGCCTCGCCCCGGTCCTCGACCTGCTGTTCCGGCTCGCGGCCGACCGCCCCGACGCGCCGGCCCCCGACACGGCGCGCTGGACCGCCCGGGCCGACGTGGCGGCCGAACGGCTGGACGTCCTGGAGGCGCCGCTGCCGGCGCCCCCCGGCGCGTCCCCGCCGGCGGTCCCGGCCGGGCGCTGGTGGGTGGACCGCGATGCCCGGCTGCACCGGCTGGAGGTTCCACTGCCGGGTGCCGGCCCGGTCACCGTGCAGCTCCACCGCGCCGACCGGCCCACGCTGCGCCCGGTGGACGCGTTGGGCGGCCGGCCCGGGACGCCCCGGACGCTCACCGCCACCGAGCGGCGCCGCCTGGAGCGGCTCCCCGCGCGCCTGCGCGGCGTGGGCGGGGCGACCGTCACGCTCACCGCGCCCCTCGGCCCGGGCACGAACCTGCGCGGCGCCGGCTGGCTCACCTGGAACGGGCGCGACGCGTACCTGGTCGTCGGAGACCTCGCCGTGCCCGCGCGACGGACGCTGGTGCGGCACGACGGGGGACGCGCGACCCGGACGGACGTCCCGGCTGCCACCGTCCCCGGCGCCGTGGAGGCACCCGGACGCCCGCCGCTGCCGGTGCCGGCGCGCGGCTGGCGGGCCGCCCCCGCCGACGACCTCACCGCGCTCGTGGCGGCCGCCCTGCGGGCCGGCGCGAGCACACCCACCGGCACCATCCGACGGATCCGCGGGGACAGTCTCGCCGGGACGAGCGTCGACGTGGTGGAGCTGCGGGCGTCCGGCGCGCACCTGCGCTACTGGGTCGACCGGTCGGGCCTGCTGCGCCGGCTGGAGCTGCGGACCCGGGCGGACACATGGGCGCAGCTCGACCTGGTGCCGGGGTCGGTGCCCCGACTGGACGCCACGCGCTCCACCACGACCGGGGTGGCGGGCGGGCGGTGACCGGTCAGGGCCGCCAGCCGGTCTGCACGGCCCACTCCTCGGCCCGCAGGTGCTCCTCGTCGAACCACGGGTCCTTCGCCGTCGAGTAGGTGGCGGCGTCCGGCGCGGAAGCGGCCAGCTCGCGCTTGAGCAGCAGGTACGCGGCCCGCTGGTCGGGATCCGCCCGCAGGTGGTCCCGCATCAGCAGCGCGTACCGCCAGCCGGGCGTACCGGCTTCGCGGATGTGCAGGTACACCGGCCGGGCCGGGTCAGCGCTGCCGTGCAGCCGCTTCTCCCACCGGTCGTCGCCGGGCAGCCGGGGTGTGTCCCACCACTCGCCGGGCAGGCGCGGGAAACCCGCGTCGGCGAGACACTCGGCCAGCGGCCCGTCGGCGTCGGCGAGGCGCGGCACGGTGAGCTGGATGTCGATCACATCCTTGGCGGCCAGGCCGGGAACGGCCGTCGAGCCGATGTGGTCGATGCGGAGGTCGGCCGGGGCGACGGCGTGCCGGATCCGGGCGGCCAGGCGCGCGTACTGCAGCGGCCACGTCGGGTCCGCCTCGATCAGTTCGACCCGCGGCGGTCGGACCGCCCGCCGTTCGCGGACGTTGGCCTCGTAGGGCAGCAACCGGTCCGTCCACAGCGCGTCGACCGCGGCGTGCAGGTCGGCGAGGGTGCCGTCGTTGGTGAGCACCACGTCGGCCGCCGCCCGGCGGCGGGTGTCGTCGGCCTGCGCGGCGATCCGCCGCCGGGCCTCCGCCGGGTCCATCCCCCGGTCCCGCGCCAGCCGCTCCAGCCGCGTCGGCACGGCCGTCTCCGCCACGACCACCAGGTGGTACGTGGGCGCGAGCCCCACCTCCACCAGCAGCGGCACGTCGTTGACGACGATCGCGTCCGGCGCCGCCGCGGCGACCAGTTCGGCGCTGCGGGCCCGGACCCGCGGGTGGGTGATCGACTCCAGCGTCCGGCGGGCGGCCTCGTCGGCGAAGACCACGGCGCCCAGCGCGGCGCGGTCGAGCGCGCCGTCGGGGCCGAGCACCCGCTCGGAGAAGGCGGCGACGATCTCGGCGAGCCCCTCGGTGCCCGGTGCGACGACATCCCGGGCGATCCGGTCGGAGTCGACGACCACGGCGCCGCGCTCGGCCAGCCGGGAGGCGACCGCGCTCTTGCCGGAACCGATCCCGCCCGTCAATCCCACCTTCAGCACGGCACCAGTCAACCGGATCATCGCCGGGCTGCCAAACCGGGCCGTGATCCACTCGCCGTACGGCATCCCGCCGGTGCGGGGCCGGGGGCCGCGGGCGCGGGGTGCCGTCATCGCGGACGAACAGGCCGACATCCCGCATTCCGGTGTCCATCAGGTGCCGTGCTGCCCGGCACGGCGGGGCAGGGCCGGACGGTCGATGGGCCGGCGGGGAAACGGCGAGGGCCCCGCCCCCGGCGATCTGTCGATCGCGGGGACGGGGCCCGTCGTCAGCGACGGTTCCGGGCGCTGCGCGGCGTCAGCCGCGCCGGGCCGGAGTTGTCGTTCGGCTCACTTGCCGCCGGCGAGCTTCTCCCGCAGCGCGGCGAGCGCCTCGTCGGTGGCGAGGGTGCCGGCCGGCTCCTCGGCCTGCCGGCTCGGGGCCGGGCTGATCGTGGTGGTGGTGCCGGCGGCCGGGGCCGGGGCGGCGGCCGCCTCGGCGTCGGCGGCGCGGGAGGTCTGCACCTGCTTCTGGTGGGCCTCCCAGCGCTGACGCGCCTCGGCGTACTGCGTCTCCCAGGTCTCGCGCTGCTTCTCGTACCCCTCGAGCCACTCGCCGGTCTCCGGGTCGAAGCCCTCCGGGTAGATGTAGTTGCCCTCGGCGTCGTAGGTCGCGGCCATGCCGTAGAGGGTCGGGTCGAAGTGCTCCTCGCCCTCGACGAAGCCCTCGTTGGCCTGCTTCAGCGACAGCGAGATCCGGCGGCGCTCCAGGTCGATGTCGATGACCTTGACCATGACCTCGGAGCCGACCTGCACGACCTGCTCCGGGATCTCCACGTGACGCTCGGCCAGCTCGGAGATGTGGACCAGGCCCTCGATGCCGTCGTCGACCCGGACGAACGCGCCGAACGGCACCAGCTTGGTGACCTTACCGGGCACGATCTGCTGGATCGCGTGGGTGCGGGCGAACTGCCGCCACGGGTCCTCCTGGGTCGCCTTCAGCGACAGCGAGACCCGCTCGCGGTCCAGGTCGACGTCCAGGACCTCGACCTCGACCTCCTGGCCCACCTCGACGACCTCGGACGGGTGGTCGATGTGCTTCCAGGACAGCTCGGAGACGTGCACCAGGCCGTCCACGCCGCCCAGGTCGACGAAGGCGCCGAAGTTGACGATCGAGGACACGACGCCCTTGCGGACCTGGCCCTTCTGAAGCTTGTTGAGGAACTCGGTGCGCACCTCGGACTGCGTCTGCTCCAGCCAGGCACGGCGGGACAAAACCACGTTGTTGCGGTTCTTGTCCAGCTCGATGATCTTGGCCTCGAGCTCGCGGCCGACGTACGGCTGCAGGTCACGCACCCGCCGCATCTCGACCAGGGAGGCGGGCAGGAAGCCGCGCAGCCCGATGTCGAGGATGAGGCCACCCTTGACCACCTCGATGACCGAACCGCGGACGACGCCGTCCTCGTCCTTGATCTTCTCGATCGTGCCCCAGGCCCGCTCGTACTGCGCGCGCTTCTTCGAGAGGATCAGACGCCCCTCCTTGTCCTCCTTCTGGAGGACAAGGGCCTCGATGTGGTCGCCAACCGAGACGACCTCGGCCGGGTCCACGTCGTGCTTGATCGACAGCTCCCGAGAGGGGATGACACCCTCGGTCTTGTAGCCGATGTCGAGCAGGACCTCGTCCCGATCGACCTTGACGACGGTGCCTTCGACAATGTCGCCGTCGTTGAAGTACTTGATGGTCTCGTCGATCGCGGCGAGGAAAGCCTCCTCGGAACCGAGATCGTCGACGGTGACCTTGGTGGCGCTCGAGGGGGCCTCGATGCTGCTCGTCATGTGGGCGGTTGCTCCGGTCGGATGGGTTGTCATCACGGACGTGGGCCGCGGTGACCTGTTCGCGCCAGCGGATCCGCCGCCGGGCACACCCTACGATCGCTGATGGGGATCATGATGTGGCTCCGTCGACCGCGCACCTGCTCCCTGCCGAGGCACACGATCCGCGAGCGCATCGTCTAGCCTACCCGCTGCATTACCACAGCGTGCAAGCCCTCCCACCTCACCGCGACCTCGTCAGCTGCGAAAGCGGAGATTTCGGCCGGAAGTCACCCCGGGTGTCACGCGAGTCACACCAGGCCCAGGGTCAAGGGTAGGACGCGCCGACGACCGCCGCACGATCGGAGGCCAACCGGCGAGACGGCGGCACGCCCGGCACCGCGGGCACGGCGGGACGGCCGGGACGGCGAGGGGGCACGGCTCCGGCCGACGTACGGGCGGACCCGCCGGCCGCCGGCGCCGGGTCGCCGCCTAGCGTGAGCGGGTGGACGACGACAGCCGGGTGGCCCGCCGCACCGTCGGCGACGCCGAGGCGCGCCGCGCCAACCGCCGCTGGTGGGACGGCGACGCCGACGCGTACCAGGCCGAGCACGGGGCGTTCCTGGGCGAGGTGGACTTCGTCTGGTGTCCCGAGGGGCTCCGCGAGGCGGACGTACGCCTCCTCGGCGAGCTGGCCGGACGGCGCGTACTGGAACTGGGGGCCGGGGCCGCCGCCGCGGCCCGCTGGCTCGCCACGCAGGGGGCGCGGCCGGTCGCCCTGGACCTGTCCGCCGGCATGTTGCGGCACGCGGCGCTCGCCGCCGACCGCACCGGGGTACGCGTGCCGCTGGTGCAGGCCGACGCGCTCGCGCTGCCGTTCGCCGACGCCGCGTTCGACGTGGTGTGCACGGCGTTCGGCGCGGTCCCGTTCGTCGCCGACTCGGCGGCCGTCATGCGGGAGGTCGCCCGGGTCCTGCGCCCCGGGGGCCGTTGGGTGTTCTCCGTGACCCACCCGATGCGCTGGATCTTCCTCGACGACCCGGGCGAGCACGGGCTGACCGCCGTGCACTCGTACTTCGACCGCTCCCCCTACGTGGAGCAGGACGAGCACGGCGTCGCCACGTACGTCGAGCAGCACCGGACGCTCGGCGACCGGATCCGGGAGCTGGTGGGCGCGGGCTTCCGGCTGGTCGACCTGGTCGAGCCGGAGTGGCCGGAGGGGCACGAGGGGATCTGGGGCCAGTGGAGCCCGCTGCGCGGCCGGCTCTTCCCCGGGACCGCCATCTTCGTCACCGAGAAACCGGAGGCGTGAGGACACGGGGCGCCGGTACGAGCCGTGGCCGCGGCAGCGCGTAGCTGACCGATCCCGACCCCGCCCGGCGGTCGTTTCCGCCCATGTCCTCCGGGTACCCGGGCGGCATGGCCAAGCAGGAGTTCCGCGAGGGTGACCACGTGTCCTGGGCCAGCCACAGCGGCCGGGCCCACGGCGTGGTCAAGGAGAAGCTCATCGACCGGACACACGTACGCGGGCACACCGTCGACGCGTCACCGGAGGACCCGCAGTACCGGATCCGCAACGACCACTCGGGGCGGGACGTCGCCCACCGGCCGGAGGCGCTGCGCCATGAGCGGCGGTGACCGGGACCGGGACACCTATCGGGAGTTCACCGAGGCGGTGAACATGAAGCCCGGCGAGCTGTCCACGTGGCTGGACACCGAGGAGTCCAAGCACGTCGGCTGGCGGCGGAAGGGCGGCGGGGGCGGCGAGACCGTCGGCCACGAGTCCGGCCGGAAGATCGTCGACCTGCTGCGGCGCAGGCGCGGCGACCTGTCCGAGGCCGACTACAAGCACATGCGCAAGGTCGTCGGGTACGTCCGCCGCCACATGGCCCAGCGGCCGAGCGGTGACGTCCGCGCGACGCGGTGGCGGTACTCCCTGATGAACTGGGGTCACGACCCGGTGAAGGGCCCGCTGCCGCCGCCGGGTGGCCCGTCCCGGAAGGCCCTGGAGCGGCACGGCACCCCGCCGAAGGAGCGCCGGGGGCCGGGACGCTGACGGATCAGTGGTCGGCGCTGTTCCAGTCCCGGCCCTCGCCGACGGAGACCTCCAACGGCACCGACAGCGGGTACGCCCCACCCATCTCGCGCCGGACCAGCGCCTCCAGGGTCTCCCGCTCACCGGGGGCCACCTCGAAGACCAGCTCGTCGTGCACCTGGAGCAGCATCCGGGAGCGCAGCCCGGCCTCGCGCAGCGCCGTGTCGACGTGCAGCATCGCGACCTTGATGATGTCGGCGGCCGAGCCCTGGATCGGGGCGTTGAGCGCCATCCGCTCGGCCATGTCCCGCCGCTGCCGGTTGTCACTGCCCAGGTCGGGCAGGTAGCGGCGGCGGCCCAGGATCGTCTCGGTGTACCCGTCGTGGCGGGCCCGGGCCACCACCTCCTGGAGGTAGTCACGCACCCCGCCGAACCCGGCGAAGTAGTCCTCCATGAGGGCCCGCGCCTCCTCGGTGGTGATGCCGAGCTGCTGGGAGAGGCCGAACGCGCTCAGCCCGTACGCCAGGCCGTAGTTCATGGCCTTGATCTTGCGCCGCTGGTCGGCGGTGACCGCGTCGACCGGGACCTGGAACACCGACGAGGCGGTGGCGGCGTGGAAGTCGGCGCCGGAGTTGAACGCGTCGATCAGGGCGTCGTCCGACGACAGGTGCGCCATGATGCGCATCTCGATCTGGCTGTAGTCGGCGGTGAGCAGGCACTCGTACCCCTCGCCCACCACGAAGGCCCGGCGGATCCGCCGCCCCTCCTCGGTGCGGATCGGGATGTTCTGCAGGTTCGGCTCGGTCGACGACAGCCGGCCGGTCGCCGCCACCGTCTGGTTGAACGTGGTGTGGATGCGGCCGTCGTCGGAGACCGACTTGAGCAGGCCGTCCACGGTGGTCTTGAGCTTGGCCACGTCGCGGTGGCGCAGCAGGTGCGCGAGCACCGGGTGCGGGTTCTGCGCGTAGAGCCACTGGAGGGCGTCGGCGTCGGTCGTGTAGCCGGTCTTGATCTTCTTGGTCTTGGGCAGGCCCAGCTCGCCGAAGAGGATCTCCTGGAGCTGCTTCGGCGAGCCCAGGTTGAACTCCCGCCCCACCGCCTCGTACGCGCCCTGCGCGGCGGCCTTCACCTCGGCGGCGAAGTGCGCCTCCAGCTCGGACAGGTACTGCGTGTCGGCGCCGATGCCGATCCGCTCCATGCCGGCGAGCACCCGCATGAGGGGCAGTTCCACCCCGGCCATCAGCCGGGCCGACTGCTCCCCGTCCCGCGACAGCTCGGCGTCGATGGCGTCGGCCAGGTCGAGGGTGGCCCGGGCCCGGAGCATCAGGTTCTGCTCGGCCTCGCCGTCGTTGCCGAGGCCGTCGAAGGTGAGCTGGCCGGTGTCCGGCGTGTCGACCCGCAGCTCGCGGTGCAGGTAGCGCAGCGCCAGGTCGGTCAGGTCGTACGACCGCTGGTCGGGCCGGGCCAGGTACGCGGCGATCTGCGTGTCGCGGGCGATGCCCTCCAGTGACCAGCCGTGGGCGGCGAACGCGAGCACCGCCGGCTTGCTGTCGTGCAGCACCTTGGGGCGGGTCCCGTCGGCGAGCCACCCGGCCAGGGCGGCCTCGTCGGCGGCGTCCAGCCGGGCCGGGTCGAACCAGGCCCCGGCGCCGGCGGCGGTGGCCAGGGCCATCCCGGTCACCGAGGCGGTGTGCCGCCGGTTGGGGCCGGTGTCCAGCGTGACGGCGACGCCGACCGGCGTGCCCGCCGGTGCGTGCGTGCCCAGCCAGGCGGCGAGCGCGCCCGGCTCGGTCAGCATCTCGCCGGCCAGGTCGAAGCCGACCTCGGCCTCCGGCTCGACGGCCTCCAGGTACTGGTAGAGCCGGTCGCGCAGGATGCGGAACTCCAGCGTGTCGAAGACCTGGTGCACCGCCTCCCGGTCCCACCCGGCCCAACGGGCGTCCTCCGGGCGCAGCGGCAGCTCCAGGTCGGACACCAGGCAGTTGATCTCGTAGTTGCGGATCACGTCGGCGAGCCGCTCCCGCAGGCTGTCGCCGGCCTTGCCCTTGATCTCGTCGGCGCGGGCGACGACGCCGTCCACCCCGCCGTACGTGGTGATCCACTTGGCGGCGGTCTTCGGGCCGACGCCGGGGATGCCGGGCAGGTTGTCGCTCGTCTCGCCGACCAGCGCGGCCAGGTCGCGGTAGCGCTCCGGCGGGACGCCGTACTTCGCCTCGACCGCCGCCGGGTCCATCCGTGCGAGGTCGGAGACGCCCTTGCGCGGGTACAGCACGGTGATGTTGTCGCCGACCAGCTGGAACGCGTCCCGGTCGCCGGTGGTGATCAGCACCGACATGCCCTGGTCGCGGGCCTGGCAGGCGAGGGTCGCGATGACGTCGTCGGCCTCGTAGCCCTCCTTCTCGACCACCGGGATGCGCAGCGCCGCCAGGACCTCCTTGACCAGGCTGACCTGCCCCTTGAAGTCGGTCGGGGTCTCGCTGCGGCCGGCCTTGTACTCCGCGTACTTCTCGGTGCGGAACGAGCGCCGGGACACGTCGAACGCCACGACGATGTGCGTCGGCTGCTCGTCGCGCAGCACGTTGATCAGCATGGAGGTGAAGCCGTAGACCGCGTTGGTCGGCTGGCCCGTCGTGGTGGAGAAGTTCTCCACCGGCAGGGCGAAGAACGCCCGGTAGGCCAGGGAGTGTCCGTCGACGAGGAGCAGGCGCGGCGTCGTAGCTGTCACGGTGGCGACTCTAGTCCGTACCACCGACAAGGCCGCCCGCCGGCACCGCGCCGCGCCCGAAGCACGACGACCGGGCACAAAGCCGGCGGCCGGCCGCCCCCACGGTGGGGGCGGCCGGCCGCGCGGACCGGACGGGCCTCAGGCCACGCCGAGGTACGCCTCCTTGACCGCCGGGTCGTGCAGGAGGGCCTCGCCGGTGCCCTCCTTGACGATCCGGCCGGTCTCCAGCACGTACCCCCGGTGGGCCCGGGAGAGCGCCTGCTGCGCGTTCTGCTCCACCAGCAGGATCGTGGTGCCCTGCTCGTTGATCCGCGTGATGATCTCGAAGATCTGCTGGATCAGCTTCGGCGCGAGCCCCATCGACGGCTCGTCCAGCAGCAGCAGCCGCGGACGGGCCATCAGGGCCCGGCCGACCGCCAGCATCTGCTGCTCACCGCCGGACAGCGTGCCGCCGGGCTGCTTGCGCCGCTCGGCGAGCCGGGGGAACAGGTCCAGCACCATGTCGAGATCCTTGTTGATCTCGCTCCGGTCCCGGCGGGTGTACGCCCCCATCTCCAGGTTCTCCATGACGGTCATGCCGGGGAACACGCCCCGGCCCTCGGGCGCCTGCCCGATGCCCCGGATCACCCGCAGGTCGGCGCGCATCCGGGTGACGTCGGTGCCGTCGAACACGATCGAGCCCGACGCCACCGGCCGCAGGCCGGAGATCGCGCGCATGGTGGTGGTCTTGCCGGCGCCGTTGGCGCCGATCAGCGCCACCACCTCGCCCTCGTTGACGCGCAGGCTGATCCCGTGCAGCGCCTGGATCCGCCCGTACAGCAGGGTCAGGTCGTTGATCTCAAGCAGCATCGGTCGGCACCCCCAGGTACGCGGCGATCACGTTCGGGTCCTCCCGGACCTCGGCCGGCAGGCCCTCGGCGATCTTCTTGCCGAACTCCAGCACCACGATCCGGTCCGTCACGCCCATCACCAGCCGCATGTCGTGCTCGATCAGCAGCACCGTGACCCCCTGGTCACGGATCTTGCGGATCAGGCCGAGCAGCTCCTCCTTCTCCGCCGGGGTGAAGCCGGCGGCCGGCTCGTCCAGGCAGAGCAGGGCCGGGTCGGTGGCGAGAGCCCGGGCGATCTCCAGCCGGCGCTGCTCACCGTACGACAGGTTGCGGGCCAGATCGTCGGCGCGGCGGTCGATACCGACGAAGCGCAGCAGCTCGTGGGCCTTCTCCCGGCCCTGCTTCTCCTCGCGCCAGTGGCGGGGCAGCCGCAGCATCGCGGAGATCACGCTGGTCTTGTGGTGGACGTCCGCGCCCACCATCACGTTCTCCAGCGCGGTCATCTCCGGGAACAGCCGGATGTTCTGGAAGGTACGGGCGATGCCGGCCTTGGTGATCCACGACCGCCGCTTGCCGCTGACCCGCTCCCCCTTGAACCGGATCTCGCCCTCGGTGGGCCGGTAGACGCCGGTCATCGCGTTGAAGCAGGTCGTCTTGCCGGCGCCGTTCGGGCCGATCAGGCCGAGGATCTCCCCCTTGTAGAGGGTGAAGTTGACGTCGTTGAGGGCCACCACGCCGCCGAAGCGCAGCGTGACGTGGTCGACCTCCAGCAACGGCTCCCGGCCCGCGGCGTCCGGCCCGGCCGGGGTGACCTCGGCCGGCTCGGCCGGACCCTTCTCCGGCGGCACGCCGATCGTGGTCCGCGCGTCGTCGGCGATGTCCCGCTCGCTGGTTACATCGCGCTCGCTGTGCATCTGCGGGTCACTCATTGGGCACCGTCTCCTGGGGAACCACTTCCTTGCGCCGGTCGGCGAACTCGGCCGCCCGCCGCCGGTTGGGCACCAGACCCTGCGGACGGAAGATCATCATGACGATGATGACCAGACCGAACACGAGGATCCGGTACTCGGCCGCGTCGAACTCGACGCCGACCAGATCGCCGACGCCCCGCAGCCACTCCGGCAGGTACCAGGTGAGGGCACCGCCGACGATCGCTCCCTTGATGTTGCCGGCACCACCCAGGATGACCGCCGCGAGCACCAGGATCGAGCTCTCCAGCAGGAACTGGTCCGAGTTGATGAACGTCTGCTTTCCGGCGAACACCGCACCGGTCAGGCCGGCGACGGCGGCGCCGATGGCGAACGCCCACAGCTTGTACTTGAACGTCGGCACGCCCATGATCTCGGCCGCGTCCTCGTCCTCGCGGACCGCCACCCAGGCCCGGCCGACCCGGCTGTTCGCCAGGTTCCGCACCAGCAGGATGACGATGAGGATGAGGGTGAGCATCAGCCAGTAGTACGGCTTGGCGTCCACCACGCCGAACAGCGGCTTGCCGTCCGTGCCGGTGCCCGGCGGATGCGGGACCGCGGGGATGCCCCGCTGCCCCTGGAGGATGCCCTCGTTACGCGCGGCGTAGAGCCGGATCATCTCGGCGAAGCCGAGCGTGACGATGGCCAGGTAGTCGCCGCGCAGGCGCAGCGTCGGGCCGCCGAGGATGACACCGGAGACCATCGTCACCATGACCGCCAGCGGCACCGCCGCCAGCCACGGCCACTCGGTCCCGAACCGGCTCTCCGGCGACGTCAGCAACGCCACCGTGTACGCGCCGAGCGCGTAGAAGCCGAAGTAGCCCAGGTCGAGCAGGCCGGCGAAGCCGACCACGACGTTGAGACCAACGGCCAGCAGCACGAACACCGCGGTGTCGAAGAGCACGCCGGCGAAGTCCGACCGGGTGGTGTAGAAGGCGAAGTACTCGCTGCCGATCGGGAAACCGAGGTACTCGTAGAACCAGCGGTTGGGCAGGATGTAGAGGAAGGCGATCAGCGCCGCGATCCCCGCCCAGCGCACCTGCTTGGGCAGGTGCGCCCAGCGCTCCTTCATGCCGGCGAGCCGTCCCCGTCCCTTTTCTGCGGTGGCGGTCATGCGCGCGCCCTCCCGAGTGATTCACCGAGCAGACCGGTCGGCCGGAACATCAGCAACACGACCAGCAGCACGAAACCGGTGAAGTCCTTCCAGTCGCCACCGAACAGGCCCGCCGCGTAGTTCTCCGCCACCCCGAGCAGCAGGCCACCGAGCAGCGCGCCGCGCAGGTTGCCGATACCGCCGAGGACCGCGGCCGCGAAGGCCTTCAGCCCGATGAGGAAGCCGACGTTGAACTTGGTGTAGCCGTACCGGACGTTCCACAGCAGCGCCGCGACACCGGCCATCAGACCGCCGAGCACGAACACCAGCAGGATGACCCGGTTCTTGTTGACGCCCATCAGCGCGGCGGTGTCCGCGTCCTGGGCCACCGCGCGGATGCCGCGGCCGAGCCGGCTGCGGTTCACGAACTGGTCCAGGCCGACCATCATCACCAGCGTCACCCCGAGGATGATCAGCTGGACGTTGGTGACCGCGGCGCCGAAGACGGTGAAGAGCGTCTCCTGCGGGATCAGGTTGGGCATGCCGAACGGCGCCCGGGAGGTGCCGATACCGAACGACTCGGCCAGCACGAAGGACGCGCCGATCGCGGTGATGAGGAACGCCAGCGGCGGGGCGTTGCGCTTGCGCAGCGGCCGGTACGCCACCAGCTCCACCGTCACCGCGGTCACCGCCGAGGCCAGCGCCGCCACGACGAGGCCGGCCAGCAGGGCTATCAGCAGCGCACCGAACGCCGGTGAGGGGCTGTTCTGGTTGTAGCCCAGCGCCTCCCACGTCCACAGGGCGGTGAAGGTACCGACCATGAAGACCTCGGAGTGGGCAAAGTTGATCAGGCGCAGCACACCGTAGACCAGGGTGTAGCCGAGAGCGACGAGCGCGTAGATCGCGCCCTGCTCCAACCCGGTTATGGTCAGCGCCGGAAAGTTTCCGAAGAACTCATCGAAGTTCAAGTGGGGCTCCAAAGGTGCGGCCAAGCGATGCGGCCGGGAGCAGAACTCCCGGCCGCACCGTGGTTCCCGAGGGGGACCGGCTGTCCGGTCAGGCCTTGGGGATCTCGACGTCCGGAACGACCTTGCCCGCGTTGACCTTGAACGCCCAGACGATGACCTGGGCCGGGTCCAGCTCGCCGGTGCCCTCGAACTTGTAGGTCACGCCGGTCGCGGTGCCCGCCTTGTTGTACGACTTGATGAAGGACAGCAGGTCGGCACGGGTGGCCTTACCCGCCTTGATGCCCTCCAGCATGATCTTGGTGATGTCGTACGACACGTCGGCGTAGGTGCCGGGCTCGGCGTTGTCGAACGCCGCCTTGTAGTCGGTGAGGAAGGTGCCCTTGGCCGCCGTGGCCGGAGCGCACGGGCAGGTCAGGATCGTGCCCTCGGCGACCGCCTCGCCGGCGACCTTGATGAAGTTGGCGTCGTTGACGCCGTCACCGGCGACCATCGTGCCCTTCCAGCCGGCGCCCTTGAGCTGCTTGAGCAGCAGGCCCGCCTCGGTGTAGTAGCCACCGAAGAACAGCACCGTCGCGCCGCTGGAGATGATCCGGGTGGAGACGGCGGAGAAGTTGGTCTGCTTGACCTGGATCTTGTCCTCGCCGACCACGCTCGCGCCGATGACCTTCTTGACCTCGTCCTTCAGACCGGCGCCGTAGGCGGACTGGTCGTCGACGACGTAGACCTTCTCGGCCTTCAAGACGTCCTTGATGTACCGACCGGCGGCCGGGCCCTGCGAGGTGTCGTTACCGACGCCCCGGTGGAAGATCTTCCAGCCCTTGGTGCTCAGGCTCGGCCGGGTGGCCGACGGGGTGATGATCGGCAGACCCGCCTCGTCGAAGATCGGGTCGGCGACCTCGGACTCGCCGGAGAAGGCCGGGCCGATGATGCCGACGACCTTCTGGTCACCGACGGCCTGCTGGGCGAGGGCGGGGGCCTTGGCCGGGTCACCCTGCGAGTCGTACTCGGTCAGGTTGACCTTGCAGTCGGCGTTCTCCTTGTTGTACTGGTCGATCGCCAGCTTGGTGCCGTTACGCATGTGGATACCGAGACCGGCGGCGTCGCCGGTGAGCGGGCCGAAGAAGCCGATCTTGAGATCGCAGGCGGCGTTGCTGCCGCCGCCACCCTCGCTACCACTGTCAGCCTTGCAAGCGGCCGCGCCGCCGAACACCAGAGCGCTGATGGCGATGCCACCCAGCACCCGTGCGAGCTTCTGCCTCACGGCTCGTACCCTCCTCCATCCCAATGGTCCGATCCACCCGGTGCCGATTGGCCCTTGCGGGGGCGGCCGAACCAGACCGTCGTCGCCGGTCTGGGGCCGGACGTTATCCCACCGTTGAGCTGTGATGTAAGCCCCAGGGGATCGGGTTGACCGAACCGTTACACGCCGTGCCCGATCGGAAACGATCGCTGTAAGAACCTTCAGTTGTGAAGGCTTTTCACCTTCGTTTCGAAGGTAACGAGCGAAAGTCGTTAGACCAGCTACCGATCGACCGCCGGCACCCGCCCCCACCAGGCACGGGACCCTTTTCCGTCATCCTCGACCAACAGCAATCGATCTCCATCGGTGGCCACCGCCACCGCCGTGTCACCCGTGTCCGGAACCGCCCTCGGCAGCGCCATCGGTCGCCACGAATCCCCCGCATCGGACGACGTCCACAGCGCGTGACCGGCCGCCTCGCGGACGACCGCCACCAGGTCCCCGCCGGCCGCCGCCAGACCCGCCACCGACGGCACCCCACCCCCCGCGGACGTCCCGGCCGTACCCAACGTCCCGACCCACCGCCACCCGTCGCCCGACAACCGCCACGCCCCGAAGCCCGCGGCACCCGCCGAACCCACCGCCACCGGCCCGCGCGCGGAGGCCACCACCCGCTGTGCCGCCCCGGACCCGACCGGCCCACCTGGCAGCTCCGCCCGCCGCCACACCCGGCCGTCCGCCGACGTCCAGGCCAACGGCCGGGGCCCGGCCGCCGCCAGCAACGACCCCACCACCAGCCACCCGGACGGTACGGCCACCGCGTCGTCCGCCGCCGTGCGCCCGCGACCGTCGCCCGCGAGCTCCGGCGCGCCCTCCACCAGGGTGAACGCCGACGAGTCCGGCGAGATCCACACCGCGGCCCCGGCCACCCGCGAACCCACCACCAGCCAGCCCCGCGGACCCGCCACCAGCCGGCCGACGCGTACCGCCCGCGGGCCACCGAACTGCTCGAACGGCGCCAGCACCTCCCGCAACGCCCCGTCCGGGCCCTGCGCCCAGGTCCCGACCCGCGGATTGCCGTGCACTCCCCCGCCCTTCGACCCGACCGCCGCCACCCGCGACCCGCGGCACGCCACCGCCGACAGCACGTGCTGCTCACCGGAGAAGCTCGACGGCACCAGCGTCAGCGGCGTGAACGTCACACCGTCCGCACTCGTCCACGCCGCCGGCCGGGTGCCACCCGCCGCGTCGGCGACGCCACCCGTCACGTACCACCGGCCCCCGCAGGTCGCCGCGTCGCGCAGCAGCAGCCGCCCCGGAGGGCCCGGCGGGAGCGGAAGGGACAGCGAGGCCCAGGCGGGCCTCAGCGGGGGCTCCGGCCCGTCGAACGACGTGGCCCGCTCGCAGCCGGCGAGCAGCACGACGGCCGTGAGCACCGCCACCAGCCGCCGCGCCGACACGGATCCGATGCTATCGATCCGGGGCGGCACCCGGACCGGCCGGGTGGGTCCTCAGGTGGCCGGGCGGGCCACCTCGCCGCCGGCGGTCTCCGCGAGGATCCGCTCGGCGACCTCCTTCATGGTCATCCGGTGGTCCATCGCCGTGCGCTGGATCCACTTGAACGCCTGCGGCTCGGTCATCCCGTACGTCGTCATCAGCGCGCCCTTCGCGCGCTCGACGGTCTTGCGGACCTCCAGGCGGTCGGTCAGGCCGGCGACCTCCGACTCGAGGGCGGCGATCTCCGAGTACCGCGACAGGGCGATCTCCACCGCCGGCACCAGGTCGCTCTTCTGGAAGGGCTTCACCAGGTACGCCATCGCGCCGGCCGCCCGCGCCCGCTCCACCAGGTCCCGCTGGCTGAACGCGGTCAGGATGATCACCGGGGCGATCCGGGCGCCGGCGATCCGCTCGGCGGCGGCCAGCCCGTCCATGATCGGCATCTTGATGTCGAGGATGACCAGGTCGGGCTTCAGCTCCTCGGCGAGCCGGACGGCGGTCTCACCGTCGCCGGCCTCGCCGACGACCTCGTAGCCCTCCTCGGCGAGCATCTCGGCGAGGTCCAGCCGGATGAGCGCCTCGTCCTCGGCGATCAGTACGCGCCTGCGCTCGGCGTCCGTCTGCGTCTCGGCCACGAGCCTTACCCCCACCATCGTTCTCAGCACGGCTACCACCCATGCTCCCGCATGAGCCTAGTCGGGTACAGTGAGCCACACCCTCGTGAGGGGGATGCCGGGATGGAGGAATCGGCAGACTCGGATGCCTCAAAAGCATCTGCCCGTAAGGGCGTGCGGGTTCAAGTCCCGCTCCCGGCACTCTTGTCATACACCTGTTCGAAGATTCAGGTGTGCATCCACCAGAGATGCGGGCACGCGCCCGCGCCCTTCGTGCCCGCGGCTACAACATCAAGGCAGTGGCCCGCACACTCTCCCTGCCGTACACGACGGTCTGGCACTGGTGCGTCGACCGGCCCGAGCCGGCGATGTTCGGCACGGCGACGCGCTGCTTCCGGTGCGCGCCCGATGTCGCCAAGTTGACTGATCCGGCGGCATACGCCTACCTGCTCGGCCTGTATCTCGGCGACGGTCACCTCGTCACGTCCGACCCCACCCCCGTCCTCCGCATCTACTGCGCCGACGCGTGGCCCAACCTCATCGACGCGTGCGACACCGCGATGCGGACTGTTCTCGCGAACAAGGTCCAACGCATTCAGAAGCGAGGTTGCGTGGCGGTGCAGAGCACCGGAAAGCACCGGCCATGCCTGTTTCGCAGCACGGCCCGGGCAAGAAGCATCAGCGGCCGATCGTGCTCGCCGACTGACAACGTGACATCGTCACCGAGCAGGCAGGACACTTCCTCCGCGGGCTGTTCCACTCTGACGGCACCCGGTTCACCAATCGGGTGCCGGTGCGCGGCAAGGAGTACCTCTATCCGCGCTACATGTTCTCGAATCGCTCAGCCGACATCATGAACCACTGCCAGTGGGCCCTCGACCTGCTGGGCATCTCCTGGCGGATGAACTTTCCGTGGTCGCTGTCCGTCGCGCGACGGGAAGCCGTCGTCGCACTCGACCGCCACGTCGGCCCGAAGTCGTGACGCGCGGTGCAGGCACGCTCCGGCTGGACCGTCAGGCGATCGCGGCGAGCGCCTGCTCCAGGTCCGTGCGCAGGTCCTCCGGGTCCTCCAGGCCGACCGACAGCCGCAGCAGCCCGCCGACCGGCTTGGCCTCCCCCTGCACCGGCCGGTGGGTGAGCGACGCCGGGTGCTGGATCAGGGTGTCGACGCCGCCAAGCGACACGGCGTGGGTGATGAGCCGGCAGGCGCCGGCGACGGCGGCCGCGGCGGGCGCGGCGCCGCGTACCTCGAAGGCGAGGAGGCTGCCCGGGCCGGCCATCTGGCGGCCGACGAGCCCGGCGGGGTCGTGCAGCGAGGGGTGGTGGACGCGCGTGACGGCGGGGTGGTCGGCGAGCCAGGCGGCGAGTTTCTCGGCGCCGGCCTGCTGGGCGCGGACGCGCAGCGGGAGGGTCTGAAGGCCGCGGTGGGCGAGGTACGCGCCGAGGGGGTGCAGGATCGCGCCGGTGAGTGCCCGCACCTGCCGGAGCCGGCTGGCCCAGTCGGTGTCGCAGGCGACGACGCCGGCAAGGACGTCGCCGTGGCCGCCGATGCTCTTGGTGGCGCTGTGCAGGACGAGGGTGGCGCCGTGCCGGGCGGGCTGCTGGAGCACGGGCGTGGCGACGGTGTTGTCGACGAGCAGTGGCGCGTGCCCGGCGGCGCGGGCGAGCGCGGCGATGTCGACGAGGTCGAGGGTGGGGTTGGCGGGGGTCTCGACGAGGACGAGCGCGGTGTCGGGCCGGACGGCGGCGGCGACCTCGTCGGGGCGGGCCCAGGTGACGTCGGTGCCGAGCAGGCCGGTGGCGAGGACGTGGTCGGTGCCGCCGTAGAGGGGGCGGACGGCGACGAGGTGCCGCTTCCCCTCCCGGGTGGCGGCGAGCAGGGTGGCGGTGAGGGCGGCCATGCCGCTGGCGAAGGCGACGGCGTCGGTGGTGCCTTCGAGGTCGGCGAGGGCGGTCTCGAAGCGGGCGACGGTGGGGTTCCAGAGCCGCTGGTAGACGGCGGTGCCGCCGGGTGGGAGGGTCCCGCCGGTGGCGAGGGTCTCGTACGCGTCGCCGCCGGTGTCGACGGAGGGCAGCGGGTTGGTGGTGGACAGGTCGATGGGCGCGGCGTGGACGCCGAGGGCGGCGAGGTCGTCGCGGCCGGCGTGCACGGCTCGGGTGTCCACGGTCGTCATGCCGGGAAGGATCGAACATGTGAGGTATGCAGAGCAATAGGATCGAACATCATTCGGCAGATGCCCTAGGCAAGGCTGTGCGATTCGGGAGAGGATGGCGGCATGCCCGTTGCACCGAACGATGTGCGGCCGTACGCGAGCCTGGACGACACCGACCGCGCGATCCTGGCGGAGCTGGCCGCGGACGGCCGCCTGCCGAACAACGCCCTCGCCGAACGGGTGGGGGTGGCTCCGTCGACCTGCCTGGCGCGTACGCGGGCGTTGCGGGAGTGCGGGGCGATCCGGGGGTTCCACGCGGAGGTGGACCCGACGGCGGTGGGCCTGCCGTTGCAGGCGCTGGTGTCGGTGCGGCTGTCGGCGCACGACCGGGCGGTGGTGGACGCGTTCCGGGCGCGGTCGGTGCGGTTGCCGGGGGTGGTGTCGGTGTTCCACGTGGCGGGCGCGGAGGACTACGTGCTGCACGTGCGGGCGGCGTCGGCGGACGCGTTGCGGGACTTCGTGCTGGACCATCTGGCGGTGGATCCGGCGGTGCAGCACACCCAGACGAGCCTGATCTTCGAGCAGGCGCGCGGCGTGGGATAGGGCACGATCCGGAACAGACGTGACGGTCGGGCGGTTGGCGACGGTTGTGATCGACGTACCGTTGTCTGTTCTTGATCTTGCTCCGGTGGCGCGCGGCGCGAGCGCCGGGGAGGCGCTGCGGCACACGACCGAGCTGGCCCGCCGGACGGAGGAACTCGGGTACCACCGGTTCTGGGTGGCCGAGCACCACAACATGCCGGCGATCGCGTCGTCGGCGCCGGCGGTGCTGCTGGCGCACCTGGCGGCGCGCACGAGCACGATCCGGCTGGGCTCGGGCGGGGTGATGCTGCCCAACCACGCGCCGCTGGTGGTGGCCGAGCAGTTCGGCACCCTGGAGGCGCTGCATCCGGGCCGGATCGACCTCGGCATCGGGCGCGCGCCGGGCACGGACCAGATGACGGCGCTGGCGCTGCGCCGGACGATGGAGGGGCTGTCGGCGGAGGGGTTTCCCCGGGAGCTGACGGACCTGATGAACTACTTCACCGGTGAGGACCCGGGGCCGATCACGGCCACGCCGGGCCTGGGGCAGCGGCCGGCGGTCTGGCTGCTGGGCTCAAGCGGGTTCAGCGCCCGGTTGGCCGGGCTGCTGGGCCTGCCGTTCTCGTTCGCGCACCACTTCAGCGCGCAGAACACGCTGCCGGCGCTGGCGCTGTACCGGCAGAGCTTCCGGCCGTCGCGGTGGCTGGAGCGGCCGTACGCGATGGTGGCGGTCAACGCGGTGTGCGCGGAGACCGACGAGCGGGCCGAGTGGCTGGCCGGGCCGGCGGGGCTGTCGTTCCTGAAGCTGCGCGCGGGCCGGCCGGAGCCCCTCGCCACGCCGGAGGAGGCGGCGGCGTACCCGTACACGGAGCTGGAGCGGGAGTTCGTCGCGCAGCGCCGGGAGGGGCAGGCGACGGGTTCGCCGGAGACGGTCCGGCGGCAGCTCGGGGACCTGCTGGAGCGTACGGGTGCGGACGAGCTGATGCTCACCACGCTGGTGTACGACGTGGCCGACCGGGTGCGGTCGTTCGAGCTGATCGCCGGTGGGTTGTCCCGGAACACCTGAAACACGATCTTTACTCCGACGTCACTCGCGGGACGCGCGGCGCGCATAGCTTGGGTTCCGGTGGTGGTACGGCATTCCCGGTCGGGACGGGTCGGGGGTGCCACGGTGTGGCGCACCGGGTCGGAGTCAGCGGGTTCCGCGGCTCCGGCCCGGTGCCTCATTCTCTCGCGTCAGCGCAGGTGGATGTCCGGCGCGGGCGGGGCGCGGCTGTCGGCGGTGCGCCAGCCGACCTCCTCGCGCCAGTCGCCGAGGATGTCGGCAGACAGGGCCGGGGTGGAGCCCGACGTATTGACGTCGGCGTATGTGGCTCCGCGCAGCGGCGATGCTAGGGCAAGCGCTTTCTCGACACAATCGGCCGCTGTCCTTGCCTCCGCCCCGCCATTCTTGATCCACTCGCGGGATGGCTGCGCACATGACCCCCGAGGAGTTCCGCCGCGCCGGGCACGCGGTGGTGGACTGGATCGCCGACTACTGGGCCACGCTGCCGGAGCGCCCGGTCACCTCGGCGGCCCCGCCCGGCACGGTGGTCGCCGCCCTCCCGGACGGGCCGCCCGAACGCGGTGAACCGGTCGAGGCGGTCCTCGCCGACCTCGACACGCTGGTCACGCCGCACCTCACGCACTGGCAGCACCCCGGCTTCTTCGGCTACTTCCCGGCCAACACGTCCGGCCCGAGCGTGCTCGGCGACCTGGTCAGCTCGGGGCTGGGCGTGCAGGGAATGCTCTGGGCGACCGGGCCGGCCTGCACCGAGCTGGAGACCGCGATGCTGGACTGGCTCGCCGACCTGCTCGACCTGCCGAAGCGGTTCCGGTCCGCCGGCGCCGGCGGCGGCGTCATCCAGGACTCGGCCAGCTCGGCGACCCTGGTGGCGACACTGGTCGCGGTGCACCGGGCCAGCGGCGGCCGGTGGCGGGAGGGCGGCGTCGACCGCCGCTACCGCGCGTACACGTCCACCCAGGGCCACTCGTCCATCGAGAAGGCCGCGCGGATCGCCGGGCTGGGCGCCGACGGCGTCCGGGTGGTCGAGGTGGACCCGGAGACACTCGCCATGTCGCCGGCCGCGCTGCGGGCCGCCGTCGAGGCGGACCGGGCCGACGGGGTGGTGCCGACGATCGTGGTCGCCACCGTGGGAACCACCTCCACGACGGCCGTCGACCCGCTGCCGGAGATCGGCGCGATCTGCGCCGAGTACGGGATCTTCCTGCACGTCGACGCCGCGTACGCGGGTGCCGCGACGGTCTGCCCCGAGCTGCGGTCCGGGCACGCCGGCCTGGAGTACGCCGACTCGTACTGCTTCGACCCCCACAAGTGGCTGCTCACCGGGTTCGACTGCGACGCGTTCTGGGTAGCCGACCGGGGCGAGCTGATCGAGGCGCTGACGGTGCTGCCGGAGTACCTGCGCAACGCGGCCACCGAGTCCGGGGCGGTGATCGACTACCGGGACTGGCAGGTGCCGCTGGGTCGCCGGTTCCGGGCGTTGAAGCTGTGGTTCGTCCTGCGCTGGTACGGGGTGGAGGGCCTGCGCGCGCACATCCGGTCCGGGGTGGCGCTCGCCGCCCGCTTCGCCGACCGGGTCCGCGCCGACGACCGGTTCGAGCTGGCCGCGCCGCACCCGTACTCGCTGGTCTGCTTCCGGCTGCGGGCCGACGACGCGGTCAACGCCGAACTGCTCGCCCGGGTGAACGCGAGCGGCCGGGTGCACCTGACGCACACCCGCGTGGCCGGCCGGCACACGCTGCGGCTGGCGGTCGGCTCACCGCACACCACCAAGGCCCACGTCGACGAGGCCTGGACCCTGCTCAGCGCGGCGGCCGACACCCTCCTCCCCCACTGACGCCCGGCCCGGCCCGACCCGGGGCGCCTCGTCGATCATGACGTTGACGGGTGATGTGGAGATCGAACCACCCGCCAACGTCATGATCAACGGGAGCGGGGGCGGGGTGAGCGCCGGGGGTCAGTGGGTGAGGGCGGCGGTGGCCGGCTCGGGGGTGGGGTCGGCGGTGGCGGGCGGGGCCGGGTGGGCGGCGTTCGCCAGCGCCCGGGCGCGGCGGGCGCGCAGCAGGGCCCGGACGGCGAACCCGAGCGCGGCGACCCAGCCGGCGACCAGAAGCGCGTACAGGGCCGGTCGGGCTCCGCCACCGAGGTCGGCGGCGCGCATCAGCGTGCGGGCGTTGGTCAGCACGATCACGCCGCCGATCGCCGCGCCGAGCAGCTGGGCGGGCACGATGCGGACCAGCCACGCGGCCAGCGGGGCGGCGATCAGGCCGCCGACCAGCAGGGCGGCCACCATCGGTAGCAGGAAGCCTTCGGAGCCGAGGCCGAGGAGGAAGCCGACGCTGGCCGCGCCGGCGACCAGGAACTCGGCGGTGTCGACCGAGCCGATCACCTTGCGCGGCTCCATCCGGCCGCTGACCAGCAGCGCGGGCGTGGCCACCGGCCCCCAGCCCCCGCCGCCGGTGGCGTCGATGAAACCGGCGGCCAGGCCGAGCGGCCCGAGGAAGCGCCCGCGCAGCCGGCCGGCGCGCCGCTCGGTGCGCAGCGGCCGGGAGAAGCGCACCAGCAGGTACGCGCCGAGCGTGAACAGGATGGCCGCCATCCAGGGGGCGGCGGCCTCGGTGGAGATGGCGCTGAGGAACGTGGCCCCGGCGAACGCCCCGAGCGCGCCGGGCACGGCGATGCGGCCGACCACGCGCCAGTCGACGTTGCCGAACCGCCAGTGCGCCACACCCGCGGCGAGCGTCGTGCCCATCTCGGCGAGGTGCACCGACGCCGAGGCGGCGGCCGGCGCGACGCCGGCGAGCAGCAGCAGCGTCGAGGAGGTGAGCCCGTACGCCATGCCGAGCGCGCCGTCGACGAGCTGCGCGGCGAGCCCGACGAGCGCGAGGACGAGCAGCTTGCGCACGCCACCTCCCGAGTTTTTGGGTATCTCCTATCGACTTGGTCGACAATGCGGGACGGGGGGTGCCGGGGTCAAGCCCCTGTTCGGTCAGTGGGACAGGCGCGGGGTCAGCCCGGGGTGGTGCGGCGGGTGGCCGGCCGGTCAGGTCCAGGCGGCCGGGTCGGCGGCCAGTTCGGTGACCCGCGGCGGGAGCGTGCCACCGGCCACGTCGGCGACGGTCACCAGTTCGAGGATCTGCCGTTCGCTGGCCCGCAGGGCGATCCACACGTCCTGGAGGGCGCGCGCGGCCCCGTGGTAGCCGAGATCCTCCGGTCGCTGCCCCCGCACATGCGCGAGCGGCCCGTCGATCACCCGGATCACCTCGGCGAGGGAGATCTCGGCCGCCGGCCGGGCCAGCCAGTAGCCGCCCTCCGGGCCCCGCTGGGCGTGCACGATGCCGCCCCGGCGCAGTTGCAGCAGGATGCTCTCCAGGAACTTCGGCGGGATGTCCTGGGCGCGGGCGATCTGGTCGGCGGTCACCGGCCGCCCCCGCCCGGCGGTGTTGCCGCCGGTCACCGAGGCGAGCTCGGCGACCGCGCGGAGGGCGTAGTCGACCCGGGCGGAGAGACGCATGCCGGACAGGTTATCCGGCAGTCACCCCGCCTGGCCGATCACCCCTCGGCCGATCGGCCAGGCACGCCGCAGCTGGCGCAGCGTCAGGCGCCGACCCGGCGCAGCAGGCCCTCCTGGACGGCGCTCGCGATGTGCCGCCCGTCGCGGGTGACCATCCGGCCGCTCGCCAGCCCCCGCGCGCCGGACGCCGACGGGCTCCAGCAGTCGTAGAGGAACCACTCGTCGGCGCGGAACGGGCGGTGGAACCACAGCGCGTGGTCCAGGCTCGCGCCCACCACGCCGCCGGGCCCCCAGACCTCGCCGTGCACCGAGAGCACCGAGTCCAGCAGGGTCAGGTCGGAGGCGTACGTCAGCGCGCACGCGTGCAGCAGCGGGTCGTCGGGCAGCTTGCCGTCGATCCGCATCCACACCCGTTGGTGCGGCTCGGCGGGACGGTCACCGGGGCGGACCCAGCCCGGCTCGCCGACGTAGCGGACGTCGATCGGGCGCGGGATCTGCGCCCAGATGCCGAGCCGCTCCGGGTAGCGGGCGAGCCGGTCGCTCATGGTCGGCACCTCGTCCGGCCCGGGCACGTCCAGCGGGGCCGGCGCCTGGTGGTCCAGCCCCTCCTCCACCCGCTGGAAGGACGCGGACATGAAGAAGATCGGCTTGTCGTGCTGGAGGGCGACCGAGCGGCGGACCGAGAACGAGCGGCCGTCGCGGATGTTCTCCACCTGGTACTCGATCGGCTCGACCGGGTCGCCGGGGCGCACGAAGTAGCCGTGCAGCGAGTGCACGAACCGCTCCGGGTCGACGGTGCGACCGGCGGCGACGAGGGCCTGGCCGGCGACCTGCCCCCCGTACACCCGCTGCGGACCGACCGGCGGGCTCATCCCCCGGAAGGCCATCTCGCCGGTCGGCGTGAGGTCCAGAACCTCCAGCAACTGGTCGACGGCGGCCTGGCCGACCGCGATCTCCGCGGCGCTCACTGAGCTGTCTCCGTTCGCGACTGCGGGGCTCGCAACCCCGGCTCACTCCGCGCGCTCACTGCAACGCCCTTGCCGAGGCGGCGTCGACCAGCGACCCCAGCTGGTGTACGCGCAGCGTGTTGGTCGAGCCGGGGGTGCCGGGCGGGCTGCCCGCGACGATCACGACGTACTCGCCGGGGTTGGCCCGGCCCAGGCCGAGCAGCGCCTCGTCGACCTGGCGGAACATGTCGTCGGTGTGCTCGACGAACGGCATCAGGAAGGTCTCCACGCCCCAGGACAGCGCGAGCTGGTTGCGCACCTCGGGAACCGGGGTGAACGCGAGCAGCGGCAGGTCGCAGTGCAGCCGGGACAGCCGGCGGACGGTGTCGCCGGTCTGCGAGAACGCCACCAGGGCCTTGGCGCCGATGGCCCGGGCGATCGACGACGCGGCGACGGTGAGCGCGCCGCCGTGCGTCCGCGGGTCGTGCTGGAGCCGGGGCACCCCGATCGAGCCGGCCTCGGTGGTGGTGACGATCTTGGCCATGGTGCTGACGGTGAGCACCGGGTACTTGCCGACGCTGGTCTCGCCGGAGAGCATCACCGCGTCGGCGCCGTCGAGGACGGCGTTCGCGACGTCGGACGCCTCGGCGCGGGTGGGCCGCGAGTTCTCGATCATCGAGTCGAGCATCTGGGTGGCGACGATGACCGGCTTGGCGTTCTCCCGGCAGAGCTGCACGGCGCGCTTCTGCACCAGCGGGACCTGGTCCAGCGGGAGCTCCACGCCGAGGTCGCCGCGGGCGACCATGACACCGTCGAAGGCCAGCACGATCGCCTCGAGGTGGTCCACCGCCTCGGGCTTCTCGACCTTCGCCAGGACCGGCCGGTGCACGCCCTCCTCGGCCATGATCGCGTGAACGAGCTTGATGTCGTCGGCGGACCGGACGAAGGAGAGCGCGATCAGGTCGACGCCGAGCCCGAGGGCGAACCGCAGGTCCTCCGAGTCCTTGTCGGACAGCGCGGGGACGCTGACCGCCACGTTCGGCAGCGACACGCCCTTGTTGTTGGAGACCGGGCCGCCCTCGGTGACCAGGCAGCGGATGTCGTTGCCGCTGACGTCGGTGACCTCGACCGCGACGCGGCCGTCGTCGATCAACAGCCGGTCGCCGGGCTTCACCTCCTGCGGCAGCTTCTTGTAGGTGCAGGAGACCCGGTCCCTGGTGCCGAGGACGTCGTCGCTGGTGATGACCACGGAGTCGCCGGTGCGCCACTCGTGCGGGCCGTCGGCGAAGCGGCCGAGGCGGATCTTCGGGCCCTGCAGGTCGGCCAGCACCGCCACCGGGCGGCCGGCCGCGTCGGCCGCCTCCCGTACGAGCCGGTAGACGGCTTCGTGGTCGGCGTGGCTGCCGTGACTGAAGTTCAGTCTCGCCACGTTCATGCCGGCCTCGACGAGCCCCCGGATGCGCTCGGGCGAGGACGTGGCGGGACCAAGTGTGCAGACGATCTTCGCGCGGCGTGTCACGCCCATCAGGCTAGTCTCTCCTCCGGGCCGGACTGCGGGCCGACCCCTGTCGCACTGCGAACAACGTTTGTCCGACGATGCGCGGGTGCGCGGCCGGCGGTGGGACACACGCCGGGGACGTCGTGACGGCGGGCATCGGCGACCGCGCGCCCGGAATCGTACCGTCCGGTGTCAGCCCGGCCGCCGGGCGTGGGTGAACGGTGCCCGGCCGGTCGACGAACGCCCATGGAACCGGCCCTAGCTCTGGGTCTTGGCCAGCGGAAACTCCAGCGAACCGGCCGGGCAGTAGAAGCTCATCACGTCGACCTTGTAGAGGCCGGCCTGCACGGCGGGGTCGGCCTCCATCACGCTGCGGACGTCGTCCACCGAGCCGGTGCGGGCCAGGCCGAACCCGAGCGGCGGGTCCGGCTCGCGGGCGGGCCCGTCCACCGCCCCGGCGACCAGGATGATCCCGCGCCGTTGCATGGCCCGCATGTGGGCGTTGTGCTCAGCCTGGAGCCGCTGCACGGTCTCCGCGGGCAGGGCCCGCCCGGACGCGCCGGGATAGAGCACGATGCACTCGTACGTGTCGAGCGCGAAGTCGACCTCCGGCGTCCCCGTCATGGCGCTCTCCTCCCGCCCGTCGCACCGGCGGCGGGTGGTCACGCCGACGGCACGGGCACAGCGTCCCACGAGCCGGGGTTCGGTACGGCCAACTTCGTCGGCAACCCCGGCACGCGGCTGCGTCGGGTGGACGCGCCGGCGGGGCGGTCGATGCACCGACCGCCCCGCCGGCGCGGACAGGTCGTGCCTACAGCGCGAAGCAGTTGGGGCGGATCGCCTGGTCGCGCAGCGCCTGCCGGATCACCGTGTACGTGGTGCCGTCGAGCGCGAGCCCGAGGTGCCCGACCAGCCGCAGCGGGCACCACGCCTGGATCAGCGCGTTGGTGGCCCCGTCGGCCAGGGCGGCGTTGTCCACCGGGCGGACCAACTCGTCCTGCCAGGTGCGCACGGTGGTGTAGCGGACCGCGCCGGGGGTGTCGTCGCCGGCGTTGAGGTCGTCGATGAAGTCCGAGCCGGTCATCATCTGCTGACAGGAGACGACGCCCGCACAGCTGCCGAGTCCGATGAAGTTGAGGATGTTGGCCACGTACGTCCCCTGCTCGGGAGTGCCGAGGCTGACGTACCGGCCGACGGCGTCGGTGCCGTTCAGCCGCTTCAGGTAGTAGCGGGCCACCAGGCCGCCCTGCGAGTGCGCCACGACGTCGACCTTGGCCGCACCGGTGGCGGCACGGACCTGGGCGACGTACCCGGCGAAGGCGCGGGCGGAGGTGGGGATGTCGCCGAAGCCGAGCCCCGGCAGTTCGTAGATGAACGGACGGAAGCCGTCGCCGCGCAGGCGGGCGGCGATCGGCTCGTAGACGGCGGCGAAGCCGCTGAGGCCACCGACGACGATCACCGGGTTGGCGGTGGCGTCGGCGCGTTCGGCGGTGTCCTCGGCGGCTGGGACGGCGGTGGGTTCGGACGCCGCCGGAGCGGTCGGTGCGGGCTCCGCGGCGGCGGTCGCGGCCGGGAGGGCGAGCGTCGCGGCGAGCGCTGCCGCGAGCACGGTGGCGGTCTTTCGGAGCAGCATGGCTGCACCTCCGGGGTGGTGGTGGGTGCGGTGTCCGATCGACCGGTGCGAACGATGATGGGGCCATTGATTCAGGCTCGTCAATGCCAAGTTACGCTCCGGTAACCCGTTGTTCCATCAGAGGCGCATTCCGGCATTCCGGGTGCCGTTTGTCCATATTGGAGTCGAGACGCCACGAAAGGTGTTGCGAGGCAACGGTGTCGGCGCGGTCCCCCACCCGGTGACGTCCCGGTGGCATGCTGTGGCCGTGACCTCACCACCCGACGAGCGACTGCGGGTGATGCCGTGGTGGCTGGTGCTGGTCGGGCTGCTGCTCGCCGTCGCCCTCGGCTGGTGGGTGCTGGACTCGCTGCTCGGCGAGGCCGACCGGGCCACCCAGCCGGACACCCGGGCCACGCTGCGCGTCGACGCCATCCGCACCGGCCTGACCGTGGTGGCCGGCACCGGCGGTGGCCTCGCGCTGCTGCTCGCCGCCCGCCGGCAGTGGATCAGCGAACGCGCGCAGCGGCACCAGGAGGCCGTCGCCGCCCAGGACCAGACGCACCGCGAACGCGTCCAGGCGCACGCGGAGGCCGTCGCCGACGCGGCGCAACGGCACCAGGAACGCCAGGCCGAGGCGGCCGAGCACGACGCCGCCGAGCGCCGGCTGACCGAGCTGTACACCCGCGCCGTCGAGCTGCTCGGCAGCGACAACGCCGCCGTCCGCCTGGGCGGCCTGCACGCCCTCGAGCGGCTCGGTCAGGACAATCCGGGGCAGCGGCCGACCATCGTGGCCGTGCTCTGCGCGTACCTCCGGATGCCGCCGGCGGACGACCCGCGCGAGACGGAGGTACGCCGCACCGCCCAGCGGGTGCTGACCCGGCACCTGCGCGCGGACGGCGACCAGTTCTGGCCCGGCGTCAGCCTGGACCTGACCGGCGCCCGGCTGGACGGGTTCGACGCCACCGGCTGCACCCTGGTCGACGCCGACCTCACCGGGGCGGTCTGCACGGGCGCCACCCGCCTCACCGGCGCGACCCTGCGCGGACGGCTGTCGTTGGGGGCGACGTTCGAGGAACTGTTCCTCGACGGAGCCACCGGGGACGCGGAGATCGTGCTCGACGGCGCGGACGTCGAGCGGGCCAGCTTCGACCGGGCCGACCTCGGGGGCGTGCTGTCCGGCCGGGGCGCCACCTTCGGCCGGGCCACGTTCCGGGGCACGACGTTCCGCGAGACGGCCACCTTCGACACCGCCCGGTTCACCGACAGCGCCACGTTCCGCGAGGCGGACTTCCGCGCCGGCCTGTCCATGGAGCATGCCGTGTTCGGCGGGTACGCCGGTTTCCGCCAAGCCCGCTTCGCCGACCTGGCGATGTTCCGGTTCACCGAGTTCGGCGGCGAGGCGTGGTTCGAGCAGGCACGCTTCGAGAACAAGGGCAGTTTCGGCCGCGCGCGCTTCCACGGCCGGGCGAGATTCGGCGGGGCGACGTTCGCCCGCCGCCCCGGCGTCGACCAGGCTCGCGCGAGCACGGCGCACGCCCATGTCTGGCCGGACGGCTGGCATGCCAGCCCGGTCGACGACGACTGGCTGCTGCTGACCGAGCCCTGAAGCGTCCGCCGCGCCGGCGAGAGCGATCTTGGAGGATCTGCCGCCGCGCCGAAGCGGCTACGCTGCGGGGATGAGCGAGGTGATCGAGGACAGTCCGGTCGGGTGGGTCGCCAGCCATGTCCGGCGGTACGTCGCCAGCGACGGCGCCGACGGCGGCACGTTCCACGGCTATCCCGCCCTGCTGCTCACCACCCGGGGCCGCCGCTCCGGCACGCTGCGCCGCACCGCCCTGATCTACGGCCGCGACGGCGACCGCTACCTGCTGGTGGCCTCGAACGGAGGGGCGGCCCACCACCCGTACTGGTACCTGAACCTGCGGGACGACCCGGAGGTCCAGGTGCAGGTCGGCGCGGAGCGCTTCCCCGCCCGGGCGCGGACCGCCACCGCCGAGGAGCGATCCCGGCTGTGGGAGCTGATGACGGCGGTGTTCCCGACCTACGCCCGCTACCAGAAGGACACCGACCGGGAGATCCCGGTGGTGATCGTGGAGCGCGCCTAACGCGGCCGCCCCGCCGGACCGATTCCGCGCGACCTCAACGCTCGGCGACGAACACACCCACGCCGGGCACACCCACCACCAGGCCCTCCGCCTTGAGGGTCAACATCGCGTTCCGGACCACGATCGCGGAGACGCCATGTATCTGGCAGAGCTGCGATGTCGACGGCAACTTCTCGCCCGGCGACAGCTCGCCCGAGGCGATCTGATTGCGGATGTGTTCAGCAAGTTCAACCCACTTGGGGCTCGGTGGCATGGCGGTACTCCCTGGTCAGCACCGTCATTCGACCACCGTTCACCTTGTTATCGCAAGTGATAGCTTGACTGCGATAGCTTGTTATCCTAGGCTCCGAATCGATCGACTCCCTGGTCAGCACCCTTGGAGTTGGTCCTTCCCCACCGCGCAGAGCGTCCGGTCGGTCGACCCGTAGGGCCGGCCGGGCGTGCCGTGGCCGCCGCACGACAGCGGCATCGGCATCAGCAGGACTCGGACTCGGACAGGAGCCGCCGTGGACAACGACGACACCACCCCCCTGGCGTCCGGCGAGGATGTCGCGGACGCCGACGACATCCTCTTCGCTCATCCGCCTCGCGTGGTGGCCCGCTGGCTCTGCGGCTGCGGCGAGGATTACCCGTGTACCGACGTGCGCTTCGCCCAACTGGTCAAGACCGCCAGGGTCAGGAACACGGGCTGACGTGTCGGCGCGTCAGACCGGGCGGATGCTGAGCGCCGTGGCGACCACCTGGTCTCGGTCCACGCGCTCCGGGTCGACCAGCACGGTCACGGCGACGCCGGGTTCGACGAGCCAGAACGCCTGATCGTCGGTGACCCCGCCCGGGCTCGTGCCGTGGGCGAAGTCGGTCGGGGCCCACGAGGCCGGGTCGCGCTCCTGGTACTCGGCGAGGAAGTCCCGCAGCGCGGCGAGGTCGGTGAGCCGGTCACCCCGCAGGACGTGGACGCGCAGGTCGACCCGATAGCCGTCGGTCACCTGCCGCTCCCAGACCCGGGTGGCGAGGCGGACGTCCTCCCACTCGCTGGCGAAGTCGGACACCTCGGATCCGACGCCGACAGGCACGTACCCGATGTGGAACCCGTCGAGCACACCACCGTCACGCACCGCATCCGTCACGCTGTCCACCCTAGACAGGCCGTGGAAAGAAGCGGCCCCTCCAGGGGCCGAAATCTTCCGCTGGCGGACCGCTCAGAAGACGGCGCGGAAGAGCAGCAGGTAGCCGCAGTAGGCCAGCGGCAGGGCGAGGAAGCAGACCAGGATGCCCAGCACCGGGTAGCGGGGCGGCGTCCCGGCGACCATCGGCGGCCTCCCCCAGCGGCCGAGCACCAGCCAGCCCGCGATCAGCGACACGGCGGGCAGCCCCGCGCACATCCACGCGTACAGGGTGCCGAGGTCGACCACCCCGACGCCGGACGCGAGCACCATGACCAGCATGAGCAGCACGCCGACGGCGGCGCAGCCCAGGTACACGGCTAGCGCCCGCGCCACCGGTGACCAGGTCGGCAGCAGCGGGGGTCGCTGGGCCAGCAGCTCGGCCTGGTGCCCCTGCCGGTCGGCCTCGTCGGCGTAGCGCCGCGCCAGCTCCAGCTCCGCCGCCGGGTCAACCTCCCCCGCACGAGGCCCGGGCACCGCGCCCGCCGCCGGCACCGCCAGCGCCGTCTCACGACCCTGGGAGTACGCCCCGACACCCGGCCGCCCCGGCACGGCGGCTGCGCCGCCGGACTGCCCCTCCCCCGGTTCGTGGTGCGTGCCGGGGTGCCCGGTCGACGACGCGGGACCGGACGAGGACCCCGAAGCGCCCGGCGGTGCCGGGTGGGGCGGTACCTCGTCGGTGGGGTGCGCGGCGCCGATGGCGCGGCCGAGGTGGTCGAGGCGCTGCCCCTGGGCGGTGAGCCGGTGCTGGAGGGAGTCGACGGCGGCGTGCAGGTTGCGCCGGCGCTCCGCCTCCACGGCGGCGCCCTGCTCGCCGGCGCGGCGCTGCTCCGCGAGCAGCCGGGCCAGCGCGGCGTAGTCGGCGAAGGTGGCCACGCTCAGCCCTCCCCGTCGTCGTCGGGCTGGCCGGCCCGGGCGAACGGCACGATCAGCCGGGTGCGGTGGTCGTGCCGGTCGACCAGCAGTGCCCGGTCGGCGCGGGGTTGGTAGCTCAGGTCGGGCACGCCGAGGTGCAGCCCGAGGTCGGCGCCGGGCACGTTCAGGGCGACGAGGCAGGCCACGTCGTCGCGGTTGTGCGTACCGCCGAGGTCGTCGGCGAGCCGGCGCAGGCCGCGCCACCAGCCGAGCAGGTGCACTCCCTGCCCGGGCCCCTGCCGGAGCACCTGCCGCAGGTCGTCGTGACCGCTGCGGAAGGTCGTCGGGTCGGCGGCCGCGAGCACGCTGGTCGCGGCGTCCATCCCGAACACGACGAGATAGGTCCGGGCGGTGCCGGCCGCCGCCCCCGGCCGGGCCGCGCCACCGGTCACCCCCTGTCGGTCGGCACCACCGGCCGACGCCGGCCCGCCAGCGCCACCCGTCGCCCCGGGCTGGGCAGCATCGCCGGCCGTTGCCGGCTGGTCCGTGCTGTCGGTGGCCGACGGCGCGTCGGCGAGCACGGCGAGCCGGTCCCGCAGCGCCTGGGCGTCGAGGCGTTCGACCGGGTGGCCGGCGGCGGCGAGCACGTCGGCGGTGTCGTCGACGGCCGGGGCGGCGGCGGTGACGAGGGAGGCGAGCAGGAACCGCGCGTCACCGGGGTTGTGCTGGCGGGCCAGGCTGAGGGTGGCCGCGCGCAGCACCTCGGCGGCGGCGACGGACGTGCCCACGACCGCCAGGTGCCGGCCGGGGGTGCTGTCCATCAGGAACAGCGCCGACGTGCCGTCCACGTCGACCGTGCGGCCGACCAGGGCGAGCGGGCGGCGGCCACCGGGACGCAGCCCGGTGAATGTGGGGTCGTCCTCCACCCGCGCGGTGTCGTACCCCTTGAAGACCGACGGGGGCCGCGCGCCGGACGGGCGGGCCTCCCACAGCTCGTGGCGCAGCCGGGCCAGGTCGGCGGCGGCCGCGTGGGCGTCGGGGAAGCGGACGACGGTGTCGGCGCCGGCCGCCCCGGCGGCGGTGTTGAGCACGGCGGACCCGACCGGCAGGGTGGCGGCGGAGTCGTTCAGCGGGTCGAGCACGCCGCCACCGCCGGGCAGCGCCACCCGCAGGGCGAACTGCCCGAAGATCGCCTCCGCCCGGCCGTAGAGGGCCTCGATGCCCGTCGTGCTCTGGCTGGCGAGCACCAGGTGTACGCCGTACGAGCGGCCCTTGCGGGCCAGCTCCTCCAGCAGGTCGACCGACTCGCGGGCGAGCGGGTCGTTGCCGGCGAGCAGCACGTGGAACTCGTCGACCACCGCGACGACCCGGGGCAATGGCGTCTCCCGGGGCAGGTCGGCGAGTTTGGTGACGCCGTGCCGCTTGAACGCGGTGGCCCGGCGGTGCAGTTCCCGGCGCAGCTCGCGGAGGACCGCGACGCCGTACTCCCGGTCGGATTCGATGCCGACCGCCCGCGCGTGCGGCAGCCAGGACGGGTCCCGGCCGGTGGGGACGAACTCGGTGAAGCTCACCCCCTCCTTGAAGTCGAGCAGGTAGAGCTGGAGCTCGGCCGGGGAGTAGCGGGCGGCCAGCCCGTACAGGACGTCGAGGAGGAAGACCGTCTTGCCGGCGCCGGTGCGGCCGCCGACCAGCCAGTGTGGAGTGGCGTCGTCGAACGCGACGGTGACCGGGTCGCGGCCGGCCCGGCCGACGACCGTGCGCAGCCCGGCGGCGGACGACTCCGCCCACCGCCGCTCGGGCAGCAGATCGGCGAAGCGCACCGTCGCGCCGTGCCGGACGGCGGCGCCCAGGTGCCCGGCGAGGGCGGCCACGGACGCGGCCGGCGGGTCGCCGTCGAGGCGTACCGGGGCGGCCAGGCCGGTGCCGTCGACGCTGAACGGGTCACCGGGCGGGTCGCCCACGTGGGCGTGCTCCCCGGTGAGCCGGACGCTGGTCGTCGCGCCGAGGGCCGGTGCCCCGCTCCCGGCGAAAAGGACGCACACCGCGGCGGCCGGGCCGGCGTGGGTGAGCGCGGCGAGGCGGGCGGCCTCCCGGGGTGGCGGCAGGGACGCGGCGACCACGAGCAGCAGCTCCTGGTCCGGGCGGTCGACGGCACGGGCCGCGCGGGCGTGCGCCTCGGCGGCGTCGAGCAGCGCGCCGGCCTCGGCCTCGGTGGTCGCCGGCGGGTCGAGCACGCCGGCGTCGACGAGCGGGCGCAGCGGCCCGAAGGTGGCGCCGAGCGCGGCGGTGTCGAGGCCGGCGACCCGGACCCCGCCGGGCGGGGCGGTGGCGAGCAGGCGGAGCACGACGGCGCGCAGCAGACCGGCGACCCGGGGGTCGCGGGCGTCGGTGTCGACCGCGAGGTGGTGGCCGCTGCCCAGCGGGACGACGACCGGGAAGGCGCCGCCCGCCGTGTCGGCGTCGCCGAGGCGGACCGGCACCGGGCCCGCCGCGAGCGGGGTGGCGCCGGGGGTGGGCGTGGCGAGGGCGTCGCCGAGCTGGGCGAGGCGCGCGAGCAGGTCGGCGGCTCCCGCCGGGGCGGCCGGGGCCGGGGCCGCGCCGAGGGCCCGGCGGGCGGTGTCGAGGTGCGCGCGGGCCGCGCGGTGGGCCGCGACCGCCTGGCCGTACGCCGACGCGAGCCTGCCCACCCTCGTTGCCGCTCCCGTCGCCTCGCCCTGTCAGGCCGTGTCCCCACCTCCCGCCGCGTGGCCCGAGGGGCGCACGGCGCGGCGGGGCGGTGGCTTCGAGGCACGGCCTGGTCCGCCGAGAACCCTAACCGACCCCGGGGACGCCGGGACAGTCCGAACGCGACGCGACACGCCGGTCAGCGCGGGGGCGACCCGGTGGCCGCGCACGGGGCGGGCGTCGGGGTGGGACGGTCGGCGGCGCCGCAGTGCCAGACCTCGACCGGCTCGGCGGCCACGTCGGGCACCCGCTCGACCCGCAGCAACGCGAGCCGCTTGTCGACCGGCTCGCCGGAGTCGGGCGGGTACCGGATCAGGCCGGACACCCCCGGGTAGCCGGTGCCGGCGTTCTGCCGCAGCACCTCGGCGTGCACGCCGACCGGGTTGACCGCCGTCGGCTCCCACCGCTGCCCCGCGTCGGCGTGGTGCAGCCGCGCCGCGAGGCTCTCCACCGCGCGGACCATCATCATCGCCGCGTCGTACGCGAGGCTCACCCGCTCGCCGACGGGGTGCGGCCGGTCGGGGCGGCAGCGCGGCGGGTCGAGCAGGTCGTCGGCCTGGATCCAGGTCAGGAAGCTCGCCCGGGCCTCGTCGCGCCGTTGCTGCGCGGCCCGCAACGCCGCGCAGGTGCCCAGCGACGCCTTCGACACGTACGTGACGGGGATGTTGCCGGGGGCGGCGGCGCGCAGCCCGGGGTTGGCGATGTAGCGGTTGACCGAGTCGTCGCCGACGAGGTGCCGGGGCGGGTTGTCGCCGCACTCGCGCAGGGCGCGCAGGAAGCCGTCGAACTCCGACCAGCGGCCGGCGAAGAAGAGCAGGCCGTCGTAGCCGCACTCGGCGGTGAGCCGCTTGCCGGTGCGCCACTCCTCCAGCCGGGTGAGCCGCGCACCGAAGCGCTCCTTCAGGCCGTCGACGAGGGTGTTCACGTAGAGATCCTTCTCGAAGGAGCTGCCCTCCCCGGTCGTCCAGTAGACGTGCGCCTCGTCGACCTTGAGCACCTGCCGGGCGTACGCCTCGACCATCCGCACCTGGTCGGTGTTGGGCGCGCTGACCTGGAGGTAGAGGCGCGAGTTGGCGTCCATCCGGTCGGCCGACAGGGTGGGTGCGAGGACCGGCAGGCCGACCCGGTTGAGCTCGGCGAGGGCCCGCGCGGTGCTGGCGCGGCTCTCCACCATGCCGACCACGCCGAGCACCGTGGGATCGTCGCGGGCGAGGTCGGCGAGCATCGCGACCGCCCGGTCGGCGTGCCGCATCTGCCGGCCGCCGTTGGCGACGACGACGCGCAGCAGCGCGGCGCCGTCCGCGCCGGCCGACTCCTTGAGCAGCGCGTACTGGGCGGTCGCCATCCCCTCCAGTTCCTCGCGTTCGGACACGTAGGACTCCTCGTCGGCCCGGGTGCGGTTGCCGGTGAGGGTGCCGAAGTAGACCAGGGTCAGGTAGGGACGGCGGCGATCGCTGCGCCGCCACACCTCCTCGGCGGCCCGGTTCTGGGCGAAGATGCGCTCCTGGACCGCGCGCAGCCGATCCTGGCCGGGGTCGTCGTTGAACAGTTGGGCCGCGCTGTCGCTGTAGCCGACGCACTCGCCGTCGACCAGCTCGACCGCGACCCGCCCGCCGCTCAGCGACGGGTGGCAGCCGGTGCCCCACCGGGTGCCGGCCCAGGCGCCACCGGTGGCGACCAGCACCACGGCCAGCGCCGCCGGCAGGAACCGGCGGGACCACCAGGGCGGCTCGGGCGCGCTGAACGGGCGCAGGCCGCCGCGCGGCGGCGGGCCGGTCTCGACCGGATCGGGCCGAAGCACCACCAGCCAGGCCGCCGCCCGGCGCAGCCGGCGCATCTCGGGCAGGGCCGCGGACCATTCGTCGTACGCCTCGTCGGCCTCGTCGAGGGGGTGCGGCTCGGTCAGCTCCGCCGGGGGTTCGTCGCCGGCCGCGACCACGAGCAGCGGGTCGTTGCGCCCGGTCTCGTTGCGGACGTCGGTCAGCAGGCAGACCAGCACGTGCCCGAGGTTGCCGGGGGCGACGTTGTCGAGCAGCAGCACCGGGTACGCGGTGCGACGCCAGTCGGCCGGACGCCACGGCCGCCGCCGGTACGCCTGGCGCAGGTCCTCCAGGAACGCGTGCAGCAGCAGCTTGTTGACCTGGTCGGGCTGCTCCCCGTCGCGCCACCCGGCGGTGAGCCGTTCGGCGAAGCCGAGAAAGGTGACCGACTGCCGTGGCGCCAGGTACTGCTGGCGCATGAACCAGCGGTAGTGCCGGCCGATCACGGGCACCCGACCGGAGACGGCGAGCCGGAACACCGCCCCGGGGACGGCCCGGCGGACCAGCCAGAGCAGCACGTGCGAGGCGATCGACACGGTGTCCCCGCCGGCGGGCAGGGGCTCGGCGGCGCCGCGTGGCCCGCGACGGTCGCGCAGCCGGCGGACCAGCGCGGAACGGCCCTCGTCGGCGTCCAGCCCGACGCTGAGGCTCTGCTGCATCAGCCAGTCGGCGAGCGGGTAGTGCCGGAACCGGAGCCGGGCCGTGCCGAAGGCCTCCAGCGAGAGTTGCCGGTGCAGGTCGCGCAGGAGCGCGGGGACCTCGGTGCCGGGAGGCTGCGCGGCGGCGTCGATGACGGCGTGCGGCACGCGCCGTCGGGGGCCCTGCCCGAGGAACCGACGGACGAGCGCCAGCACGTCGGGCGTGCCGGGCGGACGGACGAGCCAGAGCACCGGAAGCCGGCGGTCGCCCCGGCGCGGCCGGGGCAGCAGGCGCGCGAGCAGCGCGAGGAACTCCCACCCGCCGATCGGCAGCCGGTCCCGGGTGGGGGGTTTCTGGCTGGTCGACTCCCGCATGGTCACCTCCGGGCAGTGGCGCACCGTGTCCGTCCGATCCACCCAGTGTGGCGGATCTCGGCAAGACGGCCGGCGGCCGGCGGTCCGGGGTGGACCGTCGGCCGCCGGGCCGTGCGGGTCAGCGGGTGACGGCGTTCAGCGCGGGCAGGTAGCCGTAGCGGTAGCCGTCGGCGTCCGGGTGGTACGCCTCGATGACCCCGGTGACGTCCCGGATCCACGGGTCGGACGCGCACACGCCGTGGCCGGCGAAGTAGGGGCGGGTGTCGGCGAAGGTGGCCCCGGCCGCGGCGGCCCGGGCGGCGATGACGCCGGCGAGCACGTCGGCGGCCTCGTTGAGGATCGTCCGCTTGTAGGTGCTCATCGCGAACAGCCCACAGTAGGTGGTCTCGAACAGGCGCGGGTAACCGAGCACGATCAGGCGGGCGTTCGGGGCCCGGTTGCGGATGGCCGCGTACGTGGCGTCCAGCCGGCCCGGGAGGGTGGTGGTGGCGAACGACTTGGCGTTGTTGACGGCGTTGGTGCAGCTGGAGGTGCTGCCGAACCGGCAGGTGGTCATCACGTCCGCGAAGCCGGCGTCGTTGCCGCCGATCGTGATGGTCACCAGGGTGGTGCTGGTGCTCAGGGAGCTCACCTGCTCGTTGATGACGTCGGCGGTGACCGCGCCGCCGCAGGCGGGGAAGCGGAAGCTGGTCACGGCGTTGGCCGCGGCCCAGAGCGGGGCGTACGACTTCTGGCTGCGCAGGCAGCCGGACAGGTCGTACGGGCCGGCGCCGACGCCGGAGGAGTAGGAGTCGCCGAGGGCGACGTAGTTGACGGTCGCGGCCTGCGCGGTGCCGGGGACGAGCACCGCGCCGGTGACGGAGGTGAGGACGGCGACCAGCGCGCCCAGGGCGCGGGCCAGCGGGCGGTGTGGCATGAGGGACCTCCACAGGACAGGGGTGGTGGGGCCCTGTGACCGCGCGCGTGGCCAGGGATGCAACGGTTGTTACTAGCCGGTAATGCTATCGAAACATTTAGATCAAGTGAATAGGCGTTCAGCGATGGAGTCCCTGCCTGGCGCACCCGGAGGAGATGGTGAACGGGCTCCGGTCACCGGCCCGGCAGGGGCGCTCCGGCACCGGTGCGGTTCCGCGGCCGGGTCGTCGACGGCCGCCGGGACCACGGGCCCACCCCGACCCGTGGCGCCCGGACGGCACCGTGCGGGGACGGTCGGACGCCCTCGACGGCCCGCGACGCCGGGCGGACGACCCGGCCCGCGGACGCGGCGACCCGGCGGGCCGGACGCCGTACCCGGGAGGCGGCGAGCACCCGCGCGACCCGGTTGCACAGCCGGCGCTCCCGCAGCCGGTCGAGGGCCACCCCGGCCGCGGCGGCGGCCACCACGGTGACCGCACCGGCCAGCACCAGGGTCTGCCGGGGACCGGCGTGCTCGGAGAGCCAGCCGAGCAGCGGCGCGCCGACAGCGGCCGACACGGACCCGGTCACCGCCAGCGCGCCGAGCACCCGCCCGCGCATCGCGTAGTCGGTGTCGAGCTGGGCCCGGGTGCCGACAGTGGTGTCGATGACCACCGCGGCGGCGGCCACGGGCAGGATGACGGCGGCGAAGCTCAGGGTGCCCGGCGCCAGCCCCGCGACGATCTGCAGCGCGCTGGCCAGCAGTCCGGCGCCGATCAGCACACCGTAGCCGAGATCGCGACGACGCGCGGCCACGAGCGCCCCGAGTACGGTGCCGACGGCGAAGACGGTGGACAGCAGCCCGTACCCGGCGGCGCCCCCGCCGAGCGGCCCGTCGCTCATCGCGGCCATCGTCACCTGGTAGTTGCGGCCGAGGCTGCCCAGTACGAAGGACAGGGCCAGCGCCACCAGCACCACCGGCTGCCGCAGCAGGTAGCGGAAGCCGGCCCGGATCCCACCGGAGTCCGGTGCCGCGTCGACCGGCTCCGGGGCGTACCGGTCGCGCTCGCGGACGGCGCACAGGGCCACCACCACCGCGACGAAGCTCGCGGCGTTGACGGCGAACAGCAGCGCGGGGCCGGCGGCGGCGACCACGACGGCGCCGGCGCTCATGCCGAGGATGCGCCCGGCGGAGTTGGTGAGCGACCCGAGGGCGAGCGCGTTGCCGAGAGTGTCCCGGTCCACCAACGTCGAGGCCCAGCGGCCCATCATCGGGCCCTCGATCGCGGACACCGCGCCGGAGGCGAGCGAGATCGCGTAGATGGCCGGGAGCCCGCCGGCGCCGGTCGCGGCCACCACGGCGAGGCCGGCCGCGAGCGCCGCGTGGGCGCCCTGCGCCCCGATCAGCAGCGGACGGGCGGGCAGCCGGTCGGCCAGTGCCCCGCCCCACGCGCTGAGCAGGAGGGTGGGGATCGCCTGGAGAAGGATGGCGAGCCCCATCGACGTCGCCGAACCGGTCTCGGCCAGCACGTACCAGTTGACTCCGAGCACCTGCATCCAGGTGCCGACGACGGAGACGAACCCGGCGGCGGCCCAGATGCGGTAGTTGCGGTGACGCAGCGCGGCGAAGGTGGTTCCGAGCGCCACGAGGACCTCCCGGCCAGGACGGCGACAGACGAAAGCCGGACCCGTCCGGGTCCGGCCGGCGACAAGTCTGACCCGCGCTAAACCTCTCCGCCCCTGTTCGTGAGGGGGTTCACCGGTGGGTCCGGGCGGCCGGCACCAACCGGGCACGAACCGGACACGCCGACGCCCCGGTCCCAGGGCCCCGCGAGGGCCGGAACCGGGGCGTCCGGCGAGGTCAGCGGGCTGCGAGGGGCTGCGCGGCGGGCTCCACCGGAGCGGGGAGCGACCCCGCGCCGCCCAGGTACGCGTGGATGGCCGAGGCCGCCGCCCGGCCCTCCGCGATCGCCCACACGATCAGCGAGGCGCCGCGGTGCATGTCGCCCGCGACGAACACCCCGTCGACGTCGGTCTGCCAGTCCGGGCGGGCGTCCACCGCGCCACGCGGGTTGCGGGTCACCCCGAGCTGGTCGAGCAGCGGCTGCTCCTCGGTGCCCTCGAAGCCGATCGCCAGCAGGACCAGGTCGGCCGGCAGTTCCCGCTCCGAGCCGGGCAGCGCGGTGACGATGCGCCGGCCGTCGCGCTTCTCCACGGTCACCTCGGCGATGCGGACCGCCCGCACCGCGCCGGTGCCGTCGTCGACGAACTCCTGTACGGCCACGGCGAAGACGCGCTCGCCACCCTCCTCGTGGGCCGGGTACTCGCGCAGGACCCACGGCCACGTCGGCCACGGGTCGCGCTCCTCGTCCCGGGAGCGGGGCGGCTGCGGGTACAGGTCGAGCTGGTGCACGCCGGCCGCGCCCTGCCGGTGGGCGACGCCCAGGCAGTCGGCCGCCGTGTCGCCGCCGCCGATGATCACGACGTGCTTGGCGGCCGCGTCGATCGGGGTGCCGTCGGGCAGCACCGCGAGCGCCGGGTTGCCGTCCCCGGCGGCGGCGACCACCCGGTTGGCGGCGACCAGGTGCTCCATCGCCTGGTGGACGCCGCGCAGCGCCCGGCCCGGCGTGCCCGGGGTGTCCCGGCCGGCGAGCGCGCCGCAGGCGAGCAGCACCGCGTCGTGCTCGGCGCGCAGTTCCTCGGCGGTCACGTCGACGCCGACGTTCACCCCGGTGCGGAAGCGCACCCCCTCGGCGGCGAGCTGCGCCAGCCGCCGGTCGATGTGGTGCTTCTCCAGCTTGAAGTCGGGGATGCCGTACCGCAGCAGGCCGCCGAGGGCGTCGTCGCGCTCGTACACGGTGACGGCGTGACCGGCGCGCGCCAGCTGCTGTGCGGCGGCGAGCCCGGCCGGGCCGGAGCCGACCACCGCGACGGACTTCCCGGTCGGCGCCGGCACCGGCCGGGGACGCAGCCCGCCACGGGCCACGGCCGCGTCGGCGATCTCCACCTCGACCTGCTTGATGGTGACCGGCTGCTGCCCGCCGAGGCCGAGCACGCAGGCCGCCTCGCAGGGCGCCGGGCACAGCCGGCCGGTGAACTCCGGGAAGTTGTTGGTGGCGTGCAGCGACTCCACCGCGGCGTCCCAGTTGCCGGTGCGGACCAGGTCGTTCCAGTCCGGGATGCGGTTGCCCAGCGGGCAGCCGTCGTGGCAGAACGGGATGCCGCAGTCCATGCAGCGGGTGGCCTGCTCGCGGACCAGGTCCTCGCCGGCCGGCGGGTACACCTCGCGCCAGTCCATGATCCGCACCGGCACCGGCCGGCGCGCGGGCAGCCGCCGGTCGTAGCGCAGGAAACCGTTCGGGTCAGGCACGAGCCACCTCCTGGGCGACCGCCCGCGGGGCGGGCGGCACCGACGCGGCCGACGGCGCGCCCAGGGCGCTCATCACCGCGTCGTCGACGTCGTGGCCGGCGGCTTCGGCGGCCCGCATGATCTCCAGCACCCGGCGGTAGTCCCGGGGCACCACGGCGGTGAACTCCTCCACCGCCTCCGGCCAGCGCTTGAGCAGCTCCTCGGCGACCGCCGAGTCGGTCTCGGCGAAGTGCCGCTGCACCAACTCGTGCAGCGCGGCCCGCTCCTCCTCGCGCAGCGGCGCCAGGTCGACCAGCTCGGCGTTCACGCGCCGCCGGTCCAGCCGCCACACGAACGCGGTCCCGCCGGACATGCCGGCCGCGAAGTTGCGCCCGGTCGGGCCGAGCACCACCACGGTGCCACCGGTCATGTACTCGCAGCCGTGGTCGCCGACGCCCTCGACGACGGCCACCGCGCCCGAGTTGCGCACCGCGAACCGCTCCCCCACCCGGCCGCGCAGGAAGACCTCGCCCGCGGTCGCCCCGTACAGGATCGTGTTGCCGGCGATGATCTGGTCCTCGGCCCGCGCGCCCTCGGTGGCCTCGGAGTTCACGAACGGCGCGGCCTCGTCCGGCCGGACCACCAGCCGGCCGCCGGAGAGGCCCTTGCCGACGTAGTCGTTGGCGTCGCCGTGCAGCCGCAGGGTGACCCCGCGCGGCAGGAACGCGCCGAACGACTGCCCGGCCGTGCCCCGCAGGTCGAACTCGATGGTGTCGGTGGGCAGGCCGGCGCCGCCGTGCCGGCGAACGACCTCACCGCCGAGCATCGCGCCGACGCTGCGGTGCTCGTTGCGCACCGGCACCTCGACGCGGACGTGGACGCCGTCGCGCAGGGCCGGCTCGGCGAGCGCGATCAGCTCGTTGTCCAGCGCCAGCTCCAGGCCGTGGTCCTGGGCGCGGACGCCCCGGCGGGCGGTGCCCTCCGGCAGCTCCGGCAGGTACAGCACCGGGGCGAGGTCGAGGCCGGCGGCCTTCCAGTGGTCGATCGCCGGGGTGACGTCGAGCAGCTCGGTCCGCCCGATCGCCTCGTCGATCGACCGCAGGCCCAGCTCGGCCAGGTACCCGCGGACCTCCTCGGCGAGGAAGAGGAAGAAGTTCTCCACGAACTCCGGCTTGCCGGTGAACCGCTCGCGCAGCACCGGGTTCTGCGTCGCGATGCCGACCGGGCAGGTGTCCAGGTGGCAGACCCGCATCATCACGCAGCCCTCGACGATCAGCGGGGCGGTGGCGAAGCCGAACTCCTCCGCGCCGAGCAGCGCCGCGATCAGGACGTCCCGGCCGGTCTTGAGCTGGCCGTCGACCTGCACGGTGACCCGGTCGCGGAGCTTGTTGAGCAGCAGCGTCTGCTGCGCCTCCGCCAGGCCCAGCTCCCACGGGGTGCCGGCGTGCTTCAACGAGTTCAGCGGGGACGCGCCGGTGCCGCCGTCGTGGCCGGAGATGAGGATGACGTCGGCCTTGAGCTTGGCCACGCCCGCCGCGACCGTGCCCACGCCGACCTCGCTGACCAGCTTGACGTGCACCCGCGAGGACGGGTTGACGCACTTCAGGTCGTGCACCAGCTGGGCCAGGTCCTCGATGGAGTAGATGTCGTGGTGCGGCGGCGGGGAGATCAGCCCGACGCCGGGCGTGGCGTGGCGGGTCCTTGCGATCCACGGCCAGACCTTGTTGCCGGGCAGCTGGCCGCCCTCGCCGGGCTTGGCGCCCTGCGCCATCTTGATCTGGAGGTCGTCGGCGTTGACCAGGTACTCCGTCGTCACGCCGAAGCGGCCGCTGGCGATCTGCTTGACCGACGAGCGGCGCTCGGGGTCGTACAGCCGCTCGACGTCCTCGCCGCCCTCGCCGGTGTTGGACCGGCCGCCGAGGCGGTTCATCGCGATCGCGAGGGTCTCGTGCGCCTCGGCCGAGATCGACCCGTACGACATGGCGCCGGTCGCGAACCGCTTGACGATCTCGGTGGCCGGCTCCACCTCCTCGATCGGCACCGGCGGGCGCACCCCGGCGCGCAGCGTGAACAGGCCGCGCAGCGACCCGGCCTTCGCGGCCAGCTCGTCGACCTTCGCGGTGTACTTCCGGAAGACGTCGTACTGCCGGCTGCGGGTGGCGTGCTGGAGCAGGAAGACCGTCTCCGGGTTGAACAGGTGCAGCTCGCCCTCACGGCGCCACTGGTACTCGCCGCCGACCTCCAGCAGGTCGGTGGCCGTCGCGCCCGGCGCGGGCCAGGCGCGGGAGTGCCGGGCGGCCACCTCGGCGTGGATCTCGCCCAGCCCGATGCCGCCGATCTTGCTGGGGGTGCCCCGGAAGTAGCGCTCGACCAGGCGGGTGTCCAGCCCGACCGCCTCGAAGACCTGCGCGCCGCAGTACGAGGACACCGTGGAGATGCCCATCTTGGACATGATCTTCAGGACGCCCTTGCCGAGCGCCTTGACGTAGTTGCGGACCGCCGTGGCGGGTTCCACGCCGACCAGCGCGCCGGTGGAGATCATGTCCTCCACCGACTCGAAGGCCAGGTACGGGTTGACCGCCGCCGCGCCGTACCCGATCAGCACCGCCGCGTGGTGCACCTCCCGGCAGTCCCCGGACTCCACGATCAGCGCCACCTGCGTACGGGTCTGCTCGCGGACCAGGTGCTGGTGCACCGCCGCGGTGAGCAGCAGCGACGGGATCGGGGCCAGGTCGGCGTTGGAGTCCCGGTCGGACAGCACCAGGATGCGGACGCCGTCCTCGATCGCCTCGGAGACGTGCCGGCAGATTTCGGTCAGGCGGGCCTTGATGCCGGCGCCGCCCTCGCGCACCCGGTACAGCCCGGAGACCCGGACCGCCTTGAAGCCGGGCAGGTCCCCGTCCTCGTCGATGGAGAGGATCTTCGCCAGCTCGTCGTTGTCGATCACCGGGTACGGCAGCACGATCTGCCGGCAGCTCGCCGGGCCCGGGTCGAGCAGGTTGCCCTCCGGACCGATGGTGGACTGCAGGCTGGTCACCAGCTCCTCGCGGATCGCGTCCAGCGGCGGGTTGGTGACCTGGGCGAAGAGCTGGTGGAAGTAGTCGTAGAGCAGCCGCGGCCGGGTGGACAGCGGGGAGATCGGCGTGTCCGTGCCCATCGAGCCGATCGGCTCGGCGCCGGCGCGCGCCATCGGCGCGAGGAGGATCTTCAGCTCCTCCTCGGTGTAGCCGAAGGTCTGCTGCCGGCGGCGGACCGAGTCGTGGGTGTAGACGATGTGCTCGCGGGCCGGCAGATCGGTCAGATCGATCAGACCGGCGTGCAGCCAGTCGGCGTACGGCCGCTCCGCGGCCAGCTCCGCCTTGATCTCGTCGTCGTGCACGATCCGGCCGGCGACGGTGTCGACCAGGAACATCTTCCCCGGCTGGAGGCGCCCCTTGGCGACGACGGTGGCCGGGTCCAGGTCGAGCACACCCGCCTCGCTGCCGAGCACGACCAGCCCGTCCGCGGTCTGCCACCAGCGGCCCGGGCGCAGGCCGTTGCGGTCCAGCACCGCGCCGACGATCTCGCCGTCGGTGAACGCCACCGACGCCGGCCCGTCCCACGGCTCCATCAGGCTGGCGTGGAACCGGTAGAAGGCGCGCTTGTCGGCGCGCATGTCCGGGTCGTTCTCCCACGCCTCGGGGATCATCATCAGCACCGCGTGCGGCAGGCTCCGCCCGGCGAGGTGCAGCAGTTCGAGGACCTCGTCGAAGTTGGCCGAGTCGGAGGCGGCGGGCGTGCAGACCGGGAAGATCCGGCGGATGTTCCCCGGCAGGTTCGCGGTGCGCAGCAGCGCCTCCCGGGCCTGCATCCAGTTGCGGTTCCCGCGGATGGTGTTGATCTCGCCGTTGTGGGCGATGAAGCGGTACGGGTGCGCCAGCGGCCAGGACGGGAACGTGTTGGTCGAGAAGCGGGAGTGCACCAGCGCGATCGCGCTCTCCACCCGCTCGTCGGTCAGCTCCGGGTAGAACTCCGGCAACTGGTCCGGGGTGAGCATGCCCTTCCAGACCATCGTCCGGCCGGACAGGGACGGGAAGTACGCCGGCACGCCGCGCTCGGCGGACTCCCGCTCGGCCTGCTTGCGGACGCAGAACGCCACCCGCTCCAGCTCGACGCCGCCGAGGCGGGACCCGGCCGGGCCGTCCGGCGAGTCGGTCAGCCGGTGCGCGGCGAGGAACAGCTGCCGTACCCGGGGCATCGCCGCGAGGGCCGTCTCGCCGAGGCCGGACGGGTCGACCGGCACGTCCCGCCACCCGAGCAGGTCGGCGCCCTCGACCAGCGCGTACTTCTCCACCACCCGGCGGGCGCGCGCCTCGGCCTCGTCGTCGTCGGGCAGGAAGACCAGGCCGGTCGCGTACTCGCCGGCGGGCGGCAGCGGGAAGTCCACCACCGTACGCAGGAACGCGTCCGGCACCTGGATCATGATTCCGGCGCCGTCGCCCGTGTTCGGCTCCGCGCCGCGGGCACCCCGGTGGTCCAGCCGGCAGAGCGCGCCGAGCCCGTTCGCCACGACCGCGTGCGAGCGCCGGCCGTGCAGGTCCGCCACGAAGGCCACCCCGCAGGCGTCATGCTCGTGCGCGGGATCGTAGAGCCCGGCCGCCGGCGCGCCGGGGCCGAGGTGCGGGACCTGCTGCGGGCTGCTGTGCGGGTACGGAAAGGCCACCGGGCCTCCTGTCGTCACTCAGGTTGGATCTCGGTGGGGACGACGTCGGCCCTCAGGGGTCATTTGAGTCTACGTTAGGGGGGTCGGCGCAAGGCCAGTGCAGATTGATCACACCTTCCAGAGTCTGGGACGTGTAGTCTCGCGCGGTGGATCCCCTGCACAAGGATACGGTCGACCGGCTGGAGCGTTTCTACGACGCGGTGCCGCGTGACGCCGCCCGCGCCGAGGAGCACGGTGCCCTGGTGCTGTTCGTCCGCGAGGACGCCGGCTGGCCGTTCTACGCCCGGCCCCGCCTCGACGCCGCCGCGGCCCCCACCCTCGCCGACGTCGCGGCCGTCCGCGAGCGCCAGCGGGAGCTCGGGTTGCCGGAGGCCTTCGAATGGGTCCACGAGGTCACGCCCGACCTGTTGGCCATCGCCCGCTCGGCGGGCCTGTCCGTGCTCGAGGCGCCGCTGATGGTGCTCGACCCGGCCGCCCTGGCCGACCCGGCGACGCTCACCGACGTACCGGTGCGGCTGCTCGATCCGGCGGACCCGGACTTCGCGGCGGCGGTGGCCGCCCGCCGGGCCGTCGCCGCGGTCGGCTTCGCGGCACCCGGCACCGGCCGGGGTGCGGGCGGCCCCGCCGAGCGCGACGCCGCCCTCCCCGAACTCGACATGGCGGCGCTGGAGGAGGAGCGGGCCCGCGTCGCCGACGGCCGGCGGCTGTCGGCCCTGGCCGGCACGGCGCAGGAGGGGGCGTTGGCCAGCGGGATGGCGATGCGGGTCGGCGACGTCGCCGAGATCGCCGGTGTGGCCACCCTGCCGGCCGGCCGCCGCCGCGGCCTGGGCGCCGCGGTCACCGCCGCCCTGGCCCGGGCGCTGCGCGCCGCCGGCACCGACCTGGTCTTCCTCTCCGCGGGCAGCGAGGAGATCGCCCGCGTCTACCTGCGGGTCGGTTTCCGCCGCATCGGCACCGCCTGCATCGCCGAACCCGCGCCCGTCGTCCCCTGACCCGGGCGCGCGGCACCTCCCGCGTGGCTCACCCGCTTGTCCGCCTCCCCCTTGCGCGCTGCTCCCCTGGTGCGCTGCTTCCCTCGCGCGCTGCTCCCCTCGCTCGCTTCGGGCCTTTCGCTACGGGCCTTGCTCTGCTTCAACGGACGCAACGACGTCGCCCCGAATCCAGTGCGTGGGGTGAAGCAGAGCAAAGGGGCGCCGGGCGCGACACCGGACTCCCCGGGGAATCGCGACGCGGCGGGACACTCCCGGAACGCTGGACGGAGCGGCGGGCGGAAGCGGCGTCAGGACGGCGGGCGCCACTGCGCCGCGCTCGCGGCGGCGCTGGCCAGCAGGCGGGGGCTCAGCGTGCCGAGGGCGGCGTCGCGGGCCCGCAGGGCGAGACGCCCCCGGGCCTGGAGCACCGCCGACATGCGGCGGGTCTGCCGGACCACCGCCGCCGCGCGGGGCCGGCGCACCCGGTCGTACGCGACCACCGCGTCGGGTAGCCGGGACTCGCGCAGCAGCGCGGCGAGCGTGGCGGCGTCCTCGAAGGCGAGGCAGGCGCCCTGGCCGAGGTGCGGCGGCATGGCGTGGGCCGCGTCACCGAGCAGCACCACTCCCCCCGGGCCGGCCGGGAAGCCGTACGCGCGGGGCAGCGGGCGCAGCTCGCGGATCTCCTGCTGCACCAGGTCGGCGGGGTCGGTGGCGTCGAGCAGGTCGGCGATCGGGGCGGGCCAGCCCGCGTACCAGCGGCGCAGCAGGGCGAGCTGGGTCTCCGGCGGCTCGGGCCGGGGCGCGCCGGCGGCCGTGGCCACCCAGTAGATGCCGCCGCGGCTGGACGCCCCGGAGGAGCCGCGCTCGCCGAGCGACGCCGACACGAACCGGTATCCGGCGCCGAGGACCTCGCCGGCGGGCAGGGTGTCGGCGGGCAGCCGGGGCGCCCGGTACCAGGGGATCACCGCCCGCCAGGCGGCGGAGCCGGAGCTGACCACGGCCGCCTCGGGGGCGAGCTGCCGACGGACGACACTGTCGGTGCCGTCGGCGGCGATTACCAGGTCGGCCTCGATCGTGTGCCGCCCGTCGCCGACCGACGGGCGGGCGCCGGACTCGGCGCGGACCGTGCGGACCGTCACGCCGGTCCGCAGCTCGACCCCGTCACCCAGCCCGGCGATGAGCGCGTCGTGCAGGTCCTCGCGGTGCACCACGACCGGCATCCGGTCGGCCGGGGTGGGGCGGGGCTGCACCAGCCACTGGCCGTCGGGACGGCGTACCCCGCCGTCGGGAAGCGGCGTGGCGATCGCGTCCAGCCCGGCACCGAGGCCGAGGGCGTGCAGTGCGCGGACCCCGTTGGGCCAGAGCACCACGGCCGTGGGCTCCGGGCGGATCCGGTCGGCCCGCTCGACGAGGGTGACACGCCACCCCGAGCGGGCCAGCGCGCCGGCGACCGCGAGACCGCCGATGCCGGCTCCGATCACGACCGAGCTGCGCATGCGGCGCCCCCCGCTCAGCTGTCGCGGTCGGCGGGGCGGGCGCCGGCGTCCGGCGCCCCGGCGTCCCCGGCCTCCGCGTCACCGCCCGCCGCCTGGCGCGCCGGCTCGGGCGATCGGTCGGCCGGGGCGGCGTCGGCGGCGGTCGGCGCCTCGTCGGCGTCCGCGTCGTCGGCGCGGGCCGCGGGCACGTCCGCCGCCTCGGGCGGCAGCTCGCCGGTCTCCCGCCAGCGCCGGAACTGTTCCTCGTCGACAACCCGGTACCCCTCCGGGGCCACCGGGCGCGAACCCGCCTCGCGGGCCGACAGGTCGACCTGGGACAGGTCCGACTCGGGGGCGGGCGTCGCGGTGGCGCCGACCGGGACCAGGTACTCCCGGGGGCCGCGCACCCGCAGGAAGTAGACCAGCGCGCCGAGGAAGACCACCGCCGCCGTCCAGACGTTCAGGCGTACGCCGAGGATCGTGTTCGCCTCGTCGGTGCGCATCAGCTCGATCCAGAACCGGCCGGCCGTGTAGCCCATCACGTAGAGCGCGAACGCCCGACCGCGGCCCAGCTTGAACCGGCGGTCGAGGACGAGGACCAGGGCGGCGACGCCCAGGTTCCACAGCAGCTCGTAGGCGAAGGTGGGGTGGTAGAGACCCTCCTCCAGGATGGGCCGGCCCGCGTCGTCGCGCAGCGCCCGGCCCGGGTTGTCCGGGTCCATCCGGTGGATCTCCAGCCCCCAGGGCAGAGTGGTGCGGCCGCCGTACAGCTCGTTGTTGAACCAGTTGCCGAGCCGGCCGATCGCCTGCGCCAGCGCCAGGCCCGGGGCGGCGGCGTCGGCCACCACGGCGAACGGGATGCCGAGCTGGCGGGCGGCGAACCACGCGCCGACCGCGCCGCCCGCGATGGCGCCCCAGATCCCGAGGCCGCCCTCCCAGACGAAGAACACCTTCAGCCAGTCGCCGCCGGTGCCGAAGTACTTCTCCGGGGAGGTGATCACGTGGTAGATGCGGGCGCCGATGATGCCGGCCGGCACCGCCCACACCGCGATGTCGAGCACCGCGCCGGGCGCGACGCCGCGCTGGCGCAGCCGCCGCTCGGTGACCCAGCAGGCCACCACGATGCCGACGATGATGCAGAGCGCGTACGCCCGGATCGGCGCCGGGCCCACCTGCCACACGGCGGTGGTCGGGCTGGGCAGGGCCGCCAGGGGTGTCTGCGAGGCGAGGGTCACGGATGCACAGGCTACCGCCGACCGGCCCTCCCGTGGCACCCCGGTCCGCCGGCCCGGTCGCCGTTCCATGACTTCCGGTGGCCACCGCCGTAGGCTCGGGTGTCATGAGCGCGCTCACCTGGGCCGTCGCCGCCGTCGTCACCGACGGCGCCGGTCGGGTGCTGCTGTGCCGTCAGGGCCGGGGCGAACGCCGGTACGCGCTGCCCGGCGGGCGCCTGCGCCCGGGGGAGAGCCCGGTCCGGGCGGTGCGCCGGGACATCCGGGCCGAGACCGGCTGGGACATCGACGTGGTCGACCTCGTCGGGCTCTACCACCTGGCGGAGCCGGGCACGCCGCCGGCGGGCCGGGGCGGCCCGCTGCCCGACGTGCTCGTGCACGTCTTCCGCGCCCGCACGGTCGGTTCGGCGCCGGCGGGCGCCCCGACCGGCGGCTGCCGCCTCTCCTGGCACGACCCGACCACGCTGCCCGAGGTGCTGACCCCGACCACCCGCGCCGCCCTGGCCGACGCCCTGTCGGGTCGCAGCGGTGTCGTCCGCGACTTCCCGCCGCCGCCCGCTCCCCCGACCCCGCGCAGCGTCCCCCCGGCAACCCCCGCAACCCACCCCTGACCGCCCGACCCGCGCCACCGCCCCGCCCCGCGCGCCCGAGCCGCGCCCCCGCGATCTTGCACCTTCTGCCCGGACAAAGAGGGCATTCCGCGCAAAGGAGGGGCCTAAACTGCAAGATCGACGGGGGCGCGGGTGGGGGTCAGCGGGTGGGGGTGCGGACGCCTTCGGCGAGTTCGGCGCTCAGGGCGCGGAGGGCGGTCAGGCCGGACGGCAGGTCCGGGGCGTCGAGGAGTCGGCGGATCAGGGCGCTGCCGACGATGACCCCGTCGGCGTACCCGGCGACCGTGCTGGCCTGCGCGCCGGTGCCGACACCGAGGCCGACACCCACCGGCAGGTCGGTGACCTCCCGGACCCGGGAGACCAGGACCGGCGCCGCCTCGGACGTCTGCGCCCGCGCTCCGGTGACGCCCATGATCGCCGTGGCGTAGACGAACCCGCGGCAGTGCTCGACGGTCATCCGCAGCCGGGCGTCGGTCGAGGACGGGGAGACCAGGAACGTGCGGTCCAGCCCGTACGCGTCGGAGGCGGCGAGCCACTCCTGCGCCTCGTCCGGGATCAGGTCCGGCGTGATGAGGCCGGTGCCGCCGGCGGCGGCGAGGTCCCGGGCGAACGCGTCCACGCCGTACTGCTCGATCGGGTTCCAGTAGGTCATCGTGACCACCGGGGCGCCCGTCGCGGCGACCGCCTCGATGATGCGCAGCGTGTCCGCGACGCGCACGCCGCCGGCCAGGGCGATGTCGCTCGCCTTCTGGATGACCGGCCCGTCCATCACCGGGTCGGAGTACGGGATCTCCACCTCGATGACGTCCACGCCGGCCTCGACCATCGCGGTCATGGCGGCGATGCTGCCCTCGACCGTCGGGAAGCCGGCGGGCATGCAGCCGACCAGCACCGCCCGGCCGTCGGCGCGGGCCTTGTCGAACGCGACCCCGATCCGGCTCACAGTGTCACTCCTTGTCGAGGATGCCGAAGTACTCCCCGGCGGTGTGCACGTCCTTGTCGCCCCGGCCGGAGAGGTTGACCACGACGACCGGCTCCCGCCCGAGTTCGGCGGCGAGCTTCGGGGCGACCGCGACGGTGCCGGCGAGCGCGTGCGAGCTCTCGATCGCCGGGATGATCCCCTCGGTGCGGCAGAGCACCTCGAACGCGGCCATCGCCTCGGCGTCGGTGACCGGCAGGTACGTCGCCCGGCCGGTGTCGTGCAGCCAGGCGTGCTCCGGCCCGACGCCGGGGTAGTCCAGGCCGGCGGAGATCGAGTGCGACTCGACGGTCTGGCCGTCGGCGTCCTGGAGCACGTACGTGCGGGTGCCGTGCAGCACGCCGGACGAGCCGCCGGTGATGCTGGCCGCGTGCCGGCCGGTCGCCACGCCGTCGCCGCCGGCCTCGAAGCCGTACAGGCGGACGTCCGGGTCGTCGACGAAGGCGTGGAAGATGCCGAGCGCGTTGGAGCCGCCGCCGACACAGGCGGTGACCGCGTCGGGCAGGGCGCCGGTGAGGTCGAGGCACTGCTGGCGGGCCTCGTCGCCGATGCCGCGGACGAAGTCGCGGACCATCGCGGGGAACGGGTGCGGGCCGGCGGCCGTCCCGATGAGGTAGTGGGTGCTGTCGACGTTGGCGACCCAGTCGCGCATCGCCTCGTTCATCGCGTCCTTGAGCGTCCGCGAGCCGGTGGTGACCGGTACGACGGTGGCGCCGAGCATCCGCATGCGGGCCACGTTGAGCGCCTGCCGCTGCGTGTCGACCTCGCCCATGTAGACGACGCACTCGAGGTCGAACAGGGCGGCGGCGGTGGCGGTGGCGACCCCGTGCTGCCCGGCGCCGGTCTCGGCGATCACCCGCTTCTTGCCCATGCGCTTCGTCAGCAGCGCCTGGCCGAGGACGTTGCGCACCTTGTGTGCGCCGGTGTGGTTGAGGTCCTCCCGCTTGAGCAGCACCCGGGCGCCGACCTTCGCGGAGAAGCGCCGGGCCTCGTAGAGCAGCGACGGGGTGCCGGCGTAGTCGCGCAGCAGCGCGCCGAACTCCGCCCGGAACGCCTCGTCGGCCGTCGCGGTGCGCCACGCCCCGTCCAGCTCGTCCAGCGCGGCCACCAGGGCCTCGGGGACGAACCGGCCGCCGAACCGGCCGAAGTGGCCGGTGGCGTCGGGGTACGAACCGGCCGGGGCGGCCAGAGCGTCGGCGCTCATCGCGGTTCCTCTCGCTGCGGGCCCGGCGCGGTCAGCGCACCGGGCGGGGCGTGGCCGGGTGGTTGCCGGCGTTGACCAGCTCGGCCACCGCCTCGCGGGGACTCTTCTGGGTGACCAGTCCCTCGCCCACCAGCACGGCGTCGGCGCCGGCCGAGGCGTACCGGATCAGGTCGTGCGGGCCCCGCACACCGGACTCGGCGATCTTGACGACACGGCTGGGCAGGCCAGGCGCGATCCGCTCGAACACCGAGCGGTCGACCTCCAGGGTACGCAGGTCGCGGGCGTTGACCCCGATGACCTGGGCACCGGCCTCCAGCGCCCGGTCGGCCTCCTCCTCGTCGTGCACCTCGACCAGCGCGGTCATGCCGAGCGACTCGATCCGCTCGAGCAGGCCGACCAGCGCGTTCTGCTCCAGGGCGGCGACGATCAGCAGCACCAGGTCGGCACCGTGCGCCCGGGCCTCGTGCACCTGGTAGCTGGAGACGACGAAGTCCTTGCGGAGGACCGGGATGTTCACCGCGGCGCGGACGGCGGCGAGGTCGTCCAGCGAGCCGCCGAACCAGCGCCCCTCGGTGAGGACGCTGATCGCCCGGGCGCCACCGGCCGCGTAGTCGCCGGCCAGGTCGGCCGGGTCGGCGATCTCGGCCAGCTTGCCCTTGGACGGCGAGGAGCGCTTGACCTCGGCGATCACCGCGACCCCCGGCTTGCGCAGGGCGGCGTACGCGTCCAGGGGCGGCGGGGCGGCGGCGGCCAGCTCCCGGATGCGCTCCAGCGGAACCTGCTCCTGCCGCCGGGCCACGTCCTCGCGCACGCCGGCCAGGATCTCGTCGAGCACGCTTACGGACTTCGCCGGAACGGCGTCGTCCCCCTCCGCGTGCGCATGCTCAGCAGTCACCAACGGACTCCCCTCTCCGGGTGTCATGGGCCGATGCTAGGGGGCGCCACCCGGCGCGGGCCGCCGGGGGTATGGCGCTCCTCACCAAACGGGCTGCGGCATAATGCCCGACTTCGGGTGAAGGACGGATCACGCACGGCCACCGCGTCCCCCGACGGGCGCCGCCGCGCGCACCCGGCCGGATCGCCCCTGACATCGACCCGATGCTGTCGACGGGGCAGCGCTCCCGCCCGGTTCGCGGACGCCGTGACGACGCCCGTCGATGCTGTGAGCAAGCTCAAGGCCGAACGGCCCTTTCCCAGGTGAGAGCCGTCGATGGATAGTTGACGCGCCGGTCACGAGCACGAAACGCGAGCCGGCGAGCATGTCCCTCGGGCAGACTCGATGAGGCGTCCGCCCGAGTCACACACGCATCTCCGTACGGGGTTGAATCATGAGCACTGCCGGATCGCACCAGAACATCGGCCTCACCACCATCTCCCGTACCGTCGCGTCGCTCGCCGTCGGCGTCGTGCACACCGTCGAACGTGCCGTGGTCGGAGAGGGACGCATGCGCACCGCCCGGGGCAACGCCTGGGAAGCCGTGTGCGCCGACCGGGCCCGCGCCCGCCAGCGCGCCGAGCTGGACCGCCTGGTGGCCGAGCTGGCGGCGGCCCGCGCCGCCGCCCGCGAGCGCCAGCCGGTGGGCTGAGCCGGCCCGGGCGACCACGGCCGGCGCCGTTCGCCGGACGGCACCGGGCGGTCAGTCCCGCGTCGGATCCTCGCCCCGGTCCAGCGCGTCCCACGCCTCGGTGGTACGTCGGCCGGTCACCGGGCCCGGCTCCGGCCGCGCGGCGGTCACCGTCGGGGGACGCCGCTCGTAGCGGGCGCCCATCGCCGGCCACCGCCGTCCCCGCAGCGCCGTCAGCAGGCCGCCCCCGGCGGTGAGGACCCCACCGACCAGGCAGAGCAGCGGCCACTGCCGGCTCACGTCGCCGGCGAAGCCGGCGGCCAGCCCGTAGGCGCCGCCCGCCGCCACCGCGAGCCCGAGCAGGGCCAGCAGGCCGCCGAGCAAGCCCCGCACCCGTCCCCGGGTGGCCAGCACCGCGCCCCCGCCGGCCAGCGCGACCAGGGCCAGCGCCGGCAGCCAGGGCAGCAGCTCGGCGCCGGTGCGCCCGTCGCGGACCGGCGGCAGCGGGACGGGGCGCGGGGTCAGTTCCACCGCCCAGGTGCGGGTCGCCGCCCACACCGCGAGGCCCGCGCCGGCCACGCAGAGCAGCACCGCGTACGTCAGTTCGCGCCGGCCCGCCGCGCGGGGCGTGCCGGTGTCGGCGCCGCTCACCGGGCCGGCCTTCCGTCCGGGACCGCGCGGCTCCGCCGCGCTGCGCTCCCCGCCCTCGCCGGGTAAGCCACCACCGGGCCCCGCCGCGCGGCGCTCCCCGCCCTCACCGGGCCGCCCGCAGGGTCTCGGCGGCGGCGATCGCGGCGAGTACGGCGGCGGCCTTGTTCCGCGTCTCCTGGTCCTCGGCGGCCGGGTCGGAGTCGGCGACCACCCCCGCGCCGGCCTGCACGTACGCGCGCCCGTCGCGCATCAGCGCGGTGCGGATCGCGATCGCCATGTCGAGGTCGCCGCCGAAGCCGAAGTAGCCCACCGTGCCGCCGTACAGGCCCCGGCGTACGGGCTCCAGTTCCTCGATGATCTCCATCGCCCGCACCTTGGGCGCGCCGGAGAGCGTGCCGGCCGGGAAGGTCGCGGCGAGGGCGTCGAAGGCCGTGCGGTCGTCCCGGAGGGTGCCGACCACGGTCGAGACGATGTGCATCACGTGGCTGTACCGCTCGATGGTGGCGAACTCGGGCACCTCCACCGTGCCCGGCCGGCAGACCCGGCCCAGGTCGTTGCGGCCCAGGTCGACCAGCATCACGTGCTCGGCCCGCTCCTTCGGGTCGGTGAGCAGTTCGGCGGCGAGCCGGGCGTCGGCCTCGGGGGTGCCGCCGCGCGGCCGGGTGCCGGCGATGGGGTGCAGCAGGGCCCGCCGCTGCCCCTCGGCGTCCGTGGTGACCTTGACGTGGGCCTCGGGTGACGAGCCGACGATGTCGAAGCCGTCGAAGCGCAGCAGGTACATGTACGGGCTGGGGTTGGTGGTGCGCAGCACCCGGTACACGTCGAGCGGGTCGGCGTGGGTCGGCCGTTCGAAGCGCTGGGCGAGGACGATCTGGAAGCACTCGCCCGCCCGGATCGCCTCCTTGGCCGCCTCCACCGCCTTCGGGTAACCCCCCTCGGGCGTACGGCAGAGCACGTCGCCGGCGGGCGCCCGGTCGACGGTCGAGATCATCGGCGGGGTCGGCCGGGACAGCGCCGTGGTCATCGCGTCCAGCCGGCCGACCGCGTGGTGGTACGCCGCCGCGACGGCGGCCTCCCGGTCCTGCTCGCCGGGCGGCGGCAGGATCGCGTTGGCCACCAGGATGGCCGAGCCGTCGTAGTGGTCGAGCACCACCAGGTCGGTGGCGAGCATCATCCCCAGCTCGGGCACGCCGAGGTCGTCCTCGGTGAGCGCGGGCAGCCGCTCGAACCGCCGGACCAGGTCGTAGCCGAGGTAGCCGACCATGCCGCCGGTCAGCGGCGGGAGCCCGGCGTCGGCGGCCGGACCGGCCAGGGCCGCCACGGTCTCGCGCAGCACGGTGACCGGATCGCCGGTGGTGGGCAGCCCCACCGGCGGGCGGCCCGCCCACACCGCCGCGCCGTCGCGCTCGGTCAGCGTGGCGACGCTGCGGACGCCGATGAACGAGTACCGCGACCAGGCCAGCCCCGCCGAGCCGACGCCCTGCTCGGCGGACTCCAGCAGGAAGGTGCCCGGGCCACCGGCCAGCTTGCGGTAGACGCCGACCGGGGTCTCCGCGTCGGCGAGCAGCCGCCGGGTGACCGGGACGACCCGCCAGCGCGCGGCCAGCTCGGCGAAGGTCGCCGCGTCGGGGCTCACCGTGCCGTCGGTCATGGCCGGACCCGCCCCTCGTCCCCGGGGGCCGCGACGCCGCTGACCGGCAGGTCGGTGTGGAAGCACGTGCGCTGCCCGGTGTGGCACGCCGGGCCGACCTGGTCGACGCTGACCAGCAGGGCGTCGCCGTCGCAGTCGAGGGAGACCGAGCGGACGTACTGGTGGTGGCCGGACGTGGCGCCCTTCACCCAGTACTCGTTCCGGCTGCGGGACCAGTACGTGGCCCGCCCGGTGGTCAGCGTGCGGTGCAGCGCCTCGTCGTCCATCCAGGCGACCATCAGCACCTCGCCGGAGTCGTGCTGCCGGACCACGGCGGCCACCAGGCCGTCCGCCGTGCGCCGCAGCCGCGCGGCGATGGCCGGGTCCAGGCGGGAGGGCCGGGCCGGGCCGCCGGCCGGGTCCGGGCTGCGTTCGGCGCCGGTCACCGGCGCGTCAGGTACGGGCACAGTCACCCATTCTCCCGTACGCGCCCTGGACACCGCCGGGGGCTCCCGGCGCGGCGGGACACGTGCCACGGGGGCCGGAAACACAACCGCGACAGCCCCTTGCCAGCGGGACGGAATCTCACCTAGCGTTGAGTTCAACAGTTGATGAGTTTTGGGGAGGTGCGCCATGGAGGACGCGATCGCCGTCCGTGACCTGGTCGTGGACCGGGGCGGGCGGCGGGTGCTGCACGGCATCGACGCGACGGTGCCGCGCGGCGCGGTGACCGGTCTGCTCGGCCCGAGCGGCAGCGGCAAGACCACGCTCATGCGGGCCGTCGTCGGGGTGCAGGTCGTCACGTCCGGCTCGGTGACCGTGCTGGGTCGTCCCGCCGGCGCTCCCGAGCTGCGTCGCCGGGTGGGTTACCTGACCCAGGCGCCGAGCGTGTACGTGGACCTGACCGTCCGCGAGAACGCCCGCTACTTCGCGGCGCTGCACGGGCGCGGCGCCGCCGACGCCGACCGGGCGGTGGCCGACGTCGGGCTGAGCGGGGCGGCCACCCAGCTCGTCGGCACCCTCTCCGGCGGCCAGCGCAGCCGGGCCTCGCTGGCCTGCGCGCTGGTCGGCGAACCCGAGCTGCTCGTGCTCGACGAACCGACCGTCGGGCAGGACCCGGTGCTGCGGGCCGAGCTGTGGGCCCGGTTCCACGCGATGGCGGCGGCCGGCACCACCCTGCTGGTCTCGAGCCACGTGATGGACGAGGCGGCCCGGTGCGACCGGCTGCTGCTGATCCGCGAGGGGCGGCTCATCGCCGACGACACCCCGGACGCGGTCCGCCGGGCGACCGGCGTCGACGACCTGGAGGAGGCGTTCCTCCGGATGATCCGCGCGAGCGAGGCCGGCACGGCCCGACAGGAGGCGTCGTGAACCCCCGGATCCTGGCGGCCACCACCGGCCGCATCCTGCGCCAGCTGCGCCACGACCGGCGCACGGTGGCGCTCCTGCTGATCGTGCCCGCGGTGCTGCTCGCGCTGGTCTACTACATGTTCGTCGACCAGCCGACGCCGCCGGGGCGGCCGTCGACCTTCGACCGGATCGCGCTGGTGATGCTGGGGTTCTTCCCCTTCATCATCATGTTCCTGGTGACCAGCATCGCGATGCTGCGCGAGCGCACGACCGGCACGCTGGAGCGCCTGCTCACCACCCCGCTGGGCAAGCTCGACCTGCTCTTCGGGTACGGCATCGCGTTCGGCCTGGCCGGCGTCGTGCAGGCGACGGTGGCGTCGGCCGTCGCGTACTGGCTGTTCGACCTCGACACCGCCGGCAGCAGCGGCCTCGTGATCCTCGTCGCGGCCGTCAACGCGGTACTCGCCGTCGCGCTCGGCCTGTTCTGCAGCGCCTTCGCCCGCACCGAGTTCCAGGCCGTACAGTTCATGCCGGTCGTGGTCGCCCCGCAGCTGCTGCTCTGCGGGCTCTTCGTGCCCCGGGACGAGATGGCCGGCTGGCTCCAGGCGGTCAGCGACGCGCTGCCCCTGTCGTACGCGGTCGAGGCGTTGCAGGAGGTCGGCGCGCACGCCGAGCCGACCGGCACGATGTGGCGGGACCTGGCGATCGTCGGCGGGGCCGCGGTCCTGGCGCTGGTGCTGGCCGCGGCCACCCTGCGGCGGCGCAGCGGCTGATCCGGCGGTGTCGCCGTCGGGCCCGCCGACGGGTCCGGCGGCGACGGCCGGGACACGGCGACGGCCGGCGGCGACCGGAACGACACGAGCGAAGGGCGGCGATGAGGCGGCGGACCGGACGGCGACCCGGCAACCCGGACACCCGGGCGGCGATCCTGGAGGCGGCGCGCGCCGCGTTCGCCGAGCGGGGCTTCGACGCGGCCTCGATCCGGTCCATCGCCGCCGCCGCCCAGGTCGACCCGGCGCTCGTGCACCACTACTTCGGCAGCAAGGACCAGCTCTTCCTGGCCGCGATGGAGGCGCCGGTCGACCCCCGGGAGGTGCTGCCGAAGGTGCTCACCGGCGACCGCGAGCGCGTCGGCGAGCGACTGGTGCGCACCTTCCTCGGCGTCTGGGACTCGCCGGCCGGCGCGGCCGGGCTGGCCCTGCTGCGCTCGGCGGTCAGCAACGAGTGGACCGCCCGGCTGGTGCGGGAGTTCCTGACCACCCAGGTGCTCCGCCGGGTCCTCGACCACCTCGACATCGACCCGGCGGAGCTGCCGCTGCGCGGCTCACTGGTGGCCAGCCAGCTGGTCGGTCTGGCGATGATGCGGTACGTGGTCCGGCTGGAACCCGTCGCCTCCGCGGCGCCGGAGACGCTGGTCGCCACGATCGGCCCGACCGTGCAGCGCTACCTCACCGGCGACCTGTCGACCTGAGTCGGGGCCGGGCCTTCGCCGCCGGGACCGGCCGCGGGCGGTTCCGGCCCTGGGTTCGGCGTCGGCTGCGGTCCTAGAGCGCCTGCGGGCGCGCCCGGAAGCGGGTCCGGTCCAGTTCCTCCTCCTCCGGGGTGCGGCTGCGGCCGAAGGCGTCCATCCTGCCCCAGCGGCCGGGGATGTTCAGCAGCTCGATACGCCCGATGCCGGTGGGCAGCTCGGGGTCCACGATGAGGTGTTCGCCCTGCGGTTCGAGGCCGAGCAGGACGCGCAGCAGCAGCAGTGGAGTTCCCGTCGACCAGGCCTGCGGGCTGCACGCGGTGGGGTACTCGACCGGGTACGTGGTGCGGGTTCGCGGGTAGCCGGCGAAGGCCTCGGGCAGTCGGCCGTGGAAGTACTCGGCGGCGTCGATGAGCGCGGCGGCGGCGTCGGTGGAGATCACGGTTTCCCGGTGGAAGCGGTCGCGCCGGTAGCACAGCCGGAGCTGGCCCTCCTCCACGATCGCCGCCACCGGCGCCTTCCTGGGCTGCGGGTTCTTGACCTCGAAAGATGTCGGCGAAGTCGCTGCCCATGTCGACGCGCACGGTCAGGTCCACCTCGCGGTCGCCGTGGTTGAGGACGGCGAGGTCCTCGACGAAACTGCCGCCGATCGTCCGGTCGCGGATCACCGACACCTTCGCGTCGACGTAGTGGGTGGGCTCCCCGGGCACGAGGAAGAACCGGCTCTCGAAGTACCGGATGTCGTCGACCGACAGCGCGCGCAGGCGCTCCCCGTCCAGTCTCAGCCGCCACGTGGACAGGAAGCGGGTGTCGTAGGAGAACAGGCCCGTCGGCACGCTCGGTGACGGATCGACGTCACCCCGCCCGTCGCAAACGAGGAAGGTGTTGCCGTCGAGGATGCTGATCGATCTCCTCTCCCGGCGTCACGGGGGCCGTCTTCCGCAGACGCTCCCGCCACACGTGCCCGTGCAGCGCCTGCCGCCGGGCCACCTCCCGTGGGTCGAGCGTGCCGGACGGTGCGGGGAAGAACCGCCGGAACGTCAGGATCAGACGGGGGTCACCCGCGGACGTCGCCTCGTTGCGGAACAGCGCGGCGACCAACGGCGTGTCACCGCGGATCAACCGCTCGAAGAGTTCGTGCGTGGCCGTCATCACCGTGTCTGCGGGCTTCGCCTCCCGCGTGACGACGACCGCGTCGTCGGAGGTCATGTCCACGTGCCAGTGATCGGTGTGACCGCCGTCGACAAGGTCCACGCGGATGCTTCCTCGAATCCGCGGCGGCAACTCCGCACGACCGCGTTGCCCCAGCGCGAGGAAAAACGCATCGACGGCCTCGCCCATAGATCCCCCCACGCACCCCACCGCAGTCTAGGCGGGTGCCAACGCCCCTCGGGGCGGTTTCGAGGACCGTTGCGGGACCGTCGCCGCACGCCCTCGGACGGCGGCAGGAGTGCCTACCGGCGTCGCTCTCCGACGCCGGCGTGCGGGCAGAGCATCGGGTGCAGCAGCCGGGCCAGTTCGGCGTGGTCGGCCACCGGCTGGGGGAAGGCGAGCCGGGCCCGGCGCGGAACGCCCGGCCGTCCGTACGCGACGAGCAGCCCGTACCGGTCGAGCCGCACCACCCGGGGCCCGGCGCCGGCACCACCGTCGACCAGGCCGAGCTGCCGGCACAGGTACGCGGAGAGCTGCTCGGCGTGGTGGACGGCGAGGTCGGCCAGCAGCGCCGCCTCGACCGGGTGCAGCGGATCCGGCTCCGCCTCGGCGTACGCCCCGGGGTCGATCCGCCGGACGGAGCCGGCGCGTTCCCAGCGGGCCTCGACCACCTCGAAGCGGAACAGCCGGAACCGGGTGCCGACGTCGAGCAGGTCACCGGTGGCGTCGACGGCGGCGAAGTCCACCGCCGCCGCCCGCGCCTCGGCGCCGTGCAGCTGCCGGGCCCACCCGGAGACCCAGGCGCGGCCGAGCGCGGGCGCCCCGGCCGCCGGGGGCAGGTCGAGCACGTCCAGGACGGCCGCCACCTCGCAGCCGCCGGCGGTGGGCCGCAGCGCGGCGGCGAGGTCGCTGACGACCGGCACCAGCAGCAGCACCCGGCCGTCGGGGTCGGTGACGTGCCGGACGTGGTGCGGGCCGGGGCGGTGGGCCACGTGGACGAGGCCGGGCAGCCGGCCCGCGACGAGGGTACGGACGATCTCGGCGGGGCTGGGCCGCATGGCACGACCTCCTCAGTAGGTTAGGCTCACCTAACTCGGAGGGTAGAGCACCGACCCGGCCACGTCTACCTGGTCTGCTCCAACCAGGAGGCGTAGAGCAGCCCGTACACCGACTCGGGGTCCCGGACGAGCTCCTCGTGCGGGCCGCGCTGCACGATCCGGCCCCGGTCCACCACGATCACCTCGTCGGCGGCCTGCGCCGTGGAGAGCCGGTGCGCGATGGCGAGCGTCGTCCGGCCCCGGGTCACCGCGTCCAGCGTGCGCTGCAGCCGCACCTCGGTGGCCGGGTCGACCGCGCTGGTGGCCTCGTCGAGCACCAGCAGGTCCGGGTCGGCGACGTACGCCCGGGCCAGCGCGACCAGCTGCCGCTCGCCGACGCTGAGCGCCTCGCCGCGCTCCCCCACCGGCGTGTGCAGGCCGGCCGGCAGCCCGTCCAGCCAGTCGGCCAGCCCCAGCTCCGTGAAGGCGGCGGCCAACTCGTCGTCGGTCAGCTCCGGCCGGGCGAACCGAACGTTCTCCGCGACGGTGGCGTCGAACAGGAACCCGTCCTGCGGCACCATCACCACCCGCGAGCGCAGCGACCCGAACCGGACCTCCCGCAGCGGGACCCCGGACAGCAGCACGTCCCCCTCGGTCGGGTCCATCAGGCGGGTGAGCAGCTTCGCGAACGTGGTCTTGCCGCTGCCGGTCTCGCCGACCACCGCCACCCGGCTCTTCGCCGGGATCTCCACCTCGATGTCGTGCAGCACCGGCGCGCCGCCCGGGTACGCGAACCCCACCCCGGCGAACCGGATGTCCAGCGGCCCCGGCGGCAGGTCGCGCCCCAGCTCGCCCGGGTCGGCGACGTCCGGCGCGACGTCCAGCACGTCGAGCACCCGGCGCCAGCCGGCGATCGCGTTCTGCGCCTCGTTGAGCACCTCGGTGGCGATCTGCACCGGCTGGATGAAGAGCGTGACCAGGAACAGGAACGCGGTCACCTCGCCGACGCTCAGCGTGCGGTCGGCGCCGAGCAGCACCCCGAGCACCACGACGCCGGCGAGGGCCACCCCGGCCGCGATCTCGCCGACCGAGCTGCCCAGGATGCTGATCCGGATGGCCCGCTGCTGGGCCCGCCGCTGGTTGTCGATCGCCTCGTCGAGCCGACGCGCGGTCCGCCCGGCGATCCCGTACGCCCGGATCACCGGCGCGCCCACCACGCTCTCGGCGATCGCACCGAGCAGCGTGCCGGTGCGCTGCCGGACCACCCCGTACGCCCCGGCGAGGCGCCGCTGGATGCGCCGGATCACGAAGACCGCCGGACCGAACGCGGCCAGCACCACCAGGGTCAGCTGCCAGGAGTACGCGAGCATGACCGCCGTGGTCACCACCAGCTGGCCGAGGTTGATCAGCAGGATCACACCGCCCCACTGGAGGAACTGGGTGATCTGGTCGACGTCGCTGGTCACCCGGGACACCAGCGAGCCCCGCCGCTCGGACTGCTGGTGCAGCATCGACAGGTCGTGCACGTGCCGGAAGGCGCGGACCCGCACGTTGGCCAGCGCCGTCTCGCTGACCGTGAACAGCCGGCGCATCATCAGGTAGCCGCACGTGGTGGTGACCGCGAGCACCGCGGCGGTGACGGCCACGACCGTCCACACCACGTCCAGCTTGAGGCCGCCGGCGATGCCGTTGTCGATGCCCTGCTGCACCGCCACCGGCACGGCCGCGCGGCCGACCATGTAGACCAGCGCCAGGCCGAGCGTGCCGGCCAGGCCGACCCGCAGCTCCGGGGAGAGCGCCAGGCCACGCCGCAGCGTCCGCCAGGTCGTCTCGGTCGCCTCCGGTGCCTCCGAGACCGTCACCGGGCCCGCCCTCCGTTCGCGACTGCGGGGCTCGCGAGCTCACTCCTCGCGCTCACCGGGCCCGCCCTCCGTTCGCGACTGCGGGGCTCGCGAGCTCACTCCTCGCGCTCACCGGTCCACCTCCATCTCCAGGCCGGAGGCCAGCGGCGGCGTGACCTCGTCGTCGTACGTGCGCTGCTCGGCCTGCTCGACCTCGGCCTGCTCGTACGCGGTGACCAGGTCGGCGTAGCCGGGGACGGTGGCGAGCAGCTCGGTGTGCGTGCCCCGGGCGATCACCCGGCCCTGCTCCAGGTAGATCACCTCGTCGGCAAGCGCGATGGTCGCCCGCCGGTACGCGACCACGAGGATCGACGCGCCCGGCGCCCCCGGGCTAGAGGCTGTCGAGCGCAGCCCGGCCAGGATCGCGGCCTCCACCCGGGGGTCGACCGCGCTGGTGGCGTCGTCGAGCACGAGGAGGCGCGGCCGGCCGGCGAGTGCGCGGGCCAGGGTGAGCCGTTGCCGTTGGCCGCCGGAGAGCGAGGTGCCCCGCTCGCCGACCCGCGTGTCCAGCCCGTCGGGGAGGGCGGCGACGAATCCGTCGGCCTCGGCCAGCCGCAGCGCCGCCCAGACGTCGTCGTCGCCGATGCCCGGGCGGTCCAGGGTGATGTTCGCGCGGACGGTGTCGTCGAAGACGAACGGCACCTGCGCGACGAGCGCGGCGGTGCCGGCGAGGGAGGCGGCGGTGAGGTCCCGCACGTCGACCCCGTCGATCGCGACGGTGCCGGCGCGTGGGTCGACCAGCCGGACGGCGAGCGAGGCGACGGTGGACTTGCCGGCGCCGGTCGGCCCGACGAGGGCGACCGTCTTCCCGGCGGGCACCGTGAAGCTGACCTCGCCGAGCACCTCCGCGCCGGGCAGGTGCGCCTCGGCCGGTTCGTACGCGAAGTGGACGTCGGCGAAGGTGAGGGTGGCCGGCCGAGGGTCGGCGGGGTCGAGGACCCGGTCGCCGTACGGCATCTCGCCGGTGGCGTCGAGCACCCGCCGGACCCGGTCCCAGCCGGCGACGCTGCGCGGCAGCTCGGCCAGCACCCAGCCGATGGCGCGCACCGGGAACGCCAGCACGGTGAACAGGAACGCCACGCTGACCAGCTCGGCGACGCTGATCGCGCCCTCCCGCAGCCGGAACGTGCCGACCACCAGCACCGCGAGCGTGCCGAGGCTCGGCAGGGTCTCCAGCATCGGGTCGAAGACGCCGCGCAGCCGCCCGACCGACACCAGCGCGTCCCGCAGCTCGCGGGCGCGGGCGCCGAACCGCTCGGTCTCCTGCGCCTCCCGCCCCATGGTCTTGACCACCAGGGCGCCGTCGAAGCTCTCGTGGGCGATGCCGCTCACCTCGGCGCGCAGCCGCTGCGCCCGGGCCTGGCGGGGAGCCATCCGGCGCGAGTAGACCACGTTGAGCGCGAAGAGCGCCGGGAAGACGGCGAGACCGACCAGCGCGAGGGCCCAGTCGGTCACGAACAGCGAGACCACCGCGCCGACCAGCATCACCAGCGTGCCGACGGCGAAGGGCAGGGGCGCGATGGGGTACCAGGCGGCCTCGACGTCGGAGTTGGCGTTGGAGAGCAGGGTGCCGGTGGCGTTGCGGTGGTGCCAGGACAGCGGCAGGTCGAGGTAGCGCCGGGTGACCCGGCGTCGGTACGCGGCCTGGAGGCGGAACTGCATGTAGCCGGCCCCGAGCCGCCGGCCGAAGATGCCGACCACCCGCAGCACGCTGATGCCGAACAGCGCGACGGCGGCCAGGGCGAGCACGCCGACCTCCGCCGACCCGTCCGCGATCGCCGGCACCACCACGTCGCCGACCACCGCGCCGACCACGTACGCGCTGGCGATGACCATCAGCCCGAAGAGCACGCTGCCGGTCACGGCGACCGCGAAGATCCGCGGCTGTTCCCGGATCGCCCGGCCGAGGACGGCCAGTCCCCGCCAGAGCACGTCCCGACTCGTCCCGCTCGCCACGCTCTCCCCCGCCGTAAGCCGCAATTATCTCTCCCATCCTTACGTGTCGGGGCCAGGTCCGCCGACCCGGGCGGGCATGTCCACCGTCACCCCTTCGCCCGGGCCCGGACGGCGGCCGGCGCGGTGGCCGTGCTCACCGACCCGGCCGGAGCCCCGGCGGCGGAGGAGGAGCCGTCCCCCGCCCCGGCCCGCGCCACCGCGGGTCCGGGATCCCGCCCCGCGGGGCGACGGGGCCTACCATCGATGCATGCCGCGGCACGCCCGATCGGAGCGCGAGGCGCTCGCCGATCTCCTGCAGACGCTCGGACCGGACGCACCGACGCTCAACGAGGGCTGGAGCACGCGGGACCTCGCCGCCCACCTGGTGCTGCGGGAGCGGCGCCCGGACGCCGCCGGCGGCATCCTGCTCCCGCCGCTGCGGGGGTACGCGGAGCGGGTCCGCCGCCACATCGCCGCCCGGCCCTGGCCCCAACTGGTCGACCAGGTGCGCCGCCCGCCGGCGTGGAGCCCGGTCAGCAACCCGCTGACCGACGAGCTGGCCAACAGGCTGGAGTTCTTCGTCCATCACGAGGACGTCCGCCGGGCCCGGCCGGACTGGCTGCCCCGCGACCTGCCGGTCGCGCTGCACCGGGCGCTGTGGAAGCGGGCCGCCCCGCTGGCCCGGGTGGCGCTGCGCCGCTTCCCGGCCGACGTGTTCGTGCAGGCCCCTGGGCACGGGGGGCTGTCCGTCGGCCGGGGCGGTGAACCGGTCCGGGTGGTGGGCGCGCCCGGCGAACTGGTGCTCTTCCTGACCGGCCGACAGCGCGCGGCGCGCGTGCAGGTCGACGGGTCGACGCCCCTCGCCGACCGGTTGCGGGGCGCCCGCCTGGGCATATAACAGCCTGTACGCAAACGGTCACACAATATCCCGGGACTCCCTCGCCCCCAACGACCACGGCCGATGCCGTCCTCCCGTACGCTGTGCCGCGCCGCCCGCCCCGGGGCGGCGCGACAGGGGGAGCACCATGCGGACCTTCGCGGTCTCGGCGCTTCACGAGCCGCCCTTCCCTGCCGGACCGCACGCCGAGACGGCGCGTCTGGGTGGGGAGAGCATCGCCTGGGCGCAACGCTTCGGACTGATCACTAGCGGGCAGCGGCTCCGCCGGGCGGACGCCGCCGGCCTCGCCGGGCGCGCCTGCCCCGCCGGTCCGGTCGAGCGGGTCCGCCTGCTGGCCGACCTGATCACCTGGTTGTTCGTCATGGACGACGCCTGCGACGAGGACGGTCTGGGCGCCGCGCCCACCCGACTGGCCCCGACCGTCGCGGCGCTGCTCGACGTGCTGGACCGGCAGGGCGACCCGGGGGCGGCACTGCCGACCGGCACCGGCCCGCTGGGCGACGCGCTGGACGACCTCTGCCGGCGGGTCCGCCAGCACGGCCCGCCCGACCTGCTGCTGCGCTTCACGAGCCAGGTCCGCGACTACCTGCTCGCGCTGCTGTGGGAGGCGGCCAACCGGGAACACGGCCGGATACCCGTTCTCGACGAGTACGTGCAGATGCGCCGGCACACCGGCGCGGTGCAGCCCAGCTTCACCCTCACCGACCTGGCCGCCGGCGGGCTGCCGGAGCCGGGTCGGCGTGCCGACCCGGCCCTGGCCGCCCTCAACCTGCTCGCCGCCGACCTGGTCTGCTGGTGCAACGACCTCTTCTCGTACGGCAAGGAGACCCGCGGCAGCCGGGACGCGCACAACCTGGTCACCGTGCTCGCCGAGGGGTCCGGCGGCGACGAGGCCGCGGCGCTGCGGGCCGCGGCCGACCGGTTCAACGGAGGGCTGGCGGCGTACCTGGAGGCGGAGTCGGCGCTCTGGGCGACCGGGGACGACGTGCTGCGGACGGTCCTGCGCAGTCGGCGCGCCTGGATCCGCGCCACCTACGACTGGTCGCGGACGGCGGCCCGGTACGCCTGACCGGCACGTTCCACCTGGTGGGACGTGGGGCGCGGGCGCAGGGAGGGCTAGCCGATGGCCGGGGGCAGGCAATACTCTTCGGTAACGAACATTGGCGTGACGCCCGTCACGCCACCACCCCCGAAGGCGGCTACAGCGATGGCTCTCGATGTACCGTACCGTTCCATCCCTGACATGTTCCTCAAGCGCGTGGCGGCGAGTCCCGACCGCCGCGCTTTCGGCCACCCGGGCCCGGACGACTCGCCGGTCTGGTTGAACTGGGAGCAGGTGGCCCACCGCGCCAAGGCGATCGCCGCCGGGCTGCACGGCCTGGGCGTCGGTCAGGAGGATCCGGTGGCGATCCTGGCGAACACCCGACTCGAGTGGGTGCTCGCCGATTTCGGCATCATGTGTGCCGGCGGCGCGACCACCACCGTCTACCCCACCACCGAGCCGGAGGACGCGACCTACATCATCGCCGACTCCGGGTCCCGGGTGCTGTTCGCCGAGAACCCGGCCCAGGCCGCGAAGATCGCCGGCGCGGAGCTGCCGAGGCTCACGCACGTCGTGCTCTTCGACGGCGCGGCGGACCCGGCCGCGGCCGTACCGCAGCTCACCCTCGCGGAGCTCGAGGAGCAGGGGGCCCGCGCCCTCGCCGCCGAGCCGGACCTGGTCGACATGCTGGTCGCCGGCATCGGTCCGGACCACCTGGCCACCCTGATCTACACCTCCGGCACCACCGGCCGCCCGAAGGGCGTCGAGCTGCTGCACGGCGGCTGGTGCTGGGAGGGCGTGGCACAGGCCGAGCTCGGGCTGCTGCGCGAGGACGACCTGCAGTACCTGTGGCTGCCGCTGTCCCACTCGTTCGGCAAGACACTGCTCTGCGGGGCGACCCACGTCGGCCTGCCGACGTACGTCGACGGCCGGGTGGACAAGCTCGTCGAGCTGCTCGCGGTGGTCAAGCCCACGCTGATGTGCGGCGCCCCCCGGATCTTCGAGAAGGTCTACAACAAGGCGGTCACCACCGCCCAGGACGCCGGCGGCGCGAAGGCCAAGATCTTCGCCTGGGGCGTCCGGGTCGGCAAGGAGAAGGTCGCCCTGGAGCAGGCCGGCAAGCCGGTCCCGGCCGGGCTGAAGCTGAAGTACACGGTGGCCGAGAAGCTGGTGTTCAGCAAGCTCCAGGCCCGCCTGGGCGGCCGGATCCGGGTGCTCGTCTCGGGCGCGGCGCCGCTCAGCCCCGAGATCGCCACCTTCTTCGCCGCCGCCAACCTGCCGATCTCCGAGGGCTACGGCCTCACCGAGACCAGCGCCGGCAACTTCGTCAACCCGCCGGAGGGGCTCCAGATCGGCAGCGTCGGCAGGGCGCTGGGCGACCTCGAGTGCCGGATCGACACCGACGGCGAGATCCTGATCAAGGGCCGGCCGGTGATGCGCGGCTACCACAACCTGCCCGAGGAGACCGCCGCCGCGTTCACCGAGGACGGGTTCTTCCGCACCGGTGACATCGGCACCCTCGACGAGAGGGGCTACCTGCGGATCACCGACCGCAAGAAGGACCTGGTGAAGACGTCCGGCGGCAAGTACATCGCGCCGTCGCACATCGAGGGCATGTTCAAGGCGACCTGCCCGTACACGTCGCAGGCGGTGGTGATCGGGCAGGCCCGCAACTACTGCACCATGCTGGTCACCCTCGACCCGGACGCGATCAAGGGCTGGGCGGCCGGCACCCCGCTGGAGGGCCGGAGCTATGCCGAGATCGTCTCCTCGCCGGAGGCCCAGGCCATGGTCGACGAGTACGTCGCGCAGCTCAACACCAAGCTGAACCGGTGGGAGACGATCAAGAAGGCCACGATCCTGCCGCGTGACCTGACCATCGAGGACGGCGAGATCACCCCGTCGCTGAAGATCAAGCGGCGCGGCGTGGAGAAGAACTTCGCCGCCGAGATCGACAAGATGTACGAGGGCACGCTCGCCGAGATCTGAGCGGTCCGACCGTCGGCCCCGCACCCCGACCGGGGGTGCGGGGCCGCCGCCGTACCGGGGGTGCGGGGCCGCCGCCGTACCGGGTCACAGGTGGCGGCCCCGCCACGCGGTCTGGTCGGCCTCCGCCGTGACCTGCTCCCGCAGCGCCACCTCCCGCACGTCCCGCCGCAGCTGCGCGTCGACGACGGTCTGCACGGCGACCACCGTGACGGTGGCCAGGGCGAGCACGGAGAGCGCGAGCATCTCTCCCAGCGAAGCGGCCACCGGCACCAGCACGGCGAGCAGCACCACCGCCGTCACCGACGGCCAGCGCACGGTCCCCAGGACCCGGAGGCCGAGCGCGACCAGGCCGAGCAGGTAGAGCGCCACGCCGCCGTAGAGCGTCAGCAGATCCAAGCCGGGCAGCGGCAGCCCCCAGGTCGGCGTGGACGGATCGGCGCCCTCCTCCAACAGGCCCTTGAGGCCGAGCGCGAGCAGGATGATCCCCGCCACCAGCACCAGGTGCAGGTAGGTGTAGGCGTCCCGGGCAAGAGCGGCGCGGACTCCCGGAACCCGGGCCCGGTGCAGCGTCTGCTCGGAGGCCAGCGCCAGCGTGTCGAAGTACGCCCACCACAGGGCGGCCACCACGGCGATGCCGAGCAGCGCCGCGATGATGATTGGCCAGCTCAACGGCAGTCCGGTGATGAAGCCGGGTCCGATCCCGAGGGCGATGATCGTCTCGCCGAGCGCCACCAGGATGATCAACGCGTGGCGCTCCGCCCAGTGCCCGGCGGAGAGCACGGTCCAGCCGGTGCCGGGCAGGACCAGTCCCGACCCGTACTCGACGCCGATGGCGGCGAGCCAGAGCGCGAGCCGGACGACCTGCTCGACGCGGTCTTCGGCGAACCGCTGCGGCAGCACCGCGGCGACGAGGAGGAATCCGGTGGCGACCAGCACCGGCGCCACCGGCAGAAGCCGGCGGAACCGCGAGCGCTCGTACCGGACCATCCAGCCGAAGACCGCCACCTGGCTCACCCGGATCAGGAAGTAGCAGACCGCGAACACCAGCGGCCCCGGCAGGCCGCCGGGGAGTTCCCGGAACGCCTTCGGCATGGCGAGGGCGAACACGAAGGCCGTGGCCGTGGCCGCGAACCCGACGAACGGGACGACGCCCTGGTCCGTACGGACGAGGTTGCCCAGCACCGCGAAGCCGGTCCAGGCCCACCACAGCAGTGCCAGCACCAGCAGGCCCTGAACCAGGCCGCGCACGGTCGGGTTGCCGGCAACGGCCGTGGTGACGTTGAGGAAGGCGAAGACGAACACCAGGTCGTAGAAGAGCTCCAGGCGGGTGGCCCGGGAGCCCGGCGCGCTCGGCTGGACACCGCGCGGCCATGGCGTCCCCCGAACGCTCTCCACCTGCGTAGTCTCTCAGCCGGGGCGGTGCGGGCAGGCGGGATTGACCGACCCAGCGCCCCCGCACATGCCCCCGGTGCCCACCGGCGTGACCGGGGACGCCTCAGGCGATGACGGCCGGCTCCCGCCACTGTGGGCGGCCGGCGCGGTCCAGGTCGTACCGGACGGCGGCGATCCGGCCGACGGCCTCCACCAGGTCCGCGACGGGCAGGGTGAACGGCAGCCGGAGGAAGCGCTCCAGCGTGCCGTCCAGGCCGAACCGGGGACCGGGCGCCAGGCGTACGCCGACCTCCTCGGCGGCCCGGGCGAGGGCGCTGGAGATCGGCCCGTCGAGTTCGGCCCAGAGGGTGACCCCGCCGTGCGGCACGGTCACCCGCCAGTCCGGCAGGCGCTCGGCGAGGGCGCCGAGCAGCGCGTCGCGCTGGGCGGTGAGCTGCGCCTGGCGGGCCGCCACGATCGCCGGGGCCTGGGCGAGCAGGTGGACGGCGACGAGCTGGTCCAGCACCGGGCTGGCCATGTCGACCCCGACCCGGGCGGCGGCGAGGCGCTGCACCTGCGGGGCGGACGCGCGGATCCAGCCGATGCGCAGGCCGCCCCAGTACGGCTTGCTCATCCCACCCACCGTGACCACCCGGGAGTGCCGGTCGAAGCTCGCCGTCGGCGGCGGCACCACCGTGCCGTCCAGCGGCAGGTCCACGAAGGACTCGTCGACGATCAGGTCGGTGCCGACGGCGTGCGCGGTGGCGACCAGCCGCTCCCGCAGCGATGCCGGCATCAGGTGACCGGTCGGGTTCTGGAAGTCGGGGATCAGGTAGGCGAGCTTGGGCCGACCCTGGCGCAGGGTGCCGAGGAGCAGGTCGGCGTCCCACCCGGGCTCGTCGAGGGCGAGGCCGTGGGTGGTGATCCGCGCCCGCCGGGCGGCGAGGGCGGCCAGGGCGTTCGGGTAGCTGGGCGCCTCGACCAGGACGCTGCCGCCGGGGCTGTGCGCGAGCCGGAGGACCAGGTCCAGGGCGTGCTGGGTGCCGCTGGTGACCATGATCTGCTCGGGCGAGGTGGGCAGGCCCCGCTGGGCGTACGCGTGGGCGATCGCCTCCCGCAGCTCGATGATGCCGGTCGGGTGGTATCCGGCCCCGCCCAGGTAGCAGGGCAGGTCCTCGGCGGCGGCCCGGGCGGCGGGCAGCAGCTCGGGCGGGGCGGCCAGCGCGGCGACCCCGAGGTCGATCATGTCGCGGTCGTCGAGTGGGGTCCACAGGCCGGTGCCGGCCATCCGGTGGTTGCCGGGGAGCATGGTCCAGCTGCCGGCGCCCCGCCGGCTGGCGAGGTGGCCGCTCTCCCGCAGCTCCCGGTACGCGGCGGTCACCGTGGTGCGGCTGATCCGCAGGGCCTCGGCGAGCTCGCGTTCGGCGGGCAGGCGTACGCCCAGCGGCAGCCGGCCGTCGGCGAGCAGCCCGCGGACGGCGCCGGCCAGCGCGGCGTAGTCGGGGCTGCGCCGGCGGCCCGGCAGCGCGTGCCACTGGCCGAGCAGCCGGGCCAATTGGGCCCCTCGGACCTGACTCATCATGGCCACTCCCACGATATTGGCTCTTCCCCCTCACCAATTGGCACCTAGGGTGGCATGCGTGGCTGCGATTGGCAATCTCCGGTACCGGCCGGCACGGCGGCTGGCCCAGCTCTACGCCGGGCTCGTCCTCTACGGCGTGAGCATGGCCCTGATGATCCGCTCCGGTCTCGGTCTGGATCCGTGGGACGTCTTCCACCAGGGCGTCTCGGAGCGGACCGGGCTCTCCTTCGGCACGGTGACCATCGCGGTCGGTGCGCTCGTGCTGCTGCTGTGGATCCCGCTGCGGCAGCGGCCGGGCGTCGGCACGGTGAGCAACGTGGTGGTGATCGGCCTGGTGGTCGACGCCACGCTGCCGCTGCTGCCCCAGGAGTTGCCGTTCGCCGCCCGGGTGGCCCTGCTGGTCAGCGGGATCGTCGCCAACGGGGCGGCCACCGGCCTCTACATCGGCGCGCGGCTCGGCCCCGGGCCCCGGGACGGCCTGATGACCGGGTTCGTCGCCCGCCGCCCGCGCTTCTCGATCCGGCTGGTTCGCACGACCATCGAGGTGACCGTGCTGGCGCTGGGCTGGTTGCTCGGCGGCACGGTCGGCGTGGGCACGGTGGCGTACGCCCTGAC
>NZ_JAATEO010000089.1 GCF_012034245.1 Micromonospora thermarum | reverse complement strand
CTCGCCGTGCCGGCGTTCCGCCGGCTGCTGGCGGTTCGGCTGGGTGGGCAGTTCACCGACGGGGTGTTCCAGGCCGCCCTGGCCGGCAGTGTGTTGTTCAACCCGGACCGGCAAGCTACGCCGACGGCGATCGCGTTCGCCGCGGCGGTGCTGGTGCTGCCGTATTCACTGGTGGGTCCGTTCGCGGGTGTGCTGCTGGACCGGTGGAGCCGCCGGACCGTGATCGTCTGGAGCAACCTGATCCGGGCGGGTCTCGTGCTACCGCTCGCCGCGTTGATCTTCTTCGGGTCGGAAGGGCCGCTGTTCCTCGTTTCGACGCTGCTGGTGATCGGGCTGGGCAGGCTGCTGTTGTCGGGGCTGTCGGCGGCGACGCCGCATGTCGTGTCCGACGAGCGGCTGGTGACCGCGAACGCGGTCGCCGGTACGGCGGGGTCGGTGGCGTACTCGCTCGGACTGGGCTGCGCTCTGCTGCTACTCCAGACCGTCTTCCCGGCCGGGGATACCGGCTACGCCGCCATCGCCCTGCTCGCACCGGTCGGCTACCTGATTTCCGCTGCGCTGGCCCGTTTCTCCTTCGCCCGGCTCGAGTTGGGCCCCGACCAGGTCTTGCCGCACCGGCCGGGAGTCGGCGGAGAGGCGGCGGCGGTGGTCCTCGGCATGGCCGCCGGCGTGCGGCACCTGGGACGGGCGCGGGGTGCTGCGTACGCGATGGCGGCCCAGGCGGGGTTCCGGGTGCTGTTCGGGGCGTTGGCCCTGGCGATGCTGCTGCTCTACCGCAACCGGTTCGCCGGTGACGATCTCGACGGCGCGCCGACGCAGTTGGGGTTCGTCTTTGCCGCCGGGGCGGCCGGTGTGCTGCTGGCGGCTGCGGTGACCCCGCCCGTGGCCCGCCGGATCGGCGGGTGGCGGTGGGTGACCGGGCTGCTCGCGGCGGTCGCGGTAGCGCTGCCGGTGTTCGGGCTGCCGTTCGACCCGCTGCTGCTGGTGATGGTCGTCGGCGTCGTCAACGTCGCCGGGCACGGCATCAAGATCGTGGTGGACACGATGGTGCAGCACGAGTGCGCCGACGCGTTCCGCGGGCGGGTGTTCGCGGTCAACGACACGACGTTCAACCTCGCCTACGTGCTCGGCATGGTGGGCGTGGCCAGGTTCTTGCCCGACGACGGGCGCTCACCGGTGCTGCTCGGTGTCGCCGCAGCCGGCTACGCGTGCCTCGCGATCGGATACGCGGTCGCCGCCGGCCGGTGGGCGAGCGACGCCGGAGACGACATCGCTTTGTCGAAGACGGTGGTGCCGGCCGCCGAGCGGTAGC
>NZ_JAATEO010000088.1 GCF_012034245.1 Micromonospora thermarum | reverse complement strand
TGAGCTTCCCCCGGTTTGCCGGAGGGTTGGTTACCTGGCGCCGGTGGGCTCAGGCTGAACGATAGTTGCCTCGTCGTGCTGTGCCTGGTGGGTGTGCCAGGCGGTTTCGTACTCGTCTGGGGATCGCCAGCCGAGGTCTTTCTGGATGCGGCGGGTGTTGTACCAGCCGTCAATGTAGGTGAAGATCGCGTTCTCGGCCTCGTCGCGGGTGCGCCAGGAGTTGCGGTAGACCAGTTCGATCTTCAAGGTGGACCAGAAGTTCTCCATCAGGGCGTTGTCGAACGAGTCACCGACCGACCCCATCGATGGCAGGATCCCGTTGTCGGCCAAGCGTTGCGCGAAGCGGAACGACGTGTAGTTCGAGCCCCTGTCCGAGTGGTGGATCAGTTGGCCGTCACGGACGTCGCGGGACCAGATGCCGTATTCGAGAGCGCCGAGGATCAGGTCAGTGTCGCAGCGGTCGGAGCACCGCCAGCCCACGATGCGGTTGGAGAAGACATCCCTCACGGCGGCGAGCCAGAACACTCCCTCGCCGCAGGGGATGCGGGTGGCGTCAGCGACCCACAACCGGTTCGGCGCCGCGGCGGTGAACTGCCGGTTGACCAAGTCCGGCGCCGGTGTCGCCTTCGGGTTCGACCGGGTCGACGGGATGCGCCACTTCTTGCGTAGGAACGCCCCTTGCAGGCCGGCGGTCCGCATCAACCGCTCCACCCGCTTGCGACCCACCTGGCGGCCTTGGCGGCGCAGCATGGCGTGCACTCGCGGACTGCCGTAGCTGCCGCCCGACACGTCGTGGATCTCCGCGATCTCCACCGCCAGTTCCGCGTCCTCGCGGCGCCGCCGTGACGGTTGCGCGGCCTGGGCGAGCCAGCCGTAGTAGGTGGAGACGGCAACGCCGATAACCCGGAGGACGGGCTCGACCCCGAAGCGGTCGCGTAGCTCGTCGACAAGCGTCACGACCGTCGCCGGGTCGGGTCGAGTTCCGAGGCGAAAAAAGCCGACGCGGCCTTCAGGATCTCATTCGCCCGCTTCAGCTCGGCGTTCTCCCGCCGCAACCGGCGCAACTCCTCCAACTCCGAGGTCGTCGGCCGATCGTCACGCTGACCCCGGTCGGCCTCGTCTTGACGGATCCAGTTCCGCAACGCTTCGTGATGCACACCGAGCTGGCGGGCCAGCTGGCGGATCACGGGCTTCGGGTCCGACTCCCGGTACAAGCGCACCGCACGTTCACGCAGCTCATCGGGGTACTTCTTCGGTGCTGCCACGGATGACTCCCTTCAGCTCCATCAGAGCATGATCGAAAGCCTCCGAGCTACCGGGGGAACCTCA
>NZ_JAATEO010000087.1 GCF_012034245.1 Micromonospora thermarum | reverse complement strand
TTAGAATCCGGCTCCGAGTCGCCGGAAGTGTGTGCCTACGATGCCGCGCCGCGAAACGTCGGCCGCCGACCACAGCGCCGCTGCGCACTACCCACCCCACGGTGGCCGACATGTTCATCCGCAACCTGACCCACCCGCACCGCACCCCTGACTCCTTGCCAAAATCCGCGACTGACCGGTGCCGATGGCGGTGCAGCGCCTGCGATCACGAGTGGGAGCAGACGGTGCTGAATGTGGTCGGCGCTGGCCGGCCCTGCCCTCGATGCGCCGAGTTGATGGGCGGCGCACCGCTTAGTCGCGCCGCGCGCGCCACGGCAAGTGGCGTAGTTCCTCAGCAAGAGCGTGGACTGCGGATTCTTTAAAGCGGTGCGCCCAATAGTTGAGCCAGTCCTGGTCGTCCAGGAAGAACTTCCAGTCGCTGATCACCCCTTGCCTCACGAACAGAAACGGCACGGGTGATTGGAATGGGCGAAAGCTCGCGTTGTATGTCGCGGTCCCCTCATTGCCTTTGTAGAAGGGCCCGAACACGATTCCATCTTCGACATACGACGGAACTGCAAGCTGCTGAAGGACGTCGTCGAAGAGGCCTTGCGCACGGTCGGCTGACATGTCGGTAAAAACGACGACTATCACCTTGTAGTTCGCGCCGTCGCCGTCAATAGGTTCAGCGTCCAGGAACAGGTTCTTGTAGCCGTTCATAAGCTCGACAACATGTGACACGCCCCGGTCGGCGATCTGCTCAGGAGCGAGCCAAAGTGTCTTACGCTCCAAGGCCGCAGGCACGAACGGACAGACGGGCCCAGCGCGGCCGAGATCCTCGTGAGGGCTGACCACGAAGGCCTGGATCCAGTCTGCGACGGCGCGAAGCGCATATAGCGCGCCTTCCGCAAGCTCACTCGTCCTTCCGACCTCGTCGAGTTCCCCGACGAGGAAGAGATCAGGGATCTGTGTTGGCATGGAACCTCCTCCTATAGAGAACCAAAACAATGGCGTGATCAGCGCAGTGAGCTAAATGCAGCCCGCACCTCGGCGGAGAAGAGCTCCGGCTTCTCCCAGGCGGCGAAGTGGCCGCCCCTGTCGACCTCGTTGAAGTAGGTGAGGTTGGGGTAGACCATCTCGACCCAGCTGCGCGGGGCAGCGAAGATCTCGCCGGGGAACGTCGTGAAACCGACCGGAACCGAGACCGCCGGAGGAGCCTGGCCGGCCGCACCGGCTGCGGCCTGAGCCCGTCCGGTCTCCCAGTACCACCGGGCGGCCGAGGCGCCGGTGCCGGTCAGCCAGTACAGCGTGAGGTTGTCGACGATGGTGTCGCGGGTGAGGCCGCCCGTCGGCTGCTTGTCGACGAACGCGCGGAAGATCTTGTT
>NZ_JAATEO010000086.1 GCF_012034245.1 Micromonospora thermarum | reverse complement strand
TCCGCACCCGTGTGAGTCCTCGCTCGTCCACGCCCGGGAGCCAAACACAACCCAAAAAGCCCTACAAGCGACACACCGGAACAACCTAACAAAGTACTATTAGTACTCCAACGTCACTTGATCTTCCGGCTGGCGTTGTGGGACCGAGTCTTCGCTGGTAGTGGGATCGTCGGGCTCGGGCTTGGGATGTTCGTCGCCAGGTTGACCAGTGCAGGGTGTGCGCTGGTGGTAGCGGTTGGGTGAGGACGAGGGCGTTGAGGAGTCGGCGGATCTCGGCGACGGTCAACGCAATGATTTTCGGGTCGGTGTCGGGCTGTTGTGCGGCGAGGATGGTCAGGACGGCGAGGGCGAGCATGGCCAGGGTGATGAACCGGTGCCAGCCGGTCCAGCCGCGGACCTGGTAGTGGTCCAGGCCGACCTGGCCTTTGCCGGTTTGGAACAGTTCCTCGATGCTCCAGCGGGAGCCGGCGACGGTCACGAGGGTGTGCAGCGGCACCGGGCGGGGTGACCAGCACAGGTAGAAGGCCAGCTCGCCGGTGGTCCGGTTGCGGCGGATGAGCAGCCACCGATGCTCACCGGGCTGGGTGGCGGTGGTGATCCAGGCCCACAGGTAGTCGCGGGGACCTTTCGCCCCCGGCCCGCAACTGTGCTGCTGCCATTCGCGGTGGGGGATCCGCTCGGCGAGGTCGTCGACACGAACGAAGGTGCGGCCGTCGTTGACGGCCACCCGCCGGTCACAGCCGACGGCCAGGACGTGGCCGATCCCGCGGTGTTCCAGGTCATCGCGTAGGCCGGGGTCGGCGCCGTAGACCTCGTCGCCGGTCACCCACTCGGCGGGCACGCCGGCGTCCAACGCGGCGGCGATCATCTGGCGTGCCAGGGCTGGTTTCGTGGCGAACTCGACCTGGTCGGGGACGCCGGCGGCAGCGAGCCGGTCGGGGCGATCGCACCAGGTCGTCTCCGGCAGGTAGAGCCTGCGGTCGATCAGCGCCCGGCCCGCGGGTGACCGGTAGGCCAGGAACACCCCGACCTGGCTGTTCTCCACACGACCGGCGGTGCCGGTGTACTGCCGCTGGACTCCGACCGAGCAGACGCCCTTCTTCAGGAAGCCCGTCTCGTCAATGACCAGCACCGCGTCGGGGTGGCCGAGCTGCTCGACCAGCCAGGAACGCACGTCATCGCGGACGGCGTCGGCGTCCCACGCCGCTGTACGCAGCAGCCGCTGCATCGCCTGCGGATCGGCGTGACCCGCCCGTTCCGCGAGGGACCAGCAGGTCTTGCGTTCCACGCCCGACAGCAGCCCCTCCACAAACTGCCCAGCGGTCCGACGTGGCTCCGCCCGAACGAACCGGTCAGCGACACGCGTCACCGCCTCGTCCAGGATGACCCGCCACCGGTCAAGGT
>NZ_JAATEO010000085.1 GCF_012034245.1 Micromonospora thermarum | reverse complement strand
GGCTCTTCGAACTTGAGCGGGGTTCGCGGCTGAGCCGACCCGAGCGTGAAGGGCTCGCAGCCCGTCGGTGATCATCTGAGTGTCTAGTTCGGATGGTCACAAGTGAAGAGCTGCGAGCATGGTCAACGATACGACCCGGCTGTTAGGCCTGGACGGCCTGGTCGCTGAGCGGGTCGAGCTGGACGTCACCGGCGTCCCGGTGGTGGACCTGTCCACCGGCTGTGAGCAGGCACGATGCTGCCCGCAGTGCGGGCAGCGTGCGCTGAAGGTGAAGCAGTGGACCACAACCCGGCCGCGGGACCTGCCAGTCGGAGGCCGGACGGTACGACTGCGCTGGCGCAAACGTCGCTGGTACTGCCCGACCCCGGCCTGTCCGCGCAAGTCGTTCACCGAGCAGGTCGCGCAGGTCCCGGCCCGTGCCCGGCTGACCAGCCGGCTGCGACAGGCGGCCGGGGCGGCGGTCGCCGACGCGGGTCGCACGATCGTGCAGGCCGCCCGGGACCACGGCATCTCCTGGCCGGTCGTCGCTGCCGCGTTCACCGCCCACGCGAGCGCGGTGTTGCCGGCCGAACCGGAGCCGGTCGCGGTGCTCGGCATCGACGAGGTTCGCCGCGGCAAGCCGCACTGGATCTGGAACGCCCACGCTGGTTCGTGGACCGTGACTGCGGACCGCTGGCACGTCGGCTTCTGCGATCTGTCTGGTGGTCAAGGGCTGCTCGCGCAGGTCGAAGGCCGTACCACGGCGGCGGTGACCGGCTGGCTGACCGCCCGCCCGCCGGCCTGGCGTGAGCAGGTCCAGGCGGTGGCGATCGACATGTGCACCGTGTTCAAGTCCGCGATCCGGCAGGTGTTACCGCACGCAGTGCTGGTCGTCGATCACTTCCACATCGTGCAACTGGCCAACCGGGCGGTCACCGAGGTCCGCCGCCGCATGACCCTGACCCAGCGGGGACGCCGCGGTCGCGGCAGCGACCCGGAATGACGGATGCGTAACCGGCTGACCCGCTCGGCCGCCCGGATGCCCGGCAAGCACGTCGACCGCCTCGTCGACACCATCGAGGCCCTCCCCGGCGGCGATCGGTGCTCCGATCCTGGCCGCGTGGAACGCGAAAGAAGACCTGCTCGACCTGCTCGCGGTCGCCCGCACCCAGCCGAGCCGGGAACACATCCACCGGCTGCTGCACCGCTTCTACGCCCGCTGCGCCGCCTCTGACCTGCCCGAACTCCACCGGCTCGCCACCACGATCGAGACCTGGTGGCCACAAATACTGGCGTTCCTGACCACCGGCATCACCAACGCCGGCTCGGAAGGAACCAACCGCGTCATAAAGACCATCGCCCGCGACGCCTACGGCTTCCGAAACCCCGAAAACCAACGCCTACGCACCCGCACCGCCACCACCCGACGCCACCGCGGACACCTCAACCCCGCTTAATT
>NZ_JAATEO010000084.1 GCF_012034245.1 Micromonospora thermarum | reverse complement strand
CGCGGTTGGAGGACTTCGCGGCCGGGGTGTTCGCGGGGTTGCCGCGGTCGGATCAGCGGGCGACCGGCCTGCGGTATCTGCGAGGGCTGATGCTGGACGGCCGGCGTAAGTCGATGCAGCCGATGGCGCAGCGCCTCGGGGTGGACCACCAGCAGTTGCAGCAGTTCCTGACCTCGTCGACCTGGGGCGTGACCGATGTGCGGCGGCGGCTGGCGAGGACCGCCGTCGACCTGGTGCGCCCGCAGGTGTGGGTGGTGGACGACACCGGGTTTCCCAAGGACGGCAAGGCGTCGGCGTGCGTGGCCAGGCAGTACTCCGGCACCCTCGGGAAGGTCGCCAACTGCCAGATAGCCGTGAGCGTCCACGCCGCGACCGACACTGCCTCGGCTGTGCTGGACTGGCGGCTGTTCGTGCCCGAGTCCTGGGACGAGACCTGCGTCCCGGACACCGACGGGAAGATCGCCAACCCGTACGCCCGCAGGCTGCGCCAGCAACCCGTGACCCGTGACCAGGCCGGGGCGAAGAAGGCACACCCGCGCTTGCGGCCGCCACCCGCCGAGCAGATCGACCAGATCCTACGGCGGCGGACAGCATCGAAGCTGCCCGACGACCAGCGGTACCGGCCGAAGTGGATGATGGCCCTGGAGATGCTCGACGAACTGGCCGGCTGGGGCCTGCGCCCGCCGCTGCTGACCGCCGACGCCGGCTACGGGCAGGTCGCCGAGTTCCGCCAGGGCCTGACCGAACGCGGCATCAGCTACATCGTGGCGACCACCTCGTCCACCACCGCCCAACCCGGCGACGCCCAACCGATCGAGGTCCCTTACGCCGGGGTCGGCAAGCACCCCACCCCGAGATACCCACAACCCGCCCGCAGCCTCAAGGATCTCGCTCTGACCCACGGCACCGCCGCGACACGACTGGTGCGCTGGCGCGACCGGCTCCCCACCGCCGATCGCGCCCCCGGCCAGCCCACCCGCGAGCTGGCCGGGCACTTCCTCGCCATACGGGTCCGGCCCGCAGGCCGCGCCATCCAACGTGGACCCGACCGCGGTGACGACGGCGTCCTACCCGAATGCTGGCTGCTCGTGCAATGGCCCCCCGACCAGGACGAACCCACCGACTACTGGCTCTCGGACCTGCCCGCCGACACACCACTTGCCGAACTGGTCCGCCTCGCCAAAAGCCGCTGGCGCATCGAGCACGACTACCGCGAACTCAAGACCGCCCTCGGACTCGACCACTTCGAAGGCCGCTCCTGGATCGGCTGGCACCGCCACGTCACCCTAGCCGCAGCCGCCCAACTGTTCCTCACCCAACTACGGCTGACAGACCCAAAAGCAGCAGGGCAGACCTGAGCCTGTACGCCGTCCTCCGCGAACTGCAATACCAGCTCGCGACCTGGTTCGGGTTCTGCCCTCTCTGCCACCAACTGGTACCAACCTAACAAAGTACTA
>NZ_JAATEO010000083.1 GCF_012034245.1 Micromonospora thermarum | reverse complement strand
TGAGCTTTTCGTTTAACCTCGGCCGCCTGTGGCCGGGTTTGCTCCTGTGTGGATGTCGGCGTGTCGTGCTCGACGTGAGGACGGCCACCGTCTGATGATCTTCCGGTTCCTGGCAGAACATGAAGATCAAGGCGGTGGCCGTGGCCACGATTCTGGACTACCTCGGTGGACTGGTGCTACCCGGCATCCCGGTGACCGGGCTGGTGGGTGATCCGGCGATGGTGTTGGCTGACTTCCGTCGGGACCTCTACCAGTGCCTGACCCGACGGGCTGACGCCTTGTTCGAGCTGACCGACGCTGTCCTGTGCACCGATGGGCCGGTGCACAGCCTGGTCGATCTCACGTTGACGGCGGAGCATCGTCGGGGTCACGGCGCGCTGTACGACGGGCTGAACGCGGGCAGGATCGATATCGCCCGGCTCCGCGCGAGGCTGGCCGGGTTGCCGCTGCCGCGGGCGGCGGACGGGCGGATCGTCTTGGCTGTGGACGTGTCGAACTGGCTGCGTCCGGACGCGCCGACCAGCCCGGACCGGTTGTTCTGCCACGTCTACGCCCGGGGCAAGGGGCAGGCTCAGCTGATCCCGGGCTGGCCGTACTCGTTCGTGGCCGCGCTGGAGGCCGGCCGCACGTCGTGGACGCAGGTCCTGGACGCGGTGCGACTGGGTCCGGCCGATGACGCCACCGCGGTCACCGCCGCCCAGCTGCGTGATGTCGTGGACCGGCTCATCACCGTCGGGCACTGGCGGCCCGGCGACCCGGACATCCTGATCGTGGCCGACACCGGCTACGACACCGCCCGGCTGGCCTGGGTGCTGGCCGACCTACCCGTGGTGCTGGTAGGCCGGATCCGGTCCGACCGTGTCCTACGGCTGCCCAAGCCGGCCAGGGCGGCGGGCACCATCGGCCGTCCCCGCAAACACGGCGGCGAGTTCGCCCTGGCCGATCCGGCTACCTGGCCGGCGCCGCACCACGTCACCACCACTGCGACCACGCGCTACGGCACCGCGCGAGCAGCCGCATGGGACCGGCTGCACCCCAGGTTGACCCGCCGCACCTGCTGGATCGACCACGACGGGGACCTGCCGGTCATCGAAGGCACCCTGATCAGGCTGCAGGTCGACCACCTACCCGGCGACCGTGACCCCAAGCCGGTATGGCTGTGGTGCTCCGCCATCGGCGCCACTGCCGCCGATGTCGACCGCTGGTGGCAGGCCTTCCTGCGCCGCTTCGACCTGGAACACACCTTCCGCCTGTTCAAACAGACCCTCGGCTGGACCCGCCCGAAGATCCGCACCACGCAAGCCGCCGACCGCTGGACCTGGCTGATCATCACCGCGCACACCCAACTCCGCCTGGCCCGACCCCTGGCCGCCGACCTACGCCGCCCCTGGGAACGACCCGCCCCACCCGGACGGCTCACCCCCGCCCGCGTCCGCCGCGGGTTCCGGAACCTCCGACCCACCAGCGC
>NZ_JAATEO010000082.1 GCF_012034245.1 Micromonospora thermarum | reverse complement strand
GGAAGCGGTCAAGCATCAGCCTGAAAATGTGCACCGTATCCTCGATGAGGTTTTCCGGCTCTCCAACGACGACAAGTCGGCCCTAGATAACCTGCTCAACCGTACCAACCTCTCTAGCATGATCAAGGCGTCTAGCAGCGTTGCCGATCGGCTCGACTTTCTTGCGGCGCTTAGCCACATGGTCTTCGACCCCGAAGTGAGAAAGATGGTTAAGGAGAGGTCGCAGCTCCACAAGATTCTTGAGAACGAAGCATGGATCTTTGGCGATCACTACAGCATCTTGGTTAGCGACCAGGCGCTAGACGCCGTACTTGACCGGCATCTGCACATTCTGGGCCGCGAGAACAGGGCTCCCCAGCCCGTGCGTCGCCTTGACGGCTCGACCGGGATCGTGGACCTAATGCTTTCCCGCGCTAGACGTGAGCACGATCGCCGTCAGCATCTTATTGTTGAACTGAAAGCGCCGGCAGTAGTAGTTGGAGCAAAGGAAGTCAACCAAATCAAGAGCTACGCTCAGGCCGTTGCCTTCGATGATCAGTTCCATGACCGGACAGTCGAGTGGGACTTCTGGCTTGTGACCACCAGGATGGACAAGGTTGCAAGGATCGATGCGAATCAGCGCGAAAGAAAGCCGGGATGCGTTTGGGACTTCACTGAAGGCGCGATCACTGTCCGGGTTTGGCTCCGCACCTGGTCAGAAATAATCGAAGAATGCCGCGATAGGCTACAGTACTTCCGAGAGCACTTGGACCATGATCCAAATCTCGGGCACGCCCTTGAGTACCTGAGCGCGAATCACAGCCGGGTTATGCCATCCGCCCTGCGGTTGCCTGAACAGCAGGAAGCCGAGGACCTTGCGCTAGAGAGCCTGGATGGCGCCGGTACGTAAAAGCGCGGTCATCGGAGCAGTGGCTACGGCAACTGCACCACGAGACCCTATTCGGGGAACCGGGCGGAATTCACCGGGAACAGTTCGAGCAGTGCCGTGGCTCGTTCGACAAGGATCCCAAGTCGAAGGCAGGGAAGCGGACGATCGCCACCCCGCCGCGTGTGGTGCCGCTGGTCCGGCTGCACTTGGAGCAGTACGCGGGCAAGGATCGGTTGTTTGTCAGCCGCGATGGGACCCCGCTGTGGGGCAACACCTTGTATCAGGCGTTCGTCCGGGCGCGAAAAAAGGTCGGCCTGGATGATCTGACCTTCCACGACCTGCGGCACACCGGTCAAACCCTCGCCGCGCAGACCGGCGCGACGCTGGCTGATCTGATGCAGCGACTCGGGCATTCATCCATGGCGGCGGCTCGCCGGCACCTGCACGCCGTCGACGGGCGTGACCGGGAGATCGCCAGCCTGTCGGAAACTCGCCGCGGACGGTGATGCCGCACGGCTGCCCCGGCACATTACGATGCGGAGCTAATCGCATGACAGATCGCACGGCGGGCTCCGGCGGCGCTCTGAACTGCGGAAATGCGGGTGCCTGAAAGCGGAAGGTCGAACCGATCCACGACGAGCAGAGCGACACCAGCCCTGGCTGCCTCGGCGC
>NZ_JAATEO010000081.1 GCF_012034245.1 Micromonospora thermarum | reverse complement strand
TCTTCAGCTGTCAAGGGGTTCTCAGCCTGGCATTGTGGCGGAAGATCTTGTTCAGGTTGTGCACGGTGCCGAGGAGTTTGATCTCGGTGTCGACGGCGGCGGTGCCGCGGTGGTGCACGCGGCGTCCGAACTGCTGGAACAGCTGGGCGAAGCCTGGTTCGACGAGGGCGCCGCGGCGGGCGTAGAGCTGCCTTCCTTGAGAGGTTGCCAGTCGGGCGGCCATCTCGCGGTGGCCGGCGGGGACGTCGTGCCCGGGTGGCGTGGTCGCGCGGGTCTGCTCGTACTCCTTGGTGATCGAGACCAGCAGCGGGAGGTCGGCCAGGGCGGTGAAGTTCGCGGTGCTGGCGTAGCCGCTGTCGGCCAGCCATGCCGCGACGTCGTCGGTCAGCCCGGCGGCTGCGCAGTTGTGTTGAACGCGTCTGATGACCGGGACGAGTGCGGTGGTGTCGGCAGGGTTGTCCTGCAGCTCGATCGCGAGGAGAACCTGGTTGCGGGAGCAGGCGATCTGCACGTTGTAGCCCTGCACGTATCCGCCGTGCTTGCCGAGCATGAGCCGCGACGCCGGATCGGTGAGCGAGGCCCTGGCCGCCGCGGACGGGATCGGTCGCGGGTAGCGCGCACGGTGCAACGCGGCCTGCGCCCGGGTGAGGCGGGCCTGCTGCCGGACGACCTTGGTCTTGGCCTCGATCGCAACCGGTGGGCGTCCGACAGCGCGCCGCCGTCCCGCGGCCTGATCCTGCAGGGTCCGGCGGGTGTAGTCGGCCAGCCGCTGCTGCTGGGCGGCCGTGACCTCGGCCAGGCGCGCCTCGGCTCTGGCGACCATCCGCTGCGCGGCCTCCACCTTGATCCGCATCTCGCCCTCTGAGGGCAGTGAACGCTCGAACAGCTTGTCCCGGGCCAGCCGGGCCCGTGTCACGCGATCGCTGAGCTGCGACAGTCGCCGCAGACAGCTACCTGCGCCCGTGGGCCGTCGGTGCCCGTCGGTAGCCGCTTCGTCCGTGTCCTGCGTCAGTTGGTCGAGTTGCGCCTCGCCGTCGGCGATGACGGTCTCCAAGGCGTCCAGGCTGCGGTTGGCTGAGCGTGCGGCGGCCGCGTGCATCGGCGAGCCGTCCACCGCCACCGCGGACAGGTCCACCAGCCCGCGCCGGACGCACAGCGCCAGGACCTGCACGAACAGCGCCTTCAAGCCCTCGCGGTGACGGCGCAGGAACCGCGCGACGGTGGCATGATCAACCTGCTGATTGCCGGTGATGATCCGGCAGCCCACATCATCGAGGCAAGCGGCCTCGATCTTGCGCGTCGAGCGCACGCCCTTGCAGTAGCAGTACAGCAGCAAGCTCAGCAGCATCTGTGGCGGATACGCCGCCGCGCCCTGGCCATCAGCACGATAGCCCCGCAGGAACCCGGACAGGTCGAGCTCACCGACGACCTTCAGGACCTGCCAGCACAGATGCTGCGGTGGCAGCCACTCACCCAGATCATGCCGGGGAAGAGACAAGTCGTCCGGGCTGCAGGAGATGAAGTTGTATCCCACGGCCCGACATGATCATCCACTGTAGGCAATTGACAGCAAGAACTCTTGACAGCTGAAGA
>NZ_JAATEO010000080.1 GCF_012034245.1 Micromonospora thermarum | reverse complement strand
CCGAAGAGGAGGTGCGCCGGCTGCGGGGCCGGGACATGGCGATGATCTTTCAGGATCCGTTGTCGGCGTTGCATCCGTACTACACGGTGGGGCGGCAGATCGCGGAGGCGTACCGGGTGCACCATCCGGATGCCGGGCGGCGGGAGGCGCGGCAGCGGGCGGTGGACATGTTGGGTCGGGTGGGGATTCCGCAGCCGGCGCGGCGGTTCGATCAGTATCCGCACGAGTTCTCGGGTGGGATGCGGCAGCGGGCGATGATCGCGATGGCGTTGGTCAATGATCCGGATCTGTTGATCGCGGATGAGCCGACGACGGCGTTGGATGTGACGGTGCAGGCGCAGATCCTGGATCTGCTCGCGGATCTGCAGGCGGAGTTCCACTCGGCGATCGTTCTGATCACGCATGACCTGGGGGTGGTGTCTCAGGTGGCGGATGAGGTGTTGGTGATGTACGGCGGTCGGGTGGTGGAGCACGGGGGTGTGGAGCAGGTGTTGCGGCGGCCGCAGCATCCGTACACGTGGGGGTTGTTGTCGAGTGTGCCGTCGTTGCACGGTGACGCGGAGGCGGATCTGGTGCCGATCCCGGGCAACCCGCCGTCGTTGATCAACCTGCCGTCGGGGTGCGCGTTCCACCCGCGCTGCCGCTACGCGGGCCGGAACGGGGACCGGTCCCGCGCCGAGGTGCCCGACCTGCGCCCGGCCGGCGCGCCCGGCCATCTGGTCGCCTGCCACCTCTCCGCCGACGACCGCACCCGCCTGTACGCCGAGGACGTCGCGCACGTGGGGGTGGCCCGATGAGCACCGACACCGCGCCGGCCCGACCCGGCGACCCCACCACCGGCCCCGACGAGCGGCCCGCCGCCGAGCCGTTGTTGCGGGTGCGGGGGTTGACCAAGCATTTCCCGGTGCGGACGGGTCTGCGGACCCGGGGTCTGGTGCGGGCTGTGGACGGGGTGGACTTCGACGTGCGGCCGGGGGAGACGGTCGGCCTGGTCGGTGAGTCCGGGTGTGGGAAGACGACGACGGGTCGGATGTTGGTGCGGCTGTTGGAGCCGACCGCGGGGTCGATCGAGTTCGCGGGTCGGGACATCACGCATGCGGGTCGGCGGGAGTTGCGGCCGTTGCGGCAGGAGTTGCAGATCATCTTCCAGGACCCGTACGCGTCGTTGAACCCGCGGCACACGGTGGGGCGGATCGTGGCGATGCCGTTGCAGGTCAACCGGATCACCCCGCCGGGCGGGATCAAGGCCCGGGTGCGGGAACTGCTCGAGTTGGTGGGGTTGAACCCGGAGCACTACAACCGGTACCCGCACGAGTTCTCCGGCGGGCAGCGTCAGCGCATCGGCATCGCCCGCGCCCTCGCGCTGCGGCCGAAGCTGATCGTGGCCGACGAGCCGGTGTCCGCGCTGGACGTGTCGATCCAGGCGCAGGTGGTGAACCTGCTGCGGGACCTGCAGCGGGATCTGGGGTTGGCGTTCGTGTTCATCGCCCACGACCTGGCGGTGGTGCGGCACTTCTGCCACCGGGTCGCCGTCATGTACCTGGGCCGGGTGGTGGAGATCGGCGAGCGTGCCGACATCTACGAACGCCCGCAGCACCCCTACACCCGGGCCCTGCTGTCGGCCATCCCCGACGTCACCCGCCTCGGCCCCGCCGGACGCATCCGCCTGACCGGAGACGTGCCCACCCCCCTGGACCCGCCCTCGGGCTGCCGCTTCCGCACCCGCTGCTGGAAAGCCCAGGACATCTGCGCCACCCAGGAACCCGCCCTCACCCCCCGCGACGGCGGCCGACAGGCCACCGCCTGCCACTACCCCGAAACCGGACC
>NZ_JAATEO010000008.1 GCF_012034245.1 Micromonospora thermarum | reverse complement strand
GCTCACCAACGGGGCACAGCCAGCCGTCGAGGAGGTGTCGCGATGAGCCTGTCCCCGGTGGAGGGCGTGGCCCTGGCCGAGATCGAGTCCGGCGGCGGGGACGCCCGCGCGCCCCGGGAGAAGCGGTTCGTCGGCCGCTCACCCGGGCAGCTCGCCTGGCTGCGGCTGCGGCGCGCCCGTACGGCCATGGTCAGCGGTGCCCTGCTGATCCTGTTCGTGCTGGTGGCGCTGGCCGCGCCGCTGATCGAGGCGCTGTACGGGATCGGACCACGCGACCAGTTCCAGAACAAGCTGGACGGCTTCGGCATGCCCCTCGGCTACGCCGGCGGCGTGTCCGGCGACCACTTCTTCGGACTGGAGCCGGGCCTCGGCCGGGATATCTTCATCCGGCTGGTGCACGGGCTGCGGACGTCGCTGTTCATCGCCTTCGTGGCGGCGGTGATCACCACGGTGATCGGCATCGTCCTCGGGGCGCTCGCCGGTTACCTGGGCGGCTGGCTGGACGCGGTGGTCAACTGGATCACCGACCTCACCCTCGCCATGCCGTTCCTCATCATCGCGCTGGCGCTGACCCCCACGCTCACGCTGCGCTTCTACGGCGAGCGGGACGCGGTACCGCCGGCCTTCGGGGTCGGGGTGCTGATCGCCGTCTTCGCCATCTTCGGCTGGACGAGCACGGCCCGGCTGGTGCGGGGTCAGGTGATCGCGCTGCGGGAGCGGGAGTTCGTCGAGGCGGCGCGGGCCAGCGGGGCCGGGCTCGGGCACATGCTGTTCCGGCAACTGCTGCCGAACATCTGGGCGCCGATCCTGGTGGCGTTCTCGCTCGCGGTGCCGCAGTTCATCACCAGCGAGGCCGCCCTGTCGTTCATCGGCGTCGGCCTCACCGAGGAGACGCCGAGCTTCGGCCGGATGATCTACCAGAGCCTGGACTACCTCCAGACCGACCCGGCGTTCGTCTTCTTCCCCGGCATCACGATCTTCGCGCTCGTGTTCGCGTTCAACCTCTTCGGCGACGCGCTGCGCGACGCGCTCGACCCGAAGTCGTCCCGGTAGGTGCTGACATGGCGCGCTTCCTGATCAAGCGGATCCTCTCCGCCGTGCTCACCCTCTTCGCGGTGAGCGTGCTGACGTTCCTCATGTTCTTCGCGCTGCCGCGCGACCCGGTCAGCGGCATGTGCCCGAAGAACTGCAACCCCGAGCGGCTGGAGCGGGTGCGCCAGGAACTGGGCCTGCGCGACCCGCTGCTGACCCAGTACGCGGGCTACATGAAGGGCATCTTCACCGGCCGCGACCTGGGCAGCGCGCAGGGCGGGCGGTGCGACGCCCCCTGCCTCGGCTGGTCGTACGTGAACAACGAGGCGGTGCTGGACACGATCACCCGGGTGCTGCCGGTGACACTCAGCATCGTCATCCCGGCCGCGATCCTCTGGCTGCTGCTGGGCGTCGGGCTGGGCATGGTGTCCGCGCTGCGCCGGGGCACCTGGCTGGACCGGGCGGCGATCGGTTTCTCGCTGACCGGCGCCTCGCTCCAGCTCTACTTCGTCGGCGCGGTCCTGCTGCTGGTGTTCGTCTACAACCTGCGGCTGCTGCCGGTGCCCAGCTACACGTCGATCCTCGAGAATCCGCTGAGATGGGCGAGCGGCCTGGTGCTCGCCTGGCTGGCGCTGGCCTTCCTCTTCTCCGCGATCTACGCCCGGCTGTCCCGGGCGCAGATGCTGGAGACGCTCTCGGAGGACTTCGTCCGTACCGCGCGGGCGAAGGGGCTGGCCAAACCGACCGTGTACGGGCGGCACGCGCTGCGTGCGGCGATCACGCCGGTGGTCACCATCGCCGGCCTCGACGTCGGCGCGGCCCTGGGCGGCACGGTCATCACCGAGACCACCTTCGGCCTGCAGGGGCTGGGGCGTACGGCCGTGGAGGCGGTCCGGGCCGGCGACCTGCCCACCATCATGGCGACCGTGCTGATCGCGGCGGTCTTCGTGGTGGTGGCCAACGTCCTGGTGGACCTCCTGTACGCGGCCATCGACCCCCGCGTCCGGCTCGGCTGACTCCCACCCGCTCACGAGGCGGGTGGCCGCCGGCCGGGCGGCGGTGAAATTTATCGACAACTGTTACACAACTCGTAGATTTTCTTCTTTACGATCCTCGGGACGCCGGTGGTCCACCGGCGCGACCGGGGTGGAGGAGGTAGGAATGCGACCACGCGTGGCGGCCGCCGCAGGCGGCGCGATCGCACTGGTGGTGGCCCTGGGTGCGTGCTCGAAGAACACGGGCGAGGGCACCACGGTGGACACCAACCGGCAGCAGACCGGGGTCATCGCGACCGACCCGAAGGCCTCGAAGGGCCCGGCGGCGGAGGTTCCCGGCGCCCAGAAGGGCGGCACCTTCACCATCATCCGGGAGACCCCCATCTCCCACCTGGACCCGCAGCGGACGTACTCGTTCGCGGGCCTGATGGCGTCCCCGCTCTTCTCCCGCTACCTGACCACCTGGAAGGACGACGGCAAGGGCGGCCTGGTCCTGGTCGGTGACCTGGCCGAGACGCCGGGCACCAACGTCAACAACGACTGCAAGGTCTGGGAATTCAAGATCAAGGACGGGATCAAGTTCGAGGACGGCCGCCCGGTCACCAGCAAGGAGATCGCGTACGGGATCGCCCGCTCCTTCGACCCGGACCTGACCGGCGGACCGACCTACATCCAGGAGTGGCTCGCCGACACCCCGCAGTACGACACCAAGTGGGACTTCAAGGCGAACAAGGCTTCGCTGCCCCCGGGCCTGACCACGCCGGACGACAAGACGCTGCGCTTCGAGTTCGCCAAGCCGCGCTGTGACCTGCCGTTCGCGGTGTCCCTGCCGACGACCGCGCCGCTGCCGGCCGACAAGGACACCGGCGTCAACCTGGACAACCAGCCGTTCTCGTCCGGGCCGTACAAGATCACGAAGTACACGGCCGGCACCGAGATCGTGCTGGAGCGCAACGAGCACTGGGACGCGAACACCGACCCGGTGCGGCACCAGTACCCGGACAGGTTCGTGTGGTCGTTCGGCCCGACGGCCGACGCCGCCAACAACCGGGTGATCGCCGACAACGGCGCCGACCAGAGCGCTCTGGCCTGGAACTTCGTCCCGGCCTCGCTGGTGGCCAAGGTCGCGAACGACCAGGCGCTGAAGTCGCGGACCATCCTGTCCCCGACGCCGAGCGCCAACCAGCTCGTCATCAACACCCAGCGCGTGAAGGACCTGAAGATCCGGCAGGCGCTGAACTACGCCATCGACCGGGAGGGCATGGTCAAGGCGCTCGGCGGGCAGACCGTCGCCTCCCCGATGACCACGCTCATGCCGCCATCCACCATCGGCTACAAGGCGTACGACGCGTACCCCGCCGGGGCCACCGGCAACGTCGAGAAGGCCAAGGAGCTGCTCGGCGGCCAGACCCCGGAGCTGGTCCTCGGTGTCGCCGACAACAGCACCGAGCAGCAGCAGGGCGCCCAGCTCAAGGCCAACCTGGAGCGGGCCGGCTTCAAGATCACCGTCCGGAACATCCCGGACGACGCGAAGCTTGACGAGATCAAGAAGAAGGACAACCCCTGGGACCTGTACATCGGTAACTGGGCGGCCGACTGGCCGAGCGGCGCCTCGATCCTGCCGGTGCTCTACGACGGCCGCACCATCAAGGCCGAGGGCAACAGCAACCAGTCGTACTTCAACGACCCGGCGATCAACGCCGAGATGGACCGGATCCTGGCCCTGCCGCCGGCCGAGCAGGGTCCGGAGTGGGGCAAGCTCGACGAGCGGATCATGAAGGAGCACGCGCCGGTCGTGCCGCTCTACGTGGACGTGGCGTACGTCGTGCACGGCTCGAAGGCCGGTGGGGTGTTCATCTCCAGCGTCTTCGGGTACCCGTCCTTCGTGAACGCCCACGTGAAGCCGTAACCCGTACCGCGGAAGCGGGCCCCGGTCGACAGCGTCGTCGGCCGGGGCCTTCCGCGTTGACTAGGGCCCCTTCCGCCACGGAGGCGTTGACGGGGGCCCTTCCGTTCACCCCAGGTGGGTACGGAGGAAGTCCAGCTCCAGCTTCAGCAGGCGCTCGCGGGTGCCGCCGGCCGCCATGTGCGTGGCGCCGGTCAGCGGGAGCACCGAGTGCGGACGCCCGGTCGACAGCAGCGCCGCCGACAGCCGCAGGGTGTGCGCGGCCACCACGTTGTCGTCGGCCAGCCCGTGCACCAGCAGCAGCGGGCGGGCCTGGTCGGGGCCGGTGACCGGCTCCGCGGCCAGCTCCACCAGCGAGTGGTGGGCGTACACGTCCATCCCGTCGTCCGGCAGGCCCAGGTACCGCTCGGTGTACGCGGTGTCGTACAGCGCCCAGTCGGTCACCGGCGCGCCGACGATCCCGCACCGGAACAGCTCGGGGTGGCGCAGCACGGCCAGCCCCGCCAACCAGCCCCCGAACGACCAGCCCCGCACCGCCACCCGGCCCAGGTCCAGGTCGGGGTGCTTGTCGGCGAGCGCGGTGAGCGCCTCCACCTGGTCGGTGAGGACCACGTCCGCCATCCGCCGGTGGATGGCCTTCTCGAACGACGGCGCGACGCCCGGCGTACCGCGGTTGTCGACCACCACCACCGCGAACCCCGCGTCGGCCCACCACTGCCGTTCCAGCCACGCCGACCGGGCCGCGAGGACCTCCTGGTGGCCCGGGCCGCCGTACACGTCGAGCAGCACCGGCAGCCGGCGGCCGGTGACGTGGTTGTCCGGGTAGAGCACCGCCGCCGGCAGTCGGCGGTCGGTCACCCGCTCCAGCAGGGGCAGCGGCGAGTACGGCGGGGTCGCGGCGAACGACCGCAGCTCCGCCACCTCCCGGTCGCCCTGCCACACCGTCCAGCGCAGGCCGGCGTGGTCCAGCGAGGCGCTGCCGACCACCAGGACGTCACCCCCGACGGCCGCCACGTGCCAGCCCGAGTCAGTGGTGATCCGGCGGGCGTCGACGCCACCGCCGATGGTGGTGCGCACCCGGAACAGGTGCTGCTCGCTGGGCTCGCCCTCGCTCGCCTCCACGACCAGGTCGGCCGGCCCGCTGCCCGAGACGGCCGGCAGCCGGCCCACCACCCGGCGGACGTACAGCGACGGCGGGGTCAGCAGCGTGCCGTCGGCGAACAGGCAGCGGGCGTCGTACCCGTCGTGGGCCAGCTCCCCGCCGACCAGCACGCGGCCGTCCGGCAGGTGGGCGGGCGTGCCGGGGATCGGGTCGACCCAGCGCGGGTCGGCCAGCTCGGCGTGCACCTGCGTCTCCCCGGTACGCGGGTCCACGGCCAGCACCAGGCCGTGCTGCTGGGACCGGCGCAGCACGGTGATCAGCGGCCCGCCGTCGGCCCAGTGCACCGTCGTCAGGTATGGGTAGGTCTCCCGGTCCCAGTGCACATCGACCCAGCCGTCGTCGAGGTCGAGCAGGTGCAGGCTCACCTCCGCGTTCGGCCCGCCGGCCCGGGGGTACGCGACGCCCGTCGGCGCGCTCGCCGGGTCGGCCGGGTCGTGCAGGTGCCAGCGCTCCAGCCGGGACTCGTCGACCCGCGCGGCGAGCACCGACCGCCCGTCCGGAGCCCACCAGTAGCCCCGGAACCGGTCGAACTCCTCCGCCGCGATGTGCTCGGCCAGGCCCCAGGTCACGCCGGAGTCCTCGCCGGCCAGCATGGTGTCGGTGCCGTCGTGCTCGACCACCCGCAGCTCGCCGCGCCGCACCCCGTCGGCCTCGTCCGTCACGTACGCCAGCCGCTGCCCGGTCGGGTCCGGCCGCGGGTCGAGCACCGGGCCGGCGGTGGCGACCTCGACCACGTCGCCGTGCACCAGGTCGGCCCGGAACAGCCGGCCGCCGAGAGCGAAGACCGCCACCCGGCCGGCCGAGTCGAGGGCGTACGAACCGATGCCGGAGGCGCTCAGGCGCAGGCGCTCGCGCAGCGCGCGCTCACCGGGGCTGAGCGCCTCGGCGTCGCCGCCGAGCAGCGCCGCCGGGTCGGCGACCAGCCGTTCCTCCCCGGTGGCGACGTCGAGGAGCCAGAGCGCGTCGGCCGGGTCCTCCGGGCCGGCCGAGCGGAGGAAGACCACCCGGGCGCCGTCGTCGGCCACGGAGACGGCGCGCGGTGCCCCGTGGCGGAACCGACGGGTACGTGCGGCCAGCTCCGGAAAGTCCACACGTCGGATCGTAGGACGGCGCCGGAGGTGATGTGGCCGACCTGCGTGGACGCGTCCGGGCCGGTCGGGGACAACCGCCGGATAGAGTGACGGACGTGACGACGCTGCCCGACCGCCGGCTCCTGCTGGTCCACGCGCACCCCGACGACGAAGCCATCGGCACCGGCTCGACGATGGCGCACTACGCCGCCACCGGCGCCCACGTCACGCTGGTGACCTGCACGCTGGGCGAGGAGGGCGAGATCCACGTGCCGGCGCTGGCGCAGCTCGCCGCGGCCGAGGCCGACCAGCTCGGCGGCTACCGCATCGGTGAGCTGGCGGCGGCCTGCCGCGCGCTCGGCGTCGCCGACCACCGGTTCCTCGGCGGCGCCGGCCGCTACCGGGACTCCGGCATGATGGGCCTCGCCACCAACGAGCACCCCCGCGCCTTCTGGCAGGCCGACCTCGACGAGGCCGCCGGGCACCTGGTCGAGATCATGCGCGAGATCCGGCCGCAGGTCATGATCACGTACGACGGGAACGGCTTCTACGGCCACCCCGACCACATCCAGGCGCACCGGGTGGCGATGCGCGCCGCCGAGCTGGCCGGCGCCGAGGGCTTCGGCCCGGCGAAGATCTACTGGACGGCGATGCCGCAGAGCGTGCTGGAGGCCGGAATGGCCCACTTCGCCGGCTCGTCGGACAACCCGTTCGTGGGCATCGAGGAGGCCACCGAGCTGCCCTTCTGCACCCCCGACCCGCAGATCGCCGCCCGGATCGACGCGACCGACCAGCACGCCGCCAAGGAGGCGGCGATGCGGGCCCATGCCACCCAGATCCCGGACAACTCCTGGCTGTACTCGATCGCCGGCAACTTCGGCAGCGAGTTCATGGGGGTGGAGTACTACACCCTCGCGGTCGGCGAGAAGGGCCCCGGCTCCGGCCCGTACGGCTGGGAGGACGACCTGTTCGCCGGGCTCGCGGTCGCCGACGGTCCGGACCGGTCACCGGTCGGCGCGGCCGGTTCCCGGTGACCCTCCCCGCCGCGCCGATGTCGGTCGTGCCCGACGAGGGCGTGCCACCGCTGCCGGACCGCTCCGGCCGGGCGGTCGACCTCGTCCTGCGGGTCGCTGGCGGCCTGCTCTCCGTCGTCGGCGGAGTGGTGAGCGCGGTGCTGGAGCTGCTGCTCGCCCCGGTCCGGGTCGGCGGGTACCTGATCGGCGTCGCGGTGCTGGTGGCGGTCGGCGCGAACGTGGCGCTGAGCTGGTTCGCCCACGCCACGGTCGCGCGCCGGTGGGCGGTGGCGCTGCCGGCGGTGCCGTGGTTCGTCATGGTCGCGGTCGCCGGTATCCGCACCTCCGAGGGCGACGTGCTGCTGACCGGGACGTGGGTGGACCTGCTGCTCGTGGTGGCCGGCGCGATGACGTTCGCCGTGATGGGCTTCCGGCGGGTGCTCGCGACCCCGCCCACCCGACCCGGGGCCTGACGACGCACAGCTTCTGGTGGTAGATATTCCTGCCAGGGAGGCCCGCCGGAGGGCGGCGGGCGGTACGGCGGGAGGCGTGCGATGAGGGAGCGGTGGCGCGCGGTCGGAATGCTCGCGCTCGCGCTGTTCGTGGTCAACGTGGTCGCCCGGCTGATCATCCGGTTCGGCTTCGACGCGGACGACACCGCGGCCGCCGACCGGGTGACACTCGGGATGTTCGTGACGCTCGGGCTGATCCTGGCCTCGGTCGCCTTCGTCTGGAGCCGGCACCGGCCGGCCGCCGAGTGGGGGGCGGACGTGGCGGCGGCGATCGGCGTCGCGCTGGCACTCACTCTCTTCGTGGGGCCGTTGCTGGTCGGGAAGAGTCCGTTCGGCGACGGCGCGGGCACCTTCTTCGCCCAGATCTGGCTGTACGCCGCCGCGTCCGGCATCGGTGTGCTCCTGGGCTACCTGCTGGCCGTCGCGCTCGGCCTCGACCACCGGTCGCAGCGGCTCAAGCGGTACGCCGAGACGAAGGCCGCCAAGCCCCGCAAGCCGGTCCGCCGCTGACCTCGGCCTCGCGGCGTTCACAGCGGCGCCAGGTGGGATCTGGCGCCGCTGTCAGGTCCGGGCCGGGCACCGGTCGGGAGCGGCCGGCCCGAGCACGCCGGGTCCGGTAGCGGACGCGGGACGGATCTCCTGCCGTCCGTCGGCGGGGGGGCCGCGCGGTGGTCACCGCCGCGCGGGTCGGTCCGCTCCGGGTTCGAGGACCGTCGGACCTGCGCAAACCCTGCCGTGGTCAGGCGGGCGGTGCGACCCGGGTCAGGTAGGTGTGATGGGTGGTGAAGCCCAACGTGCGGTAGAGGGCGACCGCCCCCGTGTTGCGCTGTTCGACCTGGAGGAAGGCGTCGGTGGCACCGGCCGCCGCACCCCAGCCGGCCAGCGCGCGGATCACGCGCCCGGCCAGCCCCTGCCGGCGGGCCTCGGGCAGCACCTCGATCAGGCTCAGACCGAGCCAGCGGCCCGCCCCGGTGACGGTGCCCCGGCCGACGGCGACCAGCCGGCCGTCCGCGTACACCTCGGCGAAGCGGACCTGGTCCACGGCGGTGAGCACGTGGCGGGCGGCGTCCGGCAGGCCGCCCTTGCGGCCGGCGGCGATGGCCAGCCAGTCCTCGGACGGCGCGGTCGCCAGCCCGACCGGCGGTGACCCGGCCGGCTCGGGGGCGCCCGGGGGCATCGCCGCCAGCGGCACGGTCTGCACGAGCACCGTCGGGCGGCTGGTCCAGCCCCGCGCGTCGAGTTCGGCGCCGACCGGGGCCGCGAGCGGGAGCGGCGTGTTGACCAGCGCCGGCTGGCCGAGGTCGGCGTACCAGCGTTCCACCGCGTCGAGCGCGGCGGGCAGCGGTCGGTCCGGGTCGCCGACCGGCAGCGCCGAGTTGGCCCGCCCGGTCCATCCGTCGGCGCTGCGCAGCAGCCAGTCACCCAGACGGGCCCGGGTCGGCGCCGGCCACGCCTCGTCGGCGGCGAGTTCCAGCGCGGCCACCGCGGCGGCCGTCGGCCGGCGGGCCGGCGGGACCCGCTTCGCCCGGTGCACCTCGGCCACCGGGACCTCGATCCGGCCCTGTGCGGTGGCGAGAGTGAGATGGGTCTCGCTCAGCTCGACCAGTTCGCCGAGCGCGTCGGAGAAGAGCGGTCTGCCTTCGCGAATCCCCACAATGCGGCGGACCACGATGCGGTGTCCCACGTCCTGCTGTCGGAGCACGATCGACCTCCTCCCCGCCGAGATACTAGGCTCTTACCGTCGCGGGTGATCGCGGCGCGTCTTGCGGAGGAGAAGACCGGTGACCTACATCATCGCCGAGCCGTGCGTGGATGTGCTCGACAAGGCATGCATCGAGGAGTGCCCGGTCGACTGCATTTACGAGGGCAACCGGATGCTCTACATCCACCCCGACGAGTGCGTCGACTGTGGTGCCTGTGAGCCCGTCTGCCCGGTCGAGGCGATCTTCTACGAGGACGACGTACCGGAGCAGTGGAAGGACTACACCGCGGCCAACTACGAGTTCTTCGAGGACCTGGGCTCGCCCGGCGGCGCCTCGAAGATCGGCAAGGTGGAGAAGGACGCGACCTTCGTCGCCGCCCAGCCGCCGCGTGGAGAGGGCCACTGAACCGGCCCGCGCCGGTCTCGGCTCGGCTGCCCGAGTTCACCTGGGACACTCTGGACGCCGCGGCCGCGCTGGCCGCGGCGCACCCGGAGGGCCTGATCAACCTCTCCATGGGCACGCCGGTCGACCCGGTGCCCCCGCTGATCCGGCAGGCCCTGGCCGACGCGTCGGACGCTCCCGGCTACCCGCTCACCGCCGGCACGCCGGCCCTGCGTGACGCGATCACGGCCTGGGTCGCGCGCGCCTGCGGGGCCGGGGTGAACGGGCTCGGCGTCCTGCCGACGGTCGGCTCGAAGGAGCTGGTCGCCTGGCTGCCGACGCTGCTCGGGATCGGGCCGGAGGACGTGGTGGTGGTGCCGTCGATCGCGTACCCGACCTACGAGGACGGCGCCCGGCTGGCCGGGGCCACCGTCGTACGCGCCGACTCGCTGACCGCGGTCGGCCCGACGCCCCGGGTGCGCCTGGTCTGGGTGAACTCGCCCGGCAACCCGACCGGCCGGGTGCTGCCCGCCGCCCACCTGCGCAAGGTGGTCGACTGGGCGCGGGAGCGCGGCGCGGTCGTCGCCAGCGACGAGTGCTACCTGCCGCTCGGCTGGGACGCCGAGCCGGTCTCGGTGCTGTCGCCGGAGGTCTGCGGCGGCTCGTACGAGGGCGTGCTCGCCGTGCACTCGCTCTCCAAGCGCTCCAACCTCGCCGGCTACCGGGCCGGCTTCGTGGCCGGCGACCCGGCGCTCGTCGCCGAGCTGCTGAAGGTACGCAAGCACGCCGGCATGATCGTGCCCGCGCCGGTGCAGGCCGCCATGGTGGCCGCCCTGAGCGACGAACGGCACGCCGAGGAGCAGCGCGAACGCTACCGGGCCCGGCGCGTGGCGCTGCACGCCGCGTTCACCGGCGCCGGGTTCACCGCCGAGCACTCGGAGGCCGGCCTCTACCTGTGGCTGACCCGCGACGAGGACTGCTGGGAGACCGTCGACTGGCTGGCCCGGCGCGGCATCCTGGTCGCGGCCGGCGTCTTCTACGGTCCGGCCGGTTCCCGGCACGTGCGCGTGGCGCTGACCGAGTCCGACGAGCACGTCGCGGCGGTCGCCGGCCGGCTGGCCGCCTGAGGTCGCGATGACGGGCGACGGGACCGCCGGCCCGGGCCGTCCGGAGGCCGGCGGGGGGTACGCAGGCGTCCGCGCCGCGGTCGTCGGCACCGGCCTGATCGGCGGATCCGTCCTGCTGCGGCTGCGCGACGCGGGGCTGGACGTCACCGGGTGGGACCCGGACCCGGCCACCCGGGAGCACGCGCGCCGGCAGTGGGTGACCGCCCCGGAGACCGTCGAGGAGGCGGTCGCCGGGCGGGACGTCGTGTTCCTGTGCGGGCCGTTGCCCACCCTGCCGGCCACCCTGCCGCTGGTGGCCGCGGCGAGCCCGCCCGGCTGCGTCCTCACCGACGTGGGCAGCACCAAGGCCGAGGTGGCCGCGGCCGCCGCCCGGCACGGGCTGCTCGACCGCTTCGTGCCCGGGCACCCGATGGCCGGCGCCGAGTCGGCCGGGCTCACCGCCGCCGCGCCGACGCTGCTCGACGGCGCCGCCTGGGTGCTCTGCCCGGCGGCGGGGCCGGCGACCGGGGCGTTCCGCTGGCTCACCGGGCTGCTGCTGGAGGTGTTCCGCGCCCGGGTGGTGCCGATGGCCGCCGCCGCGCACGACACCGCCGCCGCCCTCGCCTCGCACGTCCCGCACCTGCTCGCGGGCGCGCTGGCCGGGGCGGTCCGCCGGGCGACCCTGCGGGACGCGGTCCTCGCGCTGGCCGCCGGCAGCTTCCGCGACGGCACGCGGGTGGCCGGCACCCCGGCGGTGCGGACCGCGAACATGCTGCTCGGCAACCGGGAGCGGGTGCTGCGCGAGCTGGCCGGGGTGACCGCGTACCTCGACGAGTTGGCCGACGCGCTGCGGTCCGGCGACGCCGAGCGGCTGACCGCGCTGCATGCCGAGGCGGGCGCCGCGCGTGAGCTGCTGTCCGGTCGCGCGTACGCCACCCGGGTCCGGGACTTCCCCGCCAGCGGTGACCACGCCGACGAGGTCGCCTGGCTGCGGGAGCTGGGTGCCGCCGGTGGCCACCTGGGCGGCTGCCACGTCCGGGCCGACCGGGTCGCCTACACCGCCCACGTCCCGGACCCGCCCGGGCCACGGCAGGCAGCCGACTGATCTCTCCATCCGGCGGGACGCCGATAGGGTGAGGGCATGGTGGATGGACCGGTGGTGGCGGTACGGGGCGAGGCGCACCGGGAGGTCGCGCCGGAACTGGCCCGCTTCACGGTGACCGCGATGGCCCGGGACCGGGACCGCGAGACCACGTTGAGCCGGCTGGCCGAACGGGCCGCCGCCGTCCGGGTGCTCCTCGACGGGTACGGCCCGGCCGTCGAGCGGCGGGAGACCGGCGACCTGCGGGTCCGGCCGGAGACCCGGCGGTCCGGGGAGCGGGTCGTGGCGTACCACGGCAGCGTGAGCACCACCGTCACCGTCGGGGACTTCACCGCGCTGGGCGAGCTGATGCTGCGCCTGGCCGACCAGGACCAGGTCGAGGTGGCCGGGCCGTGGTGGTCGCTGCGCCCGGATAGCCCGGTGTACCGCGAGGCCCGCCACGCCGCCATCGCCGACGCCCTGCTGCGGGCCCGCGAGTACGCCGAGGCGCTCGGCGCCCGGGTGGTCGCGCTCCTCGAACTGGCCGACGCCGACACCGACCGGCCGATGTTCGCGCAGGTGGCGTACCGGGGCGGAGGCGAGTCCGGCGGGCCGCCCGAGCTGGACCTGGACCCACAACCGCAGGCCGTGCAGGCGGCGGTGCACGCCCGGTTCACGATCAGCGAGCCGGTCCTCGGCTGATGGCGCCGGCCCGGGTCGTCCCCCTCGACGAGTTGGTGGCGCGTGCCCGCGCGCTCGCCGACGCCGGCCCGCGCCAGTTGCTCGGCATCGCCGGCGCGCCCGGTGCCGGCAAGTCGACACTGGCCGAGCAGATCGTGGCCGCGGTGGGCCCGGCCGCCCGGCTGGTCCCCATGGACGGGTTCCACCTGGCGCAGGCCGAGCTGGTCCGGCTGGGCCGGGCCGAGCGCAAGGGCGCGGTGGACACCTTCGACGCCAACGGGTACGTCTCGCTGCTGCGCCGCCTGCGCCGCCTCGAGCCCACGTCCGTGTACGCCCCGGAGTTCCGGCGGGACCTGGAGGAGCCGGTGGCCGGGGCGATCGAGGTGCCGCCGGAGGTCCGGTTGGTGGTCACCGAGGGCAACTACCTGCTGCTGCCCGACTACCCGTGGGAGGAGATCCGGCCGCTGCTGCACGAGGCGTGGTTCCTGGACCTCGACGCGGAGCTGCGGCTGCGCCGGCTCACCGCCCGGCACGAGGCGTACGGGCGGTCGCCCGAGGAGGCCCGGGCCTGGGCGTGCGGCAGCGACGAGGCCAACGCCGCGCTGGTGGCCGCCACGGCGGACCGGGCCGACCTGGTCGTACGCCTCACCGAGCCGCCGCCCCCGTGACGGCCGGGAGTCAGGCGAGCTCGCGGACCACCCGGGCCGGGTTGCCGACCGCGACGACGTTCGGCGGTAGGTCCCTGGTGACCACGGCGCCGGCACCCACCACCGTGTCCTCGCCGAGCCCGCCGAGCAGGTCCCGCAGCGCGGCGAGCCGGCCGTCCGGGTCGCTCGCCGAGCTGCTGTTGAACCGTTCCATCAACCGGGCGGCCCGGTCCAGGTCGGCGAGGATCTCCGGCTCGTCGGCGATGTACGGCTCACCGGCGAGCATGCGCTCCTTCATCGACGGCATCCGGCGACCGCCTCAGTCGTTGGCGTGCAGGGCGGCGTTCAGCTCGATGCCCTTGCCGGTGCGCGGCTTCGCCTCCAGGCCGCCGGTCACCGAGTTGCGCCAGAAGAGCAGCCCGTCCACGCCGGACAGCTCGCGGGCCTTGACCACCCGGCCGTCCGGCAGCGTGATCTTGGAGGCGGCGGTGACGTAGCAGCCGGCCTCCACCACGCAGTCGTCGCCGAGCGTGATGCCGACGCCCGCGTTGGCGCCGACCAGGCTCCGCTCGCCGATGCGGATCTTCTCGGTGCCGCCGCCGGAGAGGGTGCCCATGATCGAGGCACCGCCGCCGATGTCGGAGCCGTCGCCGACCACCACGCCCTGCACGATCCGGCCCTCGACCATCGACGTGCCGAGCGTGCCGCCGTTGAAGTTCACGAAGCCCTCGTGCATCACCGTCGTGCCGGGCGCGAGGTGGGCGCCCAGCCGGACCCGGTCGGCGTCCGCGATCCGCACGCCGGAGGGGACGACGTAGTCGGTCATCCGGGGGAACTTGTCCACCCCGTACACCGCCAGGTGCCGGCCGGCGGCCCGCTCGATCACGCGCAGCTCGTCAACCCGCTCCGGCGGGCAGGGCCCGGCCGAGGTCCAGGCGACGTTGGCGAGCTTGCCGAAGATGCCGTCGAGGTTGAGCTCGTTGGGACGTACCAGGCGGTGGGAGAGCAGGTGCAGGCGCAGGTACGCGTCCGCGGCGTCCTTGATCGGGTCCTCCAGCGAGCCGATCACGGTGACCACCTGGACGGTACGCAGGCCCGGCAGCGCCCGGTCGCCGACCGCGCCCGGTGGGAGGTCGAGGACGTCCGCCTCGTCCTCGCCGGGGACCAGCGGCAGGTCGCCGAGCCCCAGCTTGCCGGTCGGGTACCAGGTGTCGAGCACCTGATCGTCAGCGGTAACGGTGGCCAGGCCGATGCCCCAGGCAGACTGTGCGGTCGTCACGACTGTGACGGTACCGTGCGAAACATGGAGAACCCGCTGACCCCCGAGGTCCTGGCTGATCCGGTGGCGTTGACCCGCGCACTGGTCGACATAGAGTCCGTCTCCCTCAACGAGAAGGCGATCGCCGACTGCGTCGAGGAGGTGCTGCTCCGGGTGCCGCACCTGACGACCCACCGGTACGGCAACACGGTCATGGCCCGTACGGACCTGGGTCGCGCCCAGCGGGTGGTGCTCGCCGGGCACCTCGACACGGTCCCGTTGAACAACAACTTCCCGTCCACCATGCGTGGCGACCTGATGTACGGGTGCGGCACCTCCGACATGAAGTCCGGCGTGGCGTACGCCCTGCACCTGGCGGTGACGCTGCCCGAGCCGCGGTACGACGTGACGTACTTCTTCTACGAGGCGGAGGAGATCGAGTCGAAGTACAACGGTCTCTTCCTCGTCTCCGAGGCGCACCCGGAGTGGCTGCGGGCCGACTTCGCGGTGCTGCTGGAGCCGACGTACGGGATCGTCGAGGCGGGCTGCCAGGGGACCATGCGGGCGATCGTCACCACGCACGGCGAGCGGGCCCACGCGGCCCGGTCCTGGCACGGGGTGAACGCGATCCACGGAGCGGGCGAGGTGCTGCGCCGGCTGACGGCGTACGAGGCGCGCCGGGTGACCCTCGACGGCTGTGACTACCGGGAGGGGCTGAACGCCGTCCGGATCGTCGGTGGCGTGGCCGGCAACGTCATCCCGGACCACTGCGAGATCGAGATCAACTACCGGTACGCGCCGGACCGTGACCCGGCGGCGGCCGAGGCGCACCTGCGCGAGGTCTTCGACGGCTTCGAGCTCGAGGTCACCGACGCGGCGGCGGGCGCGCTGCCGGGCCTGGACGCACCGCCGGCGCAGGAGTTCCTGACGGCGGTGGGCGCCGCGCCGATCGGCAAGCTGGGCTGGACGGACGTGGCCCGGTTCGCGGCCATGGGCATCCCGGCGCTGAACTTCGGCCCCGGCGACCCGAACCTGGCCCACCACAAGGACGAGCACGTCGAGATCGGCAAGATCCGCGAGGGCGCGGCCACCCTGCACCGCTGGCTCGCCCCCGCCTGATCCACCTCGCCCCGCCGGCCGGGAGGCCAGCCCCCGGGACCCTTCCGGCCGGCGGCGGCGCGTGCGGCTCAGGCCGTCCGGGTCAGGGCGGACCCGCCGGCCGTGGACTCCGCCGGATCGCCGGCCAGCTCCGTGGCGGTCGGCTCCATCAGGCGGGCGCGGCGGCGCTCGGCCACCACGTCCTGGATCCGCCGCTGCATCTGACGGCGGATCCGCATCCTCTCGTTGTTGGTGATCACGCTGGTTCCTCCCCCGAAGGCGCGCGCCGGGGCATACCCGGTATGTGAATAGTAAGACGTACGGGCGACCGAAATAGTTGCCCGTGATCGCGACGAATTTTTGGCCTGCTCGGCCCTGCACGCCCGATGCGTGCGACTCCACTACGGTTGCTCCCATGAGCGAGAGCAACGGGCGGGCGGCGGAGGGCGGGCCGCGGCGGGAGCGGCACCGGGGCGCCGTCACCCTGCGCCGCGCGGCGATCACGAGCAGCACCGCCGACCAGCGGCTGCTCGACTCGCGGCAGCGCAGCGACTGGAAGACCCGGGACGCGTGGCGGGCGCTGCGGATCCTCTCCGAGTTCGTCGAGGGGTTCGACACCCTCTCCGACCTGCCGCCGGCGGTCAGTGTCTTCGGCTCCGCCCGCAGCCTCCCGGACAGCCCGGAGTGCCGGATGGCCGAGGCGCTGGGCGGCGAGCTGGCCCGGGCCGGGTACGCGGTCATCACCGGCGGCGGGCCGGGCGTGATGGAGGCCGCCAACCGGGGCGCCAGCGACGCCGGCGGGCTCTCCGTCGGGCTCGGCATCGAGCTCCCCTTCGAGCAGGGCATCAACGACTGGGTGGACCTGGCCATCGACTTCCGCTACTTCTTCGCCCGCAAGACCATGTTCGTCAAGTACGCCCAGGCGTTCGTGGTCCTCCCCGGCGGCTTCGGCACCATGGACGAGCTGTTCGAGGCGCTCACGCTGGTGCAGACCGGCAAGGTGACGCGCTTCCCGGTGGTGCTGATGGGCACCCGCTACTGGGGCGGTCTGATCGAGTGGTTGCGCGACACCATGGCCGCCGAGGGCAAGATCGGCCCGGTGGACCTGGAACTGATCTGCCTCACCGACGACGTGAACGACGCGGTCCGCCACATCGTGGAGGCGGAGGCGATGCTCTCCGCCGAGCAGGAGGCGGTCCGCGAGGAGGCGGTCGCACGCACCGCGGCGGACCAACGGGTCGCCGCCGACGAGGGCGGCAGGGACTGACCGTGGCGGCCATCTGCGTGTTCTGCGCGTCCTCCCGTACCCTCGACCAGCGCTTCCTGGACCTCGCGGCGGAGACCGGCGCGGAGATCGCCCGGCGCGGCCACACGCTGGTCAGCGGCGGCGGCTGCGTCGGGATGATGGGCGCGGTGGCGGACGGCGCGCGGGCCGCGGGCGGGCGGACGCTGGGGATCATCCCGCAGACCCTGGTCGACCTCGAGGTCGCCGACCTCGCCTCGGACGAGCTGCTGGTCACCGAGTCGATGGCCGACCGCAAGACGCTCATGCTCGACAAGTCGGACGCGTTCCTCACCCTTCCGGGCGGCCTCGGCACGCTGGACGAGCTGTTCGAGGTCTGGACCACGGCCACGCTGGCCCTGCACGCCAAGCCGATGGTCCTGGTCGACACCGACGGCTTCTACCGCCCCCTGCTCGACTGGCTGGGCGGCCTCACCGACCAGACCTTCCTGAAGCCGGCGGGCCTGGCCCTGCTCACGGTGGTCGACACCGTTCCCGCCGCCCTCGACGCCCTGGAGTCCCAGCTGGTCTGACCCGGGCCGCTCGCCCGACGCGGGCTCGTGAACGTCCTCGGCAACTGTCGAGCTGCCCCATCTGTGCGACCACGGTCTCACTGCGGTGGCTACGGAGTCGCATCGCGAAGCGGCGCGCCGCGCCGCGGCGTCGTAACGCGTTGCCCGGTATCGGGGTGGGGTGCGGCGGCATGTCGGTGGGGTCTGGTGGGATGGGGGGATGCAGGCGTACCGGCTGGTGCGCCGGCCTGCCGACGCGGCCCCGGGGGACCGCCGCTCCGGCGGGCCGGCGGCGAGGGGCACGCGGGTCGCCGACCCGCGGCAGGCGGAGGTGGTCGGGCACACCGACGGGCCGATGCTCGTGCTCGGCGGCCCGGGCACCGGCAAGACCGCCACCCTCGTCGACGCGGTCGCCGCCCGGGTGGCCGAGGGGGTCGATCCCGAGCACGTCCTCGTGCTCACGTTCGGCCGCCGGCAGGCCACCGCGCTGCGGCAGCGGATCGAGGCACGGGTCGCCGCCGACGGGCACCGCGTGCTGCGGGAACCGCTGGTGCGCACCTTCCCGGCGTACGCGTTCGGGCTGCTGCGGCGCGCCGCCGCCGAGCGCGGCGAGCCGTCGCCACGCCTGCTCACCGGTCCCGAGCAGGATCTGATCATCCGGGAGCTGCTCGACCTGGTCGGCGAGGAGCCGGGCGACGACCCGGTGGGCTGGCCGGAGGACCTGCGCCCGGCGCTGCGCACCCGCGCCTTCGCGGCGCAGCTGCGGGACCTGCTGATGCGCGCCGCCGAGCGCGGCGTCGGCCCGGTCGAGCTGGCCCGGCTGGGTGAGAAGTTCGGCCGCGCCGACTGGCCGGCCGCCGCGCGCTTCCTCCGGGAGTACGTGGCGGTGCTCGCGCTGCGCGACGTGAGCAACCGGGGCTCGATCGCGTACGACCCCGCCGAGCTGGTCCGGGCCGTCACCGGCATGCTGCTCGACGACCCGGAGCTGCTGGAGGCCGAGCGGCGCCGGCTGGCGTACGTCTACGTCGACGAGTACGCCGACACCGACCCCGCCCAGCAGGATCTGCTGGCGACCGTGGCCGGCGGCGGCAAGACCCTCGTCGCCTTCGCCGATCCCGACTCGTCCACGTACGCCTTCCGGGGCGCCGACCCGACCGGTGTGCCGACCTTCACCCACCGGTTCCGCACCGCCTCCGGGGCGCCCGCCGCCCAGGTGGTGCTGACCACCTCGTACCGGGCCGGCCCCCGCCTGCTGGCGGCGAGCGCCCGGCTGGCCCGCCGGCTGCGTGGCCCGGCGGCGCACCGGCGGCTGCGCCCGCTGCCCGACGCGTCCCCCGGCACGCTGGAGGTCCGCACGTTCCGCTCCGCCACCAGCGAGGCGGCCTGGCTGGCGCACGCGTTGCGCGAGGCGCACCTGCTCGGTGGAGTGCCGTGGTCGGAGATGGCGGTGCTGGTGCGGTCCACCGCCCGGCAGCTGCCCTCGCTGCGCCGCGCCCTGCACGCCGCCGGCGTGCCGACGGTGGTCCACGGCGAGGATCTGCCGCTGCACCTGCAACCGGCGGTCGCCCCGCTGTTGCTCCTGCTGCGTTGCGCGCTGGAGCCGGAGCGGCTCGACGAGGAGGCGGCCGTCGCCCTGCTGCACTCGCCGCTGGGCGGGGCCGACCCGCTCGCCGAGCGGCGGCTGCGGCAGGGGCTCCGCGTCATGGCGCTCGCGGCGGGTGACCGCCGCCCGTCCGGGGAGCTGATCGTCGAGGCGCTGCGCGATCCGGCCGAGCTGGCCGGGATCGACCGCCGGTGGGCGGAGCCGGCGCAGACCGTGGCCGGCCTGCTGGCGGTCGCCCGGGAGACGGCCGCCCGGCCGGGCGCCACCGCCGAGGACGTGCTCTGGGCGGTCTGGCGGGCCAGCGGGCTCGCCGACCTGTGGTCGGCGGCGCTGGCCCGGACTCCGGCGACGACGGGGGAGGGGGACGTCGCCCGTCGCCGTCGGGCGGAGGCGGCCGACCGGGACCTCGACGCGGTGATGGTGCTGTTCGACGCCGCCGCCCGCTTCACCGACCGGCTGCCCGGCGCGCGGACCGAGGTCTTCCTCGACCACGTGCTCGGGCAGGACCTGCCGGCCGACACACTCGCCCCGACCGCCGACCGGGGTGACGCGGTCCGGCTGCTCACCGCGCACGCCGCCAAGGGCCTGGAGTGGGACCTGGTCGCCGTCGCCGGCGTGCAGGAGGGCGTCTGGCCCGACCTGCGGCTGCGGGGCAGCCTGCTCGGCTCGGAGCGCCTCGTCGACGTGCTCGCCGGCCGCTCGGCCGGTGACGGGCGGCTCGCCACGGTGGTCGGCCAGACCTCTGCCCTGCTGGACGAGGAGCGGCGCCTGTTCCACGTCGCGGTGACGCGGGCGCGGCACCGGCTGCTGGTCAGCGCGGTCGCCTCCGCGGCCGTGGGCGGGGACGACCACGAGGAGCAGCCCAGCCGCTTCCTCTACGAACTGGGCCCCACCGACCCGCCCACGGGTGGTGCCGGCCCGACCGGTGGCGCACCGGACGGTGCCGGGCCCCGGCCCGCCGGACCGTCCCCGTCGGACGGTGGCCAGCCGTCGACCGGGGACGTCCCCGCGGAGGGCGAGGATTCGGCGGCTCGGCGACCCGGCGACGTCGCCGCGCTGACGTTGCCGATCGACGAGGCGTCGACTCCGGGGGAGGACGGCGACGCGCCGGCCGCGGACGGCGACGCCGAACCCGACCGGGTGACCACGCTGCCGGTGAGCCGGCCGCCCCGGGCACTGACCCTGGCGTCGTTGGTGGCCGAACTGCGTACCGCGGTGACGGACCCGGCCGCGCCGGCGGCCCGGCGGCACGCGGCGGCGGCCGAGCTGGCCCGCCTGGCCGCCGCCGGGGTCTCCGGCGCGCACCCGGACGACTGGTGGGGGCTGCGCCCCCTCTCGGACGACCGGCCGCTGGTCGACGAGGGAGAGCCGGTCCGGGTCACCCCGTCGGCGATGGAGAGCGCCCTGCGGTGCAGCCTGCGCTGGCTGCTGGAACGGCACGGCGGAAGCGCGCCGGCCAGCACCGCCCAGGGTGTCGGCAACCTGGTCCACGCCGCCGCGATGCTCGCCGAGGACGCCAGTGCGGACCGGGGCGCCCTGCTCGACTACGTCGCCGCCCGGTTCGACGCGATCGAGCTGGCCGCCCGCTGGATGGCCGGGCCGGAGCGGGCCCGCGCCGAGGCGATGGTCGACAAGCTGCTGCGCTGGCTGGCCGCCAACCCGCGCCGGCTGCTCGCCATCGAGCACGAGTTCGCCGTCCGGCTCGACGATCCGCACCGGCCGGTCGAGCTGGCCGGCCGGGTGGACCGGCTGGAGGTCGACGCGGACGGCCGGCTCGTGGTGGTCGACCTGAAGACCGGCAAGTCGACCGCGGTCACCGCGGCGGACCTCGCGGAGCACCCGCAGCTCGGCGCGTACCAGGCGGCGGTCGAGTCGGGGGCGTTCGCCGCGTACGGGGAGGAGTCCGGCGGCGCCGCCCTGGTGCAGCTCGGCACCGGCGCCAAGGACGCGAAGGAGCAGACCCAGCCGCCGGCCGGTGAGGGGCCGGAGGCCGGCTGGGCGACCGCCCTGGTCCGGCGCACCGCCGATACGATGGCCGCCGCCACCTTCGCCGCGGTCGCCAACTCGAAGTGCCGGGTCTGCCCGGTACGCACGAGCTGCCCGGTGTCCGGGCAGGGGCGCCAGGTCGTCGAACCGCCGACCGTCATCCCCCGGCCGGAGACCCGTGAGCGCGAGGAGTGAGCTTTGCGAGCCCCGCGGTCGCGAACGAGGACAAGGTGAGTGAGGGCGAGGAGTGAGCGTGCCAGCCCCGCAGCCGCGGACGACACCGTGAGCCAGCCGACCCTGTTCAGCTCCGCGACGCCGGCCCCGAGGGTGGCGGACGCCGGCCCCCGCTACACGCCGGTCGAGCTGGCGAAGCTGCTGCGGCTGCCGGCGCCGACGCGGGAGCAGGCGGCGATCATCGCCGCTCCGGTGGAGCCGCTGCTGGTGGTGGCCGGCGCCGGCTCGGGCAAGACCGAGACGATGGCCGCGCGGGTGGTCTGGCTGGTGGCCAACTCGTACGTCCGTCCCGAGCAGGTCCTCGGCCTCACGTTCACCCGCAAGGCGGCCGGGGAGCTGGCGCACCGGGTACGCGCCCGGCTCGACCAGCTGGTCCGGAGGCTGGGCCGGCGGGGTCGGGACCCGTTCGACGACCCGCTGTCCGGCGAGCCGACCGTCTCCACGTACCACTCGTACGCCGGACGCATCGTGACCGAGCACGGGCTGCGGGCCGGGTACGAGCCGTCCACGCGACTGCTCACCGAGGCGTCCCGCTGGCAGCTCGTCGACCTGATCGTGCGCAACTACGACGGTGACATGTCCGACGTGGACCGGATGCCGAGCACGATCACCGACGCGGTGCTGGCCCTCGCCGGCGAGCTGGACGAGCACCTGGTCGATCCGGACGACCTGGCCGCCTGGACCGGCCGCTTCTTCGCCGACGTGCAGTCGCGGCCCGGCCGCGTCTACGCGGACGTCAAGAAGGCCCTCACCCTCCAGCAGACACGGTTGAAGCTGCTCCCGTTGGTGCGCGCGTACGCCCGGCGCAAGGAGGACTTCGAGGCGATGGACTTCGCCGACCAGTTGGCCCGGGCCGCCCGGGTCGCCCGGGACCACCCGGCGGTCGGCGAGGTCGAGCGTGACCGGTACCGGGTGGTGCTGCTCGACGAGTACCAGGACACCAGCCACGCCCAGGTGGTGCTGCTCAACGCGCTCTTCGGCGGCGGCCATCCGGTCACCGCCGTCGGCGACCCGTGCCAGTCGATCTACGGCTGGCGCGGGGCCAGCGCCGGCACGCTGGACCGGTTCCCCACCGAGTTCGCCCGCGCCGACGGCACGCCGGCCGCGGTAGGCAGCCTCACCACCAGCTGGCGCAACCGCCCGGAGATCCTCGCCGTGGCGAACGCCCTGGCCACGCCGCTGCGCGCGGCCGGCGCCCGGGTGCCGGAACTGCACGCGGCGCTGAGCGTCAAGGACCCGATCCCGCACCGCACGCCTCGGGGAGCCGCGGCCGGCACCGTCCACTGTGCGCTCCTCCCGACGTACGCGGACGAGGCGGACTGGATCGCCGACAGTGTGCTGCGCGCCTGGCAGGGGACGGCGGGGACACCCGGGGTGCTGCCCGAGCACATCCCGGTGGCGGCGCGCCCCACCACGGCGGTGCTGGTGCGGCTGCGCAGCCAGATCCCGGCGATCGAGTCGGCGCTGCGGGCGCGGGGCCTGCCGGTCGACGTGGTGGGGCTGGGCGGCCTGCTGGACACGCCGGAGGTGCGGGACGTGGTGTGCACCCTGCGGGTGCTCGCCGACCCGACCGACGGCGCGGCGCTGCTGCGCCTGCTGACCGGCGCCCGCTGGCGCATCGGGCCGCGCGACCTGGTGGCCCTGCACCGCCGGGCGAAGGCCATCGCGTCCGCCCGCCGGCGGCTCGCCGCCGGGGACGAGCCGGAGATCGTCCCGGACGCGCTGGACGAGGCGACGCTGGTGGAGGCCCTCGCCGACCTGGGGCCGGCGCAGGCGTACTCGGCGGAGGGCTACGCGCGGCTGCGCGCGTACGCCCGCGAGCTGGGCCTGCTGCGGTACCGGCTGGACCAGTCCCTGCCGGACCTCATCGCGGACGTCGAGCGGACCATCGGCCTCGACGTGGAGGTGGCGGTGCGGGCCGGCCGGGACGGGGCGGGCGACGCCGGCCTCGCCCGCGGTCACCTGGACGCGCTCGGTGACGTGGCGGCGCGGTTCAGCGGGGAGACGCCGGGGGCGACCCTGTCGGCGTTCCTGGCCTACCTCGCCGCCGCCGAGGACGAGGAGCGCGGTCTCACCCCCGGCGAGGTGGAGGTCGTCGAGGGAGCCGTGCAGATCCTCACCGCGCACGCCGCCAAGGGCCTGGAGTGGGACGTGGTGGCGGTCGCCGGGCTCAGCCGCGGTGTGTGGCCGGGGCTGGTGCGCAACTCCGACCACTGGCTGGGCGGGCTGGGCGTGCTGCCGTTCCCGCTGCGCGGTGACGCCGACGGCCTGCCCGCGCTGGCCCTCGCCGACGTCGGGGACCAGCGCGGGGTGGCGCGGGCGCTGGAGGACTTCACCGACGCCTGGCGCGCGCACGACGAGCGGGAGGAGCGGCGGCTGGCGTACGTGGCGGTGACCCGTCCCCGCCGGCTCCTGCTGTGTTCCGGTCACTGGTGGGGTGAGGGCACGAAGCGTCCGCGCGGCCCGTCGGTGCTGCTGCGCGAGGTGCACGATGCCTGCCTGGACGGTGGCGCGGGGCACGTGGTCGACGAGTGGGCTCCCGAGCCCGCCCCGGACGCGGTCAACCCGACGACCGAGGTCGTGCTCCGGGCCGAGTGGCCGGCCGATCCCCTGGGCGGGCGCCGGCCGGCCCTCGCCGAGGCGGCAGCGCTGGTCCGGCGGTACCTCGCCGACGGCGCCGGTGCCCGCCCGGCCACGGACGCGCCCGCGGCCGGCGGGAGCTTCTCGGACGGGTCCGCCGAGCGCCCGGTCGGCGCGAGCGATCCGACGGGCGCTGTGGACAGCGGGCCGACGAGCGGCGCGCCCGCCGACGTGGTCGCCGAGGATCCCGAGGTGACCCGGTGGCGGCGGGAGGCCGACCTGCTCCTCGCCGAGCGGGCCGAGCTGACCCGGCAGTCCGGTCCGGTCGAGGTCGCGCTGCCCGGGCAGCTCTCGGTCACCCAGCTCGTGGCCCTGCGCCGGGATCCGGCCGGCCTCGCCCGGACGCTGCGCCGTCCGCTGCCCAGCGAACCCAACCCGTACGCCCGGCGGGGCACCGCCTTCCACGCCTGGCTGGAGCAGCGCTTCGGGGCCGACCGGCTGCTCGACGTCGACGAACTGCCCGGCGCGGCGGACGCGGACGCCGCGCCGGACGAGGCGCTGGCCGAGCTCCAGGAGCGCTTCCTTGCCAGCGAGTGGGCCGACCGGACGCCGGTGGAGGTGGAGGTTCCGTTCGCGACGGTGATCGCCGGCATCGTGGTCCGTGGTCGGATGGACGCCGTCTTCGCCCGCCCGGGGGGCCGGTTCGACGTGGTCGACTGGAAGACCGGCCGGCAGCCGACCGGGCCGGCGGCCGAGGCGGCGGCGGTGCAGCTCGCCGTGTACCGGCTGGCCTGGGCGGAGCTGGTCGGCGTGCCGGTCGACCGGATCGGGGCGGCCTTCCACTACGTCCGGGACGGGGTGACGGTCCGGCCGGTGGACCTGCTCGACGTCGCCGGGCTGACCGCGCTGATCGCTTCGGTGCCGGAAAGTCCGCAAGCGGGTGGCGTTTCCGGCCATCCGTGATAGGTTGGTGCCGTTGCAGTTATGGTTCCCAGAGACTCTGTGTGCGCCTGGCGGATTGTGGCCCCAGGCGCTCTTTGTTGTGTCCGGAGTTCTCCGGGCGGGGCGACCAGAAGCGACAGGCAGGCCGCGCGATCCGGCGCGGTCCGCTCCTCTCGAGCCCGCAACAGGTGCGGGTTCGACGTTCCGTCAAGGAGACGAACATGGCAATTGGCACCGTCAAGTGGTTCAACGCTGACAAGGGCTTCGGCTTCATCACCCCGGACGGCGGCGGCGCCGACGTCTTCGCCCACTTCTCGGCCATCCAGTCCTCCGGCTACCGGAGCCTGGACGAGAACCAGCGGGTCGAGTTCGAGGTGACCCAGGGCCAGAAGGGCCCGCAGGCGGAGAACATCCGCCCGCTCTGATCTTCGGATCGGGTAACACCCACCATGCCCTCCGGGCGTGGTGACGGGACCGGCCCGCCCCGCCGTCGACCTGGCAACCAGGCGGCGACGCGGGGGCGGGCCGGCCCCGTACCTTTTCGGTTCGTGCTTGTGAGTCCCGGCGGACGGTTCCGCCGGTCGACAGCGCCGCCCGGCGCCCTCCCTCGACACGTGCCGCGTCGAGGAAGGCTCACCATGACCACCGTCGCACCGTCGTTCGCCCACACCGGGCTCGCCCCGGCGCTGCTCGCCGAACTGGCCGCGCAGGGCATCACCGCGCCGTTCCCGATCCAGGAGGCGACCCTGCCGGACTCGCTCGCCGGCCGGGACGTGCTCGGCCGCGGCCGTACCGGCTCCGGCAAGACCCTGGCCTTCGGGCTTCCACTCCTCTCCCGCACCGCCGGCCGCCGCGCCCGGCCGGGGCGCCCGCTCGCGCTCGTGCTGGTGCCCACCCGTGAGCTGGCCCAGCAGGTGACTACGGCCCTCGACCCGTACGCCCGGGCGGTCGGGCTGCGCTGCGCCACCGTGGTCGGTGGCCTGTCGCTGAACCGGCAGGCGGAGGCGCTGCGGGCCGGCGCCGAGTTGGTGGTGGCCACGCCCGGGCGCCTGCACGACCTGATCAACCGGGGCGACGTCCGGCTCGACCAGGTCGGCGTCACCGTGCTGGACGAGGCCGACCAGATGGCCGACATGGGATTCCTGCCGCAGGTCACCCGCCTGCTCGAACAGGTCGCCCCGAACGGCCAGCGGATGCTCTTCTCGGCCACCCTGGATGGCGGCGTCGACCGGCTGGTCCGGCGCTTCCTGACCGACCCGGTGACCCACTCGGTTGACCCGGGCACGGCCACCGTCACCGCGATGACCCATCACGTGCTGCACGTGGAGGCGGTCGACAAGCCGGCCGCGCTGAGCTGGATCGCGGCCCGGGAGGGCCGCACCATCATGTTCATGGGCACGAAGCACCGTGCCGACCGGGTCGCCCGCCAGTTGCTCGCCAAGGGCGTCCGCGCGGCCGCGTTGCACGGCGGCAAGTCCCAGCCGCAGCGCACCCGCATCCTGGAGCAGTTCCGCACCGGGCAGGTGACCGCGCTGGTCGCCACCGACGTGGCGGCCCGGGGCATCCACGTGGACGGGCTCGACCTGGTGGTCAACGTGGACCCGCCGACCGACGCGAAGGACTACCTGCACCGAGGCGGCCGGACCGCCCGGGCGGGGGAGTCGGGCACGGTGGTCACCCTGGTCCTGCCCGAGCAGCGGCAGGAGGTGTCCCGGCTGATGGCGACGGCCGGGATCAGCCCCGAGTCGACCCGCGTACGCCCCGGTCACCCGGAGCTGGTCCGGGTGACCGGTGCCCGGGAGCCGTCGGGTGTCCCGGTGACGATCGCGCCGCCGCCGGCGGTTCCCGCACCGCGCCGGGGCGACGCGGCGGGCCAGGCCGGCGGTACGGGAGGCCGGGCCGGCCACCGCTCCTCGGGCCGCCCTCGGCGTACCCGCCGTCCCCGGACCAGCTGACCGGCCGGCCGCCGTCCGGCCGGCCCCTCCCGCGGCCCGTCCCCGGCGCCGGGGCCGGGCCGGATGAACACCCCGCCGGTGCGTTCCGGCCCCTCGTGTGGGCGCGTGGCTTGAGTCGGCAATCAGCACCGCTCTCGTCCGATCGGCGACTGTGCCCTACACCGTGGCAGGTGACAGTGTGCCCGGGGGACAGAGCCGGGCCGACCGCCCGGCGGGGAGGGCGCGATGACGGGGGACACCGGCTCGGGTGCGGTACGGGAACTGCTGCTGGTGGTGGCGGTCGCCGCCGCCGGGGTGCTGCTCGCCCTGGTCGCGGTCTTCACCCCGTGGCACGCCGTGCCGGGCGGTGCCAACCCGGCCGCGCCGGTGGAGCTGCACAGCCCGGACGGGGCGTCCGCCCCGACCGAGAGCTAGCAGGCCACGCGGGACGGGCTCTGGTCGGGATCCGGGGCATGGCCCCGACCAGAGCCACCCGCCGTCAGGTGCCGGCGAGGGGTGCGTCGGCGGTCGGACGCTGCCCGGCCGAGAGCAGGTCGGCGAGGGTGGTCTGGTCGACGACCAGGGCGATGGCCCCATGTACGGCCAGCCACACGTCCCGCAGCCCGGTGGCGACCCCCTGGTAGCCGGCCCGCTCGGCGGGCAGCCCACGCACCGTGGTCAGTGAGCCGCCGACGGCGCGCAGCACGTCGCCCACGGTGATCTCCTCCGCCGGCCGGGCCAGGGCGTACCCGCCCTCGGTGCCCCGGTGGCTGAGCAGCAGCCCGGCCCGGCGCAGGTCGACCAGGATGCCCTGGAGGAAGCTCAGCGGGATCTCCTGGGCCTCGGCCAGTGCCGCCGCCTTCACCAGCTCGCCACCCGGCGGCGGGTGCCCGTCGGCGCCCGCCGGTTTCCGGTCGCCGCCCGTCGTCGCCGCGTCGCCGGTGGTTCCGGCGGCGACGGCGAGCATCGCCCGGAGGGCGTAGTCGCTGCGCGCGGAGACGTACACGTCACTGACCGGCCGGGTCCAGCACGCCCCAGCGCCGCCGGATCGCCTTGTCCGCCGCGCCGAAGGCCGCGTCGACCAGCAGGCCGATGAACAGGATCACGATCATGACCGAGATCAGCCGCTCCGCGTCGCTGAGCTCGCGGGCGTACGTGAGCTGGGTGCCGATCGAGGTGGTGCTCGCGATGACCACGAGCAGTTCGCCCGCCATCAGGCTGCGCCAGGCGAACGCCCAGCCCTGCTTGAGACCGGCGACGATGGCGGGCAGCGCGGCCGGGGCGATCACGTAGCGGTAGAGGTTCAGGCCCCGCGCCCCGAGGTTGCGACCCGCCCGCAGCAGCAGCGGTGGTACGTAGTCCACGCCGTAGATGACGCCGTTGGCGATGGACGGCGCCGCCCCCAGCACCACCACGAAGAAGATCGCCTGCTCGGTGAGGCCGAACAGCAGGATCGCCAGCGGGAACCAGGCGATCGACGGCATGGTCTGCAACGCGGTGATCATCGAGCCGATCGCCGCGCGCAGAACCGGGACCCGGGCGACGGCCAGCCCCAGGGCCAGTCCGATCACGACGGCGGCGGTGAACCCGAGTGCCGCGCGCCGCCCGGTCGCGGCCAGACCGTCCCAGAGGGCGGGGCTCGTGACGTAGTCCACCAGGTCCGCGAAGACCGGGCCGGGAGGCGCCAGCGCGTACGGCGGCTTCCAGCCGGTCCAGACCACGACCTGCCAGATGCCGATGGTCAGCGCGAGCGCGGCGACCTTGGGCCAGATCCCCGCCCAGAGCCGGTTCAGGCGGGACTGCTCCTTGTCGCGACCCGCGATCTCCAACGCGTCCAGTCCGGAGATCTCGACGTCGCTGCGCTGGGCGCTGGTGAGGGTGTCACTGGCCATGGCGGCCCACCTCCGTACGGATCCGGTCGGTGACGTCGGCGGCGATGGCGGCGATCTCGGGGGAGTCGATGCGCCGGGGCCGGGGCACGTCGACCCGGGTGGAGTGGATGATCCGGCCGGGGCGGCTGGACAGCAGGATGATCCGGTCGGCCAGTCGGGCGGCCTCCCGGACGTTGTGCGTCACGAAGAGCACGGTGAGCTTCCGCTCGGTCCAGATCCGTTCCAGCTCGTCGTGCAGGATGTCGCGGGTCATCGCGTCGAGGGCGCCGAACGGCTCGTCCATCAGCAGCACCGGGGTGTCCAGGGCCAGGGTGCGGGCCAGCGCGACGCGCTGCCGCATGCCGCCGGACAGCTCGTGCGGGCGCTTGCGGCCGAAGTCGGCGAGGTGCACCGTGCGCAGCAGCTCGGCGACCCGCTCCCGGCGCTCGGCCCGGGGCAGCCCGCGCAGCTTCAGCGGCACCTCGACGTTGCCCTCGACGGTCAGCCACGGGAAGAGCGCCGGTTCCTGGAACATCAGTCCCGGGTTCACGCCGTCGGGCAGCTCGATCCGCCCGCCGCTCGGGCGGTCCAGCCCGGCGACCAGGTTCAGCAGGGTGCTCTTGCCGCAGCCGGACGCGCCGACGAGGCAGACGAACTCGCCGGGCGCGACGTCCAGGGAGACCCCGTCCAGGGCGAGGACGGCGTTCGTCCCGCGCCCGTACACCTTGGTCACGCCGTGCAGCGCGACCGGGGTGGTCGCGCTGCACGGCGCCGTCGTGGTCGACGTCATGGCTGGACGACCTCGGCCTTGCCCTGCGCCTTGAGCGCCGTGTTGAGGTAGCTCAGGTCGTACAGGCCGGCGAGGTCCACCGGCTGGGTCAGCTCGACCGCGACGGCGTGGTCGAGGCCGGTCTTCAGCGAGGACGCGATCGGGTCGTTGGTGAACTCCAGCGTCGACCACGCCTGCTTGATGAGCTTGAGGTCCAGCGGCTTGCCGGTGATCTTGCCGATGTGGTCGGAGATCGCCTGCTGGGCCTCGTCCGGCTTGGTGTTGACGAACTCGTTCGCCGCGACCTGACCCTCGACCAGCTTCTGCACCACGTCCGGGTGCTCCTTGAGGAACTTCGTGCTGACGATCAGGTTGGTGATGACGAACTTGCCGCCCGGCCAGAGGTCCCGCTCGTCGACGAGCACCTTGCCGCCGGCGTTCACCAGGCGGGAGACGAAGGGCTCGGGTACCCAGGCGCCGTCGATGGCGCCGGTGCCGAAGGTCTCCACGGTCTGGGCGTTCTCCTGCGGGACGATGGTGACGTCGCCGCCGCCCTCCTTGGTGGTCTTGAGGCCCTTCTCCTTGAGCCAGTGGCGGATCGCCACGTCCTGGGTGTTGCCGAGCTGCGGCGTGGCGATCCTCTTGCCCCGCAGCTGCTCCCAGGAGGTGATCTCGGGCTTCACCACGAGCGCGACACCGCCGGAGGCGGCGCCGGAGACGACCCGGACCGCCTCACCCTTGGACTTGGAGTGGGCGTTGACCGTCGGGTTCGGACCGATGTACGTCGCGTCGAGCGCGCCGGAGAAGATCGCCTCGATCGCGGCGGGGCCGGCGTTGAAGGTGGTGGTCTTCAGGTCGACGCCGTCCCCCAGCTTGTCGGCGAAGATGCCCTTCTCGACGCCGACCACGGCCGGGGCGTGGGTGATGTTGGGGAAGTAGCCGAGCCGCAGGGTGACCGGGCCGGACCCGCCACCCGCGCTCTCGCTGTCGTCGCCGCAGGCGGCGGCGGTGCCCAGGGTCGCCGCGCCGACGACGGCGACGGCGGCCAGGGAGACCAGCCGGCGCAGGGGAGAGCGTCTCATCGTCCATCCAATCCGCAGTATTCCTACTTAATAGGTAGGAAGAGTGGGCCAGGGGCTGGCCTCAGTCAAGACGCATCCACATCGCGGGACGGCGATCCCGGTGATGACGGTTATTCCTACTAGCTTGATAGGTTGTGCGGCATCCGTCCGGGGCGGCGGGGCGTACCTGCCGGACCGGCCGTGTCCGGTGCCGGTAGGTCGGCGGTACGGGGGGTGCCGACGCGCTAGGGTCGAGCCGTGCCGACGCGCAGAGCGAAGATCCCAGCGACGAGGTATCCGGTCGAGCGGTTCACCCTCGACAACGGCCTGCGGGTGGTCCTGACACCCGACCGCAGCGCCCCGGTGATCGGGGTGGCGGTCGTCTACGACGTCGGCATCCGCTCGGAACCCGAGGGGCGTACGGGCTTCGCGCACCTCTTCGAGCACCTCATGTTCCAGGGCTCGGAGAACCTGGAGAAACTGGCCCACTTCCGGCACGTGCAGGGCGCGGGAGGCACCTTCAACGGCTCCACCCACCTCGACTACACCGACTACTACGAGACGCTGCCGAGCAACGCCCTGGAGCGGGCGCTGTTCCTGGAGGCGGACCGGATGCGCGGCCCCCGGCTGACCGAGGAGAACCTGCGCAACCAGGTCGACGTCGTCAAGGAGGAGATCCGCGTCAACGTGCTCAACCGCCCGTACGGGGGCTTCCCCTGGCTGACCCTCCCGCCGGTCATGTTCGACACGTTCCCCAACGCGCACGACGGCTACGGCTCCTTCGACGACCTGGAGTCGGCCACCGTCGTCGACGCGGCCGACTTCTTCCGGCGCTACTACGCCAGCGGCAACGCGGTGCTGGCGGTCAGCGGGGACATCGACGTCGCCGGGGCGGCCGAGCTGATCGAGCGGCACTTCGGCGACGTGCCCGCCCGCCCCGCCCCCGAGCGGCCGAGCTTCGACGAGCCGGACCTGACCGCCGAGCGCCGCACGTCGTACACCGACGCGCTGGCCCCGCTCCCCGCGGTCGCCTCCGCCTGGCGGGTGCCCGACCCGGTCGGCGACTTCGCCGGCTACCTGCCGTACGTGGTGCTCGCCGAGGTGCTCACCGACGGCGACGCCTCCCGGCTGGTCGAGCGGCTGGTCCTGCGGGACCGGACGGTGACCAGCGTCGGCGGGTACCTGAGCTTCATGGGCGACCCGTTCGACGTACGCGACCCGACCGCCCTCCTGCTCCAGGCGCACCTGCCGCCCGGCGGCGACGTGGACAAGGTGCTGCGGACGGTCGACGAGGAGCTGGACCGGCTCGCCACCGACGGGCTGGCCGACGGCGAGCTGGCCCGCACCCAGGCGCGGATGGCCACCCACCTGCTGCGCGACACCGACGCGGTGCTCGGGCGGGCCCTGCGGATGGCCGTCCTGGAGCAGCAGCGCGGTGAACCGGGCCTGCTGAACGAGCTGCCCCGCCTGGTCGGCGAGGTCACCGAGGAGGCGGTCCAGGCCGCCGCCGCCACGCTGCGCCCGGAGCGCCGCGCCTCCATCGAGGTCATCGCCGGCGGTGCCCGGTGAGCGCGAGGAGTGAGCCGGGCCTGCGAGCCCCGCGGTCGCGTACGAAGAAGGGCCCGGTGACCACGGTCGCCCCCACCGCTCCGCGTACGCTGCCGCCGCTCGGCCCCACCCGCAAGCTCAAGCTGCCGAAGCAGGCCGAGCGCACGCTGGGCAACGGGCTCACGGTGATCGCCGTACGCCGGCCGGCCGTGCCCCTGGTCGAGCTGCGGCTCTGGATGCCCTTCGGGCGTGTGCACCTCGCCCGGGGCGCGATGCTCGCGCAGACCCTGCTCTCCGGCACGGAGACGATGACGGCCGTACAGATCGCCGCCGAGCTGCAGAAGGTCGGCGGTGGGCTGTCCGCCGGGATCGACCCGGACCGGCTGATGCTCTCCGGCGCCGGGCTGGTCACCGGCCTGGACCGGACGCTGGAGATCCTGGCCGACGTGCTGACCGGGGCGACGTACCCGGCCGACGACGTCGCCACCGAGCGGGACCGGCTGATCGACCGGATCCAGGTGGCGCAGAGCCAGCCGGCGCACCTCGCCCGCACCGCCCTGCTCAAGCGGATCTACGGCAAGCACCCGTACGCGGTGCAGACCCCCGATCCGGAGCAGGTCGGGGCGGTGCGACCGGGTGTGCTGCGGACCCTGCACGCCCAGCGGGTGCACCCGGCCGACGCGGTCCTCGTACTGGTCGGGGACGTCCAGCCGGACCGGGCGCTGGACGCGGCCGAGAAGGCGCTCGCCGGCTGGAACGGCGCGGGGCACGTGGCCGAGCTGCCGCCCACGCCGCCGCTGGAGCCGGGGCCGCTGCTGCTCGTCGACCGTCCCGGGTCGGTGCAGTCGTCGCTGCGCGTGGCGCTGCCGGCGGTGCCGCGCACCCACCCGGACCACGCCGCGCTGCAACTGGCCAACCTGATCTTCGGCGGCTACTTCTCGTCCCGCTGGGTCGAGAACATCCGCGAGGACAAGGGCTACACGTACGGGCCGCACTCGCTGGTCGAGCACTCGGTCGCCGGGTCGGTGCTGGTCGCGGCCGCCGAGGTGGCCACCGAGGTGACCGGGCCAGCGCTGCTGGAGACCACGTACGAGCTGGGCCGGCTGGCCTCCGTACCGCCGAAGGCCGAGGAGTTGGAGCAGGCCCGCCAGTACGCCCTCGGCACCCTCCAGCTCGGCATGTCCACGCAGGCCGGGCTGGCGTCGCTGACCAGCGCGTACGCCGGCAGCGGCCTCCGCCTGGACTTCCTGGCCGAGCACGCGGCCCGGCTGGCGAAGGCGACCGTGGCCGATGTCGCCGAGGCGGCGGCCCGGTACCTCGCGCCGGCCCGGGGGGTCATGGTCGTCCTGGGCGACGCCGAGCGGGTCGCCCCGCAGCTCGAGGCGCTCACCCCGATCGTCACCGAACCGGGCGGGCAGTGAGCGGCGGGGAGCAGGCCCCACCGCTGGCCCGATCCACCCTGGACCGGGCGGCGCACCGGCGTACGGATCCGGGCTGGTTGGCCCAGGCGTGGGCCGGGGCCCGGGTGCTGGTGCTGGACGGCGACTCCGAGGGGCGGGCGCTGGTGGACGCCGATGCCACGCCACCGACGCTGGCGCTCGTCGGCCCGAAGGACGTGCCGGAGGAGGCCGTCGAGCGGGCGATGTTCCTCGGCGTCGAGCCCGACGGTGTGCCGGTGTTCCTCGTCGACGCGCCGCTGCCGGAACTGCCCGGCACCCGTCCGGCGCACCTGCGCGAGATCGGCCACCTGCTCGGCGACCGCGACGCCGGTCTGTTCACCACCGGGCTGGGCCTGCTGAACTGGCACCGGCGGCACGCCTTCTCGCCGGTCACCGGACAGCCGACGGCCATGGACGAGGCGGGCTGGTCCCGGGTCGCCCCGGCCGGCGAGCGGGTCTGGCCGCGTACCGACCCCGCGATGATCGTGCTGGTGCACGACGGGGTGCCCGGCCCGGACGGGCGCTGTCTGCTCGGCAACAACGCCACCTGGCCGCGCGTCCCGGGGGAGCGCCGGTTCTCCTGCCTCGCCGGCTACATCGAGCCGGGCGAGTCGGCCGAGGCGGCCGTGCTGCGCGAGGTCCACGAGGAGGTCGGCGTCCCGGTCACCGACATCGCGTACGCGGGCAGCCAGTCCTGGCCGTTCCCCGGCTCGCTGATGCTGGGCTTCCTGGCCACGGCCGATCCGGCGCACCCGGTCCGCGTCGACCCGGCGGAGATCGCGTACGCCCGCTGGTTCACCCGGGGCGAGATCGGCGCGGCACTGGCCGGGCGGACGGTCGACGTGGACGGCGACCGGCTGGTGCTGCCGCCGCCGTCGTCGATCGCCCTGTTCCTGGTCCACCGCTGGCTCGACGGCCACTGCTGACCGCCGCCGGACCCGCCCGCGGGCGCGGCGGACGGCCGCCGCAACGGTCGGTTGCCGGGCGGGCGTGAAAACGGGGTCCCGGCCCGTGGCCGCCGTTGCCGCGACGGTCACGGGCCGGGAACCCGGGGCCGTCGTGGCCGGCTGGGGCAAGGAACACGGCGGGGGAGCCGGGCCGGCCACGACGGACGTCTCGTGGTCAGCTGCCCCGGTCGACCGTCCAGCCCGGCCAGGCCGCCGTCGGCTCGTCGAGCGGGAGCACCTTCACCCGCTGCTTGCCGGCGCGCACCGCGCCGACCGAGGCGAGGGCCCGGGCCAGCACCAGGGCGGCGTCCCGGTCGTCGGCGTGCACGACCTGGCGGCGTGGCTCGGGGGAGGTGGTCTCGTCGCGCAGGCGGCCACCGCCGGCCCAGGCGGCGGCGATGTCCACGTCGGCTGCCGCGCGGACGTCGGTGCGTACGATCAGGAACCGCATGTCGGTCTCCGGATGTGCCGCGACGATCGAGGAACGGGGTGGAAGTTCCACGTCATTCACGGGCCATGTTACGCCGCGTAGCTGTCCCAGCAAGTGAAACGCGACCATCGGCCGGGCGGCTCGTCCGATCAGGCGAGGCCGGTGGGTCCGATCCGGACACGCGACGGGGCCGCCGGCACGATGCCGGCGGCCCCGAGGCGTACGACGATCAGGCCCGGTCGAACTGGCCGTCCTTCGTCCCGGCCAGGAAGCCCAGCCACCCGGCCCGGTCGAACAGCAGCACCGGGCCGCCGCGGTCCTTGCTGTCCCGCAGGGCGACGGCGGCCGGGCCGGTCGGCAGCGGCGCCACCTCGACGCAGTTGGAGGTCTGGCTTCGCGTGCTCTTGCGCCATGGCACGTCGGCCAGCTCGGGAAGGACGGACGGCGTGTTGCGGATCTCGTGCATGGTCTCACTCCTGTGGGTGAACCGACCGATGGAACGAGTGGTGCCGCACGACCCGACGGCGGGGTGCCGGCTCGTTCACCGTTCCGTCAGGCGCCCGTGGTGCCGGCGGCGTTGGGTCGGCGCCGTTGCCGGCCCGTACGCCACTGTGGACGGGGCCGCCGCGTCGGGCAGCCGCCCCGTGGCCTGGATCAGCCAGGAGAGAGTGTCCGATGCGGAGAGCGCCGCCGTGCACAACCACTCGAACACTACTTTATAGCGATTTAGGGCTTTTACCTCCGTCGACATGACGTTGAGAAAACCGCCCTCGATCGCTACGGTCTCCGGGTCCTGAGGGTCGGCGAAGCGGTAGAGGGAGAACGCGGTCGGCGGCAGGTACCAGTCACCGACCGGGGTGTCCCCGGGCAGCACGTGGAGCACGACGTTCGGCAGCATGGCCAGCTCGCACAGCTGCATCAACTGCTCCCGGAGGACGTCCGGCGGGCCGGCCCGGCCGCCGAGCGCGGCCTCCTCGAGCACGGCGGTGTAGCGGGGCGCGTCCGGCGCGCGGGTGAGCAGCGACTGGCGGGCCAGCCGGGCGCCCACCTCGGTCTCGATGTCCTCGGCGACCTCCGGCTCCCCGGCCGCCTCGTCGACCTCACGCGCCGAGGCGATCCGGATCCGGGCGTACCCCGGGGTCTGGAGCAGCCCCGGCACCAGGACCGGGTTGTACTCGGAGATCTCGACGCAGCCCGCCTCCAGCTCGGCGAAGCTGCGCTGCTGCTGGGTCATCACCGGGTAGTTCCTCAGCCACCCCCGCATGTCGCCGGCCTCCCCGGTGATGGCCAGCAGCTCCTCGCGCAACGCCCCGTCGGCCCGGTAGAGGTCGAGCAGGTCACGGACGTCCTGCGGGTCCGGCCGGCTGCGACCGTTCTCCAGCCGGGAGAGTTTGGACGCGGAGGCCCACCCGACCCGCTCGATGACCTGGTCCCCGGTGAGACCGGCGGCCTCGCGCAGCCGGCGCAGCTCGATGCCCAGCCTGCGCCGTCGCAGGATGGGACTGGGTGAGGCTGGAGGCACGATGTCCTCTTTCCCGTAGACCGCCGCGGACGCGACGGTAACTGTATGAAATTCGCCCCCCACCGTCAGTATGGACGGCGTGACCGGCGCCGGAGGTTCCGGCCAATGGCGTGTCTCGTCGGAAACCGGGCACGCCGCGCACCACCTCGACGGAGGACACATGCGCACCGTCCTGCGCCGCCCGGACTTCCGGCTGCTCTTCGCCGGCCTGCTGGCCAGCATGGCGGCCGAGTCGATCCTGCTGCTCGCACTCGCCGTCTGGGTGAAGGAGCTGACCGGGTCGGACGGGCGGGCCGGTGCCACCATCTTCGCGATCATCGCGCCGATGACGCTGGCACCGCTGGTCGGCTGGTTCGTCGACCGGGTGCCCCGCCGGCCCTTCTTCGTCGGCGCGAACCTCGTCACCGCGGTCCTGCTCACCCCGCTGTTCGTCGTCCGGGACGGCGCCGACGTGTGGATCATCTACCTGGTCGCGGCGCTGTACGGGCTGTCGTACGTCACGCTCAGCGCCCTGCTCAGCGGACTGATCCGGCAACTGGTGCCGGCCGAGCTGCTCGCCGACGCGAACGGCGTCCTCCAGACCGTGCGCCAGGGACTGCGCCTCGTCGGCCCACTGGCCGGCGCCGGTCTCTACGCCGCCGCCGGGGGCTGGCTGCTGACCGGCGTCGCGATGGCGGGTTTCCTGACCGCCGGGGCGGTGGTGGGCGTGCTCCGGGTCACCGAGACGCCCCGGGACGCGCGCGGGGCGCGCTGGCCGGCCGGGCTGGGCGCCGGGATCCGGCACCTGGCCGGCGAGCCGGCGCTGCGCCGCGCGCTGCTCGGCTACGGCCTGGGCTCGCTGGTGATGGGCTTCAGTGAGTCGCTGATCTTCGCGTACGTCGACCAGGGGCTGCGCCGCGACGCCGCGTTCGTCGGCGTGCTGGTGACCGTGCAGGGGATCGGGGGACTGGTCGGCGGGCTCCTGTCGCCCGGCGTGGTCCGACGGGTGGGCGAGGTGGGCGCGCTGGCCGCCGGGGTGGCGCTGTTCGGGCCGGCCGCGCTGGCGCTGGCGTACCCCAGCCTGTGGCTGGGCTTCGGCGCGGTGCTGCTGGCCGGGGTGTCGCTGCCGCTGACCATGGTGGGGCTGCACACGCTGATCCAGCGGCGTACGCCGCCCGGGCTCATCGGCCGCGTCGCCGCCGCCTCCGAGGCGGTGGTCAGCGGCCCGCAGGCGTTCTCGATCGGCGCCGGCGCGCTGCTCGTCGGCGTCCTCGACTACCGCCTGCTCTTCGCGACGGTCGGCCTGGCGACCCTGGTGGCCGGCGCCTACCTCTGGCGGGGTCGGGCGCTGACCCCACCACCGGCCCACGCGCACCCGCCGGTCCCGCTCCCGCGCCGTCGGGTCGAGAAGGAGGTGGTGGGCGCGGCACGTCGACGCCGCACGTCCTGATCGTTCGCCGGCGACCTGCGCGCCGGCCGGGACGGCTGGCCCCGGACGCGACGAGCGGCCGACCCCCGCCGGGGTCGGCCGCTCGGGTGTTGATCCACGGTCAGGCGGCCAGCTTGGCCAGGTGCTCCTTGACCTGCTTGACCGACGGGTTGGTGAGCGCGCTGCCGTCGGCGAAGCGCAGCGTCGGCACCGTCTGGTTGCCCCCGTTGACGCTCATCACGAACTCGGCGGCCTTCGGGTCCTGCTCGATGTCGACCACCTCGTACCCGATGCCCTCCCGGTCCAGCTGCGACTTCAGGCGGTGGCAGTAGCCGCACCAGGAAGTGGAATACATCGTCAGCATCGTCGGGTCCTCCAAGGTCGCAGTCGTGAATCAAGCTGAGGCTAACCAGAGCAACGTCCGGCGGAGCTGAGACAATTCCTCGCTGTGGTGGTTCACTCAACGTCCGAGCGCGTGCTCGCCGGGCTCGATCCGGAGCAGCGGTCGGCGGTGACCGCCCCGGCCGGCCCGGTCTGCATCCTGGCCGGCGCCGGCACCGGGAAGACGCGGGCGGTCACCTCGCGGATCGCCCACCGGGCGTTGACCGGCGAGATCTCGCCACGGCACGTGCTCGCCGTCACCTTCACCGCCCGCGCCGCCGCCGAGATGCGCAGCCGGCTCACCGCGCTCGGGGTGCCCGGCGTGCAGGCGCGGACGTTCCACGCGGCGGCCCTGCGCCAGGTGCGGTACTTCGCGCCCCGGCTCCTCGACGGTCGGGCGATGCCCGAACTGCTGGACAGCAAGGTCCGGCTGGTCACCCTCGCCGCCGGGAAGGTGGGGCTGCGGGCCGACCGGGCGGGCGCCCGGGACCTCGCCGGTGAGATCGAGTGGGCCAAGTCGTCCCTGGTCGAGCCCGGGGAGTACGTGGTGGCGGCGGCCAAGGCGCTGCGCGACACCCCGTACGAGCCGGCGAAGGTCGCCGACGTCTTCGCCGCGTACGAGAAGCTCAAGCGGTCGGGCGGTGTGATCGACTTCGAGGACATGCTGCGCGCCGCGGTGTGGGGCATCGAGGAGCACCCGGACGTGGCCGAGCAGGTCCGCGCCCAGTACCGGCACTTCGTCGTCGACGAGTACCAGGACGTCAACCCCCTCCAGCAGCGGCTGCTGGAGGCGTGGCTGGGCGGGCGCGACGACCTGACCGTGGTCGGCGACGCCAGCCAGACCATCTACTCGTTCACCGGCGCCACCTCGGCGTACCTCGTCGACTTCCCGCGTCGCCACCGGGGCGCGACGGTGGTCCGGCTGGTCCGCGACTACCGCTCCACCCCCCAGGTCGTCGGCCTCGCCAACGCGGTGATCTCGCAGGCCCGGGGCACCGAGGCCCGGCTGCGCCTGGAGCTGGTCGGCCAGCGACCGGCCGGCCCGGAGCCGGATCTGCGGATCTTCACCGACGAGCCGGCCGAGGCCGCCGCCGTCGCCGCCCGCTGCCGCGCGCTGGTCGACGCCGGCACACCGGCCCGCGAGATCGCCGTGCTGTTCCGCACCAACGCGCAGTCCGAGGCGTACGAGAAGGCGCTGACCGAGGCCGAGGTGCCGTACCAGGTTCAGGGGGCGGAGCGGTTCTTCGAGCGCGCCGAGGTGCGGCAGGCGATGGTCGCGCTGCGGGCCGCCACCCGCTCGATCCCGGGGGAGACCCCGCTGCCGGTCGCCGTGGTCGAGGCGCTCGGCGCGGTGGGCTGGGCACCCGACAGCCCGCCGGCCGGTGGCGCGGCCCGCGAGCGGTGGGAGGCGCTCGCCGCGCTTGTCCAGCTCGCCGAGGAGTACGCGGCCACCCCGCCGGTCCTGCCGATCGGGCCGGCCGCCTCGGTGGAGCGCCCGGTCACGCTGGCCGACTTCACCGACGAGCTGGCCCGGCGCGCGGCCGCCCAGCACGCGCCCACCGTCGAGGGCGTGACCCTCGCGTCCCTGCACTCGGCGAAGGGCCTGGAGTGGGACGCGGTGTTCCTGGTCGGGCTCTCCGAAGGCACCCTCCCCACCACGTACGCGAAGACTCCCGAGCAGGTGGAGGAGGAGCGCCGGCTGCTGTACGTGGGCATCACCCGGGCCCGCGAGTGGCTCTGGCTCTCGTACGCCTCGGCCCGCTCGCCGGGCGGGCGGGCTAGGCGGCCCTGCCGGTTCCTGCCCCAGTTGGACCGGTCGGGCGGGACCGAGCGGGCCGGGGCGGGCGGGGTCCGGCGTACCGCCGAGCGGCGGCGTACCCAGATCGTCTCCTGCCGGATCTGCGGCGCGACACTGCTCGCCGGTCCGGACCGCAAGGTGGGCCGCTGCGCCACCTGCCCGTCGGACATCGACGAGGAGCTGCACGAGCGCCTACGCGAGTGGCGACGCCGCGTGGCCGGTGGCCAGCGGGTTCCGGCGTACGTGGTCTTCACCGACGCGACCCTGGTCGCGCTGGCCGAGCGGCGGCCGAGCCGGCCGCAGGACCTGACGGCGATCGCCGGGATCGGGCCGCGCAAGCTGGGGCTCTACGGGGAGGCGGTGCTGGCGCTGGTGGCCGGTGCGGCGGTGGACGAAATCTGCCCGGAGAAAACTTTCGAAATCTCGTCGTAAATTCGTTTGCCCTCGCCCCCGCGGGCGTCATAGCCTCATGGCACACCTCGCGAGCGGCGGCATTCGGGCTGCTCACGGGTGTGGGTCCAGTCGGCACGAGGAACGTCAGAGGAGGTGGCACCAATGGAGATCTTCTACATCAACGAGCGTCCGGCGGCGCTGCCCGCTGCCGTCGCTCCGCTGTCGGCTGTCCAGGTTGCCCACGCCGTTGCGCGACCGTCGGTTCCGCAGGTGCACCAGGCCGAGACTCAGGCCGAGCTGATTCTCGCGCCGGCACCGAACGGTACCCAGGGGACCAGTGGCTTCACGGGCAAGGGTGTCGATGTCGCCAAGCGGCGCATGGACGTCCGCGGTGTTCCACCTCGAGGTAGACCGGTCTGAACCAGACCACCGGCTCACCTCGAGGCCGCGGAACCCGCACACCGGGATCCGCGGCCTCAGTTTTTTGCCCCGCCGAAGTACGTCGGAAGTGCGATCCACGAGATCGAAGTGAGAGAGAGGTGACCGGGCGATGAGTCTGGCGTTGGCCCCGCTCGACATCAACGTCGAGCTGGAGGCGAACCTGCCCTGCCGGAAGTTCGACCCCGACCTGTGGTTCTCCGACTCGCCCACCGAGCTCGAGCTGGCCAAGTCGCTCTGCGGGGACTGCCCGCTGCGCGTCGAGTGCCTGGCCGGTGCGGTGGAGCGGGCCGAGCCCTGGGGCGTCTGGGGTGGCGAGATCTTCGAGCGTGGCGCGGTCGTCCCGCGCAAGCGGCCCCGTGGCCGTCCGCGCAAGGAGGACGTCGCCCGTGACGCCGCGCTCCGGGTCGAGGCCGAGGCGCGCCTGGCGGCCAGTGGGCTGTCCACGCGTGACGCGGTCCGGCTGGCGGCCTGACAACTACCCGATCCGTTCCACCAACCGCCGGTGACCCACCGGCCGCGAGAAAGCTGACGAGAATGCTGAACCTGTTCAACACCACCGAGACGCAACTACTCAACGAAGCGTTGTCCCGGGCTCGAATGCTCCGGCCTCAGGCCGGTCGCACCACCACGAGCACTGAGGCAACCCGTTCCGCCCGTACCGTCGCCATGGCCGCCCGCAGCCGGTCGGCCCGCGAGCTGGGCGTTCTGTAGGTGCGAAGGGCCCCTCCCGAGGGAGGGGCCCTTCTTTCGTACCCGTCACGTCGGGCGCGTCCGGTCGTTCCGGGCGCGCCCGCCCGAGTGTCAGGCGACCGGCGCGAAGCCGGGCAACCACCGCTCCAGGATGCCCCGGTACGGCGCCTTCGCCTCCAACTGGCAGAGCACCCCGATCGAGCCGAGCGTCACCCGGTGGATCAGCAGGTACGACGGGGGCAGGTTGAGCTGCCGGCCGAGCTGGTGCGCGGGGGAGCGGGGGTTGGCCAGCCGGGCCGCCTCGCCGCGCAGCCAGGCCCGGGTGAACCGGAACTCCTCGGCGGCGATCGGCGCCAGCATCGGATGGAGAAAGTCGAGCACCGCCTCGGCGTCGATCGGCTCGGAGGAGCTGACGAACCCCTCCTCCCGCAGGCCCGCGACCACCTCTTCCGCGTCGCCACGCAGCGCCAGCGCGGCGATCCGGCCGATCGGTTCCGGCGTGCCCTCGGGCATCCGGGCCACCGCCCCGAAGTCGATCACACCGAGCCGCCCGTCGGGCATCAGCCGGAAGTTGCCCGGGTGCGGGTCGGCGTGCAGCAGCCCGGCGCGCTGCGGCGCGGAGAGGTGCAGGGTGGCCATCAGCCGGCCGGCCTCGTCGCGCTGCTCCTCGGTGCCCTCACGGATGATGTCGGCCAGCGGCGTGCCCTCGACCCACTCGGTGACCAGGACCCGGGGCGACGCCGAGACCACCGCCGGGATGTAGATCTCCGGGTCGTCCGCGTACGCGGCGGCGAAGGCGCGCTGCGACTCCGCCTCCAGCTCGTAGTCGAGCTCCTCGGTGATCCGCTCCCGCAGCTCGACCAGGAGCGGCTTGACGTCCAGCCCCGGCTGGATCGCGCGGAACATCGCGCCCAGCCGGGAGAGCTGCTTGAGGTCGGCGAGGAGCGCGTCGCCCGCGCCCGGATATTGGATCTTGACGGCGACCTCGCGGCTGGCCGGCGCGCCCGCCGGCCCGTAGCCCGGGTCCCGCCAGAGCGCGCGGTGCACCTGGCCGATGCTGGCGGCCGCCGCCGGGGTGTCGTTGAACTCGAGGAAACGGTCCCGCCAGTCGGGGCCGAGCTGCTCGGCGAGCACCTTGTGCACGCTCGCCGCCGGCAGCGGCGGCGCGGCCTCCTGAAGCTTCGTCAGCGCCTGTCGGTAGGGGGCGGCGATATCCTCGGGCAGCGCCGCCTCGAAGACCGACAACGCCTGGCCGAACTTCATCGCGCCGCCCTTGAGCTGGCCGAGGACGCTGAAGAGCTGCTCGGCGGTGCGCTGCTGGATCTCCGCGGAGATCACGTCGGAGGCGAGCCCGGTGACGCGCTTACCCATGCCGAGGACGGTCCGGCCGGCGAAGCCGAGCGGCAGAGCGGCGAGCTTGGCGGTCCGGGACACGGCCCGGCGCGGGATGTCGGTCACCCGGTCATTGTTACCGACTCGACGGGCCCGCGGCTGCCGTGCGGCCGGGCTGGGCCGTTCCGCGGGACCCGACCGTCGTGGCGGCGTCGGCGGCGGCGCGCTCCGGCCGCGCGGGGTGCGGTCGCCGGGAGCAGGCGCAGGACGGATGGGGAGCCCAGAGCCGGCGGCGCAACCGACCCGCGCCGGTCACCTCGACGGCGCAGCCGAGCGTCTCCGGCGTGCTCCCGTCGAGGTGGGCCAGCGCCTCCGCGGTCGCGTACGCCGTCGCGGCCAGCAGCGTCGGCGTCGCGCACATCGCCTCGGGCGCTCCGGCGGCGAGCTGGGCGGCGAGCGCCGGCCAGTCGGCATCGCGGTCGGTGCGGTGCAGGTCGAGGCAGTTGAGGCAGGGCCCGACGGGCGGCCGGACCAGGGGGCCGACCACCGGTACCCCCTCGCGGAGGTCGACCAGCAGGTGTACCTGGCGGCGCTGGGCGTGGGCGGCGGCGACCAGGGCGGCCGGCCGGTCCGTACCGAGCTGGACCACGAGGTCGGCCCGGCCGGGGCGGAGCGGACCGGTGGCGGTGCCGGGGGCGGTGCGGGCGAGCGCGTCGCGGACCGCGTCGCCGAGCGGGCGGCCGAGATCGGCGGCCGGGATCCCGGTGCCGACCAGGTCGGCCGGACCGACCGGCCCGGTCAGCTGGGGCCGGACGTGGCCGATCCCGGCCTGGGCCAGGGCGAGCGCCATGGGAGCGCCGAGGGGGCCGGCGCCCGCGAGCACCACGCGCGCGGCCAGCCGGCGGCGCAGCACCTGGGCCGGCGTGCCCGGTAGTCGCGCGGCGGCCAGGGCGAGAGCCCCGGCCTCGGTGGCCAGCCGGGCCCGTGGCGGGCCGGCCAGGTCGCGCGGCACCAGCGTGTGCGCGGCGACGACCAGACCGGCGCCGCGCAGCGTGTCGAGCAGCGTGCGGGCCTCGTCCCGGCCGACGTCGATCGTGGCCGCGTGCTCCAGGACGTGCCGCTCGCTGCGGGTGCCGTCCAGCAGGTCGAGCAGCCGCGCCGCCCGAGGGTTGGCGATCTCCAGCAGGACGGCCCGGCCGGGGTCGACACCCAGTTGCAGGGTGTGCCGGTCACGCCAGAGGCGGGTGAGGCCGGGCAGGAGGGTGGGTCGGGGCAGCGCGGCACGGGTCATGACCACGAATCGTGACCGAGTCCCTGCTGTCCGTCGATCGTTGTCCACAGGTGCGCATCGCCCTGTCCAGGGTTGTCCACAGGGAGCGGCGGGTTATCCACAGGAGCCGTGTGTGCCTGTCCGGCAACTGACAGTTGCCGGATACGGCGGAAGGGGTGGCCGTGGCCACCCCTTCCACGCGACCCGGACGGGTCAGACCTTCGCCTTGCCCAGGATGCGGTTCACTGTTGTGCCGCACACCGGACACTTGCCCTTGGCCATGTTCATTCCGGTCTTGGAGACCTCGATGTGCCCCTCGAAGTCCCGCTTCTCCTTGCACTTGACGCAGTAACCGTTGTAGGTCTGGGCCTGGTCGGCCACGGTGCCCTCCTCGTCTCGTCCGCCGGCGAACCCTCATCCGGCGGTGTTCCCGGCGGCGGGCCACGGGATGGCTCCGGCGCTGGGCCTTTCGTCGCGGCCACTGTCGTGACCGCTGGTCCGCGGACCCTACCCAGGTGTGGGCAGTTCCATGTCAGCTCTGCATCGACTCTGTGAGCAAGTTGACGTCGAGAGTGTGCATGGCGAATTAGGTCGGATAAGTGAGTTTGGCGGGGACACGCCGACCGGATGCCCGTAAAACGTCCATCAGGACACCCCCGCGTGGCGTACGCCTGGATGATCACTTACGGTGAAAGGACGCGGTCGACGGACGCCTCGGCCCGCTACGGACCGTGGCTGGGGACTCTCTGTCACAGAAATTTTCGGGACTCCTGGCGACCAATCCCCACTTTCCGGGCGCGTGTCGTCGTGTTGACTCTTGCGGACCCCTGGTCACCACGCAGTAGCTTTCCCTCGTGACAGGAATCCGAGGCTGCGCGGCCCGCTGATGGCAGGGGCGCGAAAGCCGGTCGTCGAGGTACGGCGCAGCCAGCGCCGGCGACGGACGGTGTCCGCGTACCGCGACGGTGAGCGCGTCGTCGTCCTGATCCCCGACCAGTTCTCCCGGGCCGAGGAGAGCGAGTGGGTCGACCGGATGCTCGCCCGGCTCGCCGCCCGGGAGGGCCGGCTGGCCCGGTCCGACGCCGAGTTGCTCGCCCGCGCCACCCGACTGATCACGCTCTACCTGGCCGACCACGGGCTGGACGCCGTGCCCAGCAGCGTTCGCTGGGTGACCAACCAGAACGGCCGGTGGGGCTCCTGCACCCCGGCGGACCGGACGATCCGCATCTCGCACCGGGTCCAGGACATGCCGGACTGGGTCATCGACTACGTCCTGCTCCACGAGCTGGCCCACCTCATCGTGCCGAGTCACAACGCCCGGTTCTGGGAGCTGGTCGGCCGGTACCCGAAGACCGAGCGCGCCCGCGGCTACCTGGAGGGTGTCGCCGCGGTCTCCGGCTCCTGACCGCCACGCCATGACGGCGGCACGGCGGTGTCCGGGTCCGGTGATCGAGCGATGCCAGCGACATGGAGTCGATCTCGAACGAGACCGGGCGTAGGGTCGGTCCGTGGCTCGACGGTTGGTAGTGGCGTTGCTCGGTCCGGTGGCGTGGTCCCCGCCGGGTATCGATCCGATCGAGTGGCGGACCGCGCTCGCCGAGGACGTCGTCGACCTGCTCGCCACGCTCAACGAGGTCGAGACCGCGGTCGCGGTGACCCCGACCGACCGGTGGTTGGCCGACGCCGTGGTCTGGCCCGGCACGCGGGTGTACGAGATACCCGAGCCCACCGTCAACGCCGTGCTCGACGCGTGCGGGCCGGACCGCCCTGCCGGTCCGGGCCTCGCCCGGGACCCGTCGCAACGCGTGCCGGGCGGCGCGCCAGGCCCGGTCAACGGTTCCGAGGCGGGGCCGGGTCCCGAGGCCGGGCCGGGTGGGCGGGCCGCACTGCCCGAGCGGGCGGCGTGGGCCGAGGCCGGTCGTCCAGCCGGTGCCGACCGCGAAGTGCCCTCCGGACGCTACGACCAGGTGGCCGTGATCGCCGGTGACGCCCCGGACCTGCCCGGGCTGGTCATCGGCAAGCTGCTCCGGCCCCTCACCACCAGGCCGGTCGCGGTCGCGCCGGCCGAGGGCGGCGGTCCCGGCCTGCTCGGTGTGGCGGCGCGGTTGCCCGTACCGGAGTGGTTGCCGACGCTGGACCTCGACAGCGCGCGGCCCGCGGCCGTGCGGGCGGCGGCGCCCCGCCCCGGTGACCTCGCGGTGACGCCGGCGTGGCACCGCCTGCGCGGCCCGGGCGACCTGGCCCTGCTGAACCCGGCCCTGGAGGGCTGGGACACCACGCGAGCCCTGCTCTCCGGCACCGGCCGCCTACGCTGACCCGCGCCCGCGCCGCCGTGACGCGGCGCCGGTCGAGATCGACCCGGGTTGCGGGATGTCGGTGGCATCCGGCGGCGGCCGGACACCCCGACCCGCCCGCAACCCGAGACGATCAGACGCTGGCCCGTCAGCGCGCCGGCGGCTCCTCGGGTCCCTCGCCCGGCTCGCCCGGGGCCTTCTCCTCCGGGCCGCCCGGCGCGCTGAAGTCGAAACTCTCCAGCTCCCCGAGATCCGGCTGGGACCGGGCGAACGCCACCGGGTCGGCGAAGTCGTCGTCGGACGGCAGCAGGTCGGGGTGGCCCCACAGGGCGTCCCGGCCGGCGATGCCCCGGTGCTCGGTGAGGGCCGCCCACAGCGCCGCCGCCTCCCGCAGCCGGCGCGGGCGCAGCTCCAGGCCGACCAGGGCGGCGAAGGTCTGCTCGGCCGGCCCGCCCGCGGCCCGGCGCCGCCGGAGCGCCTCGCCGAGCCGGACGACGTTGGGCAGCCGGCCCCCGGCCGCGCTGTCCACCACGTGGCACACCCAACCCTCGACCAGGGCCAGCGCGGTCTCCAACCGGGCCAGCGACGCCTTCTGCGCCGGGCTGTCCTCCGGCGTGAAGATGCCCTCCAGGGCGATCGCCTGCATCGACTCCGGGTCGGTCGGGTCGACCCGGCCCATCGCCTCCTCGATCGCCTCCCGGTTGACCCGGATGCCCGAGGCGTACATCTCCACGGCGCTGAGGACGTGCCCGCGCAGCCACGGCACGTGCTCGAAGAGCCGCTGGTGGGCGGCCTCGCGCAGCGCCACGTAGAGGCGGACCTCGTCCTCCGGCAGCTCCAGGCCGGCGCCGTACTCCCGGATGTTGGCCGGGATCAGCGCGGCCGTGCCGGCCGGGCCGAGCGGCAGCCCGATGTCACCGGCGGAGAGCACCTCCGCGGCGAGCGAGCCGAGGGCCTGGCCGAGCTGGCCGCCGAAGAGCGCGCCACCGAGGGTGGCCACCATCGACTGCATCGGGCCGAGCTGGGCGCGCGCCTCCGGCGGCACCAGGTCGCCCATCGCGCCGACCATCCGGCTGGCCACCGGGTCGCACAGCTTGCGCCAGACGTCGAGCGTCTTGTAGATCCATTCGTTCCGGTTCCACGCGACGGAGGTGTGGATGCCCGAGGGCAGCGCCGACGCCGGCTCCAGCCACAGGTCGGCCAGGCGGAGTGCCTCCTCGACCGCGTTGCGCTCGTACGGCGAGACCGCCGGGTCACCCGACGCGGCGAGCTGGCTCGCGGCCACCTGGCGGGCCAGGTCCCAGTTCACCGGGCCGCTGCCGGGCGCCGACAGCAGGTGCTGCAACTGCGACATGAACTGCTGCATCTGCGCAGGGTCGTTGGGGTCTGGCGGTTGCCCACCCGGAAGCGCGAAACCGAACGGAATATCAGGCACGAGGTCTACGGTACGCGCGCCGCGCCCCAGGTCGCGCCTGCTGGCGTTGCGCTCAGGGCGAAGTCCCGGCTCGTCCGCCGGCGCCGACCGGCCCGCTCGGTACGCTCTGCCGCATGAGACGTCGCGGCGTGACCGTCCTGCTCGGTGCCCTGCTCACCACTCTGCTCAGCATCGGCGTGCTCGCGGCGCCCATCCCGTACGTGGTGCTCGGCCCGGGTCCGACCGTCAACACGCTGGGCGCCGAGGACGGTAAGGAGGTCATCCAGATCACCGGCCGGGAGACCTCCACCTCGGCGGGGCAGTTGCGGCTGACCACGGTGGGGGTGCAGCCCTCGGTCAAGCTGCGTTCGGCCATCCAGGGCTGGTTCTCCGACGACGAGGCGGTGGTGCCCCGCGAGCTGGTGTACCCGCCGGGGGAGAGCCAGGAGGAGGTCGAGGAGCGCAACGCGGAGGACTTCAAGGTCTCCCAGACCAGTGCGGAGACGGCGGCGCTGCGCGAGCTGGGGTACCCGGTGCAGGTGGTGGTCAAGACGGTCGCCGCCGACGGTCCGTCGAACGGCGTCCTCAAGCCCGGCGACGTGGTGACCTCGGTCGACGGGCAGCCCGTCACGGTGGCGGCCCGGCTCACCGAGCTGATCCGCGCCAAGCCGGCGGGGACCGCCCTGGCGATCGGCTACACCCGGAACGGCGCCGCCGCGACCGCCCGGATCACCAGCCGTGAGCAGGACGGCCGGCCCCGCATCGGGATCGAGATCGACCAGCAGCAGCCGCACCCGTTCACGCTGACGATCGACCTGGAGGACATCGGCGGCCCGAGCGCCGGCCTCATGTTCGCCCTCGGCATCGTGGACAAGCTGACCCCGCAGGACCTGACCGGCGGCCGGATCATCGCCGGCACCGGCACGATCGACGACGAGGGCCGGGTCGGCCCGATCGGCGGTATCGCTCAGAAGCTGGTCGGGGCGAAGGACGCGGGCGCCACCGCGTTCCTGGTCCCGGCCGACAACTGCGCCGAGGCCGTCCGCAACCCGCAGCCCGACCTGCCGCTGCTGAGGGTCGCCACGCTGGACGACGCGCTGATGGCGTTGGAGGCGCTGCGCTCCGGCGGCCAACCCGCCCGCTGCTAGGGGCGGCACGCTCGCTGCCAGGGGGTGCCGGCCGGCACGCTCGCTGCCAGGGGGTGCCGGCCGGCACGCTCGCGACCCACCCCTTGACCGCTTCCGATCGTCGCCGGCACCCGGGCCGACCCCCATCTAGCCAGGTCACGGCGACGGGCCCGCCCCGCCACGGCCGACCCGGCGCGACCGTGGACCGACACGTTCAGGAAGACCCCGTACTCTGGTTGCCTGGTCGGAGCCGATCACATCGAGCGTGCGGAGCCAACAGTGGTCATGCGTAGCAGCGCCCCCCTACCGAGGATGAGCCGACGCGGTCGCGTCACGATCGGTGTCCTGGTCGGGGTGTTCGTGCTCTTCACCCTGCTCGGCTGGGGTGTGCAGGCGTGGACCGACTGGCTGTGGTTCGACGAGGTCGACTACAAGGAGGTCTTCACCGGGGTGCTCGCCACCCGGCTGCTGCTCTTCCTCGCGGTCGGGCTCGGCATGGCGGTCGTCGTGGGCGGCAACCTCTGGCTGGCCCACCGGCTGCGGCCCCGGATGCGGCCGCAGTCCCCCGAGCAGGCCACCCTGGAGCGCTACCGGATGCTGCTGAGCCCGCGGCTCGGCACCTGGATCGCGCTGGTCGCCGCCGTGGTCGGCCTCTTCGCCGGGTTGTCGGCGCAGAGCCGGTGGAACCAGTGGCTGCTCTTCCGCAACGGCGGCGACTTCGGTGTCAAGGACCCGGAGTTCGGGGTCGACGTCGGCTTCTACGTCTTCGACCTGCCGTTCTGGCGCTACCTGCTGGGGGTCGCCTTCACCGCCGTGGTGCTGGCGCTGATCGGGGCGCTCGCCGTTCACTACATCTTCGGCGGCGTCCGGCTCCAGGGCGTCGGGGACCGGATGAGCAACGCCGCGCGCGCCCACCTGAGCACGCTGGTCGCGGTCTTCGTGCTGCTCAAGGCCATCGCGTACGTGCTCGACCGGCGGGCGATGCTGCTGGAGTACAACGACGGCGCCAACGTGTACGGCGCCGGGTACGCCGACGTCAACGCGCTGCTCCCGGCGAAGGAGATCCTCGCCTACATCTCGGTCGTGGTGGCGATCGCGATCATCGTCTTCTCGAACGCCTGGATGCGGAACCTGGTCTGGCCGGGCATCTCGCTGGCCCTGCTGGGCGTCTCCGCGGTCGCGATCGGCGGCATCTACCCGTGGGCGGTGCAGACGTTCGAGGTGAAGCCGAGCGCCCGGGACAAGGAGGCGCCGTACATCCAGCGCAGCATCGACGCGACCCGGGCGGCGTTCGGCCTCACCGGGGCCGAGACCACACCGTACGCGGCGAGCAACCTGACGCCCCCGGCGACGCTGGCCACGGACACGGCGGTCGTGCCCAACGCCCGCCTGCTGGACCCGCAGCTGGTCAGCGAGACGTACACGCAGCTCCAGCAGGTCCGCGGCTTCTACGACTTCGGTCCCAAGCTCGACATCGACCGCTACGCCGTCAGCGGCAAGACCCAGGACTACGTGGTCGGTGTCCGTGAGATCAACTACAGCGAGCTGACCGCGCAGCAGAGCAACTGGATCAACCGCCACACCGTCTACACCCACGGGTACGGCGTGGTGGCCGCCCCGGCCAACCAGGTCGTCTGCGGCGGCCAGCCGTTCTTCGTCAGCGGCTTCCTCGGCGAAAAGTCGCAGGAGGCGTGCTCCTCGCAGACCGAGCAGATCCCGTCCAGCCAGCCGCGCATCTACTACGGCGAGCGGATGGAGGACGGCGACTACGCCATCGTCGGCAAGGCCGACCCCGACGCGAACCCCGCCGAGTTCGACCGGCCGGTGGGCGAGGGCGGCGACAACGGCCCCGAGTCCTACTACACGTACACCGGCTCCGGCGGTGTCGAGATCGGCTCGTTCACCCGCCGGCTGCTCTACGCGATCAAGGAGCAGGAGTCGAACTTCCTGCTCTCCGAAGCGGTCAACGAGAACTCCAAGCTGCTCTACGTCCGCAACCCCCGCGAGCGGGTGGAGAAGGTCGCCCCGTTCCTCACCGTGGACGGCGACCCGTACCCGGCGGTGGTCGGCGGCCGGGTCCAGTGGATCATCGACGGCTACACCACCGCCGCCACCTACCCGTACGCGGAGCGGGTCAACCTCCAGCAGGAGACGACCGACGAGCTGACCGGCCGCGGCACCTTCCAGCTGGCCCGGGAGAACGTAAACTACATCCGCAACTCGGTGAAGGCCACCGTCGACGCGTACGACGGCACCGTCACGCTGTACGAGTTCGACGAGAGCGACCCGGTGCTCAAGGCCTGGAACAAGGCCTTCGGTGGTGACCTGGTCAAGCCGAAGTCGGAGATCCCGGCCGACCTGACCGCGCACTTCCGGTACCCGGCCGACCTGTTCAAGGTGCAGCGCAACCTGCTCACCCGGTTCCACGTGACCAACCCCGGCGACTTCTACTCCGGCCAGGACTTCTGGCAGGTGCCGAACGTGCCGGACGCGCCGGACAGCGGGCAGAAGCAGCCTCCGTACTACCTCTTCACCCAGTTCCCCGGGCAGGAGTCCCCGCGGTTCCAGCTCACCGCCGCGGTCACCCCGAACGGCCGGCAGAACCTGGCCGCGCTGATCTCCGGGTCGTACGTGGACGGGCAGCCACGGCTGGAGGTGCTGGAGCTGCCGGACCAGACGCGGATCTCCGGTCCGGTGCAGGTGCACCAGCAGATGACCAACAACGCCCAGATCCGGCAGCAGCTGAACCTGCTCTCGTCGAACCAGGCACAGGTCCAGTACGGCAACCTGCTGTCCCTGCCGTTCGGCAACGGCATGCTCTACGTCGAGCCGGTCTACGTGAAGAGCAACCAGCAGGACGCGTATCCGCTGCTCCAGAAGGTGCTCCTGTCGTACGGCGACGGCGGTTCGTACGTGGTGCTCGCCGACAACCTCACCGACGGCATCAAGCAGCTCGTCGAGCAGGGCAAGCGGGCCGGCGCCACGCCCACCCCGCCGCCACCGCCCGGCGAGACCCCGCCGCCCTCACCGAGTCCGGGTGCGACGCCGCCCCCGCTCACCGGTGAGCTGGCCGAGGCCGCGAACCGCGTCCAGACCGCGATCACGGAGGTCCGCGCCGCGCAGGCCTCGGGCGACTTCGAACGGTACGGGCGCGCGCTGAAGGCGCTCGACGAGGCGATCACCGCCTTCCAGCAGGCCCAGGGGACCGCCGCGCCCACGGCGGCCCCCGGCGGCACACCCACGCCGAGCGGCAGCGCCTCCCCGAGGCCCGGCGGCTGACACCGCGACCGACGGCGCCCCCGGAACCCCAGGATTGGGGTCCGGGGGCGCCGTCGTCTTCCCGACAGCCTGGATGCAACCGGCGGGACGGTGGGCCCGTTCTCAGGACAACGACAGCGACGGACCTTGGGGACACGTGATGGCGACATGAGGGACGCGGAGAGTTTCGACGAGTTCTACCGGAGCACCGCGCACCGGATGCTCCGCTACGGCTACGCCGTCACCGGCGACCACAGCGAGGCGCAGGACCTGGTGCAGGAGGCGTACGCCCGGGCCTGGCGGCAGTGGGGCCGGCTCACCACGCACCCGGCACCGGAGGCGTGGCTGCGGCTGGTGGTGGCCCGGCTGGCCACCGACCGCTGGCGGCGGCTGACCGGCTGGCGCGCGGTGGTCCGCCGCACCGGCCCACCGGACCCGGTTCCGCCACCGAACGAGGACACCGTGCTGCTGGTCGGCGCGCTCCGGCAGCTCCCGGCCGCGCAACGGCAGGCGCTCGCCCTGCACTACCTCTACGACATGTCGGTGGAGGACATCGCCCGCGAGACCGACGTGCCCACCGGCACCGTGAAGTCCTGGCTGTCCCGGGGACGTGCCCGGCTGGCGGCCCTCCTGCCCGACCTCACCGACGAACGACTGGAGGCGAACGATGTCGCGTGACCTGTACGACTTCTACCGGTCGCTCGCCGACGAGGCGGACGCCCGAACCCTGCCCGTCCCGGAGACGCTCCGGCGCGCCGCCGACCGGCGCGCCCGGGTCCGGATGACCGGCACCGCCCTCGCGGCGGCGGTCCTGGTGGCCGGTGTGGCGACCGGCACCCGGCTCGCGCTCTCCGCCGAGCCGACCCCGGTGGCGCCGCCCGGCGGCAGTCCGACGGCGCCGTCGCCGACCACGTCCCCGACCCCGTTGACGACCCCCAGCGGTACGCCGCGGACCTCGGCGTCGACCTCGACGTCCCCGGCTCGGCCGGGCCCGACCTCGATCCCGGACAAGGCGTTCTTCCGGCTCGCGGCGGCGAACGACAAGGGGCTCGAGTCGTTCCAGGACACCGAGGCGCTGCCGTCGGTGTGCGGGGCCCGCTTCCCCAGCGACGACACGATCGTGCAACGGCGGACCCGGTCCCTCGCCTACAAGTTCGCCAAGAATCCCGCCGACTACGTCCCGGACGGCAGTTACATCCACACCATCACCATCTACAAGGCGGGTCGCGCCGACGACGCGCTGCGCGAGTTGCGCGAGGCGGTCCAGGCCTGCCCGGAGCAGCAGGGTACGGGTGAGAACCCGGTGACGTACCGGCTGCGGCTGCTCGACGACCGTGGCTACGGCGACGCTTCGGTGCTCTTCGAGATCCGGAGCGACGCCCGTGACCTGGAGGGGAACCCGGTCGAGGGTGAGGAGGTCCGGCTGATCCGCGCGATCCGGATCGACGACGTGGTGACGATCCTGTGGGAGCAGGGCTGGGAGGGCACCTCGGCCGAGCGTACGCAGGTCGACGCCGACAGCCGCCGCGCGGTGGCGGCGATCGAGTCCTGGCTCGGCCAGCGCTGACGACACGTGGGGGATTCCGGCCTCCGGAATCCTCCACGTTTTCGGCGGGGTGGCCGGTCGTTTTGCGGCGGGCCGGGGTGGTGCGATACGGTTGACGGACCGACGCGGGGTGGAGCAGCTCGGTAGCTCGCTGGGCTCATAACCCAGAGGTCGCAGGTTCAAATCCTGTCCCCGCTACTCGTCCGAAGGCCCCGGAGACTCCTCCGGGGCCTTCGTCGTGTCCGGGCGCGTCGTGGTGCCGCCCACTCGTGCCGCGCTACCGGTGTCCGGGGGGCGCGGATCATGGTCGAGTGCGATGGGGTACAGTAGTGAAGCCGACGCGGGGTGGAGCAGCTCGGTAGCTCGCTGGGCTCATAACCCAGAGGTCGCAGGTTCAAATCCTGTCCCCGCTACTCGTTCGAAGGCCCCGGAGATCCCTCCGGGGCCTTCGTCGTTGCCGCAGTCTGCCCGCCATCCGCGCCGACTGTCGTGCCCCGCTTGCACTTCTCGGCGAGGATGGGGCCATGTCTGCTTTCGGCAAGTGGTGGGGCCGGCTGAGCGCCGTCCTCGGTGTGGTCGTCCTGTCGGTGTTCGTGCCGGTGGCCGCCTGGGCGTCCACCGGTCCGGGTGAGGTGGCGGTCGAGGCCGTCCGGCGGCGCCGTGGCGGCGGCTTCGGGTTCCTCGGGCTGCTCTGCTGCCTGGCCGTGGTGGCCGTGATCGTCTACCTCATCCTGCGCATGATGCGCAACCGTCGCGGCGGCGGCCCGCGCTGACCGAGGCGGCTGCTGGCGACGGCGCGGACGTCAACGCCCGCGCCGGTGCCCCGGGCCACCGGCGCGGGCCGTACGCAGGCCACGTGGTGTACTAGGCCGCGTGGAACTTCTGCACTCGGGCAAGGTCCGGGACGTCTACGCCGACGGCGAGGACCTGATCCTGGTCGCCTCCGACCGCATCTCCATCTACGACGTGGTGCTGCCGACGCCGATCCCGGACAAGGGCAAGCTGCTCACCGCGCTCTCGCTGTGGTGGTTCGAGCAGCTCGCCGACCTGGCGCCGAACCACGTGATCTCCGCCACCGACGTGCCGGCCGAGTTCGCCGGCCGGGCGATCCGGTGCCGGCGGCTGGAGATGGTCCCGGTGGAGTGTGTCGCCCGGGGCTACCTGACCGGGGGCGGGTTCGCCGAGTACCAGCGCACCGGCGCGGTCTCCGGCGTCGAACTGCCGCGCGGGCTGGTCGAGGCCTCGATCCTCCCGGAGCCGATCTTCACTCCCTCAACCAAGGCGCCGGTGGGGGAGCACGACGAGCCGATGACCTTCGCCGAGGTGGTGGACAAGGTCGGCGCGGAGACCGCCGAGCGGCTGCGCCGGATCACCCTGGACGTGTACCGGCGGGGAGCCGAGCTGGCCGCCGACCGGGGGATCCTCATCGCCGACACCAAGATCGAGCTGGGCTGGGCGGCCGACGGCAGCCTGATGATCGGCGACGAGTTGCTCACCTCGGACTCCTCCCGGTTCTGGCCGGCCGAGTCGTACCAGCCCGGGCGCGCCCAGTTCTCCTACGACAAGCAGTACGTCCGGGACTGGGCCACCGCGAGCGGCTGGGACCGGCAGGGTCCGGCGCCGGAGGTGCCGGCCGAGGTCGTCGAGGCGACCCGGGCCCGCTACGTCGACGTCTACGAGAAGCTCACCGGGAACCGCTGGGACTGATCGATACCCCGATTATCCGGGTCGGGCTGGACCCGCCGGCCGGTGACCGTCGAGGATGCTCCCGTCACCTTTGGTGCTCGTGTGGCTCTCGGGACGGTCGGATGAACGGCGACATGTGGATCAGGGCGCTCAAGGCGGCCCGCGCCAGCGCGGGCGTCTCCCAGGAGGCCCTCGCGGAGCTGATCAGGTGGAGTCCGTCCACCATCGCGGCGATCGAGACGGGCCGGCGCCGGCCGACGCCCCAGTTCGCCACGGCGGCGGACGAGGCGCTGGGCACCGGCGGCCTGCTCGCCGAGCTGCTGGCGGCGGCGGCCCGGCAGCAGTCACCAGCCTGGTTCGCGCCGTGGCGGGGGATCGAGGCCGACGCGGTCGCCCTCCGCACGTCCGAGCCGTCGCTGGTGCCCGGTCTGACGCAGACCGAGGCGTACGCCCACGCGGTGCTCAGCGCCCAGGGCACGCACACCCCCGACGAGGTGACCCAGCTCGTCGCCGGCCGGATGGCCCGCCAGGCGCTGCTGACCGGCGAGGACCCGAAGCGGTTCACCGCGGTCGTGGACGAGGGCGCCCTGCGCCGGGTGGTCGGTGACCGGGACGTCCAGCGGGCGCAGCTGGAGCGGCTGGTCGAGCTGGCCGCGTTGCCGCACATCCGGCTCTACGTCGTCCCGGCCGCCGTCGGCGCGCACCCCGGGCTGGCCGGCGGCTTCGTGCTGGCCACGCTTCCGGACGGGGACGAGGTGGCCTACGTGGACGGAGTCTACGGTCAGGTTGTCGACCGGCCGGACGCCGTCGATACCATCAGGGTCATGTGGGACACGCTGCTCAGCGAGGCCCTCCCCGCGAGCGTGTCCGTCGAGCTGATCGGGAAGCTGGTGAGCGAGCTGTGAACACTGCCCCCGCCCCTCGGTGGCGGGTGTCGAGCCGGTCCGGCAACGGCGGTAACACCTGCGTCGAGGTGGCCGACAACCTGCCCGACCGGGTGCTGGTCCGCGACTCCACGGACCGTGGCGGCGCCATGCTGACCTTCGCGCCGGTGGCGTGGCGCTCCTTCGTCGAGCTGGTCAAGTCCGCGGGCTAAGCTGTCGACACCACCCGACCCCGGGGATGCCGCGCGGCGGCCGACGGTCCGCCCCCCGCCGTCCGTACGATGTGCAGACGTGCGTGACATCGCCGTCTTCAGCGGAACCGCCCATCCCGAGCTCGCCGTCGAGATCTGCGCCCACCTCGGTGTCCCGCTGTACCCGGTCCGGGTCTCCCGGTTCGCCAACGACTGCCTTGAAGTGCAGTTGCAGGCCAACTGCCGGGAGCGGGACGTCTTCCTGATCCAGCCCCTGGTGCCGCCGGTGCAGGAGCATCTGGTCGAGCTGCTGCTCATGATCGACGCGGCGCGGGGCGCCTCGGCCGGCCGGATCACGGTGGTGCTGCCGCACTACGCGTACGCCCGGTCGGACAAGAAGGACGCACCGCGCATCTCGATCGGCGGCCGCCTGGTCGCGGACCTGCTCACCTCGGCCGGCGCGGACCGGGTGCTCGCGATGACCCTCCACTCGCCGCAGGTCCACGGGTTCTTCAGCGTCCCGGTCGACCACCTGCACGCGCTGCGCGAGTTGGCCCTCCACTTCACGGGTCACGACCTGAGCAACACCGTCGTGGTCTCCCCGGACCTGGGTAACGCCAAGGAGGCCGCCGCGTTCGCCCGCCGGCTCGGCACGCCGGTCGCCGCCGGGGCGAAGCAGCGCTTCAGCGACGACCGGGTCCAGATCAGCGCGGTCATCGGCGACGTCGCGGACCGGGACGTGATCGTGCTGGACGACGAGATCGCCAAGGGCAGCACGGTGATCGAGCTGATGGAGCACCTGCGCAGGTTGAACGTCCGCTCGATCCGGCTGGCCTGCACCCACGGCCTCTTCTCCGGTGGGGCGCTGCAACGGCTCAGCGACCAGGAGGGGGTGCTGGAGATCGTCTGCACGAACACCGTGCCGATTCCGGCCGACAAGCGGGTGCCGAAGCTGCGGGTCCTCTCGGTCGCGCCGGCCCTGGCGGAGGCCATGCGCCGCATCCACAACGGCGAGTCCGTCAGTGCCCTGTTCGGCTGATCCCCCGGGTACTCTCCGCGATCTTGCACTTTCTGCCCTGACATACCGGTCTTACGGGACGTACCAGGGGCCGAAACTGCAAGATCGCGGGGATTCCCCCGGAGGTCAGTCGTGGGTGGGTTGGGGCGCGGGGACGAGGGCTGTCGTGATGCGGACGATCGTGCCGGCGTCGCCGGTCTCGACCTCCATCGAGTCGCTCAGCTCCCGGGCCAGCCACAGGCCCCAGCCGCCCGCCGTGTCCGGCGCGGGGCGGCTGCGGTCGTTGAGCCGCTGCATGCTGATCCCGTGCCCGTGATCGGCGACCTCGCAGAGCAGGGCGCTGCGCTGCCGCCACACCCGCAGCCAGCCGCGGCCGCCGCCGTGCCGGACCGCGTTGGTGATCAGCTCGTTGACCGCCAGCACGAAGTCGTCCAGCCGCTGCCCCCGCAGCCCCGAGGCGTGCGCGCAGGAGGTGACCGAGTGCCGTAGCTCGGTCACCTGAGCCTGGTCGAAGGCTTCGGCGATCAGGAGGGGAGAGTCGATGGGCACAACCGTACGCGGTGCGTCCGGTTCTGCGTTCGTCATGGCCCCGTCTCCGCAGTGGATCTCGTGTCTTTCGCGGCATTTCCACCGTACGTCAGCGTTTCCCGACGCGCATCAGCCGGGCCCACCGGCCGCTCGTCGCGCTGTGGCATCGTGTCGACCGTGCCGACGTCCCCCGGTGGTTTCGAGGTCCCGCTCTGGCGGGCCATCGCCGTGTTCCGGGTGGCGTCCCTGGCGTACGTGTGCGTGGTGGCCCTGCGCCACGCGGACCGGTACGCCCACCCGCTGGCCGCCGCCGCTGTGGTTCTGGTGATGGCGGCCTGGACCGTCGTGACCGCGCTCGGGTACGCGCGCCCGTCCCGGCGTGGCTGGCCGCTGCTCCTGGCCGACCTGGGGGTCGTCCTCGGCGTCGTCCTCGCGACCCCGTGGGTGGTCGGACGGGCGGCGCTCGCCGCCGGCGTCCCCACGCTGGGCGTGGCCTGGCTCGCCGGCCCGGTGCTGGCCTGGGCGGTGTCCGGCGGACGGCGCCGGGGCACCGTCGCCGCGCTGGTGCTCGGCGCGGCGGACCTCGCCACCCGGGAACGGATCGGCGAGTCCTCGCTCACCGGCGTGATCCTGCTGCTCCTCGCCGGCGTGGTCGTCGGGCACGTGGCCCGGCTCGCGGTGACCGCCGAGGAGCGGCTGCAACGGGCCGTCGAGCTGGAGGCCGCCACCCGGGAGCGGGAGCGGCTGGCGCGCGACATCCACGACTCCGTGCTCCAGGTCCTCGCGCTGGTGCAGCGGCGCGGCGCCCACCTCGACGGGGAGGCCGCCGAGCTGGCCCGGCTCGCCGGTGAGCAGGAGGCGGCGCTGCGCGCCCTGATCGCCGGCGCCGCGGCGCCACCGGCCGACGACGGGCCGGCGGACCTGCGCGCGCTGCTCGGGCGGTACGCGTCGCCGTCGGTCTCGCTGTCCGCGCCGGCGGGTCCGGTGCCACTGCCCGCCCCGGTGGCCCGGGAACTGGCCGCCGCGACGGCCGCGGCCCTCGACAACGTGGCCCGGCACGCCGGCGGCCGGGCGTGGGTGCTCGTCGAGGACGAGGAGGACACGGTCACCGTGTCGGTCCGCGACGACGGCCCCGGCTTCGCCGACGGCCGGCTGGCCGAGGCGGCGGCGCAGGGGCGGCTGGGGGTGGCCCGGTCCATCCGGGGGCGCATCGAGGAGCTGGGCGGGACGGTCCGGATCACCTCCACCCCGGGCACGGGGACCGAGGTCGAGCTGACCGTTCCCCGGCAGCGGACATGAAGCGTCCCGGCGCGGCCGGGCGCCGACTCCGGGACACGGGGTACGGCGGGGAGCGTCGGGTCGGAGTGCGGTGAAGGAGGCGACGTGGCGCGGGTGATGGTGGTCGACGACCACCCGATGTGGCGGGAAGGGGTGGCCCGCGACCTGACCGAGGCCGGTCACGAGGTGGTGGCCACCGCGGGGGAGGGACGTCAAGCGGTCCGGGTGGCGCCCGCCGCGCGGCCCGACGTGGTCGTCCTCGACCTGCAACTGCCGGACGTCTCCGGGGTTGAGGTGATCCGCGGGCTGCGCGCCGCGCTGCCCGAGGTCCGGGTGCTGATGCTGTCGGCCAGCGGCGAACAGCAGGACGTGCTCGACGCGGTGAAGGCGGGCGCCACCGGATACCTGGTGAAGTCCGCGGCCCCGGCGGAGTTCCTGGACGCGGTGCGACGGACGGCGGCGGGGGAGCCGGTCTTCACGCCCGGGCTGGCCGGTCTGGTGCTGGGCGAGTACCGCCGCCTGGCGGCCGGCCCACCCGCTCCCGATCCGGAAGCGGCGGGCACGCCCCGGCTCACCGACCGGGAGACCGAGGTGCTGCGCCTGGTAGCCAAGGGGATGTCGTACAAGCAGATCGCGGAGCGGCTCGCGATCTCGCACCGGACGGTGCAGAACCACGTGCAGAACACGCTGGGCAAGCTCCAGCTGCACAACCGGGTCGAGCTGACCCGGTACGCGATCGAGCGCGGGCTCGACGACTGAGAGGCTGTCGGGCCTCGGAACGTGTCCTGGTTCAGACCGAGTGGGGCGGGCGCGTCTCGTGGATGGCCAGCTCCTCGGCGGTCGCGCCACCGCCGGCCGACCCGGCGTCGTACGCGATGGAGTCGGTCTCCTGGTCGGTGTGGGCGCCCTCGTCCGGTTCCACCAGCCGGCCCACCTGCGCGTCGGCGGTGCTGCCGAGCTGGCCGTGGTCGTAGAGCGACACCGGCGACTTCGGGTCGGACGTCGGCCCCGGATCCATCACGTCGGCGTCGAGCTGGGCCTGGGCGGCCTGCTCCTCGCTGTCCGCCTCCGCGGCGATGTCCGGGTCGACCGGACCGGCCAGCGGGTCGTCGGCGGGACGTTCGTACTGCTCCCGGCCGAGCTTGTAGTCCAGCGACTCGCCGTCGAGCTGCTCGTCGGCGGTGGTCCCGAACCGGTCGACCGCCACCGGCGTCCGGTCGCCGGGCAGTTGGGCCGGCTCCGGGCCGTCCGCCTCGCGCCCGGTCAGGACGTCGTCGTTGGCGGTCGAGTCGTCGTCGGCGGTATCGGGCAGGCCCTCCGCCTCGGGATCGGACACCGGGGTCGGGTACTGGTCGTCGCGCATGCCAGTGCTCTACCCACTGCCCACCACCCCGTAACCGCCGGCCGGGCCCGTCAGCTCCGGTCCTCGGGGCGCAGAACGCACCAGACGACCTTGCCGTCCGGTACGGGCGTGGTGCCCCAGCGCTCGGACACCGTGTCGATCAGCAGCAGACCCCGCCCGCCGGCGGTGTGCAGCGGCGCGAACCCGGTGAAGGAGGGCAGCCGGGACGAGTGGTCGCGGACCGCCACATGCAGCGCGCTGTCGCGCGGGGCCAGCCGGACCGTCATCGGCGTCCGCGCGTGGGCGACCACGTTGTTGACCATCTCGGTGACGGCGATGGTGCCCGGCTCAATCAGCTCGGGCACGCCCCAGCGGTCGCAGCCGTCGCCGACCAGCTGACGGGCCTGCCGGGCGGCTCCCACCACCGGTTCGAGGTCGGTGGTGAGCACCGCGGCGAGCGGTGTGGCCGCGAGGGCCGCCAACGCGCCGTCGAGTGTCGGCCAGGCCGGCACGTCCCGTGCCGCGCCGGAGGGGTCGCAGAGCAGCAGGTCGGCGGCGGGCCAGTCGAGGACCGCCCGGCGTACCGCGCCGAAGACGTCCCACCTCGCCGGGTCGGTCGCCCGCAGCCCGGTCACGTCGACCACGAGTGGGCCGGGCCGGTCGCAGAGCCGCCCGAGCAGCGCGTCGCGTACCGTGCCGATGCCTGACGCGTCGAGCACGCCGCTCACGCGGACCACCCCGGAGGACTCGTCCGTCTCCACCAGGTAGCGCACGTCCGTCGGCATGATCGTCCTACTGTGCACGCCCCGGCGGAGCCTCGCATCCGGCTGTTCGACCCGGTCCATCAGCGGTCCGTCCGTCCCCGTCGGGTCATCGCCGCGACCGTCCCGACCGCCGTGCCGGCGGCGGCGAGGCCGAAGGCGGCGCCCATCCGGACCAGGTGCCGGCGCCGGCCGTGCCAGCCGCCGTTGCGCTCCGCGGCGGCGTCGGGCGAGAAGACGTTCCCGCTGCTGTCGAGGCGGGCGGCCGGGCCGAACTGGGTGCGGTGGGCGTACCAGCCGAGCGCACGCTCGGCGAGCGCCGGTGCGACCCGCCACTGGAGGCCGATGAGGCGGGAGGCGCCTCCCGCGTACGCCTCGCGGCGCGGTCGCCGCAGCATCCGGACGATCGTCTGCGCCACCACCTCCGGCGGGTAGACCGGTGGCGGTGGCACCAGTTCCCGCCCGCTGTGGTTGGCCGCGTGCCGGAAGAACGGAGTGTCGATGGTGGCGGGCAGCACCGTGCAGATCGAGATGTCACCCCGACCCGTGACACGCAGTTCCTGGCGGACCGTGTCGGCCAGCCCCCGGATCCCGTGTTTCGTCGCGTTGTACGCCGACTGGTACGGCATGGCGACCTCGGCGAGCACCGAGGCGTTGTTCACGACCACGCCACCGCCCGCCGCGGCGAGGTGGGGCAGCGCGGCGCGGATGCCGTACGCGGCGCCGAGCAGGTTGACCTCCAGCACCCGGCGGAACTCCTCGACGGGGATCTCGTCGAACAGCCCGACTGCGCTGACCGCGGCGTTGTTGACCCAGCCGTCGATCCGGCCGAACTCCGCCACCGCCTGCTCCGCGAGCCGCTCCACGGCCGCCGGGTCGGTCACGTCGGTCGGGACGGCGGCGGCGCGCCCGCCGAGCTCGCGGCAGCGCTGCGCGACCCGGTGCAGGGCGGGGTCGCTGCGGGCGGCCAGCACGACGGCGGTGCCCCGGCGGGCGAGGGCGTACGCGGTCGTCGTGCCGATCCCGCTGGAGGCCCCGGTTATCACCACGACGGCGTCGGTGAGTCTGCGGGTGAGAGGCATTCTCCGCCCGTACCCCACCAGGTGGGGGTCATGCGGACGAATCCCGCCCGGATCCAGGTCCCTTGATCCTTGCTACCGGGCAACCATGCGCGGCACCCGTCAGCCTCTTTCCGATCTGCCAGGTTTCGGCTCCCCGGCCCGGGGTTAATGGGACCCTCTGACCGGGAGGAGCACCGCGGAGAAGATCCCCTGGAGGTGACCCATGCGCGTCGGCCTCGTCTGCGCGCACGCCGACCCGTCGCGGCGTGCCGGCGGCCCGGCCGTCGGGACCCACCACCACATCGCGCGGGTCGCCGCCGAGCTGGCCGTACGGGGCCACGACGTCCGGGTGTACGAGCGCCGGGACGCCCCGGGGCAGGAAGCGACGGAGACGGTCGACGGGTACCTCGTCGAGCGCGTCCCGGTCGGTCCGGCCGCGGGCCTGCCCACCGCCGAGCTGGTCCCGCACGTCGCCGAGTTCGGTCGCTGGCTGGCCGACCGGTGGGCGGGGGAGTGGGCGCCCGAGGTGGTGCACGGTCACTACTGGGTGGGCGGGCTGGCCGCGGCGCACGCGGTCCGCGAGACCGACATCCCGGTCGTGCAGACCTTCCACTCGCTCGGTGTGGAGCAGCTCCGCCATCTCGGCCCCCGCTACGACGCGCCGGACGAGCGGATCCCGCTGGAGCGCGCGCTCATCCGGGCGGTGGACATCGCCGTGGCCCAGTCCAACGACGAGGTCGACGAGCTGACCCGGATGGGCCTGCAACGCACGTCGGTGGCGCTGGTGCCCCCCGGGGTCGACACCGGGCGGTTCCACCCCGACGGCGAGGCGGCGCCGCGCGAGGCGCGGCCCCGGATCCTGTCGGTGGCCGCGCTCGACGCCGGCCACGGCCAGGAGGACCTGATCCGGGCCATGCGGCTGGTCGGGGACGCCGAGCTGGTGATCGCCGGCGGCCCGCCCGCCGAGCAGCTCGCCGGGCACGCCGAGGCGCGCCAGCTACGGGAGCTGGCCGAGCGCAGCGGGGTGGCCGACCAGGTGACCCTGGTGGGGGCGGTGCCGCACGAGCAGATGGCCACCTGGTACCGCTCGGCCGACGTGGTGGCCTGCACCCCGCGCTACTCGTCCGCCGGGCGGGTGTCTCTGGAGGCGATGGCCTGCGGCGTACCGGTCGTCGGCTACGCGATGGGCGGGATCGCCGACGCGGTCGTGGACGAGGTGACCGGGCGGCTGGTGCCGCCGGGCGACGTCCGGACCCTCGGGGTGACGCTGCGCCGGCTGCTCGCCGACAACGCCGGGCGTTTCGCGTACGGGCACGCGGCGGTGGACCGGGTGCGGTGCAGCTACACGTGGGACCGGACCGCCGGCGCGCTGGAACGGCTCTACGAGCGGGTGGTCGGCCGCCGGCGGCCGGTCGAGGCGGCCTGACCCCGGCCGGAGTGCCGTCGGGCGACGCCGGGTCGGGTGTCGCGCTCAGCCCACGCGGCCGGCGCCCACCATCGCCGGCTCCCGCTCCCCGGCGACCTTGTGGTGGTGCTGCGGCTCCGCGTACCGCGTCAGCCCGATCACCGCGGTGAGGGTGACCAGGAACCCGACGCCGGCCAGCCACTCCCGCCCCGGCCAGATCTTGTCGTTGAGCAGCAGCAGCCCGACGATCGCCGCGGGCACCGCACCGGCGGCGTCCATCGCCGCCACGGCCGCCGTGGTCGAGCCGCGCTGCATGGCCAGGCCGAGCAGCAGCTGACCGACGACCGAGTGCGCGATGAGCAGGTAGAGCAGCGGGTCGCGGAGGAACGCCTCCGCCGACGCCGCGGAGGCCAGCGGCCGGGCCGCCACGGCCGCGGCGGAGAAGGCCAGCCCGGCCAGCGAGCCGAGCGCCACCGAGCCGGGCGCGCCGTGCAGGCGTACCGCGAAGAAGCCCAGCACGGCGATCACCCCGAGGGCCACCACCAGGGCGACCAGGCCGGCGGTGCCCAGCTGCCGCGACGGCGCCGGCCGGGCGGACACCACCAGCGCGGCGATCCCGCCGAAGAGGAGCACCAGCAGGGCGACCTCGGCGGCGGGCAGCCGCCACTTGAGCAGGAGCACCCCGAGTACGGCGGTCACGCCGAGCCCGGCGGCGACGCTCGCCTGGACGAGGAAGAGCGGCAGGTCCCGCCGGGCCAGGAAGGCCAGCACGAACCCGGCCACCTGGCACCCCAGACCCACCAGGTACGTGCGGTGGCCGGCGAGCCGCAGCAGCAGGCCCGGGTCGAACGTGTGGTGCACGGTGGTGCGGGCCGCCGCGACCGACTGGAGCAGGTTGGCGATCCCGTAGGCGACGATCATCGACGCGAGGAAGCACCAACCGGAGGAGACCACCTGGCGAGGATAGAGGCTCGCGAGGGTCAGCGCGCGGTTGCCCGACCCAGGCGGTCGAGGATGTCGGCGTGCAGCGGGCCGTTCGTGGCGATCGCGCTGATCTCGCCGGACGCGGCGTCACCAGGGGCGGGACGGCCCGCCAGGTCGGTGAACGTGCCGCCCGCCTCGGTGACGATGGGCACCAGCGCCGCGATGTCCCACAGGGACAGTTCCGGCTCCACCATCACGTCCAGTGCGCCCTCGGCGAGCAGCATGTAACCGTAGAAGTCCCCGTACGCCCGGCTGCGCCAGGCGTCCCGCATGATCTGCAGGACCGCCTCCAGCCGGCCGGTCTCCTCCCACCCGGTCAGCGAGGAGTAGCAGAAGCTCGCGTCGGTGAGGCCGGTGACGCCGGAGACCCGGATCGGCGTGCCGGAGGCCAGGTCGCGCCCGGCGTACGCGCCCTCACCGAGCGCCGCCCACCAGCGCCGGCCCAGCGCCGGCGCGGAGACCAGCCCGGCGACCGGGCGGTCCCCCTCCAGCAGCGCGATGAGCGTGGCCCAGACCGGTACGCCCCGGATGAAGTTCTTGGTGCCGTCGATCGGGTCGACCACCCAGCGCCGCCCGTCCGGACCGGGGGCGGGCTGCTCGCCGTACTCCTCGCCCAGCAGGCCGTCGCCGGGCCGGTGGGTGGCGAGCAGCGCGCGGATCTCCCGCTCCACGGCGGTGTCCGCGTCGGACACCGGGGTGAGGTCGGGCTTCGCGTCGACGCGCAGGTCCAGCGCACGGAACCGCGCGGTGGAGACCGCGTCAGCGGCGTCGGCGAGGCGGTGGGCGAGGGCGAGGTCGTCGGCGTACCCGGTCATGGCGCAGACGGTAGCGGCGGCCCGGTCAGGCCCCGGCCGGCGGGTCGCCGGGATTCCGCTGGTCGGGCTCGCCGCGGGGGTCGCTCTCCCCGGCGCGCGAGGCGAGGAGCCGCCGGTACGACGCCAGCCGGCGCGGGTCGGCCTTGCCGGCGGCCACCCAGGCGTCCAGGCCGCAGGCCTCCTCGTCCGCGGTGTGCGGGCAGTTCGCCGGGCAGTCGACCGTGCCCTCGACCAGGTCGGGGAACCCGTGCAGCAGGCTGTCGGCGGAGACGTGGGCGAGCCCGAAGCTGCGCACGCCCGGGGTGTCGATGATCCAGCCCTCGGCGGCTCCAGGTCGCGGCGCGGCGTCAGACGCGCCGAGCTGGAGTTGCCGTGAGTCGTCGCGGCCGGCGAGCCGCGGGAGCCGCAGCGCCACCGCGCTGGTCGACGTGTGCCGGCCCCGGCCGATCGCGCTGACCTGGCCGACCGCGCGGGCGGCGTCCGGGACCAGGCGGTTGACCAGCGTCGACTTGCCCACCCCGGAGTGCCCTCGGCGGTGGTCGCGTCGTCCTCGGCGGTGCGACGCAGCACCGAGCTGCGCTCGGCGATCCGGACGATCCGGGCCAGCGCCCCGGGCGCCCCCGACGTGTCGCCGACCAGCCCGACCCGGTCGCCGACCACGACCGACTTGCGGCCCAGCTCCCGGGCGCGCATTGCGGTCACCGGCGGCGCGTCGGGGTCGGCGCCGGGCAGGACGCACGTGTACCGGCCCCGGTCGACGGCGGTGACGAACCCGTCCACCGCGTCGGCGTGGCGGGGGCGCATCCGCGTACGCGGGCGTGAGGACTTCCCGGGCCGGACCCGGACGTCGTCCTCGTCGTACTCCCGTCGTCTGGTCGCCAGGACCCGCCCCCCTGTCGCGTCAGTTCTTGCCGGTCACCATCGCTGACCATAGTGCCGGAAATTGCGGCATCGTCTTGGAGGTGCAGGCCACGTCGCTCAGGTCGATTCCCGGCACGGCCAGCCCGGCGACCGCCGCCGCGTGTGCCATGCGGTGGTCGTGGTAAGTCTCGAATACCCCGCCGCGCAGCGGCCGGGGCCGGATCTCCAGCCCGTCGTGGGACTCGGTGAGGTCGGCGCCCAGCGCGCTGAACTCGCGGGCGAGCGCCGTGATCCGGTCGGTCTCGTGGCCCCGGATGTGGGCGACACCGGTGAACCGCGACGGTGAGTCGGCGAGCATGGCCAGCGCGGTGAGCACCGGGGTCAGCTCGCTGACGTCGGACAGGTCGGCGGTCAGGCCGTGCACGGCGCCGGTGCCCCGGACGGTCAGCCCGGCGGTGGACAGGGTCACCTCGCCACCCATCGCCTGCAACAGCGCACGCAGCCGCTCGACCGGCTGGGCACTGCTGCGCGGCCAACCCTGGACGGTCACCTCGCCGCCGGTGACCAGGGCGGCGGCGAAGAACGGCACCGCCCCGGAGAGGTCCGGCTCGATCTCCCAGCCCCGGCCGGCGAGCGGGCCGGGCTCGACCGCCCACAGGTCGGGGGTGGCGTCGTCGACGGCCGCGCCGGCGGCCCGCAGCATCTGCACCGTCATGCGAAGGTGCGGCGCGGACGGCACCGGCGGGCCGACGTGCCGGACCACCACGCCCCGGTCGAAGCGCGGCGCGGCGAGCAGCAGCCCGGAGACGAGCTGGCTGGACGCGGAGGCGTCGATCACGACCTCCCCGCCGGTGACCCGGCCGGTGCCGAGCACGGTCAGCGGGAGGCTCCCGGTGGGCGGGGTGTCGACCCGGACACCGAGGCTGCGCAGGGCGCCGATGAGCGGCCCGAGCGGGCGGACCCGGGCCTGCGGGTCGCCGTCGAACGTGATCCGCCCGTCCGCCAGACCGGCGACCGGGGGCAGGAAGCGCATCACCGTGCCGGCGAGACCGACGTCGACGTGCGCCGGCCCGACGAGCGGGTGCGGGCGGACCAGCCAGCGCGCGTCGTCGCTGATCGACATGTGCGCGCCCATCGCCCGCAGCCCGCCGGCCATGAGCTCGGTGTCCCGGGCCCGCAGCGGGCCGGCCAGCGTCGACGGACCGCTGGCCAGGCCGCTGAGGACCAGGGCCCGCGCGGTCAGAGACTTGGAGCCGGGCAGGCGCAGCGTCGTCGAGACCGGGTCCGACGCGGTCGGAGCGGTCCACGGCTGCGGCGGCCGGGTCGCGGTCAGATTCCCCACGGTTTACATTCTGCCGCCTTTGCCGACCGGCGACGCCTGCCGCCCGCCGGTACTCCCGGTCAGCGGGACAGCCGGGCCGGGCCCGGCGCGTTAGCGTGTGCGGTATGTGCGGGAGGTACGCGACGACCCGGTCCTCGGGCGACCTGAGCGCGCTGTTCGAGTCGTACGACGACACGGACGGCCGGCTCGGCCCGGACCACAACGTCGCACCCACCGACCCGGTGCCGCTGGTCCGGGTCACCCCGGAGGGCCACCGTGCGTTGTCGCTCGGCCGCTGGGGTCTGGTACCGGCCTGGTCCCGGTCACCCGCCGGCGCCGCCCGCATGATCAACGCCCGGGCCGAGACGGTGGCCACGAGCCGGGCGTACGCGGGCGCGTTCGCCCGCCGCCGGTGCCTCGTCCCGGCCGACGGCTGGTACGAGTGGGTCCGCCACCCGGGCGGGAAGCAGGCGTACTACATGACGCCCCGGGACGGCTCCGTGCTCGCCTTCGCGGGCATCTGGTCGGTCTGGGAGGGGCCCGGCGGCCCGCTGCTGACGTGCAGCGTGCTGACCACGGCCGCCCTCGGCGAGTTGGCCGAGGTGCACGACCGGATGCCGCTGCTGCTGCCGCGCGAGCGGTGGGGCACCTGGCTGGCGCCGGCCGGGCAGCCGGAGGGCCTGCTCGTCCCGCCACCGCCGGAGTGGCTCGCCGGGCTCGAGATCCGGCCGGTGGGGCCGGCCGTCGGGGACGTCCGCAACGACGGCCCGCAGCTCGTCGAGCGGGTGGCCGCGCCGGTGCCGCCGGCCCGTGCCGCCGAGTCGGGGGAGTTGACGCTCTTCTGACGGTCACGGGCATCGGCAGGTGTGATTTGCCAGAGTTACGGCTGAAAGGTGCCGTGCTTGTTGCCCCATGTTCTCCGTAACCCCTTGTATTGACGTCCGGAAGTGCGATAGAACACAGCGCCGGTAGTGGGCGTCGATCCGCACGGGGCGGACACGTCCATCGATCTTGCCGGTCCCACGGGGGAGGTGGGTGGATGACCCGGGCACGTATGCCCCGTCCGCACGAGGTTGCCGCCGCACGACGAGACCCACGCCTGCTGCGGGCCCTACGGGAACGCCGGCAGGACGAGGCGTGGCGCACCAGAGGTACCTGCCAGAGCGTCGATCCGGAGACGTTCTTTCCGGCGCCGAACGAGCCGGCCGACGCGGCCGTGGCTCTCTGCCGCAGCTGCGATGTGCAGGGCTCCTGCCTGGCCTGGGCGCTGGAGGTGGGCGACTGCCACGGCGTCTGGGGTGGCACCACGCCCCGCGAGCGCCGGGCCATGCTGGTCGCCTGGCGCAGTGAGGTGCAGCCCGACCCGGACGCCGCCGACGAGGCGGGTCCACCGGTCCGGGACCGTCTGCTCACCCTGGTGCCGCTGAGCCGCTGAGCCGCCGCGTCCGAGGGTCTGCCACAGACGGGCGCGGGGACAGCCGCAGAATGTGCCTGTGCCGCTGACCGAGGAGATCGCCACCCCGCGTGGCCCGGCCCGGGTCGACATCGACGTCCCGGACGGGACGCCCACCGCCCTGCTGGTGCTCGGGCACGGGGCCGGCGGTGGGGTCGAGGCTCCGGATCTGGTCGCGCTCCGGGACGCGGTGGTGGTCGCCGGGCTCGTGGTCGCGCGGGTCACCCAGCCGTACCGGGTGGCGGGGCGGCGCGCTCCCGCGCCCGCCGGGCAGCTCGACGAGGCGTGGACGGCGGTGGTGTCCGCGCTGCGGGAGCGGTGGGACGTACCCCTCGTGGTGGGTGGGCGGTCGAGCGGCGCGCGGGTGGCGTGCCGGACCGCGACGGCGGTGGGCGCCGACGGCGTGGTCGCCCTCGCGTTTCCGTTGCACCCGCCCGGCCGTCCGGAGCGGTCCCGGGCCGACGAACTGGTGACCGGCGTGCCGACCCTGGTGGTGAACGGCGACCGGGACCCGTTCGGCGTTCCGGAGGCCGGGCCGGCCGTGCGGGTGGTGACCCGCCCCGGGGAGCGGCACGACCTGCGGAAGGATCCGGTGGGCACCGCGGAGGTCGTCCTCGACTGGCTCCGCACCCGCGGCTGGGCCACCGCCTGAGCCCGCGATCCGGGCCCACGCCGCATCGGCAGGAACGTCGGCATGATCGCGCACGAGGGCTGACCGGACGGGTGGACCTGCGCGGCGCGCGTGACCCGCATGGGGCACCCTCGTTGCACCGGATGGTGCCGTATTGCCCGGTTGGGGGCGGCGGTGCCGGTCCTCCCAGGCCCTTCCTGGTCCCAGCGTCGGTCTCCGCCGAGGTCGAGCCGGGACCAGGAAGGGGGCCGGCGATCGGAATGTCGGGCCCGTGGTCCCGCGTTGCACTCCCCGGACGACATTTCTGGCGAGAGGAGTGACCGGTGCCGACCGAGACGCAGGCCCGGGAACGGGACGAGCGGGGCGCGCGGGAGCTGCGCCGGCTGCTCGAGGGGCCGGACTGGCCCGCGGCGGTGCCGCCGGTCGAGCCGGTGAGCGCGGGCACACCCGCCGGAAGTGAATCTGCGGCCAGGTCCGTGCGCGTATCCTCGGCGGGAAAGCATCCGACGCGAGGGGATGTGCGGTTGACCACCGAGAAGACGGACGAGCGCAGGGCCCGCTTCGAGCGGGACGCGATGCCCTTCGTCGATCAGCTCTACGCTGCCGGCCTGCGGATGACCCGCAACCCGGCGGATGCCGAGGACCTGGTCCAGGAGACTTATCTGAAGGCGTACGCGGCCTTCCACCAGTTCGAGCAGGGCACGAACCTGAAGGCCTGGCTGTACCGGATCCTGACCAACACCTACATCAACTCCTACCGTCGCCGGCAGCGCCAGCCGATCCAGGCGCCGACCGACGAGATCACCGACTGGCAGCTCGCCGAAGCCGAGTCGCACACCTCCAGCGGGCTGCGGTCCGCCGAGACGGAGGCGCTGGACCGGCTCCCGGACAGCGACGTCAAGGAGGCCCTCCAGGCGCTGCCGGAGGAGTTCCGCCTGGCCGTCTACCTCACCGATGTCGAGGGCTTCTCCTACAAGGAGGTCGCCGACATCATGGGTACGCCGATCGGCACGGTGATGTCGCGCCTGCACCGGGGCCGACGTAATCTGCGCAAGCTGCTCGAGCAGTACGCGGCGGAGCGGGGTTTCAGCTCCGCCTCGTCGTCGAAGGGCTCGACCGCTGCCGCCGGCCGGGAGGTGTGACGTGAGCTGTGGAGAGCCGCACGAGACGGACTGCCGCGAGGTGCTGGCAGAGGTGTACCTCTACCTGGACCTGGAGTGCGCCGAGGAGCGCCGCACGCTGATCCGGTACCACCTCAACGAGTGCGGGCACTGCCTGCGCGAGTACGGCATCGAGCAGGAGGTCAAGGCGCTGGTCGCCCGCTGCTGCGGCAACGAGACGGCCCCCGAGCAGCTGCGCGAGCGGCTCCGGGTCAAGCTGACCGAGCTCGTGGTCTTCGAGAGCAGCGAGTCACGGGAACTGGCCGACTGACGCGTGAGACACCGGTGGCCCGGGTCGGAGACGACCCGGGCCACCGTCGCGTCCAGCGTCCGACCGGGCTGGCACGCCCGGTCCGGCGCCTCAGGAGTTGGGGCGCTTGCCGTGGTTGGCGGCGCTCTTCTTGCGAGCCCTCTTCCTACGGGCCTTCTTCGCCATGGTGACCTCCTCGTTATGGCCGTTGCCACCGCCGTGGGCGTCCGCGACGCCGCGGCACGCACCGGCCGGCTCGACTCCGCCTCGGTCCGACCGAGGACTTCGACACAGACCCTAGTGCCGTCACCGCCGGCAGCCCCCCTCCGGGCCCCTTTTCCGGGTACGCCGCGCCGCCCGACACGCCGGGAGCCGGCGGAGCGGCACGTCGGAGTGGATCACGCCTCCGGCCACCCGCTCCCGCCCACCGCGGCCCGCCGACATGATTGGATACGTCGGCAGGCAGTCGCGAAAGGGAGGGCCGACATGGCCGAGGAGATCCGCGCCGAGATGGTGGCGAACGTCTGGAAGGTCGTCGCGTCGGCCGGGGACACCGTGTCCGAGGGGGACACACTGGTGATCCTGGAGTCGATGAAGATGGAGATCCCGGTCGTCGCCGAGTCCGACGGTGTCGTGAAGCAGCTCGCTGTCAACGAGGGCGACGTCGTGCAGGACGGCGACCTGATCGCGGTGATCGATTGAGTGTCCTCGTGCGGTCGGCGGGGCCGGCCGACTTCGCCGCTGTGGCGCGGCTGACGGTCGCCGCGTACGAGGCCGACGGGCAGCTCAAGGGCGAGACCGGGTACGGCGTGGTGCTCGCCGACGTGGCCACCCGTGCGGAGCACGGCGACGTGCTGGTCGCCGTCGACCCGGTCACGGACGCCGTGCTCGGCTCGGTGACCTTCGTGCTGCCCGGCAGCCGGTACGCCGAGCTGTCCGGCCCGGGCGAGGCGGAGTTCCGGATGCTCGCCGTGGACCCGGCCGCGCAGGGCCGGGGGGTCGGGGCGGCGCTGGTCGACGCGTGCGTCGCGCGCGCCACCGGGTTGGGCTGCTCGGCCGTGATGATCTGCGTACGGGACGGCCACGCGGCCTCCGCGCAGCGGCTCTACCAGCGGCGGGGCTTCGTCCGCGTACCGGCGAAGGACTGGTCGCCGCTGGCGGGCGTGGACCTGCTCGCCCTGCGGCTGGACCTCACGGCCTGACCCGTTCCGCGGCCACCGGCCGCCGGGTGAACGGTCCGGCGCCGGTGGCATGCCCGGCCGTGCGCCGTGGGGTCAGGACCGTTCGTCCGGTCGGGAGCCGATGGCCGCGAGCAGTTCGTCGGCGACCTCCATGGCGATCCGCCGGCGCTCGGCGTCGGTGATGCCCGGGGTGCGTACCGCGAACCAGCTGCTGTGCACGGCGAACAGCGCCAGCACGGCCCGCAGTTGGGCGCCGGGGGAGTCGTCACCCCGGCAGAGCGCGTTGGCCAGGCCGAACATGCGGTCCCGCATCTGCTGGCCGGCGGCGAGGCTCTTCAGGACCGTCTGGTTCTGCTCGAAGAAGCGCATCACCGAGGGCTGGTCGCCGGCGAACATCGTGTCGGCGTACCGGCCGAGGATCGCCCGCCGGGTCTCCAGGGTGGCCGGCTGCCCCTCGGCCCACGCGACGAGCTCGTCCATGCGGTCGAGGCGGTCCTCGACGAAGCTGCTGACGATCTCGTCCTTGCTCTTGAAGTGGTAGTAGAGCGCCGCCTTCGTCACGTTCAACCGCTCGGCGATCTCCCGGAGCGAGGTCTTCTCGTACCCCTGCTCGGTGAAGAGCTCCAGCGCGACGGCCTTGATGCGCTCTCGCGTGCCGCCTGTGCTCTCCCTCACCCTCACCACCCGACTCGCTTGACCGTTGTTAGGTGCCCAACTTACCGTGCGGCTAGTAAGCTGACTAGCCGGGCGGCAAGTAAGTTGCACACTTCTCGGGGGGAGCCTACCGATGACCCAGGAAGCTCAGGCGCCGGTACGACCGAACGTCCGGCTCGTGCTCTTCGGCCTGATGATCGCCATGATGCTGGCGATGCTGGACAACATGATCGTCAGCACGGCCCTCCCGCGGATCGTGGGCGAGTTCGGCGGGTTGGACCACTTCACCTGGGTCGTGACCGCGTACGTCCTCGGCACGACCGTCTCCACCCCGATCTGGGGCAAGATCGGCGACCTCTACGGCCGTAAGCCGGTCTTCCTGACCGCCGTGGTGGTCTTCCTGATCGGTTCCGCGCTCTGCGGGATGGCGGGCTCGGCGCTGTTCGGCGGGGCCGACGGCGGGATGGTCGAACTGATCGCGTTCCGCGCCGTCCAGGGCCTCGGCGCCGGTGGCCTCATGGTCGGCGTGATGGCGATCATCGGCGACCTGGTCCCGCCCCGGGAGCGGGGGCGTTACCAGGGCATGATCGCCGGCATCATGGCGATCGCCATGGTGGCCGGCCCGCTCGTCGGCGGCTTCATCACCGACCACCTGTCGTGGCGGTGGGCGTTCTACGTCAACCTGCCGCTGGGTGGGGTCGCGCTGGTGCTGCTGATCGCCACCCTGCACCTGCCCCGCCACCGCACCGAGCACCGGATCGACTGGTGGGGCGCGGCGCTGCTCTCGGCGGGCATCACGGCGATCGTCCTGATCACCACCTGGGGCGGCAACGAGTACGACTGGGCCTCCCCGCAGATCCTCGGCCTGGCCGCGTTCGCCCTGGTCGCGCTCGCCGCCTTCGGCGTCGTCGAACGGCGGGCGGTGGAGCCGATCCTGCCGCTCGGGCTCTTCGCCAACCGCAACTTCGCGCTGATCTCGGTGGTCGGCTTCCTGCTCGGCTTCGCGATGTTCGGCGCGATGAACTTCCTGCCGCTCTACCAGCAGACCGTGCAGGGCGCCTCGGCCACCAACTCCGGCCTGCTCCTGCTCCCGCTGATGTTCGGGATGCTCGTGGTCTCGCTGGTGGTGGGCCGGGCGATCACGAGGACCGGCCGGTACCGGGCGTTCCCGATCGTCGGCGGTGTGGTGATGACCGCCGGCATGGCGCTGCTGGCCCGCCTCGACGTGCACACCAGCAAGGTCGAGTCCTCGCTCTACATGGTGGTGCTCGGCGTCGGCATGGGCTTCCTCATGCAGACCTCGATGCTCATCGCGCAGAACAGCGTGGAGCAGCGCGACCTGGGCGCGGCGAGCGGTGCGGCCACGTTCTTCCGCTCGATCGGCGGTTCGTTCGGCATCTCCCTGTTCGGCGCGATCTTCGCCAACCGGCTGGCCGACTCCCCGGCCGGCGGCTCCTTCGGCGGGGGCGGCGAGGCCGGCGCGGCGATGGACCTGGAGCGGCTCCGGGACCTGCCGGCGCAGGCCCGCGAGGTGGTCCTCGGTGGCCTCGCCGACGCGATCTCGCAGGTCTTCCTGTGGGCCGTGCTCTTCACCGTCGTGGTGCCGGTGCTCGCCTGGTTCATCAAGGAGATCCCGCTGCGCACCGCGAACACCCCGCCCGCGGCCCCGGCCGACGAGGCGGAGACCGCCCTCGCCAAGACCCCGACCCCCTGACCCGGCCGCCCCGCGTGGCGCAGCGCCCGCGCACCACCGCGCATCTGCACTGACAGTGCGGCCTCCCCGCGTCGGGACGCCGCACTTTCGGCGAAAGTGCGCGGGGTACGTGCGCGGGCCGCCGGTGTGGGAGGGCGCGGTCAGGGTCGGCGGAACAGCGTGGCCAGGTGGTGCCAGAGGCGGCGGAGCGCGCCGGGACCGCCGGAGCCCGGCGGACCGCCGGTCAGGGCGTGGGCCAGCGCCCGCGCTTCCGGGGACAGGTCGGGGGTGGCCAGTGCCAGGTGACCCAGGGACACGGCGATCGACACCGGTCGCGTCCGGGCCACCTCCACGGCGTCGGCCAGCCGCTCCGCCACGACCGCCGCGACGTCGGGGCGTACCGACGGGTCCACCCAGGCGAGGGTGACCAGGGCGAACAGCGCCGCCTCGGTGGTCCAGTCCTCGACGCCCCACACCAGGTCCAGCAGCACCTGGCGTCGGGTCGACCCCGCCCACGGCTCGTCGGTGCGGTGGTGCAGCAGCCCCAGGCAGGTCCAGACCTGCACGCTGCGGGCCCACAGCGCCGGGTCCTGACCGTCGAGTACCCGGCCCAGCGCGGTCGGCGGGGCGGCCGGCGGGTGGACGAGCAGGCCGAGCAGGTCCGCGAGATCGAGGGTGGCCAGTGCGACCGCGGCGTCGTACGCCGCCGGCGGATGCGGCCAGGCCGGGTGCACGAACTGCCGGAGGTGAGCGGCGGCCTCCGCCGACGGCGCCGGCAGGGCGGGGGTGACCGAGTCGCCGTCGTACCGCCACAGCCGTCGGCCGGTCGCCCGCCGCGGCTCGCGCGGATCCGGGCCGGGCCCGTCGATCGCCTCCACCCGCAGGCCGGGCGCGGCGGCGGTGAGCGTACGCAGGGCGCTCGGCGGCGTCGGCGACTCCAGCCGGACGGTGACGCCCAGTCCGCGGTGGTCGTCGGCGAGGACGGCGCGCAGCGCGTCGACCGCCGGCCCGACGGCGGGTGTGACCTGCCCGAGCCACGGGCGGCCGGCGCAGGCCTCGGCGAGGTCCGCGTGCTCGTGGGTGTCGTCCGGGTGCTCCCGCGTGAAGTCGGCCAGCGCCACGAGGTGCGCCGCGTCGCCGTCGCGCCGGAACCGCAACCGGTGCGCGGTGTGCACGGCGCAGTCGAAGGACGGGTCCCGGGCGAGAGCCCGGTCGATCCAGTCGAGCGCCTCGTCGAGCCGGCCGTGGTCGGCGAGGGTGCCGGCGATGTCGGCGTACACCGCCAGGTCGTCCGGGTCGTGCGCGACGGCCCGTTCGAGCGCGGACAGCGCCTCCCGGATCCGGCCGGCGCTGCGGTACGCGTACCCGAGCCACACCTCGCCGATCTTCGACGGCTCCGCGCGTACGCCCTGGCCGGCCCAGCGGATCGCGGCCGCGACCTCGCCGATCCGCCGGGCGAGCGCGGACGCCGCGCCGAGCAGCAGCGCGTGTTCCGGGTGGACGATGACCGCGTTGCGGGCGAGCACGAGGTACGGGGCCAGGGCGGGCCGGCCCGCCGGGGGCACCGGATCCGGCGTGGCCGCGCACACCTGCATGAGGATCCGGGCGGTGCGGTCCGGGTCGAGGCGCTCGGCCAGCTCGGGCGCGGTCACCCAGGGCACCTCCGCCCAGGGCGTCGCGGGTGCGTGGCCGGTGGCCGCGACGAGCAGGTCCAGACCCTCGGCGGGGCGGCCGGCGGCGGCGAGCAGGTGGGCGCGGGCGACCACGGTGCCGACGAACACGTTGTGGCGCAGGGGGAACAGGTCGAGTCCGCCCCCGCCGGTGGCGGCGAGGCGGGCGAGAACCTCGTGCACCTCGGGCAGGGTCGGCGCCTGCGCGAGCGCGCCCGCCACGTGCGTGGCGGCGTGCGCCAGGTCGCCGTCGGCCAGTGCCGACCGGGCCAGGGCCAGTTCCTCCGCCGCGGGCAGGTCCCGCTCGTGCTCGGACACGTCCGCTTCGCTCCAGTGGTGTGTGAGGTCGGGTCAGCGTAGGTGATGTTGAGGAACCTTAGTGATCATCTGCGCAATGCTGCTCGTTGCATTGCTTGGATCCGATCAAAGGTGCAAGACTGAGCAGGAAACGCGCGGCAATCGCGCATTTGGGAGGAGCTTCCATGACGCGTCCAGGGGCCGGCATGGCCGCCGACACCGACGAGCAGCCGGCGGGGTACGCGCGACTGCTCTCCACCGAGCACGCCGGTGCGATCGCCCGGGTCGCCGCCGTCATCGCCGACCGTCGCCCCCGGCACGTGGTGTTCACGGCCCGCGGCACCTCCGACCACGCCGCGCTCTACGGCGCGTACCTCGCCGAGATCCGCCTCGGCCTTCCCGCCGGGCTCGCCTCGCCCAGCGCCGTCACCGTGTACGGCGCCCGGCCGGACCTGTCCGACGCGCTCGTGGTGGGCGTGAGCCAGAGCGGCGGTTCCCCGGACCTCGCCGAGGTGCTGCGGACCGCCCGTGCCTCCGGGGCGCTCACGCTCGCGGTCACCAACGCGCCCGACTCGCCACTGGCCGGCGTCGCGGAGCTGAGCGTCGACATCGCCGCCGGTCACGAGCGGGCCGTGGCCGCCACCAAGACCTACACCGCCGAGCTGCTCGCCCTCCTGATGCTCGTCGAGGGGATCCGGGCCGGCGACGGGGCGCTCCCCGCCGACGAGCGGGCGGCCCTCGACGCGCTCCCCGGGCTGGCCGCCCGCACCCTCGCCGACGAGACCCCCGCCCAGCTCGCGCCCCGGTACCGCTTCGCCGCGCAACTGGTCACCACCGGCCGGGGGTACGCGTACCCGACCGCCCGGGAGGCGGCGCTGAAGCTGATGGAGACGTCCTACCTGCCGGCGCTCGCCTTCTCGGGTGCGGACCTGCTGCACGGCCCGCTCGCCATGACCGACCCGGACGTGCCGGTGCTCGCCGTGGTCGGCTCGGGCCCCGGTGGCCGGTCGATGGGGGAGGTGCTGCCGCGGCTCGGCGAGCGGCGTGCCGACGTGGTCGTGGTCGGCTCGGCCGACGTCCCGGGCGCGACCCGGATGGCCGTCCCCGAGGTCGACGAGCGGTACGCCCCGCTGCTGGACATCCTGCCGCTGCAACGCCTCGCGCTGGCCCTCGCGCTCGCCCGCGGCGAGGACCCGGACGCGCCCCGGGGGCTCAAGAAGGTCACCGCGACGATGTGAGTCCCGGCGTGGCACGCTGGTCAGCGTGTCCACGCTGCGCGACCTCGCCGAGGAGCACACCCAGCTCCGCCCGGCCGACATCGACCACCTGCACCGGATCGCGGGCGACTGGCAGTTGCTCTCCGACCTCTCCTTCGCCGACCTGCTGCTCTGGGTGCCGGTGGACGGGGACGGGACGTTCCTCTGCGTGGCGCAGGTCCGGCCGACCACCGCGCCGACGGCGTACCAGGACGACCAGGTGGGCCGGATCATCGGCGGGCCCGAGGTGGCCCACCTGGAGGTCGCCTACCGCCAGGGCCGGATCTGGCGGGAGGGCGATCCGGTCTGGTACGGGGACGTGCCCGCCCGGCACGAGGCGATCCCGGTGCGGCTGCGGACCGCCGAGGGGGAGCACGGCGAGGTGATCGCCGTGGTCGGGCGGGACACCAACCTGTCCACCGCCCGTACGCCCAGCCAGCTGGAGCTGAACTACCTGACCACCGCCGACGACCTCGCGCAGATGATCGCCGACGGGACCTTCCCGCCGCCCCGGCACCAGGGGGAGACCACGTCGGCGCCCCGGGTCGGCGACGGGCTGGTCCGGCTGGACGCGAGCGGCAAGGTCACGTACGCGAGCCCGAACGCGCAGTCGGCGTACCGCCGCCTGGGCCACGCCTCCCACCTGGTCGGCGAGGATCTCGCGGCGCTGCACCGTCGCCTCGCCGCCGACCCGCTGGAGGGCACCGACGCGGCCAACGGCGTCCTCGCGGCCCTGCGCGGCGAGGCGCCGCCGCGCCGCGAGATCGACGCGCGGGGGGCGACCATGCTGACCCGGGCGCTGCCGCTCATGCCCGCCGGGGTGCCGATCGGCGCGCTGGTGCTGGTCCGCGACGTCACCGAGGTCCGCCGCCGCGACCGTGCCCTGATGACGAAGGACGCCACCATCCGGGAGATCCACCACCGGGTGAAGAACAACCTCCAGACCGTCGCCGCGCTGCTGCGGCTCCAGGCCCGCCGGGTGGCCATGCCGGAGGCCCGGGTCGCGCTGGAGGAGTCGGTACGCCGGGTCGCCTCGATCGCGCTGGTGCACGAGACGCTCTCCCTGTCCAGCGACGAGGCGGTCGAGTTCGACGGCATCGTCGACCGGGTGGCGAGCGCGGCGACCGAGGTGGCGGCCACCGAGACGACGGTCCGGATGCGCCGCCAGGGCAGCTTCGGTGTGCTTCCCGCCGAGATCGCCACGTCGCTGGTGATGGTCCTCAACGAACTCCTGCTCAACGCCGTCGAGCACGGCTTCCCGGCGGACGAGGGGGCGGGTCCGGCCGGACCAGCCCGCACGGGCCCCGCCGGCGGCGGCGCGCCGGCCCCGACCGGGGCCGGGCCGGGCGAGCCGGCGGGGGCGGTCGTGCCCCCGGCGTCGGCCACGGCGGAACTGCCGACGCCCGAGGTGGTCGTCTCGGCGCACCGCTTCCGCAAGATGCTGCACGTGTCGGTGGCGGACAACGGGCGCGGCCTGCCCCCGGACTTCGACGCCGAGCGCGGCGGCAACCTGGGCCTCCAGATCGTCCGGGCGCTGGTCACCGGCGAGCTGCGCGGCACGATCGAGCTGCGGAACAGCGCCAGCGGCGGCACCGAGGCGATGCTCGTCGTCCCGCTGTCCCGCGGCGCCGGCGCCTGACCCGGCGGACGGTCCGCGAGCGGCCACAACCCGCCGGGCGTCAGCGGGTGAGGAGGGCGACCGTCAGGCCGGGGCGCTGCTCGACGCGCTCGACTGTCCAGCCGGCCCGCAGGGCGTCCCCCTTGGCGCCCGGCACGGCGGCGAGTGGGTCGGCGCGGCGGCCGGCCACCACCAGCCACACGCGCTCGACGCCGGCCAGGCACTCGGCCGGCCGCGGGCACTCGGCGGCCCACAGGTCGCCGCGGCGCGCCTGGTCCACGGTGAGTAGCACGTCCCGGGGGCCGCGGTCGCCGAGGTGGTACGCCAGGCCGAGGTCGAGGAAGAGCCAGCTCTCCCGGGGCGAGTAGACGACCGCGTCCCCCGGTCGCTGGTCGGCGGCGACGATCCGGGCGGCGCCCGCGTAGTCGACCGGCGTGGAGCGGGGCCACTCGTGGGTGCGCCGTAGCGCCGCCTGGTCGGGAAGGCCGAGCGCCCCGGCCAGCGCCACCACGGCCAGCGCGGGCGACACCGGCACGGTGGCCAGGGCCGCGCCGGCCAGCAGGCACCCGAACGGCACCACGAAGACCAGGTAGCGGGGAACCCAGAGGGGTACGAGCACCCCGGCGGCGAAGACCAGCAGCACCGGCAGGAGCACGGCGGACCCGGGCACCAGCGCGCGCCGTCCCAGCCGGGCCGCACCGAGCGCGGCGAGCCCGGCCAGCAGGCCCCCGACCACCCCGCTCTGCGCCACGCCGCCGGCCAGTCCGGCCAGGTCCTCCGGCCGGGCGGCGTCGACCCAGTCGAGCTGGCGGGCGCGCTGCCCCCGGGCGACGAGCGCCAGCGGGCCCACCAGCACCGCCGACGGCACGAGAGCGACCAGCCAGGCGCCGACCGTCCGCCAGGCGGCCTGCCTGCCCTCGTGGTCGGGTGCCGGCTCCGCGCCGGCTCGCGTCGCGCCGCCGCCCGCCCCTGCCGTCTCCGCCGGTGCGCCGGCCACGGCTGCCGGTGCCTCACGGATCCGCCGGCTCTGCCGGCGGGCGGCGGCGAGCACCACGACCGCGTGCGCCGCGAGCAGCGTCAGGGCGACCAGGTGGGTCAGGCCGAGCGTGGCCACGGCGGCGGCGTACCCGGCCCAGCGGTACGCCGGCCGGGTGCCGGGCGGAGCGTCGAGGGCGGCGAGGAGCAGGAGCGTCGCCAGGACGGCCAGGAGGGTCGCCAGCGCGTACGGGCGGGCCTCCTGCCCGTACCGGGAGGTGCCGGGGAGCACGGCGAGGAGCAGGCCGGCGAGCAGCCCGACCCGCGGGCCGTGCAGCCGCCCGCCGAGTACCGCGGTCAGGGCGGCGGCGCCGGTCATCGCGAGCGCCGCCGGCAGGCGCAGCGCGGTCGCCGAGTCGCCCGCGACGGCCACCCACGCGTGCATGACCAGGTAGTACGGCCCGGTCGCGGCGTCGATGGTGCCGGCGAGCCGGAGCAGGTCGCCGACCGAGCGGGTCGCGCCGCTCCACGTGGCCAGCTCGTCCCGCCACAGCTGCGCGCGGTCGAGCCCGGTGAGCGTGACCGCGAGCGTGAGCAGGGCCGGCGGGACCCACACCGGCACTCGCCTCAGTACGGACATTCCGCCCACGCCGCCGAGCCTCGCACAGCGGACCGGCGCCCCGGGGCCGGAGCGGTGCAGGCCGCGAGATCGTGCTCGATCCGGGAAGTTGTGGCCTCGCCCCCGCCGGCGGTGCCGTCTTCCGCGTTCGTGCGGTCTTCGGCCCGTGATGTGGGATCCCGCACGCACGCATTGGCCGGCCCTGTGGCGCTGTGGCAGCATGACGTCATGACCGCCGCTGTCGTCCGCCGCTTCGTGGCCCGCCGCCACGTCGATTACGGCCGCGTGCGCAGCGCGATCTGTCCGGCCCACTGACGACGCCCGACCCATCTGTCTCGGGCGCTGCGCGCCGGCTGTTCCGACACCGTTGTCTCCAGCCCGTAACCGGGCAGGCCGCCGCGCCCGGCGCATCCACGAGCCACACCAGACAACGGAGGACGCCGCGATGGCGGTCAGCAGCATCCCGGCCCGGCCCGAGGACCCGGCCCGTCCCGTCCGGGCTCCCCGCCGTCCGCGTGGGGAGGGCCAGTGGGCGCTCGGCCACCGTGAGCCGCTCAACCCCAACGAGCGGATCAAGAAGGACGACGACCCGCTGAACGTCCGGGCCCGGATCGAGAACATCTACGCCCACCGGGGCTTCGCCTCGATCGACCCCCAGGACCTGCGCGGCCGGTTCCGCTGGTGGGGCCTCTACACGCAGCGCAAGGCCGGCATCGACGGCGGGCGCACCGCCGTCCTGGAGCCGCACGAGCTGGAGGACGAGTTCTTCATGCTCCGGGTGCGGGTCGACGGCGGCCAGCTCAGCCTGGCCCAGCTCCGGGTGATCGCCGACATCTCCCGCGAGTTCGCCCGGGACACCGCCGACATCACCGACCGGCAGAACATCCAGTACCACTGGATCCGCGTCGAGGACATGCCGGAGATCTGGCGCCGGCTGGAGTCGGTGGGCCTCCAGACCACCGAGGCGTGCGGCGACTGCCCCCGCATCGTGCTGGGTAGCCCGGTCGCCGGGGTGGCCCGGGACGAGGTGGTCGATCCGACGCCCGCGATCGACGAGATCGTCCGCCGGTACGTCGGCGACAAGCAGTTCTCCAACCTGCCCCGCAAGTTCAAGTCCTCGATCTCCTGGCTGGTCGACACCCCGTACGAGGCGAACGACATCGCGTTCCTCGGTGTCGAGCACCCCGAGCACGGCCCCGGCTTCGACCTCTGGGTCGGCGGCGGCCTCTCCACCAACCCGATGCTCGCCAAGCGGCTGGGCGTGTGGGTGCCCCTGCACGAGGTGCCGGACGTGTGGGCGGGCGTGGTCGGCATCTTCCGCGACTACGGCTACCGCCGGCTGCGCAACCGGGCCCGGTTGAAGTTCCTGGTCGCCGACTGGGGCGTGGAGAAGTTCCGCGAGGTGCTGGAGAAGGAGTACCTGGGCCGGGCCCTGCTGGACGGGCCCCCGGCGGACCTGCCGACCAAGCCGATCGACCACATCGGCGTGCACCCGCAGCGCGACGGGCGCCACTACGTCGGGGCCGCCCCCGTCGTCGGCCGCGTCTCCGGCAGCCAGCTCGCCCGGCTCGCCGACGTGGTCGAGGCGCACGGCAGCGACCGGGTGCGGCTCACGCCGTACCAGAAGCTGCTGGTCCTGGACGTGCCGCCGGAGCGGACGGAGTCCCTGGTCGAGGCGCTGCGCGGGATCGGCCTGGAGGCACGGCCGTCGGCCTGGCGGCGCGGCACCATGGCCTGCACCGGCATCGAGTACTGCAAGCTCGCCATCGTCGAGACCAAGGCGCGTGGTGAGGAGCTGGTGGCCCGGCTGGAGCAGCGGCTGCGCGACTTCGACGCCGACATCTCCATCCACATCAACGGCTGCCCGAACGCCTGCGCCCGCACCCAGGTCGCCGACATCGGTCTCAAGGGCCAGCTGGTGGTCGGCCCGGACCGCCGCCAGGTGGAGGGCTTCCAGGTGCACCTCGGCGGTGGTCTCGGCATGGCGGAGGGACAGACCGCCGGCTTCGGCCGCAAGCTGCGCGGTCTGAAGACCACCGCGGAGGAGCTTCCGGAGTACGTGGAACGGCTGGCCCGCCGCTACCTGGCCGGCCGGAACGAGGGCGAGACGTTCGCCAACTGGGTGATCAGGGTCGACGAGGAGGAACTCAGATGAGCGAGTCCAGGTCCGTGCCGCTGTACTGCCCGTACTGCGGGGAGGAGGACCTGCGGCCGAGCGAGGCCGGCCACGGCGCCTGGGAGTGCCACGCCTGCGCCCGGGTCTTCACCGTCAGGTTCACCGGCCTGCTCTCGAAGGCGGTGACCCGATGAGTCTCGTCTCCGCCGTGAACCTCGGCCTCGTCGGCACCGCCGGGCCACACCCGGCCGACACGTCCCGGCGCGACCCGGACGAGCTGCGCGCGCTGGCCGAGAAGGCCGGCCGGGACCTGGAGGGCGCTCCGGCCCTGGAGATCGCGCGCTGGGCTGCCGAGACCTTCGGCGACCGGTTCTGCGTCACGAGCTCGATGGCCGACGCCGTGCTGGCGCACCTGGTGTCCAGGGTCGCGCCGGGGGTGGACGTCGTCTTCCTGGACACCGGGCTGCACTTCCCGGAGACGCTCAAGGTCCGCGACGAGGTGGCCCGCACCCTGCCGGTCACCGTCCGGTCGATCCGGCCCCGGCTCACCGTCGGCCAGCAGGACGGCGAGTACGGTCCCCGGCTGTTCAACCGGTCTCCGGACGACTGCTGCCAGCTGCGCAAGGTGGAGCCGCTGGAGCGGGCGCTCGCCGGTTACGACGCGTGGGCGGCCGGGCTGCGCCGGGACGAGTCGCCGACCCGGGCGAACACGCCGGTGGTGACCTTCGACGCCCGCCGGGGCAAGGTGAAGGTCAACCCGATCGCGGCGTGGTCGCAGGCCGACGTCGACGCGTACATCTCCCGCTGGAACGTGCCGGTCAACGAGTTGTTCAACCGCGGTTACGGCTCGATCGGCTGCTGGCCCTGCACCCGCCGTACGAAGGCGGGGGAGGATCCGCGCGCCGGCCGCTGGGCGATGTTCGAGAAGACCGAGTGCGGCCTGCACGTCTGACCGACGCGACGGTCCCGGGCGGCCCGGCCGTCGGGGCCTGCGGTCCGGCGGTCGCGGACGCCGGGGAGTGCGCGGACCCGGTGGTCCTGGTCGCTCACGGCAGCCGGGACCCGCGGGCCGCCGAGGCGACCCGCGCGCTGGCCCGGGCGGTGTCGGCCGCCCGGCCCGGCCTGCGGGTGCTGCCGAGCTGGCTCGACCACACCCGCCCGGGGCCGACCGAGGTGCTGCGCGAGCTGGGTGCGGCCGGGCATTCCCGGGCGGTCCTGGTGCCGTTGCTGCTCACCGCCGCGTACCACCGGCGGGTGGACATCCCGGCGGCGGTGGCCGCGGCCCGCGAGACGGTGCCCGGCCTGGCGGTACGGGTCACCGACGTGCTCGGCCCGGCCGCCGCGGACGTCGACCACGCCCTGCTGGCCGGGCTGCGGCGGCGTCTCGCCGAGGCCGAGCCCGGCGGGTACGACGCCCTGGTGCTCGCGGCGGCGGGAACCAGGGATCCGGCCGCGCGCGCCTCGGTGGGACGGGTCGCGGCGGCCCTCGGTACGGCGCTGAGCGCCCCGACGCGCGTCTCGTACGCCTCCGCCGCGCCGCCGGGCGCCGGTGCCGCCGTGGCGCGGCTCCGGGCCCGTGGCGCGCGGCGCGTGGCGGTCGCGGCGTACTTCCTCGCGCCCGGGCTGTTCCACGACGCGGCGACCGCGTCGGCGCGGGACGCCGGCGCCGTGGCCGTGGCCGCCCCGCTCACCGATGCCCCGGAACTCGCCGACCTGGTCCTCCGTCGGGTGGACGCGGTGGGGGAGAGGGCCCCTGCTTGACGCCCGGGGCCCTGGACGGCAACGGCGGCGCCGCCGGACAGCAGAACGCCCCGGCGGCGGAGCCGACCGGGGCGTTCTGCTTCGGTTCGTGATCAGGCGGAGTGAGCGCGCAGCACCCGGAGGCCGCCGCGACGCTTGACAGCGCGCCGCTCCTCCTCGCTCATCCCGCCCCAGACGCCAGCGTCCTGACCCGACTCCAGCGCCCACTGCAGGCACTGGTCGGTCACGGAGCAGCGCCGGCAGACGGCCTTGGCCTGCTCGACCTGCAGGAGAGCCGGACCGGACGTCCCGATCGGGAAGAACAGCTCCGGGTCCTCGTCGCGGCAGACAGCATGGTGACGCCAGTCCATGGCGGCAACACTCCTCATTCTGGATGGGTGGCAGATGGTGCAGTGGTGCTTTTCCTTTATGCATCCGCAGTGCCGGCCGTGACGGTTCGCGTACGGCTATTCGGCATTGCGTGAGCAGGCTGTTGGCCCCGGGGACCTGCTGGAGCAGCTCAACCTGCCGAGCATATCCAGGCAATGTCCCGGTAACTCAAGTTCGCTTGTGAATACTTTCACGAACGCTCACGATGTCAAGGGTGACGCTCGGAAAAACTCCGTGCGGTGAGCAAGCCCACAACCCATTTGTCCAGATTTGCCGGTGATCCGGTTACCCGGAGTACCACAGTCGAGGATCAATATAGTACGGTGCGCGTGACATTGCTGACATTTCCGGCGCTCGCCCCTCGGTGTGGCGCCCGCCGCCCGGGTGCGGCGAGCTTGCGTGAACCTAGGGGAGTACCCGAGACCTAGCAGATTACTCTCAGTGCCGCGGGTACGGAGGTAAATCTGACTTTCTCCCGCTCGCCCAGGTACTCGCCGTCGAGTTGGAACGCCTGGGGGCGGCGCGCCACCAGCGTGAACTCGGCCACGTCGTGCAGCCGGAGCACCTGCTTGCCGTGCGGGTCGGCCTGCCGCGAAAGGAACTGGCTCACCGTGCGTGTCGTGCTGGCCACCCGGAGTTGACGCAGTGCGAACACGTCGAGCCCCAGGTCGAAGGACGCCTCCGGATTCGGGTTCACCTCACGGTCGCCCAGGTACGTCCACGGTGCCGTGTTCTGGATGATGACGGTGGCCAACTGCTCCTCGGCGACCTCGCCCGGCCGTTCCAGGCAGATGGCGGGATGGCGGCGGTCCGAGCCGAGGAAGTACTGGGCGACGGTCGACCGGAAGTAGAGCGCCGGAGTGGAGACCCGCCCCCGCCGGCGGGCCTGCTCGACGCGGTGGATGACGGCCGCGTCGACCCCGAAGCCCGCGCAGAAGGTGAAGTAGCGGTCGTCCGCCCGGCCGAGGCCGATCGTGCGGTGCCGGCCCAGGCGAAGCCCTTCGAGGATCATGCTGGTGCCCTCGGGCCACTCCCGGGGCAGGCCGAGGGCGCGGGCGAAGACGTTCGTGGAGCCGCCCGGCACGGTGGCCAGCGCGGGCAACCGGTCGGCCGGGGCCGCGCCGCCCGACACGGTCGGCGGCTGCGCCGTCATCAGGCCGTTGACCACCTCGTTGACGGTGCCGTCGCCGCCGAGGGTGACCACCAGGTCGACGCCCTCCTCGGCCGCCTCGCGGGCCAGGGCCATGGCGTGGCCCCGGCGTCGCGTGTACCGCACGGAGAGGTCGACTTCGCTGCGCAGCGCCCGGACCAGCACGTCCCGGCTGCGTTCGCTGGTGGTGGTGGCCTTCGGGTTGACCACCAGGACGGCCCGCATGGGCGGCACTGTACCCCGCCGTACCACGGGTATCGTGACGCGCGTGACCCTCGCCTCCGCCCCGATTCCCGGCCCGCTCCGCTGGGCCGTCCTGCTGTTGCGCGGCGAGGCGGTCGCCGTGGGGCTGGTCGCCGTCTGGCTGTTGTGGGCCGATCTCACGGCGCCCACCGTCGACCTGGCGTCGGCCCTGCTGGTGACGGCGTTCGCGGCCGGCGCCGCGGCCGCGCTCTGGGCGCTGGGCGGGGCGCTGGCCCGGCGGCGGGCCGGCGCACGGGCGCCCGCGATCGTGCTTCAGCTCATGCTGTTGCCGATCGGCTGGTTCATGCTCCAGGGTGGGCTGGGCTGGCTCGGTGTGCCACTGATGGCGCTGGGTCTCGGCGTGACCGCCCTGCTGGTGAGCACCCCGACCACCCGGGCGCTCGGCTTCGAGTGACGGGCGGGCCCGTCACCAGCTGGACGCGCGGCGGGTCAGCAGCGAGATCGTGGCCCGACCGTCGGCGGCGGTCGCGGAGGCCGAGGTGGTCAGCGCGGTCAGCACCTTCCAGGCGAAGGACGACTCGGCCGGCAGCTTCGCTCCACGGACGGTCGGCACGGTGACCTCGACGGTGAGCGCGTCGTCGGTGACAGAGAACCGGCAGTCCAGCTCGGCGTCCCCGGTGGCGATCGCGAGCAGCATCGCGCAGGCCTCGTCGACCGCGATGCGCAGATCCTCGATCTCGTCGAGGGCGAACTGGAGCCGCGCCGCGAGCCCGGCGGTGGCGGTGCGGAGCACCCCCAGGTAGCCGCCGTCGGCGGGCACCGTGAGGTGCACCACGTCGTCGTCGGTCGTCGGCCGGCCGGTCGTTGGAGTCACGCGTCATCCCCCCGGTCGGGGACTCTACCCGCTCGGCCCACCGGGTGCGGTGGGGGCGACCGGCGTGCCGGCGGCGGGCCTCCAAGGCGCCGTCGGCCGGCGGGTACGGGATTCACCGCGGCCGGCGTCGGCGCAGAAAAGCGGACGGCCGGCACGTCCCGAGGACGTGCCGGCCGGAGTGTCGGTGCCGGAGCGCCGAGCGTCACGCCTGCTTGGTCTCCCAGAAGATCTTGGCGATCTCGTCGATCTTCTGGAGCAGCTGGTCGGCCTTGGCCGGGTCGGTCGCACCCTTGGCGCCCGCCGCGCCGGCCAGCTTGGTGGTCTCGTTGAAGAGCTGGTGCAGGTGCGGGTACTTCTCGAAGTGGGCCGGCTTGAAGTAGTCGGTCCAGAGCACCCAGAGGTGGTGCTTGACCAGCTCGGCGCGCTGCTCCTTGATGATGATGGCGCGGGTGCGGAACTCCGGGTCGGTGTTGGCCTGGTACTTCTCGCAGATCATTTTCACCGACTCGGCCTCGATCCGGGCCTGTGCCGGGTCGTAGACGCCGCACGGCAGGTCGCAGTGGGCGCTGGCGGTCACTCGGGGCGTAAGGATGCGCGGAAGTCGCATCAGGATCCTCCTGGGAAGTTTGCGATGATCCAGGACGACATTACTCCTGGACCTGGTACCCGGTGGAGGTGAATCCGATGCCCGCGCAGCCGCCAGGGGCCGGGTTCCGGCCGCGGATGCCGCTGTCGGCCGTACTCGTGACGGGTCCGTCGATGGTGCCCACGCTGCGGCACGGTGACGCCGTCCTGGTGCGGCGCGGCGACCGGCGAGTCCGCCCCGGGGACGTCGTGGTCGCGGTCTTCCGCAGCCGCCCCGACCTGCTGGTCGTCAAGCGCGCGGTCCGTACCGAGGCGGGCGGCTGGTGGCTGGCCGGCGACAACCCTCTGGTCACCGACGACTCCCGGGCGTACGGGGTGGCGGACGTGCGGGGACGGGTGGTGGCGCGCTACTGGCCGCGCCCCCGCCTATTCAGCCGCCGTCGAGTATGACCCTACTCACATCCCATGGGCGCACTCGACACTATGCTCGGCAGGTGTCCGGGTGACCCCCCGCACCTCGCGCCGCCGCTCGTCGCCTCACCTCGCGCCCCGACCGGTCGGTCCGTCTGCATCGACAGATCCTGGAGTCACCAATGTCATCGTCCACCGTGGACCCCGCTGATCCCGTCTTCCGGCTGCACCGAGGCGGCAAGATGGCCGTCGCCTCGACCGTCCCGCTGACCAGCCGGGAGGACCTCTCCCTCGCGTACACGCCGGGCGTGGCCCGGGTGTGCGAGGCGATCGCCGCCGACGCGCGCCTCGCCGACGACTACACCTGGACCGGCCACACCGTCGCGGTCGTCACCGACGGCTCCGCCGTACTCGGTCTGGGCAACATCGGCCCGCGCGCCGCGCTGCCGGTGATGGAGGGGAAGGCCGTGCTGTTCAAGCAGTTCGGCGGGGTGGACGCGGTACCGGTCTGCCTGGACACGCAGGACGTCGACGAGATCGTGGCGGTGGTGCGCGCCCTCGCGCCGTCCTTCGGCGGGATCAACCTGGAGGACATCAGCGCCCCGCGCTGCTTCGAGATCGAGCGGCGCCTGGACGAGGCGCTGGACATCCCGGTCTTCCACGACGACCAGCACGGCACCGCCATCGTCGTGCTCGCCGCGCTGCGCAACGCCGCCACGCTGCTCAACCGCAAGCTCGGTGACCTGCGGGTGGGAGTCAGCGGCGCGGGCGCCGCCGGCGTGGCCGTGACGAAGATGCTCATCGCCGGCGGGGTGAACCCGGAGCAGGTGGTGGTCTGCGACTCCCGGGGGATCATCGGGCGGCACCGCGAGGGGCTCACCGGCACGAAGACCGAGCTGGCGGAGCTGACCAACGCCGACGGCCGGCAGGGCGACATCACCGAGGCGCTGCGCGGGGCGGACGTGCTCATCGGTGTCTCCGGCGGGGAGATCCCGGAGGCGGCGGTCGCCGGCATGGCGCCCGGCGGGATCGTCTTCGCCCTGGCCAACCCCACCCCGGAGGTGCACCCGGAGGTGGCCGCGCGGCACGTCGCGGTGGTCGCCACCGGCCGCAGCGACTACCCCAACCAGATCAACAACGTGCTCGCCTTCCCCGGCGTCTTCCGGGGCGCGCTGGACGCCCGGGCCACCCGGATCACGGACGGCATGAAGGTCGCCGCCGCCGACGCGATCGCGGGGGTGGTCGCCGAGTCGCTGACGGCCGAGGCGATCGTCCCGTCACCGCTCGACCCGCGGGTCGCGCCCGCGGTCGCCGAGGCGGTGGCCGAGGCCGCCCGCCGCGACGGGGTGACCCGCTAGGACGAGAAGCAAGGGCCCCTTCCTATCGTGTTTCGCACAGGAAGGGGCCCTTCTTGTCACCCGCTCAGCTTGTTACCGTGCGGATCATGCGTGCCGCCTTCGCCTCCCGCTTCGACGACGCCAACCCGCTCGCCGCGCTCACCGTCGGGGAGCGGCCCGAGCCGGAGCACCCGGACGACGACTGGGTGACCATCCAGGTCACCGCCAGCTCGCTCAACCACCACGACCTGTGGTCCCTGCGGGGCGTGGGGCTGCGCGAGGAGCAGCTGCCGATGATCCTCGGCTGTGACGCTGCCGGCGTCGACCCGGACGGCAACGAGGTGGTGGTCTACCCGGTGATCCCCACCCCGGGCGACCCGCGCGGGATCTCCATCCTCTCCGAGCACTTCCCGGGCACGCTGGCCGAGCGGGTGGCCGTACCCCGGTTGAACCTGCTGCCGCTGCCGGCCGGGCTGGCGGCGGCGGACGCGGCCTGCCTGCCCACGGCCTGGCTGACCGCGTGGCGGATGCTCACCACCAAGGGCCGGGTGGACGAGGCCGACGCCGTGCTGGTGCAGGGCGCCGGCGGGGGCGTGGCCACCGCGGCCGTCGCGCTCGCCGCGGCGATGGGCAAGCGGGTGTACGCGACCAGCCGCGACGCCGCCAAGCGGGAGCGCATCGCGGCGCTCGGTGCGACCGCCGTCGAGCCGGGAGCCCGGCTGCCGGAGCGGGTCGACGTGGTGATCGAGACGGTCGGCGCGGCCACCTTCGACCACTCGCTGAAGTCCGCCGCGGTGGATGCCCGCATCGTCGTCTCCGGCGCCACGGCGGGGCACGAGCCGAAGGTGAACCTGCGGCGTGTGTTCGCCATGCAGTTGGAGATCCTGGGCACCTCGATGGGCACCCCGGACGAGCTGACCGCCCTGCTGGCCTTCTGCGCCGAGCACGGCGTACGCCCGGTCGTGGACAGCGTCGTGCCGTTCTCGAAGGTCGAGGAGGCGTTCGCCCGCCTGCACTCCGGCGACGTCTTCGGCAAGGTCGTCGTCGACCACACCGCCTGACGCCCTCGCCGCAAGATCCGCGCACTTTCAGGGAAAGAGCGGCCTCCCGGCCATGTGGCCATGCTGAGGCCGCTCCTTCCCTGACCCTGGTTCGGATCTTGATCGCTGGCGCCGTCGCGCTACAGGCGGTTGTCCAGCGTCGCGATGTCGCCGCGGGCGGCGTCGGCCGGGATACGGCGCTTCGCGGCCTCGTCGCCGTAGAGCGTCCAGCGCAGGAACTCCACCGTGGTGTCGGAGACCACCCGCAGCGAGGCACCGTCGCTGAGCAGGGCGCGGCCGTGGTCCCCCTTGGGGAGGCTGAGCAGCGCCTTCGGCCAGGGCACCTTGTCGTACACCGCCTTGCCGGCGGCGTACTCGACCACCTCGTCGGCCTCGCCGTGCACGAACAGCTGCGGTGCGGCCGCGCCGGCGAACGCGGTGCCCACGCCCAGGGCGGTGCCCGCGAAGACCACCCCGGCGTCGAGCCGTTCGTCCCGGCCGGCGGTGAACAGCCCGATCGTGGTCACCCCGCCCGCCGAGTGCCCGGCCGCCGCCACCCGCTCGGTGGCGAGCCGGCCGCGCAGCGGGTCGCCGGCCGTGGCGTCCAGGCGGAGGACGGCGTCGAGGGCGTACGACACGTCGGCGGGCTGGTTGAGCACGTCGAGCACGTTGCCGTCGCCGCCCCGGGCGGTGTGCGGGAACGTCGGGGCGGCCACCACGAACCCGGCCGCCGCCCAGCGGGTCAGCAGCGGCGCGTAGTCCGCGGGCCGCCCGCCCAGGCCGTGGCTGAACATGACCACCGGGAACTTCCCGTCGGCCGCGTCCGCGGACTGCCGTGCGGCGCCGCCGGCCGTCCCGGCGGCCGGGTACCAGACGGTCACCGGCAGCTTCCGGCTCCCGTCGCGGGTCAGGCCGAGCTGGCGTACGCCGACCGCGAAGCTGCGCTCCGGGGCACTGCCGGCCAGCGCCGGTGCGCCGGTGGTCGCCGGTGGCGTCGGGGTGGCCAGGGTCGGGGGTGCCGCCGGGGCGGCCGGCCGTTCCGAGGAGCACCCGGCGAGGCCGGCCGCGACCAGGGCGCCGGCGAGCAGGGCGGGGGTGAGCAGGGCGGGGGTGAGGCGACGCGACATGGATTCGATTGTGCCTCGCCCGGCGGGCCCACCCGCCGGAGATGGACGGGCTGTGCCGGTGCCACCCGCAGCGGGTGATCAGATGATGCGCGGGCAGGCGACACGCCGGCCCGAGGCCCACCGAGCCTCATCCGAACCGCGGTGTGTCCGGTCGGGCACGGCGGACTGCCGGCGGGATCGGGCCGCGGTCGTGAGGCGGGATGGCGTGCCGCCGGCCCGCCGTTCCGCGGCCCGTGCCCGCTGATCGGGGCTCCGGTCGGCTCAGGTGTTCAGGCGGTGCTCGAACGCCGTCACGCCGGGGGAGAGGGCGGCGCCGGTCAGCCGGCGGCGGGCGGCCGGATCGCCGTAGAGGGTCCAGCGGAGGAACTCGGTCGTGGTGGCGAGGACCTGGTCGAAGCCCCGACCGCCCGGCGCCAGGTACTCGCCGTGGCCCTGCCCGAGCACGCTCAGGAACGCCGCCGGCCCGGTGGCGCGATCGTAGGCGGCGCGGCCGACCCCCAGCGGCACGATCCGGTCGGCCGTGCCGTGCACGAAGAGCAGCGGCGCGACGGGATCGGCGAGACCGCCGGCCATCCCGCCACCGGCGATGACGATGCCGGCCCGCAGCCGGGCGGAGTGGCCGGAGGCGAACATGCCGGCCGTCGTGAAGCCGCCGGCGGAGTGGCCGGCGGCGGCGAACCGCGCCACGTCCAAATGCCCGGCGAGGGGGTCACCGCGCCGGGTTTCCAGGCGGACGAGGTGCCGGATCACCCGCCACGCGTCGGCCGGCTGGTGCCGGACGTCCGCCCGGCTGAACCGGGCAGTGCCCCGCCGGGTGTGCGGGTACGCCGGGGCGGCCACCACGAAGCCGGCGGCGGCCCAGCGGGTGGTCAGTCCGGCGTGCAGCCCCGGCAGGCTGTGCAGCCCGTGGCTGTAGACGACGACGGGGAACCGCCCGTCGGCGACGCCGGCGCCCTCGGCCGGGTACCAGACGGTCACCGGCAGGGGCCGCGCCGAGCCCGGGTCCAGGGTGAACGTACGCACGCCGACGGCGTACGGGCCCTCGGGCACCGGGCGGACCGGCGGCGGCCCCCCGGTGGCGGCGGTGGCCGGCGCGCAGCCCGCCAGCAGCAGCGCCGCCAGCACCGCGGCGACCAGCCGCTTCACCCCCACGGATCCACGGTAGGTGTCCGGGTGCCCCGGTCGGTCCCGCCGACCGGTCCACGTCCGCGCACCACCCGGCCGGAACACCTCCACCGCCCGGCTCGACCTGTGGGATCCACGCGAGCCGGGAATCCGGTATGTCGACGCGCTTCGCTATGGTCAGCGGCATGCCTGAGAACTACACCGACCCGGCCGGCAACACCGAGGCGTTCCGCGTCTTCGCGAACACGCCCGAGCCGCAGGCACCGACCGCCGCCGGGCGGGCGCCGCTGCTCGTCGGTGCCGCGGTGGCCGCCGTGGTGCTGGTCGTCCTGGCCGCCTGGCTGGCCCTGGGCTGAGCCGGCCGCGCGGGAGCCGTTGAGGGCTCCGGCGTTGCCACACCGCCCCTCGCGGTCTGCCGGTCCGTCCATCGCGCCCGGACACCCTCACGCGCCCGTGCGCGTGTCGGCCGTCAGCGCGAGGCCGCGGCCACCTCGCGGGCCGCGCGGGCGATCTCGCGTTCCTCGTCGGTGCCGATCACGCAGACCGTCACCTCCGCGCCGTCCGGGGAGATGACGCGGTCGCCGCTGCCGGCGTTGCGGGCCGGGTCGACGGCTATCCCCAACCGCTCCAGGCCGGCCAGCGCCGCCGCGCGCACCGGGGCGGCGTGCTCGCCGACGCCCGCGGTGAAGGTGACCGCGTCCACCCGGCCGAGCAGGGCGTAGTACGCCCCGACGTAGGCGGTGATCCGCCGGCAGTACACGTCGAAGGCGAGGGCGGCGGCCGGGTCGCCGTCGGCCCGGCGCGCCAGCACCTCCCGCATGTCATTGGCGCCGGTCAGCCCGAGCAGGCCACTGCGGTGGTTGAGCAGGTCGTCGATCTCGTCGACGCCCATCCCGCCCTCCCGGCGCAGGTGGAAGATGACCGTCGGGTCCAGGTCGCCGCTGCGGGTGCCCATCACCAGGCCTTCGAGCGGGGACATGCCCATGGAGGTGGCCACGCTCCGCCCACCGGCCACCGCGGTGACGCTGGCCCCGTTGCCGAGGTGCAGGGTGATGGTGTTGATCTCCTCGTACGGGCGGCCGAGCAGCTCCGCGGTGCGCCGGGAGACGTACGCGTGCGAGGTGCCGTGGAAGCCGTACCGCCGGACGCCGTACCGCGTGGCCGTCTCCCGGTCGATGGCGTACGTGGCGGCGGCCTCGGGCAGCGTGGTGTGGAAGGCGGTGTCGAACACGGCGACCTGCGGCACGTCGGGCAGTGTCGCCCGGGCGACCTCGATGCCGGTCAGGTTGGCGGGGTTGTGCAGGGGCGCCAGCGGCACCAGGTCCCGGACGGCGGCGAGCACCTCGTCGTCGACCAGGACCGGTTCGCCGAAGCGCCGGCCGCCGTGCACCACGCGGTGCCCGATGGCGGCGAGCCCGGTCAGGTCGAGCCCGTCGAGGATCTGCCGGACCGCCGTCCCGTGGTCGGGCGGGCCGCCGCCGGGCTCGCCGATGCGCTCGACCGTGCCCTTGCCCCGGACCTCGTCGCCGTCGTACAGCCGCCACTTCACCGACGACGACCCGCAGTTCAAAACCAACACCCGGCTCATGACGACTCCCCGGCCTGGATCGCGGTGATCGCGACCGTGTTGACGATGTCGGGGACGGTCGCGCCCCGGGACAGGTCGTTCACCGGCCGGCGCAGGCCCTGCATGACCGGCCCGACCGCCACCGCGCCGGCCGACCGCTGCACCGCCTTGTACGTGTTGTTGCCGGTGTTGAGGTCCGGGAAGATGAAGACCGTCGCCCGGCCGGCCACCGCGCTGCCGGGCAGTTTCGTGGCCGCCACCGCCGGGTCGATCGCCGCGTCGTACTGGATCGGGCCCTCCACCAGCAGGTCCGGTCGCCGTTCCCGCACCAGCAGGGTGGCCGCCGCGACCTTCTCCACGTCCGCCCCGGCGCCGGAGGCGCCGGTGGAGTACGAGAGCATGGCCACCCGCGGCTCGATGCCGAACCGGGCGGCGGTGTCGGCCGACGAGATGGCGATGTCGGCGAGCTGGGCGGCGTCCGGGTCGGGGTTGACCGCGCAGTCGCCGTACACCAGGACGCGGTCGGCGAGCAGCATGAAGAAGACGCTGGACGCGATGGAGACCTCCGGCATGGTCCGGATGATCTCGAAGGCGGGGCGGATGGTGGCGGCGGTGGTGTGGGTGGCGCCGGAGACCATGCCGTCGGCGTGCCCGGTCTGCACCATCATCGTGCCGAAGTAGTTCGGCTGGGCCACGATGTCGTGGGCCAGGTCCAGCGTGACGCCGCGGTGGACGCGCAGCTTCGCGTACGTGGCGGCGAACTCGTCACGCCACTCGCTGGCGACCGGGTCGACCACCCGGGCGCCGGCGATGTCGACGCCCAGTTCCCGGGTGCGCCGGGCGATGTCGTCGGGCCGGCCGAGCAGGGTCAGGTCGGCCACGCCCCGGCGCAGCAGGATCTCGGCCGCCCGCAGGATCCGCTCCTCCGAGCCCTCGGGCAGCACCACGTGCCGGCGCTGCGTCCGGGCGCGGTCGATCAGGTCGTACTCGAACATCAGCGGCGTGACCCGCTCGGAGCGGCTGACCCGCAGCCGGCTGGCCAGGTCGTCGGTGTCCACACAGCGCTCGAAGGCGCCGAGCGCCGCCTCGACCTTGCGCGGGTTGCCGGCGCTGGGCCGGCCCTCGATCCGGCTGGACGCGGCGACCGTGTCGTAGCTGTCGCTGGGCACCGACAGCACCGCGAGCCCCGGTTTCAGCCGCTCGACCAACCGCATCGCGCGCGGGTCCGGCTGCACGCCGAGGGTGAGCACCAGCCCGGACAGCGAGACCTGCCCGGCCACGTGCGCGGCGCTCGTGGCCACCAGGAGGTCGTCCCGGTCGCCGGGCATGATGACGAGTGCGCCCTCGGTGAGGTGGTCGAGCAGGGTCGGCACGTGGGCCGCGCCGACCACGTAGTCGAGCACGTCGCGGCTGAGTGCGGCGTCGTCACCGGCGAGCAGCGTGGCGCCGAGCGCCGCCGCCACCTCGGCCACCGTCGGCGCCGACACGCTCGGCACCTCCGGGATCGCGTACGTGGGGACCGGCAGGTCGGGCAGCGCCATCGGCTCCGGCACCCGGTTGGCGACCACCGCCAGCACCGTCGCGCCGAGGTCCTCCAAGTCGTGGTACGCCCGGCGCGCCGCCGCCGCGATGGCGGCCGGCTCCTGCCCGTACCCGTCGACGACCGGGACGACGACGCTGCCGAAGTCGGTGGCGAGCCGCGCGTTGAAGGCCAGCTCGCGGGGGCCGGCACCGTCGCCGCCGTCCGCGAAGTCGCTGCCCACCACGACCACCGCCGGGCAGCGCCGTTCGACCTCGCGGTAGCGCTCGACGATCCCGGAGATCAGCTGCTCCCGCCGGCCGTCGGCGACCATCGCGGTGGCCTCGGCGTACGTCGCGCCGGCCAGGTCCCCGATCGGCAGCTCGATCCGGTAGCGGTCGGCGAGCAGGGCCAGGATGGGATCCGGGGTGGCGCCGCCGACGAGCGGGCGGAACACCCCGATCCGTTCGACCTGCCGGGACAGCAGTTCCGCCAGGCCGAGGGCGACGGTCGACTTGCCCCCGCCGGACCCCACGCTGGTGACGTACACACTCCGGGCCACGAGATCCACCCTAGGAGATCAGCGTGCCCCCCGCCCGGGTCCTCCGACCCGGGCCGGTCACTCCTCGTCCTCGTCGTCGAGGCGGGCCAGGTACGTGGCCAGGCGCTCGATCGGCGTCTCGAACTCCGGGTTCAGGTCGACGAAGTCGCGCAGACGCTCGGCGAGCCACTCGATGCTGATCTGCTCGTCGCCGCGTCGCTCGACCAGTTCCTCGATCCCACGGTCGGTGAAATACATGTGCGTTCCTCGTCTGTGGTGGCGCGACGGCGGCGGGGCAGGGACCGTCGTCCCTGCCCCGCCGCCGTGCGTGGTGCGTTTACGGGCGGGGGAGGGCCGCCTCGATCAGCGCCTGCTGCTCGACGTCGTGCATCTTGGCCGAGCCGACCGCCGGGGCGGCCGCGGCCGGGCGGGAGATGCGGCGCAGCCGGACACCGTCGAGGTGCTCCAGCATGTTCAGCGCGACGAACGACCAGGCGCCCTGGTTGGCCGGCTCCTCCTGGACCCAGGCGAAGTCCTCCGCGTTCGGGTACGTCGCGAGGGCGGCCCGGATCTCGTCGACCGGGATCGGGTACAGCTGCTCCACCCGGACGATCGCGGTGTCGGTGACACCGCGCTCCTGCCGGGCCTGGAACAGGTCGTAGTAGACCTTGCCCGAGCAGAGCAGCACCCGCTTCACCTGCTCCGGGGCCGGGGCGCCGCCGTCGGGTAGCACCGGCTGGAAGGTGCCGGTGGTGAAGTCCTCGACCTGCGAGATGCAGAGCTTGTGCCGCAGCAGCGACTTCGGCGTGAACACCACCAGCGGCTTGCGCTTCGGCGACAGGGCCTGGCGGCGCAGCAGGTGGAAGTAGTTCGCCGGGGTGGTCGGGATCGCCACGCGCATGTTGTCCTCGGCGCAGAGCTGGAGGAACCGCTCCGGGCGGCCGGAGGTGTGGTCCGGGCCCTGGCCCTCGTGGCCGTGCGGCAGCAACAGGGTGACCGCCGACCGCTGGCCCCACTTCACCTCCCCGGAGGAGATGAACTCGTCGATGACCGATTGGGCGCCGTTGACGAAGTCGCCGAACTGGGCCTCCCAGCAGACCAGCGCGTTGACGTTCTCCACCGAGTAGCCGTACTCGAAGCCCATCGCCGCGTACTCGCTGAGCAGGGAGTCGTGCACGAAGAACCGGGACCGCTCGCCGTCGCCGGTGAGCGACTTCAGCGGCAGGTAGTCGTCGCCGGTCGCCGCGTCGACGACCGAGGCGTGCCGCTGGACGAAGGTGCCGCGGCGCGAGTCCTGGCCGGCGAGCCGGACGGTGACCCCGTCGTGCAGCAGGGAGCCGAAGGCGATGATCTCGCCGAAGCCCCAGTCGATGTTGCCCTCGACGGACATCTTGGCCCGCCGGTCGAGCAGCTGCTGGATCCGCTTGTGCGGGGTGAAGCCCTCCGGCAGGTTGACGTGCGCCTCGCCGATGGCCTTGACGACCGCGGCGTCGGTGGCGGTCTCGACCAGCGGCTCCGGCTCCTCCTCCCGCTTCGGGCGGGAGAGCTGGCGCGGCGTGGTGGCGGCGTCGCGGGTGGCCTTGAAGACCCGCTCCAGCTGCGCCTGGTAGTCGCGCAGCAGCTCCTCCGCGTCCTCCACGGTGATGTCACCCCGCCCGATCAGCTCCTCGGTGTAGAGCTTCCGCACCGAGCGCTTCGAGTCGATGATCTTGTACATCTGGGGGTTGGACATCGACGGGTCGTCGCCCTCGTTGTGCCCGCGCCGCCGGTAGCAGACCAGGTCGATCACGACGTCCTTGTTGAACGCCTGCCGGTACTCGAAGGCGAGCCGGGCGACCCGGACCACGGCCTCCGGGTCGTCACCGTTGACGTGGAAGATCGGCGCCTGGATCATCCGGGCCACGTCGGTGCTGTAGAGGCTGGAGCGGCTGTACTCCGGGGCGGTGGTGAAGCCGACCTGGTTGTTGACCACGACGTGCACCGTGCCGCCGGTGCGGTAGCCGCGCAGCTGGGACAGGTTGAGCGTCTCGGCGACCACGCCCTGGCCGGCGAACGCGGCGTCACCGTGCACCGCCAGCGGCAGCACGGTGTAACCCTCCAGCTTGAGGTCGATCCGGTCCTGCTTGGCCCGGACGATGCCCTCCAGCACCGGGTCGACGGCCTCCAGGTGCGACGGGTTGGCCACCACCGAGACCTTCACCGCGTGGTCGCCGTCCGGCGTGGTGAACTTGCCGTTCTGGCCCAGGTGGTACTTCACGTCGCCGGAGCCCTGCGTGGACCGCGGGTCCAGGTGGCCCTCGAACTCGGAGAAGATCTTCTCGTACGGCTTGCCGACGATGTTGGCCAGCACGTTGAGCCGGCCCCGGTGGGCCATGCCGATGACGACCTCGTCCAGCCCGCCCTCGGCGGAGGCCTCCAGCACCTCACCCAGCAGCGGGATCAGCGACTCGCCGCCCTCCAGCGAGAACCGCTTCTGGCCCACGTACTTGGTCTGGAGGAAGGTCTCGAACGCCTCCGCGGCGTTGAGCCGGTTGAGCACGTGCTTCTGCTCCTCCGGCGACGGCTTCTCGTACCGGCGCTCGACCCGCTCCTGGATCCAGCGCCGCTCCTCCGGGTCCTGGATGTGCATGTACTCGATGCCGACCCGGCGGCAGTACGAGTCGCGCAGCACACCGAGGACCTCGCGCAGCTTCATCCGCTGCTTGCCGGCGAAGCCGTTCACCGGGAAGACCCGGTCCAGGTCCCACAGGGTCAGCCCGTGCTGGAGGACGTCCAGGTCCGGGTGCTTGCGGATCTTGAACTCCAGCGGGTCGGTGTCGGCCATCAGGTGGCCGCGCACCCGGTACGCGTGGATCAGCTCGTGCACCCGCGCGGTCTTGTTGATCTGCCCCTCGCCGTCGACCGCGACGTCGCGCATCCAGCGCACCGGCTCGTAGGGGATGCGCAGCGAGGTGAAGATCTGGTCGTAGAAGCCGTGCTCGCCGAGCAGCAGCTCGTGCATCACCTTCAGGAACTCGCCGGACTGCGCGCCCTGGATGATGCGGTGGTCGTACGTGCTGGTCAGCGTGATGACCTTGCTGACCGCCAGCTCGGCGAGGGTGGCCTCGCTCATGCCCTGGTACGGCGCCGGGTACTCCATCGCGCCGACGCCGATGATCGCGCTCTGCCCGGTCATGAGGCGCGGCATCGAGTGCACGGTGCCGATGCCGCCCGGGTTGGTCAGCGAGATGGTGGTGCCGGAGTAGTCCTCCATGGTCAGCTCGTTCTTCCGAGCCCGCCGGACCACGTCCTCGTACGCCTGCCAGAACTGCCGGAAGTCCATCTGCTCGCAGGCCTTGATGGAGGGCACCACCAGGTTGCGGCTGCCGTCCGGCTTGGTGAGGTCGATGGCGATGCCCAGGTTGACGTGCTCGGGGCGGACCAGCACCGGCTTGCCGTCGACCTCGGCGTACGAGTTGTTCATCTCCGGGTGCGCGACGAGCGCGCGGACCAGCGCGTACCCGATGAGGTGGGTGAAGCTGACCTTGCCACCGCGCCCGCGGGCGAGGTGGTTGTTGATCACGATGCGGTTGTCGACCAGGAGCTTGGCCGGGACGGCTCGCACGCTGGTCGCGGTCGGCACGCTCAGCGACGCGTCCATGTTCTGGACGATCTTGGCGGCGACGCCGCGCAGCGGCGTGGTCTGCGGGCCGGCGGCGGTCGGGACGGCGGCCTTCGCGGCCGGCTTCGCCGGGGCGGCCTTCGCCGGCTTGGCGGCGGCCTTCTCCGCGGCGGGCTTGGCCGGGGCCGGCTTCGCCTCGGCCTCCTTACGCCCGGGCTGCGCCACGGTCGCGGCGGCCTCCTGCTGGCCGGACGGCTCGGGCGCGGCGGCGGGCTTCGGGGCGGGCTGCTCGGCACGCGGCGTCGCGGCGCCCGGTGCGGGCCGGTAGTCCGCGAAGAAGTCGTGCCAGGCCGGGTCGACGCTGGTGGGGTCGGTGAGGTACCGCTGGTACATCTCCTCGACGATCCACTCGTTCGGGCCGAAACCCGCCAGTGGGTTCTCCTGCGAAGTCTGCTGGGTCGACACGGCCGGTAATCGCCTCTTTCACGCGGGTTTGTGTGTCACGCGGTGCGCCCTTTCCTCCGGGCGCGCGGAGTCGGCTCCCAGGCTACGCCGTACGGAACCCGCAGGCATTTCCGCCTCCGCCGCGTGGTCCGTTTCACAGAAGATGCCAGAAGTTCGGTAAACGCTGCGTGTTCCGTCAACTGCTGGTAAGCGCCGGAGTGTCGGGCACGCCCAGTTCGGCGTGTCGCGATGAGTGCGTCCGCCACGCGTGGCGGGGACGGTGCCGTCCCCGCCACGACGTGTGTCAGGAGATGTCGCGCCGACGCACGGTCAGCGTGCCGATCACGCCGGCCACCACCGCGTACCCGACCAGCACCGCGGCGCCCGCCCAGCGCGGCGGGTTCCCCGGGATCTCGGCCCCGGTGACCATCAGGCTGGAGGCGAGGGAGGGCACCAGGAGCTGGAGGTTGTTGATCCAGTCCCCGAAGCGCGCTGCCAGCGTGCTGATGACGATGACCGCGCCGATCGTGCCGCCCAGGTAGAGCAGGATGCCGGTGACGGTGGCCCCGATCTGGCTGCGGATCAGCACCCCGATCCCGACGCCGAGGATCGCCCACAGCAGGTACGCCAGGGCGTTCAGCCCGATCGCCTCCCACGCGGCGCTCCCGTACCGGGCACCCACGCCGACGGACTCCAGGATGGCGGAGCCGACCAGCAGGTTCGCGCCGGTCGTGACCAACCAGAAGATCAGCCCCAAAGCGGCCGTGGCCACCAGCTTGGCCGCCATCACGGCGCTCCGGTGCGGTGTCGTGAGGAACGTGGTGGTGACCGTCTGGTGGAAGAACTCGTTGGTCACCACCAGGATGCCGAGCAGCATCACCATCAGCAGGCCGAAGAACTGGCCGTTGGTGTAGAGGTTCGCGGCCAGATTGTCCGGGAGGGCGACCGCCGCCACGGTGTCGGCCTGGTCCTCCGGCACCTGGCCGAGATTCCCGTTCACCAGCTGGTCCGTCTGGACGTAGTTGAAGAACAGGGTGAGGCCCCACAGCGGCAGGTAGATCAGAGCCAGGATCCACCACATGTTGGTGGTACGGACCTTCGCCAACTCGGCTCGGACGAGGTTCATCGGATGCCCGCCTTTCCGGCCGTCAGCTCCAGGAAGACCCCTTCCAGGTCGGGCCGTTCCGTGGTGAGTTCGTGCAGCTCGACACCGGCGGCCAGGGCCGCCCGGCCCACCGTCGGCGCGTCCACACCGCCGACCAGCAGCGTGCCGTGCTCGTCGACGTCCACCGTGGCGGGCCCGTCCTTCAGCGCGGCGGTCAGCGCGTCGGCCTGCGGCGTGCGGACCCGTACCCGGACGCCGTGCGTCATCGACCCGATCACCTGGTCCACCGGGCCCTGCCGGACGAGCCGGCCGGCCGCGATGATCACCACGTCGTCGGCGAGGAGCTGCATCTCGGACAGTAGGTGGCTGGAGACCAGGACGGTCCGTCCCTGGGCGGCCAGGTTCTTGAGGAACCCGCGCATCCACCGGATGCCCTCCGGGTCGAGGCCGTTCGCCGGCTCGTCCAGGATCAGCACCCGCGGGTCGCCGAGCATCGCGGCGGCGATGCCCAGCCGCTGCTTCATGCCGAGCGAGTAGCCCTTGAACTTGCGCTTGGCGGCCGGCGTCAGCCCGACCAGCGCCAGTGCCTCGTCGGCGCGCGACTTCGGCAGGCCGGCGGCCGCGCAGATCACCCGCAGGTGGTTGATCCCGGTGCGGCCCTTGTGCGCGCTGGACGCCTCCAGCACCGCCCCCACGTGCCGCAGCGGATCGGTCAGGTCGGCGTACCGCCGGCCACCGATGGTCGCCTGGCCACCGGTCGGGGTGACCAGGTTCAGCAGCATGCGGAGCGTGGTCGTCTTGCCGGCGCCGTTCGGGCCGAGGAAGCCGGTGACCCGGCCCGGCTCGACCGTGAACGACAGGTCGTCGACCGCGCGGACGTTGCGGTAGACCTTCGTCAGGCCGGACACCACGATCTGACCGTCGCTGGTGGGGCTTCGCTGCCCGTCAGACATTCTTCTCCGTTTCCTCTCATGAAGCAGCAGTAGGTGCATGATCGGATGTCCTACCTTGCGGTGGGACGGTCCCGGTCTTGTCCGCGGTGGCGGTGCCGGGTAGACGTTTCACGGCCACCAGCCCCGCGGGCGGGGTCTTCCGGTCGGCTCGGCGTCCGTTTAGTGTCTCCGGGCCACTCCCGGCGACGGTGGCCGCCAGGGCGGCCAGGTTGCGTGCGGCGTTGACGTCCCGGTCCAGGACGAGGCCGCAGGTGGTGCAGGTGAAGGTGCGCTCGGACAGGGTCAGCTTGGTTCTCACCGCGCCACATGCCGAGCACGTGTTCGAGGAGGGGCACCAGCGGTCGGCCACCACCAGCCGGCCGCCGTACCAGTCGGTCTTGTAGACGAGTTGTCGGCGGATCTCGGCGAAGCCGGCATCAGTGATCCGCCGGGCCAGCCGGCGGCCGCGCAGCATGCCGGCCACGTTGAGGTCCTCCACCACGATCGTGCCGTAGCCGGTGGCGAGGCGGGTGGTGAGCTTGTGCAGGCCGTCGCGGCGCAGGTTCGCCACCCGGGCATGCGCCCGGCCCAGCGCTGTTCGGGTGCGACACCACCGCTTCGAGGCATCTCGGTGGGCGCGCCGGTCTGGGCCGACCTTGCGGGACAGCGCACGGCTGATCCGGCGAAGCTTGCGCAGGGCGGCATCGAGATGCCGCGGGTTCGGCACCAGCACGCCGGTGGACAGTACGGCCACGTGCATCACCCCAAGGTCCACGCCGACCGTCGCGCACGGACGGGCGGGGGTGCGTCGCGCGCGCTGCACCTCACAGGTGAACGACACGTACCACCGGCGGCCGTCACGACGCACCGTGGCGGACAGGATCCGGGCGGTGCCGGCCTGAAGCCGGCGGGCGAGTTTGCGCGCCGACTCGTGCAGCTTCAACCGGCCCAGCCGGGGCAGCACCACATGCTTTCGATCCGGCTCTACCCGGATGGCCCCGGTGGTGAACCGCACCGCCGGTGTCGACCGGCGGCGCGACTTGAACCGGGGAAAGCCGACCGGCCGGCCGGATCGCTTACCGGAGCGGGAGTCGGCCCAGTTCTTGAGCCCACGGGCGAGGGCGTCGAGGCCAGTGTTGTATGCCTCCTTCGAGTAATCCCGCCACCACGGTGCCGCGTCCTCCTTCGCCGTGTTCCACGCCTGGCGCAGGGCCGGCAGCGTCCATCCAGGAGCCGGGGTGAGCTGATCGTCGCCGATGCCGTAGCTGCGTTCAGCAGCCCGCTGATCCAACACGGCCTTCACCCGGGCCAGCCCCCAGTTGTACGCCACCCGCGCCGCCCCGGCATGACCCAGCACTGCCCGCTCCTGCGCCGGGGACAGGTCCAACGCGAATCGATACGCCTGGACAACGCTCAGCCGATTCGGCTGCCCCATAGTGGGGACACTAACCACCGGGTGGGACATCCACCCCAACCAGCCCCACGCCCCGCATCGCCGCACCGACAGGCACCCGATCGACACCCGCTACCATGCACCACCTACTCCGCAAGCCACTTCCCCAAAGCCAACCCGCATCAACGCCTACTCAACCGGCCACAGCTGACAGCCCTCAGTGGGTGGCGTTAGGGGTATGCCACTGCACAGGGTGAGTGGCCGGCGCAACCGGATCAATCAGGCGTCGTACGTACCTACTCCTCAGCCTCACGCGGGAGGCGCTCCTCCTTGAGAACGACCAGCGCGCTTCCGCCAGGCAACGCGAAAGGCCCTACACCGCGATCCAGGTGGCGCGGGCCCAGGCGAGGAGGGTGCCGTCCGGCGCGTACAGGCTGCTGTGCACCTCGGCCTTCCGGCCCTCGGCGCCCGCCATCATCCCGGTCACCACGCACTCGTCGCCCGGCTCCGGCAGCGCGTCGACCACGGCGGCGATCCGACCCAGCACGTACGGCCGGCCGGGCGCGATCACCGACCAGCCGCCGGGGCAGTCCAGCGCCGCCCAGACGGTCACCGCGTCGACGTCGTCCGGCACGCGGAACGGCGCGGCGGTGCGGCCGTCCGGCAGCGGACCGGGAAAGATCCGCAGGCCGTCGGGCCGCTCCGGGCCGCAGACGAAGCAGCCGGGGAAGGGGTGGTCCACCAGCCCGGGGTACGCGGCCGCGGCGGCACGTGCCGTCGGCAGGTCGACCGCGTCCACCACGGTGCGGAACCCCGGGACCGGGCGGACCTCGGCGACCAGGTGACCGTCCGGGTCGCGGACCTCGTTCCCGTGCCGGGTCAGCGGGGTCTCCAGCGGCGGCGGCCGTCGCAGGGTCACCTCCACCGCGTCGTCGGGCGCCGCGGGCCGGGACTGCGGGGTGTCCAGCGCCGAGGCCGCGAACGTCCCCGCGCTCCACCCGCCGTTGCCCGAGCCGGGCGGGCCGTTGTACCGCGCGCCGATGATCATGTCTGCACCTCCGGTCGGCGGCACCGGCCCCGTCGCCGGCCCGCCCCGGGCAGCCTGCCACGTCCGCCCGGCGGCGCCAGGAGGCGGTGACGGCAGCCGGCCGCCCACCGCCGTTCACCCGATCGACACTCCTCACCACCGTGACCGGCAACCCGGGGCCCCTACACAGGTACGCATGGCCGTTCTGCCCGCCGCTGGCGCACCCCTCACGACCAGCGGGTACACGCTGTCGATCGCCGACGACCCCAGCCAGGTCGCGGCCGCGCAACGCCTCCGACACGAGGTCTTCGCCACCGAGTTGGGCGCCACCCTGCGCCCCGGTGCGGGTGGCCTCGACGTCGACGACTTCGACCCGTACTGCGACCACCTGATCGTGCGGCAGGAGAGCACCGGTGAGGTCGTCGGGACGTACCGGCTGCTGCCACCGGGCCGCACCGACCGCCGGTACGCCGAGGACGAGTTCGACCTGACGCCGCTGGACCCGCTCCGCGACGACCTGGTGGAGGCCGGGCGGTCCTGCGTACACCCGGACCACCGCTCCGGCGCCGTGATCAACCTGATGTGGGCCGGCATCGCCCGCTACCTGCACCTGCGCGGGGTCCGCTGGCTCGGCGGCTGTGCCTCGGTCCCGGTGGCCGACGGGGGACGGGCGGCCGCGGAGGTGTGGGCCCTGGCGCGGACGAAGCACCTGGCTCCGCCGCCGTTGCGGGTCCGCCCGCTGCGCCCCTGGTTCGCCGAGCCCGGCGTGCCCACCGACGCGGTCGGGGTAACGGAGGCGCGGGCACTTGTCCCGCCGCTGCTCCGCGGCTACCTGCGCCTCGGCGCGTGGGTCTGCGGCGAGCCGGCCTACGACCCGGACTTCGGCGTCGCCGACTTCTACGTGCTCTTCTCCCTGGACCGGATGAACCCGCGCTACCTTCGGCACTTCCTGGGCGGGGTGGAGCGGTGACCGCCGTCCCGTACGACCTCTGGCGGCCGACCTCCGGATGCGGCCCGACCTGCCTGCCGGTGCCCGGTGACGCGCCCGAGGTCTCCGCCGCCCGGCGGCTGGGCCGGATGGCCGCCGGACTGGCGGTGCTGCTCGCCGGTGCCGGACTGGCGGTGCTGCTCCCGCTGCTGCCCGTTCGCGAGCGGGAGGCCGCGACCCGCCGCTGGGCGCGGGCCACCGCAGCGGCCCTCGGCGTGCGCCTCGTGGTCCGGGGCCGGCTGCCCCGGCGGCGCGCGCTGCTGGTCGCCAACCACGTGTCGTGGCTGGACATCCTGGCGGTGCTGGCCGTGTCGCCGGCCCGGATGATGGCCAAGAGCGAGGTGCGGACGTGGCCGCTGATCGGCCAGCTCGCCGGCGTCGCCGGGACGGTCTTCGTGGACCGGGCCCGGCCCCGGGACCTGCCGGACACGGTGGCGCGGCTGGCCGCCCTGCTGCGCTCCGGGCGGCCGGCCGCCGTCTTCCCGGAGGGCACCACCTGGTGCGGTGACGCGGGGGACTGCCGGCCGGCCGGCGGGTTCCGGCCGGCGATGTTCCAGGCCGCGATCGACGCGGGTGCCCCGGTGGTGCCGCTGCGGATCGGCTACCGGTGCGCGGCCACCGACACGGCCACCACCGCGGCGGCCTTCCTCGGCGACGAGACCCTGTGGCGGTCGCTGCGGCGGGTGCTCGGCGCCCGCGACCTGGTGGTGACCGTGGCCGTCACGGCGGCCCTGCATCCGGCGGCGGACGCCGACCGGCGGGTGCTGGCGCGGGCCGCCGAGTCGGCGGTGCACCTGGTGCCCGCCCGGGTGCCCCGGACCGCGGCGCTGCACCCGCTGCCGACCCGGCCGGTGGTCGCATCGCGGGAGCTGGACCTGGCGGCCTGACGCTCACAGATTCTTTTCAGCGACCGCCCAGGCATGGCGCAGCCTGAGCGCGGATGATGGGCCACATGGCCGCTACCCAGACCGAGGCGCGACTGCTCGTCGTCGAGGACGACCCCAACATCCTCGAACTGCTCTCCGCCAGCCTGCGGTTCGCGGGCTTCGACGTGGCGACCGCCACCAGCGGCAGCGCCGCGCTGAACGCCGCGAAGGACCACCGCCCCGATCTGGTCGTGCTGGACGTCATGCTGCCCGACCTCGACGGATTCGAGGTCATCCGGATGATGCGCGAGGGCGGCACCCGGACGCCGGTCGTGTTCCTCACCGCGCGGGACGCCACCGACGACAAGATCCGCGGGCTCACCCTGGGCGGCGACGACTACGTCACCAAGCCGTTCAGCCTGGAGGAGCTGACCGCGCGGATCCGTGCCGTGCTGCGGCGTACGAGCACCGGCGAGCAGGCGCCGTCCCGGCTCACCTTCGCCGACCTGGAGCTGGACGAGGAGACCCACGAGGTGTACCGGGCGGGCCAGCGGGTGCAGCTGTCGCCGACCGAGTTCAAGCTGCTGCGCTACCTCATGCTCAACGCCAACCGGGTGCTGTCCAAGGCGCAGATCCTCGACCACGTGTGGAACTACGACTTCCGGGGCGACGACAACATCGTCGAGTCGTACATCTCGTACCTGCGGCGCAAGGTCGACAACACCCAGCCCCGGTTGATCCACACCCTGCGCGGGGTCGGATACGTCCTCCGCAAGCCGGCGGCGTGAACGTCGTCCAGGAGGCGAAGCTCCGGCTCCGCAGCGTCCCGCTCCGCGTCAAGCTGGTCACGGCGGTTCTCGCCCTTGTCGCCCTCGCGCTGTTGGTCATCAGTGCCCTTACCACGTATTTCCTGCGCAGTTACCTGGTCGGCCAGGTCGACGCCGAACTGAAAGGTTCCGCGCGCAACATCCAGGCAGCGGTGATCGAGCAGCAGTCCGGCAAGCTCGGCATCCCGACGGACTACCTGCTGGTAGCCGAAGACTCCCGAACCGGCCAGCTGGTCGCCGTGTTCGATCAGCAACGCTTCTCGACCGCCGACCTGCCGCGTCTGCCCACGCAGGCCGAGGAGTTCGCGCGGCTCGGCGGTGAGCCGCACACCGTCCGGGCACAGAACGGCCACGTGCGCTGGCGCATCCTCTACACCGAGCTTCCCGGCGGCGAATGGGTGGCCATCGGGCAGCACCTGACGGACGTGGACCTGGCCGTCAAGCGGCTGGTCTGGATCGACCTGCTGGTCGGCACCGCCGTGCTGATCCTGCTCGCCTCGATCGGCGCGGCGATCGTGCGGACCAGCTTGAAACCGCTGGTGGAGATCGAGCAGACGGCCGCCGCCATCGCCGGCGGTGACCTGACCCGGCGGGTGCCGGATCCGGAGGCGGGGCAGGAGTGCCCCACCTCGGAACTCGGGCGGCTGTCCCGGGCGCTCAACGCGATGCTCACCCAGATCGAGGCGGCCTTCACCGCCCGCGCCGCGTCGGAGGCGGCCGCCCGGGCCGCCGAGTCCGCCGCCCGGGACGCCGCCGTGAATGCGCAGACGTCCGAGGCCCGGGCCCGTCGCTCCGAGGAGCGGATGCGGCAGTTCGTCGCGGACGCCTCGCACGAGCTGCGCACCCCGCTGACGACGATTCGCGGCTTCGCCGAGCTGTACCGGCAGGGCGCCGTGCGCGCCCCCGAGCAGACCGGCGACCTGCTGCGCCGGATCGAGGACGAGGCGGCCCGGATGGGGCTGCTGGTCGAGGATCTCCTGCTGCTCGCCCGGCTGGACCGGGAGCGTCCGCTCGCGCTGGCCCCGGTCGAGCTGCCGGTGCTGGCGACGGACGCGGTCGAGGCGGCCCGGGCGGTGGCCCCGGACCGCCGGATCGAGCTGGACATCGTCCCGGGCTCGGGACCCCTGGTCGTGTACGGCGACGACGCCCGGCTGCGGCAGGTGATCGGCAACCTGATGACGAACGCCCTGACGCACACCCCGCCGGACGCGTCGGTGACCCTGCGGCTGCGGTCCGAGCCGGGGAACCTCGCGGTCGCGGAGGTCGCCGACACCGGTCCCGGGCTCTCGCCGGAGCGGGCGGAGCGTGTCTTCGAGCGCTTCTACCGGGCGGACGCGGCGCGGACGCGCCGGGCCGGTGGGAACACCGGCACCGGGCTCGGGCTGGCGATCGTCGCCGCCCTGGTGGCCGCCCACCACGGCACGGTCGAGGTGGCCGAGACGCCGGGCGGGGGAGCGACGTTCCGGGTCCGGCTGCCCCTCGTTCCGGACACGGACGGCGACGACGTGTGACTTTCAGCCAACCTTCAGGCTGGTTCCAGGCTGGTCGCAGTGGCAGGGGAGATGGTGGATCCATGACCGAGTACGAGTCCGACCCGCAGCGCCGGCCGGCCCCCATCGACGCCGAGCCGTCGCACCCCACCGCCGGGCTGCCCCGCGTCGAGCGTGCGCAGTCCGACTCCCACCCCACCACCCCGGGCAGCCCCGCCGACCCCGCCGCCCCGGGTGCCACGGACGCCGCCGCCTCGGGTGCCGCCGACCCCGCCGCCTCGGGCGCCGCCGAAGCCGGTCCCGCGACCGCGCCGGAGGCCGGCCGTACCCCCGAGGCCCCGGCCCCCGGCTCTCCCGCCGGCCCCGGCACGCCGTCGGTCGCCACCCCGTCCGCGCCGCCGTACCCGGTGTCCGGCCAGCCCGGTGCCGTGCCGTCCGGCGGCCACCCGTACGGCGGCTACCAGCAGGGCCGCTACCCGGGTGCTCCCTGGTACCCCGGCCACCAGCCCGGCTGGAGTGGGGGTCAGCCGGGAGCGGCCGGGTACGGTCCGCAGCCGCCGCATCCGGGCGCCCCGGCACACCACGCCGGCCCGCAGCCCCACCTCGCCGGGCAGACCCTGCCGCCGTGGGCGGCGCCGCAGACCGGCCCGCGTGCCAATCCGGGCCGCGTCGCGAAGTTCGCCGGAGCGGGTGTCGCGGTGCTCGCCCTGATGTTCGGCTCCGGTGTGGCCGGCGGCGCCCTCGCGCTCGCCCTGGACGGCGACTCCGGGACCACCCGCACCTACTCGGCCGCGCCGGTGATCAACAGTGCCGACCTGCCGCGGATCGCCGCCGAGGTGCAGCCCAGCGTGGTGTCGATCACCACCGGCAACGGCGAGGGCTCGGGTGTGATCCTCAGCGACGACGGCTTCGTGCTGACCAACAACCACGTGATCGCGTCGGCGGGCGGTGACACCGTCCGGGTGGTCTTCGCCGACGGCGAGACCGCCCAGGCCCGGATCGTCGGCACCGACCCGAAGACCGACCTGGCCGTCGTGAAGGCGTCCGGGGTGAGCGGCCTGAAGCCGGCGACCTTCGGCGACAGCGACGGGATGCAGGTCGGCGACCAGGTCCTCGCCCTGGGCAGCCCGCTGGGCCTGCAGGGTTCGGTGACCGCCGGCATCCTCAGCGCACGGGACCGCACCATCCAGGCCGGCTCCCAGCAGCCGGACCCGCGCCAGGGGGTCACCTCGATCTCCGGGCTGCTCCAGACCGACGCGCCGATCAACCCCGGCAACTCCGGTGGTGCCCTGGTGAACACCCGCGGCGAGGTGATCGGCATCAACACCGCCATCGCCACCGCCGGTCAGGGCAGCACGGGCAACATCGGCGTCGGGTTCGCCATCCCGAGCAACAAGGCCAAGGACGTCGCGGCCACGCTCCAGCGGGGCGAGAACGTCAGCCACCCCACGCTCGGCGTGAGCGTGAACGCCGCCGAGGGCGGCGGAGCCCTGGTGGCCGCCGTCACCCCGGGCAGCGCCGCCGAGAAGGCGGGCCTCCAGCGCGGCGACGTGGTCACCCGGTTCGGCGACAAGGTGATCAACGACTCCGACGACCTGGTCTCGGCCGTGCAGGCCGGCAAGGTCGGGGACCGCGTCGAGGTGACCTACAAGCGAAACGGCGCCGAATCGACGGCAACCGTGACGCTGGCCGAAGCGTCCTAACGGATACGAACTTTCCTCCTCCCTCCTGCGGCGGGTGGCGGAGCCAAGGGGGTTGGCTCCGTCACCCGCCGCGCCTCCTTCCGACGACGGCGGTTCACCCGGTCCGGGTGAACCGCCGTCACCCGTACCGCCGGCACGGTCGGAGTACGAGGACCCGTGAGGCGTACGGAGGAAGCGATGACCACCACCGCCGTCCGGACCGACGCGCAGATCCAACGGGACGTGCTGGACGAACTCGCCTGGGATCCCCGCGTCGAGCCGCAGGAGATCGGGGTCAGCGTCGACGACGGCGTGGTGACGCTGACCGGCTGGGTGGACAGCTACGCCCGGAAGTGGGCGGCGTGGCGCTGCGCGCAGCGCGTCCGGGGCGTCCGGGCGATCGCCGACGACCTGGAGGTCCGCCTCCTCGGCGAGGAGCGGTACACCGACGGGGACATCGCGATCGCCGTCAGCCGTGCGCTGGAGTGGGACAGCTTCGTGCCGGCCGAGCGGTTGGACGTGACGGTCGCCAACGGGTGGGTGATGCTCCGGGGCGAGGTGGAGTTCGGCTGGCAACGGCGGACCGCCGAGTCCGAGGTGCGGCGTCTGCGGGGCGTACGGGGGGTGACGAACCTGGTCGAGGTGCGGCCTGCCGTCCGGCCGGACGGCGAGCGGATCCGGCGGGACGTCCAGCGGGCGCTGTTGCGCGGGATCGGCACCGAACGGGTGACCGTCGAGGTGGACGGGGACACGGTGATCCTCGGTGGCGTGGTGCGCTCGTGGTGGGAAAGGGACCAGGCCGAGCGGGTGGCGTGGTCCGCCGAGGGCGTTCGCGCCGTGCGGGACCAGCTGCTGGTGGGCGGATGACTGACCGAATTGTCCTGTTTAGCGGGGTCGCCACCGGGAAACCGCAGGCGACCGCCGCCGTCCGGTGACGGCGGTCCGGCGGACGGCGGGTGACGCCCGCCCGGATCGACGGGGAGGACACGTGGCCGTGAACCGCCGGGACCAGCGGTCGGCCGAGCGGACGCTGCGGATCGCCATGGTGGTCCCGCCGTGGCTGTCGGTGCCCCCACCCGGCTACGGCGGGCTGGAACACGTGGTCGCCGGTCTGGTGGCCGCGCTCGGCGAGCGCGGCCACGAGGTCACCCTGTTCGGTGCGGGCAGCGGGAACGGCACCACCGCGCGCTTCGTCTCCACCATCTCGGACCTGCAGTACCACCGGCTCGGTGAGTCCCTGCCCGAGCTGGCCCACCTCTCCCGGGTGAACCACCTGATCGGCCCGGGCGACTTCGACGTCATCCACGACCACACGACCATCGGCCCGCTGGTGGCCGGACGGCGGGCCGTTCCCACGGTGGCCACCGTGCACGGCAACCCGGTGGGCGAGTACGGCACCGTGCTCGACGACACCGACCAGGGCGTGGGCCTGGTCGCCATCTCCCACGCCCAACGGCGCCTCAACCCGCGACTGCCCTGGGTCGGGACCGTCCACAACGCGCTCGACCTCGCTGGCATCCCGCGCAAGCGGACACCCGCGTCGGGACCGGTGCTCTGGCTGGCCAGGTTCAGCCCGGACAAGGGCCCGGACATCGCCATCCGTGCCTGCCGGGCCGCCGGGCTGCCGCTGGTGCTGGCCGGCAAGTGCAACGAGCCCGCCGAGCGCCGCTACTACGAGGAGGTGATCCGGCCGATCGTGGACGATGACGTGACGGTGGTGCTCGACGCCGACCGTACGGCCGCCTTCCGTCTGCTGGTCGAGGCCCGGTGCCTGGTCATGCCGATCCAGTGGGAGGAACCGTTCGGCGTGGTGATGCTGGAGGCGATGGCCACCGGCACACCCGTGGTGGCCCTGAACCGGGGGGCCGTTTCGGAGCTGGTCCGCCCCGGCGTGACCGGGCTGACCTGCGAGCGGGAGGACGAACTGCCCGGGGCGCTGCGCGCCGCGACCGACCTCGACCCGGCGGCCTGCGTCGCCCACGTCGCGGAGAACTTCTCCACCGCCCGGATGGCGGCCGGCTACGAGGAGGTCTACCGGCACTTCATCGCCACGGCGGCCGTCCCCGGCGGCGTCCGCGAGCCCGCCCGCGTGGCACTGCCCTGACCTCAGGCCCGCGTCGCGGCGAGGTCGGCCATCGCGGCGTCCAGCTGCTCCGCGTACGACTGGCTGATCGCGCCCTCGCGGAGGCGGACCGCGACCTTCTCGCGGAGCCCCACCACCCGCTCGGTGAGGTCGTCCGCGCCGGTGCGCGCGGCGGCGGTGAGGTTGCGCAGCTCGTTGCGGAGGTCCAGGCCGACGTCGGAGCGGATGCCGCCGTCGCTGAGCCCGGCGCCGATCACGTCGTCGAGCCGGTTGGCGGCGTCCACCAGGGTCCCGGCGTCGGGGCTCGGCGTCGGCTCGGCCGAGCGTGCCGGTGAGGTCGGCGTGTGCGTCGCGGGTGGCGTGTGGTCGGGCGCGGCCGAGGGGACCGGCCCGGCCGGGCCGGTGGTGGGCGACGACCGGGGCGGAGGGTGATCCTCCTGGCGGAGTGCCGGCGTCGCCAGCGCCACGCCCACGACGAGCATGACCGGCACGATCAGCACCGGCCGCGGCCGACGCCCCCGGACCCGGCCCGCTCCGCCGGGCGCTCCCGCCGCGGTGGGCACCATGGTCGGCCCCGCATCGTGCTTCTGGTCCGGAGGGGCGGCCGGCTCCCCGCCCGGCTCGGGCCGGGCGTCCCCGGTGGACGGTGGGGTGAGGGCGGGCAGGGTGAGGGTGGGCGCGAGCATCGTGGCGGCCTGCGGATCGGCGGGGAGCAGCTGGTCGCGCAGCACCGTGGCGACCTGCCGGGCGGTCGGCCGCGCGGCCGGGTCCCGGGCCAGGCAGCGCAGACAGATCCGCGCCACCTCGGGCGGCAGGCCCGGCACGTCGGTCAGCGTGGGCGGGACGCCCTCGGCCAGTGCCGCGCTGAGCTGTTCCCAGGTGTCGGCGGGGTACGGCACCCGGCCGGTGAGCGCCTCGTGCAGGAGCACGCCGAGGGAGTACACGTCGGTGGCCGGCTGGGCGGGCGCGCCGTCGAGCCGCTCGGGTGCGACGTACGCGGGTGTGCCGAACGTGCCGCCGTCCTCGTCCTCGTCCGGTGCCCCGATCCGCGTGGCGATCCCGAAGTCGAGCACCTTGGCGCCGGTGCGGGTCATCATCACGTTGGCCGGGGTGACGTCCCGGTGGACGATGCCCAGCCGGTGCGCGGCCGCGAGCGCGTCGGCCACCTGCGCGCCGGCCTCGACGGCCTCCGCCCACGGCAGCGGGCCCTCGGTCAGGCGCAGCTCCAGCTCCTCACCGGCCAGCAGTTCCATCACGACGAACGAGGTGATCGAGCCGTCCGGTGCGACCGTCTCGCCGTAGTCGTGGACCGAGGTGACGTGCGGGTGGACCAGTTGGGCGGCGGCGCGGGCCTCCTCCCGGACCATGTCCCGGAAGCGGGCGTCGGCGGCCAGCGACGGCACCAGGACCTTCAACGCGACGATCCGGTCGAGCACCTCGTCCCGGGCCCGCCAGATGACCGACATGCCGCCGGCGCCGATCTGGTCGATGAGCCGGTACCTGCGGGACAGCAACCGGCCGGGATGCAGTGCCGGCTTCACCGATCACACCTGCCTCGGGAGGATGGGAGCGCTATCAGGTTGCGTCAATGTTTCCACCCTGTCAACGGTCCCCGTGCCACCTGCGGCGGCCGTGCGGCGTGCCCGTGCCAGGATGAACGGCATGGCGCGGGGACCGGTGGCGTTCGTGCTCGGGGGCGGCGGAGTCCTCGGCGCGGTCGAGGTGGGCATGCTGCGGGCCCTGTTCCGGGCCGGCATCCGGCCCGACCTGGTGCTGGGCACGTCCATCGGCGCGGTGAACGGCGCGCTGGTGGCCGCCGACCCGTCCGAGGCGGTCACCGACCGCCTGGTCCGGCTCTGGGCGTCGCCGGAGGCGAGTGAGGTGTACGGCGACTCCGTGGCCCGGCAGCTGCGCCGGTTCGCCGCGCGTACGCACCTGCACTCGCCGCGCCCCCTCCGCAAGCTGCTGGAGAACGAGCTGGGGGCCGACACCACCTTCGAGGACCTGCGGGTGCCGTTCCGCTGCTGCGCGGCGAACATCGAGCGCGCCGCCGAGTACTGGTTCGACACCGGGCCGGTGGTGCCGGCCGTGCTCGCCAGCGCCTCCGTGCCGGGCCTGCTGCCGCCGGCCCGCATCGGCGACCAGCACTACGTCGACGGCGGCATCGTCAACTCCATCCCCATCGGCGAGGCGGTGGCGGCCGGGGCCGGCCGCATCTTCGTCCTCCAGGTGGGCCGGATCGAGCGTGAGCTGAGCCCGCCCCGGCGGCCCTGGGAGATCGCGCAGGTCGCGTTCGAGATCGCCCGCCGGCACCGGTTCGCCCGGGAGATGGCGGCCGTGCCGGACGGGGTGGAGGTGCACGTGCTGCCGACCGGTGGGCTGCGACCCCGCGACGACACTCCGTGGGCGTACCGGGACATGGCGGCGGTGGGGCGGCGGATCAGCCGCGCGTACACGGCGACCCGGCACTACCTGGCCCAACTGGACAGCTGATGCCGCTACCGCCACGGTGGGTCCGCCGGCTGCTCCTCGCCCCCGGCGTCGTGCTGCTCGCCATCACGGTGGTGACCACGGTCCCGGCGTGGGCCCTGCTCGCCCTGGCCGCCTCGCCGCTCGTCCCGGGCCGGCTGCGGCCCCTGCGGGTGCTCTGGGTGGGCGCCGTCTACCTGGTCTGGGACGCGGCGGCGCTCCTCGCGCTCTTCATACTCTGGGTGGCCTCCGGCTTCGGCTGGCAGGTCCGGTCCCCGGCCTTCCAGCGGGCGCACTACCAGCTCGCCGGCTGGTTCCTGCGGGTGCTGTTCTGGCAGGCCCGGTGGACGCTGCGGCTCACCATCGACGTGGTCGGCACCGACCCGGACACGGCGCTCCCCGGCCGGCCGGAACTCGTGCTGTGCCGGCACGCCGGTCCGGGCGACTCGTTCATCCTGATCCACGCCCTGGTCAACTGGTTCCGGCGGGAGCCGCGGATCGTCCTCAAGGACAGCCTCCAGTGGGACCCGGCGATCGACGTGCTGCTCAACCGGCTGCCGAACCGTTTCCTCGCGCCCGGCCCCGACAGCCGTGGCCCGGTGACGGAACAGATCGGCCACCTGGCGACCGGCCTGGACGACGACGACGCGTTCGTGATCTTCCCGGAGGGTGGCAACTTCACCCCGCGCCGCCGCCTCCGGGCCATCGCCCGGCTGCGCTCACTGGGCCTGGAGCGGATGGCGCTGCGCGCGGAGCGGATGCAGCACGTCCTCGCCCCGCAACCCGGCGGTCTGCTCGCCGCGCTGGACGCCGCCCCCGACGCCGGCGTCATCTTCGTGGCGCACACCGGGCTGGACCGGATGCTCACCGTCACCGACGTGTGGCGTGAGCTGCCGATGGACAAGCGGATCGTGATGCGTTTCTGGTCCGTGCCCCCCGAGGAGGTGCCGGTTGGCCGGCAGGAACGCATCGACTGGCTCTTCGACTGGTGGGCCCGGATCGACGCCTGGATCTCCGCCAACCGGGACGGTCCCGCGTAGGGTGCGGTCGTGGATCAGATCTGCGTGGTGACGACGGTGGTGGATGCGCGCGCCGTCGCGGACGTTATCGCGGCTGCCGCGGTGGCCGGTCGCCTGGCAGCGTGTGCCCAGGTGGGGGGCCAGGTGGACAGCACCTACTGGTGGCAGCAGGGCGTGGAGACCAGCACCGAGTGGTCCGTGCAGTTCAAGACCGCCCCCGACCGGGCCGCCGCGCTGGTGGAGCAGATCCGGGCCAGCCACCCGTACGAGGTGCCGGAGATCCTGGTGACCCGGGTGGAGAGCGGCAACCCCGACTACGCCGCCTGGGTGTACGAACACACCCGCCCCTGACCGGCGCCGGCCGGCCGGACGATCCCGCGGCTGCGGAGCACCGTCGCCCGAGGCCGGGTGCCTAGGTACGCGCACTCTGGTGGGACGATCCCCGGTTGTCGAGGATGGCCGCGTGGAGACCACCGCCTACCCCTGCCCCGCCTGCGGTGCGCCGGCCGACCTCGGCGCCGGCTGCTCCGGATGCGGCCGCCCGCCGTACCCGCCGGCGGCCGAGGTGATCCGGCTCGACCGGGAGATCGCGGCACTCGGCGTGGAGGTCGAGCGGGCGCGCCGGGCGTACGAGGAGGTCACGGACCGTCTCGGTACGGCCCGGCGGCGCCGCACGGAGCTGGCCGCCGCGATCCGGGCGGAGTTCCCGGTGCCGGCGGCGGCGCGTCCGGTGGCGCCGGCGGGCCGGCCCGGTGTGCCGGCGACGCCGCCCGCCGGCGCGCTGCCGCGGCCCGGCGGCGCGGAGGCGTCCACCCGGACGGTGCAGGGCCTGCTCTTCGTCCTGGGTGGACTGCTGCTGGGCACCGCGGCGGTCGTCTTCACGGCCGTGGCGTGGGCGACGGTCGGCGTCGCGGGTCGGGCGCTGATCCTGGCGGCGTTCACCGCGCTGGCCCTCGCCGTGCCGCTGGTGGCGGTGCGGCGCGGGCTTCGGGGGACCGCGGAGACGATCGCCGCGGTGGGATTGCTGCTGGTGCTCCTCGACGGGTACGCCGCCTGGACGGTGGACCTGGGCGGGGTGGCCGGCTGGCCGGGCACCCGGTACGCCGCGCTGGTCGGGGGGGCCGGCGCGGCGATCGCCGCGGGATACGCCCGGCTCAGCCGGTTGACCGTGCCGTGGTTCGCGGCCCTGCTGACCGTGCAGCCGGTGCTGCCGCTGTTCGCGGCGGAGCACCGGCCGTCGGCGGGCGGCTGGGCGGTGGTGCTGGTCGGCGTGGCCGTCGTGGACCTGCTGGTGGTGACCGCGCTGACCAGACCGGGGGTCGCCGGGGCTGGAGCGCCGGACGCCACAGCGGTGCCGCCCGGATCGGCCACGGGGGTGTCGGACGGTCCGGCCACGGGGGTGTCGGACGGTCCGGCCACGGCGACAGCCGGGGCGACGCCGGCAGCGGAGGGGGGTGCGGCACCGGCCGCCGGGGGGTCTGCGGCGGCCGGTGGGGGGCCGGCCGTCCTGGCCGGGCGGATCCTGGCCTGGCTGGGGTACGCCACCGCCCTGGTCCTCGCCGCCGGCTGTGCGCTGGTGCCGCTGGCGGTCGGGCGGTTCGCCGGGACGCCGCTGCTGGCCGGGTTCCCGCTGCTGCTGGTGGCGGTGACCGTGGTGGCGGCGGCCGTACTGGCCGGCGGGCGGGTGTTCCGGCTGGTCGCGACGGGCCTGCTGGTGCCGGTGCTGGCGGCCGCGCTACTGCGGCCCGCCGCCGAGCTGCGGGAGAGCCTGCTGCTGGTGCTGTCGGCGCTGGTCGTGGTGGCCCTCGCCGGGGGCGTCCGGCTGGTGCCGGCCGGGTGGCGTGCCGGGCCCCGCGTCGGGGCGCTGGTGGTGGCCGGCGGGTTGGCACAGGTCGCCGGGGTGGCGGTGGCGGGGCTGGCCGGCGGTGCGGTGGTCCGCTCCCTCCCGCCGTGGCGGGGTGCCGGGCCGGGGCCGGACCTCGCCTGGGGCTGGCAGTTGCCGGTCGCGACGGCGGTGATTGTGATCGCGATCGGCCTGTTGCTGCCCCGCCCCGCCCGGCTTCCGCTGGCGGCGGTCGGGACAGCGGTGACCGTGCTCGCCGCGCCGGCCGCGTGGGCCACCCCGTGGCCGGCCGTGGTGGCGCTGGACCTGGCGGCGGCGGTGGGCCTGCTCGTGGCCGCCGTCGGCCGCCGCGACGCGCGCCCGGGGCCAGGGTCTGTGTCGACGTCACAGCCCGGCCGCGCCGGACCGTCGACACAGACCCTGGTGCTCACCTCCGCCGTGGCCGGGGCCACCCTGCTCGCGCACGCCCTGCTCGTCGGGCTGGCCGCCCCCGGCGGCGCCGGGGCCGCACTCGCGGTGACCGGAGTCGTCGGGCTCGTGGTCGCCGTCCTCGGGCGGCGGGGCGGGGTCGCGCAACGCGGGGTCGGCGGTGCCGGCCTCGCCTGCGCCCTGCTCGCCACGCCGGCGGGCGCCACCCTCGCCGGGTTCGCCGGCGGTGCGCCGCCCTGGTGGCAGGCCCGGGCGGCGCTCGCCGCCGCCGCGCTGCTGCCGGCGGCCCTGCTGGCGGTCCGTCGACACTGGCCGGACCTCCAGCGGTACGCCTCGACCGCGCTCGCCGTGGCACTGCCGCCGATCGGCCTGGCGCCGCTGGCCGTGGCGGGCGACGAACCGGTGGCCCTGTACGCCGCCCTGGCGGCCCTGTCCGCCGTGGTCGGGCTCGTCGCGGCCGGTGGCGGCAGGGCTCTGCGCGTGGCCGGTGCCGGCCTGTCGGCGGTGGGCGTGGCGGTCCTCCTGCCGGTGGTGCTCACCGCGCTGATCGCCCCGTACGGCCCCGTCGCCGTCTGGTCGGGTGTGCCGGAGGTCGAGCCGGCGCCGGGCGTCGTGCCGGCGGGCCTGGCGTTGCTGGTGCTGGCGGCCGGCGTGGCCGTCGTGGCCGGGCGGCTTTCGGGCGTCCCGGATCGACCGGTCGACCCCGAACGCGGCGAGGCGGACCCAGGTGACCCGCCGGAGGCCGGGATGCCACGACCTGCCGCATCCCGGGCCGAGCCCGACCCGCTCGGCGGGACGGGTGCACGGTGGCGCGCCGTGCCGGGGACGGTGCCGTTCCTCACGTCGGCGGTTCCGGTGCTGCTCATGGCGGCGGGCGCGCCCTGGCCGGTGCTGCCCGGCGCCACCATGCTGCTCGGGATCGCCGCCCTCCTGGTCGCGGCCCTGGCCGCACCGCGTCCGCTGCTCGCCCCGGTGGCGCTGCCGCTCGGGCTGGTGTTCACCGGTTCGGGTCTGCTGGGGCTGCTCGCCACCCGGGCGGGGACGCTCACCGGCCTCGGGGCTTTGGTGGTGACCGCCACCGTGGTCGGGGTGACCGGCCGGCAGGCCGTAGCACGGCTGGTCGCCCGGCTCGCGGCGGTCGGGGCGGCGACCGCCTTCGCCGTCACGGCGCCGCTGGCCGGCGGGCTGCCGCTGCGGGCGGCAGCGTTCACGGTGCTCGCCGTCGCGGTGCTCACCCTCGCCGTCGCCGCCGTGCTGGGCGCCGCCGGGCGGGTGCTGGACGCCGCCGCGCAGGGAGTGGCGCTGGTGGCGTTCCTGCTCGCCGCGGGCTCGCTGCGGCACGCCGCCGCCGTCTGCGTGCTCTGGGGCGTCGCCGTCGGGCTGCGCCTGCTGCGCCGGGGCGAGCCGTACGCGCGGCGCTGGGCGTTCGCCGCCGTCGCCGGGGGCAGCGAACTGGTCGGCACCTGGCTGCTCCTGGCCGCCGGCGACGTGGCGGTACTCGAGGCGTACACGCTGCCGGCGGCGGCGCTGGCCCTCGTGGCGGGCGCGGTGGCACTGCGTAGCCGGCCGGGGTTGACCAGCTGGCAGGCGCTCGGGCCCGGCCTCGCCGCCGGGCTGCTGCCGAGCCTCGCGTCGGTGCTGGTCGCGCCGGACCCGCAGCCGGGCCGGCGGCTCCTGCTCGGGCTCGCCGCGCTCACGGCGGTGCTGCTCGGAGCAACCCGGCGCTGGCAGGCGCCGGCCGTCCTCGGCGCGCTGACCCTCACCCCGCTGGCGCTGCACGAGCTGGCCCGTACCTGGGACCTCCTGCCTCGGTGGATCTTCCTCGCCGCCGGTGGGTTCGCGCTGATCGGCCTGGCCGCCACGTACGAGCGGCGGCGCCGGGACCTGGCCCGGCTCCGGGCCGTAGTGGGCCGGATGAGCTGACGGTCGTCACAGCGCGTGTTCGGGGGGTACCGTAGGGCGCGCCCTACCGCGGATCCGGGGGTGCGCAGGATTACCTAGCGCATCCTTTCCCGTGAAACTCGGTGATGGGGGGTCGGGCCAGCCGGCACGATCGCGACCGAGGCAGGGGGCGGGGCATCATGCGTGAACTCGTGGCGGATCCACCGGTACGGCGGGGCAGTGACTACGCCGAGTTGTCCCGACGGATCCGGGACGCGGGCCTGCTGGAGCGTCGTCCGGGCCGGTACGCCCTCCGGATCGCCCTGACCGCCGGGTTCTTCGCCGTCGCCTGGGCCGTGGTCGTGCTGGTCGGCGACTCCTGGGCCCAGGTGGCGGTCGCCGTGCTGCTGGCGGTGGCCAGCACCCAGCTGGCCTTCCTCGGGCACGACGCCGGGCACCGGCAGATGTTCCGGCGGCGTGGGCCCAGCGAGCTGGTAGGCCTGCTCGCCGGCAACCTCGCGGTGGGGATCAGCTACGGCTGGTGGGTGGACAAGCACAACCGGCACCACGCCAACCCCAACCACACCGACGAGGACCCGGACGTCGGGGCGGGCGCGCTGGTCTGGAGCGCCGAGCAGGGCCGGGCGACCCGGGGTGTGGCCCGTTGGCTGGCCCGCCGGCAGGCCTGGCTGTTCTTCCCGATGCTGCTGCTGGAGGGGCTGAGCCTGCACGTGGCGAGCGGGCGCGCGGTGGTGGGCCGGGAACCCGGCGGCGGGTTCCGCACCCCGATGCGCCACCGCGGCGTCGAGGCGCTGCTGCTGGCGGCGCACACCGTGCTCTACGCCGGCGGCCTGCTGCTGGTGATGTCGCCGGTGAAGGCGCTGGTCTTCGCCGCTGTCCATCAGGGGCTGTGGGGGCTGTACATGGGCTGCTCGTTCGCGCCCAACCACAAGGGCATGCCGATGCCGACCGCCGCCGACGACCTGGACTTCCTGCGCAAACAGGTGCTCACGTCGCGCAACGTGCGGGGCGGGCGGGTCGTCGACGTCGCGCTGGGCGGGCTGAACTACCAGATCGAGCACCACCTGTTCCCGAACATGCCCCGGGGGAACCTGCGGCGGGCCCGGCCGATCGTGCGGGCGTACTGCGCTGAGCGCGGCGTCCCGTACGCCGAGGTGGGCCTGGTCGAGTCGTACCGGCAGGCGTTGGCGCACCTGCACGAGGTGGGTCGTCCGCTCCGCGCCCGCTGAGCCCGGGGCGGTGGGGGTGGCGGTGTGCCACCCCCCGCCCGCTGTCGGCCGGTGGGCACCCCGACGTTGCTGGTCGGCGTCGTCGCAGGTCGCACGGGTAGGGTCTCCCCATGGCAGACGCGCTCACCGCGGAGGCGGTGCGAGACGAGCTGAGCGGGCTGCCCGACTGGTCCGGTGACCAGGCCGGGATCACCCGCACCGTGGAGCTGGCCACTTTCCCGGACGCCATCACGCTGGTGGACCGGGTGGCCGTGGTGGCCGAGGATCTCGACCACCACCCCGACATCGACATCCGTTGGCGGACGGTGACCTTCCGCTGCGTCACCCATTCGGTCGGCTGCGTCACCCACCGTGACCTGGACCTCGCGCGGCGGATCGACGGGATCGTGGAGGAGGTCCGATGAGATTCGAGATCAGCAAGGTGCTGGACGCCATCGAGGGCCGGGTCTGCACCGACCCCTCGCTGGTCCGGGCGGTGCTCGACCTGGCGGAGGTGATCCGGTACCAGGACATCGACGGTGGCCGGCCCGCCAGCCTGCTCCGGCTCGGCATGGTGATCGACGCGCTCTCCCGCGAGCTGGAGGAGGACAGCGTCCCGGTCTACGCGGTGGTGCACCGGGCCCTGCTCTCCGACGCCGACCTCACCTCGAACGAGCGCATGGTGGTGCGCCGGTGGGCCGACGACGGGCTGGTCGAGGTGCTCGACAACCCGGGTGACCGGATGCTGGAGGTGGCCGACCTGCTCGGCCTGCCGGTGCTCAGCCGCGGTCGCTTCGACGGGCTGCGCGGGCGCTACCCGTGGGTGACCGACCAGCCGGGCCGGGTGGTCGCCCCGGTGCCGGGTGCGGGCGGGCCCACCTTCGTCGCCCACGTCGGCGGCGGTGACACCCCGGTCGCCGGGGACCGGTCGCCCGCCGGGGTCAAGCTGCTGGCGCGGAAGTGGCGGTGCCCGGAGCCCGGGTGCGCGCTCTTCGGCCAGGGCGGCGGGGGCGGCGCGTTCGCCGACCTGGCGGCGGTGACCGACCGCAGCCCGGTGACGCAGCCGCCGCCCAGTCTGCGCGGCGGCGTGCCGACCTGCCCGCGGCACGGCACCCGCCTGAACGACGCCGGCCCGCGGCCCCGTTCCGAGGTGCTGGCGGTCCGCATCGGCGGCCTGATCCGCCGCCGCTTCGTGCTCACCGACGAGGAGCCGGTGCTGGTGGGGCGCGCGCCGGACGCCGCCGGCGCGATCGTGCTCGGCCAGTGGCTCAACGACGAGGCCCGCCGCTGGATCAGCCGCAGCCACCTGAAGCTGGAGCTGCGCGTCGGCGAGATTATCGTGACCGACGTCAGCACGAACGGCTCCGGCATCCGGCCGGGCGGGTCGATGACCGAGGCGGAGCGGATCCCGCTCAAGCCGCAGCAGTCGCGGGTGCTGGCCGAGGGCGACATGGTCGAGCTCTACCCGGGTGTCCAGGTGGGCCGCCCCGACGAGCTGCCCGCCGGCGCCCCGTACACGCCGGCGTCGGTGATGGCCGAGGCGCCGACCATGGCGATGCGCCTGCCCCGCTGAGGCGGGAAGGCGGAAGGGCGCCGGGATCCACTCCCGGCGCCCTTCGTCGCGTACGGCGATCAGCCGGCCAGCACGGCGGCCAGCTGCGCCACCGCGTGGTCGATCTCCTCCTCGGTGATGACCAGCGGCGGGGCGAGGCGGATGGTCGAGCCGTGGGTGTCCTTGGCGAGGACGCCGCGCTCCATCAGCCGCTCGCACGCCTCCCGGCCGCTCATCAGCGCCGGGTCGATGTCCAGGCCGGCCCAGAGGCCCCGGCCCCGGACGGCGAGCAGACCCTTGCCGACGAGCGCCTGGAGGCCGGCGTGCAGCCGGGCGCCCAGCTCGGCGGAGCGGCGCTGGAACTCGCCGGTGGCGAGCAGCCGGACGACCTCGGTGGCCACCGCGCAGGCGAGGGGGTTGCCACCAAAGGTGGAGCCGTGCTGGCCCGGCTTGAGCACGCCGAGGATCCCGGCATCCGCCGCGACGGCCGACACCGGGACGATGCCGCCGCCGAGCGCCTTGCCCAGCAGGTACATGTCCGGCACGACACCCTCGTGCTCGCACGCGAAGGTCGCGCCGGTCCGGCCCAGGCCGGACTGGATCTCGTCGGCGATGAACAGCACGTTCCGCTCGGTGCAGATCCGGCGTACGCCCGGCAGGTAGCCCTCCGGCGGTACGACCACGCCCTGCTCGCCCTGGATCGGCTCGAGCAGCACCGCGACGGTGTTCTCGTCGATGGCGGCGCTCAGCGCGTCGAGGTCGCCGTAGGGGACAACGGTGAAGCCCGGCGTGTACGGCCCGAAGTCCGCGCGCGCGTCCTCGTCGGTGGAGAAGGAGACGATCGTGGTGGTGCGGCCGTGGAAGTTGCCCTCGGCCACCACGATGTTCGCCTGGCCCGGGGCGACGCCCTTGACCTGGTAGCCCCACTTGCGGGCCACCTTGATGCCGGTCTCGACGGCCTCGGCGCCGGTGTTCATCGGCAGCACGAGGTCCTTGCCGCAGAGCTCGGCCAGCTCGCGGCAGAAGTCGGCGAACTGGTCGTGGATGAACGCGCGGCTGGTCAGCGTCAGCTTGTCCAGCTGCTCGTGCGCGGCACGGATCAGCTCGGGGTGCCGGTGGCCGAAGTTGAGCGCCGAGTACCCGGCCAGGCAGTCGAGGTAGCGGCGGCCGTCCACGTCGGTCAGCCAGGCGCCCTCGGCGGAGGAGATCACCACCGGCAGCGGGTGGTAGTTGTGCGCGGTCCACCGCTCCGCGTCCCGGACGGCCTCGGGCGTCCGCAGCTTGTCCTCGATCACTTGCTCGCCTTTCCCTGACGGAGTCGCAACGTGCAGCACTTCGGTCCGCCGCCGGCCTTGCGCAGCTCGGACAGGTCGACACCGATCGTCTCGTAGCCCCGGTCCCGCAGCTTGGCCGCCAGGCCGGTGGCCTGCGCCGGCAGCACGACGTGCCGGCCGTCGCTCACCGCGTTGAGGCCCAGCACCTCGGCGTCGGCCATGGTGGCGTGGACCGCGTCCGGGAAGAGCCGGCGCAGCACGGCCTGGCTGCCGGGGGAGAAGGCCTCCGGCAGGTACGCGACCGTCCGCTCGTCGAGCACGGTCAGCGCGGTGTCCAGGTGGTAGAAGCGCGGGTCGACCAGCTGCATGGTGATCACCGGGTAGCCGAAGACCTCCTGGAGCTGGGCGTGCGAGGCGTGGGCGGTACGGAACCCGGTGCCGGCGAGCAGATGGTCGCCGACCAGCAGGACGTCGCCCTCACCCTCGTTGACGTGCTTCGGGTCGTACATCTCGAAGCCGGCGCTCTCGAACCAGGCCCGGTACGCGGGCGCCTCGTCGGCGCGCTGCGGGTCGCGGAACTGCACGGCCATGGCCTTGCCGTCGATCACCGTGCCGCCGTTGGCGGCGAAGACCATGTCGGGCAGGCCCGGCACCGGAGTGATCTCCTCGACGGTGTGGCCCAGGTCCCGGTAGATCTGACGCAGCCGCTCCCACTGCCGGATCGCCAGGTCGGCGTCCACCGGCGCGGTCGGGTCCATCCACGGGTTGATCGCGTAGTCGACGGCGAAGTACGTCGGCCGGCACATCAGGAAGCGCTGGCTGGTGGCGTCCATCGTCATTGTCCTGCTCCCAGGGGTCGGGCGCGCCCGGCCACCTTCGGCCCGCGGGCTGGCGCCGTTGGCTCAACGGTATGCGGCGCCGGCCGACGGGATCCACCGCAGGAAGTTGCACAGGACGTCGAATCGTTGCGTGTAGTCGAGGGTAGGCAGCGTTTCATTGCGCGACCGCGCCACGAGCGCGGAAACACTTCGGGGGCGGCGAATCGCCGCCCCCGAATCAGGGTGTGCCCGGCTGGTGAACCACCAGGCTGGTCGGGCTGTGCCGGTGCACCACCGGCGTCGCCGGCGCACCGCCGGCGAGCCGGACAGTGCCCGCTAGAAGCGGTCCACAAACTGTGAGTCGAGCCACTCCCGGAAGCGCGCCACCCAGTCGCCGTCGGTGGTCGGCCAGTCGAACTGGCCGGTCATCGCGACCACGCCTAGGACCACGGCGCCGAGACCGGCGGCGACGCCCAGCAGCGCGTCGGTCGTCCCGGCGACGTGCCGCCGTCGGGTCGCGACCAGGCCGAGAACGGCGAGGACCGCGCCGACGGCGCCGAGCCCGATCCCGTACCCGGCCAGGGCGCCGGTCAGCACGAACAGCACGCCGGCCACGCCGGCGATCAGGCCGAGCGTGGCGAGCAGGCTGGACCGGGGCTTCGGGCCGGTGACCACCGGCCGCTCCGCCCGGTCGGGCACACCGTCGCGGTCCCGGTCGGCGCGCGCCGCGGCGGCGTCCCGGTCCAGGTCGACGGTGCGGCCGTCGAGCGTCCGTTCCTGGCTGGCGTCCGCGATCGGCGTACGTGCGGTGGCGGCCCGGCGCGTGGCGTCGGTGTCCCGGGTGTCGGCGGGCGTCCCCGTGCCGCGGTACGTCGTCCGCTCGTCGCTCCGGTCGGTCACGACCGGACGGGCGGTCCGCGCCGTGCCGTCGGCGGCGCCGTCGCGGGTGGCGGTCGCCTCGCCCGTGCGGCCGGTGGTGTCGTCGGGCGCCGGTTCCGTCCGGCGCGAGAGGGAAGGAATTCTGACCACAACACACCTCCTGATGAATGCGCTGGCGGCCGGTGGAGCGGGTGGCGCCCGCGCGGTAACGATGGAGACGTACCCAGAGGTGACGATCGCGACACCCACCCCGTCCGGGGGTGCCGGTGGGCGGGGCTACCGTTGCCGTCGTGCCAGAGGGACACACCATCCGTGGGGCAGGGGCCAGCAGAGCGGGCGGCATCTCCGCCCCTACCTGCTGATACGCCTTCGCTGGCTGACCGACGACCCTGCCCGGCCGCGCCCCGGCCCCACCGCGTTAGCCGTGGTCAGCCCTGCGCGGGTGTGGCGGCAGGGCTCAGTGGCTACTGCTCGGCGACGAAGGTTCCCCGCGCGTGCACGGTGACGACCAGGCCGCGCTCGCGCAGCTCACGCATGGCCATCCGCACGGTTCCTCGGGCCACGCCGTAGGTCTGCTGCAAGTGGAGCTCGCTCGGCAACGGCTGGCCGGGGCGCAGCTTGCCCTCTTCGATCTCCTTGGCGAGCAGGTCCGCCAACTGCCGGTAGAGCGGCACGTTGTGGAGCGGGCTCGTCATGGGCGCGAGCGTAAGCACGCACATGATCTGTACGTGTTCGGGGTTGTCCAGTACCTAGACGTCTAGTTTCTAGACGTACATCGACTGTACGTTTGTCATGGCCAGAACAAGGCGGCCCCCGGCCAGCGCAGCCACGCCGACCGAGGGCCTTGATCGCCTAGCTAGGAGGCGACCCGTGCGAACCCTACCGACCCCACCCCTCTGCGGAGAACCTGCGACGGTCCGCATCGAGCTGTACACCGCCGACTCCCTGGACGCCTGCGCGTACACCTGCACCGGGCACGTCATCCACGTAACCGCCGTGGTCGCCCGAGCCGGGATGGACGCCCACCCGGTCGGCATGGCACCGGACGTTGACCGGCCCTGCGGTTACGTGCACGTGTTCCCGACCGGCACCCTTGCCGACGAGCCGGCCGAGCTGAGCCACCCGCGCTGGTGCGACCGGGACGAATGCCAGCGCCGCGACCAGCACCGCTCCCGCGCCCGCCGCGTGGACACCAACCGGCCGGAGGCGTTCATCGTTGACGTGGCCCTGGTGCAAGCCCTGCACCCGGCCGCTGAGCCGATGGTCCGCCTGACCAGCGTGCAGGGCGGCGCCGCAGCCAGCCTGGTCCTGTCGGTCGGGCAGACGCGGGTGCTGCGGTACCGCCTGGCCAACCTCCTGGATCTGGCCGGGGCGAGGCCTAACGGCGGGCGCTGGACGTAGGGCGTACGCCGCGCCAGCACTTGGGGCCGCCTACCGGCAAGGTAGACGGCCCCAAGTCACCTGCTCATCACGCGAGGCGGATGAGCTCCCACGTCACGGCCTGACCGTTGTACGGCGGCATGACGTTGTTCACCGCGATGGGCGCGGTCGTCGTCGGGTAGCCGACGACCTTCCACACACCGCTCTCCGGGCAGCGCTCGCCCGTCCGTGCCTTCCTGCCGACTGCCATAAGGCAACCCTCCTCATAAACGTTTGCGCCAAACGCCGAGAAGGACCAATCGCCCACACGGGACGACGGAAGCCTGTTACCGTAGCCGCCTCACTCGCAATGAGAACGGACCCCGGCTCGGCGTCCAGACCTACGGTCACGGACGTCCGTGCTCGGGGTCTGTCTACTTGCGCAGGCACCTCGCTCTGACGTGCCGAGATCAGAGTTTAGGCGACCAGACGACACTGATCTTGCGGCAACAGCGGCCCCCTGCATCGACCCCCTTCATGTTCCGCATCGTGGGATGTGCCTAAATCGATCGTCCAGCTTCTGGACACACGTTCTAATCAGGTCGGTGGATGAAGCGCTCGTAGCTCTGGCGTCCAATTAGGCCGCTGACCTGCGCATTCATCGACCGACTTCCTCAGACGTGAGGAGTGGTCACGTGGTGCAGTCGGCGCGTACCAGTGAGTAACTTGCAGTTTTGGACTGACTCCAATTCGCCGGGCCCTTTACCTCTCGTTCACAACGCCGAAACCGGGAACGCTCCCACGTCCGGAGGCCGCCCACCAGCAAGGCCGGGCCCGGGATACCTGCGGCTCGTGCCCGCGAAGGGTGGCCGAGGTTGCGCCACCGTTGGAGGATGCCGGCAGTCGTCCGGTACGCCCGTGTGGGCGGTGCTCGTCGTCGCGGCGCTTGGTGTCCTTGGGACGCTGGCGGCATCGGTCATCACGCAGGTTTTGAACGGACGCCCTGGAACAACAGGTCTCCGGCCCCACCCCGGCCCCACCTGTGTCATAGATGGTCATGCGCGCCCGGGGTGGCCAACGGTGCCGTTCGAGCAGTTGACATGGCAGACGTGAGCACGGCTGACTACCCTTGCCGCCGTGCCAGAGGGACACACCATCCACCGCCTGGCGGCCCGGCACGCCGAGCTCTTCGCCGGGGACAAGGTGCACGCGGCGAGCCCCCAGGGCCGCTTCGCCGAGGGCGCCGCGCGGCTCACCGGGTCCGTCCTGGAGAGCACCGAGGCGTACGGCAAGCACCTGCTGCACCACTACGCGGGCGAGCTGACCCTCCACGTCCACCTCGGCCTGTACGGCAAGGTCACCGACGGGGCCGGCGAGCCCCCGGAACCGGTCGGCCAGATCCGGCTGCGGCTCGCTAGCGACGGCTCCAGGTCGCGGCGCGGCGGTAGACGCGCCGAGCTGGAGTCGTCGGTCGACCGGCACTGGCTGGACCTGCGCGGCCCCACCGCCTGCGAGCTGCTCACCCCGCCGGAGGTGGCCGCGCTGCGCGGGCGGCTCGGCCCGGATCCGCTGCGCGCCGACGCCGACCCGGAGCGGGCGTATGCCCGGATCTCCCGCAGCCCGACGCCGCTCGCGGCGTTGCTGCTCGACCAGTCGGTGGTGGCCGGCACCGGGCTGATCTTCGTCACCGAGGCGCTGTTCCGGGAAGCCCTGTCGCCGACGATGCCGGGCCGGCAGCTCACCCCCGCCGGTTGGGAGCGGCTCTGGGCGGACCTGGTGACGCTGATGCGCCAGGCCGTCGACCGCGGTCGGATCGACACCGTCCGCGACGCGCACCTGCCCGAGGCGATGGGCCGCGCCGCGCGGGTCGACCGGCACGGCGGCGAGGTGTACGTCTACCGCCGCCCCGGCGCGCCCTGTCACGTCTGCGCCACCCCGGTCAGCCGGGGTGCCCTCGCCGGCCGCAACCTCTACTGGTGCCCCACCTGCCAGCGGTGACCGGTCGGGCGCTGCCGGGTCAGCGGAGGCGGCGGATGTCGCCGAACGCGCGGTGGAAGCCGCCCCGGCCCGCCTCCCGGACCTCGGTGACGACGTAGCGCCCGCCGACCTCCCGGATGCCCTTGGGGAACTGCACCGCCCAGTCCCGTCGGTACCCGGGGGAGAGGACCTGGATGCGCAGCCGCCCGTGGTCCTCGACGCACTGCACCACCTCGGCGGCCCGGATCGCCGGCTCGCTGGCGTCGATGCAGGCCAGGTGCCCGCTGGTGGTGACCACGTAGAGCCGCTCGTCGTGGTACCGCATCGAGTACGCCGAGCCGCAGCCGGTGCCGAGCTTCCACAGCCCGGTGCCGGCGGCGTCGAAGCAGTAGATCGAGGACTGGCTGTCGCCGGCCAAGACGTACCGGCCGCCCTCGGCGGTGGCGCACGAGAAGACCGGGGCGTCGCAGTGGTACGTCCGCTCGCGAGGTAGGTCGTCTCCTGGGACATGGGGGCCTCCGAGGGGGATCGGCGCGGGAACCGGCACTGCGACAGCGCGCACACGCTAACCGCGCCCACCGACAGAACCGGTTGCGAGACAAGGGGTCCTGCTACGCACGAAGCGTCAGGGGAACCTTCCTCCCGCTATCCGGACGAGGCGCCGAGGGCGTCGACCGCCTTGCGGGCGGCGATCAGCACCGGGTCCCAGACCGGGGAGAACGGCGGCGCGTAACCGAGGTCGAGGGCAGTCATGTCGTCCACGGTCATCTCGTTCCAGAGCGCCACGGCCAGGGCGTCGATCCGCTTCGCCGCCTCCGACCAGCCGACGATCTGCGCACCGAGCAGCCGCCCGCTGGGCTTCTCGGCGATCAGCTTCACCGCCATCGGGCGGGAGCCGGGAAAGTAACCGGCCCGGCTGGTGGACTGGGCGATGACCGAGACGAACTCGAAACCGGACGCCACGGCGTCCCGCTCGCGCAGCCCGGTGCGCCCCACCTCCAGGTCGCAGACCTTGGTGACGGACGTGCCGATCACCCCGGGGAACGTCGCGTACCCGCCGCCGATGTTGATGCCGGCGACGCGGCCCTGCTTGTTGGCGTACGTCCCCAGCGGGATGTGCACCGGCATCCCGCTGACCCGGTGCAGGGACTCCACGCAGTCCCCGGCGGCCCACACGCCCTCGACACCGGGCACGCGCATGCGCCGGTCGGTCCGGATCGCCCCGCTGGGACCGATCGGCAGCCCGGCCGCCTCGGCCAGCCCGACGTTGGGGCGGACGCCGAGGCCGAGGACGACCACGTCGGCCGGGACCGGCTCCTCCGTGGTGACCACGGCGGACACCCGCCCGTCCCGCTCCTCCAGCCCGGTGACCGAGAGGCCCGTGCGGATCTGCATACCCAGGCTGTGCATGGCGTCGCTGACCAGCTCGGCCATGTCCGCATCCACGGTCGACATCGGCTGCTCGGCCCGCTCGATGAGGGTGACCGACAGCCCGCGCCGGAGGATCGCCTCGGCCATCTCGACTCCGATGTAGCCGCCGCCGACGACGACGGCGCTCCGCGGCTTCGGGGCCGCGTCCAGCCACTCGCGCAGCGCGGCGCCGTCGTCGAGGGTCTGCACGCCGAACACGCCGCGCACGTCGGTGCGGGCCCAGTCCGGCTTGATGGGTGTCGCACCGGTGGCGTACATGAGGCTGTCGAACCGTTCGCGGACCTCGCCGCCGCCCTCCAGGTCCCGGGCGACGACCTCGCGTCGGTCGAGGTCGATGGCGGTGACCTCGTGCCGCAGTCGCACGTCGACGTGGAACTGCCTCCGGAACGTCTCCGGGTCGCGGGCGATGAGCTGCTCGGGGTCGGACACCACGCTGCTGATCCAGTACGGGATGCCGCACGCCGAGTACGACGTGTAGTGCCCCCGCTCGAACGCGACGATCTCCAGCTCGTCGGGGCCACGGCGGCGTCGCGCCTGGGACGCCGCCGTCATGCCGGCGGCGTCGCCACCGATAACGATCAGTCGTCGCGCCACGGGCACCATCCTGTCACGGAACGTCGTCAGCCACGGGTCTGCCGGGCGACGTCCTCCACCACGTCCGTCAGTTTCCCGGTACGGGCGAAGACGGCGCGCTGCCGCGCGGCGCCGCTGCCGTGCCGGCGCAGCCCGCCGAGCAGGTCGGTCACCTCGGTCAGGTCGCCGTGCCGCTCCAGCGCCGGGCGCAGCCGGTCGACGAGCTGGTCGAGCAGTTCCCAGGCGGGTCGCAGCTCACCGTCGGTGAGGTCGACGCCCTCGCCCTCCAGTCCGTCGTGGGCGGCCCGCCAGTGCGCGGCGACGAGCAGGTGGTGGTCGGTGCGGATGGCGGGGCGGCCCGCCGCGATGTCGGCCATCGCGGTCGCGACCATCGCCCGCACCAGGGCGGCGACCAGCACCGCGTCGTCCACCGACGGGCAGACGTCCCCGATCCGGATCTCCACGGTCGGGTACTTCGCGGACAGGCGGGCGTACCAGTAGAGCATCCCCTCGTCCAGCATCACGCCGCTCGCGATGAGCTGCCGGATCAACCGTTCGTAGTGCTCGTGCGACTCCAGGAACGGCGTCGGCGCCACCGACGGCCAGCGCTCCCACTCCACCGACCGCCAGCTCGCGTAGCCGGTGTCCTCGCCCCGGGCGAACGGGGAGTTGGCGGTCACCGCCTGCAGCACCGGCAGCCACGGCCGGACGTGGTTGAGCACCTGCACGCCGGTCTCGGCGTCCGGCACCCCGACGTGCACGTGCATGCCGTTGTTGCCGGGACCGGGCACCAGCAGCCGGAACCGCTCGATCATCCGGTCGAAGCGGGGCTTGTCGACCACCGGTGGCACCGGCCCGTCGGCCGGACCGGTCCCGATGGCCAGCAGGCGTACGCCGGCCCGCTCGGCGGCGTCGGCGAGTGCGGCGCGCAGCACGCCCAGGGAGTGCCGGATCGAGCTCAGCTCCAGGCCGGGCGGACTCCCGATCTCGATCTGGCTGGTCTGGAACTCCCGCTCCACCTGGCCGCGCAGCTCGGGCGGGACCTGCTCCATGACGAGGTCGACGGCGGGCACGGCGACCCCGGTGTGCGGGTCGACGAGCAGGAACTCCTCCTCGACACCCACGGTGAGCAGGTCGGTCCCGTCGGCCGCCGCGCTCGGCGCCGTCACCACCTGACCGGTCATCGGGAATCACCGTCCGTCTCGGCCGGCCGCGGTCCGTCCGCGCCGGGTCGGCCCAGTCGTTACCCGCCGTGGTGGCGGTGGGAAACGCGGTACCGGCGTGTCGTCATCACAGCGGGTGACGTGACCGGCCTTCGTAGCCTGGGCTCGTGGTCGGGATGCTGCTCGGGTGGTGGGCCGCGGCGCTCGCCGGGCTGACCGTGTTCGTCGACCACCCGTCCGGGTTGCTCGCCGGCGCGGCGCTCGTGCTGCTCGTCACCCTGCTCGCGGTGCGCCTCGTCGCGGTGCCGGCCGCAGGTGTGAGCCGCGCGGCGTGCGCACTCCGGGCGCGGGCCCGATCCCGCCGGGTGCCGCGCCAGGTGGACCCGGACGCTCCCGGCCGGCCCCGCCCGCGGGCACCCGGTCTCCGCCCCTCGGCCGCGTAGGCACCAGCCTGGCGCGGCCGGTTCCGCTGTCCTCGCGCGCCGTCGGCGCGTACCCGGAATCGCACCCGAGGGGTCCCTCCACCATGTATGCCTTCGCACCGCTGTCGGACGTGGTCGGCGCCGCCGGCACCGTCCTGGCCGGGCTCGCCGGCCTGCTCGAACCGCTCACCGGCGGCGCGGCGACCGCCGCCGCCATCGTCGTCTTCACCGTCGCCGTCCGCCTGCTGATCTCCCCGTTGACCGTCGCGCAGGTCCGCGGGGAGCGGCGCCGCGCGGCGCTCGCCCCCCGTGTCCGAGAGCTCCAGCGGCGGTACGCGGACGAGCCGGCCCGCCTCCAGGCCGAACTCCTCGTCCTCTACCGCTCGGCCGGCGCCGGCCCGCTCACCGGCTGCCTGCCGCTGCTGCTCCAGGCGCCGTTCCTGCTGGTGGCGTACCGCCTGTTCACCACCGACGAGGGCGGCACCGGGCTGCTGGACGAACGCCTCGCCGGGGTGCCGCTCGGGCACCAGCTCGGCGACGGCCTCGGCGGGGCGGTGGTGCCGCTGTTCGGCGTCCTGCTGGTCGCGCTGCTCGTGCTGGCGTGGTGGACGTCGCGCCGGATGCGGCGCGGTGCCCCGCCGGCTGCGGCCGGTACGCCGGGCGGGGAGACGCTCGCCCGCCTGCTGCCGCTGCTGCCGTACACGACCGTGCTGGTGGCGCTCGTGCTGCCGCTCGCCGCGGTGATCTACCTGGCGACCACGACCGCGTGGTCGGGGCTGGAGCAGGCGGTGCTCCGCCGGCCCTCGGCCGGAGCGAGGATATAGATCGATGTTGACAACTGTGTGAACGGCACGTACAACTCCTGAGAGAGCGCTCTCTCGACCCGTCCCGCAGAGAGGCACAGCCATGCACACGCCACCCGGGGCGCCCGCCGCCCTGCCCGCGCGACGCCGGACACGACTGGCGTTGGCGCTGCTCACCGCCGTCACCACCACCGCGGTGGCCGGCCTGACCGTCACCGCGAACGCCGCCGTCCCGCCGCCTCCGTCGGGCTGGAGTCTGGTCTGGAGCGACGACTTCACGGGCGCGGCCGGCACCCTGCCGTCCTCGGCCAACTGGATCATCGACACCGGCACCAGCTACCCCGGCGGCCCGCCCAACTGGGGCACCGGGGAGATCCAGACGTACACCAACAGCACCGCGAACGTCAGCCACGACGGTTCCGGAAACCTGCGCATCACGCCGTTGCGCAACGCGTCCGGCCAGTGGACGTCGGCCCGGATCGAGACCGTCCGCAGCAACTTCAAGCCGCCGTCCGGTGGCGTGCTGGCGATCGAGGGCCGGATCCAGATGCCGAACGTGACCGGCGCCGAGGCGCTCGGCTACTGGCCGGCGTTCTGGGCCCTCGGGTCGCCGTACCGGGGCAACTACCAGAACTGGCCTGGCATCGGCGAGTTCGACGTCATGGAGAACGTCAACGGGATCAACTCCGTCTGGGGAGTCCTGCACTGCGGCGTCGCGCCCGGCGGACCGTGCAACGAGTTCAACGGGCTCGGCGCCTCCCGGGCCTGCCCGGGCAGCACCTGCCAGTCGGCGTTCCACACCTACCGGTTCGAGTGGGACACGTCCGTCAGTCCCCAGCAACTGCGCTGGTACGTCGACGGGCAGGTCTACCACACCGTCACCCAGGGCCAGGTCGGCGAGCCGTACTGGACCCAGATGACGTCGCACGCCGGCTACTTCCTGCTGCTCAACGTGGCGATGGGCGGGGGCTTCCCGAACGGGGTGGCCGGCTTCACCACGCCGACCGCCTCGACCGTCCCCGGTCGGCCGATGGTGGTCGACTACGTCGCCGTCTACAGCCGGGGCGGCGGCATCACCCCGCCGCCGACCACCCCGCCCCCGACGACTCCGCCGCCGGGTGGTGTCCGCGACGCGTACGCGACGATCGAGGCCGAGTCGTTCAACGCCCAGAACGGCGTGGGCACCGAGGCGTGCTCCGAGGGCGGGCAGAACATCGGTTGGCTGCGCAACGGCGACTGGGCGCGCTACGACAACGTCGAGTTCGGCGCCACGCCGCCGCGGGACTTCGTCGCCCGGGTCGCCTCCGGTGCGGGCGGCGGCGTGAGCGGTCTGGTCGAGGTCCGCCTCGACAGCCCGACCAGCCCGCCGATCGGCAGCTTCGCCCTCGCCAACACCGGTGGCTGGCAGAGCTGGCGCTCGGTGCCCGGCAACGTCGCCGGCCCCACCGGCCGCCGGACGGTCTACCTGACCTTCACCAGCGGCCAGCCCAACGACTTCGTCAACGTCAACTGGTTCACCTTCCGCCGCTGACGGCGCTCGGGCAAGGGCCCCTCGCGCAACGCCAGGCGTTGCGCGAGGGGCCCTTGCCGAACACCTCTGGACAGGAACAGTTAACAGTCTTAATAATATGCGCCAACGTAGACGTCCGTGGATGCCTGTTCGGGTGTGGAGGGTCGCATGAAGCGTTCCAGATCCCTAGTCCTGTCCCTGGTCACCATGCTGACCGCAGCGCTCGGCGCCGCCTGGGTGGCGATGCCGGCCTACGCCGCCGGCCCGACCGCCACCTTCGTGAAGACGTCCGACTGGGGCAGCGGGTGGGAGGGGAAGTACACGATCACCAACGGGGGGACCACCACGATCAACGGCTGGAGCCTCACCTTCGACCTGCCCGCCGGCACGTCGGTCGGCACCTACTGGGACGCGCTGCTCACCTCGTCCGGCCAGCGGTACACGTTCACCAACCGGTCGTGGAACGGTACGGTCGCGCCGGGCGCCTCGGTCTCCTTCGGCTTCCTCGGCAGCGGACCCGGCTCGCCCGCCAACTGCCAGTTGAACGGGGCGGCGTGCGGCGGCGGCACGACCCCCACCACGCCTCCGCCCACCACCGCGCCCCCCACCACGCCGCCCCCCACGACCCCGCCCCCGCCCACGAGCCCACCGCCGGTCACCGGTCTGCCGAAGCACATCCTCACCGGCTACTGGCACAACTTCGACAACCCGGCGGTCGAGCTGCGCCTGCGGGACGTCCCCGCCGAGTACGACGTGGTCGCGGTCGCCTTCGCCGAGGCGACGGCCACCCCCGGCGCGGTCACCTTCGCGGTCGACCCCGGCCTCTCCGCCGCGCTGGGCGGCTACACCGACGCGGACTTCTCGGCCGACGTCCGGATCCTGAAGAGCCGGGGCAAGAAGGTCATCATCTCGGTCGGCGGTGAGACCGGGCGCGTCGCCGTCAACGACGCGGCCTCCGCGGTCGCCTTCAGCGACTCGGTGTACGCGCTGATCCAGCGGTACGGCTTCGACGGCGTGGACATCGACCTGGAGAACGGCCTGAACCCGACGTACATGGCGCAGGCCCTGCGGTCGCTGCGCGCCAAGGTCGGCTCCGGGCTCATCATCGCGATGGCGCCGCAGACCATCGACATGCAGAACCCGACCACCAGCTACTTCAAGCTGGCGCTGGACATCAAGGACATCCTCACCGTCGTGAACACCCAGTTCTACAACTCCGGCTCGATGCTCGGCTGCGACAACAACGCCGCGTACAGCCAGGGCACGGTGAACTTCATCGTCGCGCTGGCCTGCATCCAGTTGGAGGCGGGCTTGCGGCCCGACCAGGTCGGGCTGGGATTGCCGGCCGGTCCCGGGGCGGCCGGCGGCGGCATCGTCGCGCCCAGCGTGGTCAACGCGGCCCTGGACTGCCTGACCCGGGGCACCAACTGCGGCAGCTTCCGCCCGCCGCGCACCTACCCCGGCCTGCGGGGCGCGATGACCTGGTCGGTGAACTGGGACGTGAGCAACGGCAACAACTTCGCCCGCACCGTCGGCCCGCACCTCGACACCCTGCCCTGACCCGGGCGTGAGCGCCGGGCCGCGTACCCCGCCGGGGTGCGCGGCCCGGTCAGCGCCCGGCGCGGACCGACTCGCGGTCGCGCCGGGCCCGCCGCCGGCGGACCTTCTTCACCGCCCAGCTGACGATCATGACCGCGAAGATCGCGAAGATCGCGTAGTTGAACCAGCTGCTGTACCGGTCGACGTCCTCCCAGCGCGTGCCGAGCGTGTACCCCAGGCCGACGATCAGCCCGTTCCAGACACCGCTGCCCAGCGTGGTGAACGCGACGAACTCGCCCAGGGGCATCCGGTTCGCCCCCGCCGGGATGGAGACCAGGCTGCGGACCACCGGCACCAGGCGGCCGAACAGCACCGCCCAGCGGCCGTGCCGCTCGAACCAGCGGTCCGCCCGCTCCAGGTCGCCGAGGTCCACCAGGGGCAGTCGGTCCAGCCACCGCTTCAGCCGGTCCTCGCCGAGACCCGCGCCGAGCCAGTAGAGCGCGAGGGCGCCGACCAACGACCCCACGGTGGCCGCGAGAACGATCAGGACGACGTTGAAACGCCCCTCGCCGGCCAGGTACTCGGCCATCGCGAGGACGATCTCGCTGGGGATCGGCGGGATGATGCTTTCCAGCGCGACCAGCAGGGCCACCCCGACCGCGCCCAGCGCGTCGATGACAGCGGCCACCCAGCCGGTCAATCCTCCGAACTGCTCCGGGGGGACGTCCTGGGCGAGTGCCATCGCGATCCTTCCGCTGCCGGCCGGGGGATCGGAAGGAGGTACCCGGCGTGCCACCACTTACACCCGGGCGTGTCGCGCCGTCCTCACGTTTGCCGGCCGGCGCCGTCGGAGACATACCTGAGGCATGGGTGACCGCTGGTACTCCGAGGCCGTCGTCTACTGCCTCGACATCGACACGTACGCGGATTCCGACGGCGACGGCGTCGGCGACATCCGGGGGCTGATCGGCCGGCTCGACTACCTGGCCCGGCTGGGCGTGACCTGCCTGTGGCTGCACCCGATCCACCCGTCACCCAACAAGGACGACGGGTACGACGCCACCGACTTCTACAACGTGGACCCACGCTTCGGCACGCTCGGCGACTTCGCCGAGCTGCTGCACCAGGCGCAGAACCGGGGCATCCGGGTGATCATCGACCTGGTCGTCAACCACACCTCGGACCAGCACCCGTGGTTCGTCTCCGCGCGCTCCTCCCCGGACTCGCCCTACCGGGACTGGTACGTGTGGTCCGACGAGGAGCCGGAGGACCGCCACCAGGGCATGGTGTTCCCCGGGGAGCAGCACGAGACGTGGACCTACGACCGGACCGCGAAGGGCTGGTACTACCACCGGTTCTACAAGTTCCAGCCGGACCTGAACATGGCCAACCCGGCTGTGCGGGCCGAGGTCAAGAAGATCATGTCCTTCTGGCTCCAGCTCGGCGTCTCCGGTTTCCGGATGGACGCGGCGCCGTTCATCATCGAGCTGACCGAGCCGGGCAACCCGAACTCGCCCAAGGACTTCGAGTTCCTCACCGAGTTGCGCCAGCACGTGCAGTGGCGCCGGGGCGACGCCGTCCTGCTCGCCGAGGCCAATGTGGAGCCCGACCAGTTGCCGACGTTCTTCGGTGACAGCGGCGGGTCGGCGAACCGGCTGCACATGCTCTTCGACTTCATGCTGAACGGGCGCCTCATGCTCGCCCTCGCCCGGCAGGACCCGGAGCCGGTGATCGAGGCGCTGCGCGACACCCCGGCGCTGCCGGAGGGCGGGCAGTGGGCGACGTTCCTGCGCAACCACGACGAGATCGACCTGTCCCGGCTCACCGCGGAGCAGCGCAACGAGGTGTACGCCCAGTTCGGCCCCGACGAGGACATGCGGATCTACGATCGGGGCATCCGCCGCCGGCTGGCCCCGATGCTGGGCAACGACCGGCGGCGTCTCGAACTGGCGTACTCGCTCCAGTTCTCGCTGCGCGGCACGCCGGTGCTGCGGTACGGCGAGGAGATCGGCATGGGTGAGGACCTGTCCCTGCCCGGCCGGCAGGCCATCCGTACGCCGATGCAGTGGAGGTACCAGCCCAACGCGGGCTTCTCGACGGCGGACCCGGAGAAGCTCGTCCGGCCGGTGATCGACAAGGGTGAGTTCTCCTATGAGAAGGTCAACGTCACCGCCCAGCGGGCCGACCGCACCTCGCTGCTGGCGTGGTTCGAGCGCATGATCCGTACGCTCCGCGAGGCCCCCGAGATCGGCTCCGGCTCGACCACGCACATCGACGTACCGACGCCGCCGGGGGTGCTGGCGCACCGGGCCGACGGGTCGACCGGGACGATGGTCTTCCTGCACAACCTCGGCACCGGGGACGCCGTGGTCGACCTGAGCCACCTGGAGCCGGAGGCCGACCTGCCGATCGACGTGCTGGGCGACCGCAGCTACGCGCCGGTCGGCAAGCTGGACCGCCTCCAGCTGGCCGGCTACGGCTACCGCTGGATCCGCCTGCGCCGGGGCCGCGGGTTCTGACGCCCCTCGGCGAGGAGCCCGGAATCGGCGGCGCTCCGCCGGCCCCGCCGCGGGTTAGGGTGGCGCATCCAGTGAGGTTACCGGGAGGTAGGCATGTCGGAGGAGCAGCGGGTCGCCATCGTGACCGGTGCGGCGCGGGGCATCGGGGCGGCCACCGCCAAGCGCCTGGCGGCCGACGGGCTGGCCGTGGCCGTGGTGGACATCGAGGAGTCCGCGACCAAGGAGACCGTCGACGCGATCGCCGCCGCCGGTGGCCGGGCGCTCGGTGTCGGTGCGGACGTGTCCGACCGCCCCCAGGTGGAGGCGGCCGTCGAGCGGGTCGCCGCCGAGCTGGGCGCACCCACCGTCCTGGTCAACAACGCCGGCGTGCTCCGGGACAACCTGCTGTTCAAGATGACCGACGCCGACTGGGACACGGTGATGGGCGTGCACCTGCGCGGCGCGTTCCTGTTCAGCCAGGCCGCCCAGAAGCACATGGTCGAGCGGAAGTGGGGCCGGATCGTCAACCTCTCCAGCACCTCCGCGCTCGGCAACCGTGGCCAGGCGAACTACTCCGCCGCCATGGCGGGCCTCCAGGGCTTCACCAAAACCCTCGCCATCGAGCTGGGCCCGTTCGGGGTGACGGTCAACGCGGTCGCCCCCGGCTTCATCGTCACCGACATGACCGCGGCGACCGCCGCCCGCATGAAGGTCGACTTCGAGGCGCTGCAGAAGCACGCCGAGGCGGAGATCCCGGTCCGCCGGGTGGGCCGCCCCGAGGACGTGGCGCACACGATCTCGTTCCTGGCCAGCGAGGGCGCGTCCTTCGTGTCCGGTCAGGTCATCTACGTCGCGGGCGGCCCGAAGGACTGACCGCTCCCGCTGTCCGCCCCCGCGCCCCGGGCGCGGGGGCATAAGCGGGTCAGGCCGGAGCGTGGCGGGTGCGCCAGAGCCAGAGCAGGCCGAGCACCGGCAGGACCAGCGGGATGTAGCCGTACCCGCTGCCGAAGCCGGACCAGACGGTCTCGTCCGGGAACAGGTCCGGCCGGGCCAGGCTGAACGCCCCGACACCGACCACACCGGCCAGTTCCACGCTGCAGCAGGCCAGCGCTACCCGCCGGCCGGCGGCACCGGCGCGGGCCAGACCCACCGCCGCCACGATGTAGATCGCCGCGGCGAGCGCGGAGAGCAGGTACGCGACCGGCGCCTCGTCGAACTTGGTGGCGATCTGGAGGCCGGCGCGGCTGGTCGCGGCGATCGCGAACAACAGGTAGACGGCGATCAGCAGCCGGCCCGGGCCGGCGTTGGTCCGCGTGCGCTCCGCGGCCGGCGCCTCAGCCACCGAGCACCGCCCAGGTCTGCTGGAGCCGGACCACCACCACCGGGGCGACCAGGCAGACCGCGCAGACGATCGCCGAGCCCCAGCGGGTCGGCTCCATCCGGGCCAGCACCCAGGCCAGCGGCGGCAGGCACACCAGCGTCACCAGGTAGCCCGCGAAGGCGCCCGGCTCGCCCGGCCGCTCGCCCCCGGCGAGGGCGACCAGTGCCACCACGGCCATCACCAGCAGGACCGCCTCCAGCGCGGCCAGGCCGGTGAACTGCACCCGGTCGGGAGCGCGGTGCCGCAGCGTGGCCACCAGGGCCCACGCCGCGACGAGCAGGGACAGCACGATGGCGGCGACGGCGAGCAGCCCGTCCACCGGCGATCCGGCCGGTGCGGCGCTGGTCATCGGGCCCACCGGGAGCGCGGTTCGGTCACCGCCACACTCTACTAATCCGCGTAGTAGCGATGTCGTACGGGCGCGGGTCGCCGGCGAGGGAGATGTGGGAGAGCCTGTCGAGCTGCCCCATCTGTGCGACCGCTGAGGGGCGCCCGCAGGGTGGTCTCATGAACGGGGCAGCTCGACAGCCGGCCGAGCAGCTTCCCGTTACCTCCCCCGACTGCCCGCGCCGGTATCCGGTCCACTCTCCGCCTTGCCGGATCGCCGCGTGGGCCTCGGCGCGACTCGCGCCGGGACTTCTCCACAGGCCCTAGCATGATCGAGGGGCCGCGAGGTGCTGCGGCGGGACGACGGCTTGGGGGTTCTCGTGGTGGTGCGGTTCGGCTTGTTCGGCACCGGGCACTGGGCGGCGGAGACGCACGGCGCGGGGCTGAAGGCACATCCCCGGACCACGCTCGTCGGCGTCTGGGGGCGGGACCCGGCCAAGGCCGCCGCGCTCGCGCAGCGGTACGGCGTGCCCGCGTTCGACGACGTCGACGCGCTCATCGACGCGTCCGACGCCGTCGCGGTCGCCCTTCCGCCCGACGTGCAGGCGGACATCGCGGTCCGCGCGGCCACCGCCGGGCGGCACCTGCTGCTGGACAAGCCGCTCACGCTGAGCGTCGCCGACGCCGACCGGGTGGTCACCGCGGCGCAGTCGTCCGGCGTCGCCTCCCTGATCTTCTTCACCCAGCGGTACCACCCGAACGTCACCACGTTCCTCGCCGCCACCGCCGCCGAGGAGGGCTGGCAGCACTGCACCGCCACCTTCTTCGCCTCGATCTACCAGCCCGGCAACCCGTACGGGGGCTCCGCGTGGCGGCGCCAGCACGGCGCCCTCTGGGACGTCGGCCCGCACGCGCTGTCCATCATCCTGCCGGTGCTGGGCCGGGTGACCCGGGTGGCCGCCATGGACGGCCCGAGTGGGCTCGTGCACCTGCTGCTCACCCACGACGGCGGTGCCACCAGCAGCGTCTCGCTCACCCTGGACGCGCCGGGCGAGGCGGTCACGCGGGATCTGCGCTTCTACGGCGTCAGCGGCATCGAGACCGCCCCGCTCGGCAAGGGGACGGTGGCCGACGCGTACGGGACGGCGATCGACCAACTGCTGGAGGAGATCGACTCGGGCACCCGCGACCACCGCTGCGACGTGCGCTTCGGCCGCGAGGTGGTCGCCGTCCTCGAAGCGGCCGAGACCGCCCGCCGCGAAGCCCGCACAGTCGACGTCCCCGCCTGACCCACCCGCCCCACCCGACCAGCCCCCCGTAAGCGTCGATCAAGAGGTTTCCGGCGGTCGCGCCGGCGTGTCGCGGCCCAAACCTCTTGATCACCGCAAGCACCGCGTCCCCGTCCCGGCCGAGCACCGGGTGGGCCGCCGCGACCGGTGCACCCGGGCCACCGCCCGAGGTGACCGGCCCCGTGCGTCGAGACCGTCCCGCGCCGTCGCCCCCAGGGCCGTCCGTGTCCCGATCACCCGGACCGGCGCCCTCAGGGCCTGTGCCGATGTCACCGCCCGGCCGCGCCGGGACTTCGGCACAGACGCCCCGGACCGCCTGTCCGCCACGTCGCCAAGGCGACAGACAGGACGACGACCCGTGGCGCCCCGCCGTACCAGAGCAACCGAACGCGACCGGTCCCGTCGCGTACTCTCCCAGAACTTCCTCGCCGACCCGGCCGCGATCGCCCGGCTGGTCCGGGCGGCCCGCCCCGACCCGGACGGCCTGCTGCTGGAGGTGCGCGCCGGACGCGGCCAGCTGACCCGTCCGCTCGCCGCCCGCTGCCGGCACCTGGCCGCGTACGAGGTGGACCCGACGGCCGGTGCCGAGCTGGCCCGGGTCAGGGCCGCCCTGCCGAACGTGACGCACCGGCAGGCGGACTTCCTGGCCGCCGCGCCGCCCGGCAGCCGTTCGAGGTGGTCGGCAACATCCCGTGGTCGCTGACCGCCGCCGTGGTGCGGTGGTGCCTGACCGCCCCCGCCCTGCGCGCCGCGACCCTGCCCACCCAGCTCGAGTACGCCCGCCGGCGCCGGTGCCCCGGGTCGACGCCGGCATCCTGCGGATCGAGCGCCGCGGCGAGCCGTTGCTGCCGGCGGCGGAGCTGCCCGCGTACCGCCGGATGGTGGAGCTGGGCTTCGACGGCGCCGGCGGCTCGCTCGCGGCGTCGTTGGGTCGGCACCACCCGCGCGCCCGCCCGGCGGCGGCTCTGCGCGCCACCCGCCTGGACCCGGCCACGCCGGTCGGGCACGTCTTGCCCGAGCAGTGGCTGGTCCTGTTCCGCCTGCTGCGCCGGTGAGGCCGACGGCTACGCCAGCGTGTTCAACGCCTCCGCCAGCTCGGCGGGGGAGTCGAAGTCCTCCGCCGGCAGCGCCCGCAGCATCTGGAGCATCTCCGTGCTCACCCCGTTCTCCTGGCCCCACCGGACGAGGTCCGCACGGGAGACCGGGTAGTCGAGCCCGGCCAGGTACTCCTGCAACTGCACCCCGGTGACGGTCATGGCGCCGCCTACCCGCTCCGCGCGCCGACACACCGGTTTGCCCGCCGACGCGCCGGGTAGCCGCTCGCCATGCTGGTTCAGCGGCTCGGCGCGCCGAGCGACTTCGACCCGTTACTGGAGCGAGTCCGGGACGCCCGGATCGTGATGATCGGGGAGGCGACGCACGGCACCTACGACTACTACCGGCTGCGGGAACAGCTCACCCGGCGCCTGATCGCCGAGTGCGGCTTCTCGTTCGTGGCGGTGGAGGGGGACTGGCCGGACTGCGACCGCTTCAGCAGGGCGGTCACCGCCGCCCCGGGCGGCGCCACCGAGCCGCAGGCCGCCCTGGAACGGTTCGAGCGGTGGCCCACGTGGATGTGGGCGAACGCCGAGGTGGCGCGCTTCGGCCGCTGGCTGCGCGCGTGGAACGTGGAGCGGCCCGAGTCGGCGCGGGCCGGCTTCCACGGCCTGGACGTCTACAGCCTGTGGGAGTCGATGCAGGCGATCTTCGACTACCTGGGCGAGGAGGACCCGGCGTCGCTGGAGGCCGCGCAGGACGCGTACCGCTGCTTCGAGCCGTACGGCAAGCGGGTCGAGGAGTACGGCATGGCCAGCCGGTTCGTCTCGGCGCGGTGCGAGGACGAGGTGGTGCGGCTGCTGGCGCGTACCCGGGAACACGCCGCGGCGGACGGCGCGGACGCCTTCTCGGCCTGGCAGAACGCGGAGGTCGTCGCCGGCGCGGAGCGGTACTACCGGGCGATGGTCGCGGGCGGGCCGGAGTCGTGGAACGTCCGGGACATCCACATGGCCGACACCCTCGACCGGCTGCTCGACCACTACGGCCCCGGGTCGCGCGGGATCGTCTGGGCGCACAACACCCACGTCGGCGACGCGCGGGCGACCGACATGGCCGCCGACGGCATGCTCAACATCGGCCAGCTGGGCCGGGAGCGGCACGGCCGGGACGCGGTCGTGCTGGTCGGGTTCGGCAGCTACCGGGGCACGGTGATCGCCGCGCCGCGCTGGGGCTCGCCGGCGGAGGCGATGGTCGTGCCGCCGGCCCGCGAGGGATCGGTCGAGCGGCGGCTGCACGAGCTGATGCCCGAGCGGGCGGTGCTGGTGTTCGGCGGGGACGACCAGCCGGGCTGGGTCACCGACGCCCTCGACCACCGGGCGATCGGCGTGGTGTACGACCCGTCGTTCGAGTCGTGGGGCAACTACGTGCCGACCCGGCTGGGAGCGCGGTACGACGCGTTCATCTGGTGCGACGAGACGACGGCCCTGCACCCGCTCCCCGCGCTGTCGGCCCCCGGCGAGATGGAGACGTACCCGGCGGGCGTCTGAGTGTCAGGACGGGCCCCCTGCTCCCGGAGCAGGGGGCCCGTCCCCGCACCTCAGACGCGAGTGCTCTCCTTCTCCCGCAGGTGGTTGCGCAGGCCCTCGCCCTCGACGTCGACGTTGGGCAGGGCCCGGTCGAGCCAGCGCGGAAGCCACCAGGCCTTGTCGCCGAGCAGCGACATGACCGCCGGCACGATCGTCATCCGGACCACGAACGCGTCGATGGCGACACCGACCGCGAGCGCGAAGCCCATCGACTTGATGACCGGGTCGTCCATGAAGACGAAGCCGCCGAAGACCGCGATCATGATGAGCGCGGCGGCGGTGACCACCCGGGCGCCGTGCCCCATGCCGTTGATGGTGGCCTGCCGGGCGGTGTCACCGTGGACGAAGTCCTCCCGCATCCGGGAGACCAGGAAGACCTCGTAGTCCATGGCGAGGCCGAACAGGATGCCGATGAGCAGGACCGGCAGGAAGCTGATCAGCGGGCCGGGCGTGTCCAGGCCGACCAGGTCGGCGAGGCGACCCTGCTGGAACACCGCCACGGTGAGCCCGAACGTCGCGGCGACGGTGAGCAGGAAGCCCAGCGCGGCCTTGACCGGCAGCAGCAGCGAGCGGAACACCAGCATCAGCAGCAGCACCGACAGCCCGACCACGAGCAGCAGGTAGACCGGCAGCGCGTCGGAGAGCTTCTCGGAGACGTCGATGCCGATCGCCGTCACGCCGGTGAGCAGCACGTCGGCGCCCTGGATGCCGTCGACGGCGCCCCGGATGTCGTCCACCAGGGTCTCGGTGGCCGGGTCGGTGGGCCCGGTCTTCGGGACCACACCCAGCAGCGCGGTATGGCCGTCGGGGCTGAACTGCGGCGGTGCCACCGCGAGCACGTTCTCGGTGCGCTGGACCAGCGCGGTGACCTGCGGTACGGCCGCCGCCGTGGTCTGCTGGTCGTCGCCGGCGACGACGACCGCCAGTCGCCCGGTGAAGCCCGGCCCGAAGCCCTCGCTGATCAGGTCGTTGGAGACCCGGGCCGGCGATCCCGCCGGCGCGGTGCCGGGGTCGGGGAGGGCCAGCCGCATGTCGGGCGTGGGCAGCGCGAGCACGCCGAGCCCGACCAGGCCGACCAGGATGACGGGCAGCCGGAACCGGGTCACCAGGCGGGCCCACCGGAACCCGAAGGCGGACCGGTCCTCGGTGGTGGTGCCGTCCGCGTCGGTGGCCTCGGTGGTGGCGTCCGTGTCGGTCACCGTGGTGGCGGCGCGGAGCTTGCGGGGCAGCACCCGCCGGCCGGCGAAGCCGAGCAGCGCCGGCTGGAGCGTGAGAGCGACCAGCACGGCGACGGTGACGGTGCCGGCGGCGGCGAGACCCATGACCGTGAGGAACGGGATGTTCACCACCGCCAGGCCGGCCAGCGCGATCACCACGGTGGCGCCGGCGAAGAGAACGGCCGAGCCGGCGGTGCCGACCGCCCGGCCGACCGCCTCGTCCCGGGGCAGCCCGTCGAGCAGGTTCTGCCGGTAGCGGGAGGTGATGAAGAGCGAGTAGTCGATGCCGACCGCCAGGCCGAGCATCAGGGCGAGGAGCGGCGCGGTGCTGGTGAGCTCCACGACGTCGCTGAGCGCGTACAGGCTGGCCATGCCGACGCCCACGCCGATCAGCGCGTTGAGCATGGTCATCCCCGCGGCCACCAGCGACCCGAACGTGACCACCAGGACGATCGCCGCGATGGCCACGCCGAGGGCCTCGGTCGAGCCGACCTCCGGCTCGGTGTTGAGCACCTCACCGCCGGGGGCCACCTGCCAGCCCTGGGCCTCGGCCGCCGCGCCGACCTTCTCGTACGCCTCCCGCTGCGCGTCGGTCACCGTGTCGGCGCCCTCGGCGAACTGGACCTGGATCAGCGCGTACCGGCCGTCGGGGGAGAGGGCCCGCACCGTGAAGGGATCCACGGCGCCGACCACGCCGGGCAACGTCGCGGCCTCCTGGGTCAGCTCCTTGACCACCGCCTGGCCCTGCGGCGTGCCGAGCTGACCGGGCGCCGGTGCCTTGACGGCGATGGTGCCGGTCGCGCCGCTGGCCGCCGGGAACTGCTCGGCGAGCAGGTCCTGGGCGCGCTGCGACTCGGTGCCGGGCATCGTGAAGTTGCTCGCCGTCGGGCCGCGCAGGGTCGCGGCGGCGAGGCCGAGGCCGACGAGTACGACGAGCCAGATCGCGGCGACGAGTCGCCGCCGGCGCATCGAGCCCCGGCCGAGCCGGTAGAGCAGGGTCGCCATGGGTTCGGTGTCCTCCGTCGTGGATGGATGGGTCAGCCGGCGGGTTCGAGCGCCCGCCGGACCAGCGCCAGCAGCGCCGGGCGAAGCTCCTCGTCGGGCACGTCGACGAACTCCCCGCACGTCTCGGCGATGCCGGCGAGCACCACCAGCGCGGCGATCCGCGCCGACGGGCGGTCGGAGTGTCCGGCGAACGCGCCGATGAGCCGTTCGGAGATGGCCTGGATGTGTGCGAAGGCGGGTTGCTGGAGCAGTTCCGGGAACTCGCCGCGCAGCAGCGCGATCTCCCGCCGGAACCGGACCGCCAGGTCGACGAAGCCCTCCGCCGCGACCCGCTGCGCGTCGGCCGGCCCGCCGGCGGCGACGATCCGGCCGTCCAGGGCGTGCAGGACCGTGATCGCCGGGGCCATCAGCGCGGTGAGGATGGCCTCCTTGTTGGCGAAGTGGTAGAGCACCGCCGCCTTGGAACAGCCCACGTCGCGGGCGATGTCCTGCAACGACGTGCCCCGGTAGCCGGTCGTCGCGAAGCGCCGTGCCGCGGCCGCGAGGATCTCGTCCCGCGTCTCCGGTACCACCCGTGCCATGCCGGTCCCACCTCCCCGACCAGCATGCCTGACCGATCGGTCAGGTGCTGACCGATCGGTCAGACCGATTCGATGGCGTTCGCCACACGGCCGTGCTCCCGGTCGTACGCGGCCCGGGCGGCGGCGATGGCAACGCGGTGCCGGTCCGCCCACTCGGTGAGGGCGACCAGCGACTCGTACAGCTCCAGGGCGATCGGGGTGGCGGTGTACTCGACCTTCGGCGGGACGGTCGGATAGACCGTCCGCCGCAGCAGGCCGTCCCGTTCCAGGTTGCGCAGGGTCAGCGTGAGCATGCGGCGGCTGATGCCCTCGACGCAGCGTTCCAACTCGGTGAAGCGGACCGGGCCACGAGACGCCGCGACCAGGATGCCGATGCTCCACTTGCCGCCCACGCGGTCGAGCACCTCGCGGACCGTGCAGGCCTTCGCCTGGCCGGGTGAGAAGGGGCCGACCGTGCTGTCGCAGCCGGTCATGGGCACATCGCTGTTCCCCTGGGACATGAAAGTGCCTCCTTACGCTCGGCCTCATGGTCACAGAGGATGGTCTCGGTAACAAACCATGCACCTAGGAGGGGCTCTCCCATGCCGACCCGTACCGCACCGTCCCGCCGGCTGGCGCTGCTGGTGTTGTGCACCGCCAGCCTCATGGTCATTCTCGACGGCAGCGTCGTCGCGGTCGCGCTCCCGGCGATCCAGCGGGACCTCGGCTTCTCCGCCGCCGGGCTGGCCTGGGTGGTCAACGCCTACCTCGTCGCCTTCGGCGGGCTGCTCCTGCTCGCCGGGCGCCTCGGTGACCTGCTCGGGCGCCGGCGCGTGTTCCTGGCCGGCGTCGCCCTGTTCACCGTGGCGTCGCTGCTGTGCGCCGTGGCGGCCACGCCGGCCGTCCTGGTCTCCGCCCGCTTCCTCCAGGGTGCCGGCGGGGCGTCGGCCACCGCGGTCAGCCTCGGCATGATCGTCCGGCTCTACCCCGAGCCCGCCGGCCGGACCCGGGCCATCGCCGTCTTCAGCTTCACCGGGGCAGCCGGCGCGTCGATCGGCATGCTGGCCGGCGGGGTGCTCACCGGGATCGCCGGCTGGCCGGCCATCTTCCTGGTCAACGTGCCGATCGGGCTGGCGGTGCTGCTCGCCGCCCTCCGCGTGGTCGCTCCTGACCGGGGCGCCGGCCTGCGCGCCGGCCTGGACGTCCCCGGCGCGGCGCTGGCGACGTCCGGGCTGATGGTGACCGTGCTGGCCATCGTCGGTGTCGGCGAGCACGGCTGGGCCTCCGTACGCACGGCCGGCGCCGCCCTGCTCGCCACCGTGCTGCTCGCCGCGTTCGTCCGTCGGCAGCGCGTCGCCGCGACCCCGCTGCTGCCGCCCCGGGTGCTGCGCACCCCGGACCTGGTCGCCGCCAACGTCGTGCAGTTCCTCGCGGTCGCCGCCCTCTTCGGGTTCCAGTTCCTGCTCGCGCTGGCGCTCCAACTGCTGCTCGGCCTCGACGCGACCGGCGCCGGGCTCGCGTTCCTGCCCACTCCGGTGGTGATCGCGGTGGTCTCCCTCGGTCTCGCCGGCCGGCTGGCCGCGCGGTACGGCGCCCGGCCGGTGCTGGTCACCGGGCTCGGCCCCGCCGTGGTCGGCTTCCTGCTCCTCGCCCGGCTCCCGGCCGACGGCAGCTACCCGGTCGACGTGCTGCCGGCCGTGCTGGTGTTCGGCGTCGCCGGTGGGCTGATCCTGCCGGCCGTCACCACCCTGGCGATGGCGGGCGCCGACCCGGCTGACGCCGGCCTGGCGTCCGGACTGGTCAACACGACCCAGCAGGTCGGCGGCGCGCTCGGGCTGGCCGTGCTCGCCACCCTGGCCGCGAGCCGCACCGACGCGGTCCGCGAGGCGGGCGAGGCCGCGACCGGCGCCCTCGCCGCCGGGTACCGGGCCGCCTTCGCCGTGGCCGCCGCCCTGGTCGCCGCCGCCCTGCTGGTGGCCCTGGTCACGCTGGGCCGGCGGCGGCCGGTGCCCGCCCCGGCCGCCGCCGGCGTCCCGGCCGAGCCCGTGCGCTGTGTGGCGTGACGGGCTGCTCGCCGCCGTCCGGGCCGGCCGGGACCGTTCGCCGTGTCCGGTTGACCGCCGGCGCGGCGGCCGGCAGGGTGATCGGATGGCAGGGGCCGAGGAGACCCGGGACGGGGTCGCGCTGACCAACCTGGACCAGCCGCTGTTCGACGGTGCCGGTGCGACCAAGCGGGACCTGGTCGACTACCTCGACACGGTGAGCGAGCGGATCGTGCCCCACCTGCGGGACCGGCCGCTGTCGGTGGTCCGGGTGCGCCCCGGTCAACCGCCGTTCATGCAGAAGAACCTGCCGAAGTACACGCCGGACTGGGTCCGCCGCACCGGCGTGTGGGCCGAGGCCTCGCACCGGGAGGTCTCGTACGCCCTCTGCGACGACCGGCGCACCCTGCTCTGGTTCGCCAACCAGCGCGCGGTGGAGTACCACCCGACCCTCGCCACGGTCGCCGACCTGCACCGCCCGACGCATCTCGTGCTCGACCTCGATCCGCCGGAGGGCGCGCCGTTCGACGTGGCGGTGGCCGCCGCCCTGCTGGTCCGCCGCGCGCTCGCCGACGCGGGTCTGTCGGGCGCGGTGAAGACCAGCGGGGCGAAGGGGGTGCACGTGTTCGTCCCGGTCGCGGGCGACGCCACGGCCGAGGACATGGCCGCCGCCACCCGGGCGCTCGCCGCCCGCGCCGCCCGCCTCAACCCGGACCTCGCGACGACCGCCTTCATCCGGGAGGACCGGGGCGGGAAGGTCTTCATCGACTCCACCCGGGCGGGCGGCGCGACGGTGGTCGCCGCCTACAGTCCCCGGCTGCGGCCCGGCGTGCCGGTCTCGTTCCCGGTCTCCTGGGACGACCTGCCGTCGGTCACGCCGGCCGACTTCACCATCGGGACCGCGCCCGCGCTGCTGGCCGGGCGGGACCCGTGGGCGGACGCGATGCCCGCGCCGCAGAAGCTCCCGGACGACCTCGTCGCCGAGGGCCACACGATCCCCGTCGCCCGCGTCCAGGCCATGCACGAGGGGAAGCGCCGGGCCCGCGCCCGCCGCGCCGCCGACTGAGGTACGCGGACAGCCTCGTCCGGCCACCGTACGGTCCCCGGACATGAAAAAACCCGGGCGGGTGGCCCGGGCTTCTCGGTCTGTCTGGTGCCCCCGGCAGGATTCGAACCTGCGCCCCCGCCTCCGGAGGGCGGTGCTCTATCCCCTGAGCTACGGGGGCTCAGCGACTGGAGAAGACTAGCAAACTCCACCCGCGATCGCCGAATCGGTATCCGGAGATCGACTCCGTGTCGCCGGGTCTCTCCCTCCCGGGCCCCCACTCGTGTCGATCAAGAGGTTTCGGCCAGGGGGAGCGCTTTTCCGATGCCAAAACCTCTTGATCAACCGCCTCGGCGCGTGGGGGCGGACGCATTCACACGTCCCATTTGCGCTGCGTCAACCCGCGCAACGGTCCGAGTCGGATTTCAGTGCGTCGGTTGAAGCAGAGCAAAGGGCGAGCGCCGCGTACTCGCGGTGGGCTCAGGCGGCGACGGCCCGGCCGCAGCTCGGCAGCGGGTGCAGCACGATCCGGCGGGGCAGTCGGCGGGGCCACTCGTTGCGGGGCCAGGAGCCGTCCACGATCAGGTGCACGGTGCGCTGCTCATCGCCGCTCAGCCGGAGCACGAAGTCCCGCGGCAGCGGCGGGTCCACCGACGGCGTGGTGATCATGAAGCGGACGCGGCCACGGGACGAGACGGCGGAGACCACGTCGGCGGCCGGCATGGTGCCCCGCAGCCGCACCCGCCCGAGCCAGTACACCTCGGCGAGGTGCTCCTGGGCGGCCCGGGTGATGGCGGGGTACTCGGTGCGTACCCACCGCTCGACGGCGCCCACACAGAGCCCGCAGGCGCGCTCGCGGGGTTCCCGCGGACCCAACCCCCAGGCCCGCAGGTACGCCCCGACCGCCCCCGCGTCCAGCGGCAGCTCGAACCGGCTCTGGATGAGGGTGTGCAGGCTCTGTCGCGTCCAGAGCTCCTCGTCCAGGCCAAACGCGTCGGGGTAGCTGCCCCGCAGCGTGTCGATCAGTTCGAGTTCCTGTTCGCGGCTGAGCATTCCCGGCTCGCCCTGCCGCTGTCCGCGACGGACGGCCGCCACCGCCCCGTCACCGCCGATGGTGTGGCGCCGGCACCAGCTGGTGACCGAACGCCGCGCGTCTCTCAGTGCAACCCCCACGTCCTGCGCAACGAGCCCGAATCGCAACTGGTCACGATATGTGTGGAGAAACTTCTCTTAGTGATGGATTCGGTCGGACGCCCCACATCGCCCGAAACAGACAACTCGGACTGAGTCGAGCTCGGGAACCGCACAGCGAAAGGCCCGCACCGCCGACCGGCGGTGCGGGCCTTTCTCGGACGCCGCGAGCGGACTCAGCCCTGGATGCGCTTGAGGGCGTTCTGGAGGTTGGTCAGCTCGGTCTGCTGGGTGTTCTTCATGGTCTGCGCGGCCTGGACCACGTCCGGCTCGTCGCTCGCGTCGAGCAGGGCGTCCACCATGTGGATGCCACCGATGTGGTGCTTGATCATTAGGTCCAGGAAGAGGACGTCCAGCTCCTTGCCCTGGGCCTCGCGCAGCTGCGCCATCTGCTCCGAGGTGGCCATGCCGGGCATCAGCCCGTCGCGGACCATCCTGGTGCCGTCCGGCATCCACGCCATCCGGGGCTGGGAACCGGTCGGGTCCAGCTCCCAGGAGCGCAGCCAGGTCTGCATGGCGCCGATGTCGCCCTGCTGGGCGAGGGCGATGTCGCCGCCGATCGTCCGGACCTCCTGGTCCGTGCCGCGCTGGAACGCGATCAGCCCCATCTCCACCGCCTGGGCGTGGTGGGTGGTCATGTCCCGCGCGAAGCCCGCCTCCACCGAGGCGTCCCCGGGTTGGGTGAGGCGGGGGGTGAGCAGGCCCCCCGCGTACCCGAGCAGGAGACCGACCACGACGGCGAGCGCCACCGCGAGGGTGCCGAACCGGCGGGCGGACACCTGGTCACCGTCGTCGGTGGCCGTGGTCTCGCCGCTGTCGCTGTCGAGGCTCGTGGGCGCGGTCATGGCAGTCCTTACTGCTGCTGCAACTGGCGGGGAGTGGTGCCGGTGGCGGTGACGCCCTGGTTGCAGAGGGCGGTCGGGCCCTCGATCGAGGCGTTCACCTTCAGGGTCTTGATGAACTCGTCGATGCGGCCGTCGTCGGCGTTGTCGACCTTGAGCTGGTAGCCCCACGCCTGCAGCGAGATCGGCTTGTCGAGGCCCTCGTACGGGCTCATGAACAGCTTCTCGTTGCCGCGCACCTTCCCGGCGAGCTTCTCGACCTGGTCGGCCGGCAGGTTCGGCTGGTAGGTGACCCAGACCGCGCCGTGCTCCAGGCTGTGCACCGCGTGCTCGTTGGCGATCGGTGCGTCGTAGACGTCACCCATGCAGTTCTGCCAGGCGTCGTTGTGCGGGCCGGCGACCGGGGGGAGGACCGAGTACTGGATCGAGCCCTGCTGGTGGTTGCCGCCCTTGACCAGCTCCGGGTCCTTCTCGCGGAAGTTGACCATGCCGTCGATCGCGTTCGCCCGGTCTTCCCACGGCTTCGAGCCCTGGAAGGTTGCCCAGGCGCCGTACCCGATGATGGCGACGGCGAGCAGGCCGACGGCGGTGAACAGTGCGATCGGACCCCAGCTGCGACCCTGGCTCACCTTGACCGGTGCGATCGGCTTGCGTGGGCCCTTGCCCCCGCCACCCGCGCGCGAAGTGCCCGGCTTGCCGGACCCGGGCTTGCCGGACCCCGCCTTGCCGGCGGCCGGCTTCTTGCCGGTGCTGACCACGGTCGGACGGCGCTCCGGGCCGCCCGGGGTGCTGATGCTCATCGTGCCTCGTCAGGTCGGTCGGTCAGGGGATCTGGCGGGCCGGGTTCACATGCTGGGTCGCCGCCGCGGGGACCGAGTCTACCCCCGATAACATGGTTCGGTGACTCCCGCAGAACTCGCCGAGGTCGTCCTCACCGCAGCCCACGCCGTCTTCACCGAGCGGGGCCTGGACCGCTCCGCCCTGCCGGAGCGAACGGCGGTGGAGCGACCCCGGAACCCCGAGCACGGTGACTACGCCTCGACGCTGGCGCTCCAGCTCAGCAAGAAGGTGGGCGTGCCGCCGCGGGAGCTGGCCGCCGCTCTGGCCGAGCAGCTCGGCCGGGCCGCGGGGGTCAAGTCGGTGGAGATCGCCGGCCCGGGCTTCCTCAACATCCGTCTCGACGCGGCCGCCGCGGGCCAGCTCGCCCGCGCGATCGTCGAGGCCGGCGCGGAGTACGGCCGCAGCGACCGGCTCGCCGGCCAGAAGATCAATCTGGAGTTCGTGTCGGCGAACCCGACCGGCCCGGTGCACATCGGCGGGGTCCGCTGGGCGGCCGTGGGTGACGCGCTGAGCCGGCTGCTGCGCGCCACCGGGGCCGACGTCGGCACGGAGTACTACTTCAACGACGCCGGCTCGCAGATCGACCGGTTCGCCCGTTCGCTGCTCGCCGCCGCCAAGGGCGAGCCCGCTCCCGAGGACGGCTACGCCGGGGCGTACATCGCGGAGATCGCGGAGCAGGTGCGGGCCCGGCGGCCGGAGGTGCTGACGCTCGACGACGCCGCCGCCCAGGAGGTGTTCCGGGTCGAGGGCGTCGAGCTGATGTTCGCCGAGATCAAGTCCTCGCTGCGCGACTTCGGCGTGGAGTTCGACACGTACTTCAACGAGAAGGACCTGCACGACCGGGGTGAGCTGGACCACGCGCTCAACCGGCTGCGGGAGCAGGGCAACACGTACGAGGCCGAGGGCGCCACCTGGCTGCGCACCACCGACTTCGGCGACGACAAGGACCGGGTGCTGCGCAAGTCCAACGGCGAGTGGACGTACTTCGCCGCCGACTGCGCGTACTACCTGGACAAGCGGGAGCGTGGCTTCGAGCGGGTCGTGATCATGCTCGGCGCCGACCACCACGGCTACATCGGCCGGATGAAGGCGATGGCCGCCTGCTTCGGCGACGACCCGGACCGCAACCTCGAGATCCTCATCGGCCAGCTGGTCAACCTGGTGCGCGACGGCGTCCCGGTGCGGATGAGCAAGCGGTTCGGCACCGTCGTCACCCTGGAGGACCTGGTCGAGGCGATCGGCGTGGACGCCTCCCGGTACGCGCTGGCGCGCTACTCGAGCGACTCGCCGATCGACATCGACATCGAGCTGTGGACCCGGGCCACCCGCGACAACCCGGTCTACTACGTGCAGTACGTGGCCGCCCGTACGGCCAGCGTCGGCCGCAACGCGGCGGAGGTCGGCCTGACCCGCGGTGACGCCGCGGCCTTCCACCCGGAGCTGCTCGACCACGACAAGGAGAACGAGCTGCTCAAGGCGCTCGCCGAGTTCCCCGCCGTGGTTGCGGCCGCCGCCGAGCTGCGCGAGCCGCACCGGGTGGCCCGCTACCTGGAGGACCTGGCCGGGGCGTACCACCGGTTCTACGACAACTGCCGGGTCCTGCCCCGCGGCGACGAGGAGGTCACCGACCTGCACCGGGCCCGGCTCTGGCTGAACGACGCGACCCGGGTGGTCATCGCCAACGGGCTCCGCCTGCTCGGCGTCTCGGCTCCGGAGCGGATGTAGTGCGCGCGCACGAGGCCGGTGCCCTGCACGGGGACATCGGCAGCCGGGGGCCGGCGTGGCTGCGTACGCCGGTCGACGTCAACGCCCTGGTGCCGCAGCTGTGGCCGCGGAACGTCGCGCGGGGGGCCGACGGCGCGCTCGCCGTCGCGGGCCTCCCGGTCCGCGACGTCGCGGCCGAGTTCGGCACCCCGGTGTACGTGCTGGACGAGGACGACCTGCGGGCGCGCTGCCGGGACTTCCGCGCCGCGTTCCCCACCGAGGACGTCTACTACGCCGGCAAGGCGTTCCTCTGCCGCGCGGTGGTCCGGATGATCGCCGAGGAGGGCCTGCACCTCGACGTCTGCACCGGCGGGGAGCTGGCCACCGCGCTCGCGGCCGGGATGCCGCCGGAGCGGATCGGCTTCCACGGCAACAACAAGTCGGTCGCGGAGCTGACCCGGGCGCTGGACGCCGGGGTGGGCCGCATCATCGTCGACTCGTTCCAGGAGATCGACCGGCTGACCGCGCTGGCGCGGGAGCGGGGCGTCCGGCCGAGGGTGCTGGTCCGGGTGACCGTCGGCGTCGAGGCGCACACCCACGAGTTCATCGCCACCGCCCACGAGGACCAGAAGTTCGGCTTCTCGCTGGCCGGCGGCGCGGCGATCGCCGCCGCGCTGCGCATCCTCGACGAGGACGTGCTGGAGCTGCGTGGCCTGCACTCGCACATCGGGTCGCAGATCTTCGACGCGAGCGGCTTCGAGGTCTCCGCCCGCCGGGTGCTCGCGTTGCAGGCGCAGATCCGCGACGCGCGCGGCGTGGAACTGCCCGAGCTGGACCTGGGCGGCGGCTTCGGCATCGCGTACACGACCCAGGACGACCCGGCCACGCCGGCCGACCTGGCGAAGCGGCTGCGGAAGATCGTCGACGCGGAGTGCGCCGCCGAGCGGCTCGCCGTGCCGCACCTGTCCATCGAGCCCGGCCGGGCGATCGTCGGGCCGGCCGTGTTCACCCTCTACGAGGTGGGGACGGTCAAGGACGTCGACGGGATCCGGACGTACGTGAGCGTCGACGGGGGCATGAGCGACAACATCCGCACCGCGCTGTACGACGCCTCGTACTCGGCGACCCTGGCCTCCCGGTCGAGCGCCGCCGAGCCGATGCTCGCCCGCGTGGTGGGAAAGCACTGTGAGTCCGGGGACATCGTGGTGAAGGATGAATTCCTGCCCGCCGACGTGCAGCCCGGAGATCTTGTCGCGGTGCCCGGCACGGGTGCGTACTGCCGGAGCATGGCCAGCAACTACAACCACGTGCCGCGCCCGCCGGTGGTGGCGGTGCGGGACGGCCAGGCGCGCCTGATCGTCCGGCGGGAGACCGAAGAGGACCTGCTCGCTTTGGATGTGGGATGACGTCACCTGTGCGTTTGGCGCTGCTCGGCTGCGGCACGGTCGGCAGCGAGGTCGTCCGGCTGCTGCACGAGCAGTCCGCCGACCTCGCCGCCCGGATCGGCGCGCCGCTGGAGATCGCCGGCATCGCCGTACGCCGGATCGGCCGTGACCGCGGCGACCTGCCGGTCGACCCGGCGCTGTTCACGACCGACCCGCTCGGCCTGATCAAACGCGACGACGTCGACGTCGTGGTCGAGGTCGTCGGCGGCATCGAGCCGGCCCGGGGCTGGCTCGTGGAGGCGTTGCGGGCCGGCAAGAGCGTCGTCACGGCGAACAAGGCGCTCCTCGCCGAGGACGGCGGCTCGCTGCACGACGCGGCGGCCGAGGGCGGCGGCGACCTCTACTACGAGGCGGCGGTGGCCGGCGCGATCCCGCTGCTGCGGCCGCTGCGCGAGTCGCTGCACGGTGACCGCATCACCCGGGTGACCGGCATCGTCAACGGCACCACCAACTTCATTCTCTCCGCGATGGACGCCACCGGCGCCGGCTTCGCCGAGGCGCTGGAGGAGGCGACCGAGCTGGGGTACGCCGAGGCCGACCCGACGGCCGACGTGGAGGGCTTCGACGCGGCGGCCAAGGCCGCGATCCTCGCCTCGCTGGCGTTCCACACCCGGGTCAGCGCGGCCGACGTGCACCGCGAGGGGATCACCGAGGTCACCGCCGCCGACGTGGCCAGCGCCAAGGCGATGGGCTGCACCATCAAGCTGCTCTGCATCGCCGCCCGGGGCGCGGACGCGGCCGGCCGCGAGACGGTCAGCGTCCGGGTGCACCCGGCGATGATCCCGCTGACCCACCCCCTGGCCAGCGTCGGCGACGCGTTCAACGCGGTCTTCGTCGAGGCGGAGGCGGCCGGGCAGCTCATGTTCTACGGCCGGGGCGCGGGCGGCGCGCCGACGGCCAGCGCCGTGCTCGGCGACGTGGTGGCGGTCTCCCGCAACCGGCTCGCCGGGGTCCGCGCGGCCAGTGAGTCCGCGTACGCCGACCTGCCGGTGCGCCCGATGGGGGAGGCGCTGACGCGCTACCACATCAGCCTCGACGTGACCGACCGTCCGGGTGTGCTGGCCGCGGTGGCCGGCGTGTTCGCCCGGCACGACGTCTCGATCGCGACCGTCCGGCAGGGGCCGGCCGGTGAGGGCGCGGCCGGCCGTGGCGAGGACGCCGACCTGGTCATCGTCACCCACGTCGCACCGGACGCCGCGCTCGCCGCGACCGTCCGCGAGCTGCGCGGGTTGGACATCGTCCGGTCGGTGGCCAGCGTGCTGCGGGTCGAGGGCGGGGCCTGACCCGTGTCCCGCCTGGTGGGTGGCGGAGGGTGCGCCGGAGGCCGCCCGGGGTGGCTGGTCCAGGCTTGACGGGACCCGGCGCGGCCGGGAGCAGAGGCGGAGGAGTACGACATGTGGCGGGGTCTCATCGACGCGTACCGGGATCGGCTGCCGGTCACCGAGGCCACTCCCGTCGTCACCCTGCACGAGGGGAACACGCCGCTGCTGCCCGCGCCGGTGCTGTCGTCCCGGATCGGCTGCGACGTCTGGCTCAAGGTCGAGGGTGCCAACCCGACCGGCTCCTTCAAGGACCGGGGCATGACGGTCGCGGTCTCCAAGGCGGTCGAGGCCGGCAACAAGGCGATCATCTGCGCGTCCACCGGCAATACCAGCGCCTCGGCCGCCGCGTACGCCGCCCGCGCCGGCCTGACCTGCGCGGTGCTGGTGCCGCAGGGCAAGATCGCGCTGGGCAAGCTCGCGCAGGCGCTGGTCCACGGCGCCCGGCTGCTCCAGGTGAGCGGCAACTTCGACGACTGCCTGTCGCTGGCCGCGAAGCTCGCCCAGGACTACCCGGTCGCCCTGGTCAACTCGGTGAACGTCGACCGGCTGCACGGCCAGAAGACCGCCGCGTTCGAGATCGTCGAGGCGCTCGGCGACGCGCCGGACATCCACTGCCTGCCGGTCGGCAACGCCGGCAACATCTCCGCCTACTGGCTGGGCTACTCGGAGGAACGGGACGCCGGCAACATCACGCGGACCCCGAAGATGTACGGCTTCCAGGCGTCCGGCGCGGCGCCGATCGTCACCGGCCAGGTGGTCCGTGAACCGTCGACCATCGCCACCGCCATCCGGATCGGCAACCCGGCGAGCTGGACGAAGGCGCTCGACGCCCGGGACGCCTCCGGTGGGCTGATCGCCGCGGTCACCGACCGGGAGATCCTGATGGCGTACCGGCTGCTCGCCCGGGAGGTCGGCATCTTCGTCGAGCTGGGCAGCGCGGCCAGCGTCGCGGGGCTGCTCCAGCAGGCCGCCGCGGGCGCCGTGCCGCCTGGCTCGACGGTCGTCTGCACCGTCACCGGTCACGGCCTGAAGGACCCGGAGTGGGCCATCTCCACGGCCCCCGCACCGGTCACCATCGCCAACGATCCGCTGGCCGCGGCTCGCTCCCTCGACCTGGTCTGATCCCCTCCCGGGAGCCGTCCCGTCGGCGGGACCGCGGGCGGAGCCCCACCGGAACCGCCGAGATCGGGTGGGGCACACTTTCCCCACCCCGCACCGCAGTCCCTCTCCAGGAGTGAGTCCAGCCGATGTCGCTGCTCGCCAGATTCAGTCTCGCCAACCGAGGGCTGGTCGCCCTCATCGCGGTGGTGGCCACGGCGTTCGGAGCGTTCGCCGTGCCGTCGCTGAAGCAGCAACTCCTGCCGTCGCTGGAGTTCCCGGCCGCCTTCGTCGTGGCGGCGTACCCCGGCGCCGGTCCGGAGGTCGTCGAGTCGCAGGTCACCGAGCCCATCGAGAACAGCCTCCAGGGCATCCCGGGGCTGGAGAAGATCACCTCGACCTCGCGTGAGGGCTCGGCGACCGTCCAGGTGCAGTACGAGTTCGGCACCGACCTGGACGACGTGGTCAACAAGATGCAGACCGCGCTCAACCGGGTCGACGCCCAACTGCCCGAGGGGGTGGACCCCCAGGTCGTCGCCGGTGGCACGGACGATCTGCCGGCGGTGGTGCTCGCCGCGTCCGGCGGGGACCTGCGCGCGCTCGGCGAGAGGCTCCGCGACACGGTCGTGCCCGAGCTGGAGGCGATCGAGGGCGTCCGCACCGTCGAGGTGACCGGCACCCGCGACGAGGTCGTGGCGATCACGCCGGACCAGAACAAGCTCGCTGCGGCCGGGATCCGGCCCGGCGCGATCGGTGAGGCGCTGCGGGCCAACGGGGTCGTGGTCCCCGCCGGTGCGGTGGTCGCCGAGGGCCGTACCCTCCCGGTCCAGGTCGGTACGCCGCTGGCCGACCTGGACGACCTGCGCAACCTGGTGGTCGCCCCGCCCTCGGTCCGCCTCCGGGACGTGGCGACCGTCGAGCAGCAGCCCGTGCCGGCCACGGCGATCACGCGGACGAACGGCAAGGACAGCCTGGGCGTCGCCGTCACCGCGACGCCGGACGGCAACGCGGTGGAGATCTCGCACGAGATCCGGGACCGGCTCGCCGACCTGCGCGGCGCGTCCGGCGCCGAGCTGACCGTCGTCTTCGACCAGGCGCCCTTCGTCGAGAAGTCGATCGAGAGCCTCACCACCGAGGGCCTGCTGGGTCTCGTGATGGCGGTCGTCGTGATCCTGGTGTTCCTGCTGTCGGTCCGGTCCACTCTCGTCACCGCGGTCTCCATCCCGCTGTCGGTGGTGGTCGCGCTGATCGCGCTGTGGATCGGCGACTACTCGCTCAACCTGCTCACCCTCGGCGCGCTGACCATCGCGGTCGGCCGGGTGGTGGACGACTCGATCGTGGTGCTGGAGAACATCAAACGGCACCTGGAGTACGGCGAGGCCAAGCGGGAGGCCATCCTCACCGCCGTCCGCGAGGTGGCCGGCGCGGTGACCGCCTCCACGCTCACCACCGTCGCCGTGTTCGCGCCGATCGCGCTGGTCGGCGGGTTCGTCGGGCAGCTGTTCGCGCCGTTCGCGATCACCGTCACGGTGGCCCTGCTCGCCTCGCTGCTCGGGTCGCTCACCGTCATCCCGGTGCTGGCGTACTGGTTCCTGAAGCCGGCCGGCGACGCCGTGAAGGCGGACGTCCGCCGGGCGGCGGAGGAGAAGGAGCTGCGCAGCCCGTTGCAGCGGGGATACCTGCCGGTCATCGGCTTCGCCACCCGTACGTGGGCCACCCGCTGGATCACCCTCGGGCTCGGCGTGCTGGTCCTCTTCGGCACCTTCGGCCTGTCCCGCCAGCTGGAGACCAACTTCCTGGACGACTCCGGCCAGGACACCATGACCATCACCCAGGAGCTGCCGGCGGGCACCGGCCTGGCCGGCACGGACGCGGCGGCCCGCCGGGTCGAGGAGGTGCTGGCCGGCACCGAGGGTGTCGAGACGTACCAGCTGACGGCCGGGTCCGGGGACACCCCGTGGGCCAGCACCGGCGGCAACAACGTCGCCACCTGGAACCTCGCCCTCAGCGGGGACACGGACGCCAAGGAGATGCGCGGCGTCCTCCGGGAGAAGTTCGACGCGCTCGGGTCGGGCGCCGGCGAGTTCCGGTTCGGCGCCGGGCAGGGCGGCGCCTCGGCCAACCAGCTGGAGGTGGTCGTCCAGGCCGCCGACCCGGCGACGCTGCAGCGGGCCGCCGACGAGGCCGTGGCGGCGATGAAGGGCCTGTCCGGCGTCGAGGACGTGACGACCAGCCTCGCCGACCAGGGGAAGCGTGTCGACGTCACCGTCGACCGGGCGGCCGCCGCCCGGGTCGGGCTCACCGAGGCGGCGGTGGGGCAGCTGGTCGCGCAGGCGTACCGGGGCGCTCCGCTGGGCCAGGTGACGCTCGACGGCGGTCAGCAGCCCGTGGTGCTGCGCTCCGCCGGCCAGCCGCCGGCCACCGTCGAGCAGTTGCGGACGATGCGGATCGGCGCCGTGACGCTGGACGACATCGGGACGATCGCCGAGGTCGACGGGCCGCAGCAGGTCACCCGCATCGACGGCGAGCGCAGCGTCTCGGTCACCGGTACGGCCACCGGCTCCAACCTGGGCAAGACCAGCCAGGAGCTGCAGAAGAAGCTGGACGCGATCGACGTGCCGGGGGCGACCTTCGCCATCGGCGGCGTCAGCGCGGACCAGGAGGCGGCCTTCGCCGACCTCGGCCTGGCGGTGCTGGCCGCCATCGCGATCGTCTTCCTGATCATGGTGGCGACGTTCCGGAGCCTGACCCAGGCGCTGATCCTGCTGGTCTCCGTCCCGTTCGCGGCGACCGGGGCGATCGGCCTGCTCCTGGCCACCGGCACCCCGCTGGGCGTTCCCGCGCTGATCGGCGTACTCATGCTGGTCGGCATCGTGGTGACCAACGCGATCGTGCTGCTCGACCTGGTCAACCAGTACCGGGCGCAGGGCGTGGGCGTCCGGGAGGCGGTGGTCGAGGGCGGTCGCCGCCGGCTGCGGCCGATCCTGATGACCGCCGTTGCCACGATCTTCGCGCTGCTGCCGATGGCGCTGGGGCTCACCGGTGAGGGCGGCTTCATCTCGAAGCCGCTGGCGATCGTGGTGATCGGCGGCCTGCTCAGCTCGACGCTGCTCACCCTGGTCCTGGTGCCGACCCTGTACGCGATGGTGGAGCACACGAAGGAGTCGTTCCGGGCCCGCCGTGCCCGCCGGCGCGGGGTGCTGCCCGAGGCTCCGTCCGTGGGCGCCGGCCCGGAGACCACCGATCCGGCCGTCGAGCGGGAGTTGGCGGTGACCGGCGCCGCGACGAGACCGGGCGCCGGGACCGCGGGGTCGGCCGGTGGAACCACCGGTACTGCCGGCGGGGCCGTCGCCCGGCCGGCGCCCTCGGCGGCGCTGGTCGACGGCACCGACCAGTTCGAGGTGCTGCGGCTGCCCAGGAGCCGCACGTCGCCGCTGCCGCCGACGGAGTAGGACCTGTCAACGGACGCCCCCGGCCACCGGCCGGGGGCGTGCGCCGTCTCGGCGCCAGCGGGACGATCTTCGTTCCCGTGCTGTCCGCGCACCGACGGAACGTGAGGCGCCGGCTGGGTAGGGTTCGGTCGTGCCGTCCATCCTCTCGGTCCTGCGCCGCAACCGGAACTTCCGCAATCTCTTCCTGGCCGAGCTGGTGGTCTTCGGCGCCGACTGGTTCGTCATGGTGCCGCTGCTGGTGCTCCTGCCGTCGCTGACCGGCAGCGGCGTGTGGGGGGCGCTGGTCCTCGCCGTGGACACCGGCATCGTGGCACTGCTGCTGCCGTACACCGGGACGGTGGCCGATCGCTTCGACCGCCGCAAGATCATGATCGGGGCGAACATCGCCGCCCTGCTCGGCGTGCTGCTGCTGTTGGGCGTACGCAGCGCCGGCACGGCGTGGCTGGCGATGGTCGGCATCGGCGTCGTGGCGGTCGCGAAGGCCTTCTACTCGCCGGCCGCCCAGGCCGCCCTGCCGAACGTGCTCGACCCCGACGAGCTGGCCGCCGGCAACGCGGTCGCGGGCTCCGCCTGGGGCACGATGACGATCGTCGGCGCGTCGCTCGGCGGTGTGCTCAGCAGCGCGGTCGGCCCGTACGCGTGCTTCTGGGTCGCGGTGGGCGGCCTGGCCCTGGCGGCGGGCCTGGCGACGCTGATCCGCCGGCCGTTGCAGGCCCCGCGGGACCGGGACCTGCCGGCGCAGCAGACCTGGGTGGCCGTCCGGGAGGCGCTCGGTTACATCGGGCACCGGCCCCGCGTGCTGGCTCTGGTGACGGTGAAGTCCGCGGTCGGTCTGGGCAACGGCGTGCTGACCGTGTTCCCGCTGCTGGCGGGTGTCTACGGCGCGGGGGCGGCCGGCGCCGGCCTGCTCTTCGCGGTACGCGGCGCGGGGGCGCTGGTGGGCCCGATCCTGATGCGGCGGGTGCTGGGCAACCGAGCCTGGCTGCTGCCCGGCCTGGCGCTGTCCATGTCGCTCTACGGGCTGGCCTACCTCGGCACCTCGGTCGTCGACTGGTTCCCGCTGGTGCTCGCGCTGGTCTTCGTGGCGCACTTCGCGGGCGGCAGCAACTGGGTGATGTCGAACTTCGCCCTCCAGGGCGAGGTGCCGGACCGCTTGCGGGGCCGCGTCTTCGCCACCGACATGATGCTGGCGACGCTGGCCATCTCGGTGAGCCAGCTGGTGGTGGCGTCGGTGGTCGACATCGTCGACGAGCGGGTGGTGCTGGCCGGCTGCGGCCTGGTCACCCTGGTCTACGCGGTCGGCTGGCGGATCGCGACCCGGAAGCTCTCCCTCACCGACCCGGTCGTCGAGCCGGATCCGTCGGTCGTGCGGTAGGCGCCGGTTCCGGCCGGTCCCACGGTGCGGGCAGAGATCCGGAACGTCGGTGCGCGGCCATAGCATGAGCGCGTGCCCACGAACTTCACGCCCGACCCGGTCCGGGTGCGGGTCCCCGCCACCAGCGCCAACCTCGGGCCCGGGTTCGACGCCCTGGGGTTGGCGCTGGCGCTGCACGACGACGTCGCCGCCGAGGTCACCACCGGCGGTGTCACCGTGAGCGTCACCGGTGAGGGGGCCGGCGACCTGCCCGACGACGAGCGGCATCTGGTGGTGAGCGCCATGCGGGCCGCCTTCGACGAGCTCGGCGGCCAGCCACCCGGGCTGGCGGTGGAGTGCGTCAACCGCATCCCCCAGGCACGTGGGCTCGGCTCCTCGTCGGCGGCGATCGTCGCGGGTGTGCTGCTGGCCCGGGCGCTGGTGGTCGACGGGGAGCGTCGGATGGACGACGCGGCGGCGCTCCGGCTCGCCGCCCGGATCGAGGGCCATCCGGACAATGTGGCGCCCTGCCTGCTCGGCGGGTTCACCGTGGCGTGGACGGAACCGGCCGGTGCCCGGGCGGTGTCGCTGCCGGTCGCCGACAGCGTCCGGCCGACGGTCTTCGTGCCGGCCGAGCGCGGGCTCACGGCCACGGCGCGGGCCGCCCTGCCGCCGACCGTGCCGCACCACGACGCGGCGTTGACGGCGGGCCGGGCCGCGCTGCTCGTGCACGCCCTCACCGCAGCGCCGGAGCTGCTGCTGCCGGCCACGGTCGATCGCCTGCACCAGGGCTACCGGGCCGAGGGCATGCCGCAGACGGCTGCGCTGGTGGATGCGCTTCGTGGGGCCGGTGTGGCTGCTGTGGTCTCCGGTGCGGGGCCGACCGTGCTGGCGTTGTCCGAGCCGCCCGCCGACCTCGATCCGGGAACAGATTGGCAGGTCTGGCGGTTGCCGATAGAGGCACACGGCGCCCGGGTCTTCCGGGGTAGACTGGGACACGCGGAGCGGGACCCTGTTGCCGCAGGTCGGAAGAGTTGATTACGCTCTAGACTTAGCACAGCCGCGAAGCATGCGATCTTCCTGCGGGTCGGCGCACCCCCGAAGCTTTCGGCGGTCAGCCCGTCACCCCTGCCTAGGCCCACGCCGCACCGCAGTCTTCACAGGTCGCCGCAGACGGCGGATCCCGCCCACCACGTCGGTGAGTCGGGAAAGCGACCGGCTGCTGTGTCACAGACTCCCGCGACGCGTCCTTGCGAGGCGGGTGCACCGAGGCCGCCCGGCCACCTGCATGTCGATCCCGGGCAGTCCCGGCCTATCGAGGGAAGGAATCCATTGAGCGACACCACCGACGTGACGTCGGATGTTTCCAACGTCGCTGATGCCACGTCCGCTGCTCCGACCCGTCGGCGACGCAGCGGCACCGGCCTGTCGGCGATGCTGCTGCCGGAGCTCCAGAGCCTGGCCGCGTCGCTCGGCATCTCGGGCACGGCTCGCATGCGCAAGGGTGAGCTGATCAGCGCGATCTCCGAGCGCCAGGGTGGCGGGGCCGCCACCGGGACCCCTCGACCGCGGGCCGAGGTCGCGGCTGCGGCCGCCCCCGCCCGGGAGGAGGTCCACGCCGAGGTCCGCGAGCCGGCCGAGCGGCCGGAGGCGGCCGAGCGTCGGGCGGAGCAGCCGGCCGAGCCGGCGACCGCCGAGACCACCGGCCGCACCCGGAGCCGGCGTGGCCGTGGGGCCGGCGAGGCCCGGGGCGGCGAGGCCGGCGAGACCCGGGCCGAGTCCCGGCCCGAGGAGGCCGAGGCCGGCGAGCGCGCCGAGCGGGGCGAGGGCCGTGGCGGCCGCGAACGCGGCGACCGTAACGAGCGGGCCGAGCGCGGCGAGCGGGCCGAGCGCGGTGAGCGCGGTGAGCGCGGTGAGCGTGGTGACCGCAACGAGCGGGCCGAGCGCGGTGACCGCAACGAGCGGGCCGAGCGTGCTGACCGCGGCGACCGCAACGAGCGCGGCGACCGCAACGGTGACCGTGGCCAGCGCGCGGAGCGCGACGGCGACGGCGAGGACGACGGCGAGGGCGGCGGCCGGCGCGGCCGGCGCAGCCGCTTCCGGGACCGTCGGCGGGGCCGTGGCGAGCGGGCCGAGGGCGGCGACGGCGGCCGCGAGCCGCAGGTCAGCGAGGACGACGTGCTCGTCCCGGTGGCCGGCATCATCGACGTTCTCGACAACTACGCCTTCGTGCGGACCACCGGCTACCTGGCCGGCCCGAACGACGTCTACGTCTCCATGTCACAGATCAAGAAGTACGGCCTGCGGCGCGGCGACGCGATCACCGGTGCGGTGCGCGCGGCGCGCGACGGCGAGCAGCGGCGCGACAAGTACAACCCGCTCGTCCGGCTGGACACCATCAACGGGATGGAGCCGGAGGAGGCGAAGCGCCGGCCGGAGTTCTACAAGCTGACGCCGCTCTACCCGCAGGAGCGGCTGCGCCTGGAGACCGAGCCGCACATCCTCACCACCCGGGTGATCGACCTGGTCATGCCGATCGGCAAGGGCCAGCGGGCGCTCATCGTCTCGCCACCGAAGGCCGGCAAGACGATGGTGCTCCAGGCGATCGCGAACGCGATCACCCGCAACAACCCGGAGTGCCACCTGATGGTGGTGCTGGTGGACGAGCGGCCCGAAGAGGTCACCGACATGCAGCGGTCGGTGAAGGGCGAGGTCATCGCGGCGACGTTCGACCGTCCGCCGCAGGACCACACCACCGTCGCGGAGCTGGCGATCGAGCGGGCGAAGCGCCTGGTCGAGCTGGGCCACGACGTGGTCGTCCTGCTCGACTCGGTGACCCGGCTCGGCCGGTCGTACAACCTGGCGGCGCCGGCCAGCGGCCGGATCATGTCGGGTGGTATCGACTCGACCGCGCTGTACCCGCCGAAGCGGTTCCTGGGTGCGGCCCGAAACATCGAGAACGGCGGCTCGCTGACCATCCTCGCCACCGCGCTGGTGGAGACCGGGTCCATGGCGGACACGGTCATCTTCGAGGAGTTCAAGGGCACCGGTAACGCGGAGCTGAAGTTGGACCGGAAGATCGCCGACAAGCGGACCTTCCCGGCCATCGACATCCACCCGTCCGGCACGCGCAAGGAGGAGATCCTGCTCGCGCCGGAGGAGCTGGCCATCGTCCACAAGCTCCGGAAGGTGCTGCACTCGCTGGACTCGCAGGCGGCGCTGGACCTCCTGCTGGACCGGCTGAAGCAGTCGCGTACCAACATCGAGTTCCTGATGCAGATCGCGAAGTCGACGCCGGGGGAGTGACCCTCCCCGGGCGGGACGAGACGAGGGGGCGTGGCCGAGTGGCCGCGCCCCCTCGCTGTCGGCCCACCCGTCCAGCCACCGCCGACACCCCGACTCACGTCCTTTGCTCTGCTTCAACCACCGCAACACTCACGCCCGGTTTCCGTCGCGTGGGTTGAAGCAGAGCAAAGGGAGCGGAGGGACACCGGCCACCTCACGTCGGGCCACGGCCGGGACCGGGCCGGCAAGCGCCCGCTCTGCGGCCGGGACCGGGGGGCAGCGGCCGGGAGACCGGGCGGACAAGCGCCGGCCGCCCACCGGCGACGAAGTTTTCCTTCGCTTCAGCTATCCGATATTGAAACTTCTGTTCATCGTCGGGTTGACTGTCGTCCATGCGTACCCGCAGACGATCCACCCGGCTCGCCGGCGTCCTGCTGCTGACGCCGTTGCTCACCGCGACCACCGCCGCCGGCCCGGTCCCCGCCGCGCTGGCCGCCCCCGCCAGCGACCTGTCCGCCACCGCGGTCGAGGACGCACCCCGCGCCTCGTCCCACCCCGCCGGTGCGGTCACCGTCGCGGCGGACCCGGCGGGGGCCACCCGTGCGGCCCGGACCACGACCGGCGTCGAGCCGGCCGGCGGTCTCGAGACCACGAAGACCACGCGTCCCGTCGCCCCGGGGCTCGACCTCACCTCCTTCGACCGGTACGACGCCGACGGCTGGCTACGCGCCGACGCCCTCACCGCCGACCTGTCCGGTGACGTCACGGTGGACTACGTCAACTCCGGCGTGGTCAGCAAGGCGGAGCCCCTGCGCGCGGCGGCCGACCGCACCCGCGCAGTCGCCGCCGTCAACGGTGACTTCTTCGACATCAACAACTCCGGTGCCGCCCAGGGCGTCGGCATCCAGGACGGTCAGCTCGTCCAGTCCGCCGTCGCCGGGCACCGCAACGCCGTCGCCCTCACCACGGAGGGGCTCGGCCGCGTCGTCGAGGTGCACTTCGAGGGCACCGCGACGCTGCCCACGGGTCCGGTGCCCCTGACCCAGTTCAACAACATGGTCCAGGCCAACGGCATCGGCGTGTTCACCGCGCTCTGGGGGTCGTACACCCGGGAACGTCCCGTGGCGGGCGCCACCCGCGTCACCGAGGTCGTGGTGGTCGACGGTCGCGTCGCCAGCGTCGCCACCACCGCCGGCAGCGGCCCGATCCCCGCCGGCACCACCGTGCTGCTCGGCCGGGACGCCGGCGCCGACGCCCTCGCCGGGCTGCGCCCCGGCGACCCGGTGAGCGTCGCGTACCGGCCGAAGCCGGCCGACGGCAGCAGCCTGCACGCGGCCGTCGGCGGCGGCAACGTGCTGGTCCGCGACGGCGTGGTGCAGAGCATCGCCGACCCCACACTGGCCCCGCGGACCGCGGTCGGCTTCTCCGCCGACGGACGACGCATGATCATGCTCACCGTGGACGGACGGCAGGTCGACAGCCGTGGCGTCACGCAGACCGAGATGGGCCGGATGATGGCCGAACTCGGCGCCCACCACGCGCTGAACCTCGACGGCGGTGGCTCCTCGACGCTGCTCGCCCGCGAGCCGGGCGCGGCCGCGGTGCAGGTGGAGAACAGCCCGTCCGACGGCACCGAGCGGGCCGTCCCCAACGGCCTCGCCCTCTACGCGCCGCAGGGCAGTGGCCGGCTCACCGGGTACTGGCTGGAGACCGCGAGCGACCCCACCAGCGCGCCGGGCGTCTCGCCGGTGCGCGGCGGCCGGCCCGACCGCGTCTTCCCCGGCCTGACCCGCCGGCTCACCGCGGCCGGACACGACGAGACGTACGGGCCGGCGGCCGGCGAGCCGACCTGGCGGGCCAACCCGGCCGCGCACGGGAGGGTGGACGGCGACGGCGTGTTCCGGGCGGGCCTGCCCGGGCAGGTCACCGTCACGGCGTGGCGGGACGACGCGCGGGGCGCCATCGACCTCACCGTGCTCGGGCCACTGAGCCGGATCGACTCCACCGTGGACCGGATCGGCCTCGACGGCACCGACGGGACGGCCCTGGTCTGTGTGGTCGGCTACGACGCCGAGGGCAACACCGCGCCGATCGAGCCCGCCGACCTGACCCTCGACTACGACCGGGAGCTGCTGCGGATCACGCCGACCGCCGAGGGCAACCTGTTGGTGACGGCGCTGCGGGACACCGGCTCCGCGCTGGTCACCGTCCACGTCGGCCGGAGCACCGCGGTCGTCCCGGTCACCGTCGGGCTCACCGACGTGTCGGTGGCCACCTTCGACGACGCCGCGTCGTGGCGGTTCAGCCAGGCCCGGGCCAGCGGCTCGGTCGCGCCGGCGCCGGGCCGCACCGGCACCGGCCTGCGGATGTCGTACGACTTCAGCCAGTCCACCGGCACCCGGGCCGCGTACGCCGATCCGCCCGCCTGGATCGAGGTGCCCGGTCAGCCGCAGGCGTTCGGCATGTGGATCCACGGCAACGGCACCGGGGAGTGGCCGAGCCTGCACCTGCACGACGCGCAGAACACGCAGCACGTGCTGCGGGGGCCGCTGGTGACCTGGACGGGCTGGCGGTACGTCGAGTTCACCGTGCCGTCCGGCGTGCAGTACCCGCTGCGGGTCCGCCGGTTCTACGTCGCCGAGACCCGGGCGGACACGCAGTACCGGAGCGAGGTCGTCATCGACGACCTGGTGGCGAAGGTGCCGCCGACGCTCGACGTGCCGGCCGAGGCCCCGCGGACCGACCGGGTGGTCGTCCGCGAGGGCACGGTGGACGGGCGCCCTGGCGGTTCGCGGTGCTCTCCGACGCCCAGTTCGTCGCGGCGAACCCGGACAGCGACCTGGTCGCCCAGGCCCGCCGTACGCTCCGCGAGGTGAAGGCCGCGAAGCCGGACTTCGTCGTGGTCAACGGCGACTTCGTGGACACCGCTTACCCGGCGGACTTCGCCCTCGCGAAGCGGCTGTTCGACGAGGAACTCGGCGGGGAGCTGCCCTACCACTACGTCCCCGGCAACCACGAGATCATGGGCGCGCCGATCGACAACTTCCGGGCGGTGTTCGGTGCCACCGAGCGGGTCTTCGACCACAAGGGGACCCGCTTCGTCACCCTCAACTCGTCCACCGGGACGCTGCGCGGCGGCGGGTTCGAGCAGGTGCGGATGCTCCGCGCGGCGCTGGACTCGGCCGCCGGGGATCCGGCCGTCGGCTCGGTGGTCGTGCTGCACCACCACCCGCCCCGCGACCCCAGCCCCGCCAAGGCGAGCCAGCTCGGCGACCGCAAGGAGGCGGCGCTGCTGGAGCAGTGGCTGGCCGACTTCCAGCACCGGACCGGCAAGGGGGCGCTCTTCATCGGCGCCCACGTCGGCACCTTCCACGCCGACCGGGTGGACGGGGTGCCGTTCGTCATCAACGGCAACTCGGGGAAGAACCCGTCCACCCCGGCCGACCAAGGCGGCTTCACCGGCTGGAGCGAGTACGGCGTGGACCCGGTGACCCCGGCCGAGGCCGACCAGGCGCGGCGCAACCCGCTCGCCGAGGGCCCGCGCTGGGTCGACGCGGAGTTCCACGCCCACGCCGACCGGGTCACGTTGACCGCCCCGGAGGCCGTCACGGTCGGCACCCCGGCGACCGTCACCGCCACGGTGACCCAGCCCGGTGGCCGTACGGTGCCGGTGGCCGCCCCGGTCAGCGCGGACTGGTCGGCGTCGCCGAACCTGCACATCGGAGCGGCCGCCGGGCTGAAGCCCTGGCACGTGGCCCGCTTCGACCCGGCGACCGGCCAGCTCACCGCCCTGCGACCGGGGGCGTCGGTGCTGCTCGCAGTCGAGGTCAACGGCGTCCGCGCCGAGGCGACGGTCATGCTCACCGCGGCGGCGGAGGCCGCCTGAGCCCGGCACCCGACGGGCCCCCGCGATCGCGGGGGCCCGTCGCCGTCAGAAGTCGCCCTCGGCGACCTGGAAGACGGTCAGGCCCAGCTCGCGCCACATCCGCACCACCTGCATCCGGTCGTCGAAGACGCCGACCACCCGGTATCGGTCCTTGACCTCGCGCTCGTAGATCTCCCGCTTGACGATCGAGTCCTTGCGCGAGTCGCCGACCGCCCGCAGGTGCAGCGCGAGGTAGGGGACCTTGACGTGCCGGTCCAGCCACGCCTCGGTGGCGGCGCGGGCCGACGCGTCCCGGCCCGAGCAGAAGATCACGCCATGTCCGGCGGCGTGCATCGCCCGGACCGCCGAGATCACCGCCGGGTTCGGCTCGTCCTCGCCGACCCGCGTCATGTCGTACGGACTGCGGGAGACGTTCAGCGCGACGGTCCCGTCGATGTCGACCAGGACGATCTCGGGCGGCTCGTCGGAGGGCGGGTGCACCCGCGCCGGCCGTCCCGTCCGCGCCGTGGGCACCGGTAACGGCAGCGGCTTGCTCTCCAGGTAGCGCTCGAACAGGCGGCGGATCGCCGCCTCGCCGACGCGGTCCGCCTCCGGCCGGGCGGCGTCGCGACGCAGGCACTCCTCCAGCGGCACGTCGGTGAAGTCGTGCACCTCGAACTCGGCGCCGTACCGGGCGGCCAGGTCGGCCCAGTCCCGCAGGGTCCGCGACCGCAGGTTGGTGTCGTCCACGCAGACGTCCGCCCCGGAGCGCAGCAGCGCCTCCACCTGGGCCCGCTGCACGAGCGTCACCTGCCACTCGGCCCGCTGCGTGAACAACCGCTCGCCGTGCAGCATCCGGCGCAGGTCGTCCCGGTTCACCCGGACCACGGACGGTTGCAGCTTCCGGGCGAAGGTGGTCTTGCCGGAGGCGGGGAGCCCCCGCGTCGCGATCAGGCGGGCCATCAGTCACTCCGTGTCGTACGTCGGGTCGGCCGTGTCCCGGTGAATGCCCGACCGTGGGCCGGGAATGCCGGAGCAGGGGCGTGCGTTGTCGATGCCGGACCCGTTGTGCGGCCCGATTGCCGGGCCGGCGTACGCCCATGGCACACTGGTCAATCGGCCACCGGTACCGGTTCACGCCCTTCCACCGTCGGAGCACGTGACGGGGGCGACCCGGCGACCACCGACGAGAGGACCGAGGCGACATGAAGCCCAACATCCACCCGGAGTACGTGACCACCGACGTCACCTGCTCCTGCGGCAACACCTTCACCACCCGTAGCACCGCCAAGGGCGGCACCATCCACGTCGAGACGTGCAGCGCCTGCCACCCGTTCTACACGGGCAAGCAGCGCGTCCTGGACACCGCCGGCCGGGTGGCCAAGTTCCAGCAGAAGTACGCCAAGGTTCAGGCCAAGAAGGGCAAGTAACCTTCCGTTCGGCGCCCGCGTCCGGTTTCCCGCCGGACGCGGGCGTCGTCCGTATTCCGCCCCGATGGGGTCATCATCCGTCCAGCGCCGTCGTCGAAGGAGCATCGTCCATGAGCAGCGAGCGTCTGGCCGTCCTCCTCGACGAGTACGCCGAGCTGGAGAAGCGGCTGGCCGACCCGGCCATCCACGCCGACCAGAACACGGCCCGCCGGGTCGGCCGCCGGTACGCGGAGCTGGTGCCGCTGCACAAGGCCGCCGCCGAGCTGGAGCAGGCCCGCGCGGACCTGGTGGCGGCCAAGGAGCTGGCCGCCGAGGACCCGGCCTTCGCCGCCGAGGCGGAGACCATCGCGGCGACGCTGCCGGCGCTGGAGGAGCGGCTCGCCGAGCTGCTCATCCCGCGCGACCCGCACGACGCCAAGGACGTGATCGTCGAGATCAAGGCGGGGGAGGGCGGCGAGGAGTCCGCGCTCTTCGCGGGCGACCTGCTGCGGATGTACACCCGGTACGCGGAGCGCCGCGGCTGGCTCGTCGAGGTGATCGACGCGCAGGACTCGGACCTGGGCGGTGTCAAGGACGTCTCGCTGGCCATCAAGACCAAGGGCGTGCCGGAGGGCGGCAACGGCGTGTGGTCCCGGCTCAAGTGGGAGGGTGGCGTGCACCGCGTGCAGCGCGTGCCGGTCACCGAGTCGCAGGGCCGCATCCACACCAGCGCGGCCGGCGTGCTGGTGCTGCCGGAGGCCGAGGAGGTCGACGTCACGATCGACCCGAACGAGCTGCGGATCGACGTGTTCCGCTCGTCCGGCCCGGGCGGCCAGTCGGTGAACACCACGGACTCGGCGGTGCGGATCACCCACCTGCCGACCGGCATCGTGGTCTCCTGCCAGAACGAGAAGTCCCAGCTGCAGAACCGTGAGCAGGCGATGCGGATCCTGCGCGCCCGGCTGCTGGCGGCGGCCCAGGAGCAGGCCGACGCGGCCGCCTCGGACGCCCGCAAGGCGCAGGTGCGGACGGTGGACCGCTCGGAGCGGATCCGCACGTACAACTTCCCGCAGAACCGGATCACCGACCACCGGATCGGCTACACCGCGTACAACCTGGACCTGGCGCTCGCCGGGGACCTCGACGGTGTGCTGGAGGCGCTGGTCGAGGCCGACCGGGCCGCCCGCCTCGCCGGGGACGCCGAGCTCTCCCGGCGCTGACCGCCGTAGGTCGGGGCGCGGGCGGTCAGGATGCGCGCGGGTGGGTCTTCGCGTGCAGCATCGCGCGGTCGGCGGCCCCGAAGGCGGCGCTGAGGGCGTCGTGCGGGCCCGGCCCGGTGGCGGTCACCTCGGCGAAGCCGATGCTGACCCCGACCGGCGTGCCGGGGACCAGCGACTCCCAGTCCTCCGCCCGGACGGCGCTCTCGATGCGGCGGGCCACCTCGGCCGCCTCGGCCATCCCCGCGCCGGACAGCACCACGACGAACTCGTCGCCGCCGTAGCGGGCCACGAAGTCGCCCCGGCGCATGACCCGGTTGACCAGCCCGGCGACACGTTGCAGGACCAGGTCGCCGGAGTGGTGGCCGTGGCGGGTGTTCACCGCCTTGAACCCGTCCAGGTCGCACACGCCGATCACGACCCGCTCGCCCCGGGCGATCACGGCGGCGATGTACCGCTCCAACCGGCGCCGGTTGGGCAGGCCGGTCAGCGGGTCGGTCAGCGCCTCGCCCTCGAAGCGGGCCGCCTCGCGGCGCAGGTCCTCGTGGTCGATCCGGGCGGCGATGCCGTCGATGTACACGTCCCGGAGGCGGTCGTTGCGTTGCGCGGCGAGCCGGAAGGCCAGCCGGTCGGCCCGGTGCGCGGCCGCGTGGTCGCCCGCGCGGCTCAGGGCGATGCTGCGCAGCCGGGCCGGCTCGGCCGCACCCAGCGTCTCGGTGGAGACCTGCACGCCGTCCAACCGGGTGACCGCCTCGATCGGGCGGCCCTCGGCGATCGCCAGGCAGACCTGGCCGAGCTGACGCATGTCGCGGGCCCGGGAGCTGTCCCCGCCGTGGCTGAGCAGCCGCGACGGGGCCGCGTCCGTCCCGACCTCCAGCCGGTCGCCCAGCGCGGCCCGGCGCGCGGCGGCGTAGCCGTACGCGGCGAGGCTGCTCGGGCGCAGCCGGCCGGCCCGCCCCGCCCGCAGGAAGCGCTCCAGGTCCCCGGCCACGTCCCGGAGCACCCGCAGGCAGCCGTCGCTGTCGCCGTTGTGGTCGAGCGCGACCGCGTTGCGCAGCCGGATGCCGGGAGCGGCGAACGTCTCCTCGGGGATGCCGGCGGCGAGCCCGAGCTGCCGCGCGCGCTCGATCGCGCCGAGGGCGTACCCGTGGAAACTGAGGTAGGAGTAGGCCATCGCGAGGTCGTGCCAGCCCCACGCGGTGTCCCGGTCCGGGTCCTCCACCGAGCCCAGCGCGCGGGCGGCCCGCACCAGGTGGGTGACGCAGCGGTCCAGCGCGCCCTGGTGGTGGGCGGCGAGCGCGGCGAGGGCGTTCAGGTGCCCGTGCAGGTACGGCTCCGCGAGATCACGGACGGCGGTGGTGGCCTCCTCGATGGCCCTCGTGTACTCGGCCGTCCGGCCCAGGTTGAGCACCGCGGAGAGGCGCTGCACCAGCGCGTCGGCCCGTGCGCACGGGTCGGCGGTGGTGGTGAGCACCTGGTCGAGGACGGTGTACGCCTCGGCGGAACGACTCGACTCCTGCAGCGCCCGCGCCCGAGTCAGGGCGTCAACCTGGTCGCCGACCCGGTCGAGCCAACCCACCCGTGACCTCCCGTCGGTGTGCGCCTGGCCGCACCAGCTCGTGGTGGGCTCCGCGACGCTTCATGATTATCTCGTGAGCACCCTGCCGCAACAGCCGTCCGAAGGGACGAACCGGGAGCGACCCACCGTGGCGGTGGCGCGGGCGGCCCGGATGCTCGCCGACGCCGGTGTCGAGGGCGCGCGCGCCGAGGCCGAGCTGCTGGCCGCGTACGTGCTGGGGGTGTCGCGGGGGCGGCTGGCCCTGGCCGACGGGTTCACCCCGGCCCAGCGCGACCGGTTCGACGCGCTGGTGACCCGGCGGGCCGACCGCGAGCCGTTGCAGCATCTCACCGGCACCGCCGCGTTCCGCCACCTGGAGCTGGCGGTCGGGCCGGGCGTCTTCGTGCCCCGCCCGGAGACGGAACTGCTCGCCGGCTGGGGCGTCGACCAGGCGCGACGGATCCCGGAGCCGCTGGTCGTGGATCTGTGCAGCGGGTCCGGCGCGATCGCCCTCGCGGTCGCCCAGGAGGTGCCGGCGGCGCGCGTGGTGGCGGTGGAAGGGTCACCGGAGGCGCTGTCCTGGCTGCGGCGCAACGCGGCGGACCGGGCCGCGGCGGGGGACCGGCCGATCGAGGTGGTGGCGGCCGACGTCACCGCGCCGGACCTGCTCGCCGACCTGGCGGGCCGGGTGGACGTGCTGCTCTGCAACCCGCCGTACGTGCCGGCGGACGTGACCGTGCCGCCGGAGGTGGGTCGGCACGATCCGGCGAACGCCGTGTTCGGTGGCGGCGACGGCCTGTCGGTGATCCGGCCGGTGGTGGCCCGGGTGGCGGTGCTGCTGCGCCCCGGCGGCGTGCTCGGGATGGAGCACGACGACACGCACGGCGAGGTGGTGCCCCGGCTGCTCGCCGAGGACGGCCGGTACGCCTCGATCGCCGACCACACCGATCTCGCCGGCCGGCCCCGGTTCGCCACCGCGTCCCGGCGAGCGGACGGCCCGCACGCCGGCGACGGCCCGGCGTGGCAGACTGCATCCTCGTGATGCTCTACGACTGCCGGTCGCCCGCCGACCGGGACCGCGGCATCGCTGCGGCCATCGAGGCGGTCAAGAACGGCGAGCTGGTCGTGCTACCGACCGACACGGTCTACGGGATCGGCGCGGACGCGTTCACCCCGTACGCGGTCAAGGCCCTGCTCGACGCGAAGGGTGGCCGGCCGGCCCCGCCGCCGGTGCTGATCGGTTCCCGGCACACGCTGGACGGCCTGGTCTTCTCCCTGCCGCGCGCCGCCCGGGACCTGGTCGAGGCGTTCTGGCCGGGTGCGCTGACCATCGTGGTCGAGCACTCGCCCAGCCTCCGGTGGGACCTCGGCGAGACCTCGGGCACGGTCGCGGTGCGCATGCCGCTGCATCCGGTGGCGCTGGAGGTGCTCCGGGAGACCGGCCCGATGGCGGTCGCCTCGGCCAACAAGGCCGGCCAGCCCGCCGCGACGACGGCCGAGGCGGCGCGGGACCAGCTCGCCTACTCGGTGCGGGCGTACCTGGAGGCCGGGCCCGCGGTGGACCCGGTGCCGAGCACGATCGTGGACCTCACCGGCGAGGTGCCCCAGCTGGTCCGCCCGGGCGCCATCGGGCTGGAGAAGCTGCGCGACGTGGTCCCGGACATCGTCGAGAGCCGGGTGGCCTGAGTGCCTCCGTTCACAGTTCTGCACGTGTGCATGGGCAACATCTGCCGTTCGCCGATGGCGGAGCGGCTGTTGACCCTGGCCGTCCGGGAGCGGCTGGAGCGGCGCGGGTCGGACCCGGGCCGCGCCGACGACCTGCTGCACAGCCACAGCGCCGGCACCGGCGGCTGGCACGCCGGTGAGGAGATGAACCCGCCGGCCGCCCGGCAGGTCGCCGCCCGCGGCGGCAGCGCCGAGGGGTTCGCCGCGCGCAAGCTCCGTTCCGACCACATCGACGCCGCCGACCTCGTCCTGACCGCGACGGCCGACCAGCAGGAGTACGTGGTGGCGCTGCGCTCGGACGCGGCGGCACGCACCTTCGTGCTGGGTGAGTTCGGCCGTCTGCTGGCCGCGCTGGACCCGGCCGGCCTGCCGCCCGCCGACGCGACCCCGGACGCCGTGTACACGCGGGGCGTGGCTCTGGTCGAGGCGGCCCACGCCGCCCGGGCGGGCACCACCCCGCTGCCCACCGACGACCTCGACGACCCGTGGGGTCGCGGCGACCAGTGCTTCGGCCGGGTCGCCGACGAGATCGAGGAGACCGTCCACCCGCTGGCGGCGGCGCTGCTCCCGTAACCCACCCGGGTTACCCGTCCGCGGAACGAGGCGGACAAGAGGCACATTCAGGTCATTCTGTGTGGGTCCTGCCGGCTCCTGCGGGGAGAGCTGATGACCCGGGCACATCTCGACAAGCTCCTGACCGTCCTGCTGGCCGGCGTCCTGGCCGGCCTGGTGCTCGCGGCAGCGGCCCTACCGGCCGCGCTGGTGTTCGGAGTCGGGTTCTCGGCGCTCGCCGCGCCCTACTCGGAGCTGCCCAACAACCTGCGGACGCCGCCGACCGCGCAGCGGTCCAACCTGTACGCCAGCGACGGCACCACCCTGATCACGTCCTTCTACCAGGAGGACCGGGTGGACGTGCCGCTGGCGGAGGTGGCCCCCGTCATGCGCCAGGCGATCATCGCCGCCGAGGACGTCCGCTTCCACGAGCACAGCGGGGTGGACCTGCGCGGCGTGGCCCGAGCGTTCACGAACAACCAGAGCGGCGGCTCGCGGCAGGGCGCCTCGACGCTGACCATGCAGTACGTCCGCAACGTCCTCTCCAACGACCCGCGGTTGACCGAGCGCCAGCGCCGCGCGGCCACGGAGGTGAGCACCACCCGCAAGGTCCAGGAGATGCGGTACGCGCTCGCCCTGGAACGCGAGCTGAGCAAGGACGAGATCCTGGCCCGCTACCTCAACATCGCGTACTTCGGCGCCGGGGCGTACGGGGTGGCGGCGGCGAGCAAGCGCTACTTCTCCAAGTCGCCGGCCAAACTGACGCTGGCCGAGGCGGCCCTGCTGGCCGGGCTGGTCCGCTCGCCGCACACCGACGACCCGATCAACGGCGACGCCGACGCCGCGCTGCAGCGTCGGGCGTACGTGCTCGACCAGATGGTGGAGTCCGGGCAGCTCCCGGCCGCACAGGCCGCCGGCGCGAAGGCCCAGCCGCTCGCCCTGCGAACCAGCGAGACGCCGAACGACTGCACGGCCGTGCCCGAGGCCCACAAGGACTGGGGCTTCTTCTGCGACTGGTTCACCCGCTGGTGGAACTCCCAGGAGGCGTTCGGTTCGACGGTCGACGAGCGGCAGCTCGCACTGCGGCGAGGTGGGTACTCGATCGTGGCGTCGCTCGACCCGGCGGTGCAGCGGGCCGCCACGGAGCAGGTGCGGCGGATCTACCCGGCGGACGACCCGCACGCGATGCCGACCGCGGTGGTCCAGCCCGGCACCGGCCGGGTGCTGGCCATGGCGGTGAACCGGAACTACAGCGTGGAGGCGAACCCGCGCGGGTCGAAGAACCACCCGAACACGGTCAACCAGCTGGTGGCCGGCGGCGGGTCGATCCAGGGCTACCAGGCCGGCAGCACCTTCAAGCTGTTCACCATGCTGGCCGCGCTGGAGTCCGGCCTGCCGCTGGACACCGCGTACGACGCACCCGAACGGATCCTCACCGGCTACCCGGCGAGCGGCCCGGCGAGCTGCGACGGGTACTGGTGCCCGCGCAACGCCAACTCGTCCGTCGACGGCCGGCACACCATGTGGAGCGCGTTCGGCCTGTCGGTCAACACGTACTTCGCCTGGCTCATCGAGCGTGTCGGTGCCGACCGGGTGGTGGAGATGGCCGAGCGGCTCGGCATCGTGTTCCGGGCCGAGGACGACGCGCGACTGGCCCGGCACGGGGCCCGCGAGTGGGGGCCGTTCACCCTCGGCGTCTCGGCGACCACGCCGCTGGACCTGGCGAACGCGTACGCCACGGTGGCGGCCGAGGGGACGTGGTGCGCGCCGCTGCCGGTGGTGTCGGTCACCGACGCCGCCGGTCGTCCGGTCGCCGCGGCGCAGCCGGACTGCCGCCAGGTCGTGGACCGGGACGTGGCCCGGGCGGCGGTGGACGCGGCGCGCTGCCCGGTCGGCGACCGGTCGATGTACCGGGGCTGCGAAGGCGGCACCGCGGAGAGCCTGCGTGCGAAGCTGGGCCGCCCGCTCGCCGGGAAGACCGGCAGCTCGGAGGGGTACGGCACGGAGACCGTCGTCGCCGTCACCCCGCAACTGGCGGTGGCCGCGATCGCCACCAACCCGGACGACCCGCGGGACCCGGTGGGCCGGACGGTGCAGGCGCGGATGGTGGGCGCGGTGGCGGAGCTGATGTCGTTCGCCCTGCGTGACCAGCCGGTGCGCGACTTCGTCCCGCCGAGCGAGATGACCGCCCACGAGATCACCGGCGGCCGGACGGGCGAATAGGGCGTGTGTCGAGGTCCTCGGTCGAGCCGAGGACCTCGACACGCCCTAGCGCCGCGGGCGGGCGAGGTCGCCGGTCTCGGCGCCCTTGGCGATGTTGCGGGCCATCCCGCCGAAGACCACCGCGTGGAACGGTGCCACCGCGCCCCAGTACGCGTGACCGGCCAGACCGCGCGGCAGGAACACCGCCCGCTGGTGGTACCGGCTCCGGCCGTCCCCGGCCGGCATCGCCCGCATCTCCAGCCAGGCCCGGCCGGGCAGGCGCATCTCGGCGCGCAGCCGCAGCAGCTCACCGGGGACGATCTCCTCCACCCGCCAGAAGTCCAGCGCCTCGCCGACCTGGAGGCGGTGCGGGTCGCGCCGGCCCCGGCGCAGGCCCACCCCGCCGATCAGCCGGTCCAGCCAGCCCCGCACCGACCAGGCCAGCGGGAAGGAGTACCAGCCGTGCTCGCCGCCGACGCCCTCGATCACCCGCCACAACCTGTCCGGCGGGGCGTCCACCACCCGCTCCCGGACGTCGGTGTAGGCGGTGCCGCCGGACCACTCCGGGTCGCTGGGCAGCGGCTCGGCCGGTGCGTCCGGCCCGCTCGCGGTGGACCAGCGCGTCTCCACCTCCGCGTCGCGCACCTTCGCCAGCGCCAGGGCGACCGCCTCGTCGAAGCCGGTCAGCCCCTCCGGCGGGTCGGGCGCGTACGCCGCGATGTCGTGCTCGCGCGCCACCGCCTCGTGGATGAGGCTCTCCACCAACGGCCGGGCGATCTTGTTGGGCACCGGCGTGATCAGTCCGACCCAGTACGAGGAGAGGGACGGGGTCAGCGCGCGCACGGGCAGGATGATCCGCCGGGGCAGCCCGGCCACGCGGGCGTACCGCTGCATCATGTCCTGAAAGGTGAGGACGTCCGGCCCACCGATGTCGAAGGCGCGGTTGACGTCCGGCGGCAGCCGCGTGGCGGCGACGAGGTAGCGCAGCACGTCCCGGACGGCGATCGGCTGGATCCGGTTGCGTACCCAGCGCGGGGTCACCATGCCCGGCAGCCGCTCGGTCAGGTAGCGCAGCATCTCGAACGAGGCCGAGCCCGAGCCGATGATCACCGCGGCGCGCAGCACCACCGTCGGCACCCCGCTCGCCAGCAGGATCCGCCCCACCTCGGCCCGGGAGCGGAGGTGGGGGGAGGAGAGGCCCGCCTCCGCCGGCGGCTCCGGCCCGCCCAGGTAGACGATCCGGCGTACGCCCGCCGCGCGCGCCGCCTCGGCGAAGTGGGTGGCCGCCTCCCGGTCGGCGGACTCGAACCCGGACTGGCCGAGCGAGTGCACCAGGTAGTAGGCGACGTCCACCCCGTCGAACACGGCGGCCAGCGTGTCCGGCCTCCGCAGGTCGCCCTCGGCGATCTCGGTTCGGGAGGCCCACGGCACGTCCCGCAGCCGTCCGGCCTTGCGGGCCAGGCAGCGTACGGTGTGCCCCTCGGCCAGCAGGCGGGGCGCCAGGCGCCCGCCGATGTACCCCGTCGCTCCGGTCACCAGGCATCGCACGGCTTCCAGTCTGCGGCCCAATAGACTCTGGCGCTGTGGACACCGAGACGACGCCGACCTTCTGGGGGCCGGACTTCGACCAGCTGCGGGCGACCGATCCGGAGATCGCCGACGTCGTGCTCGGTGAGCTGACCCGGCTCCGTGGCGGCCTCCAGCTGATCGCCAGCGAGAACCTGACCTCGCCGGCCGTGCTCGCGGCGCTCGGCTCGACGCTGACCAACAAGTACGCCGAGGGCTACCCGGGCCGCCGCTACTACGGCGGTTGCGCGGAGGTGGACCGCGCCGAGGAGATCGCGATCGCCCGGGCGAAGGAGCTGTTCGGCGCGGAGCACGCCAACCTCCAGCCGCACTCCGGCGCGAGCGCCAACCTGGCCGCGTACGCGGCCCTGGTCCAGCCGGGGGACACCGTGCTCGCGATGGACCTGCCGCACGGCGGTCACCTCACCCACGGCAGCCGGGTGAACTTCTCCGGCAAGTGGTTCGCGACGGTCGGCTACACGGTCCACCGGGACACCGAGCTGATCGACTACGACGAGGTGCGCGACCTGGCGCTCGCCCACCGGCCGAAGATGATCATCTGCGGCGCGACGGCGTACCCGCGGCTGATCGACTTCGCGCGCTTCCGCGAGATCGCCGACGAGGTCGACGCGTACCTCATGGTGGACGCCGCCCACTTCATCGGCCTGGTCGCCGGCGGGGCCATCCCGTCGCCGGTGCCGTACGCCGACGTCGTCTGCTTCACCACGCACAAGGTGCTGCGCGGCCCGCGCGGCGGCATGATCCTCTGCCGGGAGCCGCTGGCCCAGCGGATCGACAAGGCCGTCTTCCCGTTCACCCAGGGCGGCCCGCTGATGCACGCCGTCGCGGCGAAGGCGGTCGCGCTGCGCGAGGCCGCCCAGCCGGAGTTCCGGGCGTACGCCGCCCAGGTGGTCCGCAACGCCCAGGCGCTCGCGGCCGGTCTCGCCGACCAGGGGATGCGCCCGGTCTCGGGCGGCACCGACACCCACCTCGCCCTGCTCGACCTGCGCGAGCTCGGGGTGACCGGCGCCGAGGCCGAGGCGCGCTGCGACGCCGCCGGCATCACGCTCAACAAGAACGCCATCCCGTACGACCCGCAGAAGCCGATGACCGCCTCCGGGATCCGGGTCGGCACGCCGAGCGTCACCACCCAGGGCATGGGCGAACCGGAGATGCGGCGGGTGGCGGACCTGATCGCCCGGGCGGTGCGCACCGACCCGGGCGAACCCGGTGGCGCCGACGCGCTGCGCCGGGTGGCGGCCGAGGTGACCGAGCTGGTCGGGGCCTTCCCGGCGTACCCCCGTGGCTGAGCGCGGGGTGCGCGAGCCGGCGGCGCCGACGGCCGGTGACCGGCGGTGGCGCCTGCGGCACCTGCCGCTGCTGCTCGCGGCGACCGGCCTGCTCGCGGCGGCGGCCGCGGTGGTCGGCGCGCTCACCGGAGGCTCCGACGCGGCCCTCGGCGCCGCGCTCGGGGTGGGCGTGACCGCCGCCAGCTACACCCTCACCACCGTCGTGCTGGCCTGGGCCGACAGCGTCAACCCGCAGCTCGTGCTGCCCTTCGGCCTCGCCCTGTACGCGGCGAAGTTCACCCTGCTCGGCGTGGTGATGGTCGGCGTGGCCTCGACCGGCTGGGCCGGGCTGGTCCCGCTCTGCCTCGGCATCGCCGCCGGCGTGGTGGTCTGGACCGGCGTGCACATCTGGTGGCTGACGACCGTCCACGCCCGCCGGTCACGCTAGGCACGGCCCACGTCGCTGTCCCACACCTCGGACGCCCGCAAAATGTGTCCGGCATGGGTCATTTTCTGGGTGGCCGAACGGGAGTAGCGTGCCCACAGACGACCCTGCCCGCCAGACGCCCACACAACCACGGTTGTGCGGGGGGTGAGGCACAGCCTCGTCTTCCCGGCTGATATCGTTCGCCCCGTCATGGCTGGTGACCAAAACCCCCGACCCAGCGGCGGCCCGGACGATGTTCCGTCCGGTGCCGGCCAGGGTTGGACCGCGCTCTCCTACCTGATCGCGGGCATGCTCGTGTGGGGTTTCATCGGCTGGCTGGTCGACCGGTGGCTCGGCACCGGTGGCATCGCCACCGGGATCGGCGTCGTGCTCGGCATGGCCGGGGGCATCATCCTGGTCGTCCGCAAGCTCGGCACGCCTAATTAGGAAGGGACGCGGTGTTCGGACAGGCGAACGTCCTGGCACAGGGCGAGGCGGTATTCCCTCCCAGCGTGGAGGACTTCTACCTGCCCAGCATCCTGCCGTGGGGTGCGGAGAACTCCTACTGGTTCACCAAGATCACGGCGATGGTCTGGCTCGCCGTCGGCGTCCTCATCATCTTCTTCCTGGCCAGCTACCGGAACCCGCAGCTGGTGCCGACGAAGAAGCAGTGGTTCGCCGAGTCGATCTACGGCTTCGTGCGGAACAACATCGCGGTCGACATGATCGGGCACGCGGGGGTGCGGTTCGCGCCGTACTTCACCACGCTCTTCTGCTTCATCCTGCTGACCAACTTCTTCGCGATCGTGCCGTTCCTGCAGATCTCGCCGAACTCGCACATCGCCTTCCCGGCGTTCCTCGCCGTGATCAGCTACGTGATGTTCATCTGGGTCGGCATCCGCCATCACGGGGCCGGGAAGTTCTTCAAGAATTCACTGATCCCGCCGGCGCCCTGGTACATCCTGCCGCTGCTGATCCCGATCGAGTTCTTCTCGACCTTCCTCGTCCGGCCGTTCTCGCTGGCCGTCCGTCTCTTCGCGAACATGTTCGCCGGCCACATGCTCCTGCTGGTCTTCACGCTCGGCGGCTTCGCGATGCTGAACATCACGCCGTGGCTGGCGCCGGTCTCGGTGCTGTCCTGGGCGATGACCGTCGCGCTCACCTTCCTCGAGTTCCTGGTGATCGTCCTGCAGGCGTACGTCTTCACCGTGCTGACCGCCAGCTACGTGCAGGGCGCGCTCGCCGAAGAACACTGATCCACCGCACCAACCGTTGTCGTCCCGCGTGACCGTCACGCGTGATAACCAGGAGGAACCAACCAATGGACGTTCTCGCCGCGGTAGAGGGCAGCACCGCCGCCATCGGCTACGGCCTCGCGGCCATCGGCCCGGGCATCGGCGTGGGCCTGGTCTTCGCCGCCTACATCCAGTCGACCGCCCGCCAGCCGGAGTCGTCGCGGATGACCCTGCCGTACGTCTGGATCGGCTTCGCCGTCATCGAGGCGCTCGCGCTGCTCGGTATCGCGTTCGGCTTCATCTGGCAGGGCCCGATCCAGTAATTCCGCCCCCCTCTGACCGGGAGGTCTTCCATGTTCTTCCTCGCCGCTGAGGGTGGTGAGTCCGCCCACAACCCGATCATTCCGATCTGGCAGGAGATCGTGGTCGGTGGCATCGCCTTCATCCTGCTCTGCGTCGTGCTGATGAAGTTCGTCTTCCCGCGCATGGAGCAGACGTTCCAGGCGCGGGTCGACGCGATCGAGGGTGGCATCAAGCGCGCCGAGGCCGCGCAGGCCGAGGCGAACCAGCTCCTCGAGCAGTACCGGGCACAGCTCGCCGAGGCGCGTACCGACGCCGCCCGGATCCGGGACGACGCCCGGGCCGACGCGGAGGGCATCCGCCAGGACATCCTCGCCAAGGCGCGGGAGGAGTCCGACCGGATCATCGCCGCCGGCAAGGAGCAGCTCGCCGCCGAGCGCGCCACCATCGTGCGCGAGCTGCGCACCGAGGTCGGCACCCTCGCGGTGGACCTGGCCAGCAAGATCGTCGGTGAGTCGCTCGCCGACGAGGCGCGTCGCAAGGGCACCGTCGACCGGTTCCTGAGCGGTCTCGAGAGCGCGGGGGCCCGCTGATGCAGGCCGCCAGCCGGGAGTCGTACAAGGTCGCGGCCGAGCGCCTCGACGCGTACGCCCGTGGCGCGGAGCCGTCGGCGGTGGCCTCCACCGCCGACGAGCTCCTCTCCGTCGCCGCGCTGCTGCGGCGGGAGCCGCGGTTGCGCCGGGCGCTCTCCGACCCGGCCCGTTCGAGTGAGGACCGCGCCGGTCTGCTCACCGGGATCCTGTCCGGCAAGGTCGGCGCGGACGCGCTCGACCTGCTGACCGCGCTCGTCTCCGGTCGCTGGTCGGCCCCGTCGGAACTCCTCGACGCCGCCGAGCTGCTGGGCGTCGAGGCACTCCTGGCGAGCGCCGACAAGGCCGGTGAGCTGGGCGAGGTCGAGGACGAGCTGTTCCGCTTCGGGCAGGTCGTCTCCGGCTCGCCCGAGCTGTCCAACGCGCTCTCCGACCCGATGGTCCCGGCCGACCAGCGGGCCACCCTGGTCGACCAGCTGATCGCCGGCAAGGCCCGGCCGGTCACCGGCTACCTCGTCGGGGTCGCGCTCGCCGGCTTCGGGGGACGCAACTTCAGCGGCGCGCTCACCCGGCTGGTCGAGCTGGCCGCCGACCGGCGGGACCGGCAGGTCGCGTACGTGACCGTCGCGGCCCCGTTGAGCGAGGAGGAGGAGCGTCGACTGGGCGCCAGCCTCACCGCGATATACGGTCGGGAGGTCTCTGTCAAGCAGACGGTGAATCCCGAAGTGCTGGGTGGCGTCAGCGTGCGGGTCGGCTCCGACCTGTACGACGGCACCGTCCTGCGCCGCCTCAACGAGACCCGCAACGCGCTCGCGAAGAGCTGACCAGCGCTTCCGCAGCCCTGATTCGACGCCATCGGACCGGTCGGTACTAGGTATCCCGGGCCCTGATACTTAAGGAAGCAGAGGATGGCCGAGCTGACCATCTCGACGGAGGAGATCCGCGGCGCCCTGGAGCGCTACGTCTCCTCCTACACGGCCGGCGTCTCCCGCGAGGAGGTCGGCACCGTCGCTGACGCCGGCGACGGCATCGCCCACGTCGAGGGTCTTCCCTCGACCATGACCAACGAGCTCCTGGAGTTCGAGGACGGCACCCTCGGTGTGGCGCTGAACCTCGACGTCCGGGAGATCGGTGTCGTCGTCCTCGGTGACTACGGCGGCATCGAGGAGGGCCAGCGCGTCAAGCGCACCGAGCGGGTGCTCTCGGTGCCGGTCGGCGACGCCTTCCTCGGCCGTGTGGTCAACGCGCTCGGCCAGCCGATCGACGGCCTCGGCGACATCCCGAACGAGGGCTACCGCGAGCTGGAGCTCCAGGCTCCGAACGTGATGGCCCGCCAGTCCGTGTTCGAGCCGATGCAGACCGGCATCAAGGCCGTCGACGCGATGACCCCGGTCGGCCGGGGCCAGCGGCAGCTGATCATCGGTGACCGGAAGACCGGCAAGACCACGGTCGCCCTGGACACCATCCTCAACCAGCGCGACAACTGGCGCTCCGGCGACCCGACGAAGCAGGTCCGCTGCATCTACGTCGCCGTGGGTCAGAAGGCCTCCACGATCGCCTCGATCAAGGGCATCCTGGAGGAGGCGGGCGCGATGGAGTACACGACCATCGTCGCCTCGCCGGCCTCCGACCCGGCCGGCTTCAAGTACCTGGCCCCGTACACCGGCTCCTCCATCGGCCAGCACTGGATGTACGGCGGCAAGCACGTCCTGATCGTCTTCGACGACCTGAGCAAGCAGGCCGAGGCGTACCGCGCCGTGTCGCTGCTGCTGCGCCGCCCGCCGGGCCGTGAGGCGTACCCGGGTGACGTCTTCTACCTGCACTCCCGGCTGCTGGAGCGCTGCGCGAAGCTCTCGGACGAGATGGGCGGCGGCTCGATGACCGGTCTGCCGATCATCGAGACCAAGGCGAACGACATCTCGGCGTTCATCCCGACCAACGTCATCTCCATCACCGACGGCCAGATCTTCCTCGAGACCGACCTGTTCAACCAGGGCGTCCGGCCGGCCATCAACGTCGGCACCTCGGTCTCCCGGGTCGGTGGCGCCGCGCAGGTGAAGCCGATGAAGAAGGTCGCCGGTTCGCTGCGGCTCAACCTGGCCCAGTACCGCGAGCTGGAGGCGTTCGCCGCCTTCGCCTCCGACCTGGACAAGGCCTCCCGGGCCCAGCTGGAGCGCGGTGCCCGCCTGGTCGAGCTGCTCAAGCAGCCGAACTACTCGCCGTACCCGGTGCAGGAGCAGGTCGTCTCGGTCTGGGCCGGCACCGAGGGCAAGCTGGACGACATCCCGGTCGGCGAGATCCGGCGCTTCGAGTCCGAGTTCCTCCAGTACCTGCGCCACAAGCACGAGGGCGTCCTGGCGGCGATCGCGGACAACAAGTGGGACGACGAGATCGTCGGCTCCCTCGACTCGGCGATCACCGAGTTCAAGAAGCTCTTCCTCGGCAAGGAGGAGGAGCGGCGGATCAACGAGCCCGCGGCCCAGCCGCTGGAGGGCGAGGAGAGCCGCGAGACGGTGACGCGGTTCCGCGAGGGCACGACCGACCGCCCGGCTGAGAGCTGACGATGGCCGCCCAGGTTCGCGTCCTTCGCCAGCGGATCCGCTCGGCGAAGGGGATGAAGAAGATCACCAAGGCGATGGAGCTCGTCGCGACGAGCCGAATCGCCAAGGCCCAGGCCCGGGTGGAGGCGTCGCTGCCGTACGCCCAGGCCATCACCGGGGTGCTCACGGCGCTGGCGTCCAACGCGCGGATCGACCACCCGTTGCTCACGCCGCGTCCCCAGGTCCGGCGGGCCGGTGTCCTGCTGATCACCAGCGACCGGGGCCTGGCCGGTGGGTACAGCTCGAACGCGATCAGGACCGCCGAGTCGCTGATCGCCCGGCTCAAGGCCGAGGGCAAGGAGCCGGTGCTCTACGTCATCGGGCGCAAGGGCGTGTCGTTCTACCGGTTCCGCAACCGGGAGATCGCGGCGAGCTGGACGGGCTTCTCGGAGCAGCCGACGTTCGCCGACGCCCGCGAGGTGGGTGAGACGCTGATCAAGGCGTTCTCGGCCGGCGCGGACGACGTGGACGGCAGCGCCGGGGCGGACGGCGTGCTCGGTGTCGACGAACTGCACATCGTCTTCACCGAGTTCAAGTCCCTGATGACCCAGAACCCGGTCGCGAAGATCATCGGGCCGATGCAGGTGGAGGACCGGCCGCGGTCGGAGGGCCTGCTCCCGGCGTACGAGTTCGAGCCGGAGGCGGAGGCACTGCTCGACGCGCTGCTGCCGAAGTACGTCAACACGCGGATCTACGCGGCGTTGCTGGAGTCGGCGGCGAGCGAGTCGGCGGCGCGGCGGCGGGCGATGAAGAGCGCCACCGACAACGCCGAAGAGATGATCGAGAAGTACACGCGCGAGATGAACTCGGCCCGCCAGGCCGGGATCACCCAGGAGATCAGCGAGATCGTCGGCGGCGCGAACGCGCTGGCCGCGTCGGGAAGTGAAGTGTGATGACTGCCCCAGTAGAGACCAAGACGGCCACCGGTCGCGTGGTCCGGGTCATCGGCCCGGTCGTCGACGCCGAGTTCCCGCGCGACGCCATGCCGGAACTGTTCAACGCCCTGCAGGTCGACGTGACCCTCTCCGGCGGCGAGAAGACGCTGACCCTCGAGGTCGCCCAGCACCTGGGTGACAACGTGGTCCGCGCCATCTCGATGCAGCCGACCGACGGTCTGGTCCGTGGTGCCGAGGTGCGCGACAGCGGCTCGCCGATCCGGGTGCCGGTGGGCGACGCGGTCAAGGGCCACGTGTTCAACGCGATCGGCGAGTGCCTCAACCTCACCGAGGGCGAGACCCTCACCCCGGACGACCACTGGGGCATCCACCGCAAGGCCCCGGCCTTCGCGGACCTGGAGCCGAAGACCGAGATGCTGGAGACCGGCATCAAGGTCATCGACCTCCTCGCCCCGTACGTCAAGGGCGGCAAGATCGGCCTGTTCGGCGGCGCCGGCGTGGGCAAGACGGTGCTCATCCAGGAGATGATCACCCGTGTTGCCCGCAACTTCGGTGGTACCTCGGTCTTCGCCGGCGTGGGTGAGCGCACCCGCGAGGGCAACGACCTCATCGCCGAGATGACCGAGTCCGGCGTCATCGACAAGACCGCGCTGGTCTACGGCCAGATGGACGAGCCGCCGGGCACCCGGCTGCGCGTCGCCCTCTCCGCGCTGACCATGGCGGAGTACTTCCGCGACGTGCAGAAGCAGGAGGTGCTGCTCTTCATCGACAACATCTTCCGCTTCACCCAGGCCGGTTCCGAGGTGTCCACCCTGCTCGGCCGTATGCCGAGCGCCGTGGGTTACCAGCCGACCCTGGCCGACGAGATGGGCGAGCTCCAGGAGCGGATCACCTCCGTCCGGGGTCAGGCCATCACGTCGATGCAGGCGATCTACGTGCCCGCCGACGACTACACCGACCCGGCGCCGGCCACCACGTTCGCCCACCTCGACGCGACCACCAACCTGGAGCGGTCGATCTCCGACAAGGGCATCTACCCGGCCGTGGACCCGCTGGCGTCCTCGTCCCGGATCCTCGCCCCGGAGTTCGTCGGCCAGGAACACTTCGCGGTGGCCACCGAGGTGAAGCGGATCCTGCAGCGCTACAAGGACCTGCAGGACATCATCGCCATCCTCGGCATCGAGGAGCTCTCCGAGGAGGACAAGCTCACCGTCGGCCGGGCCCGGCGGATCGAGCGGTTCCTGTCGCAGAACACCTACGCCGCCGAGCAGTTCACCGGCGTGCCGGGCTCGACGGTCCCGATCAAGGAGACCATCGAGGCGTTCAAGAAGATCAGCGAGGGTGAGTACGACCACTTCCCCGAGCAGGCCTTCTTCATGTGCGGCGGCCTGGAGGACCTGGAGCGCAAGGCCAAGGAGCTGATGGCGCAGGGCTGAGCCCGCTGACGACCGTCGTCGGGCCCGCCCGTCGACGACCCGAAAGGCCGTCCCGGTTAAAGCCGGGGCGGCCTTTCGTTCATCTTCGGGACCTATCATCGCCGCTGCCCGGTTCCACGGGTCGGCGATCATGCCCGACGCGAGGTACCGTTCATGCGCGCGCTCCCCCGATTGCGCGCGGAACCGTGCAACCAAACGGCTGCGTACGCCCGTCTCCTGATCGTGGGCGTGACGAACGGAGATGATCGTGGGTAAGGCCGGCAAGGGCGGTCGGAAGCCGTCCGTGTGGGCAGGCGTGCCGCGGTGGGCCCGGGTCTGCACCGTCTTCGGTGCCGTCCTCATGTTCCTCAGCGGCGCGGTCCTGGTGGGCGCCGAGGCGCTGATGGCCCGCTACGAGGGCGCGGTGGGCAAGGCCGACCTCTTCGGCGACCAGGCTGCCGGCGCCAAGGAGCGCAAGAGCGACATCAAGGGCCCGCTCAACATCCTGCTCGTCGGCGTCGACCCCCGGAAGCCGGAGCAGCCGCCGCTGGCCGACTCGGTCATGGTGCTGCACGTGCCGGCCGGCCTCGACCGCGGTTACCTGTTCTCCCTGCCCCGTGACCTCTACGTCGACATCCCGGCCTTCGAGCCGGCCGGCTTCGGCGGCAGCAAGGAGAAGCTGAACGCGGCGATGTCGTACGGCAGCCGCAAGGCCGGGCAGAACCCGGACGCGGCCCAGGGCTTCCAGCTGCTCGCCAGCACGGTCCAGCAGGTGACCGGGATCGAGCGGTTCGACGCCGGCGCGATCATCAACTTCAGCGGCTTCATCCGGATCGTCGACGCGATGGGCGGCGTCACCATGAACATCGAGCGCGAGGTGCGCTCGGAGCACCGCCGCCCCGACGGGACCCACCGCGAGCTGCGGCCCGGCGGCGGCGGATACCTGGGCGAGCAGGCCATCTACCCGAAGGGCAAGCAGCACCTCAAGGGCTGGCAGGCGCTGGACTACGTCCGGCAGCGCTACCCCAAGAACGGTGTGCCGGACGGCGACTACGGCCGGCAGCGCCACCAGCAGCAGTTCGTCAAGGCGATGGCGAGCCAGGCGTTCAGCGCCGACGTGGTGACCAACCCGATCAAGCTGGACAAGGTGCTCCGGGCGGCCGGCCAGTCCCTGGTCTTCAACGGTCGCGGGCACAGCGTCGTCGACTTCGGCCTCGCGCTGAAGAACCTGCGCCCGAACAACATCCAGATGATCAAGCTGCCGGGCGGCGGCATCATGGAGAACGGGAAGTACCTGGGCGAGCGCTTCGACCCCGCCGTACAGGACTTCTTCGCGTCACTGAAGAACGAGCAGCTCGACGCCTTCCTGCTGGAGCACCCGGAATTCCAGAACAAGGCGAGCTGAATCGGGTTTCAGTGAGGCAGGTCTCGCCACCCGCGTTACGGGCGGGTCTGCGGCGCGATTAGACTTTCGGCAACCCGCCGCCGCAGCAAGGAGACAGCGTGGCACAGCAGCTTCACGTCGAGCTCGTAGCCGTCGAGGAGAAGGTCTGGTCCGGCGACGCCGAGATGGTCGTCGCGCGGACGACCGAGGGCGAGCTGGGTGTGCTGCCGGGGCACGCGCCCCTGCTCGGCCAGCTCGCCGAGCCCGGCCAGGTCCGCATCAAGCTGCCCGGTGGCGAGCAGGTCGCGTACGAGGTGGCCGGCGGCTTCCTGTCGGTGAGCGCCGAGGGCGTCACCGTCCTGGCCGAGAGCGCCACCCCGGTCTCCTCCGCCGGTCGCTGAGCCGACACCGGAGATGGAGATCGTCGAAGGGATCGGGATCGGCGTCGCCGTCATCCTCGGCGCGCTCCTGATTCTCTTCGTCCGGCGGGCACTTGTCACCCGCAGCGGAGGCATCATCCGGCTCAGCGTCCGGACCTCCACGATGCTCGACGGCCGAGGCTGGGCTCCCGGCTTCGGCCGTTTCGCGGGCGACGAACTCCGGTGGTACCGGATGTTCAGCTTCGCCCTCCGCCCGAAGCGGGTCCTCTCCCGGAAGGGTCTGGCGGTCGAGCGCCGCCGGCTGCCCGAGGGGCAGGAGCGCTTCGCGATGCCCGCCGACTGGGTCATCCTCCGCTGTACCAGTCACCACGCTCCGGTCGAGATCGCCATGGCGCGATCCACCGTCACCGGGTTCCTCTCCTGGCTCGAGGCCGCCCCTCCGGGGGCGGTCTCGCCGCGTCTGGCCTCGCAGGACTGGCCGGCGGCCTAGCCACCGTCCCGCTCTCCGGAAACGCCTGACGATCCGGGCCCGCCGTCATGCACGTCACCGGTTCGGGAAGGCGACCAGCTCCACCTCGTACCCCTGGCCGTCGGTGAGATAGGCGGCGTAGGTTTCGGGACCGCCGGCGTGGGGATGGCGGTCGGGGAAGAGCAGCGACCAGCCGTGCGCCGGCGCCGCCGCGACCAGCCGGTCGACGGCGGCCGGCGGGCCGGCGTGGAAGGCGAGGTGGTTGAGGCCCGGGGCGAGCCGGTCGTGGACCCGGCCGGACAGCGCGGGGGATTCCTCCAGCACGACGTAGGTGGGGCCGAGCCGCCAGGAGCGGCCGGCCGGCCACTCCTGGAACGGCGTCCAGCCCAGCTCCCCGAGGAGCCATCCCCAACTGCGGACGGCTCCGGCCAGGTCGGGGACCCACACCTCGACGTGGTGCAGCGCGCCGGTGCGGGCGGGCGGCGGTTGCCCGGTCAGCGGTTACCGCCCGGCACCCATAGCACGTCTCCCGCCGGATTTGCCGTTCTTGCCAGGATAAAGAGCAGATCGGAGAGCCGGTTGAGATACTTTGCCGGAAGAGAGCTGGTCCGATCAGGGTCGTGCGCGACCAGGGCCCAGGCCGCACGCTCGGCGCGTCGGGCGATCGTCCGCGCCACGTGCAGCAGCGCCGCGCCCGCGGTGCCGCCGGGGAGGATGAAGGAGTCGAGCTTGCTGAGGCGTGCGTTGTACTCGTCGCACCAGCCCTCGAGGCGCTCGACGTACTCCTCGGTGACCCGCAGCGGCGGGTACTTCGGGTCCGGCTCCACCGGGGTGGCCAGGTCGGCACCCACGTCGAACATGTCGTTCTGGATCGACCCGAGGACGTTCCGCAGCTCCTCGTCGAGCTGCCCGAGGGCGAGCGCGACGCCGATCGCCGCGTTGCACTCGTCGACGTCCGCGTACGCGGCGATCCGGGGATCTGTCTTCGGCACCTGCTCGTTGTTGCTCAGCCTGGTCATGCCGGCGTCGCCGGCCTTGGTGTAGATGCGCGTGAGGTGGACGGCCATGACGCACAGCCTACGGATACCGGACCTGACCATCCCGGCCCGGCCGGAGCCCGCCTGGCCGGCCGGCGTGGGGCCGGGCGACCCGGCGCCCAACGCCGTCGACGTCATCCGGGTCTGCGGCGGCGCCCGCCTGGCCGGCACCGTGCACGTGGTCGGCGCCAAGAACTCGGCCCTGAAGCTCATGGCCGCCGCCCTGCTCGCGCCCGGCCGCAGCGTGATCACCAACGTCCCGCGGATCACCGACATCGCCATCATGGGGGAGGTGCTGCGCCGGCTGGGCTGCGACGTCCGGTTCGACGCGGACGACCCGGTGGACCCGATGGTCGCGTACGGCGGCGTGGCCCGCTCCCGCTCGGTCACCATTGACGTGCCCGAGATGCCGGGTGTCGAGGCCGACTACGACCTGGTCCGTCGGCTGCGCGCGTCGATCTGCGTGCTCGGCCCGCTGCTCGCCCGTCGGGGCTGCGTCCGGGTGGCGCATCCGGGCGGCGACGCGATCGGTTCGCGCGGGCTGGACATGCACATCTCGGGCCTGACCCGGATGGGCGCCGACATCGCCGGCGAGCACGGATTCGTGATCGCCTCGGCACCGCACGGCCTGCGCGGCGCCGAGATCGTGCTGGACTTCCCCAGCGTCGGCGCCACCGAGAACCTGGTGATGGCGGCGGTCCTCGCCGAGGGCACCACGGTCATCGACAACGCCGCCCGCGAGCCCGAGATCGTCGACATCTGCACGATGCTCAACCAGATGGGCGCGCTGATCGACGGCGCGGGCACGTCGACCCTGACGATCGTCGGTGTCCCCGGGCTGCGCCCGGTGCGCCACGCCACGGTGGGGGACCGGATCGTCGCCGGGACGTGGGCCTTCGGCGCGGCGATGACCCGGGGGGACGTGACGGTGACCGGCGTGCCCTCGGCGTTTCTCGAGGTGGCCCTGGACAAGCTGGTGTCCGCGGGCGGGCTGGTGGAGACGCGGCAGGACGCCTTCCGGATGCGGATGGACGACCGTCCGCGCGCCGTCGACGTGGTCACGCTGCCGTACCCGGGATTCGCCACCGACCTGCTGCCGATGGCGATCGGGCTCGCCGCGGTCAGTGACGGCGCCTCCCTGATCACCGAGAACATCTTCGACGGCCGTTTCATGTTCGCCAACGAGATGATGCGGTTGGGAGCGGACATCAAGACCGACGGGCACCACGCCGTGGTCCGGGGCCGGAACCGCCTCTCCGGGGCGCCGGTGCGCGCGACGGACATCCGGGCCGGCGCGGGCCTCATCATCGCGGGGCTCTGCGCCGACGGGGTCACCGAGGTCTCGCACGTGCACCACGTCGACCGGGGCTACCCCGACTTCGTGGCGGACCTGCGGGCGCTCGGCGTCGAGGTCGAGCGTGACACGACGCCCGACGAGCCGACCATGACCATCTGACGGATCGGCACCGCCCGGTTGCGTCGGGCACCGCCCTTAGCACTCGTTCAGGCCCGCCGACTAGGGTGCAGGCAGACACCCAATCAGGCGAGGGAGTGAGCAGATGGCGGGTCGACTCGCGGTCGTCGGAGCCGGGCTGATGGGCTCGGGCATCGCCCAGGTGGCGGCGCAGGCGGGCTGGCAGGTGACCCTGCGGGACCTGGACGACGCGGCCACGAAGCGCGGCGTGGACGGCATCCGGAAGTCGCTGGAGAAGTTCGCCGAGAAGGGGAAGATCCCCGCGTCCGACGTCGAGGCGGCGCTCGGCCGGATCACCCCCACCACCGACCTGGAGGCGGTCGCCGACGCGGACATCGTCGTCGAGGCGGTCTTCGAGCGCCTGGAGATCAAGCACGAGGTCTTCCGCGCGCTGGACAAGATCTGCAAGGCGGACGCGGTGCTCGCCACCAACACCTCCGCCATCCCGGTCACCCAGATCGCCGCCGTCACCGAGCGCCCGGAGGCGGTCGTCGGCACCCACTTCTTCTCGCCCGTGCCGATGATGAAGCTCTGCGAGCTGGTCCGCGGCTACAAGACCAGCGACGAGACCCTCGCCACCGCGAAGGCGTTCGCCGAGGAGATCGGCAAGACCGTGGTGGTCGTGAACCGCGACATCGCCGGCTTCGTCACCACCCGGCTCATCGCCGCGCTGGTGGTGGAGGCGGTCAAGCTGGTCGAGTCCGGCGTGGTCTCGGCGGAGGACCTGGACACCGCCTGCAAGCTCGGCTTCGGTCACGCCATGGGTCCGCTGGCGACCACCGACCTGACCGGCGTGGACGTGCTGCTGCACGCCGCGAAGAACATCTACACCGACACCGCCGACGAGAAGTTCTTCCCGCCGGAGCTGCTCCAGCGCATGGTCACCGCCGGCGACCTGGGCCGCAAGACCGGCAAGGGCTTCTACTCGTACTGAGTCGTGGCGGGCCGGGCGCGCGGTGCGCCCGGCCCGTACGGGTTAGGGCGTGTGTCGAAGTCCCTGGCCGGCCTGCGGCGGGCCCAGGCGACGACGGACGAAACTCCGCCTTGCCGACCGCCGCCTGGACTCCGCCTCGGCTCGACCGAGGACTCGACACAAGCCCTAGCCGTCGCGCTTGGTCGTCCAGCGGAACGTGCCGAGGCAGAGCAGCAGGCCGATCACGCACCACGCGGCCAGCACGAGGGCGACCCGGCCCAGCTCGAAGGAGCCGCCCGGCTCCTGGGCGCCGAAGGCGTCCGGCAGGAACACCGAGCGCAGCCCCTGGCACATCCACTTGAGCGGGAAGAGCGCCGCCACCTGCTGCATCCAGCTCGGCAGCTGGGTGAAGACGAAGAACACCCCGGAGATGAACTGGAGCACCAGGGCGACCGGGGTGACCACCGCCGAGCCGCTGCGCGAGCTGCGTGCCAGCGAGGATATCGCGATGCCGCACAGCGTGCAGGCGGTGATCCCGAGCGCGGACACCCAGCCGAAGGTCAGCCACTTCGCGGCCGTGCCGGGGAGTTCCAGGTCGAACAGGGCGGCCGAGACGGCGAGCAGCAGCGCGGTCTCCGCGACGCCGATCACCACCACCAGGATCACCTTGCCGGCGAAGTAGGCCCACTTCGGCATCGGCGTGCCCCGGTAGCGCTTCAGGACCCCCCGGTCCCGCTCGATCGGGATCCAGATGCCGAGGTTCTGGAAGCTGACCGTCATCAGGCCGGTCGCGATCATGCCGGTGACGAAGTACTGCGTGAAGCGCACACCGGGCGCGATCTCGCCGTCGAAGATCGACGCGAAGATCATGATCATGATTACCGGGAAGCCCAGGGTGAAGACGACGGACTCACGGCTGCGCAGGAACTGGGTGATCTCCAGCCGACCCTGTCGCAGGCCCAGGGCGACCGGGCCCAGCCGGCGTCGCGGCATCGCGGTGGCCGGCGTGGCCGGCGTCATCGTGGTGCTCATGTATGTCCGATCATCCTCAGGTAGACGTCCTCCAGCGTCGGCCGCGTCACGGTCAGGCCGGGCACCTCGCCGCCGAAGCGCGTGGCGAGCTCCGCCACCAGCGCCGTCGGCGTCGCGCTCTCCGCGCTCTCCACGACCCCCTCCGGCGTACGCCAGGAGACCGTCGCGAGGGCCTCGTGCCGGTTGCCGAGCCGCCCGGGTGCGGCGACCTCGACCAGCCGCCCGTCGGCGATCACCCCGACCCGGTCGGCCAGGGCCTCGGCCTCGTCGAGGTAGTGCGTGGTCAGCAGGATCGTCGTGCCGGCGGCCGCCAGGTCCCGGATCAGCTCCCAGAACTCGCGCCGCGCCTCGGGGTCGAAGCCGGTGGTCGGCTCGTCCAGGAAGAGCAGCTCGGGACGGCCGACGATGCCGAGCGCCACGTCCAGGCGGCGCTTCTGCCCGCCGGAGAGGGCGTGCGTACGCGCCTTCGCCTTGTCGGCCAGCCCCACACGGGCGATGACCTTGTCCGGGTCGTCGGCGTCGGCGTAGAAGCCGGCGAAGTGGCGCACCACCTCGGAGACGGTCAGCTCGTCGAACTCGCCGGTGCCCTGGAGCACGATCCCCACCCGCGAACGCCAGTCGGCGGCGGGGGCCGCCGGGTCGCTGCCGAGCACCGAGACCTCGCCGGCGTCGCGCTTGCGGTACCCCTCCAGGATCTCCACCGTGGTGGTCTTGCCGGCGCCGTTCGGGCCGAGCAGGGCGAACACCTCGCCCCGGCGGACGTCGAGGTCCACCCCCGCCACGGCGACGGTCTCCCGGTACGCCTTGCGCAGCCCCCGTACGGAGATCGCGAGCTCGTCTTCCATGCCGTCAAGTGTGCGGCCTGTCCGCCGGCGGCGGCCGTCCGGGGTGTGGCGGTCCGGGCCATACCGGGCGCTTCCCGCCCCGGCGTCCGCGACATGGACCTGTGTGGTTTTCCACAACCCGTTTTACTGAACGGTAACTTAAACTCCCGCCATGGACGAGAAGGCTCTCCCGGGTCGGCTGCCCGAGCGCGACCGCCCGTGGGTGATGCGCACCTACGCCGGGCACAGTTCGGCCGCCGCGACCAACGCGCTCTTCCGCCGCAACCTGGCGAAGGGGCAGACCGGGCTCTCGGTCGCCTTCGACCTGCCCACCCAGACCGGGTACGACCCCGACCACGAGCTGGCGGCCGGCGAGGTCGGCCGGGTGGGTGTGCCGGTGGCGCATCTCGGCGACATGCGGGCGCTCTTCGAGGGCATCCCGCTGGCCGAGATGAACACCTCGATGACCATCAACGCGCCGGCCATGTGGCTGCTCGGCCTCTACGGCACCGTCGCCACCGAGCAGGGTGCCGAGCTGGCCCGCTGCGCCGGCACGACGCAGAACGACATCATCAAGGAGTACCTGTCCCGCGGGACGTACATCTTCCCGCCGGCGGCGTCGCTGCGGCTGACCGCCGACGTCATCGCGTACACGCTGCGCGAGATGCCGAAGTGGAACCCGGTCAACATCTGCTCGTACCACCTGCAGGAGGCCGGGGCGACCCCGGTGCAGGAGGTCGGCTTCGCGCTGGCCACCGCCGTCGCGGTGCTCGACGCGGTTCGCGACTCGGGCCAGGTGCCCGCCGAGCGGATGGGTGACGTCGTCCAGCGGATCAGCTTCTTCGTCAACGCCGGGGTGCGCTTCGTCGAGGAGATCGCCAAGATGCGCGCGTTCGGCGCGCTCTGGGACGAGATCACCCGCGACCGGTACGGCGTCGAGAACCCGAAGCAACGCCGCTTCCGGTACGGCGTCCAGGTCAACTCGCTGGGCCTGACCGAGGCGCAGCCGGAGAACAACGTCCAGCGCATCGTGCTGGAGATGCTCGGCGTCACCTTCTCCCGGGACGCCCGGGCCCGCGCGGTCCAGCTGCCGGCGTGGAACGAGGCGCTCGGTCTGCCCCGCCCCTGGGACCAGCAGTGGTCGCTGCGCATGCAGCAGGTGCTCGCGTACGAGTCGGACCTGCTGGAGTACCCGGACCTCTTCGAGGGCTCGCACGTGATGACCGCGCTCGTCGACGACATCGTCACCGGGGCCCGCGTCGAGCTGGAGAAGGTTCTCGAGATGGGTGGCGTGGTGGCCGCCGTCGAGACCGGCTACCTCAAGAGCGCGCTGGTGGCCTCGCTCGCGGAGCGGCGCCGCCGGATGGAGGCCGGCACCGACGTGGTGGTCGGTGTGAACAGGTTCGTCGAGACCGAGCCGTCCCCGCTGACCGCGGCCGGTGCCGAGGCGATCGAGCAGGTGGACCCGGCGGTGGAGGCGGCCGCCGCTGCCGCCGTACGCGAATGGCGGGTCGGCCGGGACTCGGCGGCCGTGGACGCGGCACTGGCCCGCCTCCGCGCGGACGCCGCGACCACGACGAACCTGATGGCGGCGACGCTGGAGTGCGTGCGCGCCGGCGTCACCACCGGCGAGTGGGCGGGCGCGCTGCGGCAGGTGTTCGGCGAGTACCGGGCGCCCACCGGCCTGTCCGGCGCGGCCGGCGCGGGCGGGGACGCCACCCTGGCCGCCGTCCGGGAGCGGGTCACCGCCACCGCGCGGGAGCTGGGCAGCGGTCGGCTGCGGCTGCTGGTCGGCAAGCCCGGCCTGGACGGGCACTCCAACGGCGCCGAGCAGATCGCGGTACGCGCCCGGGACGCCGGCTTCGAGGTCGTCTACCAGGGCATCCGGCTGACCGCGGGGCAGATCGTGGCCGCCGCCGTCGAGGAGGACGTCGACCTGGTCGGGCTGTCGGTGCTGTCCGGCTCGCACCTCGCGGCGGTGCCGGCGGTGCTGGACGGCCTGCGCGCCGCCGGCCGGGGTGACCTGCCGGTGGTGGTCGGCGGCATCATCCCGGCGGTCGACGCCGAGGCGCTGCGGAGGGCCGGCGTGGCACGCGTGTTCACGCCGAAGGACTTCGCCCTCACCGGGATCATCGACGAACTGGTGACGGTCGTCCGCGAGGCCAACGGCCTGACGTGAGAGCAGGGCCCCCGGCTACGACGTCAAGCGTGGTAGCCGGGGCCCCTGGACGGTGCGAGTGGTCAGCGGGTGGCGTACGTCAGGCAGTCGGCCATGTCGTTGTCCGGCCCGACCTTGATGCCCGGCGCGTGGCACTCCAACTGGTCGTTGTGCCGGCAGTCGGCCCGCTGGCAGGCGCCGACCTGGGCGATCAGACCGTCCACCCCGGCCCGTACCGCCGGTAGTTCGATGAAGGTGTGGCAGTGGGCGTGATCCATGCTGCCGATCGTGATGGCGAAGGCGTGGCAGTCGCCGGTGTGGTTGTACCCGCACGCCGTGACCACGCACTCCTGCACGCGGGGCATCTCCATCGCTGCGGTCATGCCAACCTCCTCTAGGGTCTTGCCCCGATTTTAGGCTTTTGCCGGCCTTCGTGAACGAGGTTCAGGGATGCCCGAGGACCTCCGAGAGCGGGGCCGGCTCCAACCCCCGTTCGGCCAGGCCGGCGAGGATGTGCGGCAGCGCCTCGTCGGTCATCGGCGCGTTCGCCTCCGTCACGTGCAGGACGACCACCGAGCCCGGGCGTACGCCGTCCAGCACGGCCCGGACGATCGGTCGCCACGACGTGGCGAAGGGGTCCCCGCTCACCACGTCCCCGTCCACCACCGTGACGCCCAGCGGGGCCAGCGCGTCCAGCGCCGCCCGGTCGTGGCAGAGCCCGGGGAAGCGGAAGTACCGGGTCTGCCGGCCGCCGTACGGCGCCACGATGTCGAACGTGCGGGCCACGTCGGCGGTCATCTGCCGCTGCGGCAGCCGCGGCAGGCCGTAGCAGTCCGCCGTGAAGGCCAGGTGCGCGTACGTGTGGTTGGCCAACTCGAAGCGCGGGTTGGCGGCGAGTCGCCGGGTCACCTGCGGGTACTGCTCGACCCATTTGCCGGTCAGGAAGAAGGTGGCCGGCACGTTCTCCCGCTCCAGCAGGTCGACGATCCTCAGGTTCGCGTACGACCGCACGGCGCCGCTGCGCAACTGGTACCGCATGGCGTCGGTCATGTCCGCGTCGAAGGTGAGAGCCACCTTGTTGCCCGTTCGCGGGCCATGGTCGACCACCGGCGGCCGTGTCCCCGGCGGGGTGGCGCCGGGCCGGGCGGGAGCCTCCGGCGGCGTCGCGGGGCCGGTCGGCGAGGGCTGGCTCCCCGGAGCGTCGACCGGCCCCTCGGTCGGCCCCGGGGGCGTCCCCGTGCCCGCGGGTCGGCTCGGAGCGGGCACCCAGACGATGCTGGCGTTCGCCGGCTGGCGGAAGTGGGCCGGGACGGTGAGCAGGACGACCGCGCCGACGACGGCGGTGAGGGTCGCGGCGAGCGGAACGCGGGAGATTCTCACGGACACCGGGAGATGATCCCAACATCGTCGGTTTCGCGAGGTCCCCCTCGGTCCGTCGCCCTCGACTCCGGAATCTTCCGCACGCCTGCGTGCGATGCCCCGCCCGTCCGGATCAGGTGTCCTCGGACCGGCCGGATGTCCGGTTCCAGGGCGTGACCGGCGGCATCACCACGCCGGAATGGCGGCCGGGCCGGGGTCGTTACATCACGTGGACGATCGAGCAGGGCCGCCGCCCCGAGCGGGCGGATCGCCGGTCCACCCGGCCGGAATGATGGCGGCCCGGCGGTCGTTACACATGGTCCCGGCGCCGTGAGGGCCCCCGCCCCACGTCATCGCCGGGCCGGACACCCGGGACATCGCCGGTCCGACCCCCTCGGACCGCGCCTGCGAGCCCGGACGTCGCACCCGCTGGCTGATCCCCCCTTTGTCGGCGCGGGT
>NZ_JAATEO010000079.1 GCF_012034245.1 Micromonospora thermarum | reverse complement strand
TCAGTGGCGGGAACGGTCGTCGAGCCTGTCGGAGCAGAGCTACAGCTACGACCAGGCCGGCCGGCTCACCTCGATCCGCGACACCATCGGCGGCCAGTGCACCACCCGCACCTACGGATTCAGCACCTCATCGAACCGCACCTCGACCACCGTCTACGGCCCGGGTGCGGACGGCGTCTGCCAGACATCGACGGTGGCGTCGTCACGGACCTGGACGTACGACACGGCCGACCGGGTGAACACCACCGGCTACGTGTACGACAGCCTCGGCCGGACCACGACGGTGCCGGCGGTCGACACCGCCAAGGCATCGGGCGGGAATGTGACCATCACCTACCACTCGACCGACCTGGTCGACACGATCACCCAGGGTAGCCGGACCACCGACTACACCCTCGACGTCACCGGCGAGCGGGTCCGCTCGTGGACCGACAACGCCACCGGCATCGCAGTTCAGTCGGTACACCACTACGACGGAGACGACGACAGCCCGTCCTGGACGCAAGAGACCGTCGACCGGTTCACCCGGCCCGTCACCGGCCTGTCGGCGATGGCCGGCATCTTCAACAGCGAGAGCGCTCAGATCGACTGGCAGATCACCAACCTGCACGGCGACCTGGTCGCTGCCATCTACGGCAACGACGAGGGCCTCTCCCGCACCAGCGAGGCCAACGAGTACGGCACGCCGCGCAACCCCGACGACGTCGGCACGCAGCGGTACGGCTGGCTCGGCGCCAAGCAACGGGCGGCCGACACCCCGTCAGGCATCATCCTGATGGGCGTCCGCCTCTACAACACCACCACCGGCCGCTTCCTCCAGGTCGACCCCATCTACGGCGGAAGCTGCAACGGGTACGAGTACACGTGCGCCGACCCGGTCAATGCCACGGACCTCGACGGCAAGCGCGTCAGTAAGTTTTGCAAGTGGAGGAACTGGTGCGCGAGGACTATCGGATGGGCCGCTCGCGGGATCGGGCGGGCGCACGAGACGTTCCACAACTGGCAACTTCAGACGGTCCTTGGGGCTGCGGTGCGCGGGGGAGTCGCTGCCGGAAGGATTTACCGGGGCGCCCGTTCGGCCTTCCGCAAGACAAGCATTAGGTGTATGCGATTCCCGAATGTTGGAGGGTTTGGCTGTGATCTCCGGTATAATGGAGAGCGGAAGTTTGGTGTTCATTACCATAAAGTTAACGACAAGTGGCGCCCCCACTATCACAGGCGGGGTAAAGGCCCAGGCCAGGGCATCGGCCGGCATCGCCCCTGGGACCGTAAGCATACTGACCGGCGTTGGTGGCACCGTTGGTAGAGGACGACGAATTTGATCTCCAAGGATGAGGAAAGCCTGCCTGCTCGCCGCACGTCTTGCGTGATCTTCGACAGGAACGGTGGAGTATGGGCCTTTCGGAGCTACGATGATGCTGAAGGTTGGATCGAGGCCATCGATGTTGTCGACGGGGAATACTTCGGCTTCGATAGTGAAGGGTATGTCCTAGCCTTTGATGTCATCCAGCCGGATGTAGTCGTGATTAGTCGCACCGATGATCGAGCCGAAGAGCGTGCCGCCGATAAGATTCAAAGTGCGATGTCGCTCAGCGGAGCCCCGCTTCGGTCGCGCTCGCTGCCAGAAATGATTGACGAGCTGCTGCTGATGGAAGCTCGGAAGGGCTTTTTCGACAGAATTATCCAGAAGCTCAGAAATCGCCGAGCCAATTAGTACTCCAACGTCACTTGGTTTCGGCGTTGGGCGTGGCGTGGGCACGAGGACGGCCACCGCGTTGATCATCGGTGGTTTGTGAGGACAACCGAAGATCGCGCGATGGCCGTGGGCCACAGC
>NZ_JAATEO010000078.1 GCF_012034245.1 Micromonospora thermarum | reverse complement strand
GTCCGGCGTGTCGAGCCGGAAGGGACGGATTTCCTTGCCGTTGGACATGCTCTTCACCTGCCGGGTCGGGTCGACCGGTGCCGGGGCACCGGCGGGGCTGGCACGCGCCCATTCTCGCGCCGGCCCGGGGACCGGCGGACCGGAACGAGATTTTGCGCTGGATCCGGCCCGGACCGGTTTATCGACCTCGTACCTCTGCCTCAGAACGTGATCCAGTAACGCCGTGCCGGACCGAGTTCGGTGTCCCGGTCCCCCTCGACGATCCACCGGTACGTGCGGTGCACGCTGCCGGCGTCGGGCGGTTCCACCGGATCCGACTCGTTCGTCAGCCGGGCCACCCAGGCCACGAACCCGTCCGGCGAGTCCACCTCGTCGGACGGCAGCAGTCCGAATCCGTCCTCGTGGACGCCGGGGCCCCACTCGTCGCGCGCCTCCAGCCAGGCGGCGTGCAGGCGGGCGGTCGGCGGGATCAGCGCGGGCATCCGGCGACGATAGCCGTCCGAACCGCCGGACGCCTCGGGGCGACCACGCCACAACCGGGCCGAACCGGCGAACCTCGCAGGCAGTGGCAGTCGCGACCCACGTGGGGCCACAGGCCGCCGGCACACATCAAGGCGAAGTACGTCGGAAACTGGCGCGCCGAGCTGATCTACCGGCCGGCCGTTCTGCGCGCCATCCACGCCGCTCAGCAGGAGCGGAGCACGGGCCATCGCTGGCTGAGGCCGTTCCGTGACGACCGGGCGGCCGACTATCACCCGGGTGAGCCGGAGTACGGCGAACACCTGGCCCAGATCGCCGCCGACTTCCAGCAGGCACTTCACGGGAGCCGTTGAGGTCGATCCGGACCGCCGTCGAGCTGCCCGAGGAGCTTCAGAGCGAGCGCTCAGAAGGAGTACCCCGGTGCCCGAGCCGCAGCGCCGGCTCGGGCACCGGCCCGGATCAGCCGGGTCGCGCTGCCAGAGCGGGCGGGGCCGTCCAAGCGGCGGCGACCTCGTCGGCGCAGCGGTCGCCGTACGCCCGGATCAGCCGCTCACCGAGACGGTCGTGGTCGAGGTGGTACTCCTGGGGGCCGACCGCCTCCACGGCGAACGCCGCGACGGCGTTGCCGACCTGCCCGGCGCGTTCCAGCCCCAGACCCCACGAGAGCGCGGCGAAGAAGCCGGACCGGAAGGCGTCGCCGCCGCCGGTCGGGTCGGCCACCGAGGCGACCGGGACGGCCGGCACCTCGACGGCGGGCGTGTCGCGGCCGGTGATGCGTACGCCCTTGGCGCCGAGCGTGGTGACCTGCACCCCGACGCGGTCCCGGACCTCGGCGGCGGTCAGGCCGGTCCTGGCTTCGAGGAGGTCCTTCTCGTACTCGTTGGTGAGCAGGAACTCGGCACCGTCGATGAACTGGCGGACCTGTTCGCCGGAGAGCAGCGCGAGTTGCTGGGAGGGGTCGGCCGCGAACGGCAGGCCCAGCTCCCGGCAGCGAGCGGCGTGCCGGAGCATCGCGGCCGGATCGTCGGCGGCGACCAGGACGAGGTCGAGCCCGCCGCGCCGGTCCGCCGCGGCGGCGATCTCGACCCGCTCGCCCTCGGCCATGGCACCGGGGTAGAACGAGGCGATCTGGCACTCGTCCGCGTCGGTGGTGCAGACGAACCGCGCGGTGTGCGCGTCGGCGCTGATGTGGACGAAGTCACAGTCGACCCCGTGGCGTTCCAGCCAGGAGCGGTAGTCGTCGAAGTCGGCGCCGGCCGCGCCGAGCAGCACCGGCCGCAGGCCGAGGCGGCCGAGGCCGTACGCGATGTTGGCCGCCACCCCGCCGCGGCGGACGACCAGGTCGTCGACGAGGAAGGACAGCGAGACCCGGTGCAACTGGTCGGCGAGCAACTGCTCGGCGAAGCGCCCGGGGAACCGCATGAGGTGGTCGGTGGCGATGGACCCGGTGACCGCGATCGCGCCCACGGCGGGACTCCTCCCGG
>NZ_JAATEO010000077.1 GCF_012034245.1 Micromonospora thermarum | reverse complement strand
ATTAGTTCGCATGCGCACCATCGCGAGCGACCGCCTCCTGCTGCGCCCCTGGCGCGACGAGGACGCCGACTTCCTTCTGGATCTGGAGTCGCGCTGGGAGGTCGTGCGGTTCTTGGGCGCGCAGCCCACGATCATGAACAACCGCGAGGATGCCCTCGCCTCGATCGCACGCCGATGCGCCATCGACGACCCGATCCACGGGATCTGGGCCATCACCACAACCGCGGACGGCCGCCTGGTGGGAAACCTCCTGCTCAAGCCGATTCCCCTGTCGGCCGCGGAACCGGCCGGCGGGCCGACCGATGTCGAGATCGGCTGGCACCTGCACCCGGACGCCTGGGGACACGGCTACGCCACCGAAGCAGCGGCGGCGGTCCTGGACGACGCGTTCAGCCGGGGTCTGACGAGGGTCATCGCGGTCACCGATCCGGACAACCGTGCCTCCCAGGCCGTCTGCCGGCGGCTCGGCATGACGCACTTCGGCCAGACGACGAGGTACTACGACACGCCGAACGAACTCTTTGAGAAGCTGGCCAGCTGATCGGCGAAGATCGCCACGACCGCCTCCGCCGCTCGCCACCGCCACATCCGCACATCGACAGTTGCGGATGGACCCCGTCGAGCGGCCAATGCACGGTCAGCGGCAGATGAGCGCGGTCTTGGGAGCGCATTACCGCAGCCGGCTCGCGTCCGGGTGATAGTCCCGGCGTGCCGCCCACCATCAGCACGTTGCCTCCTCCGTTGGCGACGTGTCTGATTCCTTACAGAGCCAACGGCACCCACCTCGCTCACCTGCCCATCGATCGTTGGCCGCCGTAACCCACCACGGGTCAACGCAGCGGATGTGTTCGCCCGTATCCTGCTGCGGTGCTCCTCACCTCGACCGCAACCCGCCCTCGTCGGCGTCTGCACGCAGAGCCAGCATCTTTCAAGGCGATCGCCGGGTTCCTGGCCACGCTGCTGCTCGCCGGCTGCGGGCTCATCGCTCGCCCCCACCTCGCCGCCACGCTGCGGTTCGAGTTCGCGGCCACCACCGGGGACGGGTACATGAACCAACTGCTCACCATCTACAACGACAGCACCCAAATGCTCGCCCCGACGCTGCAGTTCACGGCGCTCGACGCCACCCGAAGCCCGCTACCGGCCGTAAAGGTCACCACTGTCTACGGCAGCGACCAGGGCAACCTGGTCGTCCCACCGGGCGGTGGCGTCGACGTGCTGATCTTCACAGGCGAGGGAGCCCAATTCGCCGAGGACGTGGTCGTGACCGCGCTCACCACGGAGACGATCGAGGCCCCAGCCGTCCATGTCGAGCCCGTTGTCACCCCGGTGGACGAATCGGCCGCGTGCTCGACCGCAACAGCCGGTTCACCGCCGTGTCGCTGCGCAATGACGACAGCGAACAAATGAGCGTCCGGCTGGTCTACATCATCTGGACCGATCCCGACGGAGACCAGCGCCAGCAGGCCGCTCAGGTCGTACCGGTCGGTGACCTGATAGTCGTACCGCCCAAGCAGACCACTGGTGCCGGTGACCGACGAGGCGCGGACCGCCATGGCGGGCGCTGCAGGGCGCTTCCCGACAAGAAGCATCAAGGCATACCTCTCCCGATAGCCCGCAAGCCGCTTCAACAGCCCCGGACCGGCCGAAGAAACTCGGCTACGCCAATACGTAGGCGCCTATCGTGCCGTCAGCCGGCTGCACTCTAGGACGCGCGGTCCGCGGCAGATGTGTGCACTTGGTCTTGGGTAGATTGCCGACCAGCGGTACGTGCCTATCCCGCCGCGGGAGAGGTGCGCTCGGACCGGAGAGATTTTGTTGGCTAGTGCCGTGACCACCAACGTTCAGGGTGTTGGGGTCAGGCTGCGCGGGTGGCGGGTTGGCCCCATCGTTGTTGGCGTTCGCTGCGGATGCGGGCGCGTTCGCGGCGTTGGGCGGTCAGGACGTCGGGGTGGCGGGCGTTGGCGTTGCGCCAGCGCAGGTAGGTCTGTAGTCGT
>NZ_JAATEO010000076.1 GCF_012034245.1 Micromonospora thermarum | reverse complement strand
CATCATCAGCCGCCTGCCGGAGTCACACCGCCAGTACGGCGTGCAACTCATTCTCGCGGGATGAGTGTCCTCGCGCCTCGGTCGGCTCGCGACCCGGTTGTGAGCTCACGCCGCGGGCGGTGTGGTCACCTGAAGTGTCGGCATGGATTCACGCAGAAGTACAACAGCAACGCCTGTACCTGCCCACGTCTACAGCGGCAACCTCCTGTTGGAGGGCGGTCAAAGCCGCCGGAGCGCAGACCGCGTAGCATTCGCGATCGGTGGTGTAGCCGGGTTGTGGGCCCGGTGGGATTGGGTCGTGCGGTGGCGCCGAAAGGTGGCTGGTTGCGGAGCCAGAGCAGGCCGGCGAGGTTAGCCGGCATCGCCCACCGGAGTGGACGCGGCCGGAGATCACTCGGCGCCCAGCGGCAAGGCGGCGGACTGTCCTGAGCGGCGCGCCTGAAAGCTCACATCCGGACCTACCACTGACAATGTCCTGGTCGACCGGATGAGTCCGCCGGACCAGCGGAGGTTGGATCTACACCAGGCTGGTGGCTCATCAAGCGGCCAACGGAGAGGGGTTTCGATGTCTGGCATGGTCGAGCAGACCAGGGCGGAGATCCGCTTTGCGCTGAACCAGTTGGCGGCCCGGAATGGGCAGCACGAGTTCGAGACTCTTTCGCGGATGCTGGCCCGAGCTACCGTGACCCGCAGCCTGCTCCCGGCCACCGGACCCGTCGCGGCGGGCGGTGATCAGGGGCGCGACTTCGAGACGTACCACACCGAGATGGCCGGGCAGACGCAGCGGCTTGGGCGCGAGCTTGGGATGCGCGATGGCGACGGAGTCAGCTTCACCTGCACGCTGCAGCAGGACAACATCGGATCCAAGATTCGCGGGGACGTGGAAAGTGCCCTGGCGGACGGCACGGCGGTCAGGTTCATTCTCGCGTACTGCGAGGTCAACATCCCGGTCGCCCGCCGGCACGACCTGCAGCGCCAGGTGCTCGATAAGCACGGCGTCCACCTGGAGATCTTCGATGGGAACGGGATCGCAGAACTGCTGGCACACCATGCCACGTTCTGGATCGCTGAGCAATATCTACACCTGCCGGCCCGTGCGCTTCCTCCGCCGCCAGACCGGCCGGGCTGGTACGAGGCGGATCTGGCCCGCTGGCGCACGACCACCGAACCGGTCCTCAGTTGGGGACACTATGTCGATCTCACGGGCTGTCTGCGGTATGCCTATCTGACGCGGGAAGGCCGCGAGGACATCCCGTTCTGGTTGGAGAGGCTCGCGCCTCTGTTAGACGAGCATGCCCCCGGGCTGCTACGGCATGCCGCGCGGCACCAAACCATCATCGCCCATCACCTCGGCTTGGGATCGATGCGCCCAGTCGATCATCTGACCGCCGCCGAGATCGACAGCGCGGCGACCTCAACCGATCCGAACCTCATCGCGGACGCAGTGGTGATACTCCTGCTTACGTGCGCTGCCCGCGCGCGAGGCGAGACGAGCCATACTGCCGGCCGGATCATGGAGTGGAACCGAACGCTGACAGCCCGTATTGACGAACTCCTCGCCGGCCACCCGTACCCGGGTGAGACTTGCTCGCTTCTTGAGTCGCTGGCCGCCCTGAAGATGCAGCCCGACCTGGACCAGGTCGGGACCGATGGCCACCAGTACCAGAGCGAGGACGCCACGACCGATTTCACCCTCAACGAACGGTTGCAAGCCATCGCAGAGAATGGCCTGGCACCTTTCGACGTACCCAGTGTCGACCGGTCCGGCGCAATGGATGCATTCGCCCGGCTCGCCGAGACCCTGCCGGACGCCCCGCTCTACCCCGCCGAGCACGCCAGTAGGTTTCTCACCGTCCATACGCCGTTACTGGTTGACGAGCCGCAGTTCGATGCCCTCGTGGACGTCTTCGACCGCCAGTTGGCGGTGTCGATGGGCGGCGACGCCGCAGCGGACAAGGCACTCGATCGAGCCAATGCTCTTTTTAAGGCCGACCGATGGCTGGACGGACTCCGTCACCTACACCGAGCCCGACTCAGCCTGTTTCATGGCGAGGCCGGGGCCCGACTCGTCGAGGCAACTTTGGCGACCGCTGAGGCGTACCAGCGGCTGCGCCTCTACGCAGCGGCCAAGTACTACGGCCTGGTCGCCGCAGCACTAA
>NZ_JAATEO010000075.1 GCF_012034245.1 Micromonospora thermarum | reverse complement strand
TTAGAAGTGACGCGGCTTCCCATTGGCTACGCGCCCTTCCGGGTGACCGAGGGGATGTAGCCCGGATCTGTAGGCCCGTGACTCGCGCTTGACCCGCTCAGCCGTGGGCGGTCCGCATCTGGTCCGCAAGAGGTCGACGAACGGCGGGGGAGTGGTGCGAGACGTCGAGAGGTGTTTCCCCTGCTAGGCGCCCATGTGCCCAGGTCGCCGGAGCCCACAATTTGATCTCATGATTCACCGGTCAGGCCCTACCATCCACCTGTGAAAGACGACCCGGGCGGCCACATCTGGCGGGAGCAGGCAGCGGGAAAGACTCCCCTCGCCGTCGATGCGGCAGCCCTCGGTCGCCTGATCGAGCAGGATCGCGATCCCGCCGAGGTCTCGTACTACGAAGCCATGGCGGACCCAGAGGTGCAGGCGCTCGATGACGCCCAACGCTCATATGCCGGGCAGTACCGGCGTCGGGTACGACGGTTGCAGGAACGCGAGAAGCGCCGCCGGTCGGAACCACCCGCCGGGCCATCCACGGGCCACAAGACGGTGTGACGCAGGGCCCAACCGGGCCAGTCGAGGCCCTGCCGACCGTGGTCAGCGCAGTGCCCCGACCCGATCTTGTGCGATTCCCAAGCTGACAGTGCGGGTTCGATTCCCGTCACCCGCTCCACGATCAAGGCCCTGGCCAGGACGACAGTCCCAGCCAGGGTCTTCGATGTTCCAAGGTCAAGGATCATGCGGCGTGCCATTGGCGTGCCATTAGCCCCGGGCGTTTGCGGCATCGTCCGAGCCCTCGCCCTTGCCGATGGCAACGTTGTTTGCCGGCCTCTGGCCGGCGTGCATGGCTTCGTGCAGCGCCTGGGCGATGGCCCGATCCGCCTCACTGGTCGCGTGCTGGTAGATCAACGCGGCCTGTGGTGAGTCGTGCCCCATCCGGGCCATCAGATCCCGGGTGCTCGCCCCGGTCCGCGCAGCGAGCGTATTGCCGGTGTGCCGCAGGTCATGGAAGTGCAGATGCGGCTGTCCGATGCGGGCGACGGCCGCTTTCCAACCGATCAGCTTGTTGAAGTTGCCCCGCCAGATCGGCCGCCCGCTCTCGGTGGCGAAGACGAGCGCCTCCGGGTCGTCGTCAACCTCCGCCGCCAGGTGGTCCCGCAGGATCTCGACCACAGCCGGCGGCAGGCTCACAGTGCGCCGGCTCGCCCGAGACTTCGGCGGGCCGAGGACCAGGCCGACGCCGCGCCGCTCCGTGTACGCCCGACGTACCCGGATGGTGCCGGCCACGGTGTCGATGTCCTGCCGCTGCAACGCCGCCACCTCACCCCAGCGCAGGCAGCCGAAGGTGGTCACCAGGACTAGGGCGCGGTACCGAGGCGGCACGACATCAGCCAGCTTGAAGACCTGCGCGAGCGTCAGCACCGGCCGCTCCGCCGCCGCCGTCCTGGTCGGCGACTCCACCACCGACATCGAAGCCGCCCACGCCGCCGGCGTCGCCTGCATCGGATACGCCAACATGCCGGGCAAGGCCGAACACCTGGCCGCCGCCGGCGCCGACGCAATCGTCACAGACATGAGCGACCTGGCGGCCGTCGTTGCTCGCACGCGCAAGCCGGAAAGCCGGTTGTCGTGGGTCGAGCCGGGCGGCGCACCGCTCATCGTCGTGCCGGCGTTAGCTCTCACCCGTTGGAGGGGTGCACCCGTCGACTTCGACCCGAGCGACCTGGACACCTGGGGTGACTACGGCCGGGCCTGCCAGGTCGACGGCTACGCCGGCACCCTGGAGGTCGATGACGACCAGGCGCTCGTCCTGGGCGACGAACCCGCATCCACCACCTACCTCCCGGATCAGCGGGTCTTCATCCGGTGGATCCGCGCCGACTCCGAGGAAGACGTCATCCACCTCATCCAGAAAGCCGTCGAGACGGCCGGCTGGGAAGACGCAGGCACGTGGACGACTAGCGGACCGGCACGGTTATTCGACTCCACGCTCACCGGGGACGAGCTGGAGCACGAACACCACCTCAGCGTCGACGTAGCTGCGGGCACCTACCTGATCCGCACTGCCTACGTTGAGGGCGAGGACGCGACAGCGCTGGTACTGGTTCAGCTGGTTCAGCTGGTTCAGCTGGTTCAGCTGGCTCAGCAAGCGCCGCACGCCGTCTAGCAGCTTTGGAGGACGCGCTCCAGGTCCGCGCCCGCTTGGACGACCACGGCGTCGGCACGGAGTTCCTCGGGAAGGTGGCGGCGCTGACCTTCGTGTGCGAGCAAGGCGGGGCAGCCGGGTGGAAGCACCACGGCATCGGCGAGGCCGATGAACTTGACGAGCATGTCGAGAACCAGACCGGGGGAGAAGCGGCTGATCATCAGACTGTCGAGCGCCTCGCCGCCAAGGACGGCGTAAAGGTCTGCTGTCCCGCCGTCCTTGGCGCTGATGTGCCAGTAGCTGCGGTCAGGTTCCCGGCGATCGACGTGCGGTTCGAAGGCGACCCGGATCGCCTCACCTGCGATCGGGGCAGCATCACCCTGCTGGAACCGCTGAACGAACATGTCGTAGCCCACGCGAGCAAGCTAGCGCTAACGGCAGAACGACCATGTCAAGCGCCTGGTGGGACGGGCGTCAAGCCTGGTCCCGTGGCGGCACATGCGGAGCGGCGTATGTGATCCGACAACTGATGTGCAACGCAGCTCTGTCAGGTGATGTGCGACGGGTG
>NZ_JAATEO010000074.1 GCF_012034245.1 Micromonospora thermarum | reverse complement strand
ATGAGAGAAGTCCTTTCGTCGATGACCGCGAGCACCTGGGTTGCCTCCGAGGTGGGCGGCGGGATGCGCGATGGCGACACCGGCCAGCCGGAGTCGACGCGCCGGTCGAGCAGGCCGAGTCGCCTGCTCGACCGGCGGCGGGATGGCGGCCGGTGGTCGGCTCGCCGAGGATGGGGATGCGCCGCCGTCAGCGAAGTTCCTGGATGCGGACCAGGTTGCCCGCGGGATCGCGGAAGGCGCAGTCGCGGATGCCGTACGGCTGCTCGGTCGGCTCCTGGACCACCTCGGCGTCGGTGGCCTGCACCTTCTCGAATGTGCCGTCGAGGTCCCGGGTTGCCAGCAGGATCCAGCCGTAGGTGCCCTTGGCCATCATCTCGCTGATGGTGCGGCGCTCGTCCTCGGTGATCCCGGGGTCGGCGGCCGGCGGCGCCAGGAGGATGGACGTGTCGGGCTGGCCGACGGGGCCGACCGTGATCCAGCGCATCTTGCCCTGTCCGACGTCGCTCCGGACCTCGAAGCCGAGGGCGTCGCGGTAGAAGGCCAGCGACGCGTCCGGGTCGTCATGCGGGAGGAAGCTCGTGTGAATGGTGATGTCCATGACGATCAGGCTAGGCGCGCCTCCGTGACCGGGCTTCTCGGTTTCTGATCGACCTGGCGACCTGCTTCGCCGCGCACGGCCGCGGGCCCCGTCGGCGGCATGGCACAGGAGGTCGTACGGATGCCCGGCCTACCCCCCGGGCGTCCGAGCTCAGCCGACGTCGGCCAGTCGCGCTACGACCTGCTGCTCGGCCAGTCGCTGCGCGAACTCCACCGGGTGACGATCGGGCATCGTCTGCACCTCGGTCACCCCGAGCGCGGCGTACTCGGCCACCTCGGCCACGAAGGCGTCGACGTCGGCCAGGGGTGGCCGCATCACCAGTACCGTCTTCTCGATGCTGGCGTAGTCCCGGCCCTCGGCGGCGCAGTGTCCGCGCAGGACGTCGAGCTTGTGGGTGACCTCGGCCGGGCTGTTGCCGAACAGGTTGCACGAGTCGGCGTAGCGGGCCACGAGCCGCAGCGTCTTCTTCTCGCCGCCACCGCCGATCATGATCGGGGGGTGCGGTCGGGTGATCGGTGCCGGCACGCACAGGGTTTCGGCCAACTGGTAGTGCCTGCCGTCGAACCGGCCGTTGTCGTCGCTCCACATCTGCAGGCAGATCCGCAACGTCTCCTCGAGCCGTTCGAAGCGCTCGCTGGTCGGGACGACCGGTACGCCGAGGCCACGCTGCTCGCGGTCGTACCAGGACGCGCCGATGCCGAGCCGGGCCCGGCCGCCGGAGAGCACGTCGAGCGTGGTGACGATCTTGGCGAGGAGTCCCGGGTAGCGGTACATCACGCCGGTGACGAGCACCCCGAGCGTCATCCGGTCGGTCTTCCCGGCCAGGTAGCCCAGCGTGGTGTAGGCCTCGAGCATCGGCTCCTCGGCCGACGTCGTGAACTCCATCTGGAAGTAGTGATCCATGACCGTGAACGACGCGAGACCGGCCTCTTCCGCGATCCGGGCGGTCTCCGCCAGCGTCGGGGCCATCGCCGAGGGGTCGGCGGGCGTGGAGAAGTTCCAGTAGTGCAGACCGAGCCTCATCGCGCCATCCTCCCTCGGATCGCGTCCTGCTGGGGGGTCAGGCCCCGGGGATCAGCACGCTCAGGCAGGTGACGCAGCCTTCGAGCTTCTCGTACTCGCTGATGTCGACGACGACCGGCGTGAAGCCGAGGTCCGCCACGAGCGCCGCGGTGCGCGGCGCCGACGCGGCCAGCAGCACGAGGTCGTCACCGAGCGGTACGACGTGGCAGCCGGCCTCCTCGTCGACCGCGCGCAGCGGCTGGCGGAGCGCGCTCGCGTCGAGCAGGTCGGGCAGCGCGAGCAGGGTGCCGTCGGGCAGTGCGGTCACCGCCGACTTGAGGTGCAGTACGTCGCGCAGCGGGACCGTAACCACCTCGCGGCCGCGGGGTGTCAGGTGTGCACGCAGCTGGGCGATGGCCGCGGCATTGGTGCGGCCGCCCTCGCCCACGTACACGGTGGTGCCGACCTGCAGCACGTCGCCGCCGTCCAGCGTCCCGGGAGCCTCGATGCGCACGACCTCCAGTCCGGCCTCGCGTACCGCCTTCTCGGTACCGGCGATCTCCGGACGGCGGGGTGGCGCTCCCGGCCGTGTGATCACCGCCAGGCCGTCGCAGACCACGACCGTGTCCTCGACGAACACCGAGTCGGGACAGTGGTCGGCGGGAGCCACCTCGCGCACCTGCCAGCCGGCTTCGGTGAGCGCCGCCCGGTACGCCTCGTGCTGACGCCGGGCTTGCGCGACATCCACGTCGGTGCGCTCGATGTGGGTGACCAGCCCCTCGGCCAGCCGGTCGCTGGGTCGCCGGACCAGGGCGATGCCTCGCGTCATGCCACGAGTCTGCCGTGCACCGGTCGGCAAGCTCAAGCGGTGCAGGGCATGGGCGGGCCGCGATGCCGGGCTCCGTCGATCCCTGGATACCCGTGACCTGGTTGCCCGCCGGCTCGTCCGGCCGGTGGGCCGAGAAGATCCATCCGCCGATGGCGTCGGTGTCGCGCCACAGGTTCAGCCATCGCCAGCCGACCCGATCACCCACCTCGTGCATCATGTCGTCGTCGATGTAGGCGGGGAAGAGCCGGGCGTAGAACCGGCGCAGTGGCGAGCAGTAGGTGAGCAGGGCCGCCCGCCGCTGACCTGGGGCGACAGCTGGAGGACGGTGGTTGGCGACCAGTACCGAGCCGTGGCTGTACCCGGCGATCAGGACCGGGTGGCCGCTACCCACCAGGTGGGCGACGCGTCGGGCCAGCTCCGGCACGGCCCGTTCGGCGTAGCAGGGCGGCGCGAAGGGATGGGCGGCGCGTGGCCAGAAGGTGGCCAGGTCCCAGAGAACACCGCCGGCATGTTCGCCGCCGTGCCGGGTGACGCGCTCATCGCAAAGGACGACGCGGTCCTCGCGCAGACCACCTACCGGGAGTGGCTCGGACGCTGACCCTGGTCAGCAGGCGTGGCGCTAGGGCGCCGGTCGGTCCGCACGACGCGATCGAGGCCGTCGCGTCGTGCCGGACCGCCGCGACGCCGGCGCGGGGGAGCGCCGGCATCCTCCGCGGCGAGCGGTGCTGGGCAACTCCGCCGCGAC
>NZ_JAATEO010000073.1 GCF_012034245.1 Micromonospora thermarum | reverse complement strand
GATGACCCTGCGCGAGCACCTGGACATCCCGCTGGTCAGCACCATCCACGCCACCGAGGCGGGCCGGCACCAGGGCTGGCTGCCCGAGGAGATGAACCGCACCATCCACGGCGTCGAGCACTGGCTCGCCAGCGAGTCCGGCCGCGTCATCACCTGCTCGGGTTACATGCGGTCGGAGGTCACCGCGCTGTTCCGGGTGCCGACCGCCCGCGTGGACGTGGTGCCCAACGGCGTCGAGCCGCGCCGCTGGCGGGCGCCGTCCGCCGCGGTGGCCCGCGCCCGGGCCCGCTTCGCCGGGGACGGCCCGCTGGTCACCTTCGCCGGCCGGCTGGTGTACGAGAAGGGCGTCCAGCACCTCCTCGCCGGCCTCCCCCGGCTGCGCGAACGGCACCCGGGCCTGCGGGCGGTGATCGTCGGCGACGGCCCGTACCGCGGGGAACTGGAGGCGGAGGTGCGGCGGCTCGGCCTCGGCGACACGGTCAGCCTGCCCGGGTTCCTGGGCGGCACCGACCTGCCGGCGGTGATGGCGGCGTCGGACTGCTTCGCGGTGCCGAGCATCTACGAGCCGTTCGGCATGGTGGCCCTGGAGGGCGCCGCCGCCGGGGCGCCCCTCGCGGTGTCCGCGACCGGCGGGCTCGCCGAGATCGTCGAGCCCGGCGTCACCGGGATGACCTTCCGCCCGCAGGACCCGGAGGGCCTGACCGACGCCGTGCACGCCCTGCTGTCCGACCGCGACCACGCCCGCCAACTCGCCCGCCGCGCCCGCCAGATGGTCCACGACCAGTACGGCTGGGCCCAGATCGCCAGCCGCACCGCCTCCACGTACGCGCAGGCGATCACGGAAGCCCCCGCCTTCGCGGCGGCGCGGGCGGCCCACCGCATGACCCACGGCCGCACCCAGCCCGCCATCCCGGAAGGCAACCTCCTGACGTCCGCCGGCCTCCGCTGACGGCCGCCTAGCCCTCGTATTGCCCTCGTTGATCATGGGGTTAGCGGGTTGGTTTGTCCTGATTCGGACCCGCTAACCCCATGATCAACGGTGCTGGCCCCGGCCCGTCCTGGGCGCGCGGTTGGGTCAGCGCTGGTCGAACGGGGTGTAGTCACGCTCGGGGGAGCCGGTGTAGACCTGCCGCGGACGACCGATCTTGGTCTCCGGGTCGTTGATCATCTCGCGCCACTGGGCGATCCAGCCGGGGAGCCGGCCCAGCGCGAACAGCACCGTGAACATCTTGGTCGGGAAGCCCATGGCCTTGTAGATCAGGCCGGTGTAGAAGTCCACGTTCGGGTAGAGCCGGCGGGAGACGAAGAAGTCGTCGGCGAGCGCGATCTCCTCCAGCTGCACCGCGAGGTCCAGCAGCGGGTCCGGCTTGGCCATGCGGCCGAGCACGTCCTGGGCGGCCTTCTTCACGATCGCGGCGCGCGGGTCGTAGTTCTTGTAGACCCGGTGGCCGAAGCCCATCAGCTTGACGCCGGCCTCCTTGGCCTTCACCTTCTGCACGAAGGAGCGGACGTCGCCGCCCTCGGCGTGGATGCGCTCCAGCATCTCCAGCACGGCCTGGTTGGCACCGCCGTGCAGGGGGCCGAAGAGCGCGTTCACGCCGGCCGAGACCGAGGCGAAGAGGTTGGCGTTGCTGGAACCGACCAGCCGGACGGTCGACGTGGAGCAGTTCTGCTCGTGGTCGGCGTGCAGGATGAACAGCGCGTCCAGCACCTTCGCCACGACCGGGTCGACCTCGTACGGCTCGGCCGGCACGCCGAAGGTCATCCGGAGGAAGTTCTCCACGTACCCGAGGGAGTTGTCCGGGTAGAGCAGCGGCTGGCCGATCGACTTCTTGTACGCGTACGACGCGATGGTCGGCACCTTCGCCATCAGCCGGACCGTCGACATCTCCACGTGGGAGGCGTCGAACGGGTCGAGGCTGTCCTGGTAGAAGGTCGAGATCGCGCTGACCGCCGAGGAGAGCACCGCCATCGGGTGCGCGTCGCGGGGGAAGCCGTCGAAGAAGCGACGCATCTCCTCGTGCAGCAGGGAGTGCCGCCGGATCCGCTCGGAGAACTCGGTGAGCTGCTGCTGGGTGGGCAGCTCGCCGTAGATCAGCAGGTACGAGACCTCCAGGAAGGAGGACTTCTCGGCCAGCTGCTCGATCGGGTAGCCGCGGTAACGCAGGATCCCCGCGTCGCCGTCGATGTAGGTGATCGCGGAGGAGCACGCTGCCGTGTTCACGAAACCAGGGTCGTACGTCGTCAGCCCGGTTTCCTTGAGCAGGTTGCCCACCCGAATTCCGGAGGGGCCCTCGACCGCGGGGTGTACCGGCATCGAGAGTTGCCCACCGGGGTGATCGAGCTTGACTTCCGTCATGTGGTTCCTCGCTTCGCCGGCAGATCTTCGCTGAATTGCCTTCGCTTCTACCGTATTCGCGGTTCGCGGGACACCGCCCGCGGTGGTTCTCCGGTGAGGTATGCGTCACCCGATTCCCGACCAGCCGGAGGGGAAACCGGTCGGGCCGGACCCGGCGCGAGGAGACCGGGGGCAGGCCACGCCCGCCGCGACGAGCGGGGCCCGGCGCGAGGCGACCGGGAGCGCTCCGAGGCGGGTCGGGCGAGGGTCAGGAGAGCGCGAGGCGGGTCAGCGTACCGCCGGCGCCGACCAGGAGAAGGTCGAGGCGGTTCGCCCCGGCCTGGAACAGCCGGTCGTCGGCGACCAGGGCCGCGAACCGTCGACCGCCGGCGTCCCGGGGCACCACCGGCACCACGGCGGCGACCCGGCCGTTGACCGCGACGGCCAGCGGCGTGCCGTCGGGCACGGAGTCGGGCAGGTCGCCCCAGACCAGCGCGGGCAGCCGCCCGGTGTCCGGGTCCACGTCCCGGAACGCGGCGAGGTCGCCGACGCGGGCCGCGCCGGCCGTCGGCGGATTCCCCACCGACGTGCCGATCAGCGGGTGCGGGGAGGACGGCGGCGGCGCGGCCGGCACCCCGCCGGAGATCGGGGTGCGCTGGGCGGGCCGGTCGAAGAAGACCTTGCCCGGGTCGTCCCGCGGCGCCTGCCGGGCGGAGCGACCGTCGACCGGCCACGGCACCCGGATCCCCGCCTCGTCGGCGACGGTGGGCAGCAGGTCGACGTGCTCCCAGTTCCGGTCGTCGACGCGGCCGGCACGCTGCCCCGGCGACTTCACGAACAGCGGCACCCAGGCGACCTCGCCGGCGGCGGCCCGGATCGCGTCCATCCCCCGCCCCTGCGCGCCCTTCGTGAAGCTGACCCCGTGGTCGGCGGTCACCACCAGCACCGCCTGGTCGTACAGGCCGGTGGCCCGGAGCGTACGCAGCGTCTCGCCGATCAGCCGGTCGGTGTAGCCGAGCTGGGCCAGGTGCCGCTGCCGGGCCAGCTCGACCCAGCCCTCCCCCTCGTTCGGGAAGTCCTCGGGTGCCTCGTAGCGCATCCCGGAGGGCAGGTACGCCCACGGCGAGTGGGGCATCAACAGGTGCAGGAAGTGCAGCGTCGGGGTGGCCGACGGCTTCAGGCCGGCGAGGAAGCTGGTGAACCGGGCCGGCTGGTTGGCGTTCAGCCGGTCCCAGCGGAACTTCGGGTCGGCCGGCACCGGCTCGGCCGCGTCGACACCCGCCTCGGCGGCGGTGCGCTCGCGGTAGGAGTCCTGCGGGTCGACCCGGCTGTCGACCGGCGCGGCGAGGCGGGCCAGCAGTTCGCCGCTCTCCCGGACCAGCACACCGATCCCCTGCTCCGGCATCACGCGGCTCTCGCACCGGCTGGGTGGGCAGAGCCGGGTGATGCTCTCCTCGGCGCGGATGTCGTACAGGCCGCCGAAGGCGGTGAACAGGTTGTCCGGGTGCTGCGAGTAGTGCGGCGCGGCCCCGGTTGCCGGGTAGCGGCCGGACAGCATCGCCGGCAGCGCGTACGGCGTCCAACCGCTCACGCCGGTCGCGTTGCGGTACCAGGTCGAGCCGGCGGCCAGCTCCGCGAAGTGCGGGAACCGGGCGGCGTCCACCCGCCCGTCGGGGCCGAGCAGGGAGACCAGGGGCAGCTCGTCGAGGATCAGCATGACCACCGGCGGGTGGAGTCGCGCCGTGGCGACACCGGCGGCCCCGCCCTCGCCCCGCGGGAGGACCACCGCCGACGTCGGCGAGGTGAACACGAACAGCCCGACGAAGAGCGGAGGCCCCACGGCGGCCAGCCGCAGCACCCGGCCGGGCCCGCGCCAGCGGCGGTGGGCCCCCGCGCCGGGGGCGGCCGCCACGACGGGGACCGGCAGCCGCGACACGCCCCGGAGCGGCGGGAGGGGCCGGCCGGCCTGCACCCCCAGGGCCCCGGGCAGCAGGGCCCCCGGCACGGTGGGGGTCACCGGCCGGGCGCGCC
>NZ_JAATEO010000072.1 GCF_012034245.1 Micromonospora thermarum | reverse complement strand
CTTCCACTACGCCCAGTGGGAAACCCAGGCCGCCGACCTCGTCGCCGAGCACTGGAACAGCTGACCCCCGGCACAACACAGGCTTTCCTCACAGGGGGAAACACGCCGCTGGCCGGTACCCGAACCCGGGTGCCGGCCAGCGGCGTCTGCACACACACCTTGGTGATCGACTCGACATTCCTGATGTCGGGGTGTCACCGACGCTCGGACACCCCGACATGCAGCAAGCCGAGTCGATCAACGGTGTGGGTGCGGGGTGTCGGGCCGAGACCGCCACCACAACTCCATGATCGGCGCGGGCCCTGAGGCCGCGACTGAGATCGGGCCGCAACCGGTCGACGCCCGCCCAGCCCCGGCGTCCTGACCGTGCGGGCGGGCGGAGTCGGACCGGTTCAGGGGTGGGGCCCGCCGTGACCGGCGCAGGGATCAAGCCTGACCGCCCGGAGCCGGGCACGGCGGGCCCCACCCCACCGCCGCAACCTCATGATCAACAGGGCGAGACCTCGGGGTGGGCGTCAGGGGCGCGGATCGGGTGCGCTGAGGGTCAGCAGGAGCGGGGCCGTCTGGTCGTCGAGGCGTACGCCGTCGAGCACGGCCAGGAAGGCGGCCTGGGCCCGGCGCAGCTCCCCGCGGAGGCGGCAACCGGCGACCAGCGGGCACGCCGATTCCGGTGCGCCCCACTGGCGGATCACCGTCAAGCGGGTACGCGGTACCGCCGGCACGCCCGACGGCATGGTGTCCACGTTCCTGCACGAGCGGGTGAGCGCCGGCGACACGCTCCGGCTCAGCCCGCCGTTCGGTGAGGTCAGCGCGATCGGCGACGCCGGACCGCTGCTGCTGGTCAGCGCGGGCATCGGCCTCACCCCGGCGATGGCGGCCCTGGAGCACCTGGCGGCGACCGAGCCGGAGCGGGAGGTGGTACTCGTGCACGCCGACCAGGCCGCCGCCGCCCACGCCCGCCGCGCCGAGCTGCCCGGGCTCCAGGACCGGCTGCCGAACCTGTCGGTGCGGCTGTGGTACGAGGATGCCGCCGATGGCGAGCTGACCGGGTTGACGGCGGAGGTCGCCACGGGCCTCGTCGACCCGAACCTGATCCCGCTCTCCCCCGAGGCGCACGTGCACCTCTGCGGGCCGGCGCCCTTCATGAGCAGGGTCCGGGGTGGACTCCTGCGCCGGGGCGTCCCGTCGGATCGGATCGCGTACGAGGTGTTCGGCCCGGGCATGCTCCCCGACTGACAGCCGCACCCCCGGCAACGCGACCACGCCGTGCCGTCAGGGGCGGACGGCGGTGCCGAGCACGTGCGGCGTGGGGGGCAGCGGGATCGCCGTCTCCGGGAACGGGAAGTGGTCCAGTTCCGTGATGTGGAAGCCGGCCTCCCGGATCGCCGCCACCGTGTCGCGGCCGGTGTGGCAGCCGCCGCACACCAGTGGCCAGACGGTCGCGTCGACCACCCGCTGCACCCGGCGCAGGCCGGGGCTCTGCGCGCGTACGTGTTCGAAGAAGCGCACCTGCCCGCCGGGCCGTAGGACCCGGCGGGCCTCGCGCAGCGCGGCGGCCTGATCGGGGATCGAGCAGAGCACCAGGGACAGGACGACGGCGTCGGCGTCCCCGTCCGCCACCGGGAGGTCCTCCGCCATCCCGTCCACGACCTCCACCGGCACGGGGGCGGACGCGGCGGCGACGCGCGCCGCCTCCCGCAGCCGGGGCTCGGGTTCGACGGCCAGCACCTGGTCGACGCCCGGCGGGTAGTGCGCGAAGGCGCGCCCGTTGCCCGCGCCGACCTCGACCACCTGGCCACTCAGGCCGGCGACGAGCCGGCGCCGGTGCGCGGCCGCCCCGGCGCGGTCCATCGCGTCGGTCGCTCGTGGATACATCCAGGCGAAGAATGGACGGGAGAAGCGGGACATCGATCCCTCCGAACGTCGACGGGCGGACCTGACCGGGCCTCCGCAGGGTAACCCCCGGCGACCAGGCACTCCGCGATCAGCGATCACTGCCTGTTGACCGGATGTGACCATGTGTCGACCAAACTCCACACGCGACGGACCGGTGTGTCCGGAGAAGTCGATGATCTACAGGTTAGAGGGAGAAGCCGAGGGTAGGGGACGTGTATGCGCGTCCTTGGAATCAACGCGATCTTCCACGACCCGGCGGCTGCCCTCGTGGTCGACGGCCGGGTGGTGGCCGCTGCCGAAGAGGAGCGGTTCAGCCGTCGCAAGCACGGGAAGCGTCCCGTGCCCTTCTCCGCGTGGGAGCTCCCGGAGTTCTCCGCCGCCTGGTGCCTCGCCAGCGCCGGGCTCGACGTCGACGACCTCGATGCCGTCGCCTACTCGTTCGACCCGGGCCTGTGCCGCCCGGCGGAGAGCCTCGGACTCGCCGACCCCTGGGACTGGCTGCGCGTCGAGTACGCGCAGCGCGCCCCGCAGTTCCTCGCCGCCGCCCTGCCCGGCCTCGATCCGGCGAAGGTGCGGTTCGTCCCGCACCACGTGGCGCACGCCGCCTCCGCCGGGCTGGCCGCCCCACCGGGGGGCGACGACACCGCCGTGCTGGTGCTCGACGGGCGCGGCGAGGTGGCGAGCCACCTCGCCGGCGTCTACGCCGACGGCCGGCTCAAGCCCCTGTACGCGCAGGAGCTGCCGCACTCCCTCGGGCTGCTCTACGAGGACCTGACCCGCCACCTGGGCTTCCTGCACTCCAGCGACGAGTACAAGGTGATGGCGCTCGCCTCGTACGGCGAGCCGAAGCACCTCGGCCTGCTCCGCGACCTGGTCCGGGTCACTCCGGAGGGCGGCTTCCACGTCGAGCGCATCGACTGGGCGGGCCTCGCCAAGCCGCGGACCGCGGACGGCGAGATGACCGGCGACCACGCCGACCTGGCCGCCAGCGTGCAGGCCCGGCTGGAGGAGGTCATCCTCGACCTGGCCCGCTGGGTGTACGACGCCTCCGGCGGCGCCTCCACCATCGCGATGGCCGGCGGCGTGGCCCTGAACTACGTGGCCAACGCGCGGCTCGCCGCGCAGGGCCCGTTCCGGCACGTCTGGGTGCAGCCGGCGGCCGGCGACTCGGGCACGGCGCTCGGCGCCGCCCTGCACGTCGCCCGTGACCTCGGTGACCGGTCGGTGCCGATGGGCGGCGCGGACCTGGGTCGCGGCTGGTCGGACGAGGAGCTGGAGGCCGAGCTGCGCCGGGCGGCGCTGCCGTACGTCCGGCCCGACTCGATCGCCGCCGAGGCGGCCCGGGTGCTCGCCGGCAACGGCATCGTCGCCTGGTTCCAGGGCCGCAGCGAGTACGGTCCCCGCGCGCTCGGCCACCGGTCGCTGCTCGCCCACCCCGGTGACCAGGCCACCACCGCCCGGATGAACGACGTGAAGGGCCGGGAGCAGTTCCGGCCGATCGCCCCGATGGTCCGCGCCGAGCGGGCCGCCGAGATCTTCGAGGGTGTCTTCCCCAGCCCGTACATGCTCTTCGTGCACAACGTGAAGCCGGAGTGGCGGGACCGCATCCCGGCGGTCACCCACGTCGACGGCACCGCGCGGGTGCAGACCGTGCACGCCGACACCGAACCGCTGGTCGCGGAGATGCTGGCCGAGTTCGACCGGCTCACCGGACTCCCGGTGGTGGTGAACACCTCCCTGAACACCGCCGGGCGGCCGATGGTCGACACGCCCCGCGAGGCGATGGAGCTGTTCGGCTCCGCACCGGTGGAGCTGCTGGCGATGGGCCCGTTCGCGGTGCGGCGCGGCGCGCTGGGCGGTGCCCGGTGATCAGCGTCGTGGTGCCGACGCTCGGCCGGCCGAGCCTCGCGGTGCTCCTCGACGCGCTCGCCGCACAGGTCGACGAGCTGCCCGATCCGGAGATCCTCCTGGTCGACGACCGGGGCGACACCGCCGGTGAGCTGGCGGTGCCGGGGGCGCTGTCCGCGTACGCGAAGGTGCTGACCGGGCCCGGCGCGGGCCCGGCGGCGGCCCGCAACCTGGGCCGGCGCGCCGCCCGCTCCCCCTGGATCGTCTTCCTGGACGACGACGTGGTGCCGGCGGCGGACTGGGCCCGCCGGCTGGTCGCGGACCTCGCGGTCGGTGACCGGGTCGGCGGCGTGCAGGGCCGCGTCGAGGTGCCGCTGCCGGCGGACCGCCGCCCCACGGACTGGGAGCGCGGGACCGCCGGGCTCGCCGTCGGCGCGTGGATCACGGCGGACATGGCGTACCGGCGGGCGGCGCTGGCCGAGGTCGCCGGGTTCGACGAGCGGTTCCCCCGGGCCTACCGGGAGGACGCCGAGCTGGCCCACCGGGTCCGGCGCGCGGGTTGGAACCTGGTCCGCGGGCAGCGGTCGGTGACCCATCCGGTCCGCCCCGAGGACCGCTGGGTGAGCCTGCGCGTGCAGCGCGGCAACGCCGACGACGCGCTGCTGCGCCGCCTGTACGGGCCGACCTGGCGCGAGGACCTGGACCTGCCGCCGGGCCGCCGGCCCCGGCACGTCGCGGTGACCGCCGCCGGTGCCGTCGCGGTGGTCGCCGCCGCGCTGTCGCGCACCACCACGGGTACGCCCCGACGGGTGCTCGGCGCGGTCGCGGCGGCCGGCGCGGCGGGCTGGGCGGCCGGCACGGCGGAGTTCGCCGGCGCCCGCATCGCGCCCGGGCCGCGTACCGCCGACGAGGTGACCACGATGCTGCTGACCAGCGCTCTGATCCCGCCGCTGGCGGTGACCCACTGGCTGCGCGGCTGGTGGCGAGCGCGAGGGGAACGTCCCGGGGCGGCGGGTTGATGTTTGAGCCGTCACTTGCCAGGGGCAACAGATGCCGCATGGAAATCAACCCGGACGGTCCATGCCTC
>NZ_JAATEO010000071.1 GCF_012034245.1 Micromonospora thermarum | reverse complement strand
TTCGGAAGTGAAGAGGCGGCGTGTCACGGCACTCCTAAGTTTTGGAAAGGTCGTTCCGCGGCAGTGTAATCACCCGCGTCCGGAGTCGGCCCCTTCGGTCGTGCCGGTTCCAGCCGTCAGGAACGGACGGCGAGCCGGGTGACGACGAGATCCCAGACGCCCTGGGCGAGGTCTTCCTTGGACTGCTCGGGCATCCGGCTGACCGAGCCGTCCGCGCCGATGACCGTCGCCGCGTTGGTCTCGGCGCCGAAGACCTTGTCCGGGCCGACCTCGTTGATGACGATGAGGTCCGCCCGCTTGCGGGCGAGCTTGGCCCGGCCGTTGGCCTCGGCGTCGCCGGTCTCCGCGGCGAACACCACCAGCACCTGCTCCGGGCGACGGCGCTGGCCGAGCTCGGCGGCGATGTCCGGGTTCGTGACGAGCTCGATCGTGGGCGCGCTGCCGTCGTCCGATTTCTTGATTTTGCCAGTCGCGTACGTCGCCGGGCGGAAATCGGCCGGAGCGGCCGCCATGACCACCGCGTCCGCGTCGACGGCGGCCTTGAGCGTCGCCTCGCGCAGTTCGCTCGTCGTGCCGACCCGCACCATGTCGACGCCGGCCGGGTCGGGCAGCGCGACGTTGGCGGAGACGAGCGTGACCCGGGCTCCCCGCGCGACGGCGGTGCGGGCGAACGCGTACCCCTGCTTGCCGGAGGAGCGGTTGCCGAGGAAACGGACCGGGTCGAGGGGCTCCCGGGTGCCGCCGGCGGTGACCACCACGTGCCGGCCGGCCAGGTCCGCCGGGGCGGTGACGCCGCGCGCGAGGGCCCGCCGGGCCACGGCGAAGATCTCCGCCGGGTCGGGCAGCCGTCCCTTGCCGGTGTCGACGCCGGTGAGGCGGCCGACCGCCGGCTCGATGACCCGGACGCCGCGGGCCCGCAGGATCGCGACGTTGGCCACGGTGGCCGGGTGCTCCCACATCTCGGTGTGCATCGCCGGGGCCAGGACGACCGGGCAGCGCGCCGTGAGCAGCGTGTTGGTGAGCAGGTCGTCGGCGAGCCCGTGGGCGGCCTTGGCGAGCAGGTCGGCGGTGGCCGGGGCCACGACCACCAGGTCCGCCTGCTGGCCGAGCCGCACGTGGGGAACCTCATGGACGTCGGACCACACGTCGTCGGCGACCGGCTGGCCGGAGAGCGCCGCCCAGGTCGGCGCTCCGACGAAGCGGAGCGCCGACGCGGTCGGGACGACCCGGACCTGGTGGCCCGACTCGGTGAAGAGCCGCAGCAGCTCGCACGCCTTGTACGCGGCGATCCCGCCGCCGACCCCGAGGACGATCCGGGGAGACATCGGGCTGACGCGCGTTACGGCTGGTCGGTGGGCTCAGCGGTGAGCAGGCCCGCGTTGATCTCGCGCATGGCGATGGAGAGCGGCTTCTCCTGCGGGGTGGTCTCGACCAGCGGGCCGACGTACTCCAGCAGGCCCTCGCCGAGCTGGCTGTAGTAGGCGTTGACCTGCCGCGCGCGCTTGGCGGCGAAGATGACCAGCGCGTACTTCGACGTGGTCTTCTCGAGAAGCTCGTCGATCGGCGGGTTGGTGATGCCTTCGGGGTTGGTGGCGATGGATCCCACGTGTTGACCTCTACGTCTGTCACACCGCTCGCGGTGCTGGCGGTCAACCGCGCACGCGCGGTCGCGCCGGAGCAAGGAAGGAAGAACCGAACAATCCTACCAGCTTGTCCACGACCCGCTCGGTCAGGTCGTGCGCCACGGTGTGTTCGACGTGGCCCGCCATGACCGGATCGGGCATGTCGCCGGGCGGGTGCAGAAGGATCAGCCGGGCGTCCGGCACCGCCGCCCGGACCAGCAGCGCGCCGGCCAGGTCGAGCGGGAGCAGGACGGGATCACCGGCGGCGAGCCGCGACCGCAGCGGATCGTAGGGCGTGCCCCGCCGGTGCGGGCCGGCACGGCTCCACTCCAGCAGGCCGCCGACGGCGATGAGCCGGTCGAACTCGGCGGGGGTGAGGAAGACGCGGTCGACGCCGTCCACCTCGTGGTCGCGCCGGGGCCGGGTGGTCGCCGGCGCCGGGGTCCACACGGCGGGAGAACGCGCCCGGACCAGCGCGGCGACACCGTCCCGGCCGGAACCCGAAGGCCCGGTCAGGACAGTGAGCCGAGCCGCCGGGCGCGTCTCGCCATCCGTGCTCACTGCTTGTTTCTACACGGCTGCCGGCCTCAGTTGGCGGCGAACTCTCCAAGCAGGGCCTTGCGCTGCTGCTCGCCGAGGCCACGCAGGCGCCGGCTGTCGGCGATCTTGAGCTTCTCCATGATCTGGGTCGCCCGGATCTTGCCGATGCCCGGCATCGCCTGGAGGACGGCGGACACCTTCAGCTTGCCGACGACGTCGTCGGACTCGGCCCGCTCGAGAACGGCTCCGAGGGTGGTCTTGCCCTGCTTGAGCTGCTCCTTCAGCTCAGCGCGGGCCTTGCGGATCTCCGCGGCCTTCTCCAGCGCGGCTGCGCGCTGCTCGGGGGTCAGTGACGGGAGCGGCACCAGTTCTCCTCAGGTCCCTATCGCGACGGGCGGGACGCACCGCCGCACTGTGAAACGTGGTGTCGCTGTGAACCAAGGGGTCCATGGTTCCCAGCGCGGGGAAAACTAGCGGTCAGCGGAGCTTTCGGCAACGTGGACGCGCGATGATCAACAGAAAGTGACCGAGCCGTCAGTCAGTCACGGCCAGCCAGGACGGCCCGGCAGTCGGCCAGCGCCCGGTCCGCCGCGGCCCGCAGGGCGGTCAGGTCGGGGCCCGCGTTCAGCACCTCACGGGAGTACGACGGCAGCACCGCGGGCAGGCTGGAACCGAAGACGACCCGCAGGTCGGACGCGCTCCCACCCTGCGCACCGAGGCCGGGCGCGAGCAGCGGGCCGTTGACCGCGGAGAGGTCGTGGCCGGTCTCGCCGATGGTCGCCCCGACCACCAGACCGAAGCTCCCCGACGGCTGCGCACCCGCGTTGAGCTGGGAAATCTCGTCGATCACGGTCTGCGCGACGGTCCGCCCGTCGGCGGCGCGGGCCCGCTGGACGGCCGCCCCCTCCGGGTTGGACGTGAGCGCCAGCACGAACACGCCACCGCCGTGCGCGGCGGCCAGCTCGAACATCGGCGCGAGTGAGCCGACCCCGAGGTACGGGCTCGCCGTCACCGCGTCGACATAGAGAGGACTCGATGGATCGAGATACGCGGACGCGTACGCGGCGACCGTGGAGCCGATGTCCCCGCGCTTGACGTCGAGCAGAACGAGCGAGCCACAATTTCGTAACTGTCGGATAGTTGACTCTAGGATTGCCACGCCACGGGCCCCGAAGCGCTCGAAGAAGGCGGACTGGGGCTTGACGACCGCCACCCGGTCGCCCAGCGCCTCCACCACCGTCCCGGCGAACCGTTCAAGGCCACGCACGTCGTCGTCGAGCCCCCACCGGGCGAGCAGACCCGGATGGGGGTCGATGCCCACGCACAGCGGTCCCCGCTCGGTGACAGCCCGGTGCAACCGGGCGCCGAAGGTCTCCATCGCTGCTCTCCCTCTCCGCGCGCCCGTGACGCGCATCGTCGTCCCGGGGCGGCGACCCGCCGTCCCCGCCCACCACCGCGCCCGCCGGCGCGTCGACTCCGCCGGCGGCCACGTGCCCGCCCGCGTCCGTCGCCGCCCTCGCGGACGCTCTCAGCGGGCGGCCCGCGCCGCCCGCGTACTCCCCCGCCGGCCGGAACCGGCGGCTCAGCCGACCTTCACCGCGGCCGCGACCCCGGCGGCGATCCGGGCCACGTCGGCGTCGTCGGTGACGTACGGCGGCATGGTGTAGACCAGGTCCCGGAACGGCCGCAGCCAGACGCCCTCGTCGGCTGCGGCGGCGGTGGCCGCCGGGAGGTCCACGTCGTGGTCGAGCTGCACCACGCCGATCGCGCCGAGCACCCGGACGTCCACCACGCCCGGCGCGCCGCGCAGCGGCTCCAGACCGGCCCGCAGCCCCGCCCCGATCCGCGCCACCTCGGCCGGCCAGTCCCCGGCCCGCAGCAGGCCCAGGGAGGCGTTGGCGACCGCGCACGCGAGCGGGTTGCCCATGAAGGTGGGACCGTGCGCCAGAACCCCGGCCGCGGAGATGCCCCGGGCGATCTCCGGCGTGCAGAGGGCGGCGGCCAGGGTGAGGTACCCCCCGGTGAGCGCCTTGCCCACACAGAGGACGTCAGGGGCCACCCCGGCGTGCTCCGCGGCGAACATCGCGCCGGTCCGCCCGAAGCCGGTGGCGATCTCGTCGAAGATGAGCAGTACCCCGTGTGCGCGGGTGACCTCCCGCAGCACCCGCAGGTAGTGCGGGTGGTGGAAGCGCATGCCGCCGGCGCCCTGGACGACCGGCTCGACGATGACGGCGGCCAGCTCGTGGGCGTGCCGCTCGACCGCGTCCGCGAGGGCCGCCTCGTACGCCGGGTCGGGCGGCGTCTCGAAGCCGCCGGGTGGCACCGGGGCGAACACCTGCCGGGGCAGCACGTCCCCCCACAGGTGGTGCATCCCGCCCTCGGGGTCGCAGACGCTCATCGGGTGGAAGGTGTCGCCGTGGTAGCCGCCCCGCCAGGTGCCCAGCCGGCGGCGCTCCGGCCGGCCGGTGGCCCGCTGGTACTGCAGGCACATCTTGACGGCCACCTCGACGCTCACCGAGCCGGAGTCGGCGAGGAAGACGCGCTCCAGCCCGTCCGGGGCCAACTCGACAAGGGTGCGGGCCAGGGTGACCGCCGGCTCGTGGGTCAGCCCGCCGAACATCACGTGGCTCATCCGGCCCAGCTGGTCGGTCACCGCCGCGTCGAGCACCGGGTGCCGGTAGCCGTGGATCGCCGCCCACCAGGACGACATCCCGTCCACCAGCTCCCGCCCGTCCGCGAGCCGCAGCCGTACGCCCTGCGCGCTCTCCACGACGTACGGCGGACTGGCCGGCGGCAGCGCCGCGTACGGGTGCCACACGTGCGCCGCGTCCGCGGCGAGAATCTCCTCAGGCGTCACGAAACTCCTTCCAGGCACCCCGCCCACCCCACCCTCCG
>NZ_JAATEO010000070.1 GCF_012034245.1 Micromonospora thermarum | reverse complement strand
TTTATACCCCGGACTGGCCAGGCTTTATGTTTGGCTGGTTGGGATTCCTTTGGCAACACTTTTTGTTGCTGGGATGGTTTTTCAACAGGTTTTTGTTGGAGAGTTTGATCCTGGCTCAGGACGAACGCTGGCGGCGTGCTTAACACATGCAAGTCGAGCGGAAAGGCCCTTCGGGGTACTCGAGCGGCGAACGGGTGAGTAACACGTGAGCAACCTGCCCTAGGCTTTGGGATAACCCCGGGAAACCGGGGCTAATACCGAATAGGACCCGCGATCGCATGGTTGTGGGTGGAAAGTTTTTCGGCCTGGGATGGGCTCGCGGCCTATCAGCTTGTTGGTGGGGTGATGGCCTACCAAGGCGACGACGGGTAGCCGGCCTGAGAGGGCGACCGGCCACACTGGGACTGAGACACGGCCCAGACTCCTACGGGAGGCAGCAGTGGGGAATATTGCACAATGGGCGGAAGCCTGATGCAGCGACGCCGCGTGAGGGATGACGGCCTTCGGGTTGTAAACCTCTTTCAGCAGGGACGAAGCGTAAGTGACGGTACCTGCAGAAGAAGCGCCGGCCAACTACGTGCCAGCAGCCGCGGTAAGACGTAGGGCGCGAGCGTTGTCCGGATTTATTGGGCGTAAAGAGCTCGTAGGCGGCTTGTCGCGTCGACTGTGAAAACCCGCGGCTCAACTGCGGGCCTGCAGTCGATACGGGCAGGCTAGAGTTCGGTAGGGGAGACTGGAATTCCTGGTGTAGCGGTGAAATGCGCAGATATCAGGAGGAACACCGGTGGCGAAGGCGGGTCTCTGGGCCGATACTGACGCTGAGGAGCGAAAGCGTGGGGAGCGAACAGGATTAGATACCCTGGTAGTCCACGCTGTAAACGTTGGGCGCTAGGTGTGGGGGGCCTCTCCGGTTCCCTGTGCCGCAGCTAACGCATTAAGCGCCCCGCCTGGGGAGTACGGCCGCAAGGCTAAAACTCAAAGGAATTGACGGGGGCCCGCACAAGCGGCGGAGCATGCGGATTAATTCGATGCAACGCGAAGAACCTTACCTGGGTTTGACATGGCCGCAAAACCGGCAGAGATGTCGGGTCCTTCGGGGGCGGTCACAGGTGGTGCATGGCTGTCGTCAGCTCGTGTCGTGAGATGTTGGGTTAAGTCCCGCAACGAGCGCAACCCTCGTTCGATGTTGCCAGCGCGTTATGGCGGGGACTCATCGAAGACTGCCGGGGTCAACTCGGAGGAAGGTGGGGATGACGTCAAGTCATCATGCCCCTTATGTCCAGGGCTTCACGCATGCTACAATGGCCGGTACAATGGGCTGCGATACCGTGAGGTGGAGCGAATCCCAAAAAGCCGGTCTCAGTTCGGATCGGGGTCTGCAACTCGACCCCGTGAAGTCGGAGTCGCTAGTAATCGCAGATCAGCAACGCTGCGGTGAATACGTTCCCGGGCCTTGTACACACCGCCCGTCACGTCACGAAAGTCGGCAACACCCGAAGCCGGTGGCCCAACCCCTTGTGGGAGGGAGCCGTCGAAGGTGGGGCTGGCGATTGGGACGAAGTCGTAACAAGGTAGCCGTACCGGAAGGTGCGGCTGGATCACCTCCTTTCTAAGGAGCACCATCCGTCGAAGGACGGTATGGAGCCCGCGGCCCGCGAGTGTCGGGTCGGGGTGCTCGTTGGCGGAGACACTGGCGAGTTTTTCCTGGCAACGGCCGGGTTCTTCTAGTACGGCCACTTTGGTGGTGTGGAACGGGGGTCCTGGTGCGGCTGGGCGGAGACGGATAGCACCCTGTTGGGTCCTGAAAGAACAATCCTCGTGGTTGTCTTTCAGAGCCTTGTGGCAGAGCCCTGTGGGGTTCTGCGGGCTGCCAGGCATGGCCTGGCCTTGCAAACCGGGTTCCCGGGTGGGAGCAGTAGGTGTGGGGCGTGTCGGGTTGTGGGTTGGTCGTTTGTTGAGAATTGCACAGTGGACGCGAGCATCTTTGTGGTCAAGTTGTCAAGGGCGAACGGTGGATGCCTTGGCACCAGGAGCCGATGAAGGACGTGGGAGGCCGCGATAGGCCTGGGGGAGCTGTCAACCGAGCTGTGATCCCAGGGTGTCCGAATGGGGGAACCCGGCACCAGTCATGTGGTGTCACCCGCACCTGAACTCATAGGGTGTGTGGAGGGAACGCGGGGAAGTGAAACATCTCAGTACCCGTAGGAAGAGAAAACAAATAGTGATTCCGTGAGTAGTGGCGAGCGAAAGCGGATTGAGGCTAAACCGGCTGTGTGTGATACCTGTCAGGGGTTGCGTGGTCGGGGTTGTGGGACCCTGCTGAGTGTACTGACATGCGCTCGAGGAGTTACAAAGCCAGTTGTTAGCTGAATGGTCTGGAAAGGCCGACCGTAGACGGTGATAGTCCGGTAGGTGAAAGCAGCTGGTCTTCTGTGGGTGTTCCCGAGTAGCGGCGGACTCCTGAAATCTGCCGTGAATCTGCCAGGACCACCTGGTAAGCCTAAATACTTCCTGGTGACCGATAGCGGACGAGTACCGTGAGGGAATGGTGAAAAGTACCCCGGGAGGGGAGTGAAATAGTACCTGAAACCGTTCGCCTACAATCCGTCGGAGCCTTGCGGGGTGACGGCGTGCCTTTTGAAGAATGAGCCTGCGAGTTAGTGGCATGTGGCGAGGTTAACCCGTGTGGGGGAGCCGTAGCGAAAGCGAGTCTGAATAGGGCGGTTCAGTCGCGTGTCCTAGACCCGAAGCGGAGTGATCTAGCCATGGGCAGGCTGAAGCGCGGGTAAGACCGCGTGGAGGGCCGAACCCACCAACGTTGAAAAGTTGGGGGATGACCTGTGGTTAGGGGTGAAAGGCCAATCAAACTCCGTGATAGCTGGTTCTCCCCGAAATGCATTTAGGTGCAGCGTCGCGTGTTTCTTGCCGGAGGTAGAGCACTGGATGGTCTAGGGGGCCCACAAGCTTACCGAAATCAGCCAAACTCCGAATGCCGGTAAGTGAGAGCGCGGCAGTGAGACTGCGGGGGATAAGCTTCGTAGTCGAGAGGGAAACAGCCCAGATCACCAGCTAAGGCCCCTAAGCGTGTGCTAAGTGGAAAAGGATGTGGGGTCGCATAGACAACCAGGAGGTTGGCTTAGAAGCAGCCACCCTTTAAAGAGTGCGTAATAGCTCACTGGTCAAGTGGTTCCGCGCCGACAATGTAGCGGGGCTCAAGCACACCGCCGAAGCTGTGGCACTCACACAAGAACTTCGCGCGAGTCTTCGGGCTTGTGTGCAGGTGTGTGGGTGGGTAGGGGAGCGTCGTGCCGGGGGTGAAGCAGCGGGGTGACCCAGTTGTGGACGCGGCACGAGTGAGAATGCAGGCATGAGTAGCGAAAGAAGGGTGAGAAACCCTTCCGCCGGATGACCAAGGGTTCCAGGGCCAGGCTAATCCGCCCTGGGTGAGTCGGGACCTAAGGCGAGGCCGAGAGGCGTAGTCGATGGACAACGGGTTGATATTCCCGTACCCGCGAAGGAGCGACCCTGACGAACCTCGTTGTGCTAACCACCCGAACCGCCGGCGGCCTTCGGGTCAATGGTGGGGAGCGTGGGAACCTGGCGGGTAGTAGTCAAGCGATGGGGTGACGCAGGAAGGTAGCTGAGCCCGGCCGGTGGTTGTGCCGGGGTAAGCGTGTAGGCCGTGCTGTAGGCAAATCCGCAGCACACATAGGCTGAGACGTGATGCCGAGCCGATTCAGGTGAAGTCAGTGATCCTATGCTGCCGAGAAAAGCCTCTAGCGAGTTCCGAGCGGCCCGTACCCCAAACCGACACAGGTGGTCAGGTAGAGAATACCGAGGCGATCGGGCGAACTGTGGTTAAGGAACTCGGCAAATTGCCCCCGTAACTTAGGGAGAAGGGGGGCCGGAGACGTGAAGCCCCGCGCGGGTGGAGCGTTGTATGGCCGCAGAGAGCAGGGGGAAGCGACTGTTTACTAAAAACACAGGTCCATGCGAAGAAGTAATTCGATGTATATGGACTGACGCCTGCCCGGTGCTGGAACGTTAAGGGGACCTGTTAGCTCTTCGGGGCGAAGCGGAGAACTTAAGCGCCAGTAAACGGCGGTGGTAACTATAACCATCCTAAGGTAGCGAAATTCCTTGTCGGGTAAGTTCCGACCTGCACGAATGGCGTAACGACTTCCCCACTGTCTCAACCACAGGCCCGGCGAAATTGCACTACGAGTAAAGATGCTCGTTACGCGCGGCAGGACGGAAAGACCCCGGGACCTTTACTATAGCTTGACATTGGTATCTGAATTAGCTTGTGTAGGATAGGTGGGAGCCGGTGAAGCTCGCACGCCAGTGCGGGTGGAGGCAATCTTGAAATACCACTCTGGTTGGTTTGGGTATCTAACTTCGGACCGTTATCCGGTTCAGGGACAGTGTCTGGTGGGTAGTTTAACTGGGGCGGTTGCCTCCTAAAGGGTAACGGAGGCGCCCAAAGGTTCCCTCAGCCTGGTTGGCAATCAGGTGTTGAGTGCAAGTGCACAAGGGAGCTTGACTGTGAGACTGACGGGTCGAGCAGGGACGAAAGTCGGGACTAGTGATCCGGCACTGGCATGTGGAAGCGGTGTCGCTCAACGGATAAAAGGTACCCCGGGGATAACAGGCTGATCTTCCCCAAGAGTCCATATCGACGGGATGGTTTGGCACCTCGATGTCGGCTCGTCGCATCCTGGGGCTGTAGCAGGTCCCAAGGGTTGGGCTGTTCGCCCATTAAAGCGGTACGCGAGCTGGGTTTAGAACGTCGTGAGACAGTTCGGTCCCTATCCGCCGTGCGCGTAGGATACTTGAGAAGGGCTGTCCCTAGTACGAGAGGACCGGGACGGACGAACCTCTGGTGTGCCAGTTGTCCCGCCAGGGGCACGGCTGGTTAGCTACGTTCGGAAGGGATAACCGCTGAAAGCATCTAAGCGGGAAGCTCGCTTCAAGATGAGGTATCCCACCACCCTTCGGGGTGGGTAAGGCCCCCAGCTAGACGACTGGGTTGATAGGCCGGAAATGTAAGCCCGGTAACGGGTTCAGTTGACCGGTACTAATAGGCCGAGGACTTGACTACCAAGCTGCTACGCGTCCACTGTGCAACTCCCGACAAACGAACAACAGACCCTGTTGGGTGTTGTTTGATATGTCGATAGAGTTACGGCGGTCATGGCGGAGGGGAAACGCCCGGTAACATTCCGAACCCGGAAGCTAAGCCCTCCAGCGCCGATGGTACTGCACTCGGGAGGGTGTGGGAGAGTAGGACACCGCCGGACA
>NZ_JAATEO010000007.1 GCF_012034245.1 Micromonospora thermarum | reverse complement strand
CCCCCCCCCCCCCCCCCCCCGCCCCGCCCCGCCCCGCCCCGCCCCGCGATCTTGCGCTTTCTGCCCCTCTTGTGTCAGGATCCGCGGCTTTTGTCGGGGCCGAAAGTGCAAGATCGGCGAGAGCGAGGGCGAGGGGTGCCGGCGCGGGGTCGACCCGCGCGGGTCAGCGGGGGGTGGGGTGGGGGGTGAAGCCGTAGGGGAGTTCGAGGCGGTGGCGGGACAGGAGGTCCTCGTCGGACAGGAGGTCTGCCGTGGGGGCGTCGGCTACGACGCGGCCGGCGTCCAGGATCACCGAGCGGTCGCACAGCTCCAGCGCGTACGGAAGGTCGTGGGTGACCATCAGCAGGGTCACCGGCAGGGCGCGCAGGATCTCGGCCAGCTCGCGCCGCGCGGCTGGGTCCAGGTTGGACGAGGGCTCGTCGAGGACCAGGATCTCCGGGTGCATGGCGAGGACGGTGGCCACCGCCACCCGACGCCGCTGCCCGAACGACAGGTGGTGCGGCGCGCGGTCGCGGTGCTCGGCCATCCCCACCGCGGCGAGCGCCTCGTCCACCCGGGCGGCCAGCTCGGCGCCGCGCAGCCCCAGGTTGGCCGGGCCGAACGCCACGTCCTCCGCCACGGTCGGCAGGAAGAGCTGGTCGTCCGGGTCCTGGAAGACGATGCCGACCCGGCGGCGCACCTCCGCGAGGGTCGCCCGGTCCTGACTCACCGTCAGCCCGCCCACCGACACGCTCCCCTCGGTCGGGGTGAGGATGCCGTTGAGATGCAGTACCAGCGTGGTCTTGCCGGCGCCGTTCGGGCCGAGCAGCGCCACCCGGTCGCCGCGGGGAACCGTCAGGTCCACACCGTGCAGCGCCACGTGCCCGTCCGGGTACGCGTACCGCACGCCACGGACGTCGAGGCTGGGAGTCGTCGGCTGCACGTCACCGATCATGTCAGGGCGAGCGCGGTGGCGGCGACGACGGCCGCCACGACCGGCACCGCCGCACCGGCCAGCCACTGCCCGGCGGTCGCCGCGCCCGCGCCGTGCCACACCACCGGCATCCGACCGGTGTAGCCGCGCGACAGCATCGCCAGGTACACCCGCTCGCCCCGCTCGTACGCGCGCAGGAACAGCGCGCCCACACCGGCGGCGAAGCCGCGGAGCTGCCACACGAAGCGCGGGTCGTCACCCCGGGAGACCCGGGCCACCCGCATCCGGCGGGCCTCGCCGACCAGCACCTCCAGGTAGCGCAGCATGAACGTGGCGATCTGCGTGAGGATCTGCGGGCAGCGCAGCCGGTCCAGGCCGACGATCAGGTCCCGGGTCGTCGTGGTCGCGGCGAGCAGCAACGACGCGAGCACACCCAGGGTGCCCTTGGCGAGGATGTTCCACGCCCCGTACAGGCCATCCTCCGACAGCCGCAGGCCGAGGACGTCCACCCGCTCGCCCGCGCCGAGGAACGGCAGGGCGAAGGCGAACAGGACGAACGGCAGCTCGATCAGCGACCGGCGCAACAGCCAGCCGGGCCCGACCCGCGCGGCGGCGGCGACCACGGCGACCAGCACCGCGTACGCGCCGAAGGCCCACAGCGCCTCCCGGGGGGTGGCGACCACGGCGAGGGTGAAGGCCACCATCGCCGCGATCTTCACCTCCGGCGGGAGGCGGTGCACCGGCGAGCCGGACTCACGGTAGAGCGGGTGGCTGTGGCCGGCGCCCATCGTCGTACCCCCTCAGCCGGCCCGGCCGGCGGGGGTCTGCTCCGCCGTCGCGTCCGCGCGGTTCGCAGCGTGGCTGCCACGGCGGCGGACCAGCCAGAACGCACCGCCGGCCACGGCGAAGGTCAGCAGGACGCCGAGGACGCCGGAAAGCCCGGTGGAGAGGAACTCGTTGTCGATCCCCGCGATGCCGTAGTCGGCCAGCGGACCGCCGATCTCGTGCTCCTTCTCCTGCAGCGCCGGACAGCTGCCGCCGGTGACGTTGTCCTCGGCGTCGAAGGTGCAGCCCTCCCGCAGCGACGAGTCGAGCCCGTCCGGGTGCGCGGAGGCGAAGTTGCTCACCACGCCGGCCAGCAGCAGGGCGACCAGCAGCCCACCGACGAGGAAACCCCAGGACCGCTTCTTCACCGGACACCTCCGACCGCCGGGACGGGCGCCGGCGCGGCCGGCTTGAGGGCGCGCAGCGCGTACACGAGATCGGGCCGGACCTTCGCGACGGTCACCACCGTGGTCGCCGTGATCAGGCCCTCGCCGATGCCGATCAGCAGGTGGGAGACGGCCATCGTGCCGGCCAGGCCGGCAAGGTTGCCGCCGAGGTCGGTGGTGCCGCCGAGCTGGTACTGCACGACGAAGCCCATCGCGGCCACCACGACGCTCACCAGCGCGGACACGAACGCCGTCACGGCGAGCCCGGCCGGCGTACGCGGCAGGACGCGCAGCAGGGCGGCGATCAGCAGGTACGCGGCGGCGGTGCCGAGGACCGCCATGTTGGTGATGTTGAGGCCGAGCATCGCGACGCCGCCGTCGCCGAAGACCAGCGCCTGCACGACGAGCACGACCGCGACGCAGAGCGCACCTACCCAGGGGCCGACCAGCAGCGCGGCGAGCGCGCCACCGAGCAGGTGGCCGCTGACCCCGGCGGTGAAGATCGGGAAGTTGAGCATCTGCACGGCGAAGATGAAGGCGGCGACCAGGCCGGCCATCGGCGCCAGCCGGTCGTCCAGGTCCTGCCGGCCGCGCAGCACGCAGACGGCCAACGCGGCCAACGCGATCGCCGCGAAGACCGCGGCGACGGGACCGTTGATGATCCCGTTCGAGATGTGCATCGCCAGGGTTTCCACGCGACCTCCCACGCGTCGGCGGGTCCGTCCGCGCCGGCAGGGTCAGCCTATTTGGGGCACATCGCTGTTGCCAATATCTGGCAACAAGGGATGGCGTTGATCACGGAGCACGCCACCGATCGCTCCGGACGCGTCGACGCGAGCCGGTGCGGCGGTAGGGTCGGGGCCATGACCGCGCCCGCCCGCCTCTCGCCCGGCGACCCCGCCCCCGAGTTCCGCCTCCCCACCGACACCGGTGACACGCTCTCGCTGGCCGACCTGCGCGGCCGCAAGGTCGTGCTGTACGCCTACCCGGCCGCCATGACGCCCGGCTGCACCAAGCAGGCCTGCGACTTCCGCGACTCGCTCGCCTCGCTCCAGGCCGCCGGCTACGAGGTCGTCGGCCTCTCCCCCGACAAGCCGGAAAAGCTCGCGAAGTTCCGCGAGCGCGACGCCATCACCTTCCCGCTCGTCTCCGACACCGACAAGGCGGTGCTGACCGCGTACGGGGCGTACGGCGAGAAGCAGATGTACGGCAAGACGGTCACCGGCGTGATCCGCTCGACCTTCGTCATCGACGCCGACGGCAAGATCGAGCGGGCGCTCTACAACGTCAAGGCCACCGGCCACGTCGCCAAGCTGCGCCGCGACCTGGGCCTCGACTGAGCTTGTCGCACCGGGCCACTACGGTGCGTGCATGGTCCGGTACCGGTACACCCCCGAGGCGCTTGCCGAGGCGGCCGCCGCCGCGCACAGCGTCACCGAGGTGATGCGGCTGCTCGGCGTACGCCTGAGCGGCGGTTCGCACGCGCACATCAGCCGGCAGCTCAAGCGCTTCGGCATCGACACGTCCCACTTCACCGGCCAGGCCCACAATCGTGGCAGGCGGGGTGAGCGACGCACCACCTCCTCACAGTTGCTCGTTCGCCTGCCGGAAGGATCCCGACGCACTCCGGGCACCCGCCTGAAATGGGCCCTCGGCACCATCGGCGTGCCCGATGAGTGCGAGGAGTGCGGGACGGGAGCGGTCTGGCGTGGTCGGCCATTGACCCTCCACGTCGACCACGTCAACGGCGACTTCCTCGACAACCGCCCACCCAACCTGCGCCTGCTCTGCCCGAACTGCCACAGCCAGACACCCACGTACGCGGGCCGCAACCGACAGTCGGACGGCAGCCCCTCTGCCCGCAGAATGGAGGCGCAGGACGCGTCACCGTCCGAGCGCCAGGTGCCCGACTTGCGGGGACTCAGCGCGAACGAGATCGACCAGGTAGTCAGGCGGTTCGCGGAGGGAGAGCTGGCAGCCGTAGAGGCGGCCCAGCTCATCGGCTGCCCCCGGCACCACATCTACCGCCTGTCACGACGGCTGGAGGAAACGGGAACGTCGGCCCCGCGCCGTCGCGGGCGGCGCTCGGCAACGTCCCCGTAGCCCCGTCCCCCCGCGTGGACACGACTTGGGCTGCCGGCCTCACCACCGCAACCGTAGGACGCTCTAGACTCTCTCAGGCGGAGCGGGAGTGGCGTAATGGGCAGCCGCGCAGGTCTTAGGAACCTGTGTCCGTGAGGACGTGGGGGTTCGAATCCCCTCTCCCGCACCACTGAACTCCCCTACCAACAGGGGGAGGGTAATTCCGCGGTCGCCGAGGCTAGCCTGACCGGCGTGAGCGAGCGGCGGCCGGTGGGACGACCACGCCACCCGGACGTGCTGACCCCAGCGGAGTGGCGCGTGGTCCACCTGCTCCGGCACGGGCTGTCGGACCGGCGCATCGCCCACTTGGCCGGCGTCAGCCGCGACGCGGTGCGCTTCCACGTGCGGAACGCGTACGCGAAACTCGGCCTCCCGGGCCGCGCGGCGCTGCGGCGCTGGTCCGGCGTGCCGGCCGACAGCGCGCTCGCCGCAGCGGCCCCTCATCAGCAGGGAAAGGACGGTAGCCCGGTGACTGCTCTCCTCGGACCGGTCGGGCAGGTGTCCCGGACCGTGCGGGACATCGCCCGGTCTGTCGACTGGTACGGATCCGTCCTCGGTCTGCCGCACCTCTACACGTACGGCGACCTCGCCTTCTTCGACTGCGGCAACCTCCGGCTTTACCTGAACCGGGGCGACGACCCGGCAGCCCGTCGATCCTCTACTTCACCGTTCCCGACATCCAGGCCGCGTACGACGAGCTGCGGGCACGCGGGGTGGATTTCGTCGGGGCGCCACACATGATCTTCCGGCATCCGTCGGGGGTCGAGGAATGGATGGCCTTCTTCGCCGACCCGGACGACCTGCCGCTCGCTCTGATGTGCCAGGTGGTTCCTCGCTGACCTGTCAGGCTCGTCACGATCAGCGGCGGCGCGGGCGTTCGTCCGGTCAGGATGGCCGGCGTGACTCTGCGCTTCGTCCTCGACCCCGACCTGACGCCCGAGCTGCGCGAGGAGATCGTCGCGCTCTGGGTCGACGTCACCAACGCCGGCGGCGCGGTCGGCTTCGTCGCACCGGTCACCGCCGCCGACGTCCGCACCATCGCCGATCCGACGCTCGCGGGAATCGCCGGCGGCCCGGACCGGCTGCTGCTCGGGTACGCGGGCGAGCGGCTCGTCGCCATGGCGATCTTCACCGACAACCGGTTCCACTTGAAGACCCACTACCGGGTGCTGACCCGGGTGATGGTCCACCCCGACACGCAGGGCCACGGTTACGGCCTCGACCTGATGCGCGAGGCCGAGCGCGTGGGCCGCCGGTTGGGCCTTCAGGCGCTGCAGATCACCGTCCGTGACGGGTTGGGGCTGGACCGGTTCTACCGGCGTCTCGGGTACCGCGAGGTCGGCCGGCTGCCCGGCGCGCTCCGGGTGGCACCCGGGGACGACCGCGACGAGATCTTCATGTGGCTGGGCCTTACCGAGGCTCCCACGCCTCGGGCGTGAGCCCACGGGAGCGAGAAAGCCTGGTCACCGGTCCACGACCACCTCGTCGCCCACGGCGACGCGGCCCGTCGTCACGGGGACGAGGTTCAGTCCGAAGAGGAGCTTCTGCCGCACGTTGCGGTACCGGCCCAAGGTGCGCAGCGGCTCCTTGCCGCGTACCCCGGTCTCCTGGTCCGTGGTGGTGACCACGCAGCGGTCGCACGGCCCGGCGGCGCGGAAGCGCACGCTTCCGATGCGCAGTGGCCGCCCGACCCACTCGTCCTCGGCCCACGCGGTGGTGCCCTCGACCACGAGGTTGGGGCGGAAACGGGCCATCGGCACCGGTGGCTCACCGGCGTCGGCCAGCCATCCGTTGAGCGCGTCGAGCGAGGCGGCGTTGGCCAGCAGCAACGGGTAGGCGTCGGCGAAGCTGACCTGGTCACCCGTGTCGTGCTCGCGGTCCTCGGCGGGGATGTGACGGGTGGGCCGGGCCAGCCAGACGAGGCGCACCGGCCGGTCGAGCAGGGCGCTGACCCACGCGTCCGCCGCCGGCCCGGCTGGGAGGGCCGGCACCGGCAGCTTGCGGCTGCGGAAGGTGCGGACCGGCACCGGCTCGCCGCCGGAAGGCTCGGCGACGTCGAGGTCGGGGTGGCCGTCGGCACGCAGGGTGAGGCCGCCGTCGCGGGCCACCGCGCGCAGCGCGACGAGGCCGGCGACCTCACGCTGGGTGACGCCGACACCGGCGGCGTCGACGACCATCCAGCGCCGGTCGCCGGCCAGGCCCCAGGGCCGCACCTGCGCGCCGTCGTGGTCGAGCCGGTGAGACCCCTTGACGGGGTACGTGTGGATCGCGTTCAGCCGCACCGGCCTACCATGCCACGCCGATGCCGTCCCCGGGGTACCAGTGGTTGACGGGCGTCTCGCGGTAGGCGAGGAACTTCCGGCCGGTGCGCTCGGCGTGCTCGGCGAGGACGTTGGTGACGGTCACGTTGTCGGTGAGCAGGATGGCGCCGGGGGCGAGCTTCGGCTCGACGGCGGTGAACTCGCGCCGCTCGTGGACGGTGCTGTGGTCGCTGTCGTGGAGGAAGAGGTCGACCGGCCGGTCCAGCGCGGCGATAGAGGCCAGCGAGTCGCCGATCACCAGGTCGACGACCTCGGACCAGGGCGCGACCTTGGCCAGGTAGCCGGCCTCGGGGTTGATGTCCAGCGAGGTGACCCGGCCGGGGTGCCCCTCGGCGGCGTTGCGCAGCAGGGCGGCGGCGAGCACGACGCTGCCCAGGCCCTTGTCGACGCCGGTCTCGACGATGTGCTTGGGGCGGGAGGCGCGCACGATCGCGTACCAGCCGATTCGGCGGGCGTACCGGATCTGCTTGTCGGCGAGGCCGCGGCGCTCGGCGCCGGCGATCGCCTGCTGGAGGTGCTGCCGCAGGTTGTCGTCGGCCTCGATCTCGTCCAGGTACGCCCGCACCTGCTTGACCGGGATGTCGCAGACGACGCTGACCAACCAGGCGAGGTGGTTGCGGCTCAGCGGGGTCAGGTCGTAGGTGTAGTTGTGATGCTCGCGGGACTGGACCAGCCAGCGCGCCGAGGTGCTCAGCACCTTAGCGTCGTAGCGGGCGACCGCCCGCAGGCGCTTGGGGAAGGCGGCGACGGGGGCGAGCCGGGTGCGGGCGATGGCCCGCCGGAGCTTGATTCGATCCACGGGAGCGTTCTACCAGGCCGGGTCGGTCCGGTGGTATGAAAGTTTTCATTCATCAGGGGAGCCGGCCGGTCCGGACGGGGGTACGCGATTCCGAAACGGACTCAGTAGCATCACGCCATGCGAGAGCGCCAGTCGTACGCGGAGCCCGACACCCAGATTCTCGACTTCCACCGAGAACTGGAGCCGACCGACAAACCCGGCAAGCGGCGTCCTCGGTGGCAGAAGATCACGCTGATCACCCTCCTCGTGCTGGCGCTGATCGGCGGCGGCGGCATGGTCGCGGGCGGGCTGTACCTGCGCTCGGTCGAGTCGGGTATCGAACGCGTCGACGCCTTCGAAGGCGTGCCGGAGGAGTCCCGCCCGCAGGTCGTGGCCAAGGGCGCCCTGAACATCATGATGCTGGGCAGCGACTCCCGCGACCCGAACAACAGCTCCGGTTCCCGGGCCGACACCATCATCCTGGCCCACCTTCCGGCGGACCGGTCGAGCGCCCAGCTCATCTCGATTCCCCGCGACACCTGGGTGAACGTGCCAAAGTCCCCGGAGGGGCGTGGCGGCCGGGACGCGAAGATCAACGCATCGTACGCGTGGGGTGGCGTTCCGTTGATGGTCCAGACCGTCGAGAAGTTCACCGGCGTTCGCGTCGACCACGTGACGATGGTCGACTTCGCCGGCTTCAAGGACATCGTCGACGCCCTCGGCGGCATCGAGATCACCGTTGACAAGGGCTTCACCTCGACGCACTCGCTCAACCCGGACGGGCGGCGCGAGTTCGTCCCGGGCCGGCAGACCATGGACGGCGCCGCCGCGCTGGACTACGCGCGCGAGCGCTACGCCTTCGCCGACGGCGACTTCACCCGCATCAAGCACCAGCAGCAGGTGATCAAGGCGATCCTGGACAAGGCGGCTTCGGGCGGTACGTTGGCCAGCCCCACCAAGCTGAACTCGTTCGTCCGGGCCACGGCGGACTCGGTGGCGGTGGACGAGTCGATGTCCCTGCTCGACCTCGCGATGGAACTCCGCCATCTGCGCAGCGGCAACCTCGGGTTCTTCACCTGTCCCACGAAGGGGACCGGCCGGATCGGCAACGAGAGCGTCGTGCTGGCCGACAAGGAGAAGGCGAAGCGCCTCTTCGACGCGGTCCGGCGCGACGCGGTGCCGGAGATCCTGTCCGCCGCAAAGTAGGAACGTGAACTGGCTTGCCGCCTATGGCGGCAGGTCCGAGCCGGTCGTATCCTGCGGTCGCCCTCCGAGTCAGTTTCATGACCGAAGGGCTTTTCACGGGGGAGAGGATCGACCATGTCCAGCCAGCCGACGACGAGTTCTTCTGCGCCCTCACCGCGCTTCGGTGGGGTGATGCAGCAGGAGGGGCAGTCGCCGCACGACACCGCGAGCGACGAGGACCTCCCGCTCGTTCCGATGCCGGACGACCCGGCCGCGACGCGAGCCGGTCTCGACACCACCGCCGTCCTGCCGTACGCGAAGTCCCGCGCTTCGTCCCGCACGCGCTGGCTGCGGTCGTGGATGATGACGGTTCCGATCGACGTGGCCGCGCTGACCGCCCCGCTGCTGCTGTCCCAGGACTACTGGCGCGGGACGCTGGCCAACGCCGCCCTCACGGTGGCCATCTTCGTGGCCGGCGGGCTCTACCGGCCCCGCCGGCACGTGAGCATCCTCGACGAACTGCCGAGCCTCGCCGGGCGGCTGCTGGCCTCCGCCGCGGTGGTGGCCATCATCGCGGCGGAGCGGCACGCCTCGGTGGAGTACGTCGGCGGGTTCATGCGCGGTGTGGCGCTCTCGGCGGCGCTGGTGATCCTCGGCCGTGCGGCCAGCCGCGCGCTCACCAACTTCGTGCGGAAGCACCGCTGGGTGGAACACAACGCGATCATCATCGGCAGCGGCCCCATCGGCGTCGAACTCGCCCGGCTGCTGCGCCGCTATCCCCGGTACGGCCTGCGGTTCGTCGGTTGCGTCGACGCGCCGTCGCGCCAGGGCACCGGCGCGCTTCCGCCCAGCGGCACCCTCGATGACCTCGAACACCTCGTCCGCCTGCTGGAGTGCGAAGTCCTGGTCATCGCCGATCCGGACTGCGTCGAGTCCACTCTCATGGAGACCCTGCTCCGACCCCGCAGCTCGCGCTGCGACCTCTGGGCGGTGCCGCGCCTGTGGGGCTCCCGCTCCCATGGCGGATATCCCGACCACATCGGGGCCATCCCGATCATCAAGATCGGAGACATCACGCTCTCCGGCCCGCGATGGGCCATCAAGCGAGCGTCGGATGTGGTGTTCGCCGCCACGGCGCTGATCGTGTTGAGCCCGCTACTGCTGCTCTGCGCCATCGCCACGTTCATCGACGGGGGTCCGAGCATCTTCTTCTACCAGGAGCGGATCGGCCGCTACGGCAAGCCGTTCAAGGTAATCAAGTTCCGGTCGATGCGGCCGGTGAACGAGCACGAGTCCCAGACGAACTGGTCGATCGCGCACGACAACCGGGTCGGTCCCATCGGCCGGCTCATGCGCCGGACGTCGCTGGACGAACTGCCGCAGCTGTGGAACATCCTGCGTGGCGACATGAGCGTGGTGGGGCCGCGCCCGGAACGGCCGTACTTCGTCGAGAAGTTCTCGGCCGAGTACCCCAACTACGCGTCGCGTCACCGGGTCCCGGTCGGGCTCACCGGGCTCGCGCAGGTCAGCGGCCTGCGCGGCGACACGCCGATCTCCGACCGGGCGAGGTTCGACAACTACTACATCGAGAACTGGTCGCTCTGGTTGGACGTCAAGGTGGTGTTCCGCACGATCTCGGAGGTGTTCCGGGCCGGCGGCCGCTGACCGCTCGACCCCCGGTAACAACCGAACAGCGGACGACCTCGGGCGTCACAGGCGCCCCAGGTCGTCCGCTGTTCCCGCTAGGCGAGGTGGGACTGCCGGGCCGGGGCCGGCAGGGGCTCACCGAACGCCACGGCGCGCAACACGTTCGCGTGTCCGGCCAGGGACGCGTCGGGCGAGAAGAGTCGGATCGCCTCGTCGCGCAGGCGCTGGCGGTCGGCCGCCCACGCCGTACGCTCGCGAACCATCGACGACATCGCCGCGAAAAGTTCGGCACGATTCTCCTGCGGACGGTACCGGAGGTCGTTGATCACCGGCCAGTCGACCAGCTCGGCCTTCCCGGCGGGGTTGGCGACCACGTACCCGCGCCGGCCGTCCGCCAGCTGCTCCCGGGCCCCACCGACGTCGGTCATCACCACGGGAACGCCGGCCGCCAGGGCCTCCATCGACGCCAGCGACCAGCCTTCGAAGAAGGAGTCGAAGACGAAGGCGTCCGCCGCGGCCAGAAGGGCCAACGGGTTGGCGCAGTGGCCACGCAGGTGGATCCGGTCGGCGCTCGGCAGGGACGCGGCGAGCTGCCGGGTCTGCTCGTAGTACAGCAGGTCGTCGTTGGCACGACCCGCCACCAACAGGAGGGCGTCCGGGTGCTCGGCCGCCACGTCGGCAAAGGCCGTCACCAGGCCGAACGTGTTCTTCTGCAGGCAGTACCGCGCCAGGGAGACGAAGAGGAACTCATCCGTCAGCCCGAGGGCGGCGCGGGCCTGCGCCCGGTCCACGAGGAGAACGCGCGAGGCGTCCACACCGTTCGGCACCGTGACCACGCGGTCACCGGGATAGGCCGGGTTGCGGGCGAGATACTGCTGACGGACGAGCTCGCTGACCGCGACCTGCGCGGAGATCCGCTGTGCCCGCCGGCGTTCCGGCTCCCAGGCGTGGGGGTGGTAGAGCCGGTGCATGTCGTGCAGCGTCTCCACCCACGGGACGCCGAGTTCGGCGGCCACGTCGAGCAGCCAGTCGTCGGCGTTGTGCGCGCTGACCACATCGGGTTGCCACGACCGCATCCACACAGCGGCGTCCGCGGGGGTGAGCAGCTGGGTTGCGACCCCCTCAGCCGCGAGGGCCCGGGCGAGACGCCCGCCCTCGCCATCCTGACCGGGAAGGCGCGTGCCCGAGTAGACGACCACGGTCTCGAAGTTGTGGGAGGGGAGCCGCCGGGCAAGGAAAGACGCGACCTCCTCCGCACCCCCCACGTCGAGCACGCTCGCGGCGATGGCACAGCGCACCCGCCGGGAGCCGGCGGCCTCGGCGGCGGGCCGTGGGAACGCCGGCCGCGAGTCGCCGGCGACCGGCCGGAGTGCTTCCAGGTCACCGACGCCTGCGCCGGGCACCAGCGGAAGGGACCAGTCCTCGCTCGGGCCCGCCGTGCCGGCGTCGGAACTGGTGAGTCGGCGGAGGGTACGCCCGCCCAGCCGGCGCAACGGCGCCGGTACGACGTGTGCCTGGCGCTGAGCCCAGAGGGCGAGCCGCAGCGCGCGGGGCGGTGTGTCAGTCATGACCTGGCCTTCTTCGGACGTCAGACGGCGATCTGTTCCGCACGGCCGTTTCGGCTCGACGGCGGTGGTGAGCCGGACTGCGCGGTCCGCCGATCCGGCCCGCGCCGGTCTGAGAGGAGCGGGGCGAGGATTCCGGCCGCCAGCCCCATCACGAGCGGCCACCGGCTGGTCTCGGACAGGAACGGGGCGGTCATGAGACACAGCGGTGCGATCAGGCAGAACCCGGCCGCCGCCCGGAGGACGACGTCACTGGCGGCGTCGCGGAGCCGGGCCAGTCCCAACAGCCCGGCGACCGTGAGGAACAGGATCACGAGCACCGGTGCCACCGGGCCATACCGCAGCCAGTTCTGGAGCAGTTCGTTGTGCACGTAGACCCGCTCCGCCTTGTCGGCCACCAGTCCCTTCAGTTGCGGGGCGAGAGGGCCGATGCCGGTCCAGAAGTTCTCCCGTACGTGATCCCACCCGACGCGGAGATCGCTGATGTGGCCACTCGTTGACGCCGCCTGATGTTCGGCACTCCCCGGCCCCGGCGGCGGTGACGGCCGGCCGGGTGTTGCCGACGGGTTGGGCGGGGGTGTTTGCGCACCCCCGGTCGCCGCAGGTCCGCCGGTCGCGGCCGGCCTCCCGGTCGCGGACGGGCGGCTCGTCGCGGTCGGGCGGCTCGTGGCGGACGGGCGGCTCGTCGCCGTCGGGCGGCTCGTGGCGGACGGGCGGCTCGTCGCCGTCGGTTGCGCGATCGCCGATGCCCCGCCGGTGGGGGCCGGCCTGCTCGGGGTGAACCACCGACCGCTCGCGACCGGTTCGCTGCTGCCGCGCGCGAAGCTTCCCAAGCTGCGGAGGCCGACGTCCGCGGCGAGGCCCGGTGCCGACAGCACCACCACCGCCACCACGAGGCCCGAGAAGGCGAGCTGCTGGAACACCCGCCGCCATCGTGACCACGCGACCACGAGGACGGGGATGAGCACGACCAGAGCCGCCAGCCACACGCTCCGGCGGAAGCTGAGGACGATGACCAGCGGCGCCGCGACGGCCACGGCGATGTGCCGCCAGTCCCAGCGCCACCCGGTGTCGCCGAGCATGCCCAGCAACACCGCCGCCGCGACCGCCGGCAGCGCCGAGTCGTAGAAGACGAAGTAGGCGCTGAGCCGTTCGTCGGCGATCTCACCGAGAGGGATGGCGACCGCTGCCGCCACGAGCAGACCGACCAGCGCTGCTCCGACCACCCGGGGCAGCGACTTCCGGTCGTCCGGAAGCCACCGCAGGCTCGCCCCTACGACCAGCCCGAGAACCAGCAGGACGAAGGGTCGCGCGTTCTGGTTGACGGCCGAGAGGGGCGACTGCCCGTGAAGCAGGCCGCTGCCGACGGCCAGGACGACGAGGGCCACGGCCAGCCCGAGGAGCAACCCCCCGAGGGACCGGAGCCGAGGACGCTTGATGGGCCACCACCGTGCGACGGCCGCGAGCGCGGCCGTCAACGCGAGCGGCAGGATGACAGGGACCTTCCCGGAGCTGAGGAACACCTGGTGGCCCAGCGTGGTCAGCTCTCCGAAGCGCCCGTTGGGTTTGATCTCTTGGGCGAGCACGGCCACGAGCACGATGCCCGTCGCGGGAAGGCGGAGCACGAGGAGAGGCAGCGTGGCGGCGAGGACGATCCCGACAGGTGACGGCACCGTCCAGGCGATGTACGCGGCGGAGAGCACCGCGGCCGCGCAGGACGCCCACCCGACCGGGTGCCGCGCGGCGGCGGCCAAGGGCCCGAGGGCACGGGACAGCGGATGCGACGGGTGCCCCGCGACAGCGACGTGTTCCGGTCCCGCGGGGTGTCGACGGGGGGACTGGCGGTCGGCGTCGGCGCCCGAACCAGTCGACGTTCCTCTGGAACCCATCGCCGCCTTTGCCCCGTGACCGATTCCGTCGGCCTTCGCTGACAGAACCCACTGACACCAACACCGAACCGGTTGCCGTGACAGTCGCGGGACGACCACAGCCGAGGCGACCCTGTGACCAGAGCGGTCGTGCTAAGTGGTAGGTCGAACATCACGGCCAGCGGCCGTTGCGGCACAGAGTATCAGGCACGGCGACGGCGAGCGCTACCGGAAGTTTCGCCCGGCACGCCCGCCGCCGGGTGGGTTCAGTAGGATTCCCGCGGCGTGTGTTCCGGTTTCTGGCCGGGTGCGCCACAACGGCCTCCTGACGAGGTTGCTGATCACCCCGGAGCCGCAGATGATCAACCGCCGCAGCCTGATCGCCGTTGCTGGCGGCGTGGTCTTGGCCGGCGACTCCCCGCGGCCCAAGCGCATCGTGCTGCCCGCCCCGTCCGGAGGCGACGACACCGCCGCCCTGAACGCCGCCCTCCGCGCCGGCGCTGGCGGCCTCGTCCGTGGCCCCCGCGGCGCCGCCTACCGGGTCAGCGCCCCGCTGATGGTGCACAGCGGCACCACGCTGATGATGTCGGAGTGCACCGTCACCCTGACGACGGGTAGCGGCTGCAACCTCCTCACCAACCGGGCGGTCGCTGGCGGCGGTCGGGACCGGAACATCGTCGTGGTCGGCGGCACGTGGGTGCGCGCCGGCGGGGTCGGGGGCGTCGGCCCCGACCTGCACACACTGCGGTTCCGGCGGGTCGACCACCTCGTGCTCAAGGGACTGGCGGTGGAGACCTCCGGCGACAAGTACGCCATCTCCCTCGGTGACGTCACCGACGCCACCGTCACCCGCATCCGCTTCAACGTGCAGTCCGACGGTGTGCACATCCAGGGGCCGGCCGCGCGGACCAGGGTGGCCACCCTGCGGGGGTCGACGGGTGACGACACGGTCGCGATCACACCCCGGGACTGGCAGGCCTACGACGACGTCTCGGGACCGGTCACCGACACGACCATCGAGGACGTCGACGTGACCTCGGCCGCGGCGCTGGTGAAGGTGCTCGGCGGATCGCCGGAGACCGCGGCGGTGCGCACCACCGTCCGCGGCGTCGCCGGCCACGCCCGCAACAACGTCGTCTGGGTCGGCGACGACACCGCCGAATGGCGTACCAGTGGCGGCCAGGTCGACGACCTGGTCGTCGAGCACGTCAGTGCGACGACCGTCCCCGGTCGACACGTCGTGTACGTGAGCGGGTCGAACGTCGGCCGCGTCCACGTCCGGGGAGTCACGTTCGCCGACCCGGGCTCGGACGGCGCCGTGGTGCGGGTCGCGCCGATCGCCGCCGCGACCGTCGCCGAGCTGACCGTCGAGGACGTCGACATCGCTCATCTCGGCGCTGGACCCGTCGTGGGCGTCGATCCCTCCGCCAGGGTCCAGCGGCTCCGGGTGGACCGGCTGACCGTCGCCGCGTCGGCTGCGGGCGCCGCCGTCCTGCAGGTCGCCGGCAAGGTTGACGAGCTGACCGTCCGGGCGGTCAGCGCCGCGACGCCCGGCGACAGCTTCCTGCTGGAGCTGCCTGGATGGGCGGCGAACGCTGCGGTGCTGCAGGCGAGCGTGTCGGACGCGGGTGTCGCCGGCCGTGGCGGTGGTCTGGTCGCCGCCCCGGCGGCGACCCACACGCTGCCCCGGGTGGCCTTCACCAACGTGCGGACGGCGGGGAAGGCGTGGCTGGTCGACCTGAACACCCGCACCGAGCTGCTGTTGTCGCGGGTGACCATCGACGACACGACCGGCGGGGTCGCGAAGGTGCGCGGCTCGGGCGCCACAGTCGTCCGGGGCAACACCCTGCGCACCGCCCCCGGTGCGCAGGGTGTGGCGGCCGGCTCCGGCGGCTCGGTGACGTCGTACGTGCTGGACCTAACCGTCGACGTCAGCCGGCTCGTCCGCGCCGAGGGCAGCTCGGCCACGAACACGAACGCCAGGCTGTCGTGTGGCACCGGCCCGGTGGTGTGCGCCGGCATGGTCTGGCAGAACCTGCAGACCGGCGCCACCTGGTGACCGGCAGCGGGCTCAGAGGGCCTTTCGGGACAGCACGCGCTTGAGGTCGGCCATAGTGAGCGCCCGCGAGACCAGCACCGCCGCACCGAACGTGCCGCCGGCCAGCACCGCCTCGACCGGCCATGGGAGCCGGACCAGCCACAGCACGAGGATCGTGACGGTCCCGGCGGCGAACACGCTTGCCACCTCGCGTATCGGCAGCCGCGCCGTCATCGCCCGGGCGGCCAGCAGGCAGGTCGCGACGCCGATGACCAGCTCGGTGCCGGCCGCGACCGCCGCCGCACCCGTCGCACCCCAGTGGAGGCACGCCCAGAACTGGGCCGCGAGGTTGACCGCCGCCACCGAGACGGTCAGTACAGCGATCGGCCGAACGACACCGAGCGCCGAACAGATGGTCGTGCCGACGTAGCCGAGGGTGACGCCCACGAAAGCCACCGCGAGCAGCATCAGCGGCGTGACCGCCGGGCCGAAGTCGTCACCGTAGAGGTACGCGACCAGGGCGGGAGCGAGCGCGATCAGCAGGACCGCCGTACCGGCGCCGATCACCACACCGGTCCGGGCCGCCAGGCTGAAGATCAGGCTTCGGCGGTGGGCGTCCATGGACATGCTGGTCGCCACGATCGGCAGCAGCGGAGCCACCAGCATGACCGGCCCGAGCTGGGCGACGTCCAGGAACTTGTAGGCGGCGGAGTAGTAGCCCACCTCGGCGGCGCCCTGGAGGTGAAACAGGATCACCGAGCCGAGGCGGTAGTAGGCCATCACCGCGAGCGAGCTGATCGCGAGCGGCCAGCTCAGCGCGAAGATCCGGCCCGCCTCCGCCCAGGACGGCCGGCCGAGGGGCACCAGCCTCCGGTTGATCAGCACGCCGATGCCGGTCTGCACCGTGACGACGGCGACGAAGAACCAGGCGAGCAGGACCAGGTCGCCGCCGGTCTGCGCGATGACGACGACCGCGACCAGCCAGAGGACGCCCTGGACGAGAGCGAGAATGGCCGACACCTCGGGACGGAAACGCGCGGTCGCCCCGGCGGTGAGGACGGACGCCGCGGACAGCGGTGTCGCGATCGCGACGACGCTGACGACCGCGCTGGACTCACCGAACAGCCCCTGGGTGGCCCCGACCAGCAGCGCGACGGTCGCGGCCAGCGCCATCGACGTACGGATAGCCAGCCCGGTGCTCAGGATGCGGCCGGCGAACTCCTTCTCCCGGGCGATCCGGGAGCTCACCGTGATCGTGGTGCCCATGTCGGCGATCTGCGCCGCCGCCACGCCGAGGGTGAGGGCGAGGGCGAAGACGCCGTACCCGTCGGGGTTGAGGTAGCGGGCGAGCACCGACGTGGTCGCCATGCCCACGACCATGCCCAGCAGCCGGAGCCCGAGGGAGACGGCCGTGGCCATGCTGAGCCCGCGCGCCGAGCGCGAGCCGTCCCCCGGTTCGGCTGTCCCGCCGGTCGGGGCCGGATCCGCCGGCACGACGGGCAGCACCATGGTGTCCTGGTCCGTCGTGCCGGCCGCCCAGCCGGTCGTGCCGCGGCTGGATGGGACGACGGGTAGCACCATGGTGTCCTGGTCCCCCGGCTCGGTCGGCCGTCCGGGCCAGGTCACCGGAGGCACTCCCCGAAGATCTGTTCGTACGCGTCCAGCCAGGTCTCGCGGCCGTGCCGCTGCTCGACGTACGCGACGCCACTGCCCCCCACGTCCAGGAGAGCGGCCGCCCGTTCGGCCGTCAGCTCCGCCGGATCCGCGATCACTAGGCCACCGCACCGGGGCACCAGCTCGGTGCCGGGATCGCCCTCGAACGCCACGATCGGCAGTCCCCCGGCGGCGGCCTCGAGGACACAGGTCGGCGTGCCGTCGGTCTCCGCGCCGCAGTAGATGTAGAAGTCGGCGGACGCGAGAAGGTCGGGCACGTCGTCCCGATGACCCGTGAAGTGCACGTCGGCACTGTCGCCGCTGAGCCGCTCCAGTCGCTCCCGGTCGGGCCCGTCGCCAACCACGACCAGCGCGCTCCCGCTGGCCAGCGCCGCCGCGATCGCGCGGTCGTGCCGCTTGGCTCCATGCAGCCGCGCAGCGATGATCGCGACCCGCCGGTCGTGGAACCGGCTCGGGAGCAGGCGCTCGCGCAGTGCCGTCCGCGTCGCCGCCGGCGGGGCGGCGTAGCACCGGGTGTCGATCGCGTTGGGCACCACGACGAGCTTGTCCCGCCCGACCACCGGTGCGAGGTCGTCGGCCACCGCCTCGCTGACGCAGACCACCCGGGAGACGTGCTCGGCGGCGCGCGCGTAGCCCGCGAGGAGAAGTCGGCCAGCAGCGCCGCCCATCCACCGCCCGTGCTCGGTCCAGATCACCGGCGCGCGGCGGGACAACGGGGCCGTCAGGGCGATCTGCTCCCGCTTGAACTGCATGTAGTAGATCGAGGAGTCGGCGATCTCCTGCGTCCGGCGCCGTTCCAGAGGCACCCGCAGGATGCCGGAGGCCATCGTCCGGCGCGACCACTTCGGCCCGAGCGCGATCTCCCGCCGGCCGAGGCCGTGCTCCTCCCAGCCCGGGCACCGGCCGTACAGCAGGACGTCGTGGCCGCGCTGCCGCATCCCCTGCCCGAGCGCGACGGTGTGCGCCTCGGCGCCACCGGCGGTGTCCGAGACGGAGACCATCGTGACGGTCAACGTGGACAAGGTGGTCCTCACTTCCGGGCCTCAATGCGGCTCTGCTGGGCGACGGCGTACTCGTGGAGGAACCGGCCGGCGGCGTCCGCGGTGTCGAGCGGCTTCACGCCGGTCTCGTACGCGGCCACGACGGCGTCCCGCACCGCCCCGACGCTGGTGTCCCGGGCGACGGCGGTGGCGAGCTCACCCAGACCGCCGCACGGCACGACGGCCGTCGGCACACCGAGCCGGGCCGCCACCGCCAGGACGCCGGACTGGCTGGCGACCCCGTACGGGGCGACGACGACGTCGGCCGCCGCGACCAGCGCGGTGAACTCGTCCACGTCCAGGTAGCGATAGGCGGTCGTCACCGGCGCCCCGGTCTGCGCGATGAGCGCGTCCACCTGTCGGCCCAGCCCGAGGTCCTCGCCGACCACCGCTCCCCGCCAGTCGGGCAGCTCCGCCAGGACCCGGACGAACAGCTCCGGATTCTTGTCGGCGCGGACCTGACCGGGCAGGAGGGCGAGCGGGCCCCCGTCCGGCGTCAGCTCGGCACGCCAGCGCTCTACGAGCGCCGGCGCCGGGGGCGGGGTCCACTGCACCAGGGGAACCCGGGCGACGTTCGCCACGCCTCGGTCGAGCAGCTTCTGCCGGTCGGCCTCGGAGTAGACGAGGATCCGGTCGGAGCCCTCGAGTGCGCTGCGCAGCGCGCGGCCGCCGCCGGGGGCGTTCGACCGGACGAACGTGTTGTGCGGGCTGGTGACGACGGTCGCGGCGCGGTGCCGGGCCACCGAGAGCAGTTCCGGGGTCAGCGCGAACATGCCCTGGATGTGGACGACGTCCCGCGCGTCGATCACCCGGCGCAGGTGCGGCAACGTCCGCAGGACGTACCGCGCCGACGTTCTCGCCTGCCGGACGACCCGGTTGGCGGAGGCACGGTGCCAGGTGATGCACCGGCACAGGCGTACCGGGGTGGGCGCCTGGTCGCAGTCGTCGGCGGTGTGGACGACGACGTCCACACCGAGGTCCGCCAGGCCGGCGGCGACCTCGACGGAGTGGTTGAAGACCCCGCCCCGGCCGCCCGACTCGATGAGGTGGACGCGGCGGATCACGACGCCGCCTTCCGGTCGGCGAGGCCGGCCACGGAGTCGACCACCGGACCGATCGTCCGGGACCAGCCGAGCGCCTCGCAGCGCTGCCACCCGGTGTGTTCCCGCGCGTGGCGCGCCGGCAGGTTCCGCAGCGCGTCGACAACCGCCTTCGCGAAGGAATGCGGCTCGTCGCCCACCCAGTAGGCGTCGGCGTCCCGTACGGCGTCCGGCAGGCCCTGGGCGGCGAACGGGGTCATCACGACCGACCGGCCCCGTGACATCGACTCGGTCAGTTTGAGCTGCGAGCCGCCCCCGGTGGTGGCCGGCGCGACCGTCACCGCGGCTCCGGAGTAAGCCGCCGCCACGTCGTCGAGCGTGCCGAAGACGGTCACCCCGGGGACACCGCCGAAGTCGGGGGCCAGCGCCTCGCTCCGCCGGCCGGCGATGAGGAGCCGGGCCTCGAGGGACTCGGCGCGGACGAGAGGCCAGACGTCCCGCACCAGCGTCCGCAGCGCCAGCACGTTCGGCTCGTAGTCGTACGACGCTAGCGCGAGGACGTACCCGTCCGGCGGCGACGGGTGGTAGGGCCGGATGTCCACGCCGTTCGGAGCGAGGACGGCGTGACGGGTCCACCCGCGCAGCACGTCCAGGTCCGGCTGGGAGAGCGCGACGCAGAGGGCGGCACGGGCGGCGACCCGGGGCTCCCAAAAGCCCGCCTTGGTCGCCTCGGCGCGACGGGCCATCCGCTGCCATCCGTGGGCCGACGTCACCAGTGTCTGGAGGCGGTGGCTCTCGATGTTGGCGAACTCGACGATGTGCGGCACATGCCGGGACGCCGCGGGCCCCCACGCCGCCAGGTAGGAGTGAGACCAGTACACGGCATCGGGCCGGAACTCGGCGCAGAGCGTGCCGAGGGAGTCGGCGACCGGCACCATGTAGTGCCCGCCCAGGTGGGGCCGGCCGGACGCCCGGGTGCGGACCGCCGACGGCGGCGACCACGGCAGCGGGCGGGTCTCGACCGGCGGGTCCGGTTGCCGGGTGCCGTGGTCGGGGAACGTGACCAGCACCTCGACGTGACGGCTCAGCGCCTCGGCCACCCTGGCCGTCCGGATACGCCCGCCGTGCTGCGCCGGCCAGGGCGGTTCGACGCTCACCACCAGGACCCGGCTCATGCCGGCGCTCCGCCGCGCTCCGTGGCGGCCTGGAGCACCAGGGCGCCGAGGCTGATGATCTGCTCGCTCATGCCCGAACCACCCGACATCCCCGTGTTCGACCGCGACGCGGTCGGCGATCATTGCTCATGGCCCGCTATCGCCTGCGGGCCAGTTCGGTCTCCAGCAGCGTGCGCAGCAGCACGCCACGCCCCTCCCAGCCGTGCTCCGCCGCGCTCGCCATCCGGTCGGTCACGACGGTGTCGGTGACCGGCTGGAGCAGGTCCACCAGCCGCGCCGCGAAGTCGTCGCCACCGGCCACCGTCACGTGCGAGTTGGCGCGCGCCAGCTCGGTCACCGACGGAAGCCCCGTGCTCAGCACCGCCAGGCCGGAGGACAGGTACTCGAAGCACTTCAGCGGACTGACGCCCAGCGTGTAGTCGTTGATCTCGTACGGGATGAGCCCCGCCGCGCACGTGCCGGCGACCTCGGCGAGCTGGGCGGGCGTGAGGACGCCTAGATGGCGGGCCCCCAGCTCCTCAAGACGTCGCAGCTCCGCGTCGAAGCTGCCCCCACCAGCCGCGAGCGGACCGGCCAGCAGCAGCTCACCGCGCCCGCGTAGGGCGGTGGCGATCGACTCGAGGATCCGCATGTCGAGCTTGTAAACGGTGAGGTTCCCGGAGAAGAGGACGGCGGGACGGCGCTCGCCCGCCGGCCGGCTCGCCGCCGTGAAGACCGACACGTCTGCGACGTTCGGCAGCAGCTCGATCCGGGGGAAGCCGGCGTCGGCGAGGTGGTCCTGGACCGCCTTGCTGGTGGCGATGGCGACCGCCGTGCGCGACGACAGGGACCGTTCACCGCGGCCAACGGCGACGCCGTCCACGCCGGGGAAGGTCGCCAGCAGGTCCACGCAGTGGTAGATGACGACGTCCGCCGAGGCCTCCAGGCCGTACGTGACCGGCGTGAACGTCCAGAGCACACGCGGACGCGGGCTCGCGAGCCAGTCGCTCGTGGCCCTCCGGAGGAGGGCCCGGTTGATGGGGAACGTCGGCGTCCGGTGCACCGGAAGCACCAGCGGCGACACGATCTCCGCGCCGGCCGGGCGGGGTCGCTGCGCCGGGGCCTCCTCCCGGTCGCCCAGTGCCCTCCGCACCCGCGAGGCCATCCGGACCACGTCGTCCCGCCGGAGCTTGGGCCGACGCAGGCCCAGCGACTCGACGAACGTCACCTTGCTGGTACGAGCCAGTTCACGAGCGACGTAGTGCTGGTTGGTCGCGATCGGGGAGTCCCACTCCGCCGTTCCCAACATCAGCACGTTCGCCACCGGAACGTCGCCGAGTCGGGCCTGCTCCGGCACTGATGCCGTCACCATAAAGTCATCTCCAGCTCGCAGTGCTCTGAGCCCGGCGCAAGATTAAGGGAGTCGGCAGGGGAAGCCAATACTGGGGACGCGGCCGCCGGCGGGGCGTCCTGGCCGGCTACGCCTCGTCGGCCAACCAGGCGGCGATGTTCGCCTGGAAGGCCTGCGGGGTGAACCGTTGGGCGTTGGCCATGGTCGCCGATACGGACAGGTGCGCCGCCTGCCGGATGGGGTCCACGTACGCGGCTGGGTCGGCGGCGTTGAGAAGGAAGCCGGTCTCGCCCGTGACCACGGTCTCCAGCAGCCCGCCGCGGGCCCAGCCGACGACCGGCGTACCGCAGGCCTGTGCCTCCACCGGGATCATGCCGAAGTCCTCGAGCGCCGGATAGAGCAGCGCGATCGCGCCCCAGTAGAGCTCGCGGAGCCGCTCCGTCGACGGCCGGAACTCGAACTCGACCGGCACGTCGGCGCGGGCGGCGAGGCGGCGCAGGTTCTCCTCCTCCGGCCCGCCGCCGGCGATCACCAGCGGCAGACGGGCCGCCGCGGCGATCTCGATCATCAGGTCGAAGTTCTTGTACGGGATCCAGCGGCCGACGCCCAAGAGGTAGCGACGATCCTGGTTCCGCACCTCCGGCGGGGCCGCCCCGAAGTAGTCCACCTCGACCGGCGGGTTGATCACCCGGGCGTCGCGTCCCCAGAAGCGGCGGATCCGGGCCTGCACCTCCAGCGAGTTGGCCGCGTAGCTGTGGACGTGCCGGCTCAGCCGCCGGTCCCCGGCCTGAAGCACGGCGCGCATCGGCGCGAGCATGGCATTCCCGCCGCGCTGGTCCAGGTCGGGACTCCACACGTAGCGGGCCGGTGAGTGCACGTAGCTCAGGTGGCGGGTCTGCTCCGGGTCACCGATCTTGACGGTGTGCGCGAAGGCGTGACTCGACGAGATGACGAAGTCGTACTTCTTGCGGGTCAGTGTCCGCCAGGTCAACGGCATGAGCGGGAGCGCGAGGGCCTTGTTGCGCTTCAGCGGGGTCTTCGCCATCCACGACTCGTGGATCTCCTGGTCCGCCGTGGCGTCGTCGTCCTTCCAGAGGACGAAACGGTCCGCGTGCGGCACGACCTCGGCCATGCTGAGGAAGACCTGCTCAGAACCACCGGTGGCACCAAACCACTCGTGGATCAGTGCGACGGAATGGTCGGCGAGGGGCCGGAGCGCGGCATCTGGTGTGGACGAGGTGAGGCTCATCGGGCTTTCCCCTACACGGCCGGTCGCCCGGTCGCGGTCGCTGGAACAGGAATTCGGACTGAACGGTGACGTGTCCCCACAGACGCGGTCAGAAGACGACGACGTCCCGGATGTAGCTGGCGAAGCGCCGCAGCTGGTAGGCCTCCGGCACGGGGGAGGTCATCCGGACCACGACCTGGCGGTTGACCAGCCCTGCTTCGCCGCTACGGAAGTAGGCGACGACGACCAGGCCGTGTCGCTTCGCACCGTCGACCTCGATGATCTGCTCCGCGTAGCTGGCGTACTGGCCACTGCGGATCCACTGCGCGCCCCAGGCCTCCTCGACGGCACGCATGGCGTTCTGCCACTGTTCGCTGCACGGCTCGGGGCAGTTCCGCACGATCAGCTCGCCGCCGGTCATCTCGCTGCCCGACGCCGAGTTGCCGCAGGTGTGCTTCACGAACCCGTCGGCACGGGCGGCGAGCGTGCACTTCCAGTTCGTCGGGACCTTGACCGGGAAGCCGACGCCTTCGAGGTCGGTGAGCGTCCGCACCCGGTCCCGCTCGGTGAACCTCGGCCACTGCGTCGGCCAGGCGCCCGGCTTAGGCGGCTCGATGCCCGGTGACTGGGGCGGTGCCGTCGGCACCGCCGGCGGCACCGGGTTGCTGCTGGCCGCCACCGGCGGCGTCGGGTCGTCGTCCGAGCCCGACCAGACTGCCACGCCACCGGCGCTCGCGAGCACCACCAGGACCAGCGCGGCGATCCCGATCCAGAGACCGGCCCGCCGACGGGGTGGCTCGGAGGGCGTGATGCGGCGGACCGGCGAGGCGAACGGGTCGCGGGACGGGACGTCGGCCGGCGCGCTGTGCGGGACCGGACTGCGCGGGGACGGCGCCGGCGCGACCTCCGGCGCCACCGGCGAGGCCGGAGCGCCCGAGATCGGGTGCGGGGCCGCGGACACCGGCTGACCGGCGACGCCGCTCGCCTGCGGCGCCCACGGCGCCTGCGCCGGGCCCGACCCGGGCGCCCCGGACACCGGCTGCGGCGGCGCGGAGAACGGCGGGGCGGAGGTCGGGGACACGGCCGTCGGGACCGGGGTGTACTCCACGCCGAGGGCCCGGAAGAGTTTCTCCGCGCCGGGGCCCACCTCGGCCGCATACGCCACCCAGGGCGCGTCGGCCGCGAAGTCGGCGTACGTGTAGGGCAGCCCATCCGGCGCCTGCGCCAGCGAGTTCGCGACGCCGGTGAAGGCCTCCCGCCAGCCCGGCGCGGTGGCCACGGCGGCGTCCAGCACCGCCACGGTGACGAAGCGGCCCTGGTCGTCGATCGCCGCCCAGGCCTTCCCCACCGGAGACCCGCCCAGCGCGTGGGTGAACCTGTACGGGCCTTCCGGCTGCATACGCGCACTCCTCCGTCGAACCGCCGTGCGGATAGTACCGACCAGCGTCGAGCGCGGCGGGCCCTGGCCGGCCCTCCACTTACGGACCGGACCGCCGGTTGCTTCCTGAAAGTTTTCATGCATAGAGTCACCTCATGAATGACGGAACTGTCGTGGCTCCCGAGGACCGGGTGCTGGACCTGTTCCAGGGGGTCCGCCTCACCCCCACGCAGCGTCGGATCGCGCACTGTCTCGTGCAGCACGGCCCGGCCGTGGCGTACCTGTCGGCCGCCGAGGTGGCCGAACTGGCCGGGGTCAGCCAGCCGTCGGTCACCCGGTTCGCGATGGCGCTCGGCCACGACGGCTACCCCGCCCTGCGCCGCCGCCTCCGCGAGCTGACCGTCGGCTCGGCCGACGGTGGCGGCGACGCGGGCAACGAGCTCCAGCAGGCGGTACGCGCCGAGATCGGGAACCTGGACCGGCTCGCCGGCCAGCTCGCCGACCGGGACCGGATCGCCGACACCGGGCGGCTGCTCGCCGCGAGCCGCCCGCTGCCGGTGCTCGGCCTGCGCGCCGCCGCACCCCTCGCCGCGTACTTCGCGTACTTCGCGGCGAAGGTCCACCCGGACGTGCGGGTGCTCGACGACGGCGGCAGCCTGCTCGCCGACCGCCTGGAGCAGGCCGCCGAGGCCGGAGCGCGCGCCCTGCTGGCCTTCGTGCTCCCCCGCTACCCCCGCGAGACCCTGGACGCCCTGCGGGATGCCCGGGACGCCGGACTGACCGTCGTCGCCATCACCGACTCGCCGGTCAGCCCGGCCGCCGAGCACGCCGACGTGGTCCTCCCGGCCGCCGTCGGCGCCCAGCTCGTGTTCGACCTGCACACCGCCCCGATGACCCTGGCCATGGTGCTGCTCCAGGCGATCTGCGACGCCGCACCCGCCGAGAGCCAACGCCGGTTGGAGGCGTTCGAAGCCTCCGCCGCCCGTCGTCAGTTGTTCCTCGGTTAGGAGGAGTTCCCATGACGCAGCCCGTCCGCGCCGCGCGCGGCACCGAACGCACCGCCCGTGGTTGGCCGCAGGAGGCCGCGCTTCGGATGCTGATGAACAACCTCGATCCGGAGGTGGCCGAACGCCCCGAGGACCTGGTGGTCTACGGGGGCACCGGGAAGGCCGCGCGGGACTGGCCGTCGTACCACGCGCTGGTGCGGACGCTCACCGACCTGCGCGAGGACGAGACGATGCTGGTGCAGTCCGGCCGGCCGGTCGGCGTCATGCGCACCCACGAGTGGGCGCCGCGGGTGCTGCTGGCCAACTCGAACCTGGTGGGCGACTGGGCGACCTGGCCGGAGTTCCGCCGCCTCGAACAGCTCGGCCTGACGATGTACGGGCAGATGACCGCCGGATCCTGGATCTACATCGGCACGCAGGGCATCCTCCAGGGCACCTACGAGACGTTCGCCGCGGTCGCGGCCAAGCTCGCCGGCGCCCGCGGCGACGGGCAGCAGGTCGGCGCCGGCTCGCTGGCCGGGACGCTGACGCTGACCGGCGGCTGCGGCGGGATGGGCGGGGCGCAGCCCCTCGCCGTCACGATGAACGGCGGCGCCTGCCTGATCGTCGACGTGGACCGCACCCGGCTGGAGCGCCGGGTGCACGACCGCTACCTGGACGAGGTCGCGGACTCCCTCGACGACGCGGTGAAGCGGGTGCTGGCCGCCAAGCGGGAGCGCCGGGCCCTGAGCGTCGGCGTGGTCGGCAACGCCGCCACCGTCTTCCCCGAGCTGCTCCGGCGCGGCGTCGCGATCGACATCGTCACCGACCAGACCAGCGCCCACGACCCGCTGTCGTACCTGCCGGAGGGGGTCGAGCTGGCCGATGCCCGGGACTACGCGGCGGCCAAGCCGGCCGAGTTCACCGACCGGGCCCGCGCGTCGATGGCGAAGCACGTCGAGGCGATGGTCGGCTTCCTCGACGCCGGCGCCGAGGTCTTCGACTACGGCAACTCGATCCGGGGCGAGGCGAGGCTCGGGGGCTACGAGCGGGCGTTCGACTTTCCGGGCTTCGTGCCCGCGTACATCCGGCCGCTGTTCTGCGAGGGCAAGGGCCCGTTCCGGTGGGCCGCGCTCTCCGGCGACCCCGCCGACATCGCCGCCACCGACCGGGCGATCCTCGACCTGTTCCCGGAGAACGAGTCCCTCGCGCGGTGGATCCGGATGGCCGGCGAGCGGGTGGCCTTCCAGGGCCTGCCGGCGCGGATCTGCTGGCTGGGCTACGGCGAGCGGGACAAGGCCGGCGTCCGGTTCAACGAGATGGTCGCCTCCGGTGAGCTGTCCGCGCCGGTCGTCATCGGCCGCGACCACCTGGACTGCGGCAGCGTCGCCAGCCCGTACCGGGAGACCGAGGCGATGGCCGACGGCTCGGACGCGATCGCCGACTGGCCGCTGCTCAACGCGCTGGTCAACACGGCCAGCGGGGCGTCCTGGGTGTCCATCCACCACGGCGGCGGCGTCGGGATCGGCCGGTCCATCCACGCCGGCCAGGTCTGCGTCGCCGACGGCACCGCCCTCGCCGGGCAGAAGATCGAGCGGGTGCTCACCAACGACCCGGCGATGGGCGTCATCCGGCACGTCGACGCCGGCTACGACGACGCCCGCGAGGTCGCCGAGCGCACCGGCGTGCGGGTGCCGATGGCCGAGGGGCCGGCGTGAGGGAGCGGAGCGAGGTGGCGGCGTGAGTGACCTGGCGACCCGGTTCCGGGAGCTGTGGGACGAGATCACCCCGGTCGGGCGGGACGCCGGCAGCGGCGGGTACCTGCGGTACGCGCTGACCGAGCCGGAACTGCGCCTGCGCGGGTGGTTCCACGCGCAGGCCGAGCGGCGCGGCATGCCGGTCATCGACGACGGCAACGGCAACCTGTTCGCCTGGTGGGGTGACCCGGAGGCCGGGGACGCGGTGCTGACCGGGAGCCACTTCGACTCGGTGCCGCACGGCGGGGCGTACGACGGCCCGCTCGGCATCGTCAGCGCCTTCCTCGCCGTGGACGAGCTGCGCGCGGCGGGCGTCACGCCGACCCGGCCGGTCGCGGTGGCGGCGTTCGTCGAGGAGGAGGGGGCGCGGTTCGGCGTACCCTGCTTGGGGTCGCGCCTGCTCACCGGGGCGCTGCCGGCCGACCGCGCGGCCGGGCTGCGCGACATGAACGGGGTGAGCTTCGCCGAGGCGCTGGGCGCCCGGCCGGCGGGCGCCCGGCCGGAGTTGCTCGGCCGCTTCGCGGCGTTCGTCGAGCTGCACGTCGAGCAGGGCCGCGCGCTGGTCGACCAGGACGCGCCGGCCGCGGTCGCCAGCGCGATCTGGCCGCACGGCCGCTGGCGCTTCGACTTCACCGGCGAGGGCAACCACGCGGGCACGACCCGGATGGCCGACCGCCGCGACCCCATGCTCACGTACGCGTTCACGGTCCTCGCCGCGAACAAGGAGGCCCGGCTGCGCGGCGCCCACGCCACCGTGGGGCGGGTGTCGGTCGAGCCGAACGCCACCAACGCGATCCCGTCGAAGGTGACCGGCTGGCTGGACGCCCGTGCGGCGGAGCCGGAGACCCTCGCCGGGCTGGTCGAGGCGGTCCACGGCAAGGCTGCCGAGCGGGCCCGGCGCGACGGCACCGAGGTGGCGCTAACCGAGGAGTCGGCGACCCCGCTGGTCGCGTTCGACGGCGGGCTGGCCGGCCGGCTCGCGGCGCTGCTCGACGCGCCGGTGCTGCCCACCGGGGCCGGTCACGACGCGGGAGTGCTCGCCGGGCACCTGCCGACGGCGATGCTCTTCGTGCGCAACCCGACCGGTGTCTCGCACTCCCCCGCCGAGTCGGCCACCGACGACGACTGCGCCGCCGGGGTGACCGCCCTCGCCCGGGTGCTGGAGGAGCTGACATGACCCGTTGGCTCGCCGAGTACGCCTGGCTGCCCGACCACGCCGAACCCACGCCCGACGTGCTGATCGAGACCGACGACGGGCGGATCACCGGCGTCACCCCGCTGACCGCCGGTAGCCGGCCGCCCGCCGGGGTCGAGGTCCTCACCGACGCGGTACGGCTGCCCGGGCTCACCCTGCCCGGCCTGGCCAACGCCCACTCGCACGCCTTCCACCGGGCCCTGCGCGGGCGGACCCACGGCGGGCGCGGCGACTTCTGGACCTGGCGCGACGTCATGTACACGGTCGCGGGTCGGCTCGACCCCGACTCGTACCTGGCCCTGGCCCGGGCCGTCTACGCCGAGATGGCGCTGGCCGGGATCACCTGCGTCGGCGAGTTCCACTACCTGCACCACGGGCCGGGCGGCAAGCCGTACGACGACCCGAACGCGATGGGCGCGGCGCTGGTAGAGGCGGCCGCGCACGCCGGCATCCGGCTCACCCTCCTGGACACCGCGTACCTGACCGCGACGGTGGACGGGCAGCCGCTGGTCGGCCCCCAGCGGCGCTTCGGCGACGGCGACGCGCTGCGCTGGGCGCAGCGGGTGGACGCGTTCACGCCGGACAACGCGCACGCGCGGGTCGGCGCGGCGATCCACTCGGTCCGCGCGGTGCCGGCCGACCAACTGGCCACCGTGGCCGGCTGGGCGGACCGCCGGGGCGTGCCGCTGCACGTGCACCTCTCCGAGCAGCCCGCCGAGAACGACGCCTGCCGGGCCGTGCACGGCTGCTCACCGACCCGCCTGCTCGCCGACCGCGGCGTCCTCGGCCGGCACACGACCGCCGTCCACGCCACCCATCCCACCAGCGCCGACGTGACACTGCTCGGGGACAGCGGGACCGGGATCTGCCTCTGCCCCACCACCGAACGGGACCTCGCCGACGGGATCGGTCCGGCACGCCGGATGGCCGAGGCGGGCAGCCCGCTCAGCCTCGGCAGCGACAGCCACGCCGTGGTCGACCTCTTCGAGGAGGCGCGCGCCGTGGAGCTGGACGAACGGCTGCGCACCCGCAAGCGGGGCCACTTCACCGCCGACGAGCTGTTCACCGCCGCCACCGCCGCCGGGCACGCCGCGCTGGGCTGGGGCGACGCCGGCCGGCTGTCGGTCGGCGACCGGGCCGACCTGGTGACCGTACGACTGGACGGCGCCCGCACCGCCGGCGTACCGCCGGTGGGGGCGTTCTTCGCGGCGAGCGCGGCCGACGTCACCCAGGTCGTGGTGGACGGCCGGGTCGTGGTGCGCGACGGCCGGCACCTGACCGTGGACGTGCCCACCGAGCTGCGCGCCGCCATCGCGGAGGTGACCTCGTGAGCAGCCTGCTGGTGGACAACATTGGGGAGCTGGTCACCAACTCCGAGGGCGGCGCCGGGCCGCTCGGCCTCCGCCGGGACGCCGCGCTGCTGGTCGAGGACGGCCTGGTGGCCTGGATCGGCCCGGCCCGGGACGCGCCGGCCGCCGACCGGCGGATCGACGCCGAGGGGGCGGCGGTGCTGCCCGGCTTCGTGGACAGCCACGCCCACCTGGTCTTCGCCGGGGACCGGGCCGCCGAGTTCGCCGCCCGGATGGCCGGCGAGCCGTACACCGGGGGCGGCATCCGCACCACGGTCGGCGCCACCCGCGCCGCCTCCGACGACGAGCTGCGGGCCACCGTACGCCGGCTGCGCGGCGAGGCGCTGCGGCAGGGCACCACCACCATCGAGATCAAGAGCGGGTACGGCCTCACCGTCGCCGACGAGGCCCGCTCCCTGCGGATCGCCGCCGAGGTGAGCGAGGAGACCACGTTCCTCGGGGCGCACGTCGTCCCGGCCGAGTACGCCGACCGCCCCGACGACTACGTGGGTCTGGTGTGCGGGCCGATGCTCGCCGCGGCGGCACCGTACGCCCGCTGGGTCGACGTCTTCTGCGAGCGGGGCGCCTTCGACGTGGACCACGCCCGGGCGATCCTCGCCTGCGGGCAGGCAGTCGGGCTGGGTGTGCGGGTGCACGCCAACCAGCTCGGCCCGGGGCCGGGTGTGCGGCTCGGGGTCGAGCTGGGCGCGGCCAGCGTCGACCACTGCACCCACCTCACCGACGCCGACGTCGACGCGCTGGCGTCGACCCGGATCGACTGCATGTGCGCCGAGGGGAGACACACCGCGACGGTGGCGACGCTGCTGCCCGGGGCCGAGTTCTCCACCCGGTCGCCGTACCCGGATGCCCGTCGGCTGCTCGACGCCGGTGTGACCGTGGCGCTCGCGACGGACTGCAACCCCGGGTCGTCGTACACGTCCTCGATGCCGTTCTGCATCGCACTCGCCGTACGCGAGATGCGGATGACTCCGGCGGAGGCCGTCTGGGCCGCGACCGCCGGCGGCGCGCGGGCGCTGCGCCGCGACGACGTCGGTCGGCTGCGACCCGGCGCGCGGGCCGACCTGATGATCCTCGACGCCCCGTCCCATCTGCACCTGGCCTACCGGCCGGGAGTCCCACTGATCCGCCAGGTCCTGCACAACGGAGTACCGCAATGACCGTAGTCATCCAGCCCACCGGGGTCTCCCCCGCCGACGTGCTCGCCGTGGCCCGTGGCACCGCCAAGGTAGTCCTCGACCCCGCGGCGATCGACGCGATGGCCACCAGCCGGTCCATCGTGGACGGAATCGAGGCCGCCGGCCGGCCGGTCTACGGCGTCAGCACCGGCTTCGGGGCGCTCGCCAACACGTTCGTCGCGCCCGAGCGGCGTGCCGAACTCCAGCACGCGCTGATCCGCTCGCACGCCGCCGGGGTGGGCGCGCCCATGCCGCGCGAGGTCGTGCGGGCGATGATGCTGCTGCGGGTACGCTCCCTCGCGCTCGGCCGCTCCGGCGTCCGGCCGCTGGTCGCCGAGGCGCTGGTCGACCTGCTCAACCACGAGGTGACCCCGTGGGTGCCGGAGCACGGCTCGCTGGGTGCCTCCGGTGACCTGGCACCCCTCGCCCACTGCGCCCTGGTGCTGCTCGGGGAGGGGTGGGTGCTCGGTCCGGCCGGCGAGCGCATCCCCGCCGACGAGGCCCTGCGCCGGGTCGGGCTGCGGCCGATCGAGCTGGCCGCCAAGGAGGGGCTGGCGCTGATCAACGGCACCGACGGCATGCTGGGCATGCTGCTGCTGGCGATCCACGACGCCGCGCACCTGTTCACCATGGCCGACGTCACCGCCGCCCTGGCCATCGAGGCGATGCTCGGCTCGGAGCGGCCCTTCCTGCCGGAGCTGCACGCCATCCGCCCGCACCCCGGGCAGGCCGCCTCGGCGGCCAACATCCACCGGCTCCTCCAGAGCTCGGCGGTGATGGACTCGCACCGCGACGACCTCGCGCACGCCGTGCAGGACGCGTACTCGATGCGGTGCGCTCCCCAGGTCGCCGGCGCCGCCCGCGACACCCTCGACTTCGTCCGCCAGGTGGCCGACCGGGAACTGGTCTCGGTGGTGGACAACCCGGTGGTGCTGCCGGACGGCCGGGTCGAGTCGACCGGGAACTTCCACGGCGCGCCGCTGGGCTTCGGCGCGGACTTCCTGGCCGTCGCCGCGGCGGAGGTCGGGGCGATCGCCGAGCGGCGGGTGGACCGGCTGCTCGACGTGACCCGGTCGCGGGACCTGCCCGCCTTCCTCTCCCCCGACGCCGGGGTGAACTCCGGGCTGATGATCGCCCAGTACACGGCCGCCGGGATCGTCGCGGAGAACCGCCGCCTCGCCGCGCCCGCCTCGGTGGACTCGCTGCCCACCAGCGGGATGCAGGAGGACCACGTGTCGATGGGCTGGGCGGCGACGAAGAAGCTGCGTACGGTCCTGGACAACCTGACCAGCCTGCTCGCGGTGGAGCTGCTCGCCGCGGTGCGTGGCCTCCAGCTGCGGGCGCCGCTGGAGCCGTCCCCGGCCGGTCGGGCCGCGATCGCCGCGCTGGGTGGCGTCGCCGGTGAGCCCGGCCCGGACGTGTTCCTCGCTCCGGTGATGGAGGCCGCCCGCGCCGTGGTCGCCGCGCCGGACCTGCGCGCCGCGATCGAACGCGAGGTGGGTTCCCTGGCCTGATCGGACAGTCAGTCACTGGTGTTAGCTTCCACGCCATGATCGCCGATCAGCACCTCGACGAGGAGGACCTTCGGGACGAGGTCCGCTCCTTCGTCCGGCGACAGGTCGCCCTGGCGGACCTGCCGGCAGCGGCGATCATCGCCGAGACGACGGATCGCCGCTCTGCACCTGCCGTGGATGCCGGCGGCGACCCACGTGCGCCTGACCACCGACGCCGGCTCGGTCACCGTACGGCGCGAGGGCGACCGGCTGATCGCGACCCTGAGATCCCGCCCATGACCGTCGACCGGTACGCGGCGACGGCCCTGGTCCGGCGGTTGCACGGGGACGTGGCGCGGCCGACGGCCGACGCCGGCGCGACTTCCTGGAGGTCACCCACCAGCTCTCGCGGGACCGCGGCACGGGAAACCGCCTCTGGCCGGAGACCCCGGACCCGGCCACGGCGACGTCGCGCGGCCGGCACGTGACCGTCGCCCAGGCGGAACGCATGGTCACCATCTTGGGGACCGGGGACCGCGTCGCGGGTCGAGGAACTCGGCGACCTCGTCACCGAGTCGTGGTGACCGCCGGGCCTGCCACGCGGACGCCGGCTCAGGCCGGCGGGAGGACCTTGGCCACCAGTTTGGCCAGGTCCCGCAGCGCCTTGCCCCGGTGGCTGATCGCGTCCTTCTCCTCCGGCGTCAGCTCGGCGTTGGTGCGGTCCTGCCCGTCGCCCAGGAAGATCGGGTCGTAGCCGAAGCCGCCGTCGCCACGCGGCGCCCGCAGCAGGCGGCCGGACTGCCGGCCGTCGACCAGGTGCTCCTTCCCACCGGGCAGCACCAGCGCCACCGTGCAGACGAACGAGGCACCCCGGTGCTCGTCCGGCAGGTCGGCGATCTGGTCCAGCACCAGCTGGAGGTTGGCCTGGTCGTCACCGTGCCGCCCGGCCCAGCGGGCGCTGAAGACCCCCGGCATGCCGTTGAGGGCGTCCACGGCCAGCCCCGAGTCGTCCGCGATCGTCGGCAGGCCGGTGCGGCGGCAGCCCTCCCGCGCCTTGATCAGCGCGTTCTCGCCGAAGGTGAGGCCGGTCTCCGGCAGCTCCGGGTACTCCTCGACGTCGTCCAGGCCGAGCAGGGCGATCCGGTGGGCGCCCAGCGCGCCGTCGAGGATGCGCTGCAGCTCGGTGAGCTTCTTGCGGTTCCGGGTGGCGAGCAGGACCTTGTTCATGCTGAAACACCTCTGTTCGCGACTGCGGGGCTCGCAAGCTCGACGAGCATTCCGGCTCGGCCGCGTCCCACGCGAGCCGCCCCGGAATGCTCGCTCCTCGCGCTCACGAGAGTGCCTTCCGCTGGGCTTCGGCCAGTTCCACGCAGCCGGCGACGGCCAGGTCGAGCAGGGCGTCCAGCTGCTCGCGGGCGAACACGCCCGCCTCACCGGTGCCCTGCACCTCGACGAACTCGCCGGTGCCGGTGCAGACCACGTTCATGTCGACCTCGGCGGCCACGTCCTCGTCGTAGTTGAGGTCGAGCCGCGGCTCACCGGCGATGACACCGACGCTGACCGCCGCCACCGAGCGGTGCATCACCTTCTCCGGCTTGCCGGCGAGGGCCTTGCGCTGGCCGAGCCAGGTCACCGCGTCGTGCAGCGCCACGTAGGCGCCGGTGATCGCGGCGGTGCGGGTGCCGCCGTCGGCCTGGAGCACGTCGCAGTCGAGCACGACGGAGTTCTCGCCGAGTGCCTTGAGGTCGATGGACGCCCGCAGGCTGCGGCCGATCAGGCGGGAGATCTCGTGCGTCCGCCCGCCGACCTTCCCCTTCACGCTCTCCCGGTCGGAGCGGGTGTTCGTGGCGCGGGGCAGCATCGCGTACTCGGCGGTGACCCAGCCGAGCCCGGAGCCCTTGCGCCAGCGCGGCACCCCCTCGGTGACGCTCGCGGTGCACAGCACCCGGGTCGCGCCGAACTCCACGAGCACGGAACCCTCCGGGTGCGTGCTCCAGCCTCGGGTCAGGGTCACCGGTCGGAGTTGGTCGGGCAGCCGCCCGTCAGGTCGCGCCATGCCCTGCACCCTATGTGGTGCCGTGATCGAAGCGCCCCGGGGTGTCCCGACCCGGCGTCAGGCGGCCGCCGCCGCGGGGCTCGCCGGCGGCCGCTCCTCCGGCGGGCCGACCACCCGTGCCGGCTGCTCCGGGCCGGCCACGTTCCCGGACCGGCGTGGCGCGGGCGCGGGCGCGCCGTGCATCCGCAGGAAGCCGGCCACCGACGCCGGCCAGCCGAACTCCTCGGCCCGGGCCCGCGCCGCCCGCCGTCGCTCCTCCTCGGGCCGGGCGAGCAGCCGCCGTACCGCCTCGGCCAGCGACGCCGCCGAACCGTACGCGGCGAGCCCGGCCGAGCCGACCACCTCCGGCAGGGCGCTGGCCGCGTTCACCACGACCGGGGTGCCGCAGGCCAGCGCCTCCAGCCCGGCCAGGCCGAACGTCTCCACCGGCCCGGGTGCCAGCACCACGTCGGCGCTGGCGAGCAGGGCGGCGACCACCTCCCGGTCGGGCAGGAAACCGGTGAACGTCACCGGCAGCCCCTCGGCGCGCCGGACCAGCGCCGGGCGCAGCGGCCCGTCCCCCACCATCACGAGGACGGCGGGCACGCCGGCGCGGCGCAGCTCGGCGAGCGCGTCCACGGCCAGCTCCGGCCGCTTCTCCACCGACATCCGGGCACAGTGCACCAGCAGGACCTCGGTCGCGTCCGCGTACCGCTCGCGCTGCGCCGCGTCCGCCCGGTCCGGCCGGAACGTGTCCAGGTCCACCCCGAGCGGCACCAGCTCGACCGGCGCGGCGATCCGGTCGAACTCCTCGGCCGCCCAGCGGGTGGTGCAGACGATCCGGTCGTACGACCGCGCGGTCTCCCGGTTGAGCCGGTCGGCGACCCGGCGCCGCAGCGGGTGCGGCACCCGCCACTCGCCGAGCAGCCCGGTGAGGGACTCGTGGGAGACCATCAACGAGGGCACCCGGTGCGCCCGTGCCCAGACGCCGGTCCAGCGCAGCGTCGAGCGGTCGGACACCTCCAGCCGGTCCGGTGCCAGCCCGGCCAGCGCGCGGGCGACCCGGCGGCGGTCGGTCAGCAGCCGGTACCCGCCGGTCCGGGGCACCTCCGCGCCGGCGAGGGTGATGACCCGCCCCCACGGGTGCCGCTCGTCGGCGTCCCGCGGCCCCGGCACCACCAGCACCGGGTCGTGGCCGGCCGCCAGGTAGCCCGTACCGAGGTGGCGCAGCGCCGTCCGGAGCCCGCCGGAGCGACCGGTGACGAAGTTCGCCAGCCGGACGATCCGCAGGCCGCTCACGACGGCACCGTCCGGGCCCCGCCGCGCCGCCGGACGGGACGTCGCCCGGTCACGACGCCGCCGGCAGGTCGAGCGCCGCCGCGCCCGCCCGCACCGCCTGGTAGTGGCCGATCAGCTCGTCCCCGACCGCCGTCCAGCTCCGGCGGCTCACCGCCGCGCGGCCCGCCTGCCCGTACGCCAGCCGGCGCGACCCGTCGGCGGCGAGCGCGGCGACGGCGCCGGCCAGCGCGTCGGTGTCGTCCGGCGGCACCAGCGTCCCGGTCACCCCGGTCTCCACCAGGTCGACCGGCCCGCCGGCGGCCGGGGCCACCACGGGTACGCCGCTGGCCAGCGCCTCCTGGATCGTCTGGCCGAAGGTCTCGTGCGGTCCGGTGTGCACGAAGACGTCGAGGCTCGCGTACAGGCGGGCGAGGTCCTCGCCGTGCTGCACGCCGAGGAACGTCACGTCGGGCAGGGCCTTCTCCAGTTGCCGGCGCGCCGGGCCGTCCCCGGCCACCACGACCCGTGCGCCGGGCAGGGCGGCGGTGGCCGCGAGCAGGTCGACCCGCTTCTCCGGGGCGAGCCGGCCGACGTACCCGACCAGCAGTTCGCCGTGGGGCGCGAGGGTGCGCCGCAGGTCCTCGCACCGCTTCGCCGGCTGGAACCGCTCGGCGTCGACACCGCGACGCCACAGCCAGATCCGCTGCACGCCGTTCGCGATGAGGTCGGCGGCGGCCCGGGTGGAGGGCGCGAGCGTGCGGTTGACGGAGTTGTGGATCTCGCGGAGCCGGCGCCAGGCCGCGGCCTCGCCCCAGCCGACCCGGTACGCGCGGGCGTACGAGGCGACGTCGGTCTGGTAGACGGCGACGGTCGGGATGCCGTGCCGCACGGCCAGCGCCGCGGCCCGCGCCCCGAGGACGAACGGGCTGGCCAGGTGGACGACGTCCGGGGCGTACGACAGCAGCGCGCCGGCCAGCCGGGCCGGCGTGGGTACGCCCAGCCGGAAGCCCTGGTAGCGCGGCAGGGGGACGCTCGGGATCCGGACCACCGGGTACGGGTACCGGTCGGATTCGTGCCGGTGCGACCCGGGCGGCGCCGGCGCGACGACCACCGGCTCGTGGCCGCGGGCGACGAGGTGTTCCGCCGCCCGGACCACCGAGTGTGCGACACCGTTCACGTCCGGCGGGAACGACTCGGTGACGATGGCGATGCGCATGCCCCTCACCGTGCGGGTGCCACGGGTGCGCCAGACGACGGGACATTGACCGCCCGGCGAACAGTTCGGCAAGAGCGGCCCCGCGCGGGCGGGTGTCAGATCTCGTAGCTGGCGCCCGGCCGGACGACCTCGAGCGGACCGGCGTACGCGGCGGACGCGGACGCGACGGTGTGCGCCTCGCTGCCCCAGGCCGCCACCAGGTGGGTCAGCAGCAGCCGGCCGACGCCCGCCTTGGTGGCCGCCTCGCCCGCCTCCCGGCCGGTGAGGTGCAGGTCCGGCGGGTTGTCCACCCCGTCGAGGTAGCTAGCCTCGCAGAGGAACACGTCCGCGTCCTGGGCCAGCCGCAGCAGGGCGTCGCACGGCGCGGTGTCCGACGAGTAGCAGAGGACCCGTTCGCCGTGCTCCAGCCGCACCCCGTACGTCTCGATCGGGTGGTTGACCCGGTCGACCGTGACGGTCAGCGGGCCGATCGGGAAGGTCCCCGGCTGGAGTGCGTAGAACTGGTAGACGTCCTCGACGGTGGTGTCCTCCTGCCCGTACGCGGCGGCGAGCCGGTCGGGCGCGCCGGCCGGGGCGTACACCGGCAGCGGCGGGTACGGGCCGTCGGGGGCGTAGCGGCGCACGACCACGTACGACGCGGCGTCGAGGATGTGGTCGCAGTGCAGGTGGGTGAGCAGGATGGCGTCGGGGGCGTGCAGCCCCGCGTACCGCTGGAGGGTGGACAGCGACCCGGAACCGAAGTCCACCAGGAGCTTGAAGCCCTCGGCCTCGACCAGGTACGCCGAGCAGGGGGCCTCGGGGCCGGGGAAGCTCCCCGCGCAGCCCAGGACGGTCAGTCGCATCGAGTTGTCTCGCTGTCACTTTGCGTAGCTGCCGCGCCGGCCGTCTCTCCGCGGAACATGATCTCTACCGACGCGTACGCCACGCTGCGCAGCCTACGCTCGCGTACGCGAACGCATGAATCATCCGCCGGAAGATGTCACGAACGTGACACCCGCTCCCGGTGCGCGCCCCGCCGAACCAACCGGTACGGCCACACCGGGTGCACACACCGCGATGCGACGGGGCGCCGGCACGGTCGTCCGGCGCCCCGTTCGCGGTGCTCGTCCGGTCAGGCCCAGAGCTGGCCCTCCAGGGCGTCCTCGGCGTCGGCGAGAGTGCCGCCGTACGCCCCGGTCGACAGGTACTTCCAGCCGCCGTCGCAGACCACGAAGGCCACGTCGGCGCGACGACCCTCGCGGACCGCCTCGTGCGCCACCGCCAGGGCGGCGTGCAGGATCGCGCCGGTGGAGAAACCGGCGAAAATGCCCTCCACCTCCACGAGCTGGCGCGTACGCAGCACCGCGTCCCGCGTCCCGACGGAGAAGCGCCGGGTCAGCACGGTGGCGTCGTACAGCTCCGGCACGTAGCCCTCGTCGATGTTGCGCAGCCCGTAGACCAGCTCGCCGTAACGCGGCTCGGCCGCGACGACCTGGATGCCCTCGACCTTGTCGCGCAGGTAGCGCCCGGTGCCCATGAGCGTGCCGGTGGTGCCGAGACCGGCCACGAAGTGGGTGATCGTGGGCAGGTCGTGCAGCAGCTCGGGACCGGTGGTCTCGTAGTGGGCGCGGGCGTTGGCCTCGTTGCCGTACTGGTAGAGCATCACCCAGTCGGGGTGCTCGGCGGCGATCTGCTTCGCCGTGGCGACCGCCTGGTTCGAGCCACCCGCCGCCGGCGAGAAGATGATCTCCGCCCCGTACATTCGCAGCAGCTGGACCCGCTCGGTGGAGACGTTCTCCGGCATCACGCAGACCAGTCGGTACCCGCGCAGCTTCGCCACCATGGCCAGCGAGATGCCGGTGTTGCCGCTGGTCGGCTCCAGGATGGTGTCACCCGGCCGGAGCCGGCCGGCCTCCTCGGCCGCCCGGACCATGAACAGGGCCGCCCGGTCCTTGATGCTGCCGGTCGGGTTCCGGTCCTCCAGCTTGGCCCACAGCCGCACCGGCGGCGCCCCGTCGGGCACCGTCGGCGAGAGCCGGGGCAGCCCGACCAGGGGCGTGCCGCCGCAGGCGTCGAGGAGGCTGTCGTACCGCGCCATGACGACCGCCCTCAGCGGGCGGCGACCGACGCGCCACGCGCGGAGCGCGTGGCGCCCGCCGCCGCACTGTGCTGCGCGATCGCGGCTGCCGCCGCGAAGCCGAACGCGCCGCCCGCGACGGCCGGCAGGATCGTCACGCTGTCGCCGTCGTTGAGCTTGGCGTCGAGCGCGCCGAGGAAGCGGACGTCCTCGTCGTTGACGTAGACGTTGACGAAGCGGTGCAGCGCGCCGGTCTCGGTGACCAGCCGGGCCTTCAGGCCGGCGTGCCGGGAGTCCAGGTCGGCGAGCAGGTCGCCCAGCGTGTCGCCGGCGCCCTCGACGACCTTCGCGCCGCCGGTGTAGCTGCGCAGGATGGTGGGGATGCGGACCTCGATGGCCATGATTGTCGTGCTCCTTGAGTCGGGTGTGCCGAAATGGTGACGGGACGTGACAGGGTGTTACGGCGCTGGATTCAGCGGCCGGAACACTCGTAGTCGACCGTCGCCGGGCTCTGCCCGAACATGTAGGACTGCACGGCGTGCGGGTCCACCCCCGGCTCCAGGATGCGGACCGGCTCCTCGGTGACCACGCCGTCGACGATCCGGAAGGAGCGGATCTCCTCGGTCTCGGGCTCGCGCGTGGAGACGAGCAGGTAGTGCGCGTTGGGCTCGCCGGCGAAGGAGATGTCGGTACGCGACGGGTACGCCTCGGTCGCGGTGTGCGAGTGGTAGATGACGACGGGCTCCTCGTCCCGGTCGTCCATCTCCCGCCACACCCGCAGCTGCTCCATCGAGTCGAACTCGTAGAACGTCATGGAGCGGGCGGCGTTGTCCATCGGGATGTGCCGGGCCGGGGTGTCGCTGCCGGCGGGGCCGGCGACCACGCCGCACGCCTCGTCGGGGTGGTCCCGACGCGCGTGGGCGACGATCGCGTCGACGATCGACCGGTCGATGCTCAGCACGCCGACCAGCCTAGCGCCTGCCCGCGCGGCCCTGCGAGGTGGCGGCGGTCACGAATCAGTCGATCAGGGCGTTGAGCAGGGATTCCTGGAGGTAACCCAGGTACGCGTAGACCGACAGCTGGAACACCCGGCTGGACGTCGGATCCTCGGCCACCGCGTCGTCCAGCTCGGCACCGAGGTCCGTGCCGTCCTTGATCTCCAACCGGACGCCCATCGCCAGGCGGGCGTCGTTGATCGCCCGCAGCCACGCCTCGGCCGCCTCGGCGTCGAGGCGCACCTCGCCGCCCGCCTCGTCGGGCAGCGCCGCGAGGATCGCGCCGGCCTGGTCGATCTTCGCCGTCTTCAGGTCGCCCTCGGTGTACCGGCGGAACTCGGCCGTGCCCGCGGCGTCCTCCGGGTAGACCTCCGGGAACAGCCGCCCGACCACCGGGTCGGAGTGGTCGAACCCGTCGGTCAGCAGGCCGACCACCTCGGAGGCCACCTTGCGCAACACCCGGACCTCGTCCACCGCGAAGGTGGCGACGTAGCGGTCGCCCTGGCGCCGGAACATGCTCACGCCCGATCCACCGTCGCCCAGAGACCGTACGCGTGCAGCTGCGACGCGTCGTGCTCCATGCGTTCGCGGGCGCCGCTCGAGACGACCGCCTTGCCCTTGTGGTGCACGTCAAGCATGAGCTGCTCGGCCTTCTCCCGGCTGTATCCGAAGAGCTTCTGGAAGACCCAGGTCACGTACGTCATCAGGTTGACCGGGTCGTCCCACACGATCGTCACCCACGGCCGGTCGGGCGCCGGCACCTCGTCGGTGTCCGGCGTCTCGACCGGTGCAACCTGCGGAGCCGCCATGCCCCCCATCGTGCCACCGGATCCGGGGAACCGAGGAACCGGAACGCCGGCCGGTCCCGGATCGGCGCCCCGACCGGGCGCGGAACCGGGGACGCCAGGCGGCGGCACCGGCATCAGGCGAGCAGGATGCCGTGGTCGACCGCATCGGAGAGCACCGCGTCCAGCGAGAGGCGGATCACCTCGAACCGCCGGGTCACCTCGCGGGTCAGCTCCAGCTCGACCTCCCGCAGCGCGCGCTGGGCCCACGCCCGCGCGGCGTTCGGGTCGTCGTTGCCGGGGCTGCGCCAGTGCTGCCAGCAGCCGCCGGAGAGGGCCACCGCCACCGGAGGAAGCACCTCGTCCCGCAAGCCCCCGGGATAGCCGGTCAGCGCGTCGATCGCGCCGGCGCCGGTCAGGCCGGCCACCCCACCGGTGCTGGTCACAAGGAGAACCCGGTCCAGTTCCTCGCCCGAGCGGTGGTCGGCCACGCCCCACCGCACCGCGTTGGCGATCCGCCGGCGGACACCCGGCGCCAGCGGCGCGCCGAACACCCGCCCGGCCGCCTCGTCGACCATGGTGCGGACGGCCTGGTCGCACTGCGCGGTGGCCAGCAGCGACAGGGCCTCCATCTCGCGGTCGAGCAGGTGCGGGAGGCCGGCGCAGCCGACCCCGAAGACGATCTCCTGCACCACCCGCAGGTGGATGTTCGCCAGCTCCAGGGCCAGATGCTGGCGGATGCGCCGCGCGGCCGAACGGGCCCGCCGGTCGAGCTGGTCGGACCACGGCCCCGGCTCCGGCAGCACCGGCACCCGACCGTGCGCCCCGGGCAGCACCGGCGGCGTGGCGCTAGCCCGCCGCAGCCCCTCGTCGGCGGCCCAGCCCACCAGCCCCCGCCGCAGGTCGTCGGCGTCGCCGGGGCTGACCGGGAACCACCGGGCACGGGCGAGGCCGGGCACCGCGGCGAGCAGTGCGGCCCGGTGCGCCGCCACGGTGACGGCGGCCGGGTCCACCGGGGCGACCGCCGACGGCCCGGTGGACCCGGCGTCGGCCGCACGGACGGACGCCCCCGTGTCCTCCGTCGTCGACCCGCCGTCGGGCGGGCACCAGCCACCCGCGCCCGGCGTCACGGCGAAGAAGACCTCGACCCGCGCGGCGGCGAGATCGGCGAGCAGGTGCAACTCGGCCGCGGTGAACGCCTGGTCGGCGGCGATCACGAAGAGCACCGCGCCGGCGCGGCCCGCCGCCTCCAGCAGCACCCGGCCGCCGGGGACACCGAGGCTGCCGGTGTCCGGGGTGTCCACCAGGGCGAAGTGCCGCAGCAGCGGCTCCGACACGCACAGCTCCACCCGGCGCGGCGGGCGGGCGAGCGCCGGCCCGGCGGCCAGCCGGTCGGCACCGTACGAGTGCGGCTGTCGGTAGCCGGGCACGTACGCGGCCCGGCTCGGTACCCGCGCGTGGCGGACGACCAGCCAACTGCCGGCGGGCACCGCGAGCATGGCGGGATCCAGCCGTAGCAGCGCGGCGAGCACCTCGGCCCGCCCCGCGCCGGCGGGGCCGGCGGCCACCACTGCCAGCGGCTCCTCGGCACCGGGCGCGGGCGCGCCCTGCCGGCTGGGCAGTGGCCGGCCGCGGGGCAGGTCGGCGGCGCCGTAAGGATCGCCCGACATGTCGACCGCGGGGAGCGGACCCGGCATCACAGGCGGCCTCCCAGTGCTGGTGACCGGCGGCGCCGGCCACGTGGAACTGTCCGGTTGTTGACCGGATGCCGGAAGAGTAAGGGCGACCCGGAACGGAGTCGGAACACCCGATCTACTCAGCGGTAACGACCAGGTTACTCAACTTCGCTGCGTGACGGAGTGCACGCATACGGAATTCCGTCGATATGCTGCGCGGATGAGTCGGTGGAGATTCGTCGGTCGTACACACGAGCTCAACCGTCTGTTGTCGGCGGTGAGGAGCGTCGACGGGCGGGGGTTGTTCTTCAGCGGCAGCGCCGGCATCGGCAAGAGCCGGCTGCTCCGCGAAGGCGTGGACGCCCTGCCGCGCGACCGGTACGCGGTCTGGTACGTCGCGGCGAGCGCCACCACCGCCGCGCTGCCGTTCGGCGGGCTGGTCCAGGTCCTCCCCGCCGACCAGCCGCAGGGACTGTCGCCGGCCGGCGTCCTGCGCTGGGCGGTGGACGTGCTGCAACAGCAGGCGGCCGGCCGCCGCATCGTGCTCGCCGTCGACGACGCGCACCTGCTCGACCCGCCGTCCGCCGCACTGGTGCACCTCGTCGCCCGGTCCGATAACGCGACCGTGATCGGCACCCTCCGCAACGGCGAGCAGATCCCGCTGCCGATCCGCGCACTGTGGACCGACGACCTGGTCGACCACGCCGAGCTGAGCCCGATGGAGCCGGCCGACACCGCCGGGCTCCTCGCCGCGATCCTGGACGGGCCGGTCGACGCCGGCTCCGCCGACCGGCTCTGGCGGCTCTCCGCCGGCAACCCGCTGCTGCTGCGCGAACTCGTCCACGCCGCCTCCGGGACCGGGGAGCTGACCAGCACGTACGGGGTGTGGACGTGGACCGGCCGGCTCGAGCTGGCGCCGAGCCTCACCGACCTGATCGACACCCGGATCGGTCAGCTCACCCCGGAGGTCCGGGGGGTGGTCGAGCTGGTCGCGTTCGGCGAACCGCTCGGCCTGCACCTGCTCGGGCAGGCCGTCGAACCGGCCGACGTGGAGACCGCCGAGGAACGGGGTCTCATCACCGTGGTCCGCGACGACCGGCGGCTCGACGTGCGCCTGGCTCACCCGCTGTACGGGGAGGTGATGCGTCGACAGTGCCCGGTCAGCCGCACCCGCCGTTTGCAGGCCCGCCTCGCGCAACTGCTGGAGGAGGTCGGCACGCGCCGCCGTGACGACCTGCTGCGGGTCGCCGTCTGGCGGCTGGAGTCGGGCACCGCACAGGACGAGCGGATGCTGCTCGGCGCCGCGGTGCAGGCGTTCACCCGCTACGACGTGCCGCTGGCGACGCGGCTCGCCCGCGCGGCGCTCGACGCCGGCGGCGGGTTCGACGCCGCGGAGCTGCTGGCCACCATCCTCATGTTCGCCGACCGGCCGGACGAGGCGATCGAGGTGCTCGACGCGGTCGCGGCCGACCTGGCCGACGACCAGCGGCGCAGCCGGTGGCTCACCGTACGCGGCATGGTCAGCTACTGGGGGCTCAGCCGGGAGTCCACGGTGGAGGAGGTCGCCGCCCGGGGCGCCGAGCTGGGGGACTCCGCCGCCCAGGCCCGCGTGCTGGCCTTCGAGGCCATCATGCGGTTGCACCGCATGGACACCGGCGCCGCGCTGCGGTTGGGGCAGACCGTGCTGGACCGGCCCGCCGCCAGCGTGGCCGCGCGGGAGCTGGCCCGGTGCACCATCGCCTACCTGCACACGGTGCAGGGGCAGCTGCGCCGCAGCGCCGTGGCCATCGAGCTGGTCCAGGCGGCGGCCGGCCACTGGCGGGCGGACATGCCGTACCTGCAACTGGCGCTGGAGCTGGCCCGGGGCACCCGGCTCGCGCTCGCCGGGGACCTCCCCGGCATCGACGCCATCGTGGCCGACGAGTTCGCCGACCTGGCCGGCGCGGGGGACTTCCGGCTCGGCACCGGCTACCTGGCGATCCTCCAGGCGTACGCGGCCCGGCTGCGCGGCGAGAGCGACACCGCGCTGCGGACCAGCCTGGGCGCGTGCGCCGTCCTGGCCACCAGCCGGGTCTACGCCGGTCTGGCGCAGGCCGAGCGGGCCCAGGCCGCGGCGCTGCGCGGCGACGCGGAGCAGGCCGCCGAGGCGATGGCCGAGGCCGACCGCACGCACGCGCGCGGCATGGCGGTGCTCTACCCGTGGCTGGAGCAGGCCCGCGGGGCGGTCCTGGCGGCCGGCGGGGACCTGCCCGGCGCGGTCAAGCACCTGGCGGACCTGGCCGAGCGACTGCGCACCGACGGCTTCGCCGGACACGAGGTCCACGTGCTCCACGACCTGGTCCGCCTGGACCAGGCCACCGCACCGCTCGGGCCGACCTGCTCCGACGGGAGCCGGCGGACCGTCGCGCAGCGCCTGGCCGAGCTGTCCGAGCAGGTCGACGGGATGCTGCCGCCGCTGCTGGCCCGGCACGCCCGGGCGGTGGCCGACGGCGCCGCGGAGGATCTGCTCGCGATCGCCGAGGCCTTCGCCGAGCTGGACCTGACCGTCTGGGCCGCCGAGGCCACGGCGACGGCGCTGCACCTCCTGCGGGACCGGCGGGCGCCCGGGGCCACCACCGCCCGGGAGCGGCTGGCCGCCCTGCTCGGGCGCTGCGGCCAGGTCAACACCCCCGCGCTGCGCGCCGGGACGCCGACGCTGAGCCACCGGGAGTGGCAGGTGGCCCGGCTCGCGGCCACCGGCGCCACCAGCCGCGTCATCGCCCAGCAGCTCTACCTCTCCGCGCGCACCGTGGAGAACCACCTCCAGCGCATCTACAGCAAGCTCGGTGTGACCGGGCGGGCCGAGCTGGGGGCGGCGCTGCGGGCGATCCCGGGCCACGACGGCGCTGATCCGGGCCAAACCCTAGGCTGAGGCGGTGACCGCCCTTCGCCCCGCACTGCTGACCGACCACTACGAGCTGACGATGGTCAGCGCCGCCCTCCGCGACGGCACCGCCGACCGCCACTGCGTGTTCGAGGTGTTCAGCCGCCGGTTGCCCACCGGCCGCCGGTACGGCGTGGTCGCCGGGACGGGGCGGCTGGTCGACATGATCCGCGACTTCCGCTTCGACGCCGACGAGGTCGACTTCCTGCGGCGCACCGGGGTCGTGGACGAGGCCGCCGCGGAGTGGCTCACCAACTACCGCTTCACCGGCGACGTCGACGGGTACGCCGAGGGTGAGCTGTTCTTCCCCGGTTCGCCGATCCTCACCGTGTCGGGCACCTTCGCCCAGTGCGTGGTGTTGGAGACGCTGGTGCTGTCGGTGCTCAACCACGACTGCGCCGTCGCCGCGGCGGCCGCGCGGATGGTCACCGCGGCCCGGGGGCGCACCCTCATCGAGATGGGCTCCCGGCGGGCCCACGAGGAGGCGGCGGTCGCGGCGGCGCGGGCGGCGTACCTGGCCGGATTCCGGTTCACCTCCAACCTGGCGGCCGGGCAGCGCTACGGGATCCCCACCGCGGGCACCGCCGCGCACGCGTTCACCCTGCTGCACGACGACGAGCGGGCCGCGTTCGCCTCGCAGGTCGCCACGCTGGGCAAGAACACCACGCTGCTGGTCGACACGTACGACATCAGCCAGGGCATCCGCAACGCCATCGCGGTGGCCGGGCCGGACCTGCGCGCCGTCCGGATCGACTCCGGCGACCTGGCCGTCATGGCCCAGCAGTCCCGCGAGCTGCTCGACTCGCTCGGCGCCACCGAGACGAAGATCATCGTGTCCGGCGACCTCGACGAGTACGCCATCGCCGCGCTCGCCGCGGAACCGGTGGACATGTACGGGGCCGGCACCGCCGTGGTCACCGGCTCCGGCGCCCCCACGGCCGGCCTTGTCTACAAGCTCGTCGAGGTCGACGGCCGCCCGGTCGTCAAGCGCTCCGAGCAGAAGGCCACCATCGGGGGGCGCAAGGTGGCGGTGCGCCGCCACAAGCCGACGGGCACCGCCACCGAGGAGGTGGTCGTGCCGCAGGGCGTGCCGGACCGGCGGCCGCACGACCGGCTGCTCCAGCGGTCGTACGTCGTCGGCGGGGAGCCGATCGCCCAGCCGACGCTGGACGAGTCCCGGGAGCACCTGCGGCAGTGCCTGATCTCGATCCCCTGGGAGGGGCTGAAGCTCTCCGCCGGTGACCCGGCCATCCCGGTCACCGTCTTGCCGGCCGATTGAAGGGACGTCACATGGGCAACGCGTTGATCATCGTGGACGTGCAGAACGACTTCTGCGAGGGCGGCTCGCTGGCCGTCGGAGGCGGGGCCGCCGTCGCGGCCGGCATCAGCCGGCTGCTCGCCACCGAGCCGAACCGCTGGGACCACGTGGTCGCCACGAAGGACTACCACGTCGACCCGGGCTCCCACTTCGGCGATCCACCGGACTTCGTCGACACGTGGCCCCGGCACTGCGTGGTGGGCACCCCCGGTTCGGAGTTCCACCCCGACCTCGCCACCGACCGGATCGAGGCGATCTTCCACAAGGGCGAGCACGCGGCCGCGTACTCCGGCTTCGAGGGGCACACCGACGGCGGCGAGTGCCTCGCCGACTGGCTGCGGCGGCACGACGTCGACCGGGTGGAGATCGTGGGGATCGCCACCGACCACTGCGTCCGCGCCACCGCCGTGGACGCCTTCGAGGAGGGGTTCGACACCACGGTGCTGCTGGACCTGACCGCCGGTGTCGCCCCGGACACGACCGACGTGGCGCTGCGCGCGTTCGAGGGCGCCGGGATCACCACCCGGGGAAAGCCTGTGATCAGGGCCGCATGACCCGGTAAATCTTTGGCGGTTGTCGTACCCCCGGCCGAGGATGTCCGCGGAGGTACGGACCGTCGTGAACATCAAGGCTTACCGGGAGGCGCTCGCCCTGCCCGGTCTCCGGTCGCTGCTGCTGGTGGCGGTCCTCGCCCGGGTCCCGCTCACCGCGACCGGGGTGACGCTGACCTTCTTCGTCGTCGAGGACCTCGGCCGGGGGTACGGCGCCGCCGGGCTGGTCGGCGCCGCGATCACCGTCGGCGCGGCCATCGGCGGCCCGCTGCTCGGGCGTCTGGTGGACCGGCGGGGCCTGCGCCCGGTGCTCGTGCTGACCGGCGTCGCCGAGGCGGTCTTCTGGTCCACCGCGCCGATGCTGTCGTACGCGCTGCTCCTGCCGGCCGCTTTCCTCGCCGGCTCGCTGGCGCTGCCGATCTTCTCGGTGATCCGGCAGTCCATCGCGGCCCTGGTCCCGCCGGACCGGCGCCGTCCCGCGTACGCGCTGGACTCGATGTCGGTGGAGCTGTCGTTCATGGTCGGCCCCGCGCTCGCCACGGTCGCGGTCACCGCCATCTCCGCCCGGACCACCCTCTACCTGGTGGGCGCCGGCATCGTCGCCGCCGGCGCCGGGCTCTGGCTGCTCAATCCCCCGGTACGCGGCGCCGGCGAGGCGGTCGGGCCGCAGCGGAAGGTGGCCCGGCGCGAATGGCTCACGCCGCGGATGCTCGCCGTACTCGCCGCGAGCACCGCCGCCACCCTCGTACTGGGCGGCACCGACGTGGCCGTGATCGCGGTGCTGCGGGACGGCGGCGAGGTCGGCTACACCGGGGTGGTGCTCGCCATGTGGGCGGTCGCCTCGCTGGTCGGCGGCTTCGCGTACGGCGCGGTCACCCGCTCCTGGTCCCCGCTCGCGCTGATGGCGGCGCTCAGCGTCGCCACCATCCCGGTGGGGCTGGGCGGCTCCCACTGGTGGTTGCTCTGCCTGGCGCTGATCCCGGCCGGGCTGCTGTGCGCGCCGACCATCGCCGCCACCTCGGACGAGGTCAGCCGGCTGGCACCCGCCGGGGCGCGCGGCGAGGCGATGGGCCTGCACGGTTCGGCCATCACGATCGGCATCGCGGTCGGCGCACCGCTGGCCGGGGCGGTCATCGACGCGTCCGCGCCCGCCTGGGGCTTCGCGGTCACCGGCGCCATCGGCGCGCTGGTCGCCCTGGCCGTGCTCCCGGTCGAGCTGCGCCGCCGGGCCGCCGAGGCCGCCGAGGCCACGCCCGAGCCGGAGCCCGAACTCGCCGCCGCCTGACCGGCGACCGCCCCCCTGGCCCCGCCCGGCGCGGATGCGAGCGGTCTGGTGCCAGGGGCGGGTGTGCAGGCGGCGGACCGCGCGACCGGGCTGGTTGTGCTCACGCCCGCCAGCGCAGGCGGGCATGCGGGCGGGTCGCCCGGCCCGGGGTGCCGGGCCCGGGTCGCCCGACATCGGGTCGTGATCCACCGGACGGCCGCATTGGTCAACTCGATGCCGCCGGCATCGCGGTTTCCCTGACCCCGGATCACCCCCATGCCGCCGTCACGGGGTGGACTGATCCACTCGATATCCTTGAAGTCGCGGTATCCAAGTGCGGACGATGGCCCGACTTCACGGAAGCCGAGTGGATCACTCCCGGCGGCCCCGTTCAGCCCGCACCGCCACGGGAACGGCGACGGGCGCCGCGCCCGGATCCCCGGGGGCGGCGCCCGTCGTGCGAGACGCGGACCGTCAGCGGCGGTCGATGTCGCTCGCGACGTCCTCCTGGTAGCTGGCGCCACCGTCGGACTCGCTGGTCAGCGGCTTGGCGCCGCCCTCCGGCGGGCCGGCCAGCGACTGGCCACCGGCGGCCAGCTCCGGGAACTTGTAGTCGAACGCCGGCCGCTCGGAGCGGATCCGCGGCATCCGGTCGAAGTTCCGCAGCGGAGGCGGCGAGGTGGTCGCCCACTCCAGCGAGTTGCCGTGGCCCCACGGGTCCTCGACCTCGACCACCGGGCCGGCCTTGTACGACTTCCAGCAGTTGTAGATGAACGGCAGGGTCGAGATACCGGTGATGAACGCGCCGATCGTGGAGATCATGTTCAGCGTGGTGAAGCCGTCGGTCGGCAGGTAGTCCGCGTACCGCCGCGGCATGCCCTCGTTGCCCAGCCAGTGCTGCACCAGGAACGTGGTGTGGAAGCCGATCATGGTGAGCCAGAAGTGCACCTTGGCGAGGCGCTCATCGAGCATCCGGCCGAACATCTTCGGGAACCAGAAGTAGATGCCGGCGAACACCGCGAACACGATCGTGCCGAAGAGCACGTAGTGGAAGTGGGCCACCACGAAGTACGAGTCGGACACGTGGAAGTCCAGCGGAGGGCTGGCCAGCAGCACGCCGGTGAGACCGCCGAAGAGGAACGTGACGAGGAAGCCGATCGAGAACAGCATCGGCGACTCGAAGCTGATCTGGCCCCGCCACATGGTGCCGATCCAGTTGAAGAACTTCATGCCAGTGGGGACGGCGATCAGGAAGCTCAGGAAGCTGAAGAACGGCAGCAGCACCTGGCCGGTGGCGAACATGTGGTGCGCCCACACGCTCATCGACAGGGCGGCGATGGCGATGGTCGCGGCGACCAGGCCCTTGTAGCCGAAGATCGGCTTGCGGGAGAAGACCGGGATGACCTCGGAGACGATGCCGAAGAACGGCAGCGCGACGATGTACACCTCGGGGTGGCCGAAGAACCAGAACAGGTGCTGCCACAGCATCGGCCCGCCGGTCGCCGGGTCGTACACGTGGGCGCCCATCAGGCGGTCGGCGGCGAGCGCGAACAGCGCGGCGGCCAGCAGCGGGAAGACCAGGATCGCCAGCAGGCTGGTGACCAGGATGTTCCAGGTGAAGATCGGCATCCGGAACATGGTCATGCCGGGCGCGCGCAGGGTCAGGATCGTCGTGATCATGTTGACCGCGCCGAGGATGGTGCCCAGACCGGAGATGGCCAGGCCGACGATCCACATGTTCGCGCCGACGCCCGGCGAGTGCTCGACGCTGCTCAGCGGCGTGTAGGCGAACCAGCCGAAGTCCGCGGCGCCACCCGGCGTGATGAAGCCCAGCGTCGCCATCGACCCACCGAACAGGTAGAGCCAGTAGGCGAAGCTGTTCAGTCGCGGGAAGGAGACGTCCGGCGCGCCGATCTGGATCGGCACGATGTAGTTCGCGAAGGCGAACACGATCGGCGTCGCGAAGAACAGCAGCATGATCGTGCCGTGCATGGTGAAGAGCTGGTTGTACTGCTCGGGCGACAGGAACTGCAGCCCGGGCCGGGCCAGCTCGGCCCGCATGATCAGGGCCATCAGGCCGCCGATCATGAAGAACGCGAACGCGGTGACCATGTACATGATCCCGATCTGCTTCGCGTCCGTGGTCCGCAGCAGCCGCGCGATGGCCGACCCCTTGACCGGTGCTCGGACCGGCCAGGGCCGGGTCACGACCGGCTTGGGTGCGACGGTGGTCACGAGTGGCCTCCGGTTCTGGGTTGTCCCGCTCGGCACGCGTTGTTGTCTGCGGGCCGTCATCCGCAAGGAGGATAGTCCCCGGCAGGTGGCAGCGCCGCGTGGGGTGGTCGGGTAACCTGCGCCACCCGGCACGCCGGACCGCGCCCGCGCCCACCGGGAACGGCCCCGGCTGCCGTCACAGGGGCCCCAGCAGCAGCCGGTAGTGCTCGCCGAAGATGCGTCCGCCGCGCCCGCGCAGCAGCGGATCGCGCAGCGCGGGCGGCACGTCGCGGGTCCGGTTGCGGTCCCGGGTCCGGTCCCGCACCCATCGGGTACGCGGACGACGACGACTCTCGTACGCCGTCAGCGCCGCCTCGACGCTGCCGGCCGCCTTCAGCGACTCGGCGAGCACGACGGCGTCCTCCAGCGCCATCGCCGCGCCCTGGGAGAGAGTCGGTGCGGTGGCGTGCGCGGCGTCACCGACCAGCAGCACCCGTCCCCGATGCCACCGGCCCAGCTCGACCTCGTCGGTGACGCCGACGTGCACGTGGTCCAGGCAGTCCAGCACCTCGGGCACGGGACCGCCGTAGTCGCCGAAGAGCTCCCGCAGCCGGGCCACCGCGTCGACCGGCGCCTCGGTGCCCGTCTCGTCCGCGTAGCAGTGCAGCCGCCCGGCCCCGATGGGGATGATCAGGAAACCGGCCCGCTGCCCGAGCAGCGCGGTCCACTCGCGGACGGGCGGCCCGTCCCGCACCACGCCGCGGTACACCACCTGCCCGGTGGGGCGCGGCGGGCCCCCGAGTGAGGCGAGCGTACGGATCGAGGAGCGGGGCCCGTCCGCGCCGATCACCAGGTCGTACTCGGTGGCGGTGCCGTCGACGAACGTGACGCCGACGCTCCGCGGCAGCAGGTCGATGCCGCGGATCTCGGCGCCGTGCCGCACAGCGCCCCCGGCGCCGGTGAGCAGCACCCGGTGCAGCTCGGCCCGGAGCAGCGCCCGGCACTCCCCGACGCCGGCCCACAGCGTGTCGAGGTCGACCTCGCAGAGCGGCGTGCCCGAGGCGTCGAGGAAGTACTGCCGGTGGATCACCTGCCCGAGGGGCCGGACCGGCCCGTCGAGGTCGAGCCGGCGCAGCGCCCGCGCGGCGTTGCCGGGCAGGTAGAGACCGGTGTCCGGGAGTTCGCCGGCGGGGAGCTTCTCGGTGACGTCGGGCCGGAAGCCTGCCATCCGCAGCGCCCGGGCCACGGCGAGGCCGGCGATGCCCGCGCCGACGACGAGGATGCGCAGGGGGGAGCCACCCATGGTGGTGTACGCCTCCGGAGGGGGTTCGGCACGCGTTGGAGGCAAGACACTACTCGGCGCAATCGACGCACACCAGAGTCGATCGGTCCCCTCGGGGCAACCCCTTTCCGCGCGCGCCGGTTGCCCGGACGATCCACCAGCGGGCCGCTCGTCGCTCACGTGACAAACCTCACTTTCCGTCTTAATACCCCCATCCTGTTGCGCAAGGGTTTCAGAGATGTAAATGTGTCGACTAGCGTGGGAGCGCTCCCGAACCCGCCCGTGACCCACCACCCGCCCGGCGCCACCCGGCGGCGACGACTGAGGAGCACCATGAAACGTCCACTCCGGGCCCTCGCGGCCGCGACCCTGCTGGCCGCCGGGTCGATCGTCGCCGTGGCCCTCGGCGGCACCGCCTCCGCCGACACCCAGATCTGCGAGCAGTACGGCTCGACCACCATCCAGGGCCGGTACGTGGTGCAGAACAACCGCTGGGGCACCAGCGCCCAGCAGTGCATCACCGTCACCGACACCGGCTTCGAGATCACCAGGCAGGACGGCAGCAACCCCACCAACGGCGCGCCGACGGCGTACCCGTCGATCTTCATCGGCTGCCACTACACGAACTGCTCCCCCGGCACCAACCTGCCCATCCAGGTCAGCCAGATCAGCAGCGCCAACAGCAGCATCACCTACCGCTACGTCAGCGGGGCGACCTACAACGCCTCGTACGACATCTGGCTCGACCCCTCGCCCAAGCGGGACGGGGTGAACCAGATGGAGATCATGATCTGGCTCAACCGCCAGGGTTCGATCCAGCCCATCGGGTCGCCGGTCGGCACCGCCAGCCTCGCCGGACGCACCTGGGAGGTCTGGCGGGGCAGCAACGGCTCCAACAACGTCGTCTCGTACGTGGCGCCGTCGGCGATCAGCAGTCTCAGCTTCAGCGTCCTGGACTTCATCAACGACGTCCGCAACCGGGGCGCGATCACCAACTCGTGGTACCTGACCAGCATCCAGGCCGGCTTCGAGCCCTGGCAGGGCGGTGTCGGGCTGGCCGTCACCAACTTCTCCGCCTCGGTCAACGGCGGCGGCAACCCGACCACACCCCCGCCGACGACCCCGCCGCCGACCACGCCGCCGCCGGGCGGCAGCGGGTGCGCGGTGACGTACACGCCGAACTCGTGGGGCAACGGCTTCACGGCCGACGTGCGGATCACCAACACCGGGTCGAGCGCGATCAACGGCTGGACGCTCGCGTACACGCTGCCCGCCGGGCAGACGGTGACCAACTCCTGGAACGCCACGGTGACCCAGAGCGGGTCGTCGGTGACCGCGCGGAACGTGAGCTGGAACGGCTCGATCGCGCCGGGCGGCACGGCCAGCTTCGGCTACCAGGGGACGCTGAGCGGGGCGTACTCCTCCCCGACCAGCTTCACCCTCAACGGAGCGGCCTGCACCCGGTCCTGAGGCCCACGGGCCGGGGTGCCGCATCGTCCCGACGCGGCACCCCGGCCCGTGGTCAGGCGGCCGGCGGGATGGTCCGGACCCGGCTCAGCACGCCGAAGGTGCCCGGCGGGTCGTCGTAGGTGCTGCCGAAGCCGCTGCCGGACACCGACGTGTCGCTCCTGGTGGAGATGTAGACGGTGCCGTCCTCGCCGGTCCACCGCTCGCGGTAGGGCTCGGCGATGGCCGTCCAGGTCACTTGCAGCGTGGTCGTGCCGGCGCCGGTCTCCTCGGTGCAGTTCTCGGTCTCGTCGACGAACTCGCAGTGCCGACGGGTCTCCTGGTACGGCACGGTCGCGGCCAGCTTCGCCTCCCTCAGCGAGAACGCGAAGCGGGTGACCGGGACGTCGTACGCGCGCCGGGAGACGCTGTCGCACACGTAGAGGTCGCCGACCGGGCCGCAGGTGCTGTCCTGCCACTCGACGTCCACGGTGGTGACGCCGGTGGCCGGACGGTGCACGTCGACGAACATGCTGCCGGCACCGTCGAAGTGCGCATGCGCGTACCGGTCGACGGTGTCGGCGGCGGCGGGGGTGGCCGGCAGCGCCGCCGTGGCCGCCACGGCGGCGCCGGCGACGGTCAGGATGCCGCGGAGTCGAATCACGATGCTCCTTCGTGGAGGGACCGGCCCGCCGACCCTAGGGCATGTCACCCGGCATCCGCCGCCCCACTCGCGGCCACCACCCGCTGGCCGCTCCCGGCGCGGCCCTCCCGGGGTCAGACCCGGGTCAGCCGAACGGCGTCGGCGATGACGTATCCGGCGGAACCGCTCCACCGGCTCACCGCCACCCGGTTGGCGTCGCCCGCCGGGAGGGTGAAGGTGCCGAGGTTGCGCCACTGCCCGCCGTTCACCCGCTGGTCGACGTAGACGGTCTGGTTGCCGGTCGTCGTCGCGATGATGTACGGCGTGCCGGCGTTGTAGCCGGACACCGCCGGCCACCAGGCCTCCACCCGGTAGCTCGCGGTCGCCGGGACGTTGAACTTGTACCAGGCCGCGTCGCTGGCGGCGACGGGGTCGGCGTAGCGGTAGTCGGCCCCGTAGCGCTGGGCGGAGTACGACGAGACGCCCCAGCTGGCGCTCGCGGTGAACCGGCCGGCGGTGCTGTTGTCGACGATGGCGCTCCACGCCGTGCCACCGGCCATCTTCGCCGCGACGTCGGAGCGCATCACGTTCAGGTCGACGAAGGACGGGTCGATCTTGCCGGTAGTGCTGGTCTCCCGGTGCCCGCGGGCGTAGCTGGCGTCCTTGCCCAGCTGCTTGAGCACGGCGGCGGTGGCGGCGACGGAGGCGTTGTACTGCGCCGCCGTCATCTCCTGGTTGACCCCGTTGTAGTCGATCTCCCAGCCGATCAACATGGTGTTGCCGTCGCCGGCGGGGATCGGTCCGCTCGCCCGGGCGGTGCCGGCGTGGTTGCAGCGGCCGGCGGAGATGACGTGGAAGACGCCGTGGTAGTCGACCAACGCCTGGCAGAGCGGGCCGGGCAGGTCGGACCGGCCGTTGATGCAGATGTTGAGCGCCGGGTGCGGGTTGGTGGCGCTGGAGGTCGCGGCCGTGTGGTGCCAGAGCACGCCGATCGGGCTGAAGCTTCCCGGCCGCATGCGGTTGAGCCAGTCGCCGTGGGTCACGACCTGGATTCCTGCGCCCCGCAGCACGTCCGCCAACCAGGGGATGGTCGCCATCAGGACTCCTGGAGCAGGTCGGCGAGGCACTCGAGCTTCTTCGGCGCGGCGACCGCGGGCGCCGGCCGGGCGGCGACGGCGACCGCGGCGGCGGCCACCAGCGCCGGCACGCCGAGCAGACCTCGGCGGCGCAGACGGACGGGACGGGCAGGGGCCATGGCGTCCTCCAGAAAACTACGAGGATCGATTAATGGCCGTGACGCTACCCTGCAACGTTCGTCGATGTCGATACCCTTCGGCACCCATGTTTGGGGTGAAAGTTTTCGCCATCGAGGGCACGCGCCGGCCCAGAACCCCGTGGGCCGAGGGAGGTCAGGAGCCGCCGAGCGCGTCGATGTCGCGCATCTCCTCGGCGGTGAGGGAGAAGTCGAAGACGTCGGCGTTGGTACGGATCCGCTCCGGCGTCACGCTCTTCGGGATCGCCACGATCTCGTGGTCGATGTGCCAACGGAGCACCACCTGGGCCGGTGAGACGCCGTGCGCGGCCGCGATCCGGACCAGAACCGGGTCGGTCAGGTCGCTGGTCTTGAACGGGCTGTAGCCCTCCAGCACGACGCCCCGGTCCCGGTGGTCCCGGTGGCGCTGCCGGTCGTACAGCGACGGGCTCCACCGGATCTGGTTGACCGCCGGGGTCTCCTCAGTGGCCTGGATCAGCTCGTCGATCTGGGCGGTGCTGAAGTTGCTGACCCCGACCGTGCGGACCAGGCCCTCGTCCCGGGCGGCGAGCATCTCCCGCCACACCGGGATGCTGTCCGCCGGGTTCGACGGCGGCCAGTGCAGCAGCCACAGGTCGACGTGGTCCGTGCCGAGCGCGCGCAGGCTCGCCTCGATCGTCTCCTGCTCCCGGCCGACCCGCGCCGGCGGCAGCTTCGTGGTGATGAAGACGTCCTCCCGGCGCAGGCCGCTCTCGGCGACCGCCCGACCGATCTCCTCCTCGTTGCCGTACATGGTGGCGGTGTCGATGTGCCGGTAACCGGCGTCGAGGGCGGCCAGCACCGCCTCGTACGCCGCCGGTCCGGTGATCTGCCACGTACCGAAGCCGAGCAGGGGTATCCGCACCTCGCCGGAGAGCAGGACGGTGGGCTGGTCGAGATCCATACCGACGGTTCTACCCGTGATCGCCCCCGGCACACCGGCCAACCGGACCCACACCCCCGACCGGGCCGACCCCGGGCGGAATCCGCCCCGGTGCCGGAGAATGCGGATGTGGCTGACCGGCTGGAGGAGTACCGGCGCAAACGGGACGCTGCGCGTACCCCCGAACCCGTGCCGGAGCGGGCCCCGGAGGCGGGTGGCCCGGACGGCGCCCGCTTCGTCATCCAGCAGCACCACGCCCGCAGCCTGCACTGGGACCTGCGGCTGGAGCACGACGGCGTCCTCGCCTCCTGGGCGGTGCCACGCGGCCTGCCGCGGGACACCGGCCGCAACCACCTCGCCGTGCACACCGAGGACCACCCGATGGAGTACCTCGACTTCTCCGGCGAGATCCCCGCCGGGGAGTACGGCGGCGGCCGGATGACGATCCACGACCGGGGAACCTACCGCTGCGAGAAGTGGCGGAACGACGAGGTCATCGTGACCCTCGACGGGGAGCGGACCAGCGGCCGGTACGTGCTCTTCGCCGCCGGTGGCCGGGACGGGCGGGACTGGATGGTCCGGCGCACCGACCCGCCGCCGGAGGGCTGGGAGAGCATGCCGGAGCTGGTCCGCCCGATGCACCCCACACCGGCGCGGAAGCTGCCCCGCGACGAGGAGGAGTGGGGGTACGAGCTGCGCTGGGACGGCGTCCGGGCGGTCGCGTACGTCTCGGGCGGCCGGCTGCGGCTGCTGTCGGAGACCGACGAGGAGATCACCGGGACGTACCCGTGGCTGCGGGACCTCGCCGAGACGCTGGCGCCGACGGAGGCCGTGCTCGACGGCGTCCTGGTGCGCATCGACAAGGCGGGTCGGGTACGCCCGGCCCGCGGTGGGCGGGCCACCGCCGACGCCCAGTTCCTGCTGTTCGACCTGCTGTGGCTGGAGGGCGTGACCAGCGTCGGGCTGCCGTACGCGCAGCGCCGGGAGCTGCTCGACGGGCTGGCGCTGGGCGGCACCCACTGGCAGACTCCGCCCTGGTTCCCCGGCACCGGCGCCGAGTCCCTGCGGACGGCCCGTCAGCAGGGGTTGCCGGGTGTGGTGGCCAAGCGCCTCGACTCGGCGTACGAGCCGGGCCGGCGCAGCCGCCACTGGCTGAGCATCGACACGAGCTGACCGACCGCGGACGACGCGAGGAGCACCGTGTACCTGACCCACCTGGAATGTCCACGCTGCGGCCGGGAGCACGACGCCGGCAAGCCGCAGAACCTGTGCGATTGCGGGTCCCCGCTGTTCGCCCGCTACGACCTGGCGGCGGTGGCCGAGGTGGTCACCCCGGAGCGGTTCGGGCTCCGGCCGGCCGACCTGTGGCGGTACCGGGAGCTGCTGCCGGTGGCCGACCCGGGGCACGTCACCACGCTGGGCGAGGGCTGGACGCCGCTGTGGCGCGCCCCGGCGTACGGCGCGGAGATCGGCATCCCGGACCTGCTGGTCAAGGACGAGGGGCTGACCCCGACCGGGTCGTTCAAGGCGCGTGGCGCCGCCGTCGGGGTGAGCCGCGCCCGCGAGCTGGGCGTCGAACGGATCGCCATGCCGACCAACGGCAACGCGGGTGCCGCCTGGGCCACCTACGCGACCCGGGCCGGGCTGGGTGCGACCATCGTCATGCCGCAGGACGCGCCCACCATCTGCCGCCGCGAGTGCGTCGCCGCCGGGGCCGACCTGCGGCTGGTCGACGGGCTGATCAGCGACGCCGGCCGGCACGTCGCACGGCTGGTCGCCGACGCCGGCGGCGCCCTCTTCGACGCGGGCACGCTGCGCGAGCCGTACCGGCTCGAGGGCAAGAAGACCATGGGGTACGAGATCGTCGAGCAGCTCGGGTGGCAGGTGCCCGACGTGATCGTCTACCCCGCCGGGGGCGGCGTCGGCCTGATCGGCATCCACAAGGCGCTGCACGAGCTGCGCGAGCTGGGCTGGATCACCGACCGGCTGCCCCGCCTGGTGGCCGTGCAGTCGACCGGCTGCGCGCCGATCGTCCGGGCCTTCGCCGCCGGCGCGGAGCGGGCCGAGCCGTGGGCCGACGCGCACACCGTGGCGTTCGGCATCACCGTGCCGGCCCCGCTCGGCGACGAGCTGATCCTGACCGCGTTGCGGGAGAGCGCGGGCACGGCCCTCGCCGTGGCGGACGAGGACCTCCTCGCCGACCTGCGGGGGTTCGCCGCGCGGGAGGGGCTGCTGCTCTGCCCGGAGGGGGCGGCCTGCCTGACGGCGGCGCGGCAGCTGCGGGCGGGTGGCTGGATCCGGGCCGGCGAGCGGGTCGTGGTGCTCAACACCGGCGCCGGCCTGAAGTACCCGGACTCGGTGGACGTGGGCGGGCTGCCGGTGCTCAGTCCGATGTCGGGTCGGTGAGCCGCCACGCGGCGTTGATCAGGCCGATGTGCGAGAGCGCCTGCGGTGTGTTGCCGAGTTGCGCGCCGGTGTGCAGGTCGATCTGCTCGCTGAGCAGGCCGACGTCGTTGGCGTGGCCCACCACCCGCTCGAACAGCGCCTCGGCGCGCTCCCGCTCCCCCGCCAGCACCAGGCACTCCACCAGCCAGAACGAACAGAGCAGGAATCCGGCGGGGTCGGTGTCCCAACGCCGGACCAACCCGCTGTCGGTGCCCAGGTCGCGCTCGATCACCTCGATGGTGGCGCGCATCCGCGGATCGGTGGCCGGGAGGAACCCCGCCACCGGCAGGAACAGCGCGGAGGCGTCTATCTCGCGGCACCCGAACGCACCGGTGTACGCCCCGACGGTCTCGTTCCACCCCTCGCGCAGCACGCTGGTCCGGATCTCGTCCCGGATCGCCGCCCACCGGCGGGCGTCGGCGCGTTCGCCCAGCCGGGGAGCCAGCGCGACGGCCTTGTCCATCGCCACCCAGCAGAGCACCTTCGACGACACGTAGTGCCGGTCGGCGTCCCGGGTCTCCCACATGCCCCGGTCCGGCAGGTGCCACGTGTCGGCGACCTCATCGGCCAGGCCGAGCACCATCTCGCGCAGCTCCTCGTCGAGGGGATCCCCGAGCAGGTGGTGCAACCGCCACACCGCCGAGATCATCTCGCCGGGCACGTCGAGCTGCCGCTGCCGCCAGGCGTCGTTGCCGAAGCGCACCGGCCGGCTGCCGGCGTATCCGCGCAGGTGCGTCGAGTCGTGCTCGGAGATGTCCCGCTCGCCCTCCAGGCCGAAGAGCACCGGCACCGGCTCCGGGCCGGGGCGGCCGATCGAGCGGGCCGCCCACGCGAAGAGCCGGGACGCCTCGGACGGGCAGGCGGCCACCCAGAGGGCGCGCAGTGTCATCGAGAAGTCGCGCAGCCAGGCGTACCGGTAGTCGTAGTTGCGGTCGCCGCCGATCCGTTCCGGCAGCGAGGTGGTGAGCGCCGCGGCGACCGCGCCGCTGCGGGTGTACGTGAGGCCGGTGAGGACGACCGCGCTGTGCCGCACCAGGTCGCGGTAGCGGCCCTCGTACTGGTGGGTCTCGCGGTACGCCTCCCACGCCTGCACCGTCTCGGCCATCATGGTCGACGGGTCGAGCCGGGCCGGCCGCTCACCGTACGTGCGCCCGTAGGCGACGGTGAAGCCGACGGTGTCACCGGCGGCGACGTCGAACTCGGTGCGGACCCGGTCCGGGCCGGCGCGCAGCGGCGGGCCGTCCGAGCGCAGCTCCAGCACCGTCGCCCCGGCCACCGCCAGCACCGCGCCGTCCGGCTGGTCGTGCAGATACGGGGTGAGCAGGCCGTGGTCGGGGCGCGGGGCGAAGTCCGACGCCATCCGTACCCGCCCGGACAGGCCCTCGACGGTACGCAGCAGCACCGCCGGCGAGCTCATGCCCAGCCGGTGGCCTCGGGCGCCCAGCTCAGCGGCGAGCGCGTCGGTGACCGCGACGCTGCCCTCCGGGGTGTGGTGCACGGTCCGCAGCACCAGCGTGTCCGGCCGGTACGCGCGCTCCACGCGGTGTCCGGGACGGCCGGCAGCGACCGGTGCCAGGCACCAGTGCCCCGCCTCGGGGTCGAGCAGTCGCCCGAACACCGCGGGACCGTCGAACCGGTCCGGGCACCACCAGTCGACCGAGCCGTCCCGGCCGACCAGCGCCCCGGAGCGGCAGTCGGAGAGGAACCCGTAGTCGGAGATCGCCGGTTGGTCCACCCGCTGCGGGTACCCCGATCCACCGGGGTCAGACAGGTGGGGCGGCCCCGACGGTCCGCCGGGTCAGGAGGTGGGGGGCTCGTCCTCGCCGGCCGCCTCGGCCGCGTCCGCCTCCTCCTTGGTGCGGTGCACCACCTGGTCGGCGTGCTCGGGCGGGCCGTAGACGGTGTAGAGCACCAGCGGGTTGGGGCCGGTGTTGACGAAGTTGTGCTTCGTGCCGGCCGGCACCACCACCAGGTCGCCCTGGGCGATCTCGCGCTTCTCCCCCGCCACCCGCGCCTCACCGGTGCCGCTGACGAAGGTGAGGATCTGGTCGACGTCCTCGTGGACCTCCTCGCCGATCTCACCGCCCGGCGGGATCGTCATGATGACCAGCTGGCTGTGCTGCCCGGTCCACAGCACCCGCCGGAAGTCCGGGCTCTTCTCGGCGACCGTCGCGATCGTGAAATGCTCCATGCCGCGCCCCATACCCGCTACGGCCGTGCGCCACGCCGGGACTCTCAGATGGTGGAATTCCCCACGCCGTCGAGGTTTGGATCCCGGTTGGACGGGGATCGACACAACGACCGGTCCACGTGTCCGGTCGAGCCAGGTCCCCGCTGGCGTACCGCCGTACGGCTGCGGTGGTGGGAGACGGCCAGAGCGCGGCGACGTTCCGACCAGGAGTCGGGCGGCGCCGTGCGCTCGTCTGCGGCCCTCGGCAAGGCAACCACGCTGGAAGTGTCCGATCATGGACAGTGAAGCCATCGAAAACTGCCCTGACCTGCGGCGGAGCGAACCGGGGGTCGGGGAATGCGGCGACGGTCGCGAATGCCGCGGCTAGGCTGAAGTATGGTGCCCGCCCACGGGGGCCGGGAGGCGGAACCGGTCTACCGCCCCATCCTTGCCAACCGGCGTGGTGAGCTGGAGGCACTCAGCCACCTCGACCCGAGCCTGGCGCCACTGCTCGCTCCGGTCATCGACGTGTCCCCCCTGGACTCCTTCACCGTGGACGTCCTCGGTCGACTGCCGGCGCAGCTGCTCCCCGCGGTCGACGTCTCCGCCCTGCCCGACGCGCCGGAGGCGGACCTGGCGCGTTGGGGCGTACCGCTGGTGCCGGTGATCGGGCTCACGGACAGCGAGCGGCGGCTCGTCGCGCACGGCGCCGCGGCCCGGGCCCACGCCCAGCGGGCACTGATCCGGTTGCGCATCGGCACGGACCGGGCCGGCCCGGACGCGGCCACCGCGGCGGTGGAGCGGATCTGGCGGTGGACCCGGTTGGACCCGGAGCAGTGCGACCTGCTGGTCGACACGGCGGACGTGTGCTGCCGGGCCGACGTGCGGATGGTCGAACCCCGCGTCCGCCGGCTGCTGGACTGGGCACGCCGGCACGCCTGGCGCTCGGTCACGGTGGCGGCGGGCGGGATGCCGCCCACCCTGTCCCGCCTGCCCACGGACGAGCCGGTCCGCGTCGACCGGTGGGACTGGCTGCTGTGGCAGGACCTGGCGGACCTCGGTGTCGGCTACGGCGACTACGGCGTCAGCCCGGCGGCACGGGGCGCCGAGCAGCCGGGCGACCGGCTGCCCACCATGCGGTACACGGCCGACCGGGCATGGTGGATCTACCGCTGGTCCCGTCGGGGCGGGCGCGGTGACGACCGCTTCGCGGACCTGTGCCGCACCCTCGTCGCGGCGCCGCACTGGCCCCCGGCGGGCGCCGCCTACTCCTGGGGCGACCACGAGATCCTGCGGCGGGCACGCCGGATCGGCGGCGCGGGCTCGACCACCACCTGGGCGGCGTGGTGCACCTCGCACCACCTGGCCCACGTGCTGTCGACGCTGCGCGGGCCGGTACGGGAGGCCCGGCCCGAGCCGTGGCGGCCCGGTCAGTCGCTCGCCGGCCGGCCCGCCCGGCCGAACCGCGGCGGAACCGCCCGACGGGCGGGCTGACCCGGGTTCACTACTTCTCGGTGAAGCCGAACTGCACGATTCCCTCGTCGTCGACGGTGGCGTCCACGGAGGCGTCCCCGAGCAGTTCGGCCGCGTCCTCGTCCAGGAAGATGCGCGCGCCCTGGTTGTCGACCACATGGTCGCCGTCGACGGGCCGCTCGACCAGCTCGACGGTGAGCGAGCCCGCCTCCGGGTCGGCGGCGATCCGGACGCCGCCGTCCTCCGCGACGTCCTCCTGGTTGGCGAGGTCTCGGATCACCAGAACGGCGTTGTCGGTCATGGTGAGCATGGCGGAACTCCTCGTGATTCCTGGGATACGCGACCGGCCGCCGACGGCGGGCCGGGGCGACAGGGACGTCGCCCGTCGCGGCTCGGGGCCCACGACAGGGCCCCTCAGGGCCTACGGTGCCCGCTACCCGCGCGTCCGTCAACCCGGCCGCCGGCCCGTACCCGATCGGGTGAAATCCGGCAAACGGGCCGGCCGCCGACCCGGACCGTGGTAAGCGGCGAAGATTTTCTTCGCTCTGCGCTCTTTCCTGGTAGATATCTCCGTGGCAGCATCACCGCATGCATCGTCGTCTCTTTCCCCGGACGCTCGCGCTGGTGGCCGTCGTCGCCGCCGCGGCCACCGCCGGCGCGCCCACCGCGACGGCCGAGTCGCCGACCCCCGCCGCGACCCGGCTCGACGCCACGATCGACGCGATCCTCGCCGACTCCCGCCTCGCCGGCGCCCAAGCCTCCGTCGTGGTCAAGGACGCCGCCAGCGGCGAGACCGTCTACCACCGCAACGGCGACCGCCGCCTCGTCCCGGCGTCCAACACCAAGCTGCTGACCTCGGCCGCCGCCCTGGAACTGCTGGGCCCCGACCACCGTTTCCACACCGGCGTGCTCGCGGGCGGACCGCGCCGCGGCACGGTCGTCGCCGGCGACCTCCACCTGCGCGGCGGGGGCGACCCGACGATGCTCGCGGCGGACTACGACGCGCTGGCCGCGAAGGTGGCCGCGTCCGGCATCCGGGTGGTGACCGGGAACCTGGTCGCCGACGACACCCGCTACGACGACACCCGGCTCGGTCCGGACTGGACGTGGGACGACGAGCCGTACTACTACGCGGCACAGGTGTCCGCGCTGACCGTCGCGCCGGACACCGACTACGACGCGGGCACCGTCATCGTCCACGCCGCCCCGGCCGCCACCCCCGGCGGCCGGCCGGTGGTCACCACGACGCCGGCCACCGGGTACCTCCGCATCGACAACCGGGCCACGACCGTCGCCGACGGCGACACGTCGATCTCCTTCGAGCGCGTACACGGCGGCAACACCGTCGTGGTCACCGGCCAGATCGCCGTCGGGGACGCGCCGGAAAGCGACTGGGTCACGGTCTGGGAGCCCACCGGGTACGCGGCCGACGTCTTCCGTTCGGCGCTGCGCGAGCACGGCGTACGGGTGCTGGGCCGCACGGTCCTCGGCCGGCCCACGCCCGTCGGGGCGGTCGAGGTGGCCCGGCACGAATCGATGACCCTGGCGGAGCTGATGGTGCCGTTCCTGAAGCTCTCCAACAACGGGCACGCCGAGGTCCTCACCAAGGAGATCGGCCGGGTGCTCGCCGGGTCCGGCACCTGGTCGGCCGGGATCGCCGCGATCAACGGGTACGTGGCCGGCGCCGGCATGGACCCGACGACCTTCCGCCAGCGGGACGGCTCCGGGCTCTCCCGGCGCAACCTGGTCCCGGCGACCGAGTTCGTCGACCTGCTCACCGCCGTCCGCGCCGAGACCTGGTTCCCCGCCTGGTACGCGGCCCTGCCGGTGGCCGGCGAGGCAGAGCGCTTCGTGGGCGGGACGCTGCGCAGCCGGATGCGGGGAACGCCGGCGGCGGGCAACGTGCACGCCAAGACCGGCAGCCTCACCGGCGTCTCCGGCCTGTCCGGCTACGTCACCGACGCCGACGGCCGGCTGCTGGCCTTCTCCATCCTGCTGAACAACTACCTCGCCTCGTCGGTGAAGGGGCTGGAGGACCAGATCGCCGTCGCGCTGGCGTCGTACACGGAGAGGGGCGCGACCGCCGCGCGGACCGTGACCGAACCGCCGGCCGCTCCGGAGGACCGCGAGTGCTCCTGGGTGAAACCCATCGCCTGCTGAGAACGGACGAGCGGGCGGGGGGCTCCGGCGGAGGCCCGTTCGTTCCGGGCCCCCGGTACGACGTCGGACGTCGTGCCGGGGGCCCCGCTGTCCACTCAGCTCGCCGCTTGGGCGCGGAGGTACGCGGCGGTGCGCGCCGGATCGTAGTCGGCCGGCACCCCGTCCACGATGATCGCGGACCCCTCGATGTGCCGGGTCCGCAGCGGCAGGATCTCCCGGTACGCCGGGGAGTCGTACCAGGAGCGGACCGATTCCCGGTCCGGGAATTCGATGATGACGATCGTGCCCGGCCACTCCCCCTCGATCACCTCGACCTGCGGGCCGTGCACCCGGAACCGCCCGCCGAACGGGTCCAGAGTGGCCTGGATCCGTTCCAGGTAGCGGTGGATGTCCTCATGGTCGAAGGTCGGGGTACGCAGGTGTGCGACGGCGAACGCGGTCATGGCCCTCCCCTGGGTGCGCGATGGTCGATCCGTTCCAGCACGGTCGGCGGAACCACGCTACTCCGGCCCGCGATCACCGCAGTGCCGCCGCCTGGAGGCTCACGCCGGCGCAGTCGTCGGTGAAGGCGTGCTCGGCGGTCCAGGTCACCACGAGCCGCGCTCCCTCCGGGGCCTGGAAGCGCACGACGAACTCGGCGGACCGGCTGGTGTGCGGGTCCTCCATGCGCAGCGTGCGGGTCGGGCCGCCGCTGGAGAGCCGGGCGTCGAGACGGCCCCGGGCCATCCAGGTCCCGGCGTACACGTGGAGCGTCCGCGGTTGGCCGCTCCCGGCCGCGGCGAGGGCGAAGCCGCGGCCGGCGCCGCAGGTGAAGACCCCGTGCGGAGTGCCGTCGGTCGACTCCACCGGCGCGCCGTCCCGCCACCGGAAGGTCTCCTGGTTGCCGTCCCAGGAACCCCGGCGGCCGCTGCCGCCGTCGTCGCGGATCTCGCCGGAGCCATCGCGCTTGCGCACCGTCGAGCCGTCGCCGAGCAGTCCCCAGTGGACCCAGTCCCGGGTGCCCACGGCCGTCAGGTCCACCTCCGCCGGCACGTCGTTCCGCGTGAGGGTGAGCACCGGTGGCGGCGCGGGTGGCGACGTCGTCGGTGTGGGCGACGGGCTCGGCGGCCGCTGCCGGGGGCGCAGGCCGGGCGACGCCGGACCGGCGCTCGGCTGCGCACCGGGGGGAGCGCTCGGCCGGCCGACCCCGGCCGGCACGCTGCCCGCGACCGGGGGCTCCTCGGGCGCCGGCGTGGAGCCCCAGTTCACGTAGGCCAGCAGGGCGGCCAGGCACGCGGGCGCGGTGACGACCGCGACCGCCCAGCGCCGGCGCTGCCGGGCCCGGGCCCGGGCCAGCCGGCGAAGGGCGCTGCGGGCCCGCTCCGCGGCGGTCGACGACCGGTGCCGGGCACGTGGCCGGTCGCCCGGATGCCGGCCGTGCCGGGGCCCACGGGTGCCCGGCGGCGTGAGGTCCTCCTCCGGCACCGACCCTCCACTCCCCACCGTTCCGCACGCAGCGCCCGAAGCGGCGTAAACGTTACGCCGCTTGAGCCGTTTCACGTTTGCATCAGATCGGACTTTCCGCCAGTCCGCGTCCGTTCGGTGTGCCCACTTCGTTACCCGCCGGTAGCGTTCCCAGCGCCGCCTACGCCCGATGGCCAGGGGGTAGTCACGGCCGTCTCTGGATCATGGTCAGCCGAGGTGGAAGCCGAGTGTCTGCACGATCACCACCGCCTGCTCGGCGTCGATGACGGCTCCCGCCCGCTCGACCTGCGTGGGGTCGAGCGCGGTCAGGTCGCTGCCGCGCAGGTCGGCGCGGGTCAGGCGGGTGCGGTGCAGGGTCGCGCCGGACAGGTCGACCCCGGTCACGGTCGCGCCGGTCAGGTCGGCCGCGGTCAGGTCGGCCTCCCGCATGCGTACGCCGGTGAACCGCACGCCGCGCAGGTCGGCGCCGGGGAGCGCGACGAACGACCAGTCCCCGCCGTCGACGGTCAGCGGTCGCAGGTCGCACTCGGCGAAGGTGCTGCCGACCAGCTTGCAGCCGGTGAACTCGGCCTCGAAGAGGTTGCAGCGGCGGAACACGCACCGGGTGAAGGCCGAGTCGACGTGCCGGGAGGCGTTGAAGCGGACGTTGCCGAACGTGCACCCGGTGAAGGCCGCGCCCCGGGTGAGCGCCTCGGTCAGGTCCACCCGGTGGAACTCGCAGCCGACGAAGTGCCGGTCGGTGATCTCCTCGCCGTACCAGTCCTCGTCGCGGAAGGTGGTCCCCTCGGTCAACTCCGGCATCGGCCCAGGCTACTGACCGGCTCCGACATGTGTGGCCGGCCGCTCTTCCGGCCGCGGCCTACCACCGGTAGTTTCGCCGGTGTGAGCGTGGCACGCAGCATCGACCCGGACCAGATCGGCTTCGACCCCGCCCGCCTGGCGCGGATCGACGAGCACTTCGGCAGGTACGTCGACGACGGGCGGCTCGCCGGCTTCCAGGTGGTGGTGACCCGCCGCGGCGAGGTGGCGCACTCCTCGGCGTACGGGCTGCGCGACGCCGAGGCACGGCTGCCGGTGGAGGCGGACACGCTCTGGCGCATCTACTCGATGACCAAGCCCGTCACCTCCGTCGCCGCGATGCTGCTCTGGGAGGAGGGCCGGTTCGAGCTGACCGACCCGATCAGCCGCTGGCTGCCGGAGTTCGCCGACGTCCGGGTCTACTCGAAGGGGTCGACCCTCAAGCCGTACACGGTGCCCGCCGTCGAGCCGATCCGGGTCTGGCACCTGCTCACCCACACCGCCGGCCTGACGTACGGCTTCATGCAGACCTCGGTGGTCGACGGTCTCTACCGGGCCGCCGGGTACGACCTGTACCCGCCGGCCGACGTCGACCTGGCCACCGCCTGCGCGGCCTTCGGCGAGCTGCCGCTGCTCTTCCAGCCCGGCACCGCGTGGGGCTACTCGGTCGCCACCGACGTGCTCGGCCGGCTGGTCGAGGTGATCTCCGGGCAGAGCCTGGACGCGTTCTTCGCCGACCGGATCTTCCGCCCGCTGGGCATGACCGACACGCACTGGTGGGTGGAGGGCGACCCGGCCCCGCGGCTGGCCGCGCTGTACGCGCCGGATCCGCGCACCGGCCGCGCGTTCCGCTACGACAAGCTCGGCGCCCTGGCGTACGAGAAGCCGACCCTGCTCTCCGGCGGCGGTGGGCTGATCTCCAGCGCGGCCGACTACCACCGCTTCACGCAGATGCTGCTGCGCGGCGGCGAGGTGGACGGCGTACGCCTGCTCGGGCCGCGCACGGTGCGGTTCATGACCCGTAACCACCTGCCCGGTGGGCAGGACCTGGAGACGCTGTCCACCGGAGGCTTCGCCGAGACCACGCTGGAGGGCGTCGGCTTCGGCCTCGGGTTCGCCGTCGTGAACGACCCGATCCCGTCCCGGGTGCCGAGCAGCGTCGGCGAGTACTACTGGGGCGGGGTGGCGAGCACGGCCTTCTGGGTCGACCCGGCCGAGGAGGTCACCGCGCTGTTCTTCACCCAGCTGCTCCCGTCGAGCACCTGGCCGATCCGGCCGCAGCTGCGCCAACTGGTCTACTCGGCCCTGATCGACTGAGCGCGGGATGGGCGTTCCCCGGGCGGCGGGGGCTCCCCGTCCATAGCCTGGTGGCGTGAGCAACATCGTCGTGTTCGGGGCGGGCGGGACCGCGGGCTCCCGGATCACCACCGAGGCGTTCAACCGGGGGCACCGGGTCACCGCCGCGGTACGCCGGCCGGAGGCCACGTCGTACCTGCCGGCGGGTGTGCAGGTCGTCACCGGGGACGCGACCAGCGAGCGCAGCGTACGGGAGCTGGCGCCGGAGGCGGACGCGCTGGTGGTCGCGATCGGCGGTGACCAGCGCGGGCTCTGGCTCAACGCGGCCCGGACCCTGGTCGGCACGCTGCGCGACATGCCGGCCACGCCCCGGATCATCCACCTGGGCGGCGGCGCCACCCTGCTCACCCCGAAGGGGACCCGGATCCTCGACGAGCCGGACTTCCCCGAGGAGTACCGCGACTCGGCGATCGGCCAGGCCGAGGCCCTGGACTTCTACCGTTCCTCAGCCGACGGGGTGAGCTGGACCTACGTCTCCCCGCCGCCGCTGGAGTTCCACCCGGGCGAGCGGACCGGGCGGTACCGCACCGGCGACGACCACCCGGTCACCGACCACGAGGGCCGCTCGGTGCTCAGCTACCAGGACATGGCGGTGGTGATCGTGGACGAGATCGAGAACCCGCGCCACGAGAACACCCGCTTCACCGCCGCATACTGATCAGTCGGCGAGGCGGGCGGGGAAGCCGCCGGTGGCGATCGGACCCCACGAGTCGATCGTGACCCGGATCAGCGACTTGCCCTGGCGCACCATCGCCGCCCGGTACTCGGCCCAGTCCGGGTGCTCACCGGAGATGCTGCGGTAGTACTCGACCAGCGGCTCCAGGGCCTCCGGCAGGTCCAGCACCTCGGCGGTGCCGTCGATCTGCACCCACGGACCGTTCCAGTCGTCGGAGAGCACGCACGCGGAGACCCGGGGGTCGCGGCGGATGTTGGTGACCTTGGCCCGCTCGGGGTAGGTCGAGACGACCAGGCGCCCCTCCGCGTCAACGCCGGCGGAGACCGGCGACGACTGGGGTCGCCCGTCGGCGCGGGTGGTCATGAGGACGACCCTGTGCCGGGGGCGGAGGAACTCGATCAGCTCGGCGCGGTCGACCCGGGTGTTCGTCGCGATGCTTGCCACCGCTCGTTTCTACCAGGGCTCGGTGCCCGACAAGGGAGGCGGGACGTGGGGGTGCCCGACATGGCCGACACCCCGACGTCCCGCGCCCCGCGTTGATCAAGCCTCGCGCGGGGCGGCGACGCGGGACGCGGCGGCGGGCTGGGCGGGGACCCGGGGCCGGACCGGCGGCCGCCACGCACGGCCGTTGGCGTAGATCACCCGGAAGCCGAGGTACGAGGCGAGCGGTGCCCAGTGGGCCGAGCCCATCCGCAGTTCGGCGGCGTTGTGCCGCTGCCCGTTGGCGAGTACGTCGAGGAGCACGGTTTCGAAGGCGGCCGATTCCACCCAGTCGACTTCCCGGGTGAAACCGCAGATCAGCGCCGCTCCGGTGGTTTCCAGGAAGTCGCGGAGCACGGCGTCGGAGGCGCGCAGCACCGAACAGCTGCCGAAATAGAGCCGCCGGCCCTCGCACCGGCCGGCCATCAAGTCGGCCACGTCGGCGAGAGCCACCGATTCCCAGTCGGTGAGGCAGAGCCGGCTCGGTTCGCCGTGCATGGCGAAGAACCCCACCCGGTAGTCGGCGTACTGCTTGAGCAGCCAGCGGTCGACGAAGTAGAACAGCTCGTCCCTCGTCGCCGCGTCCTTGTGGATGAACCGGATCTTCCCGAGGCGCTCCAGCAGCTCCAGGGTGGGGAGGACGGAGCCGCGCTCGTTGAGGTCGCGGTGCCACTGACCCTCGATGCAGAAGACCCCGCCACGCGCCACGGGTCCACCTCCCCTCACCCGGCGACGCTGACGTTACCGGCTCCCGGTACGGCGGAAACATCACCCAGGGTGTGGCGGGACATGACGTTCGGTGCCGTTCCCGCTCTTCTGTGCGGCTCGGTGCGGAATGGGCGATTCGCAAATCACCGCAATTCCCAGGGAAGACTCAGCAAGGCAGAATCCGAGGACAATTCTCGTTTATCCCCGCCTAACCGTCAGATCAGTGTCAGGGTGGAAATCACGGGACGTCCCGGTCGACTGTCCCACTCCATTCGCTCTCCTACCGGGAGGACTTCTGTGCGCATGAAGACCCTGAAACGGGCCGTGGTCGCCGTCGCCCTGGCGCTGCCCGGGGCCGCGATCGCCACCGTGGTCGCCGCACCAGCCGCCCACGCGGACGGCTGCTACACCTGGACACGCAACCTCTACCAGGGGCGTTCCGGCGACGACGTCCGCCAGCTGCAGCTCCGCGTCGCCGGCTGGGCCGGCAACCGCGACATCGTGGAACTCGACGGCCGGTACGGCCCGAAGACCGCCGCGGCGGTCCGGCGGTTCCAGTCCGCGTACGGGCTGCGGGCCGACGGTGTGGCCGGGCCGCAGACCTACGCCAAGCTCTACGAGCTGCAGGACAACGACTGCACGCCACGCCACTTCAGCTGGAGCGAGATGGACGACGGCTGCGGCCCGGGTGGCTGGACCGGCGGCCCGCTCTCCCCGGCGGAGACGCGGCAGAACGCGCTGCGGACGATGTGGAAGCTGGAGGCGATGCGCCACAGCCTCGGCGACAAGCCGCTCTACGTCACCAGTGGCTTCCGCAGCCGGGCGTGCAACGACCAGGTCGGCGGGGCGCGGGACAGCCAGCACCTCTACGGCAACGCCGCCGACGTGGTACCCAGCAGCGGGTCGCTGTGCGACGTGGCCCGCGACGCCCGCAACCGCGGCTTCAGCGGCATCATCGGCCCCGGCACGCCGGACCACGGTGACCACGTGCACGTGGACTCGCGGCGCGAGAACAACCGGGACGACACCGCCAACACCACCACCTGGTCGGCCCCGGACTGCGGGGTCCGCTGACGACCGCACCACGACGACGCCGGCCCGGTCAGGGGTGGGGAAATCCCCCCGACCGGGCCGACGTCGTGCGCCCCGAGCCTCGCGGGCGTACCTCCGCTCAGCTCGCCCGGGGCCAGCGCGGCGTGGCCGCCGGGGTCGTTCGGCCGTGGCCGGCAGGTCGGACCGCGGGCCGCGCGCCGGGCGTGACCACCCGGGCGGCCGCCTGGCCACGCACCGGGTACGCGGGAGGTGCCGGCGCGGCGGCCGGTGTCCGGGGTGGCGCGGCTCCGTGGCGCGCCGGCACCGACGTCGGCGTACGCGCCGGCGCGGGCCCGTTCACGGTGAACGGGAACGGCACGTGCACGAACGGGTTGCCGTGCCGCACCAGCGCGTCGACCTGCCGCTCGTTGAGGCCGTGTGTCAACAGCACCCGCCGGCCCCAGCGGTGCAACCGGCACGGATAGGTCGCGCCGTCGTTGCGGCACAGCGGCCCCGACGGCCACTCCTCCGCCGCGTGCACGACCACCGCCCGGACCGCGAGCCGGACGTCCTCGGGGGTCAGCGGCACCGGGACCGGCACCTCGCCCAGTACCTGATCGATGGGATCCGTCGACTGCTCACCAACTCGCACGGTAGGCCTCCCGCAGCTCCGGTAGCGGCGCGGCTGACCCGCCGCGCCACATCCTCGGCGGGGAGTACGTCGCGCGTCCCCGGAAGGTTCAATCCCGGTACGCGGCCAGCAGGTCCTCCGGTGACACCGGGTGCAGCCCGTCGACGGTCACCCCACTCCTGGACACCGCCACCATCGGCACCTCCTCGTCCGCCCCGGGCAGCCGGGACCGGTGCACGAGGAGGCGCCCCAGGTCGTGCACGTCGAACGGACGATTCTCCTGCCACTTGATCGAGCCGACGAAGGTGATCCGCCGAGCGACCGGCTCGCGGTCGGCGCCCACCAGGTCGATCTCCGGGTCGTTCGTCCGGGTCCAGTAGCCGCCGACGACGTCGGTGCCGTCCGGCAGGTGTCCGGCCGGCAGCCGGCGCAGCGCCTCCCGCACCACCGACTCCACCGCGCGCCCCCGCCAGGATGTCCACGACGCGGATATCCGGGCGAGGGTCAGGTCACCGCGCCCTCGTTCGATCTCCGGCAGGTACGGCCCGAGGAACGACAGCCAGTACCGCAGGTACGGATCCGCCACGCTGTACCGCGTCTCACGGGAGGGCCGCGTGGACAGAGGCACCGCCGCCTCCACGATGCGCTTGTCGGTGAGCAGGCGGATCGCCCGGGCGAGGGATGCCTGGGGAACACCTCCGGCGGCGCGGGCGATCAGCGAGAACGTGCGCTCGCCGGAGCCGATCGCCCGAAGCACCAGGCTGGGTTGGGACTGTGGCGGGAACTCCGCCGCCAGAGCCCGCTCCCCACTGACCAGGAGTGCGGACGTCGGGTCGGTCACGGCGTCGGCGAGATACTCCGACAACGACGCACCGGACGGCCACTCGTCCAGGATCAGCGGCAGGCCGCCGGTCACGAGGTAGGCGTCGATCGCCTCGGCGGCCGACAGCCCGAGCATCTCAGCCACGTCCGCCGGACTGAGCGGCGGTACGACCATCTCGGTCGCCCGTTGGTGGAAGGGCCGGCCGTAGTCGTTCAGCGCCTCCATCATCGCCAGGTCGGAGCCGACGCAGATCAACAGGACGGGACGCCGCGACAACTCCCGGTCGAAGACCTTCTGCAGGGTGCCCTCGAAGCCCGGGTCGGTGGCGATGAGGTACGGCATCTCATCGAGCACCACCACGCTCGGCCGGTCGTGGGGAAGGGCCGAGGCGAGCAGAGTGAGAGCGGCGTCCCACGTGCCGGGCCGCTGCCCGGGGAAGAGCTCCGCCCCGGGCAGTGAGGACGTGGCCGCCGCCTCGACGAAGAGCGCGATGTCGGCCGCCGCCGTCGGCTGGGCGGACGCGGTGAAGAAGAGGTGGGGGACATCGGCCCGCTCGACGAACTCCTCGACGAGTCGGGACTTCCCCACTCGCCGGCGACCCCGCATCAGGAGGGCCCGCCCGGGGCGTCCGGCCCGGCCGCCCTTGGCGACGCGACCCAGCATGCCGTCGAGGATCGCCAGTTCCCGCATCCGCCCGACGAAACCGTCCACGCTCCCACCTCCGACACTCTCAGGGATGAGAGTATCAGCGGTGAGAGACTTCCTAGACGAGGCCGGCGTCGTGGACCAGGAGGGCCACCTGGACCCGGTTGTTGAGGTCCAGCTTCACCAGCAGCCGCGACACGTACGCCTTGACCGTCGCCACGCTCATGAACAGCTCCGCCGCGATCTCGGCGTTGCTCCGGCCCCGGCCGAGGGCGACCGCGACCTCCCGCTCCCGCTCGCTGAGCGTGGCGAGCTGCCGCCGCGCCCGAACCCGGCCGGCGCCGGAGCAGGGACGCGACTTCTCCTGAGCCGAACCGTCCCGGACGGTAGCGTTGCGGTGACCCTGCGCCCGGATCACGCTATCTGGTACACGCCACGGGATCGGAGAAGGGGGACGACGATGACCTCCGCGGGACGCGTCACGGGCAGCGGCATCTTCCGTCGCAAGCCGGTCGAGGAGATCGCCGACACCAGCGAGGAGCAGCTCTCGCGGTCACTCGGCCTCTGGCAGCTCACCGCCATCGGCGTGGGCGGCATCATCGGCGCGGGCATCTTCGCCCTGGCCGGTGCGGTGGCGAGGGAGACCGCCGGCCCGGCCGTGCTGATCTCGTTCCTGATCGCCGGCCTGGCGAGCGCCGCGGCCGCCCTGTCGTACGCCGAGTTCGCCGGGATGATCCCGAAGGCCGGCTCGGCGTACACGTACGGGTACGCGGTGCTCGGCGAGGCGGTGGGCTGGTTCATCGGCTGGGACCTGCTGCTGGAGTACACGGCCATCGTCGCCGTGGTGGCGATCGGCATCTCCGGCTACTTCGCGTTCCTCGTCGGCGAGCTGGGTCTGGAACTGCCCGCCTGGATGCTCGGCGCGCCGGGCACCGGCGACGGTCACGTCATTGACCTGTTCGCGGTGATCCTCTGCCTGTTCATCGCGTTCCTGCTCAACCAGGGCATCAAGACCGCCGCCCGGTTCGAGACGTTCGTCGTCGGGCTCAAGGTCGCGGTCGTGCTGCTGGTCATCGTGGTCGGCTTCTTCTACGTCAAGACCGAGAACTACTCGCCGTTCTTCCCGTTCGGTGTCGGCGGGGCGATCACCGGCGCGGCCACCGTCTTCTTCGCCGTCTTCGGGTACGACGCGATGAGCACCGCCGCCGAGGAGTCGAGGGACGCGCGTCGCCACCTACCGAAGGCGATCATCTACTCGCTCGCCCTCTCGATGGTGCTCTACGTGCTGGCGACCCTGGTGCTGACCGGCATGCAGAACTACACCGAGATCGACTCGGAGAGCGGCTTCTCCTCCGCCTTCGCCTCGGTCGGTCTCTCCGGGCTCGCCAGCATCATCGCGGTCGGCGCGATCATCGGCATCCTGACGGTGATGTTCACCTTCATGCTCGGCGTCACCCGGGTGTGGTTCTCGATGAGCCGGGACGGCCTGCTGCCGGCCTGGTTCGCCAAGCTGCACCCGGTACGCCGGGTACCGAGCCGGGTCACCTGGATCGTCGGCGTCGGGTCGGCGCTGCTCGCCGGCTTCCTGCCGATCCGGGAGGCCGCCGAGCTGACCAACATCGGCATCCTGCTCGCCTTCGTGGTGGTCTGCATCGCGGTGATCGTGCTGCGCTACCGCCACCCGGAGGCCCCGCGCACCTTCCGCCTCCCGGGCATGCCGGTGGTCCCGGCGCTGGGTGCGATCTTCTCGGTCTGGCTGATCACCTTCCTGGCTCCGGAGACGTGGCTGCGGTTCGCGGTGTGGTTCGTGCTCGGCGCCCTGATCTACGCCTTCTACGGCTACCGCCGTTCGAAGCTCGCCGGCCGGGACGAGTCGTCCGGCCCGGGCAGGTAGGCGTCGGCGGCAGGGCACCCGGCACAGCCGCCGGCCGCGCCGTCAGCGGGCGGGGGTGGCTGTCGGGGGCCGGCGTTAGGCTGCCTCGCGAGCGGAGGGAGGCGGTGCCGATGACCCGTTGGGTGGGCCTGCTGCGCGGGGTCAACGTCGGCGGCGTCCGCCTCGCGATGGCGGATCTGCGCCGCCTCGTCACCGACCTCGGCCACGAGGACGTGAAGACCCACCTCCAGAGCGGCAACGTGGTCTTCGGCAGCAGCGTCCGCGACGCCGACGCCCTCGCTCGCGGCATCGAGCGGGCGCTCGCCGACGAGTTAAGGCTCACCGTGCCGGTGCTGGTCCGCAGTGGCCGGGAGATGGCGGCGGTGGCCGGTGGCAACCCGTACGCCGACCGGGAGGACGACCCGACCCGACTGCTGGTGTCCTTCTTCGCCACCGCGCCGGAGCCTTCGGCGGTGGCCGGGCTCACCGTGCCGGGCGGCGAGAACGTGGCGTTCACGGTCACCGGGCGGGAGGCGTTCCTGCACTTCCCGGACGGCGGCTACGGCCGGTCGAAGTTCACCAACACGTACCTGGAGAAGAAGCTCGGCGTCGTGGCGACCACCCGGAACTGGCGGTCGGTGCGCACGCTCGCGGAGCTGGCGGCGTAACGGTTCGGCCACGGGCGACGGCCGGCGGTGAACCACGCCGGCGGCCCAGGGCGTTCCCTTCTCGACCGACGAAGGGAGCCTCCGTGTCGCCACGACTCGCCACCGGTGCCGCCTGCGTGGCGCTGCTGCTCAGCGCCTGCGGGACGAGCACCGCCGCCGCGCCGCAGGCCGCCGCGCCACCCGCCGTCAGCGCACCGGCCAAACTGGACGGCACCGAGTTCGACGGTCCCGGTCTCGCCGGCTGGCGCTGGCTGCACGAGGTGGAGGGCGGCCGGAACGACCTGGTGACCCACGACGTCGGGCGTACGCAGGCCGGAGCGCTGCACGTCGAGCCGAAGGTCAGCGCGTGGTTCGAGCAGTTGCGCGCCCCGTACCTGTTCCAGGAGCGCGACGGGGACGTGCTGATGGTGACGCGGGTCCGTGCCGCCGGCCGCGGTTCCGACGTGCCGGGCAAGCCGTACTCGCTGGCGGGCCCGATGCTCCGGGTGCCCGGCGCGGACCGCAACGACTGGGTGTTCATCACCACCGGGACCGGCGTCGGCGGCCAGCCGCAGTTGGAGGTCAAGACGACGCGCAACGGCCAGTCCCGGTTGGGGCTGCTGCCGGGAGCGGCCGGCTGGGTGGACCTGGCGCTCGCCCGGATCGGCGGCGCGGTGGTGAGCCTCTACCGGCTGCCCGGCCAGAGCTGGCGGGTGGGCGCCCGCTACGACCGCGCCGACCTGCCCGCCCGTCTCCAGTGGGGCGTGAACGCCTACACCAGTTGGACGTCGTCCGAGCCCGCACCGAACCTGAAGGCGGATGTGGACTGGGTGCGCTTCTACAAGCCGGGCATCCCCGGCGAGTGGATCCACAGCGCGAGCGGCTACCGGCCCGACGAGGACCTCGTCCGGCACCTGGTGCCGGCCGACCTGACCGGCTGAATTGTTGCGCGGGTCTCCGACCCGGTCCGGTGAGCCGGGCACGTTCAGCGGGTATGCGGCGCGAATGGCCTACACGATCCCGAACATCAGCCTGAACGACGGCAACAGCATCCCGCAGCTCGGCTTCGGGGTTTTCCAGATCGCCCCGAAGGACACCGTGCAGGCGGTGCGCACCGCCCTGGATGTCGGCTACCGGCACATCGACACCGCCGAGATGTACGGCAACGAGGCCGAGGTGGGTCAGGCGGTCCGCGAGTCGGGGCTGGACCGCCGGGAGGTCTTCATCACGAGCAAGCTCAACAACGGCTTCCACCGGAGGGACGACGCCCGGCGGGCCTTCGACTCCACGCTCGACGCCCTGAAGATGGACTACATCGACCTCTTCCTCATCCACTGGCCGCTGCCCACCCTTTACGGCGGCGATTTCGTGTCGACGTGGAGGACGCTGGAGGAGTTCCGGCGCGACGGCCGGGCCCGCTCGATCGGGGTGTCGAACTTCCAGGTCGCACACCTGGAGCGGCTCGCCGCCGAGTCCGGCACGGTGCCGGCGGTGAACCAGGTCGAGGTGCACCCGTACTTCGGCAACGAGGAGGTGCGCGCGTACGACCACGGGCGCGACATCGTGACCGAGGCGTGGTCGCCGATCGCGCAGGGGAAGGTGCTCGACGACCCGACCGTGATCGACATCGCCGAGCAGGCGGGCCGTACGCCGGCGCAGGTCGTGCTGCGCTGGCACGTGCAGCGCGGCGACGTCGTCTTCCCGAAGTCGACCACACCCTCGCGGATCGAGGAGAACTTCCGGATCTTCGACTTCGAGCTGGACGACGCGACGATGGAGCGGCTCACCGCGCTCGACCAGGGCGAGGCGGGCCGGCAGGGCCCCAACCCGGACACGTTCGACTACGTGCCGGCCTGACCTGCCTTCCGGCGGCCGGCGCGACCGCTTACTTACCTCCCCTCATAGTGAGGCACGCTCACTATGAGGGGAGGTAAGTGTGTCGGACATCCGGACGGCCGGGCTCGACCACGTCCTCGGTCGGCTGCGCGAGCAGGGCCTCTCCCACGACATCCGCGAGGAGGACCACCGATGACCGCCACGCTGCGGCTGCTGCGCTTCGTCATCCGCTACGAGATCGGCGTGTGGCGCAGCCTCTACCGGTGGGTCTTCCGTCGGCCGGAGAAGCTGGGCGCCGGCGACCAGACGTTCAGCTACGTGGGCGCCGTGACGACCCTGATGTGGATCTTCATCATCCTCTCGGCGGTCGAGATCCCGATCTTCGAGCTGATGCTGCCCTGGGAGACCGTCCGGAAGGTCGCGCTCGGCCTGGGCATCTACGGCCTGCTCTGGATGTTCGGCCTGCTGGCCAGCAACAAGGTGCACCCGCACGTCGTCGGGGACGCCGGCCTGCGGGTGCGCCAGAGCGTCACGCTGGACCTCACGATCCCGTGGGCCTCGATCGAGACCGTCCGGGTCAACCGGCGCTCCATGCCGCCGGAGGGGCAGCCAGGTCGAGCGCGACGGCGACGACGTGACGGTGAGCCTCGGCATGGCCAGCCAGACGAGCGTCGACGTGCTGCTCCGCGAGCCGATCGAGGTGCCCGTGCGCGAGTCCCGCGGCCTCGCCGTCACCGAGCTCCGCTTCCACGCCGACGACCCGGAGGCGCTGATCGAGGCGGCGCGCGCCCGCCTCGACACCCACCGCACTAGCTCAGGTCGGCCCGCCAGTCGTTGACGCGCATGGTGTGGCCCGGCGGGTACTCGAAGTCCGTCGCCCCGAGCAGCACGAACCCGGCCCGCCGGCACACCGCGTTGGACGCCGGGTTGTCCACCGACGGGTAGGCGTGCGCGTGCCGCCGGGTCCGCCGGGCGCGGGCCACGTCGAGCACCGCGCGCACCGCGGCCGAGGCGAGCCCCCTCCCCCGGTACGCGGACAGCACCGCCCACCCCATCTCGTAGACCTGCTCGCCGCGCCATTCGCGTTCCCAGTACCCCACGCTGCCGACCTTCGTCCCGTCGGGCAGCGCGATCGTGTACATGCAGCCGCCGCCGGTGGCGCCGAACCCCGCGTACCGTGCGTTGCGGGCCACCACCTGCTCGTCGGTCTCCGGCCCGCCGGTGTGCCGGCGGATCTCCGGGGCGTTCAGCTGCCGCAGCAGGTCGAGGTCGTCCGTCTGCCAGGGGATGATGCGCATGTCGCTCACGCGTCCAGTGGACCACCCGCCACCGACGAATCCGGTCCGCCAGATCGGATCTGGCGGACCGTCTCGCGCCCTCCTGGTAAGAGGAGGTGAAGGCATGACGCCGCTGCGACTCACCGTGATCATCGGCAGCACCCGGGAGGGGCGGGCCGGCGAGGAGGTCGCGCGCTGGTTCGTCGCGCAGGCACGGCGGCGCGCCCAGCTCACGGTGTCCGTCCTCGACCTCGCCGACTACGACTTCCCGGCCACCTGGCCCGCCGAGGCGACACCGGCGATGCGGTCCTTCACCGGCGACGTGGGCCGCGCGGAGGCGTTCGCCGTGGTCACCCCCGAGTACAACCACAGCTTCCCGGCGTCGTTGAAACAGGCGATCGACTACGCGTACGACGAGTGGCAGGCGAAGGCCGTCGGTTTCGTGTCGTACGGGTGCGGTTCCCTGGGCCTGCACGCGGTCGACCAGCTCCGCACGGTCTTCACCGCGCTGCACGCCATGACCGTCCGGGACGTCGTCGGCGTCGACCTGCTCTGCGGCGGGCTCACCCCGCTCGCCGAGGACCGGCTGAGCCGGGACGTCGCGGTCCTGCTCGACCAGCTCGCCTGGTGGGGCCTCGCGCTGCGGGACGCCCGAGCGGCCCGCCCGTACGTCTCCTGAGTTCCCCGAAGAGAGGTAGAGATCATGAGTACGCGCACCACCGGCCCGGCCGTGGAGGCCGAGGGCCTCCGCAAGGCGTTCGGGTCGACCCGGGCGCTCGACGGCCTCGACCTGCGGGTCCCGGCGGGCACCGTCTACGGCCTGCTCGGCCCGAACGGCGCGGGCAAGACCACCGCCGTCAAGGTGCTGGCGACGCTGCTGCGTCCCGACGGTGGTCGGGCCCGTGTGTTCGGCCACGACGTGGTCACCGAGGCAGACGCCGTCCGCTCCCGGGTCAGCCTCACCGGCCAGTACGCCTCGGTCGACGAGGACCTGACCGGCATGGAGAACCTGGTGCTCCTGGGCCGCCTGCTCGGGCTGCGCAAGCCGGCCGCCCGCGAGCGGGCGGAGAGCCTGCTGGCCGCGTTCGGGCTGACCGACGCCGCGGGCCGGCAGGTGAAGAAGTACTCCGGCGGCATGCGCCGGCGCCTCGACATCGCGGCCAGCATCCTCAACACGCCGGACCTGCTCTTCCTCGACGAGCCGACGACCGGTCTCGACCCGCGCAGCCGCAACCAGGTGTGGGAGATCGTCCGGGCGGTCGTGGCGCACGGGACCACCGTGCTGCTGACGACCCAGTACCTGGACGAGGCCGACCAGCTCGCCGGCCGCATCGCGGTGGTCGACCACGGCCGGGTGATCGCGGAGGGCACCCCGGGCGAGCTGAAGTCGTCCGTCGGGTCCGGCACCGTCCACCTGCGCCTGCGCGACGCCGGGCAGCGGCCCGAGGCCGAGAAGGTGCTGCACGCCGCGCTCGGTGTCCCGGTCCAGCTCGAACCGGACCCGGTCGCGCTGACCGCCCGGGTCGGCGGCGAGGGCTCCGACCTGGCGGCGAGCGAGCAGGCCGCCCGCGCCCTGGCCGACCTGGCCCGCGCCGGCATCGTCGTCGACGACTTCTCCCTCGGCCAGCCGAGCCTGGACGAGGTCTTCCTGGCCCTGACCGACCATCCCGCGACCCCGACCGACGAGCGCGACGAGCAGCTGGAGGCAGCCCGATGAGCGACACCGCGACCACGACGACCGGGCGTGCCCCGTCCGTCTACGTCCCGTCGACCGAGGCGCTGGCCACGGTCCTCGCGCCCGGGGAACGACTGCCGAGGCCGAGCGCGCTGTCCGCGTCGCTCACGTTCGGGTGGCGAGCGCTGCTGAAGATCAAGCACGTCCCCGAGCAGCTGTTCGACGTGACCGCGTTCCCGATCATCATGGTGCTGATGTTCACGTACCTGTTCGGCGGTGCCCTCGCCGACAGCCCGCGTGCCTACCTGCAGTTCTTCCTGCCCGGCATCATGGTGACCAGCGTCGTCATGATCACCATGTACACGGGTCTCGGCCTCAACAACGACATCGAGAAGGGCGTCTTCGACCGCATCCGTACGCTCCCGGTGTGGCGTCCCGCCGCCCTGGTCGGAATGATCTTCGGCGACGTGCTGCGCTACGTCATCGCCGCCGTGGTGATCCTCGGCGTCGGTCTCGTCCTGGGCTTCCGCCCCGACGGCGGCCTGCTCGGCGTGCTCGCCGGAATCGGCCTGCTGGTGGTCTTCTCGTTCGCGTTCTCCTGGGTCTGGACCTTCTTCGGCCTGGTCCTGCGCAGCGAGAAGTCGGTGATGGGCGTCAGCATGATGGTGCTGTTCCCGCTGACCTTCCTCAGCAACGTCTTCGTCGAGCCGGCCACGATGCCCGGCTGGCTCCAGGCGTTCGTCAAGGTCAACCCGATCACGCACCTGGTGGCCGCGGTCCGCGGGGTGATGGCCGGCTCGCCGGACGCGACGAACACCATGTGGCTGGTGCTGTGGAGCGCCGGCTTCGTAGCCGTCTTCGGCACCCTGACCATGCACCGCTACAACCGCCGCTGACAGCAGGTCGGTGCGGGCGCCGCCGTGGCGGCGCCCGCACCGCCGTGCGAGCTGACGGGTGTTACAGGCGCCAGTGCGGGGGGTCGGGCGGGAGGTAGCGGCAGGAGCCGCCGGTGGAGACCGTCTCGCGGAGGTGGGCCGCGAGGGCCGGATGCCGGTCGTCGAGCCGGCGGAGCGTGTCGCGGATGCGGGCGGTCACCGCCTTGCGCGCACGTTCGGCCTGGTCGCCGAGCCGCCGGGTACGCCCCGCCAGACCGGCCGCCGCGCGCAACTCGTCGAGGAGGGCCGCCCGCTCCGCGTCGAGAGCGGCCACCTTCCGGTCGTCGCCACGGGCGGCGGCCCGGTCGATCTCGTCGTCGAGCCGCTCCAGGTGGCGCCGGTAGCGGGCCTTCGCCTCGTCGTCGAGGACCGGGTCGGCGCCGAGCCGGTGCGCGGCGACCAGGTCGGGACCGGCAGCCGGGTCGAGCAACTCGACCGCGGGGACGTCCACACCGGGACGGCTCAGCAGCAGGTGCAGGTCCTGGAGCCCCTTGGCGTCCGGCAGGTGCGCCACCACGCCGCCGTAGGCCAGCCGCCACACGTCGCCGTCGCGGCGGAACTCGTGGACCTCGGACGGCGGGCGGCGGTCCACCGGCACGGATGGCGTGGCGCCGGAGGGCGACCACGGCAGGGCCGCCATCCAGTCCGGCCCGGTCATCGCCGCCAGGGAGGAACACTCCGACGCGGCCGCCGACGAGCCGGGTCCGCGTGGCGCGGCGGAAGCGCCGGTCGGGCTGGGCGCGGCGGAGGTGCCGGAGCCCGCGGTGGCGGGTGACGGGACGGCCGGCTCGGTGGTCGACGGGCCGGACCCGGGTGTGGGTGCCGGTGACGCGCCGAGGCGGTGGAGCACCTGGGCCATGCCGAGCGCGGCGGCCTCGCGTACCGTCTCGGCGCGCAGGTCGGCGGCGGCCGCGTCGCCGGGCCGGTCACGGCCGGTCAGGGCGACCACCAGCCCGGCGCGGGCGAGCAGCGACCAGGGTCGGGCGCCCATGCGGTCGGCGGACGCGCGGGCGGCGGTGAAGCCCGCGACCGCGTCGTCCCACCGCTGCTCGGCGAGGTCGACGAGCGCGAGCCAGTGGTCGATGGGCCCGCTGACGTCGCAACCGAACAGGGCCGCGATCCACTGCCCCCGGTACGGTTCCAGCGCCTCCCGCGCCTCGGCGCAGCGCCGCGCGTCCCGGGTGAGGGCGGCGACCTGCGCGCGCAGGCGCAGCCAGAGCGGCGACACCGGCCGGGGGTACGGGGCACCGGCGGCCTCGATCCCGGTGACCAGGCGGACGGCGGTCGCCACGTCGCCGCGTTCGACTGCGGTGATGCCGTGGACCAGTTCCAGGTAGGTGTGGTCGGTCGGGTCCAGCCCGTGGAGCAGGGTGTCGATCTCGTCGTACCGGCCCTGGAGCAGCAGCAGCGACCAGCGCAGGTGGTGCACGAGGAACGCGTGGTCGGACTGCTCCCACTCGCCGAACCCGACCAGCTCGCCGAAAAGCGCGTCGGCGCGGGCGAAGTCGCCCCGGAAGGCGGCGATGATGCCGCCGTCGATGGCACTGGCCATCCGGTGCCGGTCGACGTCGGACGCGCGACCCGCGGAGACGAACGCGGCGTGTTCCTGCGCGTAGTGGGGGTCCCCCAGCTCCAGCAGCGCCACCCAGCGCAGGCTGGTCGCCCACATCTCGGTCTCGCGGTCGCCGGTGCGGCGGGCGACGTCGCGGATCTCCGCGGTGATCGTGGCGCGGTCGCCGGCGCTGCCGAGCCCCCAGGTGGTGTCGTGGCGGGCCCAGAGGCTGAAGGTGAGCGCCTCGTCGTCCCGGCCCCGGCGGGCGAGCGTCTCGGTGGCGGTGATCAGGTCGGTCACCACGGTGGCCGCCGGCAGGGCGTCGTCGGGCTCGCCGATGAGCCGCCGGTGCGCCTCGCGCAGCAGCCCGTCCGTCTCGACCGCGTGCCCGGCGGGGGTCCAGCCGTGCCGGTGGACGGTGAGCGCGGCGCGGGCGAGCAGCGCGGGGTCGTCGATCCCGAGGGCCAGCTCCGCCGCCTCGGCGAGGAGCCGCCGCGCCTCCTCCCTACCACCGGAGTGCGACAGCAGCTGCCCCAGCTCGGTCAGGATCCGGACCCGACGGGACGGGTCCTCGACGACCTCCAGGGCCCGGCGGAAGTGGACGCTCGACTCCTCCAGGGCCAGTCGCCCGCCGGCGTCCCGCGCGGCGGCGACGAGCAGGTCGGCGACCCGGGACGGGCCGAGCACCCCGACGCCGAGCCAGGCGTGGCGGGCCAGGTCGGCGGGGATGAGCCGCTCGGTGAGCGCCGGCTCGCGGTCGACGGCCCGGACCACCGCCGCGTGTCGGGCCCGGCGCTCGGCCTCGTCCAGCCCGTCGTAGAGCGTCTCCCGCACCAGGTCGTGGGCGAACGCGAACCGCCCGCCGCCGCGGGCGACCACGAGCCGGGCCGTCACGGCGCGGTCGAGGAGGCGGTCGACCTGGGCCGCCGGGGTGCCCGCGCAGGCGGCGAGGACGGACCGGTGGAACTGCCGCCCGAGTACGGCAGCGACGGTGAGCGCCTCGACCACCGCGTCGGGAAGCTGGGCGAGGCGGCGGCGCACGGCCTCACGGACCCCCGGCGCGATCAGGTCGACCGTGCCGTCGACCCGCCAGAGCCGGGCGGTCTGCTCGACGAAGAACGGGTTACCGCCGGTGCGCCGGTGCACCTCGTCGAGCAGGGCGGCGTCCGGCTCCCGGCCGGCCGTCCGCGTCATCAGCGCGCCCACCTCGTCCCGGCCGAGGCCGGTGAGCGTGACGGTGGTCGCCTTGGTCACCAGCGGCATCAGCAGTGGGCGCAGCGGATGGTCGGCCGCCTCGACCTCGGCGTCGCGGTACGTGCCGATGAGCAGCAGCCGCTCGAACCACGTGTGCTGGGCGGCGAAGGCCAGCAGCCGCATCGAGGCCGGGTCGGCCCAGTGCAGGTCGTCGAGGACGACCACGACCGGCCGGCGCTGCGAGACGGTGACCAGCGCGGTCGTCACCGCGTCGTAGAGGGCGAACGCCTCCTCGTCCCCGCCGTCGGTGCCCGGCATGGACGGCCCGGTCCCGCTCGCGTCATCTCCGCCCGGCATGCTGGGCGGACCGGAACCGCCCGGCGTGGGAGGCGCACCGGAACCGCCGGGCGGCTCGCCGAGCAGGGCGGCGAGACCGGGCTCGGCGGCGGCGCGGGCGACCGACCAGTCGTCGGGTGAGCGACGCAGACCGCGGACGACCTGGAGCCAGGGCCAGTAGCCGGGGGCGCTGTCGGAGTCCCAGCAGGCGGCGCCCAGCACCAGGGCACCGCGCTGGCGGGCCTCCTCGGCCAGCGCGGTGACCAGCGTGGTCTTTCCGATGCCCGGCTCCCCGGTGACCAGGACGAGACCGCCGTGGCTGGCGAGGGCCCGGTCGAGCTCGGCGCGCAGCAGGCCCGCGGGGTGCTCCCGCCCGATGATGGCCTCGACGCGCCGCGGCTCCATGACCTTCCGCACGGTAGTCGACCCCACCGACACGGCGCGCCGGACTTTCCGGGCGCTGCTGCTCGCGTACGCCCGCCGAGAGCCGGACCGGCGACCCGCCGGCGGCGGGATGCGGTGAGACCAATCGCTCACCGCGTCCACGCGTCTCGATGTGTTGGCAGACGTGGCCTAGGATCGCGGCGATGTGGTCACACAGGAATCGGGGGCCGAGGTGACGTCGACCGATCCGTCCGGAATGGACAAGGCACTGGCGGACACGATGCGCGCCTTGACGGCGTACCAGTCCGCGACGCAGGACGCGGACGCCTCCCCGCCCGAGGGGTACGGCGAGGCTGCCGACGGCCTGGTGAAGGCCCGCACCGGACCACCCGGCCGGGTGACCTCGCTTGAGGTCGACCCGCGGCTGCTGCGGCTCGACCTCGCGACGGTGACCGAGCACGTCGTCGAAGCGGTCAACGCCGCGTTGGCGGATCTCCAGCAGGCGGTGCCGGCGGCCGGGCCGGTCGACCTCGGTGACCTCGGCCGGCAGTTGACGGCGATCCAGCAGGACGCCGCCCGGCAGCTCACGATGTTCGTCAATGGGCTGGCCGCCGCGCAGGACCGGCTGGGCCGCCGGGACGGGTGACGGGCCGTGCAGATCGACCCGGAGGCCCTGGCCTCCGCCGCCGAATCGATGGGCTCGGCGGTGGCGGGCTTCGCCGACCGCCTGGCGGCCTTCCAGGCGCGGGTCGCCGCGATCGGGCCGGTGTTCGGTGAGGACGAGACGGGCTCCATCCTCGGGATCGCGTACGAGGAGGCGTCGAGCTTCGTCCTCGAGGTGCTCACCGAGGCGCTGGAGGAGATCGGCTTCGCCGGTGAGGACCTGACCGCGATGGCGCAGGCGCACGAGGCGAACGAGGCCGACAACGCCGACCTGTTCAGCGGGATCCTGGGACGACTCGGGGGGTGACGGCATGGGCATGCAGTTGCCGGGCGAGCTGATCACGCTGCTCGACATTCTCGGCTACACGTGGCCGGCCTCCGACGAGGAGAAGCTCTTCGAGCTGGGCCAGGCCTGGATCGACTTCAGCAGCGACATCGCCGGCTTCGTGGACGCGGCGGCCGCCTCCGCGGCCACCGTGCTGAGCGGCAACGAAGGCAAGGACATCGACGCGTTCCGGGACTGGTGGTCCGGCGAGGAGAGCCCCGTCGCCAGCCTGCTCAGCAACGTCGACGGGTCGGTGATCGGTGGTGCGGGGCTCATCGTGGCCGCCGCGATCGTCCTGGCGCTGAAGATCGCGGTGATCGTGCAGCTCACCATCCTGGCGATCCAGATCGCGCAGGCGATCGCGACCGCCGCCCCGACCTTCGGCGCCTCGCTGCTGGAGATTCCGGTCTTCCAGGCGATCTCCCGCACCATCGTGGGCAACCTCATGCAGGAGTGCGTCTGGCGGTTGATCAATGGTTAGGAACCGCACCGGCAAGCTCGCCGCGAAGTTCGCCCGCGAGTGGGTCCGCCCGGTCCGCAAGGTCAAGCGCCGGCGGCGTGGCGACCCGAACGCCCGCCCCACCCGCAACGCGTCCCCGGCCCGCCAGGCCTCCTACCGGGCCCGGCAGGAGGCCGACCGGCAGCAGGCCAACGGGCGGACGAACGGCACCGCCGAGGCCGTCACCACGGCGGACGGCCGGCACACCGCGGTCTCGGTGAGCGACAGCCCGGACAACATCTACCCGCACCACCGGGAGGTGGCCCGGGTGCTCGACAGCGTGCCGCAGAACCTCCGCGCGCCCTGGCATGGCAACTGCGCGTTGCCGCAGTCGTTGTCCCGGCTGATGGACCGGGGCATCGACCCGCGCGGCGGCGCGATCGGCTCGGCCCGCATCCGTCCGCCCGGCAACCCCGGCCACGGCGCACACAACCCGTGCTGCAACAGTTGTGTGTCGTTGCGGAACGAGTTCGACCTCAGGGAGGCGCTGTGATGCGGCCGGACGACCGGGACCTGCCACCGCGGGTCACCCAGGCGCTGAAGGCGGCGGGATGGTCGCCGCGCCGGCGGGTGGACGTCGCCGACTGGGAGGCGAAGCTTGCCCCCGAGGGGTTCACCATGCACACCCCCGCCCGCGCCTTCCTGACCGAGTTCGGCGGGCTGGCCGTGCCGGTGAGCGGCCCCGGTCGTGACTACGCCCGCATCGGCGTACGGCTCGACCCGGCGCTGTGCCTCGGCCAGAAGACGTGGTTCGACAGCCTGGACGCGGCCGGCCAGCTCTACCCGCTGGGCGAGGAGTACGACGGCCACGCCAGCCTGGCGATGGACGCCGAGGGCACCATCCACATGCTCTTCAACAGCCAGATCAAGCGGATCGGCCCCGGCGCGACCGGCCTGAGCCGGCTGCTGGAGGGCGAGGAGGCCCCGGCCCAGGAGTGACCGGCCGGGGTGCCCTCTCCGGGTGGCGCCGCCACCCCCGATGCGGCTCAGGCCGCTTGCACCAGGCCGGTCACCGTCGGCGCCCGGTGATCGATCCCCTTCGCGCAGCTGGACGCGAGGTGCGTACCTCATTCTCCCCTAACCTTCCCTATCGGCTACGCTTAGGGAACGATGGCGGAAGACATGTACTCGGTCGAGCAGGTGGCGGAGCGGCTCGGCCTGCACGTGCGGACCGTGCGCGGCTACATCCGCTCCGGGCGGCTGCGGGCGGTGCGGATCGGTAAGCAGTACCGGATCGCCGCGCGCGACCTGGCGGCACTGACCGGCGGCACCGCGCCGGTCACCGCCCCCGGTCCCGTCGGCCCGGTCGAGGTGTCGAGCATCGTCCGCATCGACGGCGTCGACCAGGTCGCCGCCGACCGGCTCGGCACCCTCGTCCAGGCGGGGGCGGCCACCCGCCACGACCCGGGCCCCCCGCTGCGCCTCCAGACCATGTACGACGACGAACGGAACCGGATGACCCTCGTGATCCTCGGCGACCCGACCGCCACCGCCGACCTGCTGCGCCTGGTCGATTCCGTGCTCGACGGAGTGCTCGACGACGGTGCGCGGCCGTGACCCGAGGGCTGACGAGCGGGACTGACGGGGCGACGCGTCGTGTGACTGAAGGGTTGACGAGCATGAGTGACGGGGTGATGGGCCGTGACTGACGACATCCAGGAGCGGGCCGGCGTACCCGTGCTGGTGCTCGACCCGGCCGGGCCGGTGATCGCCACCGAGCAGGACGCGCTCGACCTCATCGGGTCGGCGTTCCTCGGCGCGCAGGTGGTGGCCGTACCGGCGAGCCGGCTCGACGCGCGCTTCTTCGCGCTGGGCACCCGGTTCGCCGGCGAGATCATGCAGAAGTTCGTGAACTACCGGCTGCGGCTCGCGATCGTCGGCGACATCTCGGCGTACCTGGCGGAATCGTCGGCGTTGCGGGCCCTTGTCCACGAGTCGAACCAGGGCGGGCACGTCTGGTTCGTGCCCGACCTCGACGCGCTGGACGAGCGGCTGCGCGAGGCGGCCTGACCCGCGCGGCAGCGCTGGCCTACGGGGTGCCCGAGCCCGGCTCCCAGCGGTCGTGGAACAGCGCCAGCTCCACCTCCTCCGGCTCGACCCCTCGGCGCTACGCCTGGTCGGCGGCCCACCGCAGGTAGGCGAGCCACTCGGCGGACAGCCACGCCGACGGGCGGCTCACGCCCGACCCGGCCGGCAGCCGTCGCGCCACGACGCTGTCGAGGATGAGTGGTTGCAGGCCGCCCGCACCTCGCCGGTAGCCGGCGAAGTAGAGCAGCTTGGTGAAGAACGCCGGCCCGAGCCGGGGCAGCCGCGACTCCTTCGGATCCCGCAGTCGTCGGTAGGCGGTGCGCAGCACGTCCTCGTCGGGGATCGGCCCCCGCAGACCGTCGAGGGCGCGGGCCAGTCGCGTGCCGTCCGGGTCACCCTCCAGCGAGCGCGCGGTGCGCCAGGGGCCGTACCCGATCGGACCGTACCCCCACATCAGCACCGCGCTCAGCAACTGGCGCGGCGTCGCCTCGCCGGCCCGCCACGTGTCGGCGACCGCGAACACGTCCCGCCGCCACACGACGCCCGTCTCCAGAAAGCCGCCGGGCCAGGCGTCCGGCGGCAGCGCGGCGCGCCACCGGTCGATGTGGACGGTGATGGCGGCCAGCTCGCCGGGCAGCGCAGGGGTGGTCAGATCGGTCACCGCGTCCTCCTCGTCACCGGCGGCGGCGCGAGCCCCCTGCCCGCACATCCCGATCCGGCTGTCCCGGACGCTATCGGCGCCCCGGGCCGCTCCGCCGCCCGAGAACGGGATATCGCGGTATCCCCGCCCCGATCGGCTCATCGACGGGATGCGTAGTGGCCGCCGTACCGGGTACGCGCGGCGCATGGGTAGCCACAAGCCGAACAAGCATGATCCCGGCGGCGAGTCGGCGCGCGGGCGGCGCCATCCCGGCAGCGGGGCACGCGGACACCAGGGCTCACCGGTCGAGCATTCGCCGAAGGCCCGGCATCTGCGCACGGCGACCGGGAGCTCCGGCAGCGAGCGCGACCAGGGCCGCGCGAAGGTCGAAGGCCGCGACCGCGTCCAACGGCAGGGTACGGGCTGAGCCGCCTGCCGCAGCGTCTTGGGGAGGTGCCGAGATGGCGAAGTTCCTGCTGAGGTCGACCTACACGGTCGACGGGATGAAGGGCCTGAGCAAGGACGGTGGCACCAAGCGTGCCGATGTCGTCCGGAAGATGGTCGAGAACGCCGGCGGGACGATGGAGACCATGTACTTCGGGTTCGGCGCGGACGACACGTACGTGGTGTGTGACCTGCCGGATCACAAGACCGCCGCCGGACTGGCGATCGACATCCGGGCGGCGGGCGGCCTGGACACCCGGGTCACGCCGGTGCTGACGCCGCAGGAGGTCGACGACGCGACCCGGGAGAGGGTCGAGTACACACCTCCGGGCATCTGATCGCGTCAGCGACGGCGAACGGTCACTGGCCCGGTCGGGCGTCGGTGACCACGTGGGAGCAGGCGGCGCAGGCCGAGCGGCCCTGCTCGGCGTACCACCGGCAGGTGCGCCGGATCGCGCAGCGCGGCAGGTCGGTCTCGGCCGGCGCCGCCGTCTCCTGGTACGAGGCGACGAGGCGTTCACCCAGGCCACAGTGGTCGCCGGTCCAGAAGCCGCACTTCGCGGTGACGCACGGGCCGGCGAGCCGGTACTGCGACTCGACGGGCCGGTCCGCGTTGGCCGCCGCCAGGGCGACCTCGGCGGGCATCTGTGGCGTGACGTAGGCGACCCGACCCGCCGGAGTGATCATGCCGAGGAAGACCGTGGCGTTGGCCGCGGGCGTACTCGGGCACATCCGCTCCGGCGGGTCCGGCCGGTTGACCGGGTCGGTCACCGCTGCATCCAGAAGCCGATGTCGTTGATCTTCTGGCCGAGCTCGTCGGCGTACGGGCCGTCGAGGATCCACAGCCCGTACCACTCGGGGCGCAACTTGAGGTTGGCGTGCCCGACGGAGAGCGGGTTGGTCAGCTTCGTGTTGGTCAGCGCCAGGGCGTTCACGCCCGCCTTCTGGATCTCGCCGGCGATGAGGCTCTGCTGGTCAGGGGTCAGGTCGACGCCGTCGACCACGAACCGGAACTCGCTGCGTGCCACTGTCTACCTCCGATGGTCCTACGCTTCGGTCCGCAGCCCGCGCCGCAGACTCGCCCTGGTGAAGGCCGCCCACGCGTCGGCCCGCCGGCCGCCGACCTGGTCGCGCCAGGTGCCGGCGCCGGCCGTACGCACACCCCACAGCTCGCGGCACGCCGCGACCGCGAACGCCACCTGCTCGGCCGCGCCGGTGTAGCCGGCGGGCCCGTCGGTCACCCGCAGCCCGCCGCCGTGCGTGACGCGGACCAGCGGGAAGTGGTGGTACAGGCTGGCGAGGGTGGCCAGGTGCGCGGCGTCGGTGCGGCCGGCGGCGAACGCCTCCACCGGCCGGTCGTCGCGGACGACCCGGATGGTGCGCAGCGTGAACGCGTCGCCGTCGACGCCGACCTGGCTGTCCACCTCGACCGGGCTGCCCCACGCTCGCGGTGAGTTGGCCGACCAGAACGCCAGCCAGTCGTCGAGCCGGTCGGCGAAGTCCGCCTGGACGCGGACCGGCCCGCCGGTGAGCCGCGCGGTGGCGATGCGGTCCCGGGTGACCAGGGGCGGCGGCGCGCCGGCGCGGGGCCCGGCCGCCGGGGCGGCGCGTGCGTCGCTGGCGACCGTGACCGCCGCCGAGGCTGCGGCGGCGCCCACGAGTACGTGTCGCCGGGAGAGGGAAGGGATGGTGTCGTTCATCGTCCGCCTTTCGTGACGGCCTTTGCCGGCCACGCTATCGACGGACGTTGATCAAATGAACTGCGGTTCTATCGGGACGCCGACAGAAAATTCGTAGATCGACGGCGGCGTGAATCGACTCATTCTGCTGGCTGCCTTCATGAGCTGGCGGCCATCTCGCACCCCCTCCGGCCGGCGAGAATGCCGGAACGTGGCACTGAGCTGCGGGAACCGGCATTAGCGTGAGAGGCGGCAGGGGTGTTGCGGCCCCGTCCCGTACCCGACCATGTCGATCATGGGGGTGTCCCATGCGCGGGCCGAAACGTGGTCCGGTCTGGGTGAGTGAGCTGTGGCTACGCCAGCGCCGACGCAGGTGGCGCACCCGAGCTGACGCTGGCGCAGGGGTTCCGGCTGGCGGCCAACCGCCGTACCTACCCGCCGCACCGCAGCATCCTGATCGAGGAGGCCGAGAAGGCCCTGCGGCACTCCCGGTTCTGGTACTCGCACCTGGTGCTCATCCAGGCGCTCACCCTGCTCGCCCTGCCCCGCGACCCGGGCGAGACGCTGCGTGAGCGGGGGCACGGCTCCGACCCGCGCGGACTGGTGGGCTTCTGGACCTCCATCGCGGGCGGCGGCCACCGCGCCCCGCAGCCTGGCAGCGGTACGGCCCACCCGCTGGTCCTCCAGGTCGCGGACCTGTGCGTCCAGGCGCTCATGGACCGCCATCCCGAGCGACACTGCTGGCTGGACGAGCGGGAGATCGGTCGGACGGGTGGGGGCGTCCCGTCGGGGCCCCCGGGAGTGCCCGGCGGCCCCGACGGTCGGCTCAGTGAACGACGACGGGCGTCCTCGGCCGCTCCCCCGGGTCGCCGGGCTGGTCGTCCAGCAGGTGCGACCGCTCACGCCGGCGCGGCAGCAACGCGGCCGGGACGAACGTCAGCAGCACCAGCGCGAGCGCCACCCAGAAGGTCGTGCCGAAGGAGCTGGCGGCGTAGTCGAGCCCCCGCTCGATGAGCGACGGATCCGGGACCTGCTGGGCCAGCTCCGGGCGCTGCTGGGCGGCGATCGCCAGCCCCGCCTCGGTGACCGGCTCACCGTTCGGGTCGGTCACGCCGGGGATCACCCGGGAGCCGTTCAGTTCGTTGGTGAGGATCACCGACATCGCCGCGGCACCGACGGAACCGCCGATCTGCTGGAGGATGTTCACCAGGGTGGAGCCGCGGGCCACCTCGTGGCCGGTGAGCGTCTTCAGCGCGGAGGTCATGATCGGCATCATCGTGCCGCCCATGCCCAGGCCCATGACGAACAGCGAGCCGCAGAGCAGGACGTACGAGGTGTTCGGGTCGACCTGGGTGAAGGTGAAGAACCCGGCGAGGATCAGCAGCAGCGCGAACGGCACCGTACGCCCGACCGGCACCTTGTCGGCCAGCATGCCGGCGATCGGCATGGTGACCATCGCACCGAGGCCCTGCGGTGCCATCAGCAGACCGGCGTGCAGCGTCGACTCGCCGCGCACCTGGAGGAAGTAGCTCGGGAACAGCAGGCCGGCGCCCATGAACGCGATGATGAAGACGAACAGGGTCACCGCCGCGATCGTCAGGTTGCGGTTGCGGAACAGCGGCAGGTCGAGCAGCGGGTGCTGGGGCTTGAACGAGTACAGGACGAACGCCACCACCAGCGCGGCACCGACCAGCATGGGCCCCCACACCTCGGGGTCGGCGAACGTGCCGGCCTCGGGCAGCGTGGAGACGCCGTAGAGGAACAGGGCGAGACCCGGCGAGAGCATCAGCATGCCGAGCCAGTCGAACGACTCGGACGGCTCGGGGCTGTCCTTCGGAAGGGCCAGCTGCGCGTAGACGAGCGCGATGGCGCCGATCGGCAGGTTGATCAGGAAGATCCACTGCCAGCTCGCCACGTCGATCAGCCAGCCGCCGAGGATCGGGCCGCCGATCGGGCCGAGCAGCATCGGGATGCCGAGGACGGCCATCAGCCGGCCGATCCGGTTCGGGCCGGCCGCCCGGGTCATGATCGTCATGCCGATCGGCATGAGCATGCCCCCGCCCAGGCCCTGCAGCACCCGGTAGCCGATCAACTCGCCGATGGTGTCGGCGGTGGCGCACAGACCCGACCCGATCGTGAACAGCGCCAACGCGATCATGTAGAGGCGTTTGGTGCCGAACCGGTCGGCGGCCCACCCGCTGAGCGGGATCACCGTGGCCAGCGCGAGCGTGTAGCCGGTCATCGTCCACGCCACGCGGGCGTAGGACGCGTCGAACTCGCTCTGGAACGTCGGCAGCGCGACGCTGACCACCGTCACGTCGAGGATCGACATGATCGCACCGAGCACGACGACGCCAGCCACCTTGAGGACCGCGGCGTCGAGCTTGTCCGATGTCGGGACAGGCTGCGGTGCCGCGACGGATTGCTGTGTCACGAAGTCTCCTGAAGTCGGATCGACCGAACGGGTGAGCGGTGGTGGCGGCGCGGCGCCGGCGAGGGGCGGGCGCGACGTGCTGAGGAGGAAGCCGCAGGGAAGATTAGCCCCCGCCACCGACACTCCGCCCCCGGTTTAGCGGGCAGCAGACCAACCTGTGAGGACGACCACGGCCGGGCCGGTGGTGGACATGGTGCTGACGGTACGAGCGGCATAGACGTGCCACCACGAGACCCGCATCGCCTCGGCTGATCGGAATCAGCGCGGACGGGGTCGGGCGTGCAGGGCGGCTCGCAGTGCCGGGCCGAAGATGCGCCGCACCTCGGCCGGGGGCAGGGCAGCGATGGGACGGATCGGATTCAGGTACCGGGTGAAGATCAGGCCGCCGAGCACTCCGACGGCCGCGGTGGCACGCTCGGTCGCGTCCGGGCCGCCAAGAAATTCAGCAATGCGGCCGAGTAGCTCACTCTCCAGGTAGCCGCGGAAGGCGCGCATCGTGTCGTCGTCCTGCAGCGCCATGCGGTTCTCGGTGGGTGCGGTGGCGTCCCACAGGGCCGTGACAGCGGTGAGGAGCCGGTCGGCCAGGCCGGCCTGGTCGCCCTGAAGGGCTTGGTCGAGGGCGCCGGGCTGCACGCACAGCAGGTTCAGCGACTGGCCGAACAGGCCCTGCTTGGAGCCGAAGTGGTAGCTGATCAGCGCCGAGTCCACGCCGGCTGCGGCGGCGATCGCCCGGACCGTCGTACCCCGGTAACCGTGCTCCAGGAACAGTTCACGGGCGACCTCGGCGATGCGGGCCTTGGTGTCGGGGTTACCGCGGGGACGACCCCGGGTTTTATTCAGCACCGTTGAATATTGCGCTCCTCCCCCGGCACCGTCAACCCCACCAACCCCACACGAGGAGCGAGCACCCATGCGTACTGTCGTCTTCGGCGCCACCGGCCCGACCGGCCGCCAGCTCACCGAGCAGGCCCTGGCCGCCGGCCACGAGGTCACCGCCGTCACCCGCCGGCCGGGCAGCATCGGGCCCCGCCCCGGCCTCACCGTGGTCACCGCCGATGCCGGCGACCCCGACGCCGTCGCACGGGCCATCGCCGGCAGCGACGCCGTCCTGTCCAGCCTGGGAGTCCCGCTCTCCCCGAAACCGATCACGGTGTACTCCCAGGGCGCCGCGAACATCATGGCGGCGATGCGGCGCCACGGGGTGAAGCGACTGGTCACGGTCAGCTCCAGCGTCATGGACCCGACGTGGCGACCGAGCGGTGAGTTCTTCTTCAACACGGTCATGGACCCGCTGGTCAACCGCCGGCTCGGCCGCACCGCCCACGAGGACATGCGCCGCATGGAGGCGCTCGTACGCGACAGCGACCTGGACTGGACGATCGCCCGGCCGTCCGGGCTGTTCGACAACCCGACCGTCACCCGGTACCGCGTCGAGGAGGACGTCGCGGACGGACTGTTCACGGCGCGCGCCGACCTGGCGGCGGCCATGGTGGCGCAGCTGACCGACGACCGGTTCGTGCGGCGGGCGATGGCGGTGATCACCACCGAGGTCAGGCCGAGCATCCTGGGCCTGATCTGGCGCGAGGCTGTCGCCAAGAAGAAGCAGAAGTGACGCGACACCTCGGCGTCGATGGCCGGCCGGAGTCGCACCGCGGATCGCCGAATTCAACCGGTCGCCGGCTCCGCCTCGACCTCCCCGGCGCTGGGCGCCGGCGGCATCCGCCGTTGCAGGAGCCGCACGCGCCGGGCGCGGGCCATCTCCGACAGCCGGTTCGTCCAGGAGGCGAGCAGGAGCACCAGCATCCCCGCCCCGACCACCCACGCGAGCCGATCGTCCAGGGTCCGCACCGCGGGCAGGGTGATCGCCAGGGCGAGCGCGGAGACGCCCGGGAAGATCAGACCCATGGCCGCCGCCTGGGCCAGGTGCCCGTCCTGCTTCCGTTTCCAGTAGAACGCCTCCCAGCCGAAGAGGGTCCCGTTCCCGGTGTACTGGGCGATGGCCGGGCGCAGCACCTGCTCGATGTAGTCACCCGCGATGCGGATGTCCCGGTACTGCGAGACGACGTTCAGGCCCAGCGCGGCGCTGACGAGCGGCAGGAGGAGGAGCAGGCGGAGGTCGGCCTTCTCGGCGAGGATGAAACCGGCCACCGCCGCGACGACGGTGAGATGCACACCGATGACGTTCTGGTTGTGGGTCGCCTTGCGTTCGATGGTGCTCCGGATCGCCGCGGCGTCGGCCAGTGCCGCCGTCAGGGCTCGTTCCCGCATCTCCTCAGTCACCGGCAACTCCTTCGCGTACGTCCTCTCCCGGTCTACCAGTCGCAGTCAAGATGGTCGATGCAGGCGTGCCCGGGGTGGCGAACTGCACGTTCGAGGCGCACCTGGCCGGCGAACGGCGGGTTTCCTGCGGTTTCGCACCTTCTCGGCGCGAACGCGCCACCGACGCTGGCGTCCGCGCTGTGGCGGCAACGTCAACAACTGGACTCCGTTTCACCCGGATCCTCGCCGGGTAACCGCGTCGCCCGGCCAGTTCGCTGTCCCGGTACGGCGGACCGTGGCACGCCACCGGACGACGGCTGACGCCGATCGCGGTGCGAAGCCAGGCGTGCCGAGCGCAGGCGGTTGGGCACGTCGGTCGGCGGTCCAAGCGGCGGTGGTCGCCGTGAAGTCGGGCGTTCGGGGGAGGCATGCGCGAACTGCTGGTCGTCGTGGCCTGGGTCGTTGCCGCCCTGCTCGTGGCCTTGCTCGCTAAGTTCCTCGTCCGGTGGGCGGCCACGTCCCGCTTCGGGTGGATCGTCAGACCGATCTATCACGCCTGCCGCTGGCCCGGGGTGGCTGTCCTGGTGATCGGGGCCTTGTTCGCCTCGGTGCCCGCCGCGAGAGGCGGGTGGCTGTCGGCCTTCCGACACGGACTCCTGCTCGCGTTCGCGGCGGCCTGTGCGTGGTTGGTGATCAGACTTCTGCAGGTCAGCGAGAGCCTCGCGTTGGGGCGGCTCGCCCACGAACCGACGGCGAACCGCCGGCAACGGCGGATGCACACCCAGGTCCGGTTGATCCGTGGCCTGACCGCCGTGATCGTGACGCTGGCCGCGATCGCGGTCGCGTTGATGAGCTACGAGCAGGTGCGCGTGGTCGGGGTGTCCCTGGTGACCTCGGCCGGTGTGATCGGCGTACTCATCGGTGTGGGCGCCCGTACCTCCCTGGCGAACGCCTTCGCGGGCCTGCAGATCGCCTTCACCGACGCGATACACGTCGACGACGTGGTGGTGGTCGACGGCGCGTGGGGTCGCGTCGAGGAGGTGAAGCTGACCAGCATCGTGCTACGGATGTGGGACGAGCGCCGGCTGATCCTGCCGACCACCTACTTCACCGACCGCCCCTTCCAGAACTGGACCCGCCACGAGGCCCGGGTCGTGGGCGAACTCCGGCTGCACCTCGACTACACCGCCGAGGTGGAGGAATTGCGGAGAGAGGCGCGGCGGCTGGTCGAGGAGTCGCCGCTGTGGGACCGCGCGCTCTGGACCCTCCAGGTGGTCGACGTGACGCCGCAGACGCTGGAGGTCCAGGTACGCGTCTCGGCCGCCGACGGGCCTAGCTCCTGGGACCTACGCTGCGACCTGCGCGAGGGCCTGATGAAGTACGTCCGCGAACAGCACCCGCAGTGGCTGCCGCGTACCCGCGGCGAGTACCAGCCCTAGCTTCCCCGACCGGCGCGGGCAACGTCGACGTCGCCGGAACACCGGTGAGTTTCCCGGCGCCCGGCAGTCCTACCCCGGTGACGACCTCCGCCATCTCCTTCGTCGTCGGCGGGACGCCGACCCGCGCGGACATCCCCGCCCTCTGCGACGAGCTGGCCGAGGTGCTGCGAGGCCGGGACGGTGGCGTGGTGGTCTGCGACGTGAGCCTGGCCCGCCCCGACGTGGTCACGATCGAGGCGCTCGCCCGGCTGCGGGTGACCGCGCGGCGGCACGGCTGGCGGCTGGTGGTCAGCGGCGCCGGCGCCGGTCTGCTGGAGCTCACCGACCTGCTCGGCCTGACCGACGCGCTATTCCAGCCGGCCCGGCAACCCGAACAGCGGGAACAGGCGGGGAGTGTCGAGGAAGTTGTTGACCCCCGCGATCCGTCCGCCTGAGATCTCCAGCACGATCAACGCCCAGGGGTCGTGCCCGGCGCCGTCGAGGCTCGGGCGGTACTGCCCGAACGCCGGCAGGCCGCCGGCACCAGCCGGGAGCCGCGGCATCCGCAGCCCGTGCCGCTCATCCAGGCGAGGATGTCGTCGTGGCCGCGCAGCCACAGCGGCAGCGGCGGCATCGACAGCGTGGCGTCCTCGTGCAGCAGCGTCGTGAGCGCGCTCAGGTCGTACGCCTCGAACGCTTTCACGTACCGCGCGAGCAGCGCCTTCTGCTCGTCGTCGAGCGGCCGGTAGACGTCGGTGGCGGTGTCGGCGAGCGTGGCCCGGGCCCGCTGCAGGGTGCTGTTGACGCTCGCCACCGTGGTGTCGAGGAGGTCGGCCACCTCCTGGGCCGACCAGGCCAGCACCTCCCGCAGGATGAGCACGGACCGCTGCCGCGGGGGCAGGTGCTGCAGTGCGGCGACGAACGCGAGCCGCACCGACTCGCGGCCGGCGATCACCTCGGCCGGGTCGCTGCCCTCCGGCAGGACCCGGCTGTCCGGCTATCCTGCCCGGGCTGACCCACTACAACCTCTTCTCCTCGCCGCTCTTCGCCGCGGTCACGCTCGCCTTCCTCGACGAGGAGAGCTGACCAGGCGTAGCCGGGCGGGAAGTGGGTACGCGCGGCGCGCCCGGTCGGGGCTGCGGGGAGCGTGGGGGAAGGTGGTGCCAGCGTGGCGAAGTTCCTGGTCAAGGCGACCTACACCGCCCAGGGGATCGCCGGGCTGGGCAAGGAGGGCGGCACTGCGCGCGCCGAGGTCGTCCGGGCTCTCATCGAGAACAGCGGCGGCCGGGTGGAGACCCTGTACTTCGCGTTCGGCGAGTACGACCTGTACGTGGTGGGCGACCTGCCGGACACGGTGACCGCCGCCGCCCTGGGCATCGCCGTCCGGGCGGCCGGCGGCGTGGACGCGCGGGTCGTCCCGCTGATCACCCCGGAGGAGATCGACGCGGCGGCCCAGCTGCCGGTCATGTACCAGCCACCGGGCCGGTGACGCTGGAGCGGCTCGGCGGGGCCGGCGGTGGCTCGCCACCGGCCCCGCCGCCGTTCAGCGGCGCTCCCCCACCCGGTACGTGACCAGGTTCGGGTCGGCCTTGAGCTGCTTCTCGGTGAACTTGATCGTGTCCCAGCCCTTGCCCGAGTACAGCCGGGTCTGGTCGGCGGGGTTCGCCCGCGGGGGCAACGCGCCCACCGTGCAGGTCGTTTGTTGCGGTCGACCAGACCGCGGAACGGGCTACCTCGTGGAGCACTTCTCGATCGGCCGGCTCGGTTGTCAGTGGAAACGCTGGTTGGTCGACGGCTTGGCCGTCAGCCGAGGTTCCACATCCTCCGGCAGTTCAGCACCACAGAGCGCACAGATGTAGTCGTCGTCGCGGACGACGTTGCGCTCGCCGCAGTCAAGGCAGCGCCGGAAGATGACGGCCACGGTGAAGCCTTCCGGGCTGTCGATACCTGCCCGGTCGAGGGCGCCCGCCACCGCCACCCATGAGGTGGGATCGGGGCAGTAGCCGGTGGACTGGTTAGTCACCTCGGTCACGACCCAGCCGTCCCGCCCGCCGGCGAAGGCGATCTCTCCCGCGCCGAGGACCTCTCCACCGCCGGCGCAGGCGACGTGCTCACTGCGTCTCGGCGCGAGCAGCAACGTACCGCCGGTGTCGACGACGTAGGTGAACGGCTCGTCACGGTCGCGTGGATCCGCAGCCGCCAGGTAGGTGTCGAGATCGACCGGCGCTCGGATGGGCCGGCCCTCGGGAGCGTCGGCGACCGACGCCCGCACGTCGGCCGGGCCGACGTACCGGTATCGACGCCCGTCCACAGCATCGACCCTACGCCCGTGCGGCCGCCCCCAGGGGCAACGCACGCCGCCGGACCGGTGCGCTCATCGCTGCAGCGTCGCCGTCGCGTAGCCGTCCGGGTAGAACTCCCAGTAGTCGCGGTACCGGACCGTGAAGGTGGTGGTGCCGCGAGGCAGCGCGTAGGTGAGGGTGTACCTGCCGCTGGCGTCCATCTTGCCGCGCCAGAACTCCCGCTCCGCCCCGCCGTTGGTGGACGCGGTGATCCACCAGTAGTTGTCGTCGCCGATCGGCGAGCTCCAGGTCACGGTGAGCTGCGCGGTCTGCTTGTCCTTGCCGGTCCCCACCTGGGCGGTGACGGCCAGGTCGGTGACCGGCGGCCTCGGCGGGTGCGCCGGCCCGAAGGAGTGCAGCAGTTGGGTTTCCTGGTAGGGGTCGGTCGAGCTGACCGCCCAGGCCCGGGTGCCGTCCCGGTTGACCAGCAGCGTGCCCTTCCAGAGGCTGTCGCCGTTGCGGAAGTCGACGGCGTACGCCGGGACCGTGCTGCCCTTGCCGTAGAGGTAGACATCGGCGTCACCGGTGGAGGTCGAGGCGCGGCCGATGGCGACGGTGGAGCTGTCCGCGGACCAGGCGGCGTCCTGCGGGTAGACGCCGCTGGGATAGACGGTGGCGTCGGCGAGGTCCGGCAGCCGGTAGGAGTGGTGCTCGTACGGGTGGCCGACCGTCTCCACCACCTCGGTGCCGTCCGGGCTCACGGCGTAGTCGATGAGGTTGCTGCCGGTGTTGTCCCGCCGCGCGACGATCCTCGGGCTGTCACCGGAGACGTCGATGACGTACGTGGTGACGGGCGAGTATCCGGTGTCGCCGGCGACGAGGAGACCGGGCGCGCCGGGGCTGGCGTCGATGATCGGGTGGTAGTTGGGGCCCTCGGTGTAGACCACCGGCGGCACTCCGGGCGCGGACCAGATCAGCAGACCGCCGGAGCCGAGGCCGGCGTCGATGAACCCGCCGATGACTTTGTCTCCGGTCGGTTCGACCGTGTACAGGTGGGCGCCGGGGGGTGCGGGGTAGCTGGCGACGATGGCGAGCGTGGCGGCGTCCAACGCGACGATCCGGTTGAAGCCCTGGGCCGCGTACAGGATGCGCCCGTCGTCGCTGAGGACGAGGTCGGAGATGTCGGCGACGGCGGTGACCCGTTGCAGCAGCCGGCCGTCGAGGTCGGTCACCACCAGCGGTAGCCCGCCACCGACGCCCTGGGCGATGTAGAGGCGGCCCCGTGCCTCGTCGAGCTCGATCGCCCGGAAGTCGTCGATCGGTAGCTGGGTGCCGACGCTCTTCAGTGGGGCTATCGCGGCGGCGGCCGGTGCTGCTCTCAGCAAGTCCCCGGCGCTGATCCCGATCGCCGCGGTTATCCCGGACGCCAGCAGATGACGACGCCGCATGACACCTCCCCGTGTCGGCCGCCGCCGTCGCGACGGCCAGGCGAGATCCTAGTACCGGGTTCGCGGCCGGCGCTGCACCTCACCGCCCGCCCCGCACCATGGACAAGGTGATGGCGGGTAGGCCCGACAGCGCCCGGCCCTCGGCCGAGTCGCGTCTCGCGTGGCGGTAGCACCGGCGCGGCGTCGGTCAGGAGAAGTGCGTCTTCGGTCGGCTGAGCCGCTCGCCGCCGACGATCAGATCGACCTTCTCGTTGTAGAAGGCGATCAGGCCGGCGATCGGCAGGAGCGCCGCGGTGGGGAAGGCGTACGACCAGGCCAGGTCCGGGTGGACGGCGTCGTCGGCACGGACGGACCAGTAGTCGCTGGTCCGGCCCTTGTACGGACAGGCGGTCGTCGTCGCGGACGGCACGAGGTGGTGGAAGTTCACGTCGGTGCGGTTGAGGTAGTAGCGCGTCGGGAGACCGGTCTCGAAGACGAGCACGGGCGACGTCGACTCGGCCAGAACGACGCCGTCCAGTTCCACCCGTACGCTGCGGGTGGACCGCAGCGCGTCCACCCGGGCGTACGGGTTGCGGGGGTGGACGAAGACCTCCTCATCCTCCTCGAACCAGCTGTCCATGGCGTCCCAGTCGAACCGGATCATGTCCGCCAGCCCCGGCAGCGCGTCGTCGCCGTACCACCGCCCGCACGAGCGACGGACTGTCTCGCCCACTCGCAGCCCATGCAGGCGCGCAGTGCCGCGCCGCGACTCCTCCGTGCGCTGCTCATCAACCAGCAGGCTGCGATTCACGTCGGCGACCGGGATGTAGTACTGGGGGTAGAACGCCCACTCCCACACGTACCGCGCCTGCGTGGTGTCCAGCACCTGCTCCCCGGCGAGGAAGGCGCGGATCCGGCGGGGCACCGGCTCCATACGGTCGACCATGGCGATCACCTTCGGAAAGTCCGGCACCGTGTCCTCCTGGGCTCGCAGATCCGGTATCGGTCTAACGATCAGTGCTGCCCAGCGGATTTCGACGCCCGGCCTTCCGGGTGGCCCTGCCACCGTGCAGGCGGCGGTCTCGCGTCGGTGCGCTCAGCGGGTGGCCGCGGCCAGGAACATCGGGACGGCGACCAGCAACCGATCGTCCTGAGCGCGCCGAGTCTGCTCGCTGACCCACTTTTCGGCTTCGTCGCCGCTGATGGCGCCAGTTTTGTGTGCGGCGGTGGCGTGCCCGACGAGCATGGGCAGCATGGTGGCGTCCGTGAACACTGCGGTGTGGACCTCGACGTCGACGTCGTGGAATCCGCCGTCGAGGAGCAGGTTGCGATGGGCGCGAGCGATGCGTGGGTGGGGAATGGTGTCGGCGCGGGCGTGGACGATGCGACGGGTCAGTTCGGGTTGATCGGAGTCGATGACCAGGGTGTCCCAGTCCTGGCCGAGCAGCACGATTCGGCCACCGGGCGCGAGGATCCGGCGGGCCTCGGCCAGGGCGGCGGGCGGGTCGGGCAGGACGTGGTAGAGCTTGTCCGCCCGGTATCCGTGCGCCTGCCCGTCGCCGAGCGGCAGTTCGGTGGCGTCGGCGACGCGTACGTCCATGTCGGGAAACCGGCTGCGGGCGGCGGCCAGCATGGCTGGGTCCAGGTCCACGCCGATGGCGTGGGCTCCATGCTCAGCCAGTTCGGCAACGGCGCGTGCGGTGCCGCAGCCGACGTCGACCACCGTCGCGCCCGGGGATAGCCGCAGGAGCTGGTAGCTGCGCGCACGCAGCCGCGCGGCGGCGGGCATGGTCTCCGCGGCGTCGAGTAGCCGGATCAGCGTGTCGGTGTCGGTGTGGGCGGTGTGCGTCTCGGTCATGCGCCTGAGAGTGCGACTTCAGGTCAACCTGAAGTCAACCCAGCTGCTTCCATGGTGCACATGAACTCCGGGGAGACGGTGGTGGAGTACTCGATCGGGGAGCTGGCGGCCCGTTTCGGGCTGGCCACGCACGTGTTGCGGCACTGGGAGGACATGGGGTTGCTGTCCCCGGCGCGGCGGGTGGCGGGGCGGCGGGTGTACGGGCCGGCGCAGGTGACCCGGGTGGCGGAGATCCTGCTGGGCAAGGACGCCGGATTCAGCCTGGAGCAGTTGCGCGAGCTGTTCACCGCCCCGGACCGGAACCAGCGGCGGGAGGTGCTGCGTGCCCAGCTGGCGCAGGTGCGGCAGCGCATCGCCCGGCTGACGCTGTCGCAGACGATGCTGGAACACGCGCTCCGGTGCCGGCAGCCGGATTATCAGACCTGCCCTCACTTCCAGGCCATGGTGCTGGCCCGGCTGGACGGGGTGGATCTGGCGGAGGCCCTGGACCACGGCTGACGCTGCGGTTGCGGCACCGCCCATCTCCGAACGCCGCGAACGCGAACGCGCTCAGCGCCATCAGCTGTTCATCACGGCCGCCCGGGAACTGGCCGAGGCCGAAGGGTGGGAGGCGGTGACAACGCGGAGGCTGGCCGAGCGCGTGGAGTACAGCCAGCCAGTGCTTTACAGCCACCTCAACGGCAAGGACGCCATCATGCGGGCCGTCGCCATCGAAGGCTTCGGTGAACTGGCGCCCGCCTGGGCCGTGCCCGGCTGGACACCCCGGAGCCGCCTCAGGCAGTGCACGCCGTCTGCCGCGCCTACCTGGAGTTCGCGACCGAGCAGCCCGGCCAGGTTCATCCTGCCGACCGGCGTGAAGTTCGCGCACGCCGAGACGCCGCCCCCACTGCGCGCCGCCTTCGATGAGTTCGTGAGCTGCTTCCGCCCGGACAATCAGCGACGCGAACTGTTCGCCGAAGTCACCTGGAGCGCGTTGCACGGCATCGCAGCTCTGACCGAGAGCGGCCGCATCCCCGAACGGCCAAGCAGAGCGGCTCGGCTTTCCTCGTCACCCAGATCGCCGGGCACAGCGAGTGGCCCGGCCACGGCCTGAGGGTCAAACGAAAGGCGAAGAATCTAAAGCACCCGGCTGGACGTTAGGATTTGACCATCTCCGTATCGAGCAGCCTCCCGGAGATTCCGCTGTCCTTCGACCCGCCGCAGGTTACGCGACCCGGCCGGAAGTGCCCGGACTCCGAGTCGCGTCAATCGGTCAGCACTCGTTCCACGGCGCTGAACCGAATCCGCTCCTGCTCCAATCGCAAGGCGGATGCGTACCGGTTGGCGACCAGATCGCGGTACAGCTGCGACTCCGCGGGCGTCAGGTGGGCGAGTTCCACCGCAACCGGGGTAGCCTCCCGGCCCCAATGTTCCCGGTGACCTAGCAACGTCGCGGAGTCCATCAGCACCGACGTCGTGTGCGGAAACACCTGGCGGAGCCGGTCGAGGATGGCAAACCCGTGGGTGTCAATGTCGCCCCAGTAGCTCAGCTCCCGGTCGTGCAGCCAGGTCAGCGGCGCCAGCGCGCGGACCGCGTAGCCGCCGCCGAAGACCGCAACAGTGTCCGGCATCGGCGGAAGGGCCAGGTACGTAGTCTCGTTCTCCACGACGAGCACCCGGTCAAGGTCGAGCGGAGTGCGCGCCAACTCGTCGACCCGGACCGTCACCTCGCTGAACGGACCGAGCGCCGCCGGGATGGGGCGGGCAAGCGCGCGCAGCCGCACGTACGTGGGCTTGGTGCGGAACCGGTACCGCTCGGCGAACCGGGCCGGGGGCTTTGCCGTATCGATCCGCTCGGGTGCCAGCTGCCGGTCCAGCAGCTGGGCCAGGACGCCGCGGTGCTGCTCGATGAACTTGGTGTCCACGCCGGGGACGTCGATCTGCCGCACGTAGAGCTCCTTCGTGGGGTGCCGGTCGATCCAACGGACGACGTCGACCAGGCGGGCCCAGCTCTGCTCGTTGTCCAGGACCTTCATCGGCTCGGCGGTCATCCACTCGACCAGGGCGGGCGCAGCCGGAAGCGTAGCCTCCAGCAGCCGCACGAACGTCTCCACCTGCCGCCTTACCCGCAGCAGCGCCCACACCTGGTCAGGACTGTCGATGACGGCCCGGTACGGCACCTCGTTGCGGCCGACAAGTCGCCCGCCGACGCGTTTCCATTCGAGGCGCACCAGGGCCGGGTCGACGGCCTGCCACGCGACGAGCCAGTCCTGGGCCGCGCCGAAGTTCTCCGCCAACTCGACCGCGGTCGGCGCTCGCAGCGGCACGACGATCGGCTCCCACCGCTGCCGCGCGTACGCGCTGAGCAGCTCGCCGGAGTTCCACCGCCGGCGCACCTTTGTCAGCAGGTCCGTCGGGGTGGACCAGCGCGACGCCGGCACTGTCACTCCCCGACGGTGATCAGGTGGGCGAGCTGGTGCGTCTCACGCTGCTGGTGGTACTCCTCGATGGTGAGGCTGCGCAGCCGCGAGTTGCTGCCGGTGGGGTTGTCGACGAAACCAACGGCGGAGACGTACGGCTCGATCACGTGGATCTTCTGCAGTGGGGTGACGATGAGCAGTTGCAGCCCGAGCCGCCGGAACAGCGCGAGCGCGAACCGCGTCGACTCGTCGGAGCCCCGGCCGAACGCCTCATCGATGACCACGAAGCGGAAGGTCTGGCCGGGGTCGGTGGTCAGGTCGAGCTTGAACTGGTACGCCAGCGACGCGGCGAGGATGGTGTAGGCGAGCTTCTCCTTCTGCCCGCCCGACTTGCCGCCGGAGTCGCTGTAGGTTTCGTGCTCGCTGTCGTCCTCCCGCCACCGCTCGGAGGCGGAGAAGACGAACCAGTTGCGCACATCGGTCACCCGCCGCGCCCACGCCTTGTCGATGTCGGTGAACCCCGGACGGCCGCGGAACCGTTCGATGAGCTGCTTGACCTGCAGGAACTTCTGCTCGGAGTACTGGTCACCGTCGTCGCGGGCGAGCGAGTTCTCGGTGCAGGCGCGCAGGTCGTTGATGAACTCGCGGATCTCCACGTTGGGCGTGCGGTTGCCTTCCAGCCGGATGTACCGGCCGTCGTTGTAATCGATGCCCACCAGCGACCGGTTGATCGTGTCGATGCGTTCCCGGATGAGGTCGGCCTGTTTGTGCAGCCGGGAGTGGAACCCGGCGATGTCGCGGATGGTGTTGGTGTTGAGGTACGTCTTGAACTCGTTCTCGAAACGCGGCAGGTCGTCGCGGACCAGCCGCTCGTGCATTGCCCGGTACTCTGGCGCCGACTGCATCGAGCTGTCCAGCTCGGCGGCCTCCACGGGGTAGGTGTTGCGGAAGTCCATCATGCGGCTGACTGCACGGTTGCCGGCCAGGGCCTGCCGGTGGGCAGCGTCGTTGCGGTCCTTGGTGAGCCGGTCCTCGGTGACGCTCCGCAGCTGGTCATAGTCCTCAGGGCTGGGCAGCGTCGTGTCGCCGGCGAGTTCGGCGATCGCTGCGTACCAGCGCTCCGCCTCCCGCGCGGCCGGCTCGCTCAGCAGCGCCTCCGCGTCGCGCCGGCCGTGCTGGGCCTGTTCCAGATGTACGTCGGTCTGGGCGACCCGGCGCTGCAGGTCGTCGCGCTCGGCGCTGCTGCCGTCGATCGCCTCGAGCACCGTCTTCAGCTGGGCGGTGACCCGCTCCAGCGCCCGGGAGGAGCGTTCCAGCTGCTGCTTCTCCTGGCGCAGCCGCCGCACCCGCTGCGCGGAGGACTGCCAGTCGACGTCGGTGAAATCGGTGAACTCGACGAGCTTGCTCAGCACGTCGAGCCGGCGGTTGAGCGCGCCGAGCCGGTCGACGACCGCTTCCCTGGCCGTCGCTGCCCGAGCCTTGTCGGTGGTGAGTGCGCGCGCCTTGGCGAGCAGTGCGTCGATCTTCTGCTCGATGCTCCAGCCCAACACGTACGTGCTGCGGTCGTCGATGCGGCTGCGGTCGTCCTTCTCGTGCCGGCCGCCGGTGTCCTTGACCTGCCCGGCCCGGGTGATGGCCCGTTCGGCCCGGCGGAACTCCTCGATCGTCTGCACGCACTCGTAGCCGGCACGGCGGCGCAGCTGGCGTTCCAGCCAGGGCCGGAATGGTGATTCCTTCAGTTCCAGCTTGGCGACGAGCTGCCGGCCGGCGTCGGCGGGCAGCGGCTCCGCCTGCCGGGGCAGGGTCGCCGGTACCCGGTAGTAGACGAGCCGGCCGCCGAGATGACGGCGGTCGACCCAGCCGGCCACGGCCGGGTAATGCTCGTCCGGCACCAGGATCGACAGCGCGAAACCGCGCAGCAGCCGCTCCGCCGCCCCCTCCCAGTCGGCGGCGTCGACCCGGACCTGGATCAGCTCGCCCGCGAACGGCAACGCCGCCTCCGGCAAATCCAGCTCAGCGCAGATGCGCGCCCGCAGCTCCAGGTTGCGCCGGGGGATGTTGGTGCGCCGCTCCTGCAGGCTGCGCAGCTCGGCGTTCACCTCGCTCTCCTGCTGCTCCAGCTCTCGCACCCGCACCGCGGCGTCGGTCAGGTCGTTCTGCAGGCCGGCGCGCTGCTCCTCGGCGCCGGTCAACTCGTCGGCTACCTCCCGTTGCCGGGCGGTGAACTGCTCGATCGCCTCCACCGGCGGGAGGCCCGCGTCGGCCAACAGCCCGCTGAACCGCTCGAACCGGCGCCACCGCTCGTCGCGGGTGCCCTCGGCCTCGGTGATCTGCCGTTCTAGGTCGGCGATCCGGTCACCGCCGTGCCCGGCGCGCTCGAGCTCCAGGCGCTGCCGCTCGACGTCCAGGTCGGCCAGCCGGGCCCGGGTGGCGGACAACTGCGCACGCAGCTCCGCGAGCTCGGCGGTGTGCGCGGCGACCCGGGCGGCGTACAGCTCGGCCTTGCCCCGGGCACAGAAGTACGGCAGCGCCTCCCGCTTGGCGTCCAGCTCGCCGATCGTCTGGCCGTGCGCGTCGTAGGCGTCGCACGCGTCGAGCAGCGGCTTCAGCGCGGCCAGCTGTTGGCGGGCCTTGACGACCGCCTCGTGCGCCTTGGTCAGGTCCTGGAAGTGCTCGACAAGACGCCGGATCCAGCCGCCGGTGTCGAACGGCTCCAGCATGTGGTGGCGGACGAAGTCGTTGAGGTCACCGACCGCCTTCATCGAGACGGTCTGGTGGAACAGCTCCATCGCCTGGTCCGAGGCGATGCCGAGGCGGCGGCGGAAGTCCTTGCCGTACTCCGGGAAGTGGTCATACACCTTGGCGCCGGACTGGCGCAGCCGCCGCTTCAGGTGGCCGATCTCCGAGCCGAAGTCGGCGAAGTCGCCGGCGATCGTGAACTCCTGACCAGCGGTCACGTAGAAGCGCTCCGGCTGGCCCGGGTTGCCGTCGTGCAGCCAGAACACCTGCGCCAGGCTGACCGTCGCCCCGCTGGCGGGCTCGGCGAAGACGCCGAGCAACACCGAGTAGCAGGAGCCGCGGCGCAGGCCGACCGGCTCGGAGGCGCCGGTCTTCTCGTTGCGCTCCGACTTGTAGTGGCCCTGAACGTAGGAGCGCAGGGAGCGCTCCCGCGTGTCGGCACCGGCTGCCTTGTTGTACGAGATCCGGTTGGCCGGCAGCAGCAGCGTGGTGATGGCGTCGACGACCGTGGACTTGCCGGAACCGATGTCACCGGTGAGCAGGGCGTTGGCGCCGTCGAGGCGCAGCGTCCAGACCCGGCCGTCGAACGTGCCCCAGTTGTGCAGCTCGAGCCGTTGCAGGCGGAACCCGGCGAGGGCCGACGGCACCTCGAGTGTGATGTCTTCGGTCAGGGTCTCGGTCACCGGGCCGCCCCCAGCTCGGCGGCGTACTCCGCCAGCCGCGCATCGAAGTCCGCCAGCCACTGGGCGTCGACGAAGGCCTTGATGATGCGCCGCACCTCGTACGTCGCCTCGGCGTCGTCGATGCGGCGCAGGAACCCCAGCTCCACCACCTTGCCGATGTGCGTGTCGATCTGGTCGATCAGCCGGGCCTCGCTGGTCGACGCGGGCAGGAAGACCGCGCACAGGTCCACAATCTGCTGCCGGGTCAGCACCAGCCGGGTGTCGGCGTTGCTGGCGTCGAACTCGGCGAGCTTCTTGCGCAGCAGCGCCAGCAGCAGACTGACGTGGAACGACAGCGCCCGGCGAGGGATGAGCCGGGGAATCGCCGGCTGCCCGTCCGCCTCGTCGTCGCTGGGCTGGGAGCGCAGGAACGCGTACCCCTCCGCTTCGTCGATGACGACGGTGAGGCCGAGCACGGCGACGTAGTCGCGGACCTGCGCCTGCAACCGCATCAGGTGATGCCACGGCACCGGGTGCGTGTCGCGGTAGACGACACCTTTCATCAGGTGGGCGGCCGCCACGGACAGACTCGGTTCCTCGCTTCTGGTCGCGGCCATCACACACCATCCAATGCCGGCACCCGGCGCACGAACGACACGGCGGGCAGGATCGCGGTCCGGGTCCGCCCGTCGGGATCGCGCCACCGCACCTGATCCCGCCGGTCCTCGTCGAAGACTACGTCGAACCCCTGATCGCGCAGCGACAGGTACGTCACCAGCTCCGCCAGGCCCTGCTCCAGCGGGCGGGCGGCCAGCAGGTCGGGCAGGGACACCTGGGAGCTGCGGCGCAGCGCGGCGCGCACGGCGTCGGTCAACGGGCCCGGATCGACATGCACCTGCTCGAACAGCCGGGAGACGTCGACGTCGGTCTCCCCGGTGTCGACCGTGCTGTCCAGCGACTGCTTCGCGCGAGGCCGGTACAGCGGACGCTCCATCGGCAGCACGATCTGCGGTGCGGGCGCGTCGAGCTCGAAGACCAGCCCGTGCGTCGGCTGGTCGCGCAGTGCCAGCGCGTGCGCCTCGATGCCGCGCAGGAGGTCCATCACCCGCCGATTCTCCAGCCACACCTGGTCGTCGAGGAACCGGCGCAGCTGCTCCGACAGCAGCCGGACCGTCGCCTGCGTGCGCTCCGCCGCGTCGAGCCAGTCGTAGTGGATGCGCCGCATACGCGGATCCGCTGCCCCGATGACGTCGAGCGACTGCACTCGCGCGATTAGGTCGCTGAACTCCTGCTGGCGCTGTGGCGACAGCAGGAAGTCGTAGAAGGCGTGGAAGCTGCGCCCCTGGTCGGAGTCGGCGATCGCGTGCCGGCTGCCGACGACCTCGTCGAGCAGCTCGCCCTTCGAGCCGCTCCACGTGGCGATCTTCTCGCGCAGCGCCCGATCCAGCGCCCGGAAGTTCGCCTCGACCTCGCGGAAGTCGGCAAGCAGCCCGCGAGCCGTCGTCACGAACTGCTGGTACCGATCTCGCTGCGCCGCTCCGTCGAGCACCTCCACCTGACCGGCACGCACCTTGGCGATCTCGGCGTCGATCGCGTCACGGCGCGCCTGCAGCTCCGCCAGCCGGGCGTCCGGATCGGTCTCCGCGCCGTAGACCATCTGACGCAGCAACTCGAGCACGATGTTGAGCCGGGATTCGGTACCGACGAACGATCGGGCCTGCAGCGACTGCGCCCACGACAGCGCTCGCTCCACCGCCGGAGTCGCGTCGAAGTGCACCTCGTCCGAGTCGGGCGGATAGTACTTGCGCAGCCAGCCGACCTCCGACTGTGACCAGTCGTCAAGGTACGACTTGGCGGCGCGCGGGAAGGTGCCGGCACCGAGACGCTCGTTGAGCGCGAACAGCTCGTCCTCCAAGCGCGCGGTCAGCTCGACGCCGGAGATGGAGCGAACGTTCTCCTCGACGAACACCCGCCCCAGGAAGCTCAGGACAAGAGCGGCATGGTCGGCGCGCAACAGCCGCCACGCCGCGTTGTTGCGGCGCAGCCACTCGACCTCGTCGAACTCGATCGTCACCGCCGTATGCCCGTCCCTGACCGGTCAACCAACCGCCGCCCATGCTAGAGACCAGGAGGGACATTCTGCTCCGGTCCCTGTGGGCCGGCCGGCCTGCTTGTCCTTAGCGGGGCTTCGGCAGCTGCCGGTTGAAGCGGGGCTTGAGGGCCAGGACCAGGGCTTCCTTCGTACCCTCCGGGTTGTCGGTCTCCTGCCAGCGCACCTCGTGCTGGGCGAGCCAGCCGGCGATGTCCTGGGCTGTCGCCACTGGGTCCTGCTTGTCGAGGAGCTTGCCGACCTGCTCGTGCAGCACCGACGACTCGCGGTTACCGGTCAGGTGCTGCCGGAGCCGGTTGCGCAGGTTCCCGGTCCGACCGACGTAGTGACCGTGCCGCCTTCGAGGACCACGTGCACGCCGGGCGCGCGGGGAGCGTCGGCGGCGGCCTCCATCGTGTACGGCCGGGGAGGCGTGAAGCCGGCCAACAGGTCGTCGATCAAGGGTCGGACATGCACGGAGGCTACTCCCCCGTGACCCCGCACGGGCCGTCGTGGTCGTTGCGGCGTCGGCAACGGCCAGCGCCGTCGAGCCTGGCGTCACACCAGACCCGGGTATGCAGGAACTGGCGATCCTCCTCACTGAGGGTGGTCTCGCCGAAGTCGATGGCGGTGACGTGGCCGAGCGACTCGCGGAGTGCGGTGGCGAGGATGACCGCGCCGTCGAGGCTGGTCAGCGTGGTGGGCAGGTGGATGATCCAGCGGGGTGCGGTCATCGCGGCCACCGGCTGTTAGGCGAACCGGGAGCGGTGTGCCGGCAGCCGGCGTGGCGGGACTGCCACTGGCGCAGCGCCTGGCGGATGCGTTCCGCTTCGGTGTTCGTGGTGGTCAGCTCCCGGTGGAGGCGGTCGAGTTCGTCGGCGATCCGGTTGAGGTAGTCGTGCACCTGGCTCGGGTCGAGGCCGCGCCAGCGGGTGTCGAAGGTGGCGGTGCGGACGTGGTGCGCCTGCAGGCGTACGCCGGTCACATAGATCATCGCTGCGGTGCCTCCTGCTCGGCGATCAGCGCCTGAACCTGCCGGTCGGTGAGGCCGCGCTGGTCGAGGACGCGTTGGCCCCAGCGGTGCAGTCGGCACGGGTGCGGTGCCCGGTCGTTGCGGCAGCGCGGGCCGTCGGGCCACTGCTCGGGCGCGTGCACGGTCAGCGCCTTGACGGCGAAGCCGACGTCCTCCGCGGTGACGTACAGCGGCAGCGGCAGCTCGCCGAGCACCTCGTCGATCGAGTCCATGTCCCTCCCTCGCGTTGGTAGGGCACCGAGGCGGGCGGGGACGGCGCTCGTCGTTCGGTTCGACGCCGCCGGAGCCCAGCACCCGCCCCGGGCCTCCATCGCAGGGTTGTGGATCAGTGCGGCAGACCGTATGACGTGCGCGAGGTAGCCAATATGCACGGCTCGTATGCGGCTGCTCTACCGACTGTTGGCACCACTCCGGTAGGCCTGCCACTGACGGGCGGCATCGAGAAGTGGCTCGTGGTGGGGACCGGGCGCTGCCTGCTGCTTGCGTTCCCAGAGGCGCACCAGCCCGTCGGCGAACGCGTTCACTACCTCGTCGGACGCCTGCGCCCACGCCGGGATCTGCCGGGCCCACGCCTCGGCGGCGGCCGGTTTGTGGCCGGCGCGGATGAGGCGTACCAGCATGAAGGCAGTGTCGATCCACGCCGCGCCGCCCGCCGGGCTGGACCAGTCGACGAGCCGCAGCCGGTCGGCTAGCAGGAAGTTCCGCGGCGTCAGGTCGGTGTGCAGGAGCGTGTCGCCGTCGACCAGTTCGGGGGCGATGAGGTCCCGCCACCGATCCGCGAATCGCTGCACCGGGATGGGCGGAGCCGGGGTCAGCTGACAGTTCAGGGCGCTCAGCAGCTGCGCCACCGGAAGCAGGTCGGGCGATCCCGGGCCCAGGTCGGGGTGGCGGCCGGCGGCGTACTCGAACCCGAGGAGCAGCCAGCCCTCCTCCTCGATCGCCCACCGGAGGCGAGGCACCACGTCGGGCAGGTGTGGATTGACGCGGGCCTCGTTGCGGTAGAGCCATGCGCTCGGGCCGTCGCTGTCGCCGCCCTTGCAGAAGATGCGGCCAGTATCGGTATCGAGGACGGCCGCGAGCTCGCAGGACGCACCGATCGGGATCGAATACGCGGCGTGGATGGTGCCGCTGTGGTGTTCGACCTGCCGGCGTACCTCGTCGGGAAGCTCATGCCAGTGGCGGCGGCGCGGCATGCGGTGGCCTCCCGACGGCGAGCGGTCCCGGGCAGTGTATGCCCGGGACCGCTGGTGAGCTGCCTATCGAGTGGGGCTGTCGGTGCAGCCGGCGTGGCACTGGCTGCACTTTGAGGAGCAGTCGGCGGCCGAGCCACCCCACAGCTCGTGGTCGAGGGCGAATCCGGCGGCGGTGATTGCCGCGACCGTACGGGAGATCGGAGCGCCGATCGGCTCGGGTCCGGAGGGCGGGTCGTCCGGGGTCGGTTCGGGCTGGTGGTGGATGAACCGGCCGGCGATGCGCTGGCAGAAGTCGGCGTACTCGCGGGTGTACAGGATGAACGCGTGCCAGCCGATGTCCACCAGGTCGCTCGGGCCGAGCGGCTCGGTGGCGGTGGCGCAGGCGGCGAGGAAGGCGAGCGCCTGGTCCAGGATCCGGGCCGGCAGGTCGGGGGCCAGTTCGGGGTGGTCGCGGGCGATGCGGGCGGTCAACTGGGCGAACAGGTCGTCGGAGACGAGCGCTCGGCCGCTTCCGACCCGGTCGATGGTGAGCATCCTGTTCCTTCCGTCGGCGTGGATTGCCTCACCGGCAGGCTCCGGCGGACTGGCCGCGATCGGCATGACGGCGCGAGGATCGTCGATATACGTGGCGCGTATACCGCGAACCCTAGAAACGGTTTGAATGGTTAGGCTCGACAGAGCGCAATGGACACAGCCACCCGCGAACGGCGAGGTTGCCGGTGACACCTGCGAACTGCCCCCGCTGCGGGGGACGCCTGGCCCGCGACAACGACAGCGGACGCTGCGCGCCCTGCCAGGCCGCCGAACGCGTCCGGCTGAGCGCACCGCCGGAGGTTCCGGCGACGTTCTGGTCGCACCCGCCACTGCGGGCAGCCTTGGCGGAGCGGCATCTCGGGCGGGTGATCCGGGCGTACCGGCACCACCCGTACCACGGGCGGGCGGCGTTGCCGCAGGCCGTGGTGGCGGGCTGGCTGGGCATCACGCAGGCGCAGCTCAGCCGCGTGGAGAACGGTCCGCCGATGGTGCACCTCGACCGGCTCGCCCACTGGGCACAGCTCCTGCACATCCCGCCGTCAGCGTTGTGGTTCTCTCTTCCGGGCAGTCGTACTGTGGCGACTGTCAGGCCCGTCGACCTGGCCCCGAAGGCCCTCGAAGAAGGTGGCACCACGAACCGCCGGCAGTTTCATGCCCTGGCCGCACTCGCTGGTCTCCACGCCAGTGGCTGCATCGACCTGCTCACTTCGCGGGCCACCACACCCACCAGCATCGGCATGGATCACGTGCGCTACGCCTCGACTCTTGTCGAGGAGTTCCGCAGAGCGGACGCGCAGATGGGCGCTGATGCGCTCTGCGACGTAGCGATCCATGCGCACGACCGGTTGTCGGCCTGGGCGGCCAAGGCGTCGTACAGCCGATCGGTGGGCGACGCGCTGCAGAGCGCCCTGGCTGAACTGGCGATCCAGGCAGCCTGGCTCGCCATCGACGCGAACCGGCGGGCAGAAGCTCGTCCCTACCTGAATGAAGCCATCGCACGTGCCCGGATCGCCGACGACTCACGAGTTGAGGTACGGGCACTGGCATGTATGTCGCTACTCCTGCGGCAGGACCGGCCGAGCGAGGCGGCCCAGTGTGCCGAAGCTGCACTGCGTGCGTCCGCCGGATGGGCAACGCCTAGATTGCGCACGTTGCTGCACCTGCGTGCCGCACACGCGCACGCCACGCTTCAGGACAGTCTCGGCTACGAACGCGAGATGACCAGGGTGCGGCGGGCCTTCGACGGCGGTGAGCACGAGGACGACCTGCCGTTCATCACCTTCGTGACGGCCCAGGAGGTGACCGGCATCCAAGGGCTTTCGTACCTCGTACTTGGCCGCGCCGATCGTGCCGCCATCTGCTTCAGGTCCGTCACAGCTACGCCGGCTGGAACTCACCGCCGGAACCAGCTCTACTACACGGTCCAGTTCGCTCGGGCAGCGAACCGGCAAGGTGACTTTGAGAGCGCAGCAGAGGCGGGTCTGAAGGCGCTGCCGGAAGTGGGGCGGGTGCGGTCGGGGCGAGTAAGCGCGCTGCTGGCCGAAGTGCGATCCGATCTTGCGGGGGCAGGCACCTCGCTCCCCCGCGTTCGGGAGTTCATCGACGCTCACGACGGGACGCTGGCGTGATGCAGGAAGACCTGCGGCTGCGGCACTACACGGCTGAGGAAGCCCAGCCGTTGGTTGACCAGCTCGTCGACATCTACCTGGACGCCCATGCGAACGACGGACCGCTGTACAACGCTGAGCGGTACCGGAAGCAGCTCGCCGCGCACATGCCATGGCCTGGCTGGGAGCTCGTGACGGCGACGGTCGACGGCGATTTGGTGGGATACATCTACGGGTTCCCGTTGGCGCCGGACACGCGGTGGTGGGATGGCATCCAGGAGCCGGTGCCGGCCGGCTTCACCGAGGAGACTGGCCAGCGAACCTTTGCCGTAAGCGAGTTGCTGGTACGCCGCGCGTGGCAGCGACGAGGCATAGCCCGAGCCCTTCACGACGAGCTGATGAGCAGCCGGACCGAGGAGCGCGCCACCCTGCTGGTTCGTCCCGACAACGTCGTCGCCCTACAGGCCTACAAGCGTTGGGGTTGGAAGGGCGTTACCCATCTCCGGCCAAACTGGGCGAATGCGCCGGCCTACCTCGTGCTCACTCGGACGCGAGACTGCACGGCCCCAACACTTCCCGACGCTACCGTCTGACGTGACATGACCCTCTAGGACTGACCCTGTCAACGCTGCCAACGCTGTGGCCGTTCGATGGAGAGACCGCATCCGCTGCTAGTGGCACCATGCGGATCATGGTTGATGCAGCCTTCGACGCTCGGTTGCGAGCAGCCGCCAGTGAGTGGCTCATGGAGCGCACACGCAGTCAAGGTGAGCTGGCAACACACGCGGAATTGGCGGAATTCACGTTTGAAGGAATTCGAATCCCCTTACTTGACCGGCAACGCGGCATCCGCAAGCCGGCCCTACTTGACGCCGCCCTGTCATTCCGTACCACATTTACGCCACCAGGGCAGTCACCACCGTACGAAGACCGCGAAGGACCAGATGGCCTACTGCGGTACAAATATCGTGGCGACAATCCTAATCACCCAGAAAACGTAGCACTGCGCCGCGCCTACGAACTCGACCTTCCCCTGATCTGGTTTGTCGGTATCGCCCCGGGCGTGTATTTGCCAAGGCACCCGGTATGGTTAATCGCCGACGAGCGTAAGGAACTCCAGTTCGCAGTCGCGCTCGACGAAGACCAGAAGCTTGTGGAACCCGGTGCCGTCCTTGAGCCCGATCGGCGGCGCTACGTTGAAAGGTTAACCAAGCTACGGCTCCATCAGCCGCTCTTCCGCGCCCGGGTACTACAGGCGTACGGTGCGAGCTGCTCCGTATGCCAGCTCCGGCATCGATCCCTACTTGAGGCTGCTCACATCATTCCGGACGGCCAACCCCAGGGCGAGCCTGTCGTGCCAAATGGATTGGCTCTTTGCAAGATTCACCATGCAACGTTCGATCAGGGCATCCTCGGCATTCGTCCGGACCACGTGGTTGAAGTACGCAAAGACATTCTCGCCGAAGTCGACGGCCCAATGTTGCGTCATGGCATCCAAGAGATGCATGGAAGACTGATTTCGCTTCCTCGGGACCGTTCGGCCCGCCCGGACCGTGACAGACTTGAGATTCGGTACGAACAGTTTCGGAAGGCCGCCTGACGACAAACGCGGACCTTAGATGGCAGCGCCTGCACGTTGCATCGAGCAGCACAGCAACAATGGATCAAGCAGCAGTGAGGTACGCAGTAGGTTACCCGTGGCCGCAGCATTGGCAACCCATCTGATCACAGCGGCAGCCGGACGGCCCCGGCGACGCCGTGTTCTTCTGAGCCGCCGGGATGGCTACGCCGCCCGCTACGCCCCGACCACGCTCGCCGGCTCCGGCGGTGCATGCGGCCCACTGATCGGCCGCTCGTCCCCATGCCCCGGCCACCACGCCTTGTGCCCGATCAACGCCGTCAACGCCGGCACGAAGAACATCGACATCACAAACGCCGACAACACAATCCCGATCGCCACCGCGAACCCCATCTGCTGCAGGAACGAGATCGGCGCCAACATCAGCACCGCGAACGTCCCGGCAAGGATCAAACCAGCCGCGGCCACCGTCGGCCCCGCATGCTCCACCCCGATGGCAGCCGCCCGGCGCGGCTCGTTGCCCTCCCGCGCCTCCTCCCGCAGCCGGGCGATCATCAGGATGTTGTAGTCGGTCCCGATCGCCACCACGAAGAGGTACAGGATGATCGGCAGCTGGAAGGTCACGCCGGGCTGGTCCTGCACCCCCTGGAAGAGGTAGACCGTCGCGCCCAGCGTCGCGGCGAAGTTCAGCAGCACCGCGATCACGAGGTAGATCGGCGCGACCAGGCTGCGCAGCAGCAACGCGAGGATAAGCGCGATCAGGCCGGCCGCCACCGGCAGGATCACCGACAGGTCGCGGTTGTTCGCCGAGTTGATGTCGGCGAAGATCGCGGTGGTCCCGCCAACCAGCGCCCGGGTGCCGGGTGGAGCGGCCGCGTGCACGGCGTCGCGCAGGTCGTCGCGGACGAGCGTGATCGCCTCGTTGGAGACCGGGTTCTCGTTCAGCAGCAGGTTGAAGCGGGCGACACTCGGGTCGCTGCCGCGCTCCGGGGGCTGTGCCTGGCCCACGCCCGGGGCGTTCGCCGCTGCCGCCGCGAAGTCGGTGACCTGTTGGTCGGTGAGCGGCGTCCCGTTGCCGGTGGTCAGGTAGACCTCGGTGGGGGCGAGCGCGCCGGCGGCGAACCCGCGCTGCAGGTCCTGCGCGGCCTTCGCCGACTCGGTGTCCTTGGGGAAGCCGGCGCTGAAGTCGTAGTCGGCCTTGTAGCCGAGCACGCCCGCGGCGAGCGCGACCAGCAGGGCGCCGGATGCCGCCGCGACGAGCGCCGGCCGGCGCCCGATGAGGTTGCCGAGACGGTGCGACATCGTGGCCTTGGGCGGACGCTGCCAGGCCTTGGACGGCCAGAAGACGTACCGGCCGAGCAGCGAGACGACCGCCGGGATGAGCGTGAGCGACGTGATCAGCATGACGCCGACGGCGATCGCAAGCGCCGGGCCGAGTGAGCCGAAGAAGCCCAGGGAGGCGAGGAGCAGCACCAGGAACGCGACGATGACCGCTCCCGCGGCCGACGTGATGACCTCGCCGACCCGCTGGACGGAGACGATCATCGCGGTGCGCTTGTCGTCACCGGCGCGCAGCCGCTCGCGGTAGCGGAAGAGCAGGAACAGGATGTAGTCGGTGCCGATGCCGAACAGCACGATCAGCAGGATCGTCTGCAGGTCCTGGCTGACATTGAGATCGAACGCCTTACCCACGGCGGCGACGAGCCCGGTCGTGACGCTCATGACGACGCTGATGACCACGATGGGCAGCAGCGCGGCGATCGGGCTGCGGAAGATGGCCAGGATCAGTCCGATGATCAGGATGATCGTCGCGATGCCGACCACGGAGAAGGCCTGGTTGAAGGTGTCCTCGTTGTCGACGAAGCTCGCCACGTCGCCGGCCACGCCGGCGGTCAGCCCGCTGCCCTGAAGCTCCGGGCCGATGGCGGCCCGCATGTCGCGTACGGCGTCGAGCAGCCCCGGGTCGTCCGGGGTGGGGGCGTCGAGCCCGACGTTCACCACCTGCACCGACTTGTCCGGTGCGACCGCCTGCGGACCGGTCAGGTAGCCGGACGTGTGCGGGATGTTCTCGGCCTTGAGCGCCTGGGCGAGCTGGCCCACCTTCGCCTCGTCCGCCGGTGTGAGCGGCTGCCCGTCGGCGCGTTTGACCACGATGATCGCGGTCGCAGTGGCCGCCTGCGGAAATGCCTTCTGGCCGAGCTCGGTGGCCTGCACGGACTCGTAGGAGCTGGGCAGGAAGCTCTCCTGGTCGGCGGAGGTGATGTCGCCGAGCGACGGTGCGGTGAAGATGATGGCGAGCGCCGCGAGCAGCCAGCCGGCGATCACCCACCACGCTCTGCGTACGACGAATCTGCCCAGCCGCTCGAACATGGAATCCCCCGTCTGTTCGGCACAACCGACGTCTGGGCCCCCGGCCGCCGGCTCGTCACCCTGCCGGGCAGCCGTCGCTACCCGGTGTGCAGCCTACCGGCGGCACGCAATCCATTTCGGACGCTCGCGGCAACGCGTCGAGGATGCGCACCCGGCGCTACGCGTACACCGTCCTCCTGATACCGCGATGGTCGGCGCACTCGTCGGGCTGTCCGCCCACCAGGCCGATCAGGCCGTCTCGGCACGTCACCAGGTGGCCGCTGCCGCTCAGGAAGTCGGCCATACAGGGGAAGTAGCTGCACACGTCGGCGGCCGGTTGGTGGATGAGCGCGCCGCCGCAGTAGTTGTAGCCGTACGGGTTCGGCGGCGCCCCGCAGCGGTCGATCTCGGTCGGTGCGGCCGACGGCGAAGGGCTCGTCTGGGGACCGCTGGACGTCGGCTGCGGCTGAGGGTCACCGGAGACGGTCGGGGTGGGCGACGGCCGTACCGGGGCCACGACACCGCCCGTCGCCCCCGCAACTACTGTCGAGCCTCCCGCGGCGGCCTCCCGGGACGGTGGCGGCGTGACTTCCCCGCCCGGTCCAGCGCTCGTCGTGGCGGCTGCGCCGCTGGCGGTCGGGGCGACCGTGCTGACCGCGCCGATCGCCGACGCCTGCCCGTTGAGTTCCGAGGCCGGCCTACCGTGCCCCACGATGCCCACCGTCGTCGCCGTGACGAGCATCGCGACGGCCGCCGCCCCGACGGCGATCCGCCGGTCGTGCAGCAGCGCGATCTGCGGGGCCACGTCGGCGTCGGCCGGGTCGGGCACCGCCGGCCGCGCCTGCTCGTGGGCGGTGATCTGCTCGTCGAGGTACGCGGCCACCACGTCGCGGTCGCCAAGGACGTCGGCGAACGCGAGGGTCAGATAGAACCGGAAGTTCAGGGCGGATTCCGGTGGCACCCGCAGCCCGGCGAGCTTCCCGCCGTGGATGGTGTGCAGCAGGGTGACCGGGGCCTGCGCGTGGTGCGCGGGTCCGGTGAGGTCGGCGTACCACCAATGGCGCTGGCCGCGCGGACCGGCGAAGGCCACGCGGCGGTCCGTGACGACGGCCAGGCCCGCGTCGGTGACTCGCAGGCCGCGCGGCAGCGCGCGGCCGGGCGCGTCGGCGGGGAGCGGCGTGACGGCGAGCCCCGGCGCGGGCAGCCCGGCGAGGTGCCGGGCGGTGGCCTCGACCAGCTCCGCCGCCGGGAGTACGCGGAAGACGACCTCGTCGTCCTCGAGGTCGACCGGTAGGCCGGGTTCGTGGTAGCCGTGGAAGCAGTCGACCTCGGCGCGCAGCCGGGCCAGCTCGTCGGCCCGCCGGCGCCAGCTCTCGGCGTCGGCGTCGTGCGCGCGTCGCCGTCGCTCGTTCTCCCGCTCCGCCCACCGGGCCCGCCAGTCCGGACGCCTCACGTCCCTGGTTGCCAGAGCTGCGGGTGACTCCCCCCTCACATCCGGCACAACCGCTCACGTTCCGCTGGGGAAACGCGGCGACCGGAAACCGGCCCCATTGCTGCCCGTCCAGGCGAAGTGTCCGGACGTGCCGTCAGGTCACCGGCACACCGTCGCGCTTCTCGTCAGGGCGGCAGGCGGCGGTGAAGGTGGCGACGGGATCCAGGTACGCCCGGGCGACGAAGCTCATCCACTGATGGACCGCGTCCTCGTTCGACGCCAACGGTCCCGGCCGGAAGTGGGGAGAGGAGAGCCCGCGCTGGACCGACTCGCACGCCGCCCAGTCCTGGCGGTTGGTGATGTCCCAGAACGTCACCGCGTACGCCACCTCGGTCGCGTCCTCCGGCACGTACCAGCTGCACTCGACCCGCGTCCGGTCGGGTGCGAGCGGCTCGATCCGGTGCGTCATGACGTAGTCGGGGTGCGCCGAGATCAGCAGGTTCGGGAAGAGGCCGACGTACCGGACCGTGCCGCGGGGAGCCCCGTCGATGAACCGCCCGCGCGACCGGCCGTCCAGCGACATGGTCTCGGCGTGCTCCCGCAGGTCCATCGAGCCGCCGATCCAGGCGCCCGGCAGATCCCAGTTGTCACCCGATGCCGGCGGCGAGACCCGGCAGAGCTCCGGATGGATCCGCGGGCAGTGGTAACACTCGTGGTAGTTCTCCACGATCACTTTCCAGTTCGCCGCGACGTCGTACTCATGGCGATCGCCGAGGCGCAGGCCCTCAGGCTGGTACGGCGCGATCAGCCCGTCGAGGGCGCCGACGTACTCCGCGAACGGCCGAGCCCCGCCCGCCGCGTTGACGAACACCCAGCCCTGCCACTGCGCCACCGGCAGCTCGATCAGGCCGTGATCCGCGGGATCAAAGGCCGCGACGCCGCTCATGGCGGCCGCCGCGGCGAGCGTGCCGTCCAGCCGGTACGCCCAACCGTGGTACGGGCACACGATCGCCGCCCGGTTCGCCGTCTCGCCCGCGGCAAGCAGTTCATGGCCGCGGTGCCGGCACACGTTCGCCAGCGCCCGCACCGTCGCGCCGTCGAAGGTCAACAGCAGCCCCGTGTCGCCCACCGTGACCGCCCGCTGGTTGGCTGCCCCGCCCAGCTCCGACCGCCGGCCGACGCAGACCCAGCCGCCGCCGAAGAGGTGCCGGCGTTCCCACGCCAGCACCTCCGGCGAGGTGTACGCGCGGGCCGGCAACGTGCGGGACGAGCCGAACGGCAGCGACGCCGCGAGCAGGTCGTCCGCGTCCAACGGTGCGGCCGGGCCGTCGAAGCGAACAGACACTGGTCCTCCTGCGCTGCGGGCGTTCCCGATCCAACCACCGCCGCAAGGGACTTGTCGACAAGCAGCTCAACCGCCCCTTCGCGAGCTCGACAACCCCAGCAGCTACCCGACCGGCACCAGCTGCCGGACCAGGGCCTGCATCCGAGTCCGGTCCGCAGCGCTGGAGGACATCTGCTTGAGCCCTGCCACGGCGGGTGCGCCGAAGAAGCGGTGCAGTACCTCCGCGGCCTGGCGTCCGGTGACGCTGACCGGCCAGTCAGCGACTCGCAGCCCGGCGGCGTAAGCCGCGTGGATGAGCCGCCACAGGTCGACCGCGTCCTTCGGAGCAAACCGTCCGCGGTAGGCGAGCGCCTTCAGGCAGAGCGCGGACGTTACGTCCGGGAGCGCGAGGCGCAGACTGAGCTCCTCGCCGTTGGTGAGCTGTACGCGGACGTCCAGCAGCTCGGCAGGCCGGTGCAGGGCGAGTACGAGGCCGGGCACCTCGTCGACCACCAGATCGCCGTGCCTCTGGTTGGGCACCAGCCCGCCCCGGTACGACGGCGCGAGGATGTCGATCACCAGGCTCAGCTGCCCGTACCGATCGTCGGTGTCGCGCGTGAATCGGTTGGCTGCCTCCCGAGACCGGTAGCCGCGCTCGATGAGGGCGGCTGGCAGACGAGGGTCCGCGATGACGGTGGGCAACGCGGCGAAGTCGGCATCAGCGGTCTCCCGCAGTGGCACCTGCGCGGAGACCCCGTGCAGCGCCACGAGCAGGGTGACCATGTGCCCACCGACGATCCGGTAGTCCAGGTCCAGAGTGGTGGTGATCTGCGCCAGATCGGCAAGCGTCAGAAATCCGGCGTCTGCGGCCCGGCTGGTGGAGACGAGCGAGACAGGTCGGGGCTCGGCCGGGGCCGGACTCGCTGGCGTCGGACCGGTCATGCCGCGTACCCCCGATCACGGTGATCGCGGCGCAGCACGTCCCACACCCGCTGCGCCGCCTCCTCGCTGTCGGAGCCCGGCGAACGCCGCACATCCCAGAGGATCTGGAGCGGGTCGGCAAGGGGAAGATTGGGCGTGGCGGGTACCGCCATACCGGACGGCTGCCACAGGCCCGGGTCTCTCGGCACGGTGAATTCGAGCGTTGCCTCCTCCACGCCTGAGGGGATGAAGCCCGTATCGGCCAGGTTCACGCCGGTGGTGGCATACAGGATGGCGCGGGTCGGGGCACGCCAGGGAGCGATGATGTCGGCCGCGACATCTCCGGAGACCGCGACGCCATGCGAGTCGCCTGCCGCGACCATCTCGACGACCGTCCGGGCCTGCTCGACCGCTGACGCCAAGCCGTACCAGTACGTGCTGATGCCTCCCGGTCCCGGGTAGTTCTCCAGCCACCACCGGATCGCCTCATCCAGTTTCCGGACCGTCCACCCGCTCGACGTGCGCTGCACGACGTCTTGATCGGCAAGCGTGCGCAAGGCCTGGGACACCCGCGGCTGGGAGACGCCGACGAGGGCGGCCAGTTCCTGCTGGGTGGTGTACGGGCGCTGCACCATCCGACGAACCAGGGTGAAGGTTCCCCACGGCACCGGGCCCCGCTTGGCGGATCGCTTAGCCGCTTCTGCCTGAGGCTGAAGTGCAATTCGTTCCCCGCCGATGCGCAGCACACCCGTGATCGCCTGCCCGCTTTCGGCTAGCCACGACCAGCCCGCCGCCTCGACCGCCTCTTGAACGGCGGGCGTAGCCGCCGGAACGATGATCAAACAAGGTTCCGGATGGCGGCTGACCAGAGCAGCGATGTCACGGGGGCTCAGCGGGGTTGGAGACGCGACAACAGTCAAGGTGACGCGGGCGTCGGCGTAGCTCAGCTCGACGCGGTCGGCGCCACGTGGGATGAGCGCGACGCCAGCGTCCGTCAGCACGCGCCACGCAGACGTCGATATAAGCATTACCTAACCTCCATAGATAATACTTATACACCCTGTTGGTCGGCGAATCAGCCGTTCAGGTATGCGAGCACCGCCAGCACCCGTCGGTTGTCGTCGTCCGACGGCGGCATGCCCAACTTGCTGAAGATGTTGTTGATGTGCTTGCTGACCGCCTTCTCGGTCACGAACAGCCGCCCGGCGATCGCCGCGTTCGACCGCCCCTCCGCCATCTGCCCCAGCACCTCCCGCTCCCGAGCGGTCAGCTCCCCCAACCGGTCAGCGCCCGCGTTCCGGGCCAGCAGCTGGGACACCACCTCGGGGTCCATCACCATCCCGCCGTCCGCGACTCGGCGCACGGCGTCGATGAACTGCCCCACGTTCGACACCCGGTCCTTGAGCAGGTAGCCGACTCCCCCACGCCGATCGGCGAGCAGCTCCCGCGCGTACAGCTGCTCGACGTGCTGCGACAGCACGAGGATCGGCAGCCCCGGCATCTCCACCCGGGCGGCGAGCGCCGCCTGCAGTCCCTCGTCGGTGAAGGTGGGCGGCAAGCGTACGTCGAGCACGGCGACGTCGGGTCGGTGCCGGGTGAGCGCCGGCAGCACCGACGGCCCGTCGGCGACCGCCTCGACGACCTGGAAGCCGTACGCGTCGAGGATGCGCGTCAGCCCGTCCCGGAGGAGGGCGAGATCCTCCGCGATGACAACGCGCACGGCAGCTCCATGGTCACGACGGTCGGTCCGCCGGGCGGACTCGTGACGGTCATCGTGCCATCGAAGGCTGCCAGCCGGCGTCGCACACCCGCCAGGCCGCTGTCGACATCGAAAGAGGCGCCGCCGCGCCCGTCGTCACCGACAACGACTCGCAGCACCGCGTCCCGATGAACAAGAGAGACCCAAGCCCGACCAGCTCCACTGTGCTTGGCGACGTTCGTCAACAACTCGGCCACCGCGAAGTACGCCGCGGACTCGACCGCCGCCGGCGGGCTGCCGGGCAGGTCCACGTCGACGTCGACGGGCGGCGTGACGGTGAGGGCGAGGGCCTGCACCGCGCCGTCCAGGCCGCGCTCGGCGAGCACCGGCGGGTAGATCCCGCGTACGAGATCGCGCAGCTCGACCAGCGCCCGGCCGCTGGCCTCCTGCGCCTCGCTGAGCAGCCGCGCCGCCCTGGCCGGGTCGTCGGCCAGGAGTTCCTCGGCCAGGCCGATGCTCATCCGCAGCGCGACCAGCCGTGCCTGCGCGCCGTCGTGCAGGTCGCGTTCGATGCGGCGCAGCTCGGCGGCCTGGCTGTCGATGGTGTCGGCGCGGGTGGCGGCGAGGTGCCGTACGCGCAGCGCCAGCTCCTGCGCCTGGGTGGGTGCGAGGAAGAAGCCGGCGAAGCGGAAGTGCAGCCACACCAGCCACGGTGGGACGGCCAGCCCGCCGCCGAAAATCAGCCAGCCCTGCGGCATGGACAGCCACGCCTCCAGGTAGTTGTCCATCGGCCAGAAGACGCCGTAGCCGTACCAGTCGGTGATGGCGTACAGCAGTATCGGCACGAGCAGGACGCCTTCGAGGCCGTAGAACGGCAGCACGAACGCCAGCAGGCACGCCCCGCCGGTGATCGCGCCAGGGATCAGCCAGGCGAAGTCCCGCCACGTGGCCGCGTCCGAGACCACCCAGCGGAACCGCTTCCAGGTCCCGAGCGACGCGCCGGCCGGGACCGGTTGGTACGGCGACGCGATCGGCGCACGGCTCCAGCGGCTCAGCCGGCGTTGCAGCCCCACCGACAGGCGCACCAGCACGGTCACCGCCGGGAAGAGCGCGAACCCGATGCCGAACGCGGGGATGAGCGCGAGCGACACCACCGACAGCACGAACAGCGCCACGTTGGTGGTCAGGCTCAGCAGCGCCACGGCCAGGCCCTGCACGGCGGCGACCGCGCCGGGCCGCACCAACTGCCACACCACGGCACGTACGGAGCTGTCCACGGCGCTCATTCTCCGCCCCCGGTGCCACGGATTTCGGTGGTGCTACCACCACCCCCGTTCGGGACCTGGCACTCCTGTCTTCGACCCGCGCCGCTCGAAGGATCGAAGGCATGACCACGACCACGGAAACCGCGCGGAAAGGACTGGCCGGCATACCGTCCGGCCGCCGCGGCAAGTACGCGATGCTCGTCTTCTGGCTCGTCCTGATTGCGGCGGCCGGGCCCCTCGCCATCAAGCTGACCGAGGTGCAGGACAACGACGCCCTCGGCGCGCTGCCCGCCACCGCCGAGGCCAGCCGGGCGGTGCACCGGGCGGAGGAGGCGTTCCCGGACTCGCAGAAGCCCCTGGCCGTCGCCGTCTACGTCCGGGAGAGCGGGCTCACCGACGCCGACCGCGCCAGGGCCGAGGCCGACCGCAGGGCCTTTTCCCGGTACGCCGACGGCGGCCAGGTGTCCCCGCCGGTCCCGAGCGAGGACGGGCAGGCGCTGCTGCTCTCCTTTCCCGTCGGCGGCGACGCCGACCAGCGGGCCGAAGCGGTCGCGGACATCAAGGATCACCTGGAGAACCCGCCGGCCGGGCTGAAGACCGCGTTGACCGGTCCGGCCGCCGCCGAGGACGACGTCTTCGACGCGTTCGCCGGCATGGACAGCGCGCTGCTGCTGGCGACCGCGGCCACCGTCGCGCTGCTGCTGCTCATCACGTACCGCAGCCCGGTCCTGTGGTTGATCCCGCTCATCACGGTCGCGCTGGCCAACCAGCTCGCCAGCGCGGTGGTGTACCTGCTGGCCAAGCACGCCGGGCTGGCCGTGGACTTCCAGAGCCAGAGCATCCTGACCGTCCTCGTCTTCGGGGTCGGCGTGGACTACGCCCTGCTGCTCATCGCCCGCTACCGCGAGGAGCTGCGGCGGCACGCCGACCGGCACGCGGCGATGGCCGTCGCGCTCCGGCGGTCGTACGGCGCGATTGGCGCCTCGGCCGCGACCGTCGCAATCGGCCTGCTGTGCCTGCTCGCCGCGGACCTGCCGTCCACCCGGGGCCTCGGGCCGGTCGGCGCGGTCGGGATCGCCGCGGCGTTCCTCGCCATGACCACGCTGCTGCCGGCCGTGCTGGTCATCTTCGGGCGGTGGCTGTTCTGGCCGTTCGTCCCGCGGTACTCGCCCGACGCGGTCGGGCTCGACGTGGCGGCCGAGCACGGCGTGTGGCGGCGGATCGCCGGGTTCGTCGGGCGGCGGCCCCGCCCGGTGTGGCTGGGAACGGCGGCGGCGCTGGTCGCCCTGAGCTTCGGCATCGGCAACCTGAGCATCGGCCTGCCCGGCGACGAGACCTTCACCAGGGAGGTCGGCTCGATCACCGGCCAGCGGATGATCGAGGCGCACTACCCGGGCGGCACCGTCGCGCCGGCCGAGATCCTGGCCGCCGCCGGCTCGGCCGACCAGGTGGTGGCCGCCGCCCGTACCGTGCCGGGGGTGGCCGAGGTGGGCGAGCCGGAACCCTCCCCCGACGGCCGATGGGTACGCGTCGCCGCGGTCCTGGCCGCCACGCCGGACAGTGACGCGGCGCTCGCCACCGTCGAGCGGCTGCGCGACGCGGTGCACGGCGTGCCGGACGGGCAGGCCCTGGTCGGCGGGGACACCGCGTACCTGATCGACGAGGAGCGGACGGTCAGCCGCGACAACCGGATCGTGGTGCCGCTGGTGCTGGCGGTCGTCTTCGTCATCCTGGTGCTGCTGCTGCGCGCGCTGGTCGCGCCGCTGCTGCTGCTCGCGAGCGTGGTGCTGTCCTACGTCGCCGCGATGGGCGCGGCCGGGCTGGTCCTCGACGCGATGGGCTACCCGAAGCTGTTCGTCGGGATCCCGTTGCAGACGTTCCTGTTCCTCGTCGCCCTCGGCGTGGACTACACCATCTTCCTCGCCACCCGGGCCCGCGAGGAGACGGCGCGGCTGGGACACCAGCAGGGCGTGCCGCACGCGCTGACCGTCACCGGCGGGGTCATCACCAGCGCGGGCGTGGTGCTGGCGGCCACGTTCGGCGCGCTGAGCGTGCTGCCGCTGGTGCCGTCCGTGCAGACGGCCGTCATCATCAGCGTCGGGGTGCTGCTCGACACGTTCCTCATCCGCAGCCTGCTCGTCCCGGCACTGGCGCTGGACCTCGGCCCCCGCACCTGGTGGCCGAGCGCCCTGGCCCGGCCGGCGTTCCGGCCGCTCGCCGCCCCGCCGGTCGAGCGGATTCCGGTGGGGTCGTAGGAGCCCGGCTGCGGGAGAACTCATGGGCGCCGGCCGCACCCCGACGGTACGGCCGGCGCCGTACGTTGCCCACTGGTCGCCGCCTGATCGCGGACAGCCCTGATCAGGCATCCAGTATGTGGTCCGTACGGCCTTGACGGATCCCCCATGGGGAGCCTCGTCCCGCGTGTCTCGCTGATTCCGGAAATGAGATGAGGCGCCAGCGCACCGGCCGCGCCTCACCACTCCGTCCCGCTCGGCACACGTTTGCCGGGCGTTCAGGACCACGCCTCGGGTGCCGCCACCTCAGCCCGGTCCACACTGGCAGGGACCAGCGCGAAGTGAACCGTACGGCCGAACCGGCGCCGCCCGACCCGATGCGTCAGCGGCACGAGCACCCCGTGCAGCAGCGGATACTTCCGACGCAGTGCACGGGCGGCCCCCACATACTCCGGACCCGTCAAGCGCCGCGCCAAAGCCGCCACCCCCGGCCCGGTCGCCACGCCACGCGCCGTCGACAGCGCCACCACCACCGCAGGATTGTGCGCGATCCGCCGCGTCTTCCACGCCCGCTCGAAGCTGCGTACGTACGCCCGATCATCCGCCACCGCGATGCTGACCGGCGTCACGACCGGCGTGCCGTCCCGGCGGAACGTGGTCAGCACGACGGTCTTCTGCCGCCCGAACGGCACGAACGATGACACACGAGTCGGCGCCACGAAACCCAGCACCCAGCCGAGCTCCCGCCACCGCGCCACCAGCGCAGCCGCGGCCACGAGAGACGACACCGCGATCAACCAGGTCTGCAGATCGCTGCCACCCTCGTTCCGGTCGACGATGTGCGACACGGTGTGTGCGACCGCCCCTACGAGGTACCCGCCAAGAGCGACCGCGAGCCCGTCCGCCCAGATCAGGGCCAGCAGGAGCGTAGCCCCGATACCGAGCTGGAAGGCGCCCACGTCATGGACGAAGTGCCGATGCTCCGGGAAGTTGACCGCCGCGGCGAACCTGTCCGGTGCGACCAACGCCCACACGCCGACCACGACAGCGAGCGCAGCCAGCAGCGCGGCGAGGCCGCGCACGATCCCTCTCATGCCCGGACGACGCGGCAGGCCCCGAGGATGTGACCGAGGGGTGCGGACGCGCCACGGGCTGACCCCGACGGACGTCGACCTGCCGCAGCTGTTGCGTTCTGGTGAGCTGCGCAGATATCACAAGCGTCGATCCCTTCTCACCTCTCGGAGGGCCTTGTGTCCGTCGTTCGGTTACCTTCTGCGCCGACCGCACGGGGGCGGCGATGACGTCGCCTACTCGCAGACGGAGCGTTCGCTGGTGGCTGCCGACCGGGGTGGCTGCGGTCCTGCTGATCCCGGCAGCCCCGGCGCCGGCGGCCGGGGAAACCCCGTTGGTCGCGCCGGCGCCGGCCGTGTCGGACAGCCCGCCGACCACCGCGTACCTGCACGATGTGTCCCAACCGATCCCCGGGGTGACGGTGACCGGCTCGATCGTCGAGCACCATCGGATTGCCGCACCCGACGGCGCGATGGTGGACAGCTGGATCGTTCGCCCGCCGGTCAGCGAACCGGTCCCGGTGGTGCTCGACGTGACGCCGTACTACGGTGGCGGCTCGCCGGTGCTGGAGGGCGGTCTCCGCCATCTACTCGGGCGGGCTGCGGATGTCCTGGTGCCCCGCGGCTATGCCTACGGCGTCGTGTCGCTGCGCGGCACCGGCAACTCCGAGGGCTGCTTCACCATCGGTGGCCCGACCGAGGCCCGGGACACCGCGGCGGTGATCGAACACTACGGCCATCAGCCATGGTCGAACGGGCGGGTCGGGCTGATGGGCGTCAGCTACGACGGCACCGCACCACAGGACGTGTGGGTGGAAGCGCCACCGTCGCTCAAGACGATCGTGCCGATCAGCGGAATCTCTGACCTGTACAAGTACAACTTCGTCAACGGAGTGCCGATCAACATCCAGGGTTTCGGGTTCAACACCTACTACTGGACCCTGGTGGGGCTCAGTCCGGTCGGCCTGTACACCGGCAGCACCCAACTGCGCGATCCGGTGCACATACCGGGCGCCGTCGCCGGCGAGGTCTGCTCCGAGCAGGTTTGGGTCCAGGAGGGCGGCGTCACCTCCACCGTCAACGGGAACAAGGACGGGTACTGGCAGTTGCGTGACTTCGGTGCCGAGTTGCGCGCCACGCCGAACCGGCAGCGGGCGAGTGTCTTCTACATCCATGGCCTGCAGGACTGGAACGTGAAGCCGCACAACATGGCCGATTGGCTGGCCGATGTGCAACGGACCGGGGTGCCGTTCAAGGCATGGCTGGGCCAGTGGGCGCACGCGTGGCCGGCGCGCGCCGACTGGTGGGAGCAGGTGATGGTTGCCTGGTTCGACCAGTTCCTGAAGGAACGCAACACCGGCATCCTCGCCGCGCCGGCCGTCCAGGTTCAGGACGACGCCGGACGGTGGCGGCACGAGAAGGACTGGCTGCTGGGTGTCCGGGACGCAGTGGAGCTGTACCCGCGCGCCGATGGCAGCCTCCGCACCGCACCAGGCACCGGCTCGGTGCACTACTACGACTACCAGGGTCGGCTCGCCACGGAGGCCGAGGAGTCCAGCAGTGGCCTCGGCAACGGCAAGGTGCTCTTCGCCTCGGCCCCGCTGAACCGCGACATGGTGCTGTCCGGCATGCCCAGGTATCAGGCCACGGTCACCGCCAGCGGCAACCGGGCCAGCCTGGTGCTGTCGCTGATCGAACGGCGGGCCGACGGCACTGAGCGCCCGATCAACTGGGCGGCGCAGAGCCTCAACCACGTGACGGATCCGGCGGCCGGCCGGTTGAGCGTCGCTGGTCTGCCGCAGCGGGTAAACGTCGACTTCTTCCCGCAGGACACGGTCGTCCAAGCCGGTAGCCGGATCGTGCTGGTGGCGGCCGGTAACACCGTGGGTGACCAGCCGAGCCTGCAACCGGTGGCCGACGGGTCGACGATCGTGCTGGATCTGGCCGACGCCCGGCTCACCCTCCCGGTCGATACCTCGCTGCGGTTCGAGCGGTCCTGAGCTGTCGTGATGCGGGTAGGGGTCCGGTTCGCCCGGACCCCTACCCGATTCCGAGTCCGCGACTGGCGGTATGACCGACTGGCGGATGGTTGCGAGCGCAGCGGCGTCGAGCGGCTGTTACGCCGCAGGTGGCCTGGGCGATACATCGGTAGGACAGGCTTCCGTCGGTCTTCCCTCCCAGTGAAAGGGGAACCCGCGTGTCCACCAAGACACGAGGCGCCCTTGTCGCGGCCGGCGTCGCGACACTCGCCCTGCTCGTCGCCCTCCCACCGGGCACCGCCGGTGCGGCGACCTCAGCGACCGTCACGATCGCCACCGTCGATGGCAAGCCCGTGAAGAACGGCAAGGTGTCGGCACCGTTGTCGGGTACGGTCCCGGTCGCCGGGACGGCCGACCCCGCAGCCACGACCCCCGCGCCCGCGCCGGCGCCGCTGGTCGCCGATGCCGGCGACAGTCCGTTCGTCACCGCCGGCGAGCGCGCGGTCCTGCTCGGCTCGGCGTACGGCGGCACCGCCCCGTACCAGTTCTCCTGGTCCAGTCCGGCCGGCAAACTCATCAGCCCCGACGCGTCCAGCACCGAGCTGGACACCACCGGCCTGGCCGCCGGCAGCTACCCGGTGACCCTGACCGTGCGGGACGCCACCGGGAAGTCCACATCGGACACCGCACGCGCCGTGGTTTACCAGGCCGGCGAGACCACGCTGCTCGACCGGACGAACAGCGACCTCACCCCGGGGACCGTGGCGACCGGGGAGAAGCTGGAGTTCGGCTTTGCGGTGCCGGCCGGGACCCGGCGGATCACCGTCAAGCTCTCCTTTACCAACGCCGTCAACGACTATGACCTGGAGGTGTACGACCCGACGGGTGCCCGGGTGGCATCGTCCGGCGCCTCGGCCGGCCAGCCGGAGGAGGCGGTCGTCGCCTCGCCCGCGCCCGGTGCCTGGCGGGCGGTCGCGGTCAAGTTCGCCACCGTGCCGCCCGAGCAGGTACGGGTCGTGGTGACCGGCGAGACCGGCGCCGCCGACCCGCGGCCCGAGGTGACCTCCGGCGGGCCGTACGCGTTCGCGACCGGCGCCGAGCAGGCGTTGCGCGGCACGGTCAAGGGCGGAGCAGCGCCGGTCGCCGCGGCCTGGGACCTCGACAGCGACGGGGTGTTCGAGACCGCCGGCGCCTCGGTGACCGCGCACCTGCCCGAGGGGCGGCACCTGGTGACGCTGAAGGCCACCGACGCGGCGGGACTAGAGCGGCGGGAGACCACCAGCGTGCTGGTGGCCGACCCGGCGGTGATCGCCACGAAGACCACCCCGCTGACCGTGATCGGCATCGCCGACACCGGCATCAACCCGTATCACCTCGAGTTCTCCGCGCAGACCTACCCGGACCCGGACGTCCTCGCGCTGACTTGGAACTTCACCCGGCACCCCGGCGAGTACGTTCCCGGCTATCCCAAGGACGCCAAGGCGCTGAACATCACGCTCGGCCGGGGCTACTTCCCGCCGGAGGACACCAAGATCTGGTCGGGGAACACCACGGTCCAGGCGGGCTCGATGTATTGGATCCCGGGCACGAAGATCATCGGAGCGGTGGACGCCGGTGGCTCGACCGGGGTCACGTCATCCGACGACCCGCATCCGATCCTGGACGACAACGGGCACGGCTCGGGATCCGCGTCGGTCTCCGCCGGCAACCGGTACGGCTACTGCCCGACCTGCCTGCTGGTGGTCGTCGAGGCGCTGGACGAAACCGTCGTGGCCAAACTGCCCTGGGTCGACATCTCCAGCAACTCGTTCGGCTACGTCGGCGGCGCGCCCGTCGGTCCCATCGTTAACGGGCAGGACGTGACCAAGCGGGCGGCCGAGCGCGGCCAGACCACCCTGTTCGCCGCCGGCAACGGGGTCGGCAACGCGTTCGACGTACCGGTGAGCACCTGGCACTCCGACCAGACCGGGCCGGACTGGAACATCACCGTGGGCGCGATCCGGCGCGACAACCAGCGGGCGATCGTCGGCGACGGCATCCCGGTACACCTGTCGTCCTGGGGTGATGGCAACCTGCCCTCGGCCTGCCGGACCGGCACGGTGGGCCAGTGCGCCTTCGGCGGCACCTCGGCCGCGACGCCATACACCGCGGGGGTTTTCGGCACGGTGCTCGCCCAGGTGCGGGCCGCTCTCGGCGACGGCGCCGCGGGGCAGCGCCCCGGTCAGGCGGTGGCGGTGGGCGTGCCCCGCGCGGAGAGTGGCTACCTCGCCGACGGCAAGCTGACCCGCGACGAGCTGCGGCAGGCCGTGCTCAAGAGCGCCCTGCCGCTCGGGCGGGACAAGACGGGAGCGCCGTACGCGTACCCGCTGACCGCGCCGTACACGGGCGAGCCGAACGTGCTCTTCGAGGGGTACGGGGCAGCCACCCCGGAGGCCGCCCAGCGGGCAGTCGCCGTCCTGCTCGGCGAGGCGCAACTGCCGGAGCGGCCGTTCGAGGACCAGTTCTTCGCCTACGACCGGGCCGTGCGGGACACGCTGTGGGGTGGCTTCGACCGAGACGGCGACGGCAAGGCCGACTCCTCGGCGCTCGCCAGCGGGCTCGGCGTGGACCTCGCCGACGTGGCCACCTCGGCTGGCGCGCTGGCCGTACTGCAGAAGGTCGCGGCGGCCAAGTCGCCCGCGGCACAATCCACGCTCCAGCCGCTCGGTGACAACACCCTGTCGTACTGGCTGCACCGCCGTGTCGCGTCGACGCCCGGCGTGAGCGGCTGCGCGGCGACGGACAACGAGCAGTACATGGACCGCGCGGACAGCGCGGGCGACCTGGAACCCTGCTTCGAGTCCCGGGTCACGTCGGTGGTCGCGGCGTACCGGCCGGTGGGCATCTTCGCCAGTACGGACACCCTCGACGCGCCGCTGCCCGCCGAGTCGACGGTCAATGTGGAGCTGTACATCGCCGGTGAGACACCCGCCGTGATCCGGCCGGTCGGCGTCCTGATGGCCACCGACCGCGAGATCGGCACGGGCGAAGGGCTGGCCCAGCCGGTGCTTGGCAGCGGGCCGGGCGGCGCAACGTGCGCCACCCTCGGCGAGACCTGCTGGACCCGGTACGCCTACTCGTTCCGCACCAACCGGCCGGCGTTCACCGGGGAGCAGCTCACGTTCCAGGTGCAACTGCTCGGTGCGCGGTCATGGGCGTTCGGGTTCGAAGGTCAGCACGCGTCCCGCGTACAGATCACGCCCGCGCCGCTGCCGCCGAGCGGGCTGGACTTCGGGGTGACGATCGACTCGCCGGCGGACGGCACGGCGGTGTCCGAGGACGAGACGGTGCGCGCCGGCGGGCGGTACACCTTCCCCGACCTGGGCGAGGACCCGACCGGCGCGGGCGACCACCCGAGCCAGCGCCGGGTCGAGGTATCGGTCGACGACGCGTCGTTCGGCAATCCGGTGGAGGCGGAACTCGACTCGACGACCGGCACCTGGTCGGTGTCCCTCGGCAAGCTGCCGGTCGGTGAGCACACCGTCTACGCGCGGGCGCGCCAGGACAGCACCACGTCGGCGGTGACGGCGAGCACGTTCACGGTGACGCCGAACGCGGTGGTGCAGTGGCAGGTGGTGGACCGCAACGGCGCGGCCGATCCGGCCGGGTGGCGGGCCGCCACGGGCCTGACGGACTGGACCTTCCGCATGGACACCGACGAGTACGGCTCCGGCCAGAAGATGATCCTGATCCGCTTGGTCGAGCGAGAGATCGAGACGGCACGGGACGTGGTACGGGTCACGATGCATTAGCCCCACGCACCGTCCCGGTACTCAAGCGAACCAACCGCAGACGGGACTGGGGAGCCGGCCACCGCGCCGGCTCCCCAGTCGTACCCCTGCTCAGGCCGGAAACTCGAAGACCCGGCGGACGTCGACCTCGACGTCGACCCCGTCCTCGATGAAGAGGTTGGTGAACCGCCGCCCCCACTCCATCGCCTCGTCCTTGTCCCGCACCTCCAGGATCGCGAACCCCGCGATCAGCTCCTTCGTCTCGGTGAAGGGCCCGTCGGTGACGGTCACCTTGCCCTTCTCGGCGGTGATCCGGCCGGACTCCTTGCTGCTCTTCTCCAGGCCCTCACCGGCCAGGAATACGCCGGCCTTCTGCGCCTCCTCGATGAAGGCGCCCATCTTCTCGATGAACTCGGGGCTCGGGTCGAAGGCGCGCGGCTGGTTCTCGTCGAGCTTGTGCATCAGCATGTAGCGCATCTCAGACTTCCTCTCACGAACAGGTCCGCGCGAAGCGGACTCCGTATCGGGCTTTCACTGACGCGTCGATCGGGCCGACCCGGATCCGACATGCGTACTCAAGATTTTTTTAAGCGGTGCCCTTGCCTCGCCGTGCGATTCTCTCTCCGACGGCCGCAAAGAGGATCGAGGTACGGGCGTGGAGCTGCGCAGAAGCAGGCGTCTCCTGGTCATGGGCATCGTGTTCGTCGCCGGCGGCGGGCTCGTGTTGCTCTGCGGCATCGCGGGCAGCTCCATCGGAGCGTGGATCCTCGGTGGCTTCGCTCTGCTGCTCGGCGGCGCGCTCGTCGTCAGCGAGCTCCGGCCGTTCCGGTTCCACATCGGAGCGGACGGGCTGACTCTGCGGGCCGCCGGGCTCAACCGGCTGGTGTCCTGGGCCGAGATCGACGCGCTCGTTCTCGACGAGCCGGTGCCGACGATCGGCCGCAACAAGCCGACGTCCCCAACGTTGTTGCTGGTACCGGCCGGATCGACCATCGATCGCCCACTCGACGGCAAGAGCCCGCTGGACGGCCGCGCGGGTCTGGTCCTCCTCGAGCTGGACGACGTCCGGCAACCAGTGGATGAGGTGGCAGAGGCCCTGGCCCGCTTCGCCGGAGGTCGCTTCACGGACGTGCGGCAGCTACGCCGGGCCCGGTTCGACTCGCCGGACCTCACCATCGGGCTGCGCGGGTACGAGCCGACCCGGGTCGACGAGCTGATCCGGCGGGCCCAGGACGCGCTGCTCTCGGGCAACGGGTTGCAGCGCTACGGGGCCCGGGCAGAGCTCGACGACGCCCGCAAGAATCTGCCCATCGCGATGCGCGGATACAACCATGGCCAGGTCGACGCGCTCCTGGATGAGCTGTCGGCTGAGCTGGCCCGGTGGCCGCACGACGACACCGAGCCCGAGTAACGCAGAAGGAGCCGGCCACGACAGCCGGCCCCCCGCCTACGTCAAACCGCCTTCGGCCCCTCGTACGCCCGGCGGACGTCGACCTCCACGTCCAGCCCGGCGTCGATGAAGATGTCGACGAACTTCTTCGACCACTCCACCGCCTCCTCCTTCGACCGCACCTCCAGCAGAGCGAACCCGGCGATCAGCTCCTTGGTCTCGGTGAACGGTCCGTCCGTGACCGTCACCTTCCCCTTCTCCACGGTGACGCGCGCCGACTCGCTGCTGCTCTTGTGCAGCCCTTCGGCGGAGACCAGGATGCCCGCCCTGTCCACCTCCTGGATGAAGGCGGTCATCCGCTCCATGAACTCCGGGCTCGGGTCGAAGGCGCCGGGCTGGTTCTCGTCGAGCTTGTGCATGACCATGTAACGCATCTCGAAGCCCCCTTCAGGACAGGTCGGCGCGGACGCGGGCGGACACGGCCGTGAACCAGCCGAAGATGAGGGCCGAGCCGGCGGCCATCCTGATGCTGATGCTGCCCTGGTCGGGCCAGGCCATCACGACGACGGTCGCCGCCGCGACCAGCACCGACACCAGCGCCCAGCCGCCCCGACCAGCAGAGCGGAAGCGTCGGGCGAACACCAGGCAGGCAACGGTGAGCGACCCGAACGCCAGCATCGCTCCGACACCGTGGCCGACGGCGTGCCAGCTCAGCGTCCCGGGCGCTCCCTCGGGGGCGCCGGCGGGCCAGCCCATGCTGGGGTCGCTCGGCAGCACCCCGCCGATGATCAGCCCGGTGCCGAAGACCGCCACCAGCGCCGGCCCCCACGTCCCGCCCCCGCGACCGTGCAGCGCGCGGCGCAGCCCGGCGGCGCCGGCGAGGGCCAGCAGGCCGGTCAGGACGAAGTTGGTGATCTGGATCCAGCCGTACTCGCCGAGGGCGAGCAGGCTGAGCGGTTGCCGGCTCAGGTCGAAGCCGTCCCGGGTGAGCACCTGCGCGAAGGACAGTCCCAGGAAGAGCGGCCCGGCCGCCATCCCGGCGGCGAGCAGGGTGCCGGTGGAGACGGCCGTGCCGGCCCGCGGAAGTGTCGTACTCGTCATTTCGATCTCCTCGTCGGTGGTCTCTCACCGACGCGTCGATCGGGCCGACCGGGATCCGACATGTTGTTTCAAGATTTATCCGGGGCCGCACGCGGCGGCGCGGTCGAGCAGCAGTGCCCGCTCCCGGGCGTTGCCGGCGAGCGACGCCGCGCGTTCGAACTCGCGCCGCGCCTCGTCGTGCCGCCCCAGCCTGGCGAGCAGGTCGCCGAGCACGCTCGGCAGCAGGTGGTACTGCGCCAGCGCCGGCTCGTCGGCCAGCGCCCGAGCGACCTCCAGGCCGGCGGCGGGCCCGTCGGCCTGGGCGACGGCGACGGCCCGGTTCAGCTCCACGACCGGCGAGGGCACGAGCCGGGCCAGGTCCGCGTAGAGGGTCGCCATCCGCGCCCAGTCCGTCTCCTCGGGGGTACGCGCCCGCGCGTGGCACGCCGCGATCTCGGCCTGGATCGTGTACGGGCCGGGCTCCTCGGGCACGCCGTCGGCGGCACCGGCCGCCGGCGAGCGGGCCCGGTCGAGGGCGGCGAGCCCACGGCGGATGAGCAGTTGGTCCCAGCGGGTGCGGTCCTGGTCGTTGAGGAGGATGGGCTCGCCGTCGGGGCCGGTGCGGGCGTGGATGCGGGACGCCTGGATCTCCAGCAGCGCGGCGAGGCCGTGCACCTCGGGCTCGTCGGGCATCAGCCCCTCGAGTTGGCGGGCCAGGCGCAGCGCCTCCTGCACGAGGGTCGGGCGCATCCAGTCGTCGCCGGCGGTGGCCGCGTACCCCTCGTTGAAGATCAGGTAGACGACCTCCAGCACCGAGTCGAGCCGCTCGGCGCGCTCGGCCGGGCCGGGAACCTCGAACGGGACGCGGGCGGCGGCGAGGGCGGCTTTGGCTCGGGTGATCCGCTGGCCGACGGTGGACTCGGTGGTGAGGAAGGCGCGGGCGATCTCGCCGGTGGTGAGGCCACCCACGAGCCGCAGGGTGAGCGCGGCGCGGGCGATCGGCGAGAGCACCGGGTGGCAGGCCACGAAGATCAGCCGGAGCAGGTCGTCCTCGATCCGGTCTTCGAGGGCCGCGTCGAAGTCGGGGGTCACCTGCTCGTCGAGGTCGCGGCCGAGCGCGGCGACCACCCGCTCCCCGGTCTGCCGGCGGCGCACCGCGTCGATCGCCCGGCGCTTGCCGACGGTGGTCAGCCAGGCGCCGGGATTGGCGGGTACGCCCTCGCACGGCCACGATTCGAGCGCGGCGACCAGCGCGTCCTGGGCCAACTCCTCGGCCTGGCCGACGTCGCGGACGATCGCGGCGATGCCGGCGACGACCCGCCCGGCCTCCAACCGCCACACCGCCTCGATGGTGCGCCGTACCTCTGTCTCCCCCACGCGCACCATGACAGCAGCCCGGTCCGACGCCCGCCAGTGCCGCCACGCGCGAACCGGTCACCACCGTCGGCGACCGGGCGGAGACGGACCGGATCAGCCGGGCGGCGGCCCGGAAATCCTTGCCGCGCGACGACTTTAAGTTTCCCTTATCGAGGCTCCTGATCTGCGAGGAAGATCGGTACCTTGCCCGGATGCGACACCTCAGAACCGTGATCGCCGCAATTCTCGTGGGCCCGCTGTCGTGGCTCCTGTTCGCCGCCGGCCAGGACCGGTCGGCCCAGGCGTTCGCGAACGCGGCCGACGGCGGCGTGCCGGACGGCGCCGACCTTCTCCGCCCCCTGCTGGTACTGGCGGCCGCCGGGATCCTGCTCGGGCTCATCGCCACGCTCCGGATCTCCCCGCTGGGCGCGGCGGTGGCCGGGTTGATCTACTCGGCGAGCTACCTGGCCCTGCTGGTCAGCCCGGGCCTGGTGACAACCGTGTTCGACCACACGCTGACCCTGGCCGGCTACCGGGTGGACCTGATGGCTCCCGTACGGAACGGCACGTCGCTGCTGGTGGGCTCGCTGCTCCTCGTCGGCGTCGTGAGCATCCGCCGCTGGCGGCGCTGGCCGGAGCCGGCCGGCGACGCACCCGCGGCGCTGGCACCGGACGAGATCATCCCCGCCGTGAAGGAGAAGGACCGCCCCGTGGGCGTGGACGGTCTCGGCCTGGGCCGGCCGGCCGCAGCGCCGGAGCCGGAGCCGGTCGCGGCCGGCGGCCAGGGCTGGGCCAGCCGCTCCGACGGGGCCGGCGGCCAGGGCTGGGCCGGCCGTACCGACTGGGCCAACCTGCTGTCCGGCCGCTCGGAGGCTCGTCCGACGGATTCGTCCGACTGGACGCGCCCATCCTCCCGATGAGCTGCCGCTGACAGCCCGGCGCGTCACGGCGCCGGACGCCGGGGGTGCGGGTGTCGAGCCCGCACCCCCGGCGCTGTTTGTCAGGCGAGGCGGCGGATCCGGCGGACGGCGAGGAGGATCAGCAGCGCCGCGAGGGCGACGAAGATGCCAGTCTCGATCGCCTGGAACAGCCAGTACCGGTCGGCGGGCTGGTAGAGCTGCCAGTTGTGGGCGCCCGGGCCGAGCCCGAGGTCGGCACCGCACTCCCGGCCGTCCGGACCGGTCGCGCCCTCCGGGCACATCACCTGGGCGTTGGGGGCGACCAGCTTGCCGGAGGCATCACGGACGCCGTTGGCCAGGATCCAGTCCCCGTCGATCCGGTCCGCCGTCGCGGCGCCGCCCTGCACCGGGAACGTGAGCTCCTCGGCGGGCAGGTAGCGGGGCCGGGCCAGCACGCCCACGGCGACGCGTACGCCGATGAAGCCGACCAGCGTGACGGCCATCGCCGGGAGCATGCGGGGCCAGACGGTGCCGGCGAAGATGCCCAGCGCGACGGCGAAGAGCGTGTACCCGGCCGGCGCGACGCCCTGCATGTCGAAGAAGAACGCGTCGAACCGGTTCTGCTCCCAGCCCTGGTTGAGCGGGGACATCGACCAGGACACGCCCAGCCCGTAGCCGACGGCCGCAAGGAGGACGGCGGGGGCGATGAGGCCGAGCTTCACCAGCGCCCAGCGCCGCCGGCTGACGCCCTGGGTCCAGACCAGCCGGTGGGTGCCCTGCTCGACCTCCCGGGCGATCAGCGGGGCGCCCCAGAACAGCCCGACGATCAGCGGCAGCGCCAGGAACAGCACGCCCGCCAGGTTGAGGTCGGGACAGCCCGACCGCCAGGTGGAGCAGGGTGCTCTTGCCCGCTCCGTTGGGCCCGACCAGGGCGGCGATGCGGCCGGCCGGCAGGTGCAGCGAGCAGTCCCGCAGCGCCCACTGTCGGCCGTACCGTTTGCCGAGTTGGTCGGTCTCCACCGCTGCCTGCATGGCGTGTCCTCTCATCGTGCCGACGCGGTCTGCTGTGGTGGTTCGGCGGGGAGCGACGCCCGCAGCGTCGTCTCCACCAGGGCGGTGATGTCCTCGGGTGTCAGCCCGGCGGCCTGGGCCCGGTCCAGCCAGGCCACCAGGTCCGCGCGGAGTTCGGCCTGGTTGGGCAGGGACGCCCCGGCGAGGGTGCGGGTGACGAAGGTGCCTACCCCGGGGCGGCCCTCCGCCAGGCCCTCGATCTCCAGTTCGCGGTACGCCTTGAGGACCGTGTTCGGGTTGATGGCCAGGGACTGCGCCACGTCGCGCACCTTCGGCAGTTGGTCGCCCGGGCTCAGCAGCCCCACCCGGAGAGCCTGCTTGACCTGCTGCACGAGCTGCACGTAGGTGTTCACCTTCGACCGGCTGTCCAACACGAACTCGATCACTCGCCGTTGCCCTCCCCTATTGTCCTACGCAAGTAGGACTATAGGGCAGCGTGGGTGCGATCGGGGCCGTTGTCAAGCTCCACGGCCGACGGTCAGACGGACGGCGACCTGCCCGGCGAGCGGACCCGCGAACTCAGCCCGGCCGGTCGCCGGTCGGGGTGGCGTCGGCGCCCGGGCCGCTCACCGGACCGGTCATCACCGCCCCCACGATGCCGACCAGCGCGGCGAGCAGGATCGCCCCGAGCGCGATGGCGACGCTCAGGAGGATCTTCCGCGGCCCCCAGCCACCGCACTCGTTCCGCGGGCGGGTGCGGGCGTCGGCGGCGGGCACGGTGGGCGCGGGTCGGGGCGGTGTCCGCGCGAACGAGGGCCCGGAGACGCCCCAGCCCGGTTGTCGGCGTACCCGGCCGCCGGGCCCGGACGGAGCCGGCGGTTCGGCGGCGGGCTGGCCCGGGCCGGGGAAGGCGACGAAGCCCCGGACCAGGGAGGCGCTGCGGAAATGGTCCTCGGCGGCACAGTGCAGGCACACGTCGTCGGCTGTGGACCGGCCGCAGCCCGGGCACTGGCGGGCGCGAATTCGCGCCCCGTCCCAGCCGGGGCGGCTGTCATCGGTGGAACCGGTCACCTCGTCCCCCCACGGGCCCGGGACCGTTCGGCACGACCCGCTCGTCCCGCGTACGGTACTAAGACCGGCGTCCCGTCGCCACGCGTGCACCGACATCCGAGACCGGCGACGCCGGCGGCGGAGGTCGGCCGAACGGTGACCGTCCACCATGTGCGCCGCGGCTACCGTACGGCGGTCGATCTCCCTACCGTGTTGATCGTGAGCGTCTTCGACGGGGTGGACTGGACGGCGCGCCGGGCGGGCCGGTACCGCGGCCTGCACCAGGAGCCGGGCGGCCTGGGGCTGAGCGTCGGCTACCTGGTCCTCTGCGGTGTCGGCATCGTCGTGTACCCGTACCTGTCCGACGTGCAGAAGATGGTCGACTTCCTGCTGCTGTCCTTCGCGACGGTGCCGGCGGTCATGATCGGGCTGAACCGGACGCCCGCCGGGCACCGGAAGCCCTTCTGGTTCCTGCTCGCGGCCCTGGTCAGCTTCAACGCCAGCAACGTGGCCTGGTACTGGTACGTGTTCGCGATGCGCCTCCCGAGCGGGGACGGCGGCGTCGTGGGGCTCTTCGCGGCGCTGGGGCAGGTGTTCATGTTCGCCGGGGCGATCACGATCGTCGTACGGCGGGGACGCGACGACGTGGGCGGGCTGATCGACGCCACGATCGTGTCCATGGTGGCCGGTGGTGTGCTGTGGAACTTCCTGCTCCTGCCCCACCTGCGGGACGTCGGCGCCCCGGCGATCTCGCAGGTGTCGACGTGTGTGATGGTCTTCATGCTGACCGGCATCTTCGGGTGCCTGGTCCGGCTGCTCCTGACCGCCCGGGAGTTCATCCCGGCGCTGTGGTTCCTGCTCGCCGCGATGGGGTCCTCCCTCGTCGGGGTGGTCAGCGTCGCGCTGGTGGTCGTCCCGGGGTCGAGTGATCGGCCGGCGTACACGGACATGGCGTACCTGGCGGGGTACACGGCGGTCGGGTTGACCGCGCTCGCCCGCTCGGTCGTCCGCCTGCTCCAGCCCGGGCCCGCGCCGACGGACGAGCTGAGCAAGGAGCGGCTGCTCTTCCTCGGGCTGGCGCTGTGTGCCATGCCCGCCGTGGGTAGCGCGAGCGAACTGCTCGGCCGGAACGTCGACACGACGCTGCTCGCGGTCAACACCGCCGCCGTGACGCCGCTGGTCATGCTGCGGATCTGGAGCGTGTGGTCGGAGCGGGTACGCGTCCTGCGCTACCAGGCGAGCGTCGACCCGGTCACCAACCTGCCGAACCGGGCGGAGTTCCTCCGCCGCCTGGACGCCGCCCTGGCGGCGGGCCGCCCGGTGGTGGTGCTGTTCTGCGACCTGGACGGGTTCAAGAACGTCAACGACCGGTACGGACACGCCGGGGGCGACCAGGTGCTGGTGGACATGGCCGGGCGGCTGCGCGGCTGCGTCCGCCCGGGTGACACGGTGAGCCGGTTCGGCGGCGACGAGTTCGTCATCCTGTGCGTGGACGCCCAGCGGGACGACGCGACGGAGCTGTGCCGGCGGATCGAACGGGTCTTCCGGCCGCCGTTCATCGTGGCCGGTGAACCGGTGCGCCTGGGCGCGAGCATCGGCGTGGCGTGGAACGACCGCCCCGAGGACGGCGAGCGGTTGATCCGGCGGGCGGACACCGCGATGTACACGGCGAAGCAGGACCGCCGCGCCGGCCCCGGCCTGCAGATCTGCCTCGCCACGTCGGAGCGTGTCACACCCGGGTCGTAGCGTGCGCCCGTCAAGCCCCCTCGTCGACGAGGAGCCGTCATGCTCGACCACCTTGGGATCCAGGTGCGTGACCTGCCCGCCAGCCTCGCCTTCTACGACGCCGTCCTGGCACCGCTCGGGGCCCGCCGCATGATGGAGTTCCCGGGGGCGGTCGGTTACGGCAGCAGCGCCCCCGACTTCTGGCTCAGCCCGCTGGACGGCGAGGCGCAGGGCGTCGAGTCGCACATCGCGTTCACCGCGCCGGACCGCGCGGCGGTGCAGGCGTTCCACGACGCGGCCGTGGCGGCCGGCGCCGAGGTGCTGCACGCCCCGAAGCTCTGGCCGGAGTACCACGCGACCTACTTCGGCGCGTTCGTCCGCGACCCGGACGGCAACAACGTCGAGGCGGTCTGCCACAAGCCGGAGTGACGACGCAGGACCGGCCCCAGGGCGTGGGCCGACGTCCTCGGCTCGGCCGAGGGCTTCGACACCTGCCCTAGCCGTACACCGGGGATCTCGCGCCGCGGTGGGTCGCACACGTGCCGCCCGGGCCACCGACCCAGCCGATCAGCCCGTCCTCGCACCGCACGAGATGGCCCTTCCCCCGCCCGAAGTCGGCGACGCAGCGGAACCAGCCGCACACGTCGGCGGCGGGGTCGTGGATGCGGGAGCCGCCGCAGTAGTTGTAGCCGTACGGGTTGGCCGGCGCCCCACACCGGTCCGGCCCGGTGGGCGCCGACGACGGAGGCGTGGGCGGCACGGACGGGGTCGGGTCGGAGGGAGGTGGCTGTGGCACCACCACCGGCGGGGAGTCGGGCATGGCCGGCACGGCCGACGGGCCGCCCGGGCCGGGCCCGCCCTCCTGCGTGCCGCCGCCCGGCGGGACACCGCCCACGGACCGACGCCCCCGGGGCTCCGGGGCTGCGGGGGCGGTGGGTGGCGTCGCGCCGGTCGGGTGCGCCGGCGAGCCGCCGTCCGGTTGGGGCGACGGCGTGGTCGGCACCCCGCTGGCCGTCGGCGAGCCGTCGACCGGGCCGGTCACGTCGCTGACCACGACCGGGCTCGGCGTCCCGCTCGGGACAGTCGGGGTGAGCGTCCGGCTGACGGCGAACGTGGCGCCGATGACCAGCGACGCCGCCACCGCCGCCGCGGCGCCGGCGAGCCGGCGGTCGTGCAGCCGGGCGATCACCGGCGCCTGGGTGGGTGCGGCGAGCGGTGGCGCGACCGGTCGGGTGCGCTGGTGGGCGGCGACCAGGTCGTCCAGGCAGGCGGCGACGGCGTCGCGGTTGCCGAGGCCGTCGGCGAAGGCGAGGGTGAGGTAGAAGCGCAGGTTCAGCGCGGCCGGTGGCGGCGCGAGCAGCCCGGCGAGCGGGGTGCCGTCCGTGGTGTGCAGCAGGGTCAGCGGGGCGCGCGGGTGGTGCGCCGGGCCGGCCAGGTCCGCGTACCACCAGATCCGCTGGTGGTGACGGCCGAGGAAGGCCACCCGGCGGTCGGTGACCACGGCGGTGCCGGCGTCGACCGCGCGGATGCCGGGCGGCAGCGGGCGCGCCGGCGCGTCGGTGCCGGCCGGATCGACGGCCAGGCCGGGAGCGGGCAGGTCGGCGAGGTGCCGGGCCGCGACCTCGACCAGTTCCACCCTCGGGAGTACGCGGTAGACGACCTCGCCGCGGCGCAGGCGCACGACGGGCACGTCCGGCGGCAGGCTGGACCCGAGGAAACAGGTGGCCTCGATGCGCAGCCGGGTCAGCTCGTCCGCACGGCGGCGCCACGCCTCGGCGTCACCGGCGTGGGCGCGCCGCCGCCGGTCGTTCTCCCGCTCAGCCCACCGGACACGCCACGACGACCGCGGTGCAGCGGGGGGTGAAGTAGCCGTCACGCACGGTACAACGTTTCACATCCCCGCGGGGACACGCTCGCCCGCCCGGCGCACGGTCAGCGGACCGGGTCGTGGGTGCCGCACGGGACGTCGGGGCGGCAGCGCCGCAGCCGGTCGGCTGCCATCCGCCCGCCCAGGGCGAGGCCGTACCGCTCGACGGCGGCCAGCCCGTACGCGCTGCACGTCGGGGTGTAGCGGCACTGGCCGGGCCAGCGGTGCGACAGCCAACGCCGGTACCCGAGGATCGCCGCCCGCCCCGCCCGGTCCACCAGCGACAGTGGCCGGCCGGCGGCAGCGGAGGTGGGAGCGATCCCCGGCGCGCCGTCCGGCCCGGCGACGGAGGTGGGAGCCGCCTCGGGCGCGCCGTCCGGCCCGGCGCCGTGGGCGGCGGCACCCCCCGGGCCACGCAGGGGTACGTCCTTCCGTCCGCCGCCGGGCGAGACGAGCCGCGCCCCCAGAGCGCCGAGGGTGAGCAGGGTCGAGAAGAGCCCCAGGTCCAGGCAGGGAAAGTCGCAGTCGCACCCGTCGCAGCCGTCGCAGCGGTTGCGCTTCTTGCGGCGGCGGCGGTCCCGTTTGAGGTTGATCACGCGTCCCATGGTGAGACAGTCGCGCCACCTCCCCGCGGATCAGCGCCGGAAGGTACGGCGGACGCCGCCGTACGCGCCGCACGCCCGGGAACTGCCGCCGGCGAGGCTGACCGACCCGTCCCCGCACTGCACGAGGTACCCGCGTCCGGCCCAGAACTCGGGCACGCAGTCGAACCAGTCGCACACCTCGGCAGCGGGTCTGCGGATGCGGGTGCCGCTGCAGAAGCCGTACCCCATCGGGTTGGCCGGCGCACCGCACAACTCCTGCTCAGACGACGACGGTGACGACGCGGGCGCGGGCGACGACGGCGCGGGTGAGACGTCATCGCGGCGCGGCCTCGACGACGCGGCGGCCTCGACCGGCGTCGCGGTGGTCGTCGTGGGTGCCGGCGTGGCGGCGACCGCGACCTCGGAGCGGCCCGGATCCGACGGGTCGGACTCCAGCAACGCTACCGGCACCAGCAGCGCGATGCCGGCGGCGACGGCCACGGTCCGCCGGCCGCCGGGCACGAACCCGCTCAGCCGCGCCTGCGCGGGCGTCGCGATGGCCGGCCGGAACGGCTTGAGCTGGTCGTGCTCGGCGATCGCCTCGTCGAGTTGCGCGATGACCGCCCGGCGCTGCTCGATCGCGTCGGAGAACGCCAACGTCAGCTTGAACCGGAAGTCGGCCGCCACGTCGACCGGGAGCAGCAGCCCGGAGGCGCGGCGCCGGTCGAGCACCTGGATCAGCGTGACCGGCGCGGTCGCGTCGTGGGCCAGGCCGGTCATCTTCCCGTACGTCCAGTCGCGCCGGCCGCGCCCGCCGAGCAGCACCAGCCGGCGGTTGGTGATCACCGCCATGCCGGCGTCGGCGATCCGGATGCCGTCGGGCCGCCGATTGCGCAGCGACGCCGGCTGCGGCGTGACCGTGAGGTCGGGCGCGGGCAGCACCGCGGTGTGCCGGACCTCGACCAGTTGGGCGGCGGGCCACGCCCAGAAGACCACCTCGCCGGGGGCCAGCTCCAGGGGCAGGCCAGTGCCCGCGTCGGTCGAGCCTTCGAAGTCCTCGGCGAGGGTACGCAGTCGGCGCAGCTCGTCGTCGCGCCGCCGCCATGCCTCGTCGGCGTCGCGGAAGGTCCGCTGCCGCCGTTCGTTCTGCCGGTGTGCCCACCGGTACCGCCACGTCGAACCCGTCGAATCAGTCATTGCCACGCCGACTCCTAGGCCCTGGGCCACCAACGGGGTGTCACACCTGTTAACTCCGGTGGGGCCCGCGCGGGGACGGGTTGCCGGGTGCAAATTGCCCGATCGGTGGAGCAACCCGGACGATAGGGCGGTTTCGCTGAGTCGATTCATGCCGTCCGGGCGTGTCGCGTGACCCGAGGCCCCGCGGCGGGACCACTCGACACGCGGCGCGCCCGCGCGCCGGACCGCACGACCGGATTCGCCGTCCCGCCCGCCCTCGGCTCGGTAACGTCAGCGACGGCCGGGGGCCGCGCACGGCGAGGGGGTGGGGCCGGTGACCGACAGGGCCCTGGGCGTCGTGATCGGCGTCGACGTCGGCACCACCAGCACGAAGGCCGTCGCGTACGACACCGGTGGCCGACTGGTCGCCCACCACTCCGCCGGCTACCCGCTCGACGAGCCCCACCCCGGGTACGCCGAGCAGGATCCGCACCGGATCCACGCGGCGGTCATCGAGGCGATCCGGGGCGCGGTGGCCGGACTCGACCGACCGGTGATCGCCCTCTCCCTCTGCAGCGCGATGCACAGCCTGATCGGGCTCGACGCCTCCGGCGACCCGATCACGCCCTCGATCACGTGGGCCGACTCGCGGTCCGCCCGGCAGGCCGAGCGGCTGCGGGCGGTGCCGTCCGGGCTGGCCCTGCACCAGCGCACCGGCACCCCGATCCACCCGATGGCACCACTGCCGAAGCTGCTCTGGTACGCCGAGATGGAGCCGGAACTCTTCGGCCGGGTGGCGTACTGGGTGGGCATGAAGGACTGGCTGCTGCTGCGGCTCTGTGACGCGCTGGTCACCGACCACTCGATCGCCTCGGCGACCGGCCTGCTGGACATCCACCGGCTGTCCTGGGACGCCGAGGCCCTCGGCATCGCCGGGATCACGGCGCAGCAGCTGCCCGAGCTGGTCTCCACCACCCATGTCCTGCCGGGCCTCATCCCCGAGGTGGCCGCGGCGACCGGGCTGCCCCGGGACACGCCGGTGGTGGTCGGCGCCGGGGACGGGCCGCTGGCGAACCTGGGTCTCGGCGTGGTCGCCCCGGGGATGGCGGCCTGCTCGATCGGCGCCAGCGGCGCGATGCGGGTGATGGTGGAGCGGCCCGGCGTCGACCCGCTGGGTGGCGTGTTCTGCTACGCGTTGACCGAGCAGCGCTGGGCGGTCGGCGGCGCCATCAACAACGGCGGCATCGTGCTCGACTGGGCCGGCGAGGCGCTGGCCCCCGAGCTGGGCCCCGACGCCGAGGAGGAGCTGCTCGCCGAGGCCGCCCGGGCGCCGGTCGGCTCCGGCGGGTTGCTCATGCTGCCGTACCTGCTGAGCGAGCGGGCCCCGCACTGGTCGGCGTTGCCGCGCGGCGCGTACGTGGGGCTGACCCACGGGCACCGCCGCCGGCACCTGGTCCGGGCCGCTCTGGAGGGGGTCTGCCAGCAGCTCGCGCTGGTGCTCGGCGCGATCCACGGGGCGGGCAACGAGGTCCACGAGGTCCGGGCCAGCGGCGGCTTCGCCCGCAGCCCGCTGTGGCGGCAGATGCTCGCCGACGTGCTCGGCATGCCGGTGCGCTTTCCCGCCGGCCGCGGGGGGTCCGGCTTCGGCGCCGCGCTGCTGGGCATGGAGGCGCTGGGCCTGGTCGCGTCCATCGACGTCGCGGCCGAGCTGGTCGACATCGAGGAGGCCGTCCGGCCCGACCCGGCCGCCGCCGCCACGTACGCGTCGCTGCTGCCACTCTTCTCGGAGCTGTACGAGGCGCTGGTGCCCGCCTTCTTCACGCTGCGCCGGCTCGCGCCCAGCCTGCCGCCGGAGCCTCCCCCGGTGGCACCGCCGAAGTGAACCCGCCCGCCCACTCCATCGGGTGACGGGGTCGGGCAGGCCACCCGTCGCTCCACCCGCTCCTTATGGTGCAAACATGAGGAAAGCGGACAACAAGCACTCATCTTCGCGGCGGAGGGCTGTCCGCGTACTCCTGCTGGTCCTGGCGCTGGCGCTGGCGCCGCAGCCGGCGGTGGCCGACGGCGGCGGGCCCGGGTCCGCGCCGGCCCGACCGCCGGCCAGCGACCTGGCCTGGCTCGCCTTCGCGGGCGGGGTGTTCTCGGTGGACGCCGCCGCGCGGACCGTGCGGTACCGGGCCTGCGACGGCGACACCGGCCGCGTCGCCGACCCGGGCATGCGGGTGCGCGACGGCGTCGCGCGCGGCCGGGTCACCGTCGCCGGCACGACGTACGCCTACGACATCCCGCTGACCGGCCGCAGCCGGGGCTTCCTCGCGGTGTTCCCGCCCACCGGGCGACCGGACGGGCACCTCGGCACGGTGGTGACCGACCCGATGCCGCCCACCGACCCGGTCGCCGGGCGACGGCTGCTGCCGCTCACCGGGCAGCTCGCGGCGATCGTGGACGACGCCGCCGCGACCAACCCGGCCGGCGTGACGGTCCGCGACCTCTCCGGCCGGTACGGCGACCAGCAGATCGCGGTCAACGGGACGTTCCGCCCGAAGGCGGCCAGCGTGATCAAGCTGTGGATCCTCGTCGAGCTGCTGCGCCGGGTGGACTGCGGCCAGGTGTCGCTGGGCGACGGGGTGCTGGTCACGCCGGCCGACGTGGTCGACGGCACCGGCGAGTTGCAGCACGAGACGTTCCCCCAGGTCGTCACGCTGCACCGGCTCGCCGAATACATGATCATCTACAGTGACAACACGGCGGCGAACGTGCTGATCGACTACCTGGGCGGGTTCGCGCCGGTCAACGCCCTGATCGACTCGATGAACCAGCGCGAGACCATCCTCGCCCGCAAGATGCTCGACACCGAGGCCGCCCGGCGGGGCGAGGAGAACTACACCAGCCCGGACGACGTGGTCTCGCTGCTCGGCGCGGTCTGGGACGCCGACATCCTGGCGCCGCCCACCCGCGACCTGATGATCAACTTCATGCGCCGGCAGACCCTGAACAACAAGATCCCCGCCGCGCTGCCGCCCGGCGTGCCGGTCGCCCACAAGACCGGCGACCTGCCGGACGCCTCGCACGACGTCGGGTACTACCTGATCCCCGGCACCGAGGTCGCCGTCGCGTTCCTCACCGGCGGCCCGATCGCCACCGGCGACGAGGTGGTGCGCCGGCTGGCCCGGACGGTCTACGACTACCTGACCACATCGGGGGCGGTTGAGGGGTGACCGGTCAGGGGGCCTCGACCCCCGAGATCAGGTATCGGTGGACCTCCGCGCCGCGGATCGCCACCTGCTGATCCTCGGTGGGGCCGGAGCCCCGGAACGCGAGTAGCTCCTCCTCGGACTCCCACCGCTCGTAGACGTTGACCCGGCCCGGCTCGACCAGGTCCCCGCTGATGGCGAAGTCAACGCAGCCGGGGGACTTCCGGGCGGCCTCCACCACCTCGACGCACCCGGCGAGGTAGTCGTCCCGGTCCTCCGGGTCGACGTACAGGCTTCCGGCGACGATGAACACGGATGGCACCTCCACTGAGCACGGTCCTGTCGTGACAGTCCCACACTCGTACGACAGCCGTCGGATCTTCCACGAAGGTCGATCGCCGCGTACGCTGACCTGCACATTGAGCGGCGACGATGCTGCGGAAGGCCGGGTGGACCCATGCGGTCGGTGCTGTCGAGACGGACACGGTTCCGGATGATCGGCGCGGGGGTGGTGGCGGCCGCGCTCACGGTCGCGACGACCCTGGTGCACCTGGCGGGTGATCCACCGCGCCCGGTCGCACTCGAGGAGGAGGAGAATCCGGCCGCGCCCGCCGAGTGGATGTGGGCGCAGCGGGCCAACGCGGACGGCTCGATCCCGGCCACCGCGTACCAGGAGGCGCTGGCCCAGAACCGGGCGCTGGAGAGCGCGACCCGGCGCGGCGCGCCGCAGCTGTCCGACGTCACGTGGAACCTGCTCGGGCCGGGCAACATCGGCGGGCGACTGATCGACGTGGTGGTCGACCCGACCACGCCCGGCACGGTCTACGTCGCCGCCGGCACCGGCGGGGTGTGGAAGAGCACCGACGGCGGCGCCACGCTGGCCAGCGCCTGGGCCGACGACCTGCCGCAGTCCATGGGCGCGCTCGCCGTCGCACCCGACGGCACCCTGTACGCGGGCACCGGCGAGCCGGACCACGGCGGCGGCGGCTCGTACTACGGCACCGGCCTGTACCGCTCCACCGACGGCGGCGCCACCTGGCAGAGCCTCGGGCTGACCGACACCGGCGCCATCGGGCGCATCCGCATCGACCCGACCGATCCGCGCCGCATCGTCGTCGCCGCCCAGGGCCGGCTCTTCGACACCGGCGGCGACCGCGGCGTCTACCTCACCACCGACGGCGGGGAGACCTGGAAGCAGGTGCTCGACGGCCTCAACGACTCGACCGGCGCGATCGACGTCGCGATCAACCCCGCCGACCCGGACGTCCTGCTCGCGGCCATGTGGGACAAGCTGCGCTACCCCGACGGGCGCGAGTACGGCGGCCCCGGCTCCGGCCTGTACCGCTCGGCCGACGGCGGCGCCACCTGGACCCGGATCGGCGCACCCCTGCCCGCCCCGACCAGCGACCCCGGCCGCATCGGCGTCGCGTTCGCGCCGAACAACCCCAACCGGGCGTACGCGATCACCAACGACCGGATCGGCAACCTGACCGGCTTCTTCGTCTCCGACGACGCGGGCGCCACCTGGACCCGGCCGATGACCGGCGAGCCGGCGCTCGACGCCGCCGACGGCGGGTTCGCCTGGTGGTTCGCCCGGCTCTGGGTCGACCCGGCCGACGCCAACCACGTCTTCTCCGCCGGCGTGCCGATGATGGAGTCGCGCGACGGTGGCCTGACCTGGGTGACCGGCCGGGGCATCCACGTCGACCAGCACGCGATGGCCTGGGACCCGCACACGCCGGGCCGCGTGTACGTCGGCAACGACGGTGGCCTCTACTGGTCCGACCAGGGCGGCGACGTGGTCGGCCCGTGGACCGCCGCGTCCGTCCAGCCGTACATGCAGTTCTACGCGATGGACGTGAGCGCGCAGGACGTCCGCCGCGCCTCCGGCGGCACCCAGGACAACGGCTCGCTGCGGTCCTGGGGCGGCACCGACTGGAACCTGTACCGCGGCGGCGACGGGATGATGAACCGGATCAACCCGGTCGACCTCAACAACGTGTACGCCTGCTCGCAGAACGGCGGGTGCGCCCGCTCCGACAACGGCGGCGACACGATGACCTCCATCCGGGGCCGGTTCGCCGGCACCCGGTTCAACTGGGTGTCGCCGCTGGAGATCGCACCCGGCACGCCGGACACCGTCTACTTCGGCTCCAACGTCCTCAACCGCTCCGACGACCGGGGTCGCACCTGGCGGGCGGTCAGCCCCGACCTGACCGGCGGTCCCACGCCGCGCAACGCCACGTCGTACGCGACCATCACCACCATCGGCATCGCGCCGACGGACAAGGAGACCGTCTACGTCGGGACCGACGACGGCTACCTGTGGGTCACCCGGAACGGCGGCGGCACCTGGACCCGCCTGACCGACCCGGACCTGCCCGACCGGTGGGTCACCCGGGTCACCGTCGACCCGGAGGACGCGGACGTGGCCTGGGTGACGTACTCCGGCTTCCGCTGGGAGAGCGAGACGCAGCCGCACGTGTTGATGACCACCGACGGCGGGGCGAACTGGACGGACATCTCCGGCAACCTGCCGCAGGCGCCGATCAACGACGTGATCCGGCACCCGAAGCACCGCCAGTGGCTGTACGTCGGCACCGACATGGGCGTCTTCTTCACCCCGAACCTGGGCCGCACCTGGCTCAAGGTCGGCGAGAGCTTCCCCGTCGTCCCCGTCCACGACGTGCACTTCCACGCCGGGACCAAGACGCTGTTCGCGGCGACCTTCGGACGCAGCATCTACCACGCGACCATCAGCGACTGAACGCGGCCCGTGGCCCTGGCGGCGCCTGCCAGGGCCACGGGCCGTCACGCCCGGCTGATCGCGTTGGCGTGGATGGCCTCCGCGAGGTACGCGGCCATCCCCGGGCGGATCTTCTCGAAGTACTCGGTGAACCGCGGGTCACCGACGTACATGTCGGCCAGGCCGGTGTGGATCTCGTACGAGCAGTCGTAGAACCACCGGCTGATGAGCTGCCGGTGCTCCTCGGCCAAGTCCATCGCCGCCGGGCTGTCCGCCGGCGCCCCCGAGGCCATCACCTCGGCGAACCGCCGCCCCCAGTCCTCGTTCTCGGCCTTGTTGCGCAGCCAGTCGTCCTTCGAGTAGCCGGCGGTGCGCCGAGCCGACTCGCGGTACGCCTCGGTGCCGCCCCAGCGGCGCTCCGCCTCCTCGGCGTGCGCGTCCGGGTCGAAGTCGCCGAAGACCTCGAACCGTTCCTCCGGCGTCAGCGGGATGTTCATCTTCCGTGCCTCCATCGCGATCTCGATCGCCGCGACCATCTCCTGGAGCTTCCCGATCCGCGCGGTGAGCAGCTCGTGCTGCCGGCGCAGGTGCTCGGCCGGGTCGCTCGCCGGGTCGTCGAGGATCGCGGCGATCTCCTCCAGCGGGAAACCCAGCTCCCGGTAGTAGCGGATGAGCTGCAGACGCTCCAGGTCCGCGTCGTCGTAGCGCCGGTAGCCGGCGCCGCTGCGACCGCTCGGCGACAGCAGGCCGATCTCGTCGTAGTGGTGCAGCGTCCGGACCGTCACACCGGCCGCCTTCGCCACCTGCCCCACCGTGTACGCCATGGTCTCCCTCCCTTCCGCGATCCAGGCTCCCGCCTCCCGCAACGTGAGGGTCAAGGGAAAAGGAACAACCTTCTCGACGCCTCCGCTCGGCCCGGTCCCGGCGCGCCGGCGCGGCCGGGCTGTCACCCCGGGTCAGGGCCTGGCACCAGGGTCCGCGGTCAACGGCTCGGCTGCGCCACCGGCTCGCGGCTCCGGGCACCCGATCGGAGCAGCGCCGCGACGGCCAGCGCGGCGAGCGCCGCCAGGGCGGTCATCGTCCAGAGCACGGTCCGCAGGCCGCCGGTGAAACCGGGGTCGGCGAGCCGGCCAGCCGTGGTGCTCGCGAGCACCGCGCCGACGACCGCGATGGCGATCGTCTCGCTGGCCAGACGGGCGGTGTTGATCATGCCCGCGCCGGTGGCCGCCCGGTGGGGCCCGACGCTGCCGATCGCCAGCACGTCGAGCAGGCCGATCGACAGCCCGATCCCGGCGCCCATGGTCAACAGCGGGCCGGCCAGCGCGGCCGCGTCACTGGTCGGGCCCAGCACGGTCGCCCAGGCCGCGCCCACCGCGACCACCGCCACCGACGTGACGATCACCGCCGGAGGCGGCACCCGCCGGGTCAGCGCCCCGGCGAGCAGCGGCAACACCAGGGTGGGCGCGGTGAGCAGGATCAGCGTCGCGCCCGCCGCACCGGGCGTCAGCCCGACCACGGTCGTGAAGTACGACGGCAGGTAGACCAGCAGTGGCACCATGACGGCCACGATGGTGGCCGCCGCCAGGCAGATGCCGACGAACCGGGGGTTCGCCAGCAGGGCCAGGTCGAACATCGGATCGGGACGGGACCGCTCCACGCGCACGAACACCACGAGCAGCGCCACCGCCGCCCCGAAGGCCGCGACGATCCGCACGTCGTCCCAGCCGTACTCGGGGCCCTGCACGAAGCCGAAGATCAGCAACAGCAGGGCGGCCGTGAACGACCCGGTGCCCGGCCAGTCGATCCGGCCGGCGTGCGGCTGGCGCGACTCGGGCAGCCACGGGACGAGCAGCAGCACCGCCACGCCCGCCAGGGCCGGCACGGCGAACACCGCCCGCCACCCGAGCGTGTCGATCAGCAGCCCGGCGACCGACGGGCCGAAGGCCAGGCCGGCGCCGATCGTCGTACCGAAGATGCTGAACGCGCGCGCCCGCGCCGGACCCTGGAAGGCGCCGGCAAGGAGCGCGGAGGCGCTGGTGGCGGCCGCCGCGGCGCCGACACCGGCGACCGCGCGGGCGACGTCCAGCAGCAGGATGTCGCCGGCGACCGCGGCGAGCAGGCCGGACGCCGCGAACAGCGCCACCCCGCAGGCGAAGACGCGCCGTCGGCCGACGAGGTCGGCGAGCGCGCCGGTGGCGAGCATGAAGCTCGCGAAGGTCGCGTTGTATCCGTTGACCACCCACTGCACGGAGGCCAGACCGGCGTCGAGGTCCCGCCCGATGTCGGGCAGCGCGACCGAGGCCCCGGTCAGCGAGACCGGCAGCGAGAAGGTGGACAGCAGGACGGCGACCAGCACGACGGCCGGGTGGTTGCGCAACGTTCCCCCGTTCCTTGCGAACCTCCCAGGCTAGAGGCCGCCGGTGCGCCAGGTCGCCCGGTCGGGGTGGAGATCACAGGGAACGAGAGCAGAGGTACGGCGTGCGGCGCCGCGCCGGCCGGCAGCGACCGGCGGGCGGGTACGGCGACCGGCGGCGTCAGCGGTCGGCGGAGCGGTTCCGGGGCGAGCGGGGCAGGGCGGTCCCGGCCAACGGTCGGCGCTTCCGGCGGCCGTGCCGCCGCCCCGGAGTGCAGGGCGGGCGGGAGGCGGTGTGCACGGGGGCCGGTGCGGGTGCGACCGGGTCCCGCCCGATCAGCCAGCAGAGGAAACGGGCCACGGGCTCAGCCGACCGCGAGCCGCTGCGCGTCGGACCGCGAGATCTCGTACTGGGCGCCGCAGAAGGTGCACTGCTGCACGTGCCGCGTGCGGACCGGGATGAGCGGGATGAAGAACAGGGTGAACTTCGTCGACCGGCGGGTGATGACCTGCGCGGCGTGGTTGCCGCAGTGGCGGCAGACCTGCTGCACCACGCCGGACCGACTGACCTTCGTGCGAAGGCCGAAGATGAAGAACATCGCCCGCCAGTACCCACCGGGACCCGGGCTAATCACCTCGGTCCTCGGGCGTATCCAGGCCCGGCCGTGCCGGCGTCGCACACGCCGAAGGGGCACCCCACCAGGGGATGCCCCTTCGGATCCGGTCCGCCCTCAGCGCCGTGAGGCACTCAGAGCATCAGCCGGCGCGGACGGGAAGGCCCGTCATCCTTCACGGTGCTCCGAGCCCCGGTCCTTCTCGTCCGAGTGCTCGCCCTTGTCGTCCTTGCCGCCCCAGTCCGACTCCTCGTCGTCCTTGCTCCAGTCCCAGTCCAGCTTCTCGTCGTCCTTGCTGCCCCAGTCCGGCTTCTCGTCGTCCTTCTTCCGGTCCTTCTTGATCTGACCGCGGATCTCGCCGTTCGGGTACTTGTCCGTGTGGACGTTGACGTACGTGACGCCGGCCTTGATCGCCTCCACCACCTCGTCGAACTCGCCGGGCTTGATGCCCTGCTCCTGCGGGCCGATGACGTCCGCGGGCTTGATCGTCCCCTCGACCTTGGCGGGAGAGGGCGGGCACTCCTTCGTGCCCTTCGGCGCGCCGCCCTTCCCGTCCTTCGACGGGCTGCCGCAGAGGAAGGCGATGATCCCCCCGCTCTGGTGCCGCCCACCGAAGTGGATGTGCGCCGCGTTCACCTTCCCTTCGAGGTCCGCGTAGCTGAGCCGGAACTCGATCTCCTTCTTTCCTTCGTCGACGTGAGCCTCGAACCGACCATTGCCCGTTGTCGAGATCGTGAGTGGGTCCTCCTCGTAGCCGCTGAGTTTCGCCCGCACGTCGAACCGCTCACCCTTCGAGTCACCCCAGTCCCGGGAGTCGCTCGAGTCGCGACGGTCGCCGGCGTCGTCCTTGCCGCCGCCCATGGCCGCGCCGCCCGCAGCGGTGGCCGCCACCGCAGCGCCGGCCGCCAGCGCAACTGCCCACAGTCGGGTACGTCCCATCATCACTGCTGCTCCTCACCTCGGTCTTGCCTGGCCAGACTCATCGACGGATCGGTCATCCATCCGTTTGAGGACACAGGCGGAGGCACCGTGCAGTCCGGAGCAGGGCGTGAGGATCTACGCCACTCATGCCGACCAGGTGCCTATGGCGAAATAGTTACACATTCGCCTCGCCGAAAGATGAGGAGCTTACTGATTCGGCCTTCTGGGATCTCCCGGACGTACCGCGATCGGGGGACATTCACCACGAAAGGAGCCCGAGCGGTGCGGTCGGGCTCCTTTCCTGGCGCCCGGGATGCTCAGCCGGCCGCTGCCGCCGGCTCCATGCCCGGCACCTCGACGGAGAGCCAGATCGGCCGCCAGTCGGCCATCTCGTGGTAGCGGCGCAGCTCGGCGAGCCCGGAGACCGACCCGGCCCACGCCGAGTACGGCGGGTTCTGCTCGTCGAAGCCGCTCTGCACGAAGGTCAGCTTCGTCTTCCCCGCCGATTCGGTCAGCTCCCACGTGGTGACGCCGATCGGTCCCCAGTCGACGGACATCCGCCGGCCCGGCTCCACGTCGACCACCGTGGCGGCGTGGCCGGCCTCGAAGCCGCCCATCGCGTACCGGCCGCCGACCCAGGGCTCGATGCCGATCGGGTACCCGAACCAGGCGCTCGCCTGCTCGGAGTCGGTCAGCGACTCCCAGACCTTCGCCATCGGGGCGGCGATGAGCAGTTCGCCGCGCATCTCGGCGGAGGTGAAGTCGACCTTCGGCAGCAGCGGTTGCCCGGCCAGGTGAGCGTCGAGGTTGGCCAGCGCGAGACTCCACCAGGTCTGGAGCACCCCACGGATGGTGCCGCCGATGGCCTCGGCGAAGGTGACGTGGCTCTGCGCGAGGGTCAGCACGGTGGCGTCCGGGCCCTCCGGACGCAGCGTGATCTCGCAGGTGGTCTCCACCCCGTCGAGCAGCCAGGCGAAGCGCAGCGTGTGGTCGTCGACGTGCAGCAGCCGCTGGTGCGGGGCGTCGCCCTCGGGCGTGTGACGGCCCCAGAACTCGTACGCCGTCGGCAGCTCGACGCGGGCCTGCTCGGTGAGCCAGACGCGCAGCTCGGTCGGGTCGGTGAGGGCGCGGCGGACGGCCTCGACCGGAGCGGCGAGGCGGACGGTCAGCTTCATCAGGTCACTCACGGTCTGTTCCCTTCGGGTAGACGGCCACGGCGAGCTTGAAGGCGTCGCCCTCGGCGCCGCCGTAGCGCGTGAACAGGTCCTGCAGGGTCGCCTGCAGGTCGTGCAGGAACTGTTGGCGTTGCTCCGCGGGTACGCGGATCTCGCCGGAGACCCCGACCGAGGGGAGCTCGGGGGCGGTGCGGTCCAGCGCGGCGATGTCGGCCTGGACCTCCTCCATGAGGTCGAGCAGGTAGCCGAGGCTCAGCTCGTCGCGAGCCCGGCGCAGGCCGATGCGACCGACGAGCCGGGGCGACAGCCAGTACGACCGGGCGGCGGCCTGGTAGATGCCCTCGCTGATGCCCCGCACCTTGCGCTCGCTGACCTGTGTCACCAGGCCGGCGGCGACGAGCTGCTTGACGTGGTAGTAGACGCGCTGCGGCGTCTGGTCGAGCCGCGCGGCCACCTCGGTGCAGGTGCGCGGCTCGGCCAACTGCCGCAGGATCTCGACGCGCTGCGGCTTGAGCAGGACCTCGGCCTGCTCAAGCTGCTCCAGGTACAGGACGTCTCTCATGGCAAAATCAGTTTGTACGTACAAAACTTCTTTGTCAATGGCTCTGACGAAAGGCCGCGCCGACCCGCGGCGCGGCCTTCGTCGTGCAGCGGTCAGGGCAGCCAGTCGGGGCGCAGCGGGTAGGTCGTCTCGCCCGCCGGACCGGTACGGGTGGCGACCACCTGGTGCAGCTGGATGCCGTTGCGCTCGAACGCCATCCGCGAGCCGGCCATGTAGAGGCCCCACACCCGGGCGGTGCCGGCGCCGACCTCCGAGACGCAGAAGTCCCAGTTCGCCACGAGGTTGCGGCACCAGGCGGCGAGGGTCAACGCGTAGTGCTGCCGCAGGTTCTCCTCGTGATGCACCTCGAGACCGGCGTCGTGGATCTCCGAGATGATCCGGCCCGGGCCGGCCAACTCGCCGTCCGGAAAGACGTACCGGTCGATGAACGCGCCCGAGCGGTGCGGCGCCCGGTTGTCCGCGCGCGTGATGCAGTGGTTGAGCAGCCGCCCGTCGGGGCGCAGCCGGTCCCGCAGGAAGCCGAAGTACGCGGGATAGTTGCGCACCCCGATGTGCTCGGTCAGCCCGATCGAGGAGACCGCGTCGAACTGCTCGCGCGGGGCGTCCCGGTAGTCGAGGTGGCGCACCTCGGCCAGGCCGGTCAACCCCTCCCGCTCGATCGCGGCCTGCGCCCACTCCGCCTGCGCCCGCGACAGGGTCACTCCCAGCGCCTTCACGCCGTACTCCCGGGCCGCGTGCCGGGCCATGCCGCCCCAGCCGCAGCCCACGTCGAGCAGCCGCATCCCCGCCTTGAGCGCGAGCTTCTGCGCGACCAGGTCGTACTTCGCGGCCTGCGCCGTCTCCAGGCTGTCGTCCGGCGAGCGGAACACCGCGCAGGTGTACGTCATGGACTCGCCGAGCACCTTCTCGTAGAAGGCGTTCGACACGTCGTAGTGGTGCGAGATCGCGCTGCTGTCCCGCGTACGGGAGTGCCGCAGCCCGTTCACCACCCGCTTCCAGCGGGGCAGCGCCTCCTGCGGCGGGGGTGGCGGCGGCAGCAGCCGCTCCCAGCCGAGCGCACGCGCCAGGGACAGCGCCTCGGCGACGGGTGGGACGCGCAGCCGAACCTCGTCCTTCAGCACCCGCAGCGCCTCGTACGGGTCGCCCGGGTGCACCCCCTCCAGCCCGAGGTCGCCGCTCACGTACGCCCGGGCCATGCCCAGGTCCCCCGGGGCCGTCAGCAGGTACGACAGGCCGCGCTCGGAACGGATGGCGAGGGTGATCCCGGCGTCGGCCGGACCGACGGCGCTGCCGTCGTACCCGGTGACCCGAACCGGCAGGGCTCCGGTGGTCAACGCCCGGACGACGTCGGCCACGCTCGGCCCCGGACGCCGGCCCCCCGCCGGCGGTGTCGCGGGAGCGCTCGCCGCTCCCTGGTCTCGATCGATGAGGCTCATTGTCTTGCTACCGCCTTCTCGTACAGTCCGGTGAGCCGGTGGTCCGGGTCGTAGCGGTCCTTGACCGCACGCCAGGTGTCGCCGCCGTAGAGCCGGTCGAACACCTCCCGGTCGTAGTACGCGTCGGAGTACAGCGACTTGTGCCCGCCGACCTCCGACACCTCGCGCTCGATCGCCCGGTTGACGTCGCCGTCGGCGGCGCCCGGGACGATCGGCACGCTCCCCCAGAAACCGATGTTGACGTAGTCCTGCCCCGGCCGCAGCGGATACAGCGGCCAGGCCCGCGCCGACCCCGGGCCGGACGGCTCCCGCAACCGCAGAGGACAGAGCCAGACCGGGGTCATCCCCACGGCCTTGGCGAACCAGCGCAGGAATTCGGCCGTGCGGTCCAGCGGGATCTCCACGTCCTGCACGACCCGCTCCCGCGCCGGCTGGCCACGCCACCGGTCGATGCGCGCGGCCACCTGGTGCCGGTGCTCCAGGCGGACCAGCCGGTGGTAGACGTCGCTGCGCCGCCAGCGGGCCGGCCAGATCCGCCGCACCACCGGGTGCTGCACCCCGAACGCCGCGGAACACCAGAACCAGTCGGTGTCCCAGCGCCACAGGTAGTCGTACCCGGTCAGCGCGTCGTGCGTGCGCCGGCGCAGCGACCGGTAGTAGATGTCCTGGCCCGTGTAGTCGCTGACCGGCCCGGCCTCGTCGGTGAACGTGGCGAGCACCAGGTACGCCTCGCCGGGGCTGAACATCACCCCGTCCATCGCGTCCACCGTCTCGCCGGCCCACGACCGGGTGGCGCTCACCTCGCCGATCGCGTCGGTCAGCTCCTCCAGCCGCGTGAACCGGACGTTGCGCAGGGCCACGCGCCGGCCGATCGGTTGCAGCTCGATGCGCAGCCGGGTCGCGTACCCGAGGCTGCCCAGCGAGTTGGGGAACGCGGCGAACAGGTCGGCGTGCTCCCCCTCCGGGCGGGCCGTGACGATCTCGCCCGCCCCGGTCAGCACGTCCAGCTCGGTCACCGACTCGTGCGGCAGGCCGTTGCGGAACGAGGTGGACTCGATGCCCAGGCCGGTCACCGCCCCGCCCAGCGTGATGGTGCGCAGCTGCGGCACCACCAGCGGCATCAGGCCGTGCGGCAGGGTGGCGTCGACGAGGTCCTCGTACGGGCACATGCCCTGCACGTCGGCGGTGCGGGCCGCCGGATCGACGCGCAGCACCCCGCCGAGGCCGCTCACGTCCAGGCCCGGCGTCAGGGGTGCGTTGCGTGGGCGGAACAGGTTGGAGGTGCGTTTCGCGAGGCGGACCGGCTGGCCGGGCGGCACCGCCGCGTACGACCGCCGGAGCTGGGCCACCGCCTGGTCATGATCACGCACGGCGTACATGAGATCACCTTACGCTGTCGAGGCCCCGCCTGGTGGGATGTCCACGGTGGCCACTTCGCATCGACCACCTCCGCACGGATCCGGTGGCCGCGCGACCGGTGGCGGCATAGTTTGGGGGACATGCCGAAGGCGATGTGGAACGACATCGTCGTCGCCCAGAGCGACGACACCGTGCTGGTCGAGGGAAACCACTACTTCCCGCGCTCGGCGCTGCGCGACGACCTGGTCCGCGAGTCCGACACGCACACGGTGTGCCCGTGGAAGGGCACCGCCTCCTACTACACGTTGGAGCACGAGGGAAAGAACAGCCCGGACGCGGTGTGGTACTACCCAGACCCGAAGCCGGAGGCGGAGATGGTCCGCGACCGGGTGGCGTTCTGGAAGGACGTCCGGGTCGTCGACTGAGCCGGGCCGGCTGGCCGTGGACCGGGCCGGTGGGTCAGGATGCCGGTATGTCCGTCCCCGCTGAACGTCCCGACCCGTCCGGCACGGTCTACGGCCGGCGCGCCACCCGTCCCGGGCTCCCCCGCGATCCGCTGCTGCGGGTGGCGGTCGTCGTCGGCGTGGTCGGCGTCCTGCTGGGGGCGTTCTTCGCCACCGGTGTCCTGGGCGGCGGTGACGACGCGCCGGTCGTGCCGGCGGCGGCCGGCACGCCCTCGGCCGCCGCCGAGCCCACCCCGTCGGCGAGCGAGCCCGCCCCGACCACGCCGGCCGCGCCGTCCCCCACTCCGAGCGCCACCCCGAGCACCGCGCCGGTCCCGCTCACCGGGCCGAAGGTGTTCCGTGGCGTCGCCGCCAACCGTTGCCTCGGCCTCGACGGCGGCGGCGAGAAGGCGGTCGCCCAGCTCGCCGACTGCACCGGCGGCCCGGAGCAGCAGTGGGTCGCCAATCCGGTCGGTGCGGACCTGGTGACCCTGACCAACGCGGCGACCGGGATGTGCCTCGACGTGGAGGGCGGCAGCGGCGACGACGGGGCGAAGCTCCAGCAGTACGGCTGCCACGGACAGGCCAACCAGCAGTGGCGGCTGGTGCCGACCGGCGGCGGGCAGGTGCTGCTCGCCGCGCTGAACAGCGGCCGGTGCGCCCAGGCCGACGACGCCGCCACCGACGCCGGCACCGACATCGAGCAGGCGACCTGCACGGGCGCGCCCGAGCAGCAGTGGCACCTCGGGTGACCTACCCCCGGTAGCTCCAGGCCCGCGGGGCGGCCGCGACGACCGCCGCCGGTGCCGGTGGCGTCAGCCGTCGGCGGCGCAGCAGCAGGGACAGCATCGCCGCGCCGATCGACAGCGCCCCGGCGACGTACCAGGCCAGGGCGTAGCTCCCGAGCTGGTCGCGGACCAGGCCCGCCCCGGTGGCGGCGATCGCCGCGCCGACCTGGTGCGCGGCGAACACCCAGCCGAAGACCACCGCCCCGGAGGCGCCGAAGTACTCCCGGCACAGCGCCACCGTGGGCGGGACCGTGGCGACCCAGTCCAGCCCGTAGAAGATGATGAACACCAGCATGCTCGGCTCGGCGGTGGCCGCGAAGAGCCCCGGCAGCACCAGCAGCGAGCCGCCGCGCAGCGCGTAGTAGACGCCGAGCAGCACCCGGCTGTCGACCCGGTCGGTGAGCCAGCCCGAGGCGATCGTGCCGGCGATGTCGAAGAGGCCGACCAGGGCCAGCAGCCCGGCGGCGGTGGTCTGCGGCATGCCGTGGTCGTGTGCCGCCGGCACGAAATGGGTGCCGACCAGCCCGTTGGTGGTCGCGCCGCAGATCGCGAACCCCCCGGCGAGCAGCCAGAACGGCCGGGTCCGCGCCGCCTGGGCGAGCACCCGCACCGCGCGCGCCGCCGCCCCGCCGGCCGGCGGTGTCGGGGGTACGACCTCGGTCGCGCCGTACGCGGGCAGCCCGAGATCCGCCGGGTGCTCGCGCAGCAGCCAGACCACCAGGGGTACGACCGCCACCGCCGCTCCCGCCACGACGAGCGCCGCCACCCGCCAGCCGTGTTCGGCGACCAGCACGGCCATCAGGGGCAGGAAGACCAGTTGACCGGCGGCCCCACCGGCGGTGAGCACACCGGTGACCAGCCCGCGGAGGCGGACGAACCAGCGCCCTGTGACGGTCGCCACGAACGCCAGCGCCATCGACCCGGTACCCAGCCCGACCAGTACGCCCCAGCAGAGGACGAGCTGCCAGCTCGCGGTCATGAACACGGTCAGTCCGCTCCCGGCGGCCACCAGCAGCAGCGCCGCGGCCACCACCCGCCGGATGCCGAACCGGTCCATCAGCGCGGCGGCGAACGGCGCGGTGAGCCCGTAGAGGAGCAGGTTCACCGAGACGGCCGCCGAGATGGTGGCCAGCGGCCAGCGGAACTCGGCGTGCAGCGGGTGCAGCAGCACCGACGGGGTGGCGCGGAACCCGGCGGCGCCGACCAGCGCGACGAAGGCGACGGCGGCGACCGTCCAGGCCGGGTGCGGGCGGCGGTTACGGCCGGAGCGGGTGCGGCCCGGCGCGGCCGGGTCCGTGGTCGTACGGGTCACGGTGTCGAGTCTCGGCGGTCGGTGGATCGCCGACGAGTGGCCGGAAAGCCATCATGCGCAATAATCGGGCCATGGTTGCCACCCCGCACCGGATCGCGGTCCTCGCCCTCGACGACGTCGTGGGCCTCGACCTCGGCACACCGGCACAGGTCTTCGGTGCCGCCCGGACCCCGGCCGGCGCCCGCCTCTACACGGTGGAGGTGTGCACCCCCGGCGGGCGGCCGGTACCCAGCACCGCCGGCTACCAGGTGCTTCCCGACCACGGGTTGGAGCTGCTGGAGACCGCCGACACGGTGATCGTGCCCGGGGTGCACGGCGCCGCGCTGACACCGGACCGGATCCTCGCCGCCGGGGTGGCCGACGCGCTCCGCGCCGCGTACGACCGGGGCGCCCGGATCATGTCGATCTGCACCGGCGCGTTCGCCCTGGCCGCCGCCGGGCTGCTCGACGGCCGCCGCGCCACCACCCACTGGGCGTACGCCGACCGCTTCCGGGCGCTGTATCCCGGCGTCGATCTCGACCCGGAGGTGCTCTTCGTCGCCGACGACCGGGTCCTCACCTCGGCCGGGGTGGCCGCCGGGATCGACCTGTGCCTGCACGTCGTCCGCACCGACCACGGCAGCGAGGTGGCCAACCGGGCGGCCCGTCGCTGCGTGGTGCCGCCCTGGCGGGACGGTGGTCAGGCCCAGTTCATCGAGCGCCCGGTGCCGAAGGTGGCCGACGCCAGCACGGCCGGGGCCCGCGAGTGGGCCCGGCAGCGGCTGCACGAGCCGGTCAACCTGCGCGACCTGGCCGACCAGGCACGGATGAGCGTGCGCACCTTCACCCGGCGGTTCCGGTCGGAGACCGGGCTGAGCCCGGCGCAGTGGCTGCTCCAGCAGCGCACCGACCACGCCCGGCTGCTGCTGGAGACGACCGACCTGTCGGTGGACCAGGTCGCCCGCCGCAGCGGCTTCACCACGGCGGCCTCCCTCCGCCAACACCTGAACCACCGTGTCGGGGTCTCCCCGTCGACGTACCGCCGCGCCTTCCGCGGCACCTGACACCCTCCCTCCCCCCCCTGCCCTCCCGCGATCTTGCACTTTCGGACCTTGATCTGTCCGCATACGCCCTTTGTGCGGGGGCAAAAAGTGCAAGATCGCGGGGAGGTGGGTGGGTCACGTGGGCCGGAGCATCCTCAGTTGCGCGAGGTGTTTCGGGAGGTGGACCCGGGTGTGGAGGTCTACCACGCGGCCCCAGGGCTGGGGCTCACTGACGTTGAGGTCGTAGCCCTCGCGGAGATGGGTGTCCACCGGCGTCTCGGCCGCCGGGCCGAGCCGGCCGACCAGGGTCACCAGTTTCTGACTTGTGGCACGGAGCAGGGTGGCCAGGGCGTCCAGCCCGCCGTACTCGGCGACCAGCGCGTCGACCTGCGGCCGGTGAATCGTCTCCAGGTCGTAGTAGGCGAAGGGCGCCCCGGCGAGGACCGCCTCCGTCGCCTCGATCATCAGCTCGTCGTTCGCGGCCAGATGCGCCACGATCTGCTCGGCACCGAGCTGCCCCTTCGGCGGCGGCCCGAATCCGCCCGCGTCGACCTCGCCGAGCAGCTCGTCATACGCGCGCCGCAGCCTGTCGGCCTCCATTCGCTCAGGCTAGACCCGAGCGGCGGTGCGGCGGGCCGGACTGCGGGCGCAGGTCACGCCGTCAGCACACCGCGGGTGACTATCCGGCTGATCCGGGCCACCAGCTTGCGTGGGCGCCGTGGCTGCAGGTGCGCGAGCGCGAAGGTGCGCGGCCCCGCGACGACGTACCCCTCGTTACGGTCCAATGCCCGCAACGCCTTGGCCACGACCCGCTGCGGGGTCTCCTTCCGCCCGCCGATCGCCGCCTTGTCGGTGCCGATGGTGGCGAAGAACTCGGTCTCGACCGGACCGGGGCACAGCGCCAGGACGCGAACGCCCCGGTCGCGATACTCGCTCCACAGGGCGAGGCTGAAGTTGAGGACGAATGCCTTGGCCGCGCTGTAGACGGCGAAGTACGCCGCGGGCTGGAAGGCGGCAGTCGAGGCGACGTTGAGCACCGCGCCCGTGCCGCGCGCCAGCATGGGCGGCACCAGCGCGTGGGTGAGGTCGGTCAGCGCCACCACGTTGACCATGAGCTGATCGTGGTCGCGGGGGCCGGTGACCTCCTCGAACCGGCCGCAGGTGCCGAAGCCCGCGTTGTTGACCAGCAGGCTTACCTCCAGGCCCCGCGTACGCAGCTCGGTCACCACCCGCTCGGCGGCGTCCGGCGCGGCGAGGTCCTGCCCGATCACCTCGACGCGGACGCCGCGGGTCTGCCGCAGGGTCGCGGCCAGGGCTTCCATCCGGTCGACCGAGCGCGCCACCAGGACGAGGTCGTGCCCCCGCTCGGCTAGCTGACGGGCGAACTCGGCACCGATCCCAGTCGAGGCGCCGGTGATGAGAGCGACATCATTCATGCGTCGAACTGTAGCGATTGTCCGATGTAGCTGCAACACTAAGTCGCAGTTATCGACAAACCGGCCACCTGTCGTATTGTTTTCGCAGCAGCAGTGGGAGGAGCGCGGGTTGGACACGGACCGACGGCGGCTGCGGGCGGACGCCGAGCGCAGCATCCGCACGATCATCGAGGCCGCCGAGCGGATGCTGACGGAGAATCCTGCGGCCACGATCGAGCAGATCGCCGAGTCGGCAGGGGTCGCGCGCACCACCGTCCACCGGCGCTTCGCCAGCCGGGAGGCGCTGATCACGAGCATGACGCGGGCCGCCTGGAACCAGATCGCCGCAGCCGTGGCGGCTGCCCGACCGGCCACCGCGCCACCCCTCGTCGCTCTCCACCAGGCGACGGCGAACATCCTAAACATCAAGTCCCGGTGGCGGTTCGCGCTCGGCCAGCCCACCGACGACGCGGCGACCGGCGAGATCCAGCAGGAGGTCTTCGCCGCCTGCGACCTCGTGCTCCAGCGGGCCCAGCAGACCGGCCTCATCCACCCGGACGCCGACCTCGCCTGGGCGCGGCGCGTCTACCTGGCACTCATCAACGAGACGATGCACGGCACGCCGCCACCCCACGGCGACTCGGACACGCTGGCCACCCGCATTCTGGACACCCTGCTGCACGGGATCGGCCCGACCGCGCCGGCCTGACGGGCCGCCTGTCGCGCAGACGGGGCAGCTCGACACCCCCTCCGCCGCCACTGGCGCGAGCCGGATCAGCGGCGGCCGTGGCGGGCGCGGAGGTAGTCGGACACCACGTACTCGCCGAGGTCCTCCGTGTCGGGGGTGAACAGGCGGCCCTTCGAGCGGCGGGCCACGGCGTCCATGAAGCGGCGCAGGCCCGGGTCGTCGCCGAGCAGGAACAGGTTGAGCGTCGCCCCGAAGCGGCTGAGCCGGTCGACCTCCCGGATCGTCGCCTCGACCGTCTCCGGCAGCGGCGGCCAGTGGAACAGCGCCTCCCCGTCGTCCGGGTCGAGGTGGGCGGTCGGCTCGCCGTCGGTCACCACCAGGACCACCGGCTCCGCGTCCGGGTGCCGCCGCAGGTGCCGGCCGGCCAGCCGCAGCGCGTGCTGGAGGTTGGTGCCCTGCTGCAGGTCCGGCTCGACCGCCGCCAGCTCCTGCTGGGTCAGCGGCAGCGCCGCCCGGCCGAAGCCGACGATCTGGAGCGCGTCCTGCGGGAAGCGGGTGGCCATCAGGTGCGCCAGCGCCAGCGCCGTCTGCTTCATCGGGCCCCACCGGCCCTGCGAGATCATCGAGTACGACAGGTCGACGCAGAGCACCACCGCCGCCGACGCCCGCCGCTCGGTCTCCACCACCTCGAAGTCCTCGACGGCGAGCTGCACCGGCACCCCGGTGCCGGAGCGCCGGACCGCCCGGGTCAGGGTGCGCACCACGTCCAGCGGCTGCTCGTCGCCGTACTCCCAGGGCCGCGACCCGCCGCTCACCTCGCCGGCGGCGCCGGCCGAGCGCAGGTCGTGCTGGCCGCGCGGCCCGGCGGTCAGGTCGGCGAAGACCCGCCGCAACGCGGTCCCGCCGAGCCGGCGAAGCGCCTTCGGGCTGAGGGTCAACCCCTCCGCGTCCCGGTTCACCCAACCCTGCCGGCGCAGTTCCCGCTCCAGCTCCCGCAGCCGGCGTACGTCGTCGGCGGCGTCCCGCCCGAGCGTCCGGGCCACCGCGTCGACGTCGACGTCGTCCAGGGTGGCGCCCGGGTGCTCCTGTTCGAGGGCGTCGAGCAGGTCGTCCAGCTCGCCGATCTCGTCGAGCGCGCCGGCCGCGTCCGCGTACCCGAGGGGTTGCTCGCCCCGGACCCGCTCCCCCCGGCCCCAGCGCAGGTCGGGCCGGAGCGTCCGCAGGTTCGCGTCGAGCGCGGCCACCTCGCCGGCCAGCCGGTCGCCCAGCGACTGGCGCATCAGCCGGGCCAGCTCCTCGCGTTGCCGGTCGGACAGCGAGTTCATCAGCCGCTGCCCGGCCGCCGCCCGGCGGGCCAGGACGTCGACGAGCTCGTCGGTGTCGCGCGGCTGCTCCGGGAAGAACTCGCCGTGCCGGCGCATGAACTCGGCGAACGCGTCGGTGGTGTCCTCGGCCCGGGCGTGCCGGGCCAGCAGGTCGTTCAGGTCGCGCATCATCTCGGCCAGCCGCTGCTGCGCGGCCGGGTCCGCCGATGCCCGTACGGCGTCGCGCAACCCGGCGAAGCGTTGCCCGAGCACGTCGTCGCGGAGCCCGTCGAGGATGCGCTGGTACGTCGCGCGCGCCTCGGCGCTGGCCCACTCGTAGCCGGACAGCTCCTCCACCGCCCGGGCCGTCGAGCGGGGCAGGTTGTCCAGCACCGTCTCGGCGAACCGCGCGCCCTCGTCGTCGCGACCGCGAAGCTCGTCCCGCTCGGCGGCGAGCGCCTGGTCGAGCAGCGCCCGCGCCCGGGTCACCGCCCCGTCCAGGTCGCCCCGGCGCAGTGCCTCCCGCCGCAGCCGGCGCGCCCGCGCCGCCAGGTCGTCGAGGCCGCCCCGTCCCTGCGGACCGCGTCGCAGCAGGTTGCGCAGCGCCTCCCGCAGGCTGCCGCCGGCGAGCACCTCGGCACCGACGTCGTCGACCGCCGCCCGCACGTCGTACGGAGGCGCGAGCGGGTCGGGGCCGCCGCGCCACTGCCCGTACCGGAACCGGTTGCCGGCCATGGTCAGCCCCGACCGCCGTAGCGGGTCCGGCCGGAGTCGGTGACGTCCTTGCCGAGCCGGCGGGTCAGGTGCAGCCCCTCGAGCACGAACTCGACGCCGGCGGCGGCCTGCTCGGGGCTCGGCGCGTCGCCGAGGCCGAGCCGGTCGAGCACCTTGGCCAGGCCCGGCACCGTGCCGACCTGCCGGAGCAGCTCGGCCGAGCCGACCAGTTCACCGGTCTCGATCACCCGGTCGTCGTCGACCAGCGCGGTGAAGCCGGAGAGGTCCAGCCCGGCCAGCCGGGCCCGGAACGTCTCCGCGGTGGCGGTCCGCAGCAGGTGCCCGAGGATCTCGATCTCACGCCCCTCCTCACCGCTCTCGAACTCGACCTTGCCGCGCAGGGTCGAGGTCACCGACACCGCGTCTCCCACCCGCGCGACCGGCGCCTCGGGGCGTACGCCGTCGGTGGCGGAACCGGCGGCGAGCAGGCCGGCGCGGCGCAGCGCGGCGGCGGCGACCGTCTCGGCGGCGGCGATGGCGAACCGCGCGGACACGCCGGAGCGCGGATCCACCGAGGGCGACTCGCGGACGGCGCGGGCGAACCGGGCGAGCACCTCCAGGACGTGCTCGGGCACCTCGGCGACCAGGTCCGCCTCCTGGCGGATCAGGTCCAGCTCCAGGTCCAGGTCGAGCGGGTAGTGGGTGCGGATCTCGGCGCCGAACCGGTCCTTCAGCGGCGTGATGATCCGGCCCCGGTTCGTGTAGTCCTCCGGGTTGGCGCTGGCCACGAGGAACAGGTCCAGCGGCAGCCGCAGCTGGTAGCCGCGGACCTGGATGTCCCGCTCCTCCAGCACGTTGAGCAGCGCCACCTGGATCCGCTCGGCCAGGTCGGGCAGCTCGTTGACGGCGAAGACGCCCCGGTTGGTCCGGGGTACGAGTCCGAAGTGGATGGTCTCCGGGTCGCCGAGCGTACGCCCCTGGGCGATCCGGATGGGGTCCACGTCGCCGATCAGGTCGCCGACGCTGGTGTCCGGGGTGGCGAGCTTCTCGCCGTACCGCATCGAACGGTGCAGCCAGCCCACCGGGAGGTCGTCGCCGGCCTCCGCCACGAGCGCCCGGGAGGCCGGGGTGATCGGGTGCAGCGGGTGCTCGTTGAGCACCGAACCGGCGAGCACCGGGGTCCACTCGTCGAGGAGCCCGACCAGCGACCGGATCAGCCGGGTCTTGCCCTGGCCGCGCTCGCCGAGCAGCACCATGTCGTGGCCGGCGAGCAGGGCCCGCTCGACCTCCGGCAGCACGGTGTCGTCGTACCCGACGATGCCGGGGAACCGGTCGGCGCCGGAGCGCAGCCGGGCCAGGAGGTTGTCTCGGAGTTCCTGCTTGACGCTGCGGTACCGGTGGCCCGCCGCGCGCAGCTCACCGAGCGTGCCGGGCAGGTCGGCGGGCGGGACCGGGATAACCGGGGAAGGCGCAGTCACTCGACCCAGGCTATCTCGGCGCTCCCACCACGGCCGGTTCCCCGACCAGCTTCCGGCTCCCGTTCACGAAGCGTTCAGCCGGACCGGCGCGAGCGCGGCGTCGACGGCGGTGCGTTGCGCCTCGTCGCGGTAGGTGTCCGGGTCGACGGCGGCGAGGGTGTTCAGTCCCTCGACGAACGCGACCAGGGTCGTCGCGGTCGTCGTGCAGGCCGCCGGGTCCCAGTCGGGGCGGGCGGCCGCGACGAGCCGCCGGATCCGGTCGACGAAGGAGCGGTTGTAGCGCTGGTGCAGCTCAGCGAGGGCCGGGTCGGCCAGCGCGGCGGCGAGGAAACCGATCCACACCCGGGCCTCCTCCCGCTTCTCCTCGGTCGTCGACGCGGCTTGGAGCAGCACCGCCCGCAGCGCGGACAGCGGGTCCGCGGCCGCGGACGCGGCGGCGTCGGCGCGCTCCCCGGTCCGCTGGTGCAGCAGCTCGCGGGCGTGCACGAGGAGGGCGCGCTTGTCGGCGAAGGTGTGCAGCACCATGCCCGTCGTGCAGCCGGCGCGCTCGGCGACCGCCCGCAGGGTGAGGCCGGCGAGGCCGTGGTCGGCCAGCACCGACCAGGTCGCCGCCGAGAGCCGCTCCCGCTGCCCCGTCAGGTCCCGCCGTCGCGCCACCGCTCCCCCTTCTCGCCGACCGCCCGCGAACCGTAACATGCGTTACGGTAACGTCTGTTACGGAAATGGGGGCAGCATGATCCGCACCGTCTCGGTGGACCGGGAACCGTGGGAGTCGGCCGACGCCACCCGCCTGCGCGCCGCCCAGCGCGCCGAGCTGGACGCCCGCTACGGCAACGACGACCACGAGCCGGGCGAACCCGGGCGTCCGGCACCACGACGGCCAGCACGAACGCGACCCAGCCGTAGCCGAGCAGAGCCGCCCGCGGGGAACCGGCCGGACGGGCCGTGCCGGCCATGGTGAGCGCGGCCACCGCGGCGGTGAGCAGCAGCGCGGCGAACAGCGGCGGCCCGGCCTCGACGGGCACCAGGCGCAGCAGGTTGGTCTCGTCGCCGGCTGGATCGTTCGCGCCGAACGGGTAGCCGGCGCCGGTGATGGTGGCGAGCAGGGCCAGGACGCCCCAGAGCGCGAGCCAGCCGGCGGCGAGCGGGGCGAGGGGCCCCGAGCCCGGCCACCGCGTAGCCGAGGGCGACCAGGACGACGACGCCGGCGAGGCTCCAGCCATCCCGCCTCCCGCCCGTCCAACGGGCCGAACCGGTCCTCGGCGGTGAGTCCGGCGTCGAGACCGACCTGGTGTGCGATGAACGCCAGCGCCATCGGCACCGCGCTGAACAGAGCGGCCACCACCAGGCCACCGCTGACCAGGATCAGCACCAGCACCCGGGAGACCGTGTCCTGCCGGAACATCTGCGCGAAGGCCACCGCCAGCAGGGCGTACGGCAGCGCGAGCACCCCGCCGAGCAGCAGGAACACACCACGCCGCGAGGTGCTGGCGGCCACCAGCGGAGCGAGGACCGCGCGGGGGTTCACCGGCTTCTGCCGCCGACCCGCCCCGAGCCGACTCCCCCACGTCGGGGAGATCGGGCCCGACGCACGCCGTCCCGCCCGGTCGGCGGCGCGAGTAGGCTCATGATCGTGACCTACCTCGCCGCCGATGAGCGCTACGACACGATGACCTACCGGCGCAGCGGGCGCAGCGGGCTGCGGCTGCCCGCGATCTCGCTCGGCCTGTGGCACAACTTCGGCCCGGACCGGCCGTACGAGCGGCAGCGGGACATCGTCCGGCGTGCCTTCGACCTCGGCGTCACCCACTTCGACCTGGCGAACAACTACGGCCCGCCGCCCGGCGCGGCCGAGGAGAACTTCGGCCGGATGCTCGCCACCGACCTGAAGCCGTACCGGGACGAGCTGGTCATCTCCAGCAAGGCGGGGTACCTGATGTGGCCCGGCCCGTACGGCGAGTGGGGCTCCCGCAAGTACCTGATCTCGTCGCTGGACCAGTCGCTGCGCCGGCTCGGCCTCGACTACGTGGACATCTTCTACTCGCACCGGTTCGACCCGGACACGCCGCTGGAGGAGACGATGGGCGCGCTGGACGCCGTCGTGCGCTCCGGCAAGGCGCTCTACGTCGGCATCTCCAACTACAACTCGGAGCAGACCGAGCGGGCCGCCGCGATCCTGCGCGACCTCGGCACGCCGCTGCTGATCAACCAGCCGTCGTACTCGATGCTCAACCGCTGGACCGAGGCCGACGGCCTGCTCGACACGCTGGAGCGGGTCGGCGCCGGCTGCATCGCCTACAGCCCGCTCGCGCAGGGCCTGCTCACCGACCGCTACCTGGGCGGCATCCCGGAGGACTCCCGCGTCCGGACCAGCATCTTCCTGGACGAGAGCCACGTGAGCGAGAAGCACCTGGCGCAGGTCCGGGCGCTCGGCGCGATCGCCGATCGACGCGGCCAGTCCCTCGCGCAGCTCGCCCTCGCCTGGGCCCTGCGGGACCCGCGCATGACCAGCCTCATCATCGGCGCGAGCAGCGTCCCGCAGCTGGAGGCGAACATCGGCGCCCTGGACAACCTCGACTTCACCCCGGAGGAGCTGGCCGAGATCGAGGGCCACCTCGGCTGAGCCGGGTCACCACTCCCGTCGTCGGCCGGCCCGGTGGTTGCGTACCTCGCAGCGCCGGCCGACCGGGATGCTGCCTGCGCGGCGCAGACGCGCCGCGACCACCACGGCCAGCAGCAGCGTCAGGGCCGCGCCGGCGCCGCCAACCACCGGCCAGCCGGCCCGGTCCAGGTCCGTCACCGCCGCCACCGGCACGCCGTCGGTCACGCTCTCCGATGAGGTACGCACACCCGCGGGCCCCCCGCCTCCGGCGGCTACCGGGCTCGCCTCCGTGGTGCCCTCCTCCGCCGGAGCCCCGGCGGCGGGCGACGGCGGCCGGCCGGGCCCACCCAGGCCGGCTCGCCCGGCAGGCTCCTTGAACACCACGTCGGAGCAGGAGTAGTAGGTGTCCCGCGAGTCGGAGTTCTGCCACACCGTGTAGATCAGGTGCCGCCCGGTCCGCTGCGGCAACCGCCCCGCGAACTGGTACGCCCCGTCGCGCAGCGGCGGGTCGGTCACCCGGATGAACGGCGCCCGCTCCAGGTCCGCCCAGCGCAGCCGCTTCGACGGGTCGTAGTTCGCCCGGGTCAGGTAGAGCCGGAAGGTGCCCTCGTGCGGGATCGTCGTCCGGTAGCGGAAGGTGACCCGCGCCCCGGCGGTCAGCTCCGTCGCCGGCCAGTCGTCCCGGGCCAGGTCCAGTCCCCGGTACGCGGACAGCCCACCGCTGCACAGCTCCCCGTCGGGGATCCGCTCCCGGTCCTTCCCGTCGACCCCGAACACGCGGATGTTGTCCCACTCCCGCAGCGCCGCGCCGGACGCGGTCGCCGCCCGGCAGGCCGGGCTGCCCGCCTGCCCGCCCTCGGGACCGCAGGCCGCGGCGCGGCTCAGCGGGCTGGTCGGCGCCCCGTGCGCGTGGGCCGGCGTGCCGACGACCGGTACGGCGGCGACCGCGACCAGCGCCGCGGCGACGAGTCGGCGTGCGGGCATGGCGTCCACCTCCCGCACACTGGTACGGGCGCGAACTCCGAAGAGTTCGACGGGTCAGCGGTCGCCGTACTGGTGGCGGCAGGCGATGATCTGCCGCCCCGCCCTACTTCCCGTGCGGGTCGGCGGCGTTGAGCGTCGCGACGACCTCGTCGTAGTCGCCGCGCGCCTCGCCGTACCGCAGGAACTTGACGCGCTCGACCTGGATCTCCGTCGCGTCGGGCTGCGATGCGATCAGCTCGACGACCTCCGCCACGAACTCGTCGAGCGGCATCGCGAAGTCGCTGTTCTCCTGCCCGGGCAGCAGCGACGTACGCACGGACGGCGGTTCGAGTTCCACCACCTTGACGGTCGTGTCCGCGAGTTGCAGCCGGATCGACTCGCTGAGCATGTGGATCGCGGCCTTCGAGGCGTTGTAGCTGGGGGTCGCCTTGAGCGGCGCGAACGCGAGGCCCGAGGAGACGGTCATGATCGTGGCGTCCGGCTGCGCCCGCAGGTGCTCGATGAACGCGGCGATGAGGCGGATCGGGCCGAGCACGTTCGTCGTCACCACCTCCTCGGCGGAGGCGAGGAACGAGTCCGGCTGGTGCCAGTCCTCGACGCGCATGATGCCGGCCATCGTGACCAGGACGTTCAGGTCGGGGTGCGTCGCCAGCACCTCCCGGGCGGCGGAGTCGATGCTCGCGGGGTCCGTCGTGTCGATCTGCACGGTGTCGAGGCCGGGGTGCTCCGCGACGATCCGCTCCAGCAGGTCGGCCCGCCGACCCCCGATGATCACGGTGTTCCCCCGGGCCTTCAGCGCGAGGGCGAGGGCGAGACCGATGCCGCTCGTGGAGCCGGGGATGAAGACGGTGTTTCCGGAGATGTTCATGCGTCGAGCCTCGCCGGTCGGCCGGGGCGGGGGCAGAGAGCGCCTGTCGGGGGATCCGCAGTCCCTGGTTCGCGCCGGGAGCGGGCGGATACTGGATTCATGGACCGAGCAGCACTGGCGTCCTTCCTGCGACGTCGACGGGAGGCGTTGCAGCCGGAGGACGTCGGGCTGCCGGTGGGCGCACGCCGCCGGGCGGCGGGGCTCCGCCGGGAGGAGGTCGCCGCGCTCGCCGCGATGTCGACCGACTACTACACCCGCCTCGAACAGGAGCGCGGGCCGCAGCCGAGCGAGCAGATGCTCGCGTCGCTCGCCCGGGCGCTGCGCCTGACCGACAACGAGCGCGACTACCTGTTCCAGGTGGCCGGGCGGAACGCTCCCGCATCGGTGCCGGCGACCACGCACGTCGCTCCCGCGTTGTTGCGGGTGCTGGACCGCCTCGACGACACCCCGGCCCTGATCCTGTCCAACCTCGGGGAGACGCTCGTGCAGAACCGGATGGCGGAGGCGCTGTTCGGCGACAAGTCCGCCTACACGGGGCTCGCGCGCAGCGAGATCTACCGCTGGTTCACCATGCCGGACGAGCGGCTGAGCTACCCCGAGGACGACCGCGACCGGCAGAGCCGGGCCCAGGTGGCGAACCTGCGCGCCGCCTACGGGTCGATGGGGCCCCGGTCGCGGGCCGGCGAGCTGGTCCGCGCGTTGCTGAAGGCGAGCAAGGAGTTCGCCGAGCTGTGGGACCGGCACGAGGTCGGGACGCGGTTCGCGGACCACAAGACCCTCGTCCACCCCCAGCTCGGCCCGATCGAGCTCGACTGCCAGGCGCTGTTCACCGAGGACCAGTCCCAGGCGCTGCTCGTGCTCACCGCTCCCCCTCGTTCCGAGGCGGACGAGAAACTGCGGCTGCTCAGCGTGCTGGGGCACGAGCGCTTCCCGACCGACGTACGGCTCGGCTAGGCCGCGTCCCGACGCGCGGAGGAGCCCGCTTTCCTGGTCGTGGCCGATATCCCCAGGTCCGGCAGGGAGCGGAAGTTGCTCCGGCGCAACTAGGATCCGGGGGTGGTCCCGGTTGAGGTGCTCGGAGACGAGCAGTGGTTGCGCCGCGTCGAGGCGGTCACCGATGCCACCCTGTCCCGGCTCGACGTCGCCGACCTCTTCGACGAGCTGCTCGACCGCGTACGCGAGCTGCTCCAGGTCGACACCGCCGCCATCCTCCTGCTCGACGTCCGCGCCCAGCAGCTCGTGGCCACCGCCGCGAGAGGGCTGGAGGAGGAGGTCCGCCAGGGTTTCCGGATTTCGGTCGGTCGGGGGTTCGCCGGTCGGATCGCCCTCACCAGGCAGCCGGTGATCGTCGAGGACGTGACCTCGGAGAAGGTGGTCAACCCGGTCCTGTTGCAGACCGGCGTCCGGTCCCTGCTCGGCGTGCCGATCACCGCACGCGGAGAGCTGGTCGGCGTCCTGCACGTCGGCACCCTCACGCCCCGCCGGTTCACCCCCGACGACCTCCGCCTGCTGGAACTGGTCGCCGACCGGGTCAGCCTGGCCAGCCTGGCCCGCGCGAACACGCTCGACCACACGGCCGCCCTCGCTCTGCAACGCAGCCTCATCCCCACCGAGCTGCCGAACGTGCCCGGGCTCGAGATGGCCGGCCGGTACATCCCCGGCCACGCCTCGGGCGTCGGCGGGGACTGGTACGACGTGTTCACCCTGCCCTCCGGCTGGTTGGGCGTGGTCGTCGGCGACGTGTCGGGCCACGGACTGCAGTCCGCGGTGGTCATGGGCCGGATCCGCAGTGCGCTGCGCGCGTACGCCCTGATCTGCGACGACCCGGCGGAGGCGCTGACCCTCCTCGACCGCAAGGTGGTCCACTTCGAGGCCGGCAGCCTGACCACCGCGCTGTACGCGATGATCTCCCCGGACAACTCCACGGTGCACGTGTCCCTGGCCGGGCACCCCCGGCCCGTGCTGGCCGCGCACGACCGCCCGAACACCGTCCTGCCGGTGCACATCGACCCTCCCCTCGGCACCGGCCGTCAACGCCCACAGCGGCACACCACCACGATCGAGTTCCCGCCCGGCGCCGTCCTGGTCACCTACACCGACGGGCTCATCGAGCGCCGCGGTGAGCTGTTCGACACCGGTCTCGCCCGTCTGACGGGAGCCGTACCACTGGCTCCCGTCGACACCGTGGCCACGACGGTGATGGCGACCCTCGACGTCGAGCGCCCCGCCGACGACATCGCTCTCCTGGCGCTGCGCCGGCTCTCCTGAGCGGACGCTACTTCTGCTGCGCGATCTGGATCAGATTGCCGCACGTGTCGTCGAAGACGGCGGTGATCACCGCACCCATGTCGGCGGGTTCCTGCGTGAACACCACACCAAGCTTCCTCAGCCTGTCGTGCTCAGCGGCGACGTCGTCCACGGCGAACTGCGTGAGGGGGATGCCGTCGCTGACCAGGGCCTCCTTGAACACCTTGGCGGCCGGGTGCGCGTCGGGCTCCAGCAACAGTTCGACCCCGCCCGGCTCGTCGGGCGAGACAACGGTCAACCACCGGTACTCACCCACCGGCACGTCGGTCTTCTTCACGAAGCCCAGCACCTCGGTGTAGAAGCGCAGCGCCCTGTCCTGATCATCAACGTAGACGCTCGTCAGGTGGATCCTCATGTCGTCTCCTGTCGGGGTTCGGGCCTGAGCCATCGCTCGGCGATGGACCGCAACGGCCGGACATCGATGTGGTGGAACTTGTAGCGGCCCTGCCGCCGCGTGACGATCAGGCCGGCGGCCTCCAGGACGTCGAGATGCTGGGAGATCGCCTGGCGCGACGACGCGATCTGGTGCTTGGTGGCCAACCGGCCACAGATCTCGAACAGGGTCTGGCCGTCACGTTCGGTCAGCTCGTCCAGGATCCGCCGACGCGTGTGGTCGGCCAGCGCCTGGAACAGGTCCCCCACGCTGGCCACTATAGGCAAGTGACGACTTGCCTATCAATCCGCATGGGTATCGGGTCGAGGTCCGCTACCGGACCAACGCATGGCGCCGATGCCATCAGCTGATGATCACGAAGGTAGGAGTCGGTCTCGCCGATGACCGTCCAACGACAAACGCCCTGGTGGAGGATGTCCTCACCAGGGCGTTTCGTCACGGGTGGAGCCGAGGGGACTCGAACCCCTGACCCCCACACTGCCAGTGTGGTGCGCTACCAGCTGCGCCACGGCCCCGTGGTGTCGTCCCGGTCGCCCGGGCACGGGAGAACTATACACACGTCATCCGGCATGGTCACATCGCGGGGTGCCACCGGGCCGGGGTCAGTTGAGCGCCACGTCCGGCGGGAAGTGGGCCACCGCGGCCATCATGCCGCCCTGCCGCCGCAGCACCATCGGCCACAGGTCGTCGGGGCGGTCGACGAAGGCGTCGCCGGGCAGCGCGTCCAGGACGAACCACGAGCCCTCCTCGATCTCCTGCTCCAACTGGCCGGAGCCCCAGCCGGAGTAGCCGGCGAAGACCCGGATCCCGCCGATGCTCTCCCGCAACCGCTCCGGGTCCACCGACAGGTCGAGGGTGCCGACCGCACCGGAGACCTGGTGGAAGCCCTTGACCCGCTTGACCGGGTGGCGCATCCGGGCGAGGCAGATCGCCGAATCCGGCTGCACCGGGCCACCCTCGAAGAGCACCGCCGGGTGCCGGGCCAGCTCGCCCCAGTCGCCGAGCACATCCGCCACCGGCACCTCGGTGGCCCGGTTGAGGACGACTCCCAGGGCGCCGCCGGCCTCGTGGGCGACCAGCAGCACAACCGTACGGTCGAAGTTCGGATCCTTCAGGGTCGGTGTCGCGACCAGCAGCCGCCCGGCCATCGACTCCGTCGCCCGCCCGCCGATCGCCTGCCCCTCTCCCTGCATGCCGGACACCCGTCAGACCGACCGCACCGGGACGGCCGGGGGCACCGGTGTCAGCCGCGTCGTCAACACCATGCCTGGCACCATAGCCTGCGCCCGCGCCGGTGGCTAAGGTCTGACGGTCGGGTGATCGACAGACACGAGGGAGGACCGATGGGTCCCACGGCGGAACTGGCGGTGATCGGCGGTTCGGGCCTCTACGCCCTTCTCGACGGCGCCACCGAGCATCGGGTCGACACCCCGTACGGGCCGCCCTCGGACGCCGTCACCATCGCCGAGCTGGCCGGCCGGCGCGTGGCGTTCCTGCCCCGGCACGGCCGGGACCACCGGCACCCACCGCACAAGATCCCCTACCGGGCCAACCTGTGGGCGCTGCGTTCGCTCGGCGTCGGCCAGGTGCTCGCCCCGTGCGCGGTCGGCGGCCTGCTCCCCGAGCTGGGTCCGGGCACGTTCGTGGTGCCGGACCAGCTCATCGACCGCACCAGCGGCCGGGTGCAGACCTACTACGACCGGGGTGCCGTGCACGTGTCGTTCGCCGACCCGTACTGCCCGGTCGGCCGCCGTACGCTGCTCACCGCCGCGGCGCGGCGGGACGTCCCGGCGGTGGACGGCGGGACGGTGGTGGTGGTCGAGGGCCCGCGCTTCTCCACCCGCGCCGAGTCACGCTGGTTCGCCTCGATCGGCGGGACGGTGGTCAACATGACCGGCCACCCCGAGGCGGTGCTCGCCCGGGAACTGGCCCTCTGCTACTCGTCGATCGCGCTGGTCACCGACCACGACGCGGGTGTGCCCGGCGGCGGCTCGGTCACGCAGGAGGAGGTGTTCCGCGTCTTCGGCGAGAACACCGACCGGCTGCGCGGGCTGCTGCTGGAGGCGGTGCGGGCGCTGCCGGCCGAGCGGGACTGCGACTGCGGCCGGGCGCTGGAGGGCATCACGCTGCCGTTCACGCTGCCGTAGCGGCTGACCGAAACACCCCGTCCCACCCGGCCCGCCCCGATACGTTATGTGCGATGGCCACGGTCCGCGACACCACGTACAACCTGCTGCGCGACCTCGGCATGACGACCGTGTTCGGCAATCCCGGTTCGACGGAGGAGCCGTTCCTCGCCGCCTTCCCGGACGACTTCCAGTACGTCCTCGCCCTGCACGAGGCATCGGCGGTCGGCATCGCCGACGGGTACGCGCAGGTCACCGGCCGCCCGGCGCACGTCAACCTGCACACCGCGCCGGGGACCGGCAACGCCATGGGCAACCTGGTGACCGCCTGGCACAACCGGGCCCCGCTGATCGTCACCGCCGGCCAGCAGACCCGGGAGATGCTGCTCATCGAGCCGCGGCTGACCAGCCGCCGCGCCACCGAGCTGCCCCAGCCGTACGTCAAGTGGAGCCACGAGCCGGTGCGGGCGCAGGACGTCCCGGCGGCGCTCATGCGGGCGTACGCCACCGCCGTGCAACCCCCGTCCGGGCCGGTGTTCCTGTCGCTGCCGCTTGACGACTGGGGCCAGCCCGCCGACCCGTACCGGCCGCCGCGCACCGTGTCCACCCGCATCGCGCCGGACCCGTACCGGCTGGGCGAGTTCGCCGCGGTGCTGGCCGCCAGCCGCACGCCGGCGCTCGTGTTCGGGGCGGGGGTGGACCGGGCGGGCGCCTGGCCGGCCGGGGTAGCGCTCGCCGAGCGGCTCGGCGCCCCGGTGTGGACGGCACCCGCGCCGGAACGGGCGACCTTCCCCGAGGACCACCCGCACTTCCAGGGCGTCCTGCCGTACGCGATCGCGCCGCTGGCCGAGAAGCTGCGCCGCTACGACACCGTGCTCGTGGTGGGCGCACCGGTGTTCCGCTACTACCCGCACGTCCCCGGCGACCATCTGCCCGAGGGCGTCCGCCTGCTGCACGTTACCGATGACCCGGACGAGGCCGCGCGGGCCCCGGTCGGCGACAGCCTGCTGGGGGACGCCGGCCTGACCCTGGCCGACCTGCTGGACCTGCTCCCGCCGGGTGACCGCCCGCCCCCACCGCCTCAGCCCGCGCCGGCACCGCCCGAGGACGGGACCCCACTCAGCCCCGACGCGCTGTTCGCGGCGCTGGCCCGGTACTGGCCGGCCGACGGAATCCTGGTGCAGGAGTCGCCGTCCAACCTGTCGGCCCTGCGCCGCCGTCTGCGGATCACCCGGCCCGGGTCGTACTTCACCATGGCCAGCGGGGGGCTCGGTTACGGGCTGCCGGCGGCGGTGGGTGTCACCCTCGCCCAGCGGGACACCGGCCGGGGCCGGCCGGTCGTCGCGGTGATCGGCGACGGGTCGTTCCACTACTCGGTGCAGGCGTTGTGGACCGCCGCGCAGCTGCGCCTGCCGCTGGTCGTCGTGGTCCCGGTCAACCAGCAGTACGCGATCCTCAAGGCGTTCGCCGACTTCAAGCAGACACCCGGGGTGCCGGGTCTCGACCTGCCCGGCCTGGACATCGCGGCTCTGGCCCGTGGCTACGGCTGCGCGACGGGGACCGTCGAGACGCCGGAGCAGTTCGGCGAGGCTCTGGCCGCCGGCCTGCGGGCGGATCGCCCCACGGTGCTGCCCGTGCCGATCCGCACCGACATCCCCGGGCTGCTCTGAGCGCGGACCGGACTCGGACGGACCGCGCTCGGGCCGCCGCCGGGAGCCGGCGGCACGCGCCGGTCAGCCGGTGGTGAGCCGCAGCGGCGCGCCGGTGAGCACGTCCAGCACGGGCCGCTCCCCCAGCGGCGCGGCCAGCCGGACGGTCACCGGCTCCAGCACGAGCTGGTCCGTGCAGACGCCGGTGGACCGGATCACTCCGCCGCCGACCACCACGACATCGTCGCGCTCGAGCACCAGGGGGGTCGTGCCGGTGTCGCAGGCGCCGGTCCCCAGCCGCACGGTCAGCGTCGCGCCGTCCACCGCGCGCAGGTCCTGGGCGCCGACCACCCCGTCCGGCGGCGGGGCCGCCGGGGCGGTCGGCTCCGGCACGGCGCCGACGGCGGCCGGGGCGACCGCGAGCCGGGCCACCCGGGCGGTCAACTCGTCGACCGTGAACAGCCAGGCCGGCACCTGCGCCTCGCCACGGCTGGTGCGGACCGGTACGGTGCCCAGCTCGACCGCGGTCACGGTCAACGGGATGCAGGCCGTCTGCGGACCGCTGCTCGCCGCGTCGTCCGGCCCACCCGGCGTGGCCGGGGGCGGGGTGCCGGGCTCCTTCGGGCGCCCGACGCAGGGTGGCGGGTCCCCCTGGTCGAGCTGCCGGTACGCCTCGGCGGCGCCGATCAGCGGCACGGTGAGCGTGCCGTCCGGGAACCGGACCGTGCCGTCGGCGGGCCGAGCGGTCGGCAGCGGGATCTGCTCCCGGTACCAGCCGGCCAGGAAGGCGGTCTCGGTGTCGGGGCTGAACCCGGGTTTCCCGACCAGCACGGTGGGCTCCTGGAGCGGCACGTAACCGCTGTTCCATCGCGAATCGGGCCGCCACGCCTCGGCGACCTGGGCGGCCCGCTCGTCGAACGCCGGCCGCACCCGTTGCGAGGGCGGGGCGACGCTCGGCTCGGAGCCCGCGGGCGCGCAGCCCGCGGCGGCCAGCAGGGACAGACTCAGCAGGGCGACCATTCGACGCATACCCGGTTGGACGCGACAACGCACATGGCGGTTCCGTCACCACTTGGTCGGCTCGACAACGCGTGTGCGCGCGATGACGGGCCGTCCCGGCGCCCGCGAACCGCCGGCGGCTCGCGGACAGGCTGTCGAGCTGCCCTCGTGAACGGGGCACAGCCACCGACCGCACACGCACACCCGGTCGAGCTGCCACCGCGCACGGGGCAGAGCCGCCGGTCGCACAGGCGGGGCAGCTCGACAGCGCCGCCGGCGCCACCTGTCCCCGCACTGGGCGCGCGGCAGTTCGGTTGGACCGCACCGCCGGGAGATCAGTCCTCGCCGCCGAGGTCCGTCTGGTACGCCTGCCAGAGCAGGTCCGCGCCGCGCTGCCGGTGCCGGGCGAGCGCCCACACCAGGTGCTCGGTGGCGCGGCGGAGTTCGTCGGCGGCGACGCCCGGACGCTCGGCTGCCTGCCGCAGCGCGTCGAGGGCGGCGACGATGACGGTGTGCTCCCGCACCAGCCGCGTCACGCTGTGCTGGAGCCGGGGCGCGTGGTGGAGCAGTTCCGCGTACCTGCCGGCGGGGCCCTCGGTGAGCCGGACGTGCTCGGCGAACTCCTGCCGCACCGGGCCGAGGCGGCGCAGGAGCCGCTCCCGCCAGTACGGCTCGGTGTCGAGCGCCCGGCTCAGCGCATGAGGGCCGGGAAGCAGGCTGGCCCGGGGTCGGCGGGCCGGTGTGGGCCGGGCCGACCTGGAGGCGGCGGACGGTTGCTGGATCGGACCGGTGACCATGGGCACCTCCCCGCGCTGCTGACCGCGTACGCCGATGGTGAACCTCGCGGGCCGGCCTGTCCAGGGCCGGCGCCTGCCACAGTCACCCCATCAGTCCCATCGGCACCCCTGGTCACACACGTCCCGACGAGGGGCCCGGATACGACTGTGCGCCCCGGTCCAGTGGACCGGGGCGCACAGGTCAGGTGGTGGAGGTGCCGGGAATCGAACCCGGGTCCTTCGCCGCCTTGTCAGGGCTTCTCCGAGCGCAGCTCGCTGTGCCTCTACTCGGCCCCTCCGATCACGCGAGCGAGTCGGTGTGACGGGCCCAGTCGCTGATTGATCTCGCCGCACGGACCCCGCGACCGGGTCCGATTGGCCAGCCTTCTAGCTGATGCCGGCTAACTGGGTCGAAGGCACTCCCAGGCCGACAGACTCGCTACTCGCCTCAGGCGGCGAGAGCGAAGTCAGCGCGATTGTTCTTGGCGCTTATTGGTTTCCGACGATCGATTCACGAGACGACGTCGGCTTCCTCGGCTCGCTTCCCCTGCCGCAACGTACGAAGTCGAAACCAGTCACCCCCTCGACAGGCCGCCCCTTTCGGCGGCACCGTCAAGCCTAACGCCTGCCGCAACGGGTTTCATCCCGAGCCCCCGGCCGGCACGCCGGCCCGGACAAGGCAGACAAATCAGTCATCCATGCCCTTGCCACGCCGGCCGGCGGCCCGGGCGATCTCCCGGTCCGCGTCCCGCTTGGCGAGGTCCTGCCGCTTGTCGTACGCCTTCTTGCCCTTGGCCAGGCCGATCTCGACCTTGGCCCAGCCGTCCGAGAAGTAGACCTGCAACGGCACCAGCGTGAGCCCGCTCTCCCGGGTCTTGCCGATCAGCCGGTCGATCTCCAGACGCTTGAGCAGCAGCTTGCGGGTACGCCGGGGCTCGTGGTTGGTCCAGGTGCCCTGCGTGTACTCCGGGATGTGCATCCCGTGCAGGTACAGCTCGCCGTTGCGCTCCTGGGCGAACGCGTCGACCAGCGACGCCCGCCCGGCCCGCAGCGACTTGACCTCGGTGCCGGTCAGCGCCATCCCCGCCTCGTACGTGTCGAGGATCGAGTAGTCGTGCCGGGCCTTGCGGTTGGAGGCGACGACCTTGCGTCCCTTTTCCCGTGGCATCGGCGCCACCTCCCTTCCTGGTCGCTCCCGGTAAGCCGGGAAGCGGAGATCATGCTACCCGAGTCACAAGGGCCCTCCCGCGCCGTTTATTCCGGCGCGGAAGGGCCCTCGGAGGCACCCGTACGGTGACTAGACCCGCAGGTAGAAGCGGAGGGTGACCCAGGCGGTGATCGCGCTGATCAGGCCACCGACGGCGGCCATCGCCGGGAAGGTCAGGAAGACCTCGCTCCAGCTGACCGGCGCGAAGAGGCCCTGGAGCGCGCTGAGCGCGCCGTCGAACAGGAAGACCTTCAGGCCGATGAGGGCGCCGAGGCCGATCACCGAACCGATCAGGCCGGCGACCACGGCCTCCAAGACGAACGGCGCCTGGATGAACCAGTTCGAGGCACCGACGAGCTTCATGACGGCGACCTCACGCCGCTTGCTGTACGCGGCGACCTGGATCGTGTTGGCGACCAGGAGCAGTGCGGCGACGGCCATCGCGATCGCGGCGACGAGGGCGATGTTCTGGCCGGCGGTGAACAGGTTGAAGATCTTGTCCAGCACGCGGCTCTGGTCGACGACCTGGTCGACGCCCTCGACGTTCGTGTACTGGTCGCTGATCGCCTTGTACTGCTGCGGGTCGACCAGCTTGAGCCGGTACGACTCGGGCAGCACGTCGGGCTTGACGGCGCTCAGCAGGTCGGGCGAATCCCGGAACATCTCCTGGAACCGCTTGTACGCCTCGTCCTTGTTGACGAGCGTCGCCTCCTGGACCAGCGGGTCGGCGTCGAGCTTCGCCTGGATGTCCGCCTTCTGCTGCTCGGTCACCTCGTTGTCGAGGAAGATGGAGACCTCGATGTTCTCGAAGTACAGCTCCTTCATGTCGGCGACCTTGGTGTAGATCAGACCGCTGGCACCGAGCATGGTCAGCGAGACCGCCATCGTGATGATCATCGCGATGGTCATGGTCACGTTGCGCCACAGTCCGACCAGTACCTCGGACAGGACGTATTTCACGCGCATCGGGGAATCCTCCGGGTCTCCGGCATGAGGTGTTCGTCGTCAGGCGGGGTGGAGCGCCGGCTCACCCGTAGACGCCGCGGGCCTGGTCGCGCACGATCCGGCCGCTCTCGATCTCGACGACCCGGCGGCGCATCTGGTTCACGATGTTGGAGTCGTGGGTGACCATGACCACGGTCGTGCCGGTGCGGTTGATCCGGTCCAACAGGCGCATGATCTCGATCGAGGTGTCAGGGTCGAGGTTCCCCGTCGGCTCGTCCGCCAGCAGGATCAGCGGACGGTTCACGAACGCCCGGGCGACGGCCACCCGCTGCTGCTCACCACCGGAGAGCTCGTGCGGGTACCGGTGCTCCTTGCCACCGAGCCCGACCAGCTCCAGCACCTCGGGCACGACCCGGCGGGCGACCGCCTTGGTCTTGCCGATCACCTCGAGGGCGAACGCCACGTTCTCGTACGCGGTGCGGTTCGGCAGAAGACGGAAGTCCTGGAAGACGCAGCCGATCGAGCGCCGGAAGTGCGGTCGCTTCCAGGAGCGCATCGACGTCACGTCCTTGCCGTTCACGATGACCCGACCCTTGTTGGGGCTGACCTCGTGGAGCAGCATCTTGATGATCGTGGACTTGCCGGAGCCGGATGGGCCGATGAAGAAGACGAACTCGCCCTTCTCGATCGAGACGGACACGTTGTCGAGCGAAGGCCGGGACGCCTTCGGGTACGTCTTCGTCACTTGCTCAAGCTGAATCACGGGTGGTGAGTCTACGCGGTGTAACCAGAGAGCCAAGTCCCACGCCCCATGGTTGCGAGACGCGTCATCGATTTGCTGGGGAACGTGGAGATCGATGACGCGCTGCGCCCACGATCGGTCACACGCTGTCGCCGGCCAGCTGCTGCTGCTTCCGCCACCGGATACCCGCCTCGATGAAGGCGTCCAGCTCGCCGTCGAAGACCGACGACGGGTTGCCGGTCTCCTGCTCGGTTCGGAGATCCTTCACCATCTGATACGGGTGCAGGACGTACGAGCGCATCTGGTCGCCCCACGACCCGGCGGCGTCGGTCTTGAGCCCGGCCATCTTGGCCTGCTCCTCCTGGCGCTTGCGCTCCAGCAGCCGGGCCTGGAGGACGCGCAGCGCGGACGCCTTGTTCTGAAGCTGGGACTTCTCGTTCTGGCAGGTGACCACGATGCCGGTCGGGATGTGGGTGATCCGGACCGCCGAGTCGGTTGTGTTGACGCTCTGCCCGCCGGGGCCGGACGACCGGTACACGTCGATCCGCATCTCGTTCTCGGGGATGTCGATGTGGTCGGTCTGCTCCACCACCGGCAGCACCTCGACGCCGGCGAAGCTGGTCTGCCGACGGCCCTGGTTGTCGAACGGGCTGATCCGGACCAGCCGGTGCGTGCCCGACTCCACGCTGAGCGTCCCGTACGCGTACGGCACCTTGACCGCGAAGGTGGCCGACTTGAGGCCCGCCTCCTCGGCGTACGAGGTCTCGTAGACCTCCGTCGGGTAGCCGTGCCGCTCGGCCCAGCGCAGGTACATCCGGAGCAGCATCTCGGCGAAGTCCGCCGCGTCCACACCGCCGGCGCCGGCCCGGATGGCGACCAGCGCCTCCCGGGAGTCGTACTCGCCGGAGAGCAGGGTGCGGACCTCCATCTCCTCGATGGCCTTGGTCAGCCCGGTGATCTCCGACTCGACCTCGGAGAGGACGCCCGGGTCGGATTCGGCCTCGGCCAGCTCCAGCAGCACCTGGGCGTCGTCCAGCCGGGAGCGGAGGCCGGAGAGCTTGCTGATCTCGCCGTTGACGTACGACAACTGGGAGGTGACCTGCTGCGCCTTGGCCTGGTCGTCCCACAGGTCGGGGGCGGAGGCCTCCTCCTCCAGGCGAGCCTTGTCCGCCCGCAGCCTGTCGATGTCGAGCACCGACTCGATGTTGCGAAGGGTCGCGTCGAGGTCTTTGAGCTGTTCGGCGTAGTCGGCAGCAGTCACGACAGACAAGCGTACTGCGTCACCCGACCGGAGCCGACTTCAGCCAGGAGAGCGCGGCCTTGTGGTAGGCGACCGCGAACTCCAACGCGCTGGCGTCGTACGGGTCGCCTTCCTTCTTCGCGTTCTTGACCTGCTCGCGAACCCGCGCCAGGGCTTCGGTGTGGTACTCGTTCGCGGCGGCCTGGAGGCTCTTGAGCTGACTGGCCGAGTGCAGGTTGCCGAAGGCGATCCGCAGGGCGATCGGGTTGCGGATGGTGTCCCGGCCCGGGTCCTCCGCCAGCCACTTCGAGAACGTCCGTTTCCCGGACGCCGTGATCGCGTACGGCTGACTCATCCGCGGCCCCGGCTTGCCGAGCCGGACCAGCCCCTTCTCGGCCAGGACGGGCAGTTCGCGGTAGACCTGGCTGCGGGTCATCGACCAGTACGGCGCCAACCGGCGCTCGGCGGCGGCCATCAACTGGCCACCTGTCATGGGGCCCTCATGGAGCAGCCCGAGCAGGGCCGCCGCCGTGGGGTTGACTCCGGAATCCGCCATGCCCCTCACGCTGCCACTTTGCCGACGCGGCGTCCAGGATTTCACAGTTTCGCCACCCGTTGGGGCTTCCTATGTGCACTGTCGGCCGGCGACAGTCCGGCGTCCCCGCCGGACGCGGCGTTGTCGACCGCCTCGCATCACCTGTCGCACCCGTACCGGAGACGCCATGACGGGGCCCCTCCCCGGACGCGCGGGCGTCGAGAAGGGGCCCCAGGCGACGGATTCAGCCCATGTGGGGGTAGGTGTGGTCGGTCGGCGGGACGAAGGTCTCCTTGATGGTCCGCGGCGACATCCACCGGATGAGGTTGTGCCAGGAGCCGGCCTTGTCGTTGGTGCCGCTGGCCCGGGCGCCGCCGAAGGGCTGCTGCCCGACCACCGCACCGGTCGGCTTGTCGTTGATGTAGAAGTTGCCGGCCGCGTACCGCATCTTCTCCGCCACCGCGTCGACCACCTGACGGTCGGTCGCGAAGATCGAGCCGGTCAGGGCGTACGGCGCGATCGACTCGGCCTGGGCGACCACCTCGTCGAAGCGGCCGTCGTCGAAGACGTGCACGCCGAGGATCGGGCCGAAGTACTCGGTGGTGAACGTCTCGTGTGCCGGGTCGCTGCACTCGAAGAGCGTGGGCCGGACGAAGTAGCCCACCGAGTCGTCGGCGGTGCCGCCGGCGAGGATCCGGCAGGTGTCGTCGTCGGAGATCAGCTCCAGCGCGGCGGTGTGCCGGGAGAAGGCCTTGTCGTCGATCACCGCGCCCCCGAAGTTGCTGAAGTCGGTCACGTCGCCGTACGTCAGCGAGTCGGTGGTCGCGGCCAGCCGGTCGCGCAGGCCCCCCTCCCAGATGGACCGCGGGATGTACGCCCGGGACGCCGCGGAGCACTTCTGGCCCTGGTACTCGTAGGCGCCGCGGATGAGCGCGGTGTGCAGGGCGTCCACGTCGGCGCTGGAGTGGGCGACCACGAAGTCCTTGCCGCCGGTCTCGCCGACGAGGCGCGGGTAGCCCCGGTAGCCGGCGATGTTCTCGCCGACCGTCCGCCACAGGTGCTGGAACACCTTGGTGGAGCCGGTGAAGTGGATACCGGCCAGATCCGGGTCGGCGAGCACCACGTCGGAGACCGCCTCGCCACGCCCGGTGACCATGTTGATCACGCCCGGCGGCAGCCCGGCCGCCTCGAACAGTCGCATGGTGAAGTGCGCGGCGAACTGCTGGGTCGGGCCCGGCTTCCAGACCACGGTGTTGCCGAGCAGGGCCGGCGCGGACGGCAGGTTGCCGGCGATGGCGGTGAAGTTGAACGGGGTGATCGCGTAGACGAAGCCCTCGAGGGGACGGTGGTCGAACCGGTTCCACACGCCCGGCGAGGACATCGGCTGCTCGGCGAGGAGCTTGCGGGCGAAGTGCACGTTGAACCGGAGGAAGTCGATGAACTCGCAGGCTGAGTCGATCTCGGCCTGGACGGCGGTCTTGGACTGGCCGAGCATGGTGGCCGCGTTCAGCGTGTCCCGCCAGGGGCCGGAGAGCAGCTCGGCGGCGCGCAGGAAGATCGCTGCGCGCTCCTCGAACGGCAGCGCCCGCCACATCGGAGCGGCGTCCTTGGCCGCCTTCACCGCCGCGCGGGCGTCGTCGTGGGTGGCGTGCCCGGTGACGCCCAGCACGTGCGCGTGCTTGTGCGGCTGGACCACGTTGATCGGTTCGCCGCCGGGCATGCGCTGCTCGCCGGCGATGGTCATCGGCAGGTCGATCCGCTCGGCGGCCAGCTCGGCCAGCCGTCGCTGGAGCCGCTCCCGGTCGGCGCTCCCCGGCTCGTAGGTGCGTACCGGCTCGTTGCGCGGCTCGGGTACGGAGAACACGGCGTCCATCACAGGCTCCTGTGCGATCTCGACAGCGGTGGCGAAATCGGACCCGCGGGCACCGGCCGGACGACCGGGTGCCGGGCACCGGGCGGCAGAGCCGGTCACGGCGGCGGGACCTCGGCCGATTCTCCCACGACCGGGGGCCCGCCCCAGCACCGCCGCCCGGCCTTCACATGCTGGTCGACGCGCCCTCGGGGCGGTCGACCGTGGGCGCGTACCCTGGGTGACCGGTGAACGCCGGCCCCGCTGGAGGCCGGGTGTCCGTCGAAGGGAAGACGATGACCAAGCAGCCCGGCGGCTCCTCCGCCGCGGAGTCGGAGCAGCCGAGCCCGGTCACCGACGAGGCGCCCGTGGCTCCGGACCGGCCGGAGACGGCTCCCGAGGACGGGGCCACCGGCCCGTCGCCCGTTCCCGGGGCGCCCGTGCTGGCGCTGCTGGCGCTCGGCTGGCTGGTCGCGATGCTCTGGTCGACCCGCGAGGCGATCCACTCGGCGGCCGCCGGGGTCACCGCGATCAGCCTCTCCGCCTTCGCGCTGCCCGGCGTGATCTCGGCCGCGCTGGTCGCCGGGGCCGCCTTCGCGCTGTTCGGCGTGGACCTGCTCGCCCGGCGGGGCCGGGAGCGGGCCACCCTCCGCTTCGTGGCGGCGGTCGCCACCGGCCTGCTGGTCGGGCTCGCCGCCGCGTTCGCCGTCAACCTGACGTACGCCGACAACGCCACCACCAACGTGATCGCCGGCACGACCGCCGCGGCCGCGATCATCGGCGGCGCCGTCGCCGGTGCCCGCACCGCGCCGGTGGTCGGCGCGGTGGTGGCCGCCGCGCTCGGCACGCTGATCTTCGTCGTGGCGTTCAGCCGGGCCCGGGACCCGCTCTTCGACCTCTTCGGCGCGGGCGAGACGCAGGAGTCACTGCTCAGCGCGGCCAAGTGGGTCTCCCGGACCGAGTCCCTGCTCGCCGGCCTGGTGGCCGGGCTGCTCGCCTTCGGCTACCTCACCTGGGCCCGGCGTCGGGCCATCCGCCGGGATCCGGCCGCGCCCGCCCTGCGGTGGCCGGCGTACCTCCTCGCCGGCGCCGGCCCCGGCCTGCTGCTGCTCGTCGCCGAGGTGATCCTGCGTACCGGCGGGCGGAAGCTGCTCGACCTGGCGAGCGCGCTGAGCGAGGCGGACGCCGTGGCGCAGACCTCGCTGGGCACCTCGCGCCTGGACAACGCCATCTGGGTCCTCTTCGTCGGTGCGCTGACCGCGATGATCGCCTTCGGCCGCACCCTGGGGCCCACGTCGCGCGACGAGGACGAGGCCGAGCCGGTCGACTGACCCGGTCAGCCGGCGTCGAGGAGCTGGTCCAGCTCGGAGACGTCGTACCACTCCAGCTCGTGGTCCTCGGCACCGTCGACCGTGAACTGGGCGTCCGGGTCGCCGGCGAGCGCCTCGGTCACCACCTCGGCCGCCGCGGCGACGTCCTCGACCGCGTCCGTCCCGTCGACGTGGATCGCGGCCACTGACGTCACCGGCACCGCCCGGGTCAGCTCCACGGTGCTGGAGCCGAGGTCGCCGTCACCGCGCCCGACCAGGGTGGCCGGCACGTCCGCCGACACGACGACGCGGCGGCGGGGCGCGGCCGGATCGGCCCGCAGCAGCTGCAACGCGTCCTGGGCGGCGCGGGTGAAGGCGACGTACTCCAACTCCTCCTCGTCGCCCTCCGCGTACCACTCCCGCAGCGCCGGGGTGACCGCGTGCGCGGACGCCGCCGGGAGGCCGTCGGCGCGCAGCAGGGTCAGCATCGGGACGGTCGCCGGCACGTACACCCGGACAAGCTCGTCGGTCACCGGTCGTCTCCCCTGCTCAGGTTCTCCACCGGCGGGTGCCGGCCCGGGCGCCGATCATGCCGTACGCCGTGACCGTCATACACCTCGCACCCGCGAACGGGAAGTTCTTCCCCGCAGTGTCCTCCGGCGGAGCCGCGAACGCGCGGGGATCCGTCCCTGGGCGGGGCCAACCGGTGGTGGCAAACTGAACCAAACGCCGTCAACCCAGGGAGTCTCCGTGGCGGAGCCCAGGTTCCTGCTCCTGTCCGACGTGGCCACCGAGCTGAACGTGTCGGATTCGCAGGTCTACCACATGGTGCGCAGCGGCGAACTGCCCGCGATCAAGATCGGTGGGCGCGGCCAGTGGCGCGTCGAGCGCACGCGGCTGGAGGAGTACATCGAGCGCAAGTACGCGGAGACCGCCGAGTGGGTGCGCGGCAACCCGCTCGCCGACCGCGACCCGGAGTGAGCCGGCGAACGCGATGAGGCATTGACCCTGGGCTCTGCCATGCCCGAGAATGGCATCAGTCGGAGGCAAACGAAGGAAAACGCAAGGATCACGGAGGTCTGAATGACCGACTCGCGCCGCCCAGGTCCGGTCCGACCTCCCGTCCGGCTCCGCCCCGCCCCGTCCTTCGACCCGCCCTGTGTCGAGGACGACCCGGCCGGCTGGCCGGCCCACGGCCAACTCGCGCTCGACCTGTTCGAGGCGGCCCGGCGCGGGGCGGCCCGCCCGCCGGACCGGCGTCGCCGGCCCGGCCCCGCACCCGGACGGCCCGGCCGTCCGGCGCCGTCCGGAGTCCTGGTCACCGCGACTCCCGAGGCGTCCCGGGCCGCCCACCGTTTCGTCGCCACCTGCCTGGAGGTCGTCAACGGCTACCGGCCACCCGGCCAGCTCCGGCCGTTGCTCGACCCGGTCCGGGCGGCCGACCTGCTGCCGGAGTTGGGCCGGGCGGCGGGTCGCTCCGGTCCGGCGCGCCGCCGGTCCAGCCGTCCGGCGGTGCACCTGCGCCGGCTGCGGGTGTGCGAGCCACGGAGTGCGGCGGTCGAGGCTGCCGCGGTGCTGACCGGGCCGGCGGGCCGGGTGTGGGCCATGGCGTTCCGCCTCGAACACCGCCGCGGCACCTGGCTCTGCACCACCCTCCAGGTCCTCTGACTGGCCGGCGTGAACCGGGCCCTGGCCGAGCCAGGGGCCGGGGCCAGGGGCCGGGGCCAGGGGCCGCGGCTCGGGGCCGGGGCCAGGGGCCGCGGCTCGGGGCCGGGGCCAGGGGCCGCGGCTCGGGGCCGGGGCCGGACCGACCGTGGCCCAGGGGCGACCCGGGGCCCGGGCCGAGTCAGGGCCGGCACCGAGCCAGGGCCGGGCATGATCCACTCGGTTTCCATGGAATCGGGGTGTCCGTGCCCCCCCGATATGAAGGAAGTCGAGTGGATCATGCCCGACTCCGCGCGCCCTGAGGTCCGCGCGCCCCGAGGTCCGCGCGCCCCGAGGTCAGCCGCACCCGCCCAGCCGCACCTCGACCGGGCCGGATGAAGCCGGGGCCCGGCGCGCGGCGGCGACACGGACAAAGGGACGGGCCGCGGTCCCCCGGAGGAGACCGCGGCCCGGTCAGGTCGGGCCGGCGGGACGAGCCCCGCCGGAGTGACCGTCAGGCGCCGCCGTTGGGGGCGCCGTGGCAGCGCTTGTACTTACGGCCGGAGCCGCACGGGCACGGCGCGTTGCGGGACGGGCCGTTGCCGGCCTCCGCCTGTCCCGGTGCCGCTCGGCGGGCGGCACCGGCCGGGACGACCGGGCCGCGCAGCCCGCTCGCCGGCCGCTGGGGAGCCGTCGGGGCGGTCCGCCCGGGGGCCGCCGGAGCAGCCGGAGCGGGCCGGCCCGTCGTCGGCGCGGCCTCGTCGGCGCGCTCGACGGCGACCGAACCGCGCCCCGCCTCGCCGTCGATGGTCGGCGCGGAGTACTGGAGGCCCTGCTGCTGCGGCGCGCGGCCCAGGCCCTTGGCCCGGATCTCGACCGGCTTCTCCAGCAACTGCACCTCGTCGGCGGCCGGCTCGGGCTCCTGGACCTGCACCTCCAGGTTGTAGAGGAAGCCGACCGTCTCCTCCTTGATGCCGTCCATCATGGTGGCGAACATGTCGAAGCCCTCGCGCTGGTACTCCACCACCGGGTCGCGCTGGGCGTACGCCCGGAGGCTGATCCCCTCCTGGAGGTAGTCCATCTCGTAGAGGTGCTCGCGCCACTTCCGGTCGATCACCTGGAGCAGGACCATGCGCTCCAGCTGACGCGTGCCGTCCTCGCCGAGCTGCTCCTCACGCCGGTCGTACGCGGCGTGCGCGTCCTCCTTGAGGCGGCTGAGCAGGAAGTCGACGTCGATGCTGGCGCGCGAGCCGCCGGCCTCCTCCTCCAGCTCCTCGATGGTGACGCCCACCGGGTAGAGCTGCTTGAGGTTGGACCAGAGCTGCTCCAGGTCCCAGTCCTCCGCATACCCCTCAGAGGTGGCACCTCGCACGTACGCCTCGACGACGTCGTCGATCATGTTGCGGACCTGGTCGGACAGGTCCTCGCCGTTGAGTACGCGCAGCCGCTCGGCGTAGATCACCTGGCGCTGCTTGTTGAGCACCTCGTCGTACTTGAGGACGTTCTTGCGGATCTCGGCGTTCTGGGCCTCGATCTGCGCCTGGGCGCTCTTGATCTGGCGGGTGACCATCTTCGACTCGATGGGCACGTCCTCGGGAATGTTGAAGCGCTCCATGACGGCCTCGACCGCCCCGGAGCGGAAGCGCTTCATCAGCTCGTCCTGAAGGGAGAGGTAGAAGCGGGACTCACCCGGGTCGCCCTGCCGGCCCGACCGGCCGCGCAGCTGGTTGTCGATGCGCCGCGACTCGTGCCGCTCGGTGCCCAGCACGTAGAGACCGCCGGCGGCGGCGACCTCCTCCGCCTCGGTGTCGCAGGCCTGCTTCCACTGGGGCAGGACCTCCTCCAGAGCCTTGGCGTACTCCTCCTCGTGCTCGATCGGGTCGAGCCCGCGCTGGCGGAGCTCGCTCGCGGCGAGGAACTCGGGGTTGCCGCCGAGGAGGATGTCGGTGCCACGGCCGGCCATGTTGGTGGCGACGGTGACCGCGCCCTTGCGGCCGGCCTGGGCGACGATCTCCGCCTCGCGGGCGTGGAACTTGGCGTTCAGCACCGAGTGCGGGATGCCGCGGCGGCGCAGGAGCTGGGAGAGGATCTCGGAATTCTCCACCGAGACCGTGCCGACGAGCACCGGCTGGCCGGCCTGGTGCCGCTCGGCGATGTCCTCCACGACCGCGTTGAACTTGGCCTTCTCGGTCTTGTAGATGACGTCGGGGCGGTCCTCCCGGACCATCGGCCGGTGGGTCGGGATGGTCACGACGCCGACCTTGTAGACCTTGTTGAACTCGCCCGCCTCGGTCTGGGCGGTGCCGGTCATGCCGGAGAGCTTCTCGTACAGGCGGAAGTAGTTCTGGAGGGTGATCGTCGCGAGGGTCTGGTTCTCCTGCTTGATCTCCACCCCCTCCTTGGCCTCGATCGCCTGGTGCATGCCCTCGTTGTAGCGGCGCCCGTGGAGGATGCGGCCGGTGAACTCGTCGACGATCAGGACCTCGCCCTCGCTGACGATGTAGTCCTTGTCGCGCTTGTAGAGCTCCTTGGCCTTGATCGCGTTGTTCAGGTAGCCGACGAGCGGGGTGTTGACCGACTCGTACAGGTTGTCGATGCCGAGCCGGTCCTCGACCTTGGCGACGCCGCGCTCGGTCACCGCGATGGTGCGCTTGGCGTAGTCGACCTCGTAGTCGCCCTCGCCGTCCTTGCCGGGCTGGAGCCGGGCGACGACGGCGGCGAACTCGCCGTACCACCGGGCGGAGTGCTCGGCCGGGCCGGAGATGATCAGCGGGGTGCGGGCCTCGTCGATGAGGATCGAGTCGACCTCGTCGACGACCGCGAAGTTGTGGCCGCGCTGGACCAGCTCGTCCTTCGACCAGGCCATGTTGTCGCGCAGGTAGTCGAAGCCGAACTCGTTGTTGGTGCCGTACGTGATGTCGCACTCGTACGCGGCCCGGTGCTCGGCGGCGGGCCGGTTGGGCAGCACCACGCCGACGGTGAGGCCGAGGAACTGGTGCACCCGGCCCATCCAGGCGGCGTCGCGCTGGGCCAGGTAGTCGTTGACGGTCACCACGTGCACGCCCTTGCCGGAGAGCGCGTTGAGGTAGACCGGCATGACCGAGGTCAGCGTCTTGCCCTCACCGGTCTTCATCTCGGCGATGTTGCCGAAGTGCAGCGCCGCGCCACCCATCACCTGGACGTCGTACGGGCGTTGGCCGAGCACGCGGGCGGCCGCCTCCCGACACACCGCGAACGCCTCGGGCAGCAGGTCGTCGAGGGTCTCGCCGTCGGCCAGCCGCTCCTTGAACTGCTCGGTCATCCCCCGCAGCTCGTCGTCGGTGAGGTTGACGTAGTCGTCCTCGATCGAGTTGACGGCGGCCGCGATGGCCTTGAGCCGACGCACCATGCGGCCCTCGCCAGCGCGAAGGACCCTTTCCAGAATCGACACGGATCAACGCTCCCCTAGACGGTCTCGAACCATCGTAGGCGCTCCATCGGGGCGATGGTCACTGGTGGCGGGGGTCCGAACGGGCGGAACCGACATAACGCTCGGACGGGTAGCGAGTGGCGCGATATCCGGTTACGCCGTGGGCGAAAGATCCGGCACGATGGCACGGGTGGAGCCTGTCGAGATCACCGAGGCCGGCCTGCTGCTGCGACCGTGGCGGGAAACCGACGCCGACGCCGTGCACCGGGCCTGCCAGGACCCGGACATCCAACGCTGGACGACCGTTCCACGCCCATACCTGCCGGAACACGCCCGCGCTTTCGTCACCGAGTTCTCCACCCGGCAGTGGGAGAGCGGCAGCGGAGCGCCCTTCGCGGTCTGCGACCCGGCGACCGGCGAGCTGCTCGGTGCCTGCGGGCTCATCACGATCGACCAAACCGCCCATCAGGCCAGCGAGATCGGCTACTGGACCGCACCGTGGGCGCGCGGGCGCGGAGTCGCCGTCCGTGCCGCCCGGGCCGTCGCCCGCTGGTCGTTCGACGAGCTGGAGCTGCGCCGACTGCTCTGGGGGGGCGCTCGTCGGCAACCACGCGTCCCGGCTCGTCGCGCTCCGGACCGGGTTCCAGATCGAGGGGCGGCTCCGCGCCGCCGACCCCGAGTACGGCGCCCACGAGTGGGTCGGCTCCCTGCTACCCGGTGAGGTGCCCGCACCGGACGACGTCGGGCCGGCCGGCCCTGGCACGCTCGACGCTCGCCGGGCCACCGTCTTCGGCCGGCCCCAGCCGGTCCTGTTCGCCACGGCGGGCGAGGGCGAGGTGCGGCTCCGCCCGATGGAGGCACGGGACGTCGACGCCATCATCGCCACCTGCCGCGACGCCGACACGATCCGCTGGACCACCGTCCCCGACCCCTACGACCGGGCCGACGCCGAGGACTACCTGGCGTACGCACGGGATGCGTGGGCGGCCGGCACGAGTGCCTGCTACGCGATCGCCGGCGCCGACGACGGGTTCGCAGGCGCGATCGACCTGCGGCTCTCCGCCGCCGACTCGCTCCAGGCCAGCGTCGGCTTCATGACCGCTCCGCACGCCCGCGGCCGGGGCCACATGCCTGCCGCGCTGTCCGCGCTGGCCGCCTGGGGCTTCACCACGCTGGGCCTGGCCCGGATCGAGTGGCGGGCCAACGTCGGCAACACCGCGTCCCGACGGGCCGCCGAGAAGGCCGGCTTCAGGGTCGAGGGCACGGCCCGCGCGGGGCTGAACCACCGTGGCGCCCGGACCGACGCGTGGGTCGGCGCGTTGCTCGCGGAGGACCTGACGTGACTCCGGAGACCATCGAGGCGTACGGGGTCCGGCTGCGCCTCTTCCGCCCCGAGGACGCCGCCGACACCGCCACCGCCTGCGCCGACCCGCAGACGCAACGCTCCGGCCTGCCCTCGCCGTACACCGAGGCGGACGCCCGGTGGTGGATCACCGAGGGCGCGCCGGCGGCCTGGGCCACCGGCGGCGCCGCGTACGCGGTCGCGGACCGGACCAGCGCCCGGCTGCTCGGCGGCATCGGGCTGAGCAACCCGGTCCCGACCCGGAACCAGGCGGAGATCGGCTACTGGATCGCCCCCTGGGCGCGCGGGCGCGGGGTCGCCACGGCCGCGACCCGCGCGCTCGCCGAGCGGGCGTTCGCCACCGGGGCCGTCCGGCTGGAACTGCTCACCAGCGCCGAGAACACCGGCAGCCAGCGGGTGGCGCTGGCGGCCGGCTTCCGGCACGAGGGCGTACGCCGGGACGCGAACCCCACCCGCGGCGGCGGGCGCCACGACCTGCTGGCATGGGTACGCCTCGCCGGCGACCCGGTGGGCCCCACCCCACGGCTGCTGCCCGACCTGCCCGACGGCCGGCTCACCGACGGCGTGGTGACCCTGCGCCCGCTCGGCCCGGACGACGCCGACCTCGCGTACGCCCTGCACACCCGCCCCGAGGTGGTGGCGAACCAGGCACCTCCGCTGCCCCCGACGCGGGCGGCGATCGACCGGCGGTGTGCGTTGTCGGGCAGCGCCTGGCTCACCGGCAGCATCGCCCGGATGCTGATCCTCGACGCCGCCACCGGCGAGCCGGCCGGCACCTGCGGGCTGTCGTACAACGCCCCGGCGGCCGGGGAGGGCACCATCGGATACGCGCTGCTACCGGCGTGGCGCGGACGCGGGTACGCCACCCGCACGGTCCGGCTGGTCGCCCGCTGGGCGTTCGGCCCGGTGGGGATGGCCCGCCTGGCCGCTATGACCCTGACCGACAACACCGCGTCGCAGCGGGTGCTGGAGAAGGTGGGCTTCCGCCGGGAGGGACTGATCCGCGGCGCGGTCCCGGGCCTTGACGGCGCCCGGATCGACGACGCGGTTTTCGGGCTGCTGCCCGAGGACCTGACGGACTGACGGCCGGCCGGGGGCCCGGATCGGTCCGGCCGACCCTGCCCCCGGCGTACCGGCTCAGATGTCCAGCGAGATGATCCCGTAGTCGTACGCGTGCCGCCGGTAGACGACGCTGGGCCGGCCGGACTCCTTGTCCTGGAACAGGTAGAAGTCGTGCCCGACCAGTTCCATCTGGAACAGGGCGTCGTCGACGGTCATCGGCTCGGCGGGGTGCACCTTCTCCCGCGCGATGTGCCAGGGCTGGTCGTCGTCGTACTCATCCTCGACCCGTTCCGCGACGGCGGTGGCCGTGCCGGCGGAAGCGCCGTCGCCGTTGAGCGACGCGGCGACGAGGTCGGTGACCGGCAGGCCGGCGGTGGCGGCCGCGACGGAGATGGGTGCGTGCCGGCCGCGGTGGACCCGGCGGCGGTCGGCCGCCCGGCGTAGCCGGGTGTCGAGCTTGGCGATGGCCGCGTCGAGCGCGCTGTAGAAGTCGTTCGTGCAGGCCTCGGCCCGGATCACCGGGCCCCGGGAAACGCAGGTGATCTCCACCCGCTGGCAGTGGTCCGACTGGCGCGGATTGCGCTCGTGGAACAGCTCGACATCGACACGGATAAGTTTGTGATCGTAGCGTTCGATCTTCGCGAGTTTCTCCGCTACGTGCACCCGGTAATGGTCCGGCACTTCGACGTTTCGGCCCTTGACCACGATGTCCACGTGACCTCCCTCGTTCGGACGGTCGTTCGATGCGTACCCGGTCGCGCGTCCTCGGGGCGGTCCCACTCGGCGTCGACCGGTCAGTGCGGCTACGCCTCCTTTCACCGCCGGGAGCGGGTGGGAAGACCTCCTACCCCCGACAGCAAAACGCTAACTCCTGTTCGCCCAGCAGTCACCCCTGGTTGTCGAGACCGCTCAGGAATTTTCACAGCTCATACACCAACGGGTGAAACGGAAACACGAACGGTTACATCGGCGCGCGTTTCTCCGTCGCGGCGAGCACGGCGGCGACCGCCGGTGACCCGCCGGTCGCGCTCAGCGCGCGGCTGACCGCGGCGAGAGTGGACCCGGTCGTGACGATGTCGTCCAGCACGACCACCGCCGCACCCGCCGGGACCGGCGCCCACCGGTCCCGCACCCGGAAGGCCGTCTCGGCCGCCGCGGCGCGGCCGGCGCTGTCCAGCGTCACCGAGTCGGGGCGGGGCAGCGCCCGTACCGCGCGGCGCACCTCGACCGGCCAGCCGGCCCGGCGCAGCCGGCCCGCGCAGTGCCGGGCCAGCCGGCCCAGGTGGTCCCCGTACCGCGCGCGGGCTGCCGCCGCGGTGTCCGGCACCGGCACCAGCAGCACCGGGCGCACCGCGCCGACCGCGACGGCCACCACCTCGGCGAGCAACGCGCCGAGCGGCCGGGCCAGCCCGTGGCGGCCATGGTCCTTGTACGCCAGCAGCACCTCCCGCAGCGGGCCGGCGTACGGGCCGAGCGCGACGCAGGGCGGCAGGCCGGCCGGCGCGGGCGTCGGGCGTACGGGGCGGGGACGCAGTCCGTCGAGAGCGGCGGCGCAGTCGGCGCACACGCCGTGCCGCAGCCCCGGACGGCGTTCCCGGCATCCGGCGCACTCGACGGGCAGCACCAGGTCGCCGAGGTCCGCGACGAGCCGGCCGACGTCCCGCACGGCGATCAGTACAGGAAGAAGGGGGCGGTCGGGTTGCCGGCCGGTGGTTGGGTGACGCCCTGCACCGGATCCCGCTTGATCTGCTCGAACGGAACGCCGCGGAAGGCCACGCCGTTGGCCTCGTACATGACCTTGCCGCTGATCTGGGCCGCCGGGTTCGCCGGGTTCGCCGGGTACGCCGCCAGGTGCGTCACGGCCGCACCGGTGGCCTCCCGCAACGCGCTCTCCCGGGCGCCGTCCACGCTGATCTCGTAGATCGCCGGCTGGCCCGCCGAGCCACCCACCACCAGCGTGTTCTCGCCGGACCAGTCGACGGCGGAGAGGTTGGTGAGCGAGGTGTACAGCTGGCGGGGAGAGCCGGCGTCGAGCACGCCGCCGTTGTGGTTCACCGCCAGCACGTACAGCGCATTACCCGCGATCACCGCGAGCCGGTGGCCGTCCGGGGAGGCGGCCACCCCCGTCACGTTGCCCGCCGCGGTCAACGGCACCCGGCTCATCCTGGCCTGGGAGTCGAAGCGGTACAGCTGCCCGTCGGCGACGACCAGGCCGGCCGGCGGGTTGGCGGAGCGCAGCCAGACCGGGCGCCCCATCGTGGCGTAGCCGGTGCCCTGACTGCGGGTGAAGGCGGTCACCGGATCGGCGCCGACCCCCACCGACAGGTGCTGCCGGCCGTTCTGGCCCGTCACCACCAGCGCGGCGAGGATGCCCCGTTCGTAGCGGCTGAACCCGGCCGAAACCACCCTGGTGTTCGCCGTCGCGGCCACCGGCACCGGGCCGCTCGGCTCACCCGGGTAGTCGAGGGAGTGGACAGCCCCCTCGTAGACGCAGAACCGCTGCGGGGCGTCGTCGACGGTGTAGGCCGGGAACGCCTGGCGGCGCTGCGCAAGATCATCGATGGTCAACCGGGACTGGTTGTTGACCTTCAGCTCGAGTTGGCCGGTCAACTCCGGCAACGACCACGCGAGTTGGGTACCCAACTGCTCCAGCCGGGTGCGGTCGTCGCCCGGCATGTCGAGGTTGACCTCCCAGCGGTCGTCCGTCCGGGTGGCGTTGTTGATGAGCCGGGTGTCGTCCCGCGCTGGACTGACGCCCTTGCGCAGCCAGTTCGACGGGCCGCCGGTGAGCCACCGCACCACCTCGCTGACCAGCCGGTCCTTCGGTACGGCTCGCGGCAGGTAACGCTCGTCGGGTACCAGACGACTGCGGTCGGAACTCCAGAAGTAGACCGGTCGGGGCGTGTAGTAGTTCTTCAGCGCCTCGACGCTGAGCAGGAGCACGGCCGGCGGGTCGACCACGTACCAGTCGGTCTCGACGCCGGAGTCCTGCAGGGTGGGGCGCAGCCCGAATTCGTACGAGGTCGCGGTCGCCTCCGGCGGCTCCAGGACACCGTCGGCTCCCAACTGCCCGACCTGCTGCACCCGCAGGGTGACCCGGCTCTGGTCGGGCGAGGCGACGATCCGCGGGGGCCCGATCAGGCGGACCACGGTCAGCGAGACCGCGCTGCCCTGCTTCTCCTGGAGGCGGGGGCGGTCGGCGCTGTCGACGAACTGGCGGACCCGGTCGTACGCCCCGTCCGGCTCGCCCGCCGCCGCGGAGAGGAAGTTGGCGACGAACTCCTCGACGGTGTCGCTCGCCGTCCGGCTCGGCGGCTCGACGCGGCCGCCGCTGGTGGCACCCGCCTCCGCCGCCGGGCCCGACCCTTCGACGCGGACCTCGGTGTCGTCCGGGATGCCGCAGCCGACCGGACCGAGCAGCAGCAGCGCGGCGAGCAGGCCGCCCAGGGCCGGTCGCCGGCTCACGGCCGCGACTCCGCGCGCTCCCCCGCCGGTGCCGGCCCGACCGCCAGTGCGCCCGCGGTGCCCGGGCCGATGGCCAGCAGGCCGCCGTCGCGGGGGCCACCGAAGGGCAGCGTCGCGTCGGCGGGGACCAGCCGGAGCGGCGAGGTGGTCAGGCGGTCGCCGGCGCGGGCCGGCAGGGTGAGCCGGAACTGCGCGCCCTGGCCCGGCGCCCCCCACGCCTCCAGCCACCCGCCGTGCAGCCGGGCGTCCTCCAGGCTGGTCGACAGGCCCAGCCCGGTGCCGCCGGTCTGGCGGGCGCGGGACGGGTCGGCCCGCCAGAACCGGTTGAAGACCAGCTTCTCCTCCCCCGGCTTGAGGCCCACCCCGTGGTCGCGCACGGTGACCGCCACCGCGGTGTCGTCGACGCCGAGGGTGATCCGCACCGGGTTGCCCTCGCCGTGCTCCACGGCGTTGCCGACCAGGTTGCGCAGCACCCGCTCGACGCGTCGCGGGTCGATCTCGGCGATGACGGGCGCTGCCGGCACGTCCAGCTCGATCGTGACCCCGACCCGCTCGGCGAGGCAGGTCAGCCGGTCGGCGACCCGGTGCACCACCGGCACCAGGTCGGTCGGCTCGGCGTCGAGCGCGGCGAAGCCGGCGTCGAAGCGGCTGATCTCCAGCAGGTCGGTCAGCAGTTCCTCGAACCGGTCCAGCTCGGCCTGGAGCAGCTCGGCGCTGCGGGCGACCGCCGGGTCGAACCCGTCCCGCTCGGCGAAGATCAGGTCGGCGGCCATCCGGACCGTCGTCAGCGGCGTCCGCAGCTCGTGCGAGACGTCCGAGGTGAATCGTCGTTGCAGGCGGGACATCTCCTCCAGCCGGAGGATCTGCCGTTGGAGGTTCGTCGCCATCTGGTTGAAGGAGGCGGCGAGCAGCGCCAGGTCGTCCTCCCCGTTGACGACCATCCGCTGGTCGAGCAGGCCGGCGGAGAGGCGCTGGGCCGTACGGGCGGCCACCCGTACCGGCGTCACCACCAGGCGGGTGACCAGGGCGGCCAGCAGGCCGAGCAGGAGCACCAGGGCGGCGCCGGTGGCGACCACGGTGGCCCGGGCCTCGGTGGCGGCGGAGTCCTGCCGGGTCAGCGGAACCAGGTAGTACAGCTCCACCTGACCGAACCGGGTGGGCACCGGCGAGCCGTAGACCAGGTACTTCGTGCGCTCCTCACCGAGCCGTCCGGTGCGGATCTGGCTGGCGACGCTGCCCCCGGCGACGGTGGCGCGCAACTCGGGGCTGACGACCGAGTTGAGGTTGCCGACCGCCGGGGACGTCCGCGGTTGGATGACACCGCTGAAGTTGTCGGCGGTGAGGGCCACCACGACACCGCTGGTCTGCTGCGGGTCACCGCCGGCCAGGTAGTTCACCGTGCCGTCGACGGTCTCCTGGAACTGCGCCTCCTGCGGCTGGTTGTAGAGGCCGAACTGCTTGCCCGCGTACGCCGCGCCGCTGTCCAGCCGGGTCTTCACGTCGGCCTCGGCGTTCTCCAGCAGGATGTTGGTGATCTTGTCGGCGATCAGGTACGCGAAACCCCCGACCAGCAGGCTGGACGCCAGCAGCGTGATGGTGACCACACGCACCTGCAACGAGCGGCGCCAGGTCTGGTGCAACCCCGCCAGCAGCCGCGTACCCCGCCCGCTCAGCGCACGCCACAGCTCCCAGGCGGCGCCACGCCGCTGGGGGGCTGCCGTCGCGAGGTCGGAGATCGGGGGGAGGGCCACAGTGTGACCAGGTTATCCGGTGCCCGCCTTGTAGCCCACGCCCCGCACGGTGAGGATGATTTCCGGCCGCTCGGGATCCGGCTCGATCTTGGCCCGCAGCCGCTGCACGTGCACGTTGACGAGGCGGGTGTCGGCGGCGTGCCGGTAACCCCAGACCTGCTCCAGCAGCACCTCCCGGGTGAAGACCTGACGCGGCTTGCGGGCGAGCGCGACCAGCAGGTCGAACTCCAACGGCGTCAGCTTCACCTCCTCGCCGTTACGGCTGACGGTGTGCGCGGGCACGTCGATGGTGATCTGGTTGCCGGGCGGGCCGATGGTGAGCAGCTCCGGGGCCACGTCCTCGCCGCGCCGCAACCGGGCCCGCATCCGGGCCACGAGCTCCTTCGGCTTGAACGGCTTGACCACGTAGTCGTCGGCACCGGACTCCAGCCCCAGCACCACGTCCACCGTGTCGCTCTTGGCCGTCAGCATGACGATCGGCACGCCCGACTCGCCCCGGATCGACCGCGCCACGTCGATACCGCTCATGCCGGGCAGCATGAGATCGAGCAGGACGATGTCCGGCCGGTTCTCCCGGAACGCGGCCAGGGCGCGTTCCCCGTCGGCCACGAACGAGGGCAGGAACCCCTCGCTGCGCAGGACGATGCCGAGCATCTCCGCGAGCGCGGGGTCGTCGTCGACCACCAGTACCCGGGCTCTCATGGGATTAATTTTCCATCCCCATTTCCTTCAGTGGGATCCGCGTCCTCCGGCACGGTACTGCCGTCGGCCGCCGTCGCCCAGCAACCCGCGCCCGCGACGTCGCCGCCGGGCCCACGGGGCCGTCCGATCGGATCCCGCGTGTCACCATGATCCCTGCGTGTGCCGGCCAGCGCCACCACCGCCGCCACATGCGTCACACCGGCCCCGGGGAGTGTGACAGGATCCGGCTTCCCGCGCACGACAGGACGACCAGTGGCTGACGATCTCCTCACCCCCACCGTCGCCGCCGAGGCGTACGAGGTACGCCGTACCCCGTGGCGACCCCAGTCCCTGCTGTATCCGGCGGTGTTCGGCGGCCCGACCGCCGTCACCGTGCTCGGTCTCGTCAACGGCGCCCGCCTGGGCGTGTCCCGGCGCGCCACCATGGCGGTCGCGGGTGCCGGCGTGGCGGCCCTGGCCGCCCGGATCGCGGTGACCCTCTGGTTGTCGGCGGCGGGGACGGAACGGCCCAGCCGCGTCATCGGCGCGGTCGCCGGTGCCCTTGCCTGGCTCGCCGTCGCCGCCGTCCAGAAGCCCCGGTTCCGGGCCTACGAGCTGCGGGGCGGGGAGCCGGCCTCGCTGTGGGGGCCGGGCCTCGCCGCCGTGCTGGTGTGCGGCTTCGCCGAGGCGGCGCTGATCCTGGCGGTGACGTCGTGAGCCCGCGACCCGCCACGCACCGGGCGTTCCTGGACGCGCCGGCCCAGAGGGCGGCGACATGAGTACGTCGCACGACCAGCTCGCCCGGGTCGCCCACCTGTTGGAGGTGGGCCGGGCCGAGCAGGCACTCGACGAGCTGGGGCGGCTTCCGGGCGACGTGGCCACGGGCGTCGCCGCCTTCCGGCTGCGGGCGGCGGCCCTGACCGACCTGGACCGCTGGGACCAGGTCGTCACCGTCGCCCGGCAGGGCCTCGCCGAGACCGGCCCGGACGCCGAACTGCTCGGCCGGCTCGGCCTGGCGCTGCGCCACGAGCGGGAGTTTCCCCTCGCCGAGCGGGCGCTGCTCGACGGTCTCGCCCTCGCGCCCGAGAATTCGTGGCTGCTCTGCCAGTACGCCGACCTCTGCTCGGCGGTCGGGCAGACCGACAAGGCCGAGCGTCTGGTGGCCCGGGCCGCCGCGATCGCCCCGGGCGCCCCGACCGTCTTCGCCTCCCGCTTCCAGCTCGCGTACGCCCGGGGCGACGACCGGGGCGCGGAGCGCGTCGCCCAGGAGTTCCTGGCCGCCTGGCCGGCCCACCCGGCGGCGCTGGCCCTGCACGGTCACGCCGCCTCGGCCCGGGGCCGGGTCGACGCCGCGCGCCGCTCGTTCGGCCAGGCGGTGGCCCACGACCCGACGGACGCCGGATTCGCCGACGCGGCCTGGGAGTCCCGGGTGTACGCCCACCCGCTGCTGCGCCCGCTGCGGCCGCTGTACCGGCTCGGGGTTCTCCGTACGTGGCTGGTCGCCGTGGGCGTCATAGCGGTGCTCAACATCGTGGGGCTCGACCTGCTCGCCGCCCTGTTCGCGCTGCTCTGGGTCGTCTACTGCGTCTGGTCCTGGGTGGCCCCGCCGCTCGTACGCCGGCTGGTGCGCCGGCGGTGGCGACCGTGAAGGGGTTCGGGCCCTGGTTGGCCGTGCTGGCGGTGGTGCTGCTGCTCACCGCGCTGCGGCTGCGGACGCTCGCCGCGGCGGTCTCGCTCGGCTGGCTCGCGTGGTGCGTCTGGACGTGGGTGCGCCCTGCCCGGCGCCATCGCGAGCCGGACTGAGAACGTCGGACCGCTGGCGGCCGGGCGCATCGCCGCTGGGACGCGCGAACGGCCGGGCGTCGCGGGTCGGCCGGCCGCATCGCTGAGCCGCAGAGCGGCCGGCCGGGTGCGCCGTTGCTGGGATGCGGAAACGGCCGGGCCGCCGCTGGTGGTCAGCGACGGCCCGGCCGTTGGTGGC
>NZ_JAATEO010000069.1 GCF_012034245.1 Micromonospora thermarum | reverse complement strand
GTCTAGTGCGGTCGTGTGTTGCAGGACGGTTGCCTCCAGGTCGGCGATGCGCCGATCAAGGAACCAGGCGTTGGAGCGGGCGGCTTGCAGCCGTTCCTCCAGCATCCGGTTCTGTGCGGTGAGTTCGCAGGCGCGCTGGCGCAGGGCGGTATTCGCGGCTGCGAGGCGCGCGACGGTATGGCGGGCCTCGTCGGTTTCCAGGTCACGGATGCGACCCAGCAGGTCCGCGATTGTGTTTCGCTGTGGGCAGCAACGGCATCGGCCGCCACATCGCCCAACGGCTGGTCGCCGACGGTGAAACGGTGCTGAAGCGGCTGCGGCGGGAGAACGCCGACGGTCGGCCGCAGCCTGGCCCCGTCCGGCACCCTCCCCCTCCCAGGCGAGTTGGATCCTTGCCCGGCTCGACGGCCCTGCGCAGCCGCGCTTCCCCCGTTTCCCGACACTCGCCGGGCACTTTCCAGACACGCATCGCGGACTCAATCAGTGCGCTTAACCAGGGTAAACCTCGGCCAGGATCTCACACATCTCCATGAGCCGAATCCTTATCCGGGAGGAGAGGACGCAGTTGCCGGTAAGCCCCACCCCGGAATCTGACACTTTTTCAGTTGGCTGGACGACATCCGGATCTTGGTGCCGGCAGCCGTCAGGCAAGCGGCACCGCGCATTGTCTGCGGCAGATCCGGTCATACGGTCGAGGCCTGCCCGTCGTGCGGTGCTGCCTCCCGGGCACACTGAAGACCATGGGAGACAAGGCGTGCGCGAGGCCGCTGAGCTCGTGGAACTACGTCGACCGTGGGCCTGAATGATAAACAACTGGTGGAACGGCTCCACTGATCAGCTCGCGGTCTGCTCGCGTAGTGCCCTGGTCGAGCTGGCGGCGGTGCTACCGGCAACGGGCAGGTTCGTCGTTGCCCGGCTTGACGGAACGAGGATGACGGATGCGGACCACGCCTTCTACGAGTTCTCCGACGCCCTGCTCTTTCCCGGCTACTTCGGCTGGAACTGGGACGCGTTGTCCGACTGTCTCCGTGATCTGAACTGGTTGCCCGCGGACGGGTATCTGATCGTTGTCGACAACGCGCCCCGGTTGCTGTCGAGCAGTGCCGAGGATCAGCACACGCTGTTCCGGATCCTGTCGCGGGCCGGTCATCACTGGGCGAGCCCTCTCGGCCAGCCGGACGGCAAGGGAGTCCCGTTCAAGGTGCTGCTGCTGTGCGACCGCGACGAGGAGGCGACGCTGTTGCGGCAGGAGATCGCCTGCGCAGTCCAGAACATGCGGTGAAATCGTCGATACTCGCGGCCGCCGCCTGCCATCCGCTTCGGCAGATCCGGTCGCCGTAGCGACCGCTCGGCGGCAGAAGCGTGAATGTGACCTTGGTGTGCTATGTCGTACTGCTCGCTCTGCCATCAGGCAGGACCGCCGCAACGAAGAGTCGATCCCGACGGGCTCTCCAGGGGCGAGAACCGACGCGTACCGCTCGCTCAGGCGTCCTGCTGTGCGGGGATGTCCAACTTTCCCGCCAGCCAGTCCGACTGGGGCACGGCCGATCCACGGATGCCGAGACTCGCCCGGGCCGCCTGGTAGAAGCGATCGCGTGTCTCGTTGGCATGGCCGAGCCCAGCAGCCAGCTCGAACCCCGCGGAAGTCATGCCGCGGGCGTAACGGGCGATATCCGTCACTGCGGCGCGCCACTCGCGGGCCGCAGTGATCGATGCGGCGTCGCCCAGGAGGAGGACACTCTCCCATGTCTTTGTGCGCCGGATGTCGGCCTCTTCCATCCTGGCCAGGGCGTGTTCACGATCGACACCGTGACGAAGCGCGTTCAGGTTGGCGATCCGGAGCGCGTACGTGTGCACTTCCTTGACTGCGTTGGCGAACTCGACGTACGCCTGAAGCCGGCGCTCGTCCCACCGCGCCGCCTGCTGGCGCTGCCACCGCGAGCGGTCCGCGATCAAGGTGGCGAGGATGGTCCCGCCTGTTCCGACGAGGACGCCGAGCAAAGCCGGCAGTTGGTCCATCAACGCGCTCATGGCCTCATGGTGCACGGACGCCACAACCCATATGCGTCTGCCCAGCAAGGCGCCCGACCTTCGGCGTGACCGCGCGACCAGCGGCATGAGCGTGCAGGTACAGCATCGCCTCGTAGCGCTGATTGCCGCACTCGTCAGACCTCGGTGGCAGCGGGTGGGATGCTCCACCGCAGTACGGCCTTGCCGACGACGCGCTCCAGTCAGCGGGCACACCTGTCCATATGGCCTCTGCCTGCCCCCTCATAAGCGAGCTCGGGACCTCCTTACCGAACAAGCTTGTGGAGCTTGTGTGCGACCAGCAGGCCGGTGACGACGAGGGTGACGAGACCGCTCGCGATCCCCAGGGCGACGGCGGGCCCAAGTCCGATGGCTGGGGCGGCCTGCACCGCTGTGGTCAAGCCGGCAACTATTGCTGCCAGAAGGCCAACGATCAGGGTGATCATCAAGATCAGCAGGTCTCGCGGGGTCAGCAAGTAGGTGTCGTTCTCTGCAGCCTCGTCGTCGACCGGCTTGGCCTGGCGTGGGATGTGAGGCGAATCGCCCCGTTCTGGCAGAGAGATCGTGCGTGCTGGCCGTCGCCGGCTTGGCGTGCTCTTGGGCACCGTTGCTCCAGGGGGCATCTTCATGGCTATTCGGATGGAGACGACCACCTGGAAGGGTGCCGCCGGTCACCGCCGAACGGCTCAAGGGGTGTCTCATGCCGGCTAACGAGGATTTCTCTTCAAGGTCACGGCTTGTGCGACATCGGTTCTCACGCAGAGTGGTCGCCCGAGTTGAACGTTTCGCGCAAACTCGGACGCTCGACCCTAACTCCATTACTGCTTGTAATCGTGAAAGTTTCGCGGGCGTTCGGCCTACTCAATCAATCATCATCGAAATGATGCGGCGTCAAGAACCCACCATTCGGCCGCCCTTGACCTCTCGAACTGGAAGAACCTCTCGCAGCAATGGACATGCATCTATGGCTGTGTTGCTTTCGCGCCGGTAACTTACTTAAGCAACGCTGATCGCGTCGCCCTCTGGGGTGCGCCACCAAGTAGGTGAAGGGTCGTTGGGGGTGACGAGGTGTGAGCCACGGGGCATCAACTTGGCGCGCACTCGAATGGAACGGCCCTCTGTCACCGCAGGGGGCCGTTCGCGTTGTGCGTCGCTGGCCAGCTACCCAGGGCGGAGAGGGAAGCAGTGACCGCGCGGAACAGCCGACAGAAGCGGCCCTACGCCGTGTCGCGCAAGTCTGCCGTCGATATAGTCGGTCGCCGATGAATTGAGGCCATGGCCACACTCAAGCCGTTGCAGGAACCCACCTTCTGGATCCTCACCGCCCTCGCCGGCGAGCCCATGCACGGCTACGGCATCGTCAGCGATGTCGCCGCGCTGTCCGGCGGGCGGTTGGCGCTGCGGCCTGGCACTCTCTACGGCACGCTCGACCGGCCTACCGACGAGGGACTGGTCGAGCCCGACCGTCAGGAGGTCGTCGACGGACGACTACGCCGCTACTACCGGCTCACCGGCACGGGCAGGTCAGTGCTCGCTGCCGAGACCGAACGACCACGCCGCAACGTCGCTGCTGCCACCCGACGCCTCCAGGCCTGCCCTACGGGCACCTTCCCGCCGTCGGCAGCACGGCACGCGGCTCCCCCGGCCGTCCGGCGGTTCGGCCCGTGCTTCGCCCGGCCGGGGGTTCGGCATGAATCAGCCCAGCCGCATCCCGGGACCGGCCGGGGCCGCATCGCCGCTGGAGCGCCGCTACCGGCGGCTGCTTCGCGCCTACCCGCGTCGCTGCCGGGCTGAGCGGGGTGAGGAGGTCGTCGGCACCTACCTCGACCTAGTCGACCCGCAACGGCGCTGGCCCTCCCCGCGCGACTCCCTCGACCTGCTCGGCGCCGGTCTCCGACAACGTCTGCGCGGACACGGCGCACTCGGGTTGGTCGACGCGCTGCCGCTCGCCGCGACCGCCGCACTGAACACGCTGATCGCCGTCGCGGTTTTCCTGCTGCCCCACGTCGAACTCAACGACCCAAGGACCACCGGACTCGACCCGGTCGGACCGGTTCACACCCTCGGCGCCGTCACCTGGCTCGGCTGGCTACTCGTCGGGCCTCACCGCCACGGCACTGCCCGGACCTGGGCCCGCCGCGCCACCGCCAGCGTTCTCCTGCTCACCACCGCCGTGACACCCGTGGCCGCCCTCACGAGGCTGCCCCGGCTACCGGTGTTCGTGCTGATCCCCGCCATCGCGCTCGGCCTGGCCACCCTCGCGCTACCCACCGACCCCAGCTGGTTCGCACGCGCCCTGCCGCTGCTCGCCGCCGGCTTCGGCACAGCCGTGTCCGTGTCGTTCGCTGCCGGAGAAAACGGCGGGGACTGGTTCACATCGTACGACTCGACACCCGAGACCCTGGCCATGGCCGATGGGCTGATGCTCGCACTGGTCCTGCTCGTCGGACTCGGCCGCGCCCTGTGGGCCGACAACACCGGTCTTCCGTTCTCGTACGGTACGCAGGCGCCGGCGTACTGGCGCGACGAGCTTGGCAGCGACAAGCACAGCGTTCTTGAAGACGAGATTTGCATCATCCAGGCGCAACACTACTTGTCCGGCACGGAGGGAGTGTGGATCTAACGGTGTTTCCGGCCTGACGCACCGGGCGTTGTGCCTGGTGAGGAGGGTGCCGTGATGACCGCGACACTGAACGACGTGACCGGACGGAAGAAGCGGCCTGAGCCGTCGGCGGAGGAACAGGCTGCCGCGGAGCTGGTCCGGCTGGCCAAGGAACAAGGGCTGTCGCTGACCGGTCCGGACGGTTTGCTCAAGCAGTTGACCAAGACGGTCCTGGAGACCGCGCTGAACGAGGAGATGACCGAGCACCTCGGCTACGCCAAGAACGATCCGGCCGGGGCGGGGTCGGGCAACGTCCGCAACGGCACCAGGCCGAAGACGGTGCTGACCGACAGCACCGGCCCGGTGCAGATCGATGTGCCTCGGGATCGTGCCGGCACGTTCGCCCCGCAGATCGTCCGCAAGCGGCAGCGGCGCCTGTCGGGGGTCGACGAGGTCGTGTTGTCGCTGTATGCCAAGGGTTTGACGACCGGGGAGATCAGCGCGCACTTCGCCGAGATCTACGGGGGGTCGGTGTCGAAGGAGACCATCTCCCGGATCACCGACAAGGTGATCGAGGAGATGACGGACTGGTCCCATCGCCCGTTGGATGAGATCTACGCGGCGGTGTTCATCGACGCCATCGTGGTCAAGGTGCGTGACGGGCAGGTCGCGAACCGGCCGTTCTACGCCGCGATCGGCGTGACTCTCGACGGGGACAAGGACATCCTCGGATTGTGGGCCGGCACGGGTGGTGAGGGCGCGAAGTTCTGGATGAGCGTGCTGACCGACCTGCGCAACCGTGGCGTCAAGGATGTGTTCTTCCTCGTCTGCGACGGCCTCAAGGGTCTGCCGGAGGTGGTCACCAACGTGTGGCCGCGCACGGTGGTGCAGACGTGCGTGATCCATCTGATCCGCAACACGTTCCGGCTGACCTCTCGCAAGTACTGGGACGAGCTGAAACGCGACATCAAGCCGATCTACACCGCCGTCAACGCCACCGCGGCCAGGGCCGCGTTCGATGACCTGGCCGACAAGTGGCGCGACCGCTATCCGGCGGTGATCCGGTTGTGGGACAACGCCTGGGCGGAGTTCATCCCGTTCCTCGACTACGACCTGGAGATCCGTAAGGTCATCTGCTCGACCAACGCGATCGAGTCGCTCAACGCCCGCTACCGGCGGGCGGTCAAGGCCCGTGGCCACTTCCCGAACGAGCAGGCCGCGTTGAAGTGTCTGTACCTGGTGACCCGGTCCCTGGACCCGACCGGAGCCGGCAGGACCCGATGGACGATGCGCTGGAAGCCTGCATTGAACGCGTTCGCCATCACCTTCAGCGACCGCTTCCCGGCCGCTGAAACCTACTAACCAAGACCGCCGGAAACACCGTTAGCGAGACAGCCCCGGCACGGATGGTAATCCCTGTCCTCGATGCCGACGACGACTTCGAGTGGGGCGTCTGGGTGTCGCTCAGTAGGGAGAACTTCCGCCGCACGCTCGATCTATGGACGACTCCCGGCCGGGAACAGGAACCGGCGTACTTCGGCTGGCTCTCCACCCAGCTTCCGGCCTACGCAGAAGAAACG
>NZ_JAATEO010000068.1 GCF_012034245.1 Micromonospora thermarum | reverse complement strand
TCTTCCGCAGCAGCTTCGAGTTCATGACAAGCTCCATTCGGGGGAAAGACGCCACCACCCGAGGGGGATCGGGGTTGGGGGCGCAAGCACCGTCCGGCGCTCAAAGACTTGAGGGAAGACCACCAACGTCACGCCCAGGGGGTGAGCGAGGTGGTGATCGGAAGGACCGGTAACCCGGGCCGGGTGGCCCTCGTGGTGCCGGGTCCAGATGTAACGACCGGCCGGCCGCCATCATTCCGGGGCCGCACACCCCGCTGGGCGGGGCCTCTTGCTCGATCGTCCAGGTGATGTAACGACCCCGCCCCCACCACGATTCCACCCCCAGGATGCCGCCGATCACACCCCCAAACCGGACAAGCAGCCCAGCACACGACACCGAAACCGGACATGCGGCCCCTGACGGCGCAGGTGACACACCGGTCATGGAAGGATTTCGGCCCCTTTCCATCCAAGGTCTCGCCGCGCTTCCGGTCTGAGCCGGCGGGGCCGGGCGGACCGGGAGCAGGTCAGGGGTGTGGCCCGCCGTGACCGGCGCAGGGATCAAGCCTGACCGCCCGAAGCCGGGCACGGCGGGCCACACCCCCAACCGCAACCACCCACCAACACCAAGCGACCACACCCGCCGCAACCACGCCAATCGCGCACCGCAGAGCCGCAGTAAGGCAGGCCCGACGAAAGCCGGCAACACCCCGCCAGCCACTCTGGCGTTACGCTGACAGCATGCAGGGCCTCTCCCCCACCGCCGCCGGCGTGCCGCACCTGGCGCAACCCGGCCGGCCCGCCGTGGTGGCCCGCACGCTCGCCGAGCTGACCGGTCCGACACGGGGCGTGGTCGAGCTGCCGGTACGGCTGATGTGGTGCCCGGACCGCCGCTTCGACCTGGGCGACCCGGACCAGTTGCTGTGGATGTACGAGAACGTGCTGCGCGAGACGACCCGCACCGACGATCTCCGCGACCTGATCAACGGCCGGACGCTGCGGCGGGTGTGGCGGCTGCTCAACCTGCCACGGGGCGTACGCCAGGCGTGGGAGAGCCGTCATCCGGGTCTGCGTACGGCGTGACCACCGCGCACCTGCACGGGTTCTACCGCGAGGTGGCCCGGCTGGCTCTGTCGGCGGCCGGGCCACACCGGTTCGTGCTGGGCGGTGGCGTGGCGTGGGCGGCGCACGGGCTGGTGACCCGCCCGACCGAGGACGTGGACCTGTTCGCCGACGTCGAGGGGGCCGCCGCGGCGGCGGCCGGCGACGTCCGGGTGGCGCTGGAGCGCGCCGGCTTCACCGTGGAGGACGCCGATCCGGACAGTGAGCTGGCCGGGCTGTTCGACGGTTTCGACCGGGACCTGCGGGACTTCCTGGTCAGCCGGGACGGCCGGCAGTTGCGGCTCAGTCTGGCCCGGCTGGACCGCCATCGCAGCCCGGTCGTGATGGACCTCGGCCCGGTGATGGACGTCCGGGACCTGATGGCCAGCAAGACCGCCGCCCTGGTGAACCGGCGCGAGGTCCGCGACTACATCGACGTGGCGGCCGCCCTCGACCGGCACGACGTGGCCGAGCTGCTGGCGCTCGCCCGGCAGCTCGACCCCGCCCTGGACCCGGAGGACGTCCGCGCCGCCGGCCGCTACCTGGACCGGCTGCCGGACGCGCGCTTCGCCCGCTACGGCCTGGGTGTCGGCGGCGTCGCCCACGTCCGCCGCCGCTTCACCACCTGGCCCCGCTGACCGGTCTCCCGCCCGTCGGCCCGGGCCCACCTGGCGGAAGGCCGTCGGCGCGTCACTTGGTCGGGCGGCCCCCGGTGACCCCGAGGACCTCGCCCGTCACGTAGCTGGACTCCTGCGAGGCGAAGAAGACGTACGCGGGCGCCAGCTCCGCGGGCTGGCCGGGGCGGCCCTCCGGCGTGTCCTGGCCGAACTTCTGCACCTTCTCCTGCGGCATGGTGGCCGGGATGAGGGGGGTCCAGATCGGACCGGGCGCCACCGCGTTGACCCGGATCCCCCGGTCGGCGAGGTCCTGGGCGAGCGCCTTGGTGAAGTTGACGATGCCGGCCTTGGTGGTGGCGTAGTCGAGCAGTTGCGGCGACGGGTCGAAGGCCTGGATCGACGAGGTGTTGATGATCGCCGAGCCCTCCGCCAGGTGCGGGATCGCGGCCTTGCAGAGCCAGAACATCGCGTACAGGTTGGTCTTCAGGACCCGGTCGAACTGCTCGGTGCTGATCCCGGCGATGCCCTTCTCCTGCGCCATCTGGTAGGCGGCGTTGTTCACCAGGATGTCGATGCCGCCGAGGTCGCGCACCGCGCGGTCGATCAGGTCCTGGCAGACCCGCTCGTCGCTGATGTCCCCGCGCACCGCCACGCCGGTGCGGCCGGCCTCCTCGACCAGCCGCACGGTCTCCCGGGCGTCGGCGTCCTCCTCCTCGCCGAGGTAGGAGATGAGCACGTCGGCACCCTCCCGGGCGTACGCGATGGCGATGGCCCGACCGATGCCCGAGTCGCCACCGGTGATGACGGCACGCTTGCCGGTGAGCTTGCCGCTGCCCCGGTACGACTCCTCGCCGTGGTCGGGCTTCGGGGTCATCTCCCCCGTCCTGCCGGGCGGCGTCTGCTGCTGCTTCGGCTGCCCCTCCTGCTGGCCGTACTGGCTGGTCGGGTCCTGCGGCGTGTGCTGGTCCTCGCTCACCGACGTCTCCTTCGCGCACCGGTCGGATCGGGTCCCTGACCGCCCTACCCCGGCCGGGCCGGCGGAAACGACACACGCCGGCGAGGTGGATGCCCGGGCCGCCGAGGCGGCGGGACCGAAGACCTGGGACCCCACCGTCCTGGGCACGTCGGACACCCACGGCAACGTCTGCAACTGGGACTACTACCGGGACGCCGAGTACGACGACAGCCGGCACAACGACATCGGCGTCGCGAACCTCGCCACCCTGGTTCACGCTGCGCAAGGAGCGCGGCCGGTGGCGGGTCGTCAGCAAGCGCGCCACCATGCTGAACACCAACACCGTGGTCGAGGACCCGGCGGTGCTCGCGGCCGTCCGCGGCCAGCACGCGAAGACCGTCGCGTACGTCAACCAGGTCGTCGCCCGCTCCACCGTGGAGCTGTCCGCCGCCGAGTCCCGCTACAAGGACACCCCGATCCTGGACTTCATCAACCACGTCCAGACCGAGGTGGTCGCGGCGGCCATGGCCGGCACCGCTCATCGACTGGGCACAGTCGCGGGGCGTCATCGACCCGGCCGATTTCTTCCGGCCCAACTGGAAGCTGGTGCGCGAGGGCGATCCGGTCTTCTGACCTGTCGGGTCACGACGTGCCGTGGGCGTGCGTACGCCTGCGGCCCGTCGCCGTCTCAGGCGCCGTGCCGCAGGTCCCAGGCACGTTGGTCGTCCGGGTCCGGGCGGTCCCGCCGGGGCTCGGTCTCGGTCAGCTCGACGCGCTCCTCCGGGCGAACCGCCGGGGGCAGCTCGCCGAAACGGACGTGCCGCAGAAAGGCGTACTCGTCGTCGGTGAACGCCGGCTCGCTCATGGGCGCCTCCCTCGTCGGCATTCATTCTCCGGCCGCTCGCCGCCTCCGGGCCAGCCGGTCTTTCCACGCCTCGCCGGGCCGGTCACATCGCGTAAGGCGTCCTAGGATCCTATGGGAAAGGAGCGGGCGGGAAGGCGGTCCAGCAGCGCCAGCGCGGCCCGCACCGGCGTCCGGGCCAGCGTCTCGTCGAAGCTCGCCCGCCCCTGACAGAACCGCACGAACATGCGCCAGCCCGGCGGTGTCGCGAGCAGCGCGTGGAACACCTGGGGCCGGCGGGTGAACGCGTCGAGGAGGCGGTGCCCGGCGCGCATCGACGGCACCAACAACTCGGCGACCGCCCGCTCGTACCCGGGAAGGTCGTCGGCGGCCACCGCCGCGCCGGCCAGGGCGCCGGAGCGCAGCGCGTAGCTGATGCCCTCCCGGCTCCACGGCTCCAGCAGGCCGGCCGCGTCACCCGCCACGAGCACCCGTCCCCGGCGCAACGGCGAATCCTCACTGCGGCAGCGGGTGAGATGGCCGGAATCGTGCGCCGGCTCCACGCCCGACAGACCCAGCCGCTCCACGAACGACCGCAGGTACGCCCGGGTCCGCTCCCCCGCCCCCCGCGCCGCGATCACCCCCACCGTGAGCAGGTCACCCTTCGGGAACACCCACGCGTACGAGCCGGGCAGCGGCCCCCAGTCCAGCAGCACGCGACCCCGCCAGCGCGCCTGCTCCGCCGGCGGCACCGGCAGCTCCAGCTCCAGCCCCAGGTCGACCTGACGGTGGCGGACACCCACGTGCCGGGCGGCCACCCCGGAGGACCCGTCGGCGCCGATCACCGTACGGGCGGTCACCGCGTCCCCGTCGGCCAGCCGCAGGCGTACCCCCTCGGGAACCTCCTCGACGGCGCGGACCGCGACCCGCTGGCGCAGCTCCGCCCCGGCGGCGACCGCGGCCCCCCGCAGGCGGTCGTCGAACTCCTCCCGGCGCACCATCGTCACCAGCGGCCCCTCGGCGTGACGGCGGGTGAACCGGCCTCGCCCGTCCCGGGTGAACGTCACCCGGTCCACCCGGTCATGCGCCGGCACCTCGACCCGGTCGCCCAACGCGGCCAGCGATGTGCCGATCAGGCCGCCGCCGCAGGTCTTGTACCGCGGATGCGCGGCACGCTCCACCACCAGCGTGCGGACACCCGCGCGGGCGGCCACGTACGCGGCGGACAGGCCGGCGGGGCCCCCGCCCACCACCGCGAGATCCCAGGAGGTCACCGCTGCAGCCTAGGGCCTGTCACACGGGCCGGCGCGGTGCCGACACCGCCCGATCGGGTGGGCATCTTCGGTCACCCGCCGGGTAACCGCGGCGCAGGCCGCCTGCACCGTGGGCGGGTACCGAAGGAGGACGACATGCAGCAGGTGCAACTGTCGGAGGTCGAGGAACGGGTGTACGACGCGGTCGCGGCCCTGGAGGCGCGAGGCCAGGTTCCCTACCCGGACCTCATCGCCGAGGAGTCCGGGCTGACCGAGGAGCAGCTCCACGCACCCCTGCACCAGCTCACCCAGAAGAACCTGTTGCACCGCGAGGACTCGCCCATGGCCGGCCTGGACTTCGGCCCGCGGTTCTGCGCGCAGCAGCTGGCGTGACGCTTCACGAACCGGGCTCGGGGTAGCGGTCAGGGCATGCGTGACCGTCCGTCCCCGGGCCCGACGACACATCCCGCCGGCGACCCGGCACCCGAGCACCGGCGGCGCTGGCCAGCCCTCGGAGTCGGTCTCGTCGCCGCCTTCATGACGCTGCTCGACGTCAGCATCGTCAACGTCGCCGTCCCGTCGATGGACCGCGCGCTCGGAGCGTCCCCGAGCGACCTCCAGTGGGTGCTGTCCGGGTACGCCCTGACGTTCGGGCTGGTGCTCGTGCCCGCCGGGCGGTTCGGCGACGCGCACGGCCGGCGTACCGCCTTCGTCGTCGGCATCGCCCTGTTCACCGTCACCAGCGCCGCCGCCGGCCTGGCACCCTCCCCCGCCTGGCTGGTCGCCGCCCGCCTGCTCCAGGGCGCCGCCGCCGGTGTGGTCAACCCGCAGGTCACCGGGCTGATCCAGGAACTGTTCCAGGGCCCCGAACGGGCCCGGCCGTTCGGGCTGCTCGGCGCGACCATCGGCATCTCCACCGCCGTCGGCCCCCTCCTCGGCGGCCTGCTCATCCACGTCGGCGGCATCGAACACGGCTGGCGGTGGGTCTTCTTCGTCAACGTGCCCGTCGGCGTCCTCGCCGTCGTCCTCGGCTGGCGGCTGCTGCCCCACCGTCCGCGGGGCCGCGCCGACCACCGCCGGCTGGACCCGGTCGGGGTGGTGCTGCTCGGGCTCGGCGTGCTGCTCATCCTGCTGCCCCTGGTGCAGCAACAATGGCGGAACCCGGCGAAGTGGCTGCTCGTACCGGCCGGGCTGCTCGCGTTGGCCGCCTTCGCCGGATGGGAACGGTGGTACGCCCGGCGCCGCGAGCCGCTGTTCGACCTGCGCCTGTTCGGCGTCCGGTCGTACGGGCTGGGCGCGCTGATCGCGCTGGTCTACTTCGGCGGCTTCACCGCCATCTTCTTCGTCTTCACCCTGTACGTCCAGAACGGCCTCGGCTACAGCGCGCTCGTCGCCGGCCTGGCCATCACCCCGTTCGCCCTGGGCTCGGCAGCCGCCTCCGCCATCGGCGGCCGGATCGTCAACCGGTACGGCCGTCCCCTCGTCGCGGTCGGGCTGCTCGCCGTCGTCGCCGGCCTGCTCACCGTCGTCCTGGCGCTGGACCGGGTACCCGCCGGCGTGCCCGTACCCTGGTGGACCGCCGCGCCCCTGCTGCTGGCTGGCCTGGGCAGCGGCCTGGTGATCGCGCCCAACCAGACCCTCACCCTCTCCCAGGTCCCGGTGCGTCAGGCGGGCCGCGGCGCGGGCATGCTCCAGACCGGGCAACGCATCGGCTCCGCCGCCGGCATCGCCGCCGTCGGCTCCGCCTTCTTCTCCGCCCTCGCGGCGAGCGCCGGCGACTGGTCGGTCGCCTTCCGCCACTCGCTGCTGATCGCCAGCGGCACCATCGCGCTCGCGCTGGTCGCGGCCCTCGTCGACATCATCCGCGGCCGCCGGGGCTGAGCTCTCCCAGGGGTACGCGGACAGCCCGGCTCGCCGCTGCGGGGCTTCGTCGGGGTACGCGAACAGCGCCGCCCCCGGGCCCGGTGGGCTCGGGGGCGGCGCTGGGGTGTCGGTGTGTAGGTCGCCTCTCGGCGAGTGGCGCGTGGCGGCTCCAGCCGGACGGCATTCCGCGACGGCAATTTAGGTGAGGCCCGGGGACACTGGACACACCGACACCCGACTCAACACGCTACCCCGCCCGGCTCTTCCACCCGCCGTGGTGACGGCGACCACGTCCTGGCCGGGTCGGGCTCGGGGTTCGTTCGTGGGCCGGGCTCGGGGTTCGTCCGTGGGCCGGGCTTGGGGTTCGTCGGTGCGTTCCGGCTTTGGTCGTTGGTTGCGGTGGTGGGGTGGGGCCCGCCGTGA
>NZ_JAATEO010000067.1 GCF_012034245.1 Micromonospora thermarum | reverse complement strand
TACAAGATGTCCCGCGCGTTCGTCGACGGGCAGCCGACGGGCGGCCTCACCCGGGACGCCATCGTCGACAACATCACGCTGTACTGGCTGACCGGCACCGGTGCCTCGGCCGCCCGGTGGTACTGGGAATTCGGACGGTTCCGGGCCGCGGCCCAAGCTTCCGGCCAGGCTCCTCCGCCGGTCTCGGTTCCGGTCGGTTTCACGACGTTCCCCGGCGAGATCTGGGCTGCCCCGCGCAGCTGGGTCGAGGCGGTCTACCCCAACCCCGCGTACTTCAACGAGGTCGACAAGGGCGGCCACTTCGCCGCCTGGGAGGAGCCCGACGTGTTCGCGACCGAGGTGCGGGCCGCCTTCCGGCCGCTGCGGAAATCCTGAGCCGCTCCGGTTCGCGCGACGACGGTAGCGCGCTCGTGGTGACGAGCCGCCGCCGGCCGCCGCTACTGGCCCACGGATGGCCCGCACCGCCCTGGTGACAGGCTCGGCACGTCGACAGCGTTTCTGCGGGTCTGCCAAGATCGGCGGATGTTGGCGAAGAAACGGCCGGTGGTGATCGCTGTCTGCGGTTGTCCGGGGGCTGGGAAGACCACCGTTGCCGCTGCGACGGCCGGCCGCTTCGGTATCCCGTTCCTGACCCGTGACGAGATCAAGACAGGCCTGGGGCTGTCCTCCGCCTCCGTCGCCGAGGACGGCAGGGTCCGGCTCGACCGGGACTTCCACGTCGCCGGTGGTCCCGTCAGCCTCCGGGCTGAGGCCGTGATGGTCGACGTCGTCCGGCTGCTCGCGGCCTCAGGGGTGAGCTTCGTCGTGGAGTCCTCGGTGTTGTCCCACGAGCTGCTGGACGTGCTGGTCGCGGGTGGCACCCGGGTGCTGGCTGTTCACGTCGTCGCCCAGGAGGCGGTCATCGGCCAGCGACTTGGTGCTCGGGCGGCCGAGGGCGGGGCCGTCGACCAGCAGCTCCTATCCCTGTTCCAGCGGGGCGAGATGAAGCGGTCGATCTTCGAACCGCCGGAGGGTGTCGACGCCGTCGTCGAGCTCGACACCTCACACGGTGGAGACCCGGCCGTCGAGACGATCGTGGCAGCAGTCATCGCCCTGCTCGGGCCGCCAGGAACGGGAGGCGACTCGTTACCGATCGAGCCGGCAACGGATCACCGGCCACGGCCGGCAACACGATCCGCCCCCGCTGGACCAGATCAGGCGCGGCCTGCGACGCCTGTTGATTTGCCGCCGGTCAGCCCAGTCGGATAGGAAGCCCGCGTGCTCAGGGGCAGCAAGATCGGGCTCAGGGCCCGGCACGAGGACGACATCCCGATCCTGCGGGCCGAGCTCTACGACGACGTCGTCAACGCCTCGCGGTCCGAAGGCCGGCCTTGGCGGCCGATCACGCCCGGCTCCAAGGACCCGCGGCTCGTGGTGGACGACACGGAGCAGGGGCACGTCCCGTTCTCGGTGGTCGAGCTGGACGGCGGCACGCTGGTCGGCACCGCGACGCTGTGGGGCATCGACAACCACAGCCGGTCCGCGCACATCGGGCTGGGGCTGCGGCCGTCCTTCCGCGGCAAGGGCTACGGCACCGACGTGGTCGCGGTCCTGTGCCACTACGGTTTTGTCGTGCGCGGCCTGCAGCGGCTGCAGATCGAGACGTTGTCGGACAACGCCGCGATCGTGGCGCAAGCGGCCAACCTCTCGCCCCAGTGGATGGCACGCGGATGGCATGCAAGATCCGGGATGGGGGAGAAGTGAACAGGCCCAGGTGCCGCGATCATGCGTTTACCTGGGCCTTCGTGGGTGGAGCGGGCGACGGGAATCGAACCCGCACCGTCAGTTTGGAAGACTGAAGCTCTGCCATTGAGCTACGCCCGCGTGCGCACCTCGACAAGGTGGCGCGCCGACAGCGTACCCAATGCCGCCGTCGCCCGCGCAGCCGCGCCCGGCGTGCCGTCGCACCAAGATCCGCGCACCTTCACGGGAAGAGCGGCCTCCGACGGCGGAACGGCGGTCGACACCACACTTTCCCTGAAGTTGCGGCCTCCGCGCCCCGGCGGGGCGGCCTTCGCGGCGCGGCCTCCGCGCCCGGCGGGGCGGCCTTCGCGGCGCCTTCGGGACGCGGACACGCGTCGGCGGACGCCCCGGAGGACTCCGGGCGGGCGCGGACGGCATAGACTGCTTCCCGCCACGGGGTGTGGCGCAGCTTGGTAGCGCACTCGCTTTGGGAGCGAGGGGCCGTGGGTTCAAATCCCGCCACCCCGACTGTCGTCCGCGGCCGGGCCATCCCGGGCGCCGCCGTTCGCCGCGCGGTTCCCGGGCGCTGCCGACCGGCCGCGCCGGCTCGCCTACACTCGATGGGCTGTTAGAGCGCCCAGACCAACCGAGATCCGTCAAGGAGTACGCCTGTGAAGAGCACCGTCGAGACTCTGAGCCCGACGCGCGTGCGGCTCGCCATCGAGGTGCCGTTCGTCGAGCTCGAGCCGAGCCTCAAGAAGGCGTACCGGGAGATCGGCCAGCAGGTCCAGGTTCCCGGCTTCCGCCGGGGCAAGGTTCCGACCGCCGTGATCGACCAGCGGGTCGGTCGGGGCACCGTCCTCAACGAGGCGGTCCAGGAGGCCATCCCGCAGAACATCCTCGCCGCGGTCCGCGAGCATGACCTGAAGACGCTGGGCCGGCCCGAGGTCGAGATCACCGAGTTCGCCGACGGCGACTCGCTCAACTTCACCGCCGAGGTCGACGTCCGCCCCGAGATCACCCTGCCGGACCTGGCCACCATCGAGGTGACCGTGGACGAGCTGCAGATCGACGACAGCGAGATCGACGCCCAGGTGACCAGCCTGCGCGAGCGGTTCGCCACCCTGAAGACCGTCGAGCGGGCCGCCGCCGAGGGCGACTACGTGCAGATCGACCTGAACGCGACGGTCGACGGCGAGGACGTGCCGGGTGGTTCGGCGAGCAACATCTCGCACGAGGTCGGCAGCCAGCAGCTCCTGCCGGGCCTGGACGAGGCCGTCGTCGGCCTCGCCGCCGGCGAGAGCACCACCTTCACCACCCAGCTCGTCGGCGGCGACTACGCCGGCCGGGACGCCGAGGTGTCGGTGACCGTCCGCACGGTCAAGGAGAAGGAGCTCCCCGAGCTCAACGACGAGTTCGCCCAGATGGCGAGCGAGTTCGACACCATCGAGGAGCTCCGCAACGACCTGCGCGAGCGGGTGACCCGGGGCAAGCGGGTCGAGCAGATCTACGCCGCGCGCGACAAGGCCCTCGAGCAGCTGGTCGAGGCCGCCGAGGTGCCGGCGCCGGAGGGCGTCGTCCGCGAGGAGGTCGAGAGCCGCAAGGCGGCGATGGTCGACCAGCTGGAGCGCATCGGTGCCTCGCTGGAGGAGTACCTCGCGGCCGAGGAGAAGACCGAGGAGCAGATCGACGAGGAGCTGGCCGAGGCGGCCACGCAGGGCGTCAAGATCCAGCTCCTGCTGGACACGATCGCCGACGCGGAGGACACCCAGGTCTCCGACGACGAGTTCGGGCACGAGATCGTCCACCGGGCGCAGCGCGCCGGGATGCCCCCGCAGCAGTACTACGACCAGCTCGTCCGCTCGGGCGCCGCGGGTGCCGTCTACGGCGACGTCCGCCGCGGCAAGGCGCTGGCTTCGATCATGGAGCGGATCACGATCAAGGACACCGCCGGCAACGAGGTGAGCCTGGACGCGCTGCGCGCCGAGAGCGAGGCCGAGCACGACCACGAGCACTGATCGTCGCGGTGCGGCCGCCGTCCATCCCTCGCGGTTGGGCGGCGGCCGAAACCCGTTTCCGGGGTACGCCCCGACGGGGCTGCGCTGAGAGCGAACAGTGCCCCGACCGGGACTCTGCCGTCCGGCTGAGCGGTTAGTGTCGGGTAGGACGGTACGGAGAGCGAAGGGCTGCCATGACCGACATGCACATCCCAGCGACGCCGCTCCGGGCGATCGACGCCCGAGGTGGCGACACCATTGGCAACCTCGACGACTCGGTCTACAACCGGTTGCTCAAGGAGCGGATCATCTTCCTGGGCAGCGAGGTGACCGACCAGGTCGCCAACCGCATCTGCGCGCAGCTTCTGCTGCTCGCCGCGGAGGACCCGGACCGCGACATCAACCTCTGGATCAACTCCCCGGGTGGCTCGGTCTACTCGGGCATGGCGATCTACGACACGATGCAGTTCATCGACAACGACGTGTCGACCGTGGCGATGGGCATGGCGGCCTCGATGGGCCAGCTGCTGCTCTGCGCGGGCACCAAGGGCAAGCGCTACGCCCTGCCGCACGCGCGGATCATGATGCACCAGCCGTCCGGGGGCATGGGGGGCACCGCGGCGGACATCGCCATCCAGGCGGAGCAGATGCTCTACACGAAGCGGATGTTCCAGGAGCGGGTCGCCTTCCACACCGGCCAGAACCCCGCGCAGATCGAGGCCGACTCGGACCGTGACCGTTGGTTCACCGCCCAGGAGGCCGTGGACTACGGCTTCATCGACAAGGTGATCACCGGAGCCGCCCAGGTTCCGGAAGGCGCCGGGACCCTGAGCTGAGCGAGGAGCTGACGATGACCGACCTGAGCCTTCCGCCGCAGTTCGCGGCCGTGCACAACCGCTACGTCCTGCCGTCGTTCGTCGAGCGCACGTCGTACGGGGTCAAGGAGTCCAACCCGTACAACAAGCTCTTCGAGGACCGGATCATCTTCCTCGGCGTCCAGGTGGACGACGCGTCGGCCAACGACGTGATGGCCCAGCTGCTGACGCTGGAGGGCACGGACCCGGACCGCGACATCATCATGTACATCAACTCGCCCGGTGGCTCGTTCACGGCCATGACGGCGATCTACGACACCATGCAGTACGTCCGTCCGGACATCCAGACGGTCTGCCTGGGCCAGGCGGCCAGCGCGGCGGCGGTGCTGCTCGCCGCCGGCACGCCGGGCAAGCGGATGGCCCTTCCGAACTCGCGGATCATCATCCACCAGCCGGCCACCGAGGGCGGCTACGGGCAGGGCTCGGACATCGAGATCCAGGCCCGGGAGATCCTGCGGATGCGGACCCAGCTGGAGGAGATGCTCTCGCGGCACTGCAACCAGCCGATCGAGAAGGTCCGCAAGGACATCGACCGTGACAAGATCATGACGGCCGAGGAGTCCAAGGAGTACGGGCTGGTGGACACGATCCTCACCAGCCGCAAGAAGGGTCTGCTGGCCGCCAACGCCGCCAGCTGAGCAGCACGATTGGAGGTCGGTCGGGGGTCCGCTCCCGGCCGACCTCTGACACACCCGTTTTGGGGGTCGGAGAAATTCGCGCCAGCGGGTAACGTCGGGTCTGTACCGCTTCGCTGGCCCCCTGGCCGGCGGGGGCAACAAGGACGGGCGGCGCGCAGCGTCCGCAGGTCATGGCCGGGTCCCCGGCCGATGAGTGCAGGGAGAACGTAGGTGGCACGGATCGGTGACGGCGGCGACCTACTGAAGTGCTCCTTCTGCGGCAAGTCGCAGAAGCAGGTCAAGAAGCTCATCGCGGGCCCCGGGGTCTACATCTGCGACGAGTGCATCGATCTCTGCAACGAGATCATCGAGGAGGAGCTGGCCGAGTCCGGCGAGGTGAAGTGGGAAGAGCTTCCCAAGCCGATGGAGATCTGCCAGTTCCTCGACAACTACGTCGTCGGCCAGGACCAGGCCAAGAAGGCGCTCGCCGTAGCGGTCTACAACCACTACAAGCGGATCCAGGCCGACTCCGCCGGTGCCCCCGGCACCGACAGCGTCGAGGTGGCGAAGTCCAACATCCTGCTCCTCGGCCCGACAGGATGTGGCAAGACGCACCTCGCCCAGACCCTGGCACGGATGCTCAACGTCCCCTTCGCCATCGCGGACGCCACGGCCCTCACGGAGGCCGGCTACGTCGGCGAGGACGTGGAGAACATCCTCCTCAAGCTGATCCAGGCCGCCGACTACGACATCAAGCGCGCCGAGACCGGGATCATCTACATCGACGAGGTCGACAAGATCGCGCGGAAGTCGGAGAACCCGTCGATCACCCGGGACGTCTCCGGCGAGGGTGTGCAGCAGGCCCTGCTGAAGATGCTGGAGGGCACGGTCGCGAACGTGCCGCCCCAGGGCGGCCGTAAGCACCCGCACCAGGAGTTCATCCAGATCGACACCACCAACGTGCTGTTCATCTGCGGTGGCGCCTTCGCCGGCCTCGACCAGATCATCGAGGCGCGCACCGGTCACGGCGGCACCGGCTTCGGGGCCCGGCTCCGGTCCGTCTCCGAGCGCTCGACGGACGACATCTTCAGCCAGGTGATGCCGGAGGACATGCTGAAGTTCGGCCTGATCCCCGAGTTCATCGGCCGACTCCCGGTTATCACCAGCGTGCGCAGTCTCGACCGCACCGCCCTGGTCCGGATCCTCACCGAGCCCCGGAACGCCCTCGTCCGGCAGTACCAGCGTCTCTTCGAGCTGGACGGCGTCGAGCTGGAGTTCGAGCCGTCGGCGCTGGAGGCGATCGCCGACCAGGCGATGCTCCGTGGCACCGGCGCCCGCGGCCTCCGCGCGATCATGGAAGAGGTCCTGCTCTCCGTGATGTACGAGGTTCCGAGCAACCCCGACGCCGCCCGCGTGCTGATCACCCGTGAGGTGGTCCTGGAGAACGTGAACCCGACGATCGTCCCGCGCGAGTTCACCGGTCGGCGGGCCCGCCGGGACCGCGAGGAGAAGTCCGCCTGACCCGTCCGCCGGCGCCGCCGTGAAACGCTCATCGCGGCGGCGCCCGGTCCTGTCGCCGGAGCCCTTCCCGCACGTACGCTGATGCCCATGCGCGTCGCCGTCTGCCAGCTCAACGCCCGGGACGACCGCAAGGTGAACCTGGCGGCCGCGGAGCTCCTGCTGGAGCGCGCCGCCGCCGGCGGCGCCGACCTCGCGGTCCTGCCCGAGTACGTGGACTACCTCGGTCCCGCCGCCGGTCTTCTGGATCCGGAGCCGGTCGACGGCGAGGTGGGGCAGTTCTTCGCCGCCGTCGCCCGACGGCTCGGCATGTGGGTCGTTGCCGGCTCGATCCACGAGCGCGGCCCGGATCCGGACCACACCTACAACACGTCGCTGGTCTTCGACCGGTCCGGCACCCTCGCCGCCTCCTACCGCAAGATCCACCTGTACGACGTGGAGATCCCCGGCCGGGTGTCGTACCTCGAATCGGCCACGGTCGCACCCGGCGCGCAGCCGGTGGTCGTCGACGTCGAGGGTCTGCGGGTCGGCCTGTCGATCTGCTACGACCTGCGCTTCCCCGAGCTCTACCGGCAGCTCACCACGGACGGCGGCGCCCAGCTGCTCGTCGTTCCCGCGGCCTTCATGTTGCATACCGGCCGGGACCACTGGGAGGTGCTGCTGCGGGCGCGGGCGATCGAGAACCAGTGCTTCGTGGCCGCTGCCGGCCAGACGGGGGATCACGAGCCGGGCCGGACCTGCTTCGGGCGCAGCATGGTGGTCGACCCGTGGGGTCTCGTCCTCACCCAGGTGCCCGACGGCCAGGGTGTCGCGATCGCCGACCTCGACCTGGACCGGCTGCGCACCATCAGAGCGGAGTTGCCGAGCCTGGCCAACCGCCGCCTCTAGCCGCCGGCGCTCGTCCCTAGCCCGTCCCTAGTCCTGGAGCAGTACGCCCACCGTCGCCAGGCCGGCGATGGCCGCGGCCGTCACCAGCAGAGCGGTCGTCATGCGGGACGGACCGCGGCGGGCCAGGCGGCCGACCGAGAGCACCAGGACCACGAGAACGAACGCGGCGATGACCAACTGCCAGAACGGCAGCAGCAGTCCGAGCAGCGCGTCCTCGGCGAGCACCACCGTCAGGTCAGCCATGCCAGCCACTCTCGCACGCCGGTGCCGCGCGTGGTGGGTGGTAGCGGGGCGGAAGCGACTCCGCCAGCGCGTATCCCCGCCGGGCGGGAATGAGTCCGGCGGCCGTGCCGTTGCACCCCGTGCAGGCCGCTGTGCACGGCGATCAAATCCAGTGACGGATCTTGATTTGCCTTCGTCGGCGCGTCCGCGTAACTTTCTCTCTGCACGCGGGAGGCCGGACAAACCGGCCGAGAACGGGCGCCAGGCTCGTGGCGGAGACGCCGAGCGAGACTGAGAACTGGGCGGTGCGAGGAACTCCGGAAAGACGGAGTTGCGATCGCGAAGCCGACCAGGTAGAGTTCTGAAGCCGGCAGGGAGCCGGGCGGATGATCGCCAAGCGATTGTCGGCCGGTCTTGCCGCTTCCCACGACAGTAACGACCGCCGGGTACGGCGTGCGTCATCGTGGATCCGGACCGCACCAAGTCGATCACCTGGGCGACCAAGTTGACGACGAGGGATGGGACGGGTAGGTTCGAGAGGTTGCCCCGGACGGGTTCCCACGATGTGGGAGCTCGGATGGTGTGTGGTTGTTCTTTGAGAACTCAACAGGGTGCTTGATAAGCCAGTGCCAAATTGT
>NZ_JAATEO010000066.1 GCF_012034245.1 Micromonospora thermarum | reverse complement strand
AGCAAAGGACGCGTGCCGAAGACAAGGTTCGCAAGTATGGAGGCGATGTCTCACGGCTTACCGATCTTGCGGCTGCCAAGGTTGTCTTTGCGAAGCTATCGGACCTGTATCGTGCCGTACGGCTGGTCACGGAGGACCCGGATGTCGAGATCGTTGAGGTTGAGGATCGGTTTGCCAAGCCGCAGGCGAGCGGGTATCGAGACATTCAGATGATGTTGCGCATGAGTAACGGGCACATCGCAGAGTTCCGGCTCCACTTGGCGGCACTTGACGTGGTCGATGGGTGGGAACATTCACTGTACGAGGTGCGGAGAGACCTCGAGTCGATCGCACGGGAGCGCGGCAATGATCTGTCCCTGATGGAGCGGGCGATCTACAACGGCCTACTGACCCGCGAACAAAGCTTCTTCTGGGATGCGCTCAAGTCGACGTTAGGTGAGGGGAGGCCGAGTGCCGGAGATGCCGGGCCTGGTTCTGCCGGGGTTCTTTAGCTACTACAAGTCGCCGGTGAAGATGGTCGAGACGACCGATGGCGGAGTGGCAGCGTGGCGCCTGTCCAAGAAGACGGGCGGCTGGGAGCCGGCTAACGACCTGATCGATGAGATCCTCTTTGCCGTCGGTGGGGAGATCAGCATGCTTGGCCGTGAGGACTTCGTGCAGTGGGTTGAGTACGACCGTGCTCACTATTTGCGCGGAGAGGGCCCAGTGTTCGCCCTCTACGAGACGATCAAAGCCATCGAAGACTTGGCAGATTCCGAACGGCGTGACCTCACGGCAAAGGAAGTCGCGCTCATCGAGGGCATCAGGCGCAGGACCTTCGTGATGTTCGAGGAGGAGCTCAGGCAGGCAGGTGACCTTGCTGCTGACCCCACTCTCATCGACATCCCAAGTAGCTGACGTTGTTAGCTGATTCGCCGAGGCGTGGCGTACGTGGCGGGCGGAGGTCGAGTTCGCCGAGCGCTTCGTCGCCGAGGCGCCGACCCTCGGGGTCCGGGGGCGCACGCACCACGGCGAGGAGCTTTCCCTGCGCGAGCTGCTGGTCCACATGATCGAGAAGTACGCCCGGCGCAACGGCCATGCCGACCTGCTCCACGAGCTGATCGACGGCCGGATCGGCCAGTGACCGGGGCCACGAGGCCGCCGGCGGCGTCGTGAGGAGAGGAAGTTGGTGGGCCAGGTCGGCTACGAGCAGCCGGCCGACGTGGCCGCCGCGCTCGCGATCCAGGACCGGCTGTGGCCTCTGGTGGACCTCGTCGGTCCCGGACCGACCGCTCCGGCGAGGGTGGCCGGCCTGGACGTCGCGTACGCGGAAGGCGGGGACCGGCTCGCGGCGGCCGTCACCGTGTTGGACACGGCGACCCTGACCGTCGTCGACGAGGCGGTCAGCGTGGGGCGTCCCGCCTTCCCGTACGTCCCCGGGCTATTCGCGTTCCGGGAGGTGCCCGCGTTGCTCGACGCACTGCGTCGCCTGCGTACCCTTCCGGATCTGCTGGTCTGCGACGGACACGGGCTGGCGCACCCGCGCCGGTTCGGGCTGGCGTGCCACCTGGGGGTGGTGACCGGCCTGCCGGCGGTCGGGGTGGGGAAGACCCCGCTGGTGGGGACGTGGTCGGGGCCGGCGGAGCGGCGCGGGGCCTGGGCGCCCCTGGTCGACGGAGGGGAGGTCGTCGGCGGGGTGGTGCGGACGCGGGACGGGGTGAAGCCCGTCTTCGTCAGCGTCGGCCACCGGATGAGCCTGGAGAACGCGATCGCCCAGGTACTCGCGCTCGCGCCACGTTTCCGGCTGCCGGAGACCACCCGCACGGCCGACCGGCTGTGCCGGGACGCTCTGGCCGCCGTCGCCTGAGCGGACCGGTCCGCCGGCCGAGCGGGCGGCAGGAGGCGGCCGGACACGTGGGCGTGGCGGGTGCCGGTCCGAGTGGATGGCGGCGCCGGAGGGTAATGCGGGGCACATCCGGAGCGCTCTATGACCGGGAGCTGTCCCGCCCCGGTAGTAGCCTGACCGGCGGACCCCCGTTCCCGGGGGAGGAACGGCGAGGTGATCATGTCGGTTCGGCGGCACGCGGCGCGGCTCGCAGCGGTCTGCGCGGTGGTGGGCGGCCTCGTGGCCGTCGGTGCGACCCCGGCGCTCGCCGACGAGGACTCGGTCCGGGTGGGCGCCGCCGGGCGATTCACGGCCGGAGGGTCGGCTGAGGGCGTCGCCGTGGAGGTGCGCAAGCGTACGGACGGCTGCGTCCTCCTGCGCACCGCGCTCGCTCTACGCCTCGACGGGCTCCAGGCGGATCAGGTCCGGGTGCAGGTCAACGCGGGGGGCCGCTGGTTCCCCGTGCCGCTGTCCGGGGGCGGCGGCGGGGTGAGCACCGCGGCCACCTCCCCGGCGAACCCGCGGCTGTGCAAGGGCAAGAGCATCACCGTGCGGTACCGGGTGGCGTTCGCCGCCGGAGCGCCGGACGGCCGGCTGGCCGTCATCGGTGAGGCGACCAATGCGGTGGGCCAGGTGCTGGGTCGAGGGTCGGACGCCTCCCGGGTGGTCGGCGGTCGGCCCTCCGCCTCGCCGACGCCGTCCCGGTCGCTGACCCCGTCACCGACGCCGAGTGCCGCCGTGACGGAGGCGGGCGCCGCCGACGGGACGTCCGTCGACGCCCTCGCCGATCCGGCGGGTGGGGCGCCCAGCCCGGTGGCGGCGGAGGCGTCCGGCGGTTCCCCGATCATGTTCTTCGGTCTGGCCATGGTCGCGGTCGGGATCGTGCTGATCGTCCTGCTGGTCCGCCGCTTCCGGGAGGACAAGGAGACGCCGACGAGCGGTGGCCCGCCCCCCGGTGGCAGCACCTACCGGTCCGCGCAGAGCCCGCCGGTCGTGCCCGGCCAGCCCGGGCAGGTGTACGGGCAGCCGGCCACCGGCCGTCCGGCTACACCCGGCCTGTACGGAACGCCGCCCGCCCAGCGCCCCACCGGCCTCTACGGCGCACCGGCGGACGCGACCCAGGTGATGCCGGGCGCGCCCACGCCGGGGACCCCCTACGGCGCCCCGCCACCGTCAACTCCTCCCGTGCCGGGGCAGTACGGAACGCCGGCTTCGGGAACGCCCGGAGTCGCCGGGGACGAGGACCGGACCACCTTCATGCCCCGACTGCCCGACTGATCCGGGGCGGACGGCGCAGCGCGCCGCCCGCCCCGGGCTCAACCGTGATGGGCGCGCTTGCCCTCCGGGCGGCCGCCGATCCGGCCGGACGAGAACCCGGGCCTGTCCTCGGTCAGCAGTGACCGGACACCGTGGTGCTCTTGACGTCCTTGACCTCGACAGCCGGACCGAAACGGGTGTCGTACAGCTTCGCGATCGCGTGGTACTTCTTTTTGGGATCGACGTCGGAGCACGGCTCGGAGGTCGAGAGATACGTGTAACCCGAGGCGTGGAACCCCTTGTATCGGCTGGCGACGGAGCTGTTGCCGTGCCAGTCGTCGCGATAAATCGAGATGCGGATAGCGAAGTGTTCCTTGTTCCGGCAGTTCACATCCGCCCGGGCGTACATGGAGCCCGGGTCCTTGCTGATCTTCACGCTGAGGCTGCAGTCGTGCGGACGCGCTGAGGCGGGGGAGGCCGGTACCAGCGCTCCCGCGGCGGCCAGAGACATGGCGGCCACGGACATCGCGGCCAGCCGGAGACGTCGCTTCCTTCGTGCCAAGGTTGCTCCCATTTCCTGAGCGCCTGCATTGCGGCGCGCCATGTGCCGACACCGATAAAGGTGTCGAGACCGGGGGATTGGCGCGGATGCTGTTCGGCAGCATTCTTCAGACGCTGAAAAGGAGGCTATTGCGCGTTAAGGAAGGCTCGCAACCCCGCCTGCACAAATCCATTTATTCGGGGAATTGCGGACCTGGTGCGTCGATGGATGGCCGCTCGACCACACGAGTTCATGACCCCGACTCCGCGCCTGGGGCCGAGGCGTCGGGGCCCCCTCCGATACGCTCAGGCCGTTGACGACCTGCAGCCCAAGGAGCGGAACCGGTGTCTGATCTGTCCCAGATCGTGAAGGCCTACGACATTCGTGGGACGGTGCCGGATCAGTGGGACGAGCGCACGGCGGAGGCGCTGGGCGTGGCCTTCACCCAGGTCCTCAACGCCTCCGGCGAGCCCGGCGACGCGGTGCTGATCGCCCACGACATGCGCGCCACCGGCCCCGGCCTCGCCGCGGCCTTCGCCGCCGGCGTCCGCGCCGAGGGCCGTACGGTCATCGAGCTGGGCCTCGGCTCCACCGACATGCTCTACTACGCCTCCGGATCGCTCGACCTGCCCGGGGCGATGTTCACCGCCAGCCACAACCCGGCGCAGTACAACGGCATCAAGATGTGCCGTTCCGGTGCCCGGCCGATCGGCCAGGACAGCGGCCTGGCCGAGATCCGGGACCGGGCGCAGGCTCTGCTGGACTCGGGCGAGGCGCGCCCCGCCGGCGAGCCGACCGCGCCGGTGCAGCAGCGGAACCTCCTCGCGGACTACGCGGCGTACCTGCGCAAGCTGGTCGACCTCTCCCGGATCCGGCCGTTGAAGGTGGTGGTGGACGCCGGGAACGGCATGGGCGGCTACACGATCCCGACCGTGCTCGGTGACGCCGCGCTCCCGGCCCTGCCGCTGGAGATCGTGCCGCTCTACTTCGAGCTGGACGGCACCTTCCCCAACCACGAGGCGAACCCGCTCGACCCGAAGAACCTGGTCGACCTCCAGCGGGCCGTGGTCGAGCACGGCGCGGAGATCGGCCTGGCCTTCGACGGTGACGCGGACCGGTGCTTCGTGGTGGACGAGCACGGCGAGCCGGTCTCACCGTCCGCGATCACCGCCCTGGTCGCCGCCCGCGAGCTGGCCAAGCACCCCGGCTCGACGGTGATCCACAACCTCATCACCTCCAGCGCGGTGCCGGAGATCATCCGGGAGCACGGCGGCCAGCCGGTCGTCTCCCGCGTAGGGCACTCGTTCATCAAGGCGGAGATGGCCCGGACCAACGCCGTCTTCGGTGGCGAGCACTCCGCCCACTACTACTTCCGCGACTTCTGGTTCGCCGACACCGGCATGCTCGCGGCGATGCACACGCTGGCCGCGCTGGGCGAGCAGTCGCTGCCGCTGTCGGTGCTGGCCGGGGAGTACGAGCGGTACGTCGCCTCCGGCGAGATCAACTCCACCGTGGGCGACCAGGCGGCGACGGTCGCCGAGGTGCGGGCCGCGTACCCCGACGCGGAGGCCGACGAGCTGGACGGCCTCACCCTGCGCTTCCCCGACGGCGCCTGGTTCAACCTGCGGGCCTCGAACACGGAGCCGCTGCTGCGGCTCAACGTCGAGGCCCCGACCCGGGAGCGCATGACCTCGCTCCGCGACGAGGTGCTCGACCGGGTTCGCCGATAAGATCGCGTGCGCCGGTCGGCACCGCCGTCCGGTGAAGCCGCACACGTGGAAGGAGCCGTGCCATGGCCCTGGACCCGCAGTTGCTGGAGATCCTCGCCTGCCCGGACACGCACCACGCCCCGCTCACCTACGACGCCCAGGCACAGACGCTGACCTGCACGGAGTGCGGCCGGATCTTCGAGGTCCGCGACGACGTGCCGGTGCTGCTGCTCGACGAGGCGCGCGGCGGCCCCGCGGAGCGGTCGTGATCGACGGTACGGCCGGGGTGAGCGGCCACCGCGACGCCGACGAGGCCCTGCTCGACGACCCGGACGCGCTCGCCGAGCGGGATCCGGGCGGAATGCTGCGGCATACCGCCTCGGCGGGTGCGCAGGTCCGCGAGTCGGCGGCACTCGCCGCCGAGGCCAACCTTTCCGTGCTGGGCGACGAGGGGCGCCCGCGCGCCGTGGTCATCGCCGGCATCGGCACCGCCGGGCGGACCGGCGACGTCCTCGCCACGGTCGCCGGGCCGCGCTGCCCGGTGCCGGTGATCCCGCACCGCAGCGCCGGCGTGCCCGGCTGGGTCGGTGCCGCCGACGTGGTCATCGCCGTCAGCGCCTCCGGCCGCAGCCCCGAGGCGCTCGGCGCGGCCGAGGCGGCCCACCGGCGCGGTGCCCGCCTCGTCGCGGTCGGCGCCCCGGACTCGCAGCTCCAGTCCGTGGCCGAACGCGCCCGGGCGCCGTTCATCCCGGTGCCCCGCCGCGCCCCGGCCCGGGCCAGCCTCTGGGCGCTCACCGTGCCGGTTCTGCTCGCCGCCCGTACGCTCGGCCTCGTGAAGGTGAACGAGGCGGACCTGGCGGAGACCGCCGCCCGGCTCGACGCCGACGCCGACCGCTGCCGCCCGACGGCCGAGTCCTTCGTCAACCCGGCGAAGTCGCTCGCGCTGGGCCTGGCCGGTTCGATCCCCATCGTCTGGGGCTCGTCACCGCTGGCGACCGTCGCGGCCCGCCGGTTCGGCGACACCCTGTCGGCGAACGCCCGCTACCCGGTCGTGTCCGGCGCGCTCGGCGAGGCCGGTCGTGGCCGCGTCGGCCTGCTCGACGGCGTCTTCGGCGGCCTGGCCGAGGGGGAGCGGGACATCTTCGCCGACCCGGACGACGAGACGCCCGCCGGCACGCGGCTGCGGCTGGTGCTGCTGCGGGACGGCGGGCTCAACGCCGAGGACGACGCCGACGAGCCCCTCGCGGTCGAGGAGCGGCGGGCGGAAGCCGTGCAGACCCTCGCCGAACGGCGGGGCGTGCGCTGCGACGTGGTCACCGCCGAGGGTGGCTCCGCGTTGGAGCGGCTCGCCTCGCTGGTCGCGGTCCCGGACTTCGCCTCGATCTACCTTGCCCTGGCACACGGGCTGGACCCCATGGCCGTCCCGGCCATCACGGAGATGAAGGAGCTGGCGAACCAGTGAGCGAACGCAAGCGAGCGGCCGTCCTCAGCGAGGCGGCGGCGTGAGCGCCAACGGTGGGACCAAGGCGATCGTCGCCGCGCTGCTGGCCAACGTCGGCATCGCCGTCACCAAGTTCGTCGCGTTCCTGCTGACCGGCTCGTCGTCGATGCTGGCCGAGTCGATCCACTCGGTCGCCGACTCCGGCAACCAGGGCCTGCTGCTGCTCGGCGGCCGGCGGGCCAAGCGCGCCGCCACCCCGCAACACCCCTTCGGCTACGGCCGGGAGCGCTACATCTACGCGTTCATCGTGTCGATCGTGCTGTTCACCGTGGGTGGCCTCTTCGCGCTGTACGAGGCGTACCACAAGTGGGGGCACAAGGAGGGCATCACCGAGTGGCACGCGGTGCCGGTGGTCGTGCTCGTGGTCGCCATCATCATGGAGACGTTCTCCTTCCGGACCGCGATCAAGGAGTCGAACCACGTCCGGGGCAACCAGTCCTGGGTAAAGTTCGTCCGCCGGGCCAAGGCGCCCGAACTGCCCGTGGTGCTGTTGGAGGACCTGGGCGCGTTGGTCGGTCTGGTCTTCGCGCTGTTCGGCGTGAGCATGACGCTGATCACCCACAACGGCCGCTGGGACGCGGTCGGCACCGCGATGATCGGCGTGCTGCTGGTGACGATCGCCGTCATCCTGGCCATCGAGACCAAGAGCCTGCTGCTCGGTGAGGGCGCCGAGGCGCACGACGTGACGGCCATCGAGAAGGCGATCACGGCCGGCCCGGAGATCGAGCGGATCATCCACATGAAGACGCTCTACCTCGGGCCCGACGAGCTGCTGGTGGCGGCGAAGGTCGGCGTACGCACCTGGCACAGTGCCGAGGAGCTGGCCAGCGGCATCAACGCGGTCGAGGCGCGGATCCGCGCGGCCGTTCCCGCCGCCCGGGTCATCTACCTGGAGCCGGACATCTACAACGCCGACGCGGACCGGGCCGACTCCGGCGCCGCCACCCACATCGAGCCCGGAGAAACCGCCGGGCGGTCCGGAGGCTGACCGGTGGAGCTGCTGTACGGGCCGATCCGGAACTACGCCTGGGGGTCGCGCTCGGCGATCGCCACCCTGCAGGGGCGGCCGGTGCCGAGCGACGAGCCGGAGGCCGAGCTGTGGCTGGGCGCCCACCCGGGCGCTCCGGCCTCGGTGGACCGGGACGGCGCCCGGGTCAGCCTGGTCGACCTGTTGCTCGCCGAGCCGGGGCACTGGCTCGGCGAGCAGGTGGTCGACCGGTTCGGCACCCGGCTGCCGTTCCTGCTCAAGGTGCTCGCCGCCGACGCGCCGCTCAGCCTTCAGGCCCATCCGGACCGGGACCAGGCCCGCGCCGGGCACGCCGCCGACGCGGCGCGTCCCGAGGCGCAACGCAACTACGTCGATCCGCACCACAAGCCCGAGCTGCTGGTGGCGCTCTCGTCGATGGAGGCGCTCTGCGGCTTCCGCGATCCGGCGGTGTCGGCGGAGGTGCTCGCCGCGTTCGGCGTACCGTCACTGGAGCCGGTGGTGACCGCGTTGCGCACCGGTCCGGCGGGCCTGTCCGAGGCCGTACGCCTGCTGCTGACGTGGCCCGCCGCCGAGCGGGACGCGCTGGTGACGGCGGTGGCGTCGGCGCCGGTCGGCGGGCTCGACGCCGAGCTTGCGCGGGAGCTTTCAGCGGCCTATCCGGGTGATCCCGGGGTGCTGGTGGCGCTGTTGCTCAACCGCGTGCGGATCGCGCCGGGGGAGGCGATCTGGATGCCGGCCGGCAACCTGCACGCCTACCTGCGGGGCACGGGCGTGGAGATCATGGCGGCGAGTGACAACGTGCTGCGCGGTGGGCTGACGCCCAAGCGTGTGGACGTGGACGAGCTGCTCCGGGTGCTGCGGTTCGAGGTGCTGCACGATCCGGTGGTGCGTGCGCGTGAGGTCGCGCCCGGCGTGGTCTGCTGGCCGGTGCCGGTGGACGACTTCGCGCTGCACCGGGTGCGGGTGGGCGTGGAGGTACCCGAGGTGACGCTGCCGCTCGCCGGGCCACGGGTGGTGCTGTGCGGGGCCGGTGGGCTCACGGTCGATGACGGGACCGGCAAGGTGGCGCTCGGGCCGGGCCAGGCGGCCGTGGGTCCGGCTGCCGCCGGTGACCTGCACCTTTCGGGTGCGGGGGAGGCATACGTCGCGAGCTGCGGCCAGCGCTGAGCGACGCGCGGCTTCTGCGGGGCGAGCAAGTCCGACTTTCCCGGAATGGCTTGACGCGGGATCAGCGCAGTGTGACTCTATGGGTACGCAGCGTTATCGCGACGACGGTCCCGAGAACGCGCGGGGAACCAAACCGGGGGGATGCACGGGGCGGCCGGCCCGTGGGCGGAAAGTCCGTCCACCACCGACCGCCCCGTGCGCTGTTCGCCGACCGGGCGGCGGTCCGTCGGTGCGCGCGCGTAAGGTGGATGGTCGCGCTGCACATCGTCCGACAGGAGCTTTCATGACCAGCACCCTCCCGGCGTCCGCCAGCGGATCGCACCGGCCGAGCACCCTCGCCGAGGGCGACTACAAGGTGGCGGATCTGTCGCTTGCCGAGTTCGGACGCAAGGAGATCCGGCTCGCCGAGCACGAGATGCCCGGCCTGATGGCGATCCGCCGCGAGTTCGCCGACGCGCAGCCCCTGGCGGGTGCGCGGATCACCGGCTCGCTGCATATGACGATCCAGACGGCCGTGCTCATCGAGACCCTGGTCGCGCTCGGCGCGCGGGTGCGGTGGGCGTCGTGCAACATCTTCTCCACCCAGGACCACGCGGCCGCGGCGGTGGTGGTCGGCCCGGACGGCACCCCCGACGCTCCGGCGGGTGTGCCGGTGTACGCGTGGAAGGGTGAGAGCCTGCAGGAGTACTGGTGGTGCACTGAGCAGGTGCTCGCGTGGCCGGATGGTGAGGGTCCGAACATGATCCTTGACGATGGTGGGGACGCGACGTTGTTGGTGCACAAGGGCGT
>NZ_JAATEO010000065.1 GCF_012034245.1 Micromonospora thermarum | reverse complement strand
GCCACTGACGCCGGAACCCCAACCCCTCAACGCCAGGCACCGCCAGACCCACAGTCCGCATTCCACCCGAGCGCCGCAGCGTCCACCGTCGCCGTCGGCGCTCGGCCCGGCGCGAGCCACGCCACCACGCCTACGGCGCAGGATCCGTCGCTGGTCGGCCGGCAAGCGATGCGGGTCTTCCGGTCCGCACGCCGCCGCAGGCTGGCGATGCCCGCCGATCAGCGGCCCCGGCTCAGCCGGGGGCTGGTCGCCGAACTCGTCGCCCGCGGCTGGGACGTCCCCGCCGAGCTACGCCCAGTCGACACCACCCCGTCAGCAGACAGCGAGAACCACACACCCGCGTGACGTCACGTCGTAGCGTCAACCGCCAGGCCGGGCGTGCAGCGGCTTCCGCCAGATGGCCTTCACCCGGTCGGAGTCGAACCGCTGCAACCCCGGCCTGGCGCGCTCGATGACCACCTTCTCGATGTAGTCATCGACCACCTCGCCGGTGACGACCTCGCCGTCCTCATCACGGACCTTCACCCGGTGAGCGCCATGGACGCCCCGCTCCCGCAACCGTCGCGCGATGTTCTCCAACGACCAGCCATCCAGAACCAGCCCCGCCGCCTCACGAATCACCGCCGCCTGATCCTCCACGATCACGTACGTCCGATCGCCGTTGTCCAAACGACCGTGCACGTACCCGTAGGGCCGCGAGCCGGGCGGAACACCACGAGCCGCCTGCGCATCGAATTGTCCGCGATGCGCTTCTTCATCTTGCGGACCTCAGACGCCGCCAGCACCGCCTTGATACCAGCCACCTCGTCCTGAACCCGCACAACGCCATCGCGGTGCGTGTGCAGCAACTCGATACCCACCGAGTCCAGCAGCGCCGCCATCTGGAACCATGGCACCTCCCGCCGCTCGATACGGGTCTGCTCCACCGCCCAGAAGTGCAACACCAGCCCCGCCCTGATGGCCCCCTTCAACGCCTCATAACCCGGCCGGTGAACATCGTCGTCGAACGCCGACAGGTCCGGATCGGAGTACACCACCACCGGAACGCCCGGCCACATCCCCTCGGCATACCTCCGCCCGATCGCTTGCTGATCGAAGCACGTCTCCGCGTTGCCGTGCTTGTCCTTACTGATACGCGTGATCAGCGCGACGTGGGGATACGTCGCGCTGATCATGGCCTGGGGATCGATCGCTGCCACAGCGATCAGCATGCCCGTCGGTTCTTACCAAATCTAGGTCCCCGCAAGACGGTCAAGAACCGGATGCACAGGGACGTGGACCTGGTCGACCCGGAGCCGACCGCCCTGATCCGGGCCGGTGCCACGCTGCTGCGCGAGCCGACCGACCAGACCCGCTGGTGGGTGCTGGCCGACCCGGAGGGGAACGAGTTCTGCGCCTTCCCGCCCCGTCCCACCGAGTGAGCGGACGGTTACCCGGCGACCACCGGGTGGACTAGCGTTTACCTGCGCGTTCGCCATCGACGTCGACACGCCTCGGCCGACCCCGGCCCGCCCGATCGGTTGGTTCTCGCGGGAACTCCCACCGCCGCAGCCCCGGTTGGGCAGGATCGTCCCCAACGAGGAGGTGCCGTCGTGCAGGACACCCGCGCTCTCGCCCTGACGTTCGAGGTGAGCGGCCTGCCACCGGTCAAGACCGAGGCGCTGTCCATCTTCGCCGCCGGGCACCGGCAGGCGACGAGGGTCCGCGCCCTGCTCCAGGCGGCCTGTGCGGCGGCCCAGCGCACCGGCTGGACCCCGCTGTCCGGGCCGATCGAGGTGGACCTCGTGCTGCGCTGCCCGCCGGGGCACCGCACCTCCGACGCGAGCACCCTGCTCGGCGGGGTGTGCGCGGTGCTCCAGGACAAGAAGCGGGTGGGCAGCATCGGCCTGGCCCACCTCGGCGTCCTGGTGGACGTCGCCCTCTACGACGACGACCGGCAGATCCGGAAGCTGTCGTACACGGAGGAACCGGCGGAGGACTTCTCGTACCAGGTACGGGTGGCGGCCGTACCGGCCGCGGTTTGACGGACGGCCGCGGTGGGGTACCGCGGTCGCCGAGGAAGGGAGCGCCGATGTCGGAACCACACGTCACGCTGGACCCCCGCGATCCGGTGCAGGAGAAGCTGCGCGGCCCGCTGGAGGATCAGCTGACCTCGGCGCTGCAGGCCGCGACCGAACGGGTGCGGGCCAGCTACGCCGGTGAGCCGGTCGAGCAGGTCTGCCAGCGGCTGCTGGACGAGACCCGCGCCGGCCTGCACCCCGACATCGCGGCCGGCTTCAACCCGGACATGGAGGAGTTCTGCCGGGTGGCGGTGGCCATCGTGCGCGGCGCGGGCACCTGAGCCCCCGGCCGGCTCTGGAGGCAGGACGCCCGTCAGTACCGGGACAGGTTCTGCGCCGGGCAGATGACGATGCGGGGCTTGAGGGTCGGGTTCAGCCACTTGAGGACGCCGACCAGGTGGTCGTGGGACAGGCTGACGCAACCGGCGGTGGCGTTGCCCGACGCGGTGCTGAACTCGTGCAGGAAGATGCCGCTGCCGGCGTACGGCACGGGCTTCGCCACGGTGGGCGGCATGTTGTACGTGATGACGGCGAAGTGCGTGTACGCCGGCTTCTCCGTCCAGAGGGCCTCGCTGTGGCCACCCGGGTTCGTGGTCGTGTGCTGGAACGTGTTGTAGGCCGGGGACTCCGGGTTCTCGTTCCACCAGTCGTCGGTCACCAGACGGTGGAACGGGTAGCGCACGCCCGGGTTGGCGCCGATGCCGTACATGGTCGGGCCGAACGCGAAGACGCCCGTCGGGGTGGTCGGTACGCCCTCGACGTGGTTGTCGCTGAAGCCCTTCGACCCGATCCGGGCGGGCAGCGGCGCGGAGACCGGGAACCAGCGGGGGCCCACCCGGTAGAACGTCTCCAGGGTCGCGTACGTCGTGCTGTAGCTGGTGCCGGTCACGATGATGACCTGCTTCGTGCCGGTCGGCAGCGTGGTCAGCCGGTCGGCCTTCGTCCTGCCGCGCGGCCGGCGCTGGGTGGTCGGCGCCCAGACCTCCCCGCCGGCGTCGGTGTCGGAGGGCATGGCCACGGCCGGAGCGACGCCGGCGACCACGGGTGCCGCCACGCCGGCCGCCGCACCGAGGATCAACGTTCTCCGCTTCATGGCCACGATCCTGGCATGAGACGTTCTTCCGCACTGTCCCGTAAAGAGTGACATTCTGGGATCAATGCCTTCGGCGTGTCGATGTAACACTGCCGGCGAGCGCCGAAAAACGGGTCAGGACCGGGTCCGCAACTCCCCGGCCCTGACCCCCAGCCGTCCGGCGTGGTAGCGGACATCGCCATGGTGGGCGCGCGGGCGTGGCACGACGCCCACGCCAGGCACACCACAGCGAGCCGGCCCGCCTGCACTCAGCTCCACGGTGCCCAACAACCGGACTGCACGCGCTCCGACTCACCCCGAAGAGCCGTGAGCGCCGGATCAGGTTAGGCGCGTTTCCGCAGCTCGAACAAGGTCCACAGCCGCCGCGGGAGGGTGATTGACGTCAAGCCGAAAAAGCGGCATGTCGGCGTAACACGCGGTCGCGAACTAGCGCTGTTTCCCCTCGAAGCCAGCACTACGCCGCGGCGGCGGATCAGAAGTGCCGCAGCAGGTCCGGGAAGGCGGCGAGGCGCAGGACGCCGGTGTCGGTCGGGTCCAGCTCGTCGTGCTCCAGCACCCACGTGTTCTCGTTGGGGATGAACACGGCGTTCATCCCGGCGGCCCGGGCCGGCAGGATGTCCGACTTCGGGGAGTTGCCGATCATCCAGCCGGCGGCCGGGTCGAAGTCGTGCTCCTTGGCCAGCCACCGGTAGGTGTCGACGGTCTTCTCCGGCACGATGTGCGCGGCCCGGAAGTGGTGCAGCAGGTTGGACGCGTCGAGCTTGCGCTGCTGCTCCTCCCGTTCGCCCTTGGTGAGCAACAGCAGTTCGTGGCGGCCGGCCAGCTCGTCCAGCGCGTCCGCCACGCCGGGCGTCAGCTCCACCCGGTGCTCGACCAGGGCGACCGCCAGGTCCTGGATCTCCCGCCGCTCGGCCTCGGTGGCCGGCCGCTCCCGCAGGTGCTCGAAGCACTCCCCCAGGCTGCGCAGGAAGACCTTGCTGCCGTAGCCGTGCGTCACGGCGTTGGCCCGCTCGATGTCGTCGAGGATGGCGCGGACCTCGGTACGGTCCAGCGTCGGGTGGTCCACCCACTCCAGGAAGTCGTCGATGACCCGCTCGAACAGGACGTTGTTCTCCCAGAGCGTGTCATCGGCGTCGAAGACCAGTACCCGCCCCGGCTCGATCACCACGTCACCCGCCACGTCGCTCCCTTCGTCGCCCGGGCCACCGTACTGTCTCCGGCCACTCGGGTCAGCCGAGTTCCAGCGCGGCGCCCGCCTCGGCGTCGATCAAGCGATCTGGCGCATGTCGTTGCCGTAGTCGAAGATGATGCGAAGCTTCGCGCCGAGGGCCTCCGCGTACCGCGCGAGCGTCGCCACCTCGTTGACGTCGAGGTCGCCGTTCTCGATCTGGCTGATCCGGCCCGGCGTCACCCCCATCGCCGCGGCGACGTCCCGCTGGGTCAGCCCCAGCCGCTTGCGCTCCTCCGCCAGGTGGAACGCGCTGGCCCAGGCTTCGGTACGGGCGCGCTCCGCTCCGAGCGCGGCCTCGTCACCGTCGTCGAACTCCGCGCGGACGTCCTCCCAGTCATGGAAATCAGTCATCACTTCTCCTCGCGACGCCGCGTCTCGCTGATCAGCCAGTCAGCGTAGGCCCGCTCCGCGCGGGGGATCGCCCGCGCATACCACTTCGACCAGTCTCCCGCCTTGTTGCCTGCCACCAGCAGCACAGCCTGGGACCACGGATCGCACACGAATAAGATCCGGATCGCGACGTCCCGACCGGACCGCGGCCGAAACTCCTTCAGGTTCGGGATCTCGGAGCCGCGAGGGTGTCGACCAGCGGACGACCGAGACCAGGACCGCTTTCGGCAAGCATGTCGATCGCGACGTTGACGGATCGGTACGAACCAGCGTCGTCGGCGCGAAGGTCACGGAGCCAGTCACGGACCTCGCCCGTGACCCTGATCCGCCAGCGGAATCTCGGTTCGGTCGACACGCAGGGAGTATAGCTCGAACTAAAGTTTCAGCGGCGGAGGTCGAGGATGAGGTCGGCGACCAGGGCGGTCCAGCCGGTCTGGTGCCAGGCGCCGAGCCCGGCCCCGTTGTCGCCATGGAAGTACTCCGGGAAGCAGATCAGGTCCCGCCAGTCCGGGTGGGTCTGGAAGAGCTGCGCCGCGCCGTAGATCGGGCGCCGCCCCCAGCCGTCCCGGGTGAACAGGGAGATCAGCCGGGCGGACAGGTCGTCGGCGATCTCGTCGAGGCTGCGCTTCACGCCGGACCGGGTCGGGTACTCGACCTGGAGGTCGTCGCCGAAGAAGGCGGCGTAGTCGCGCAGCGCGCTGATCAGCAGGAAGTTGGTCGGCATCCAGATCGGGCCGCGCCAGTTCGAGTTGCCGCCGAACAGGCCGCTGGTCGACTCGGCCGGCTCGTACCCGACGCAGAACTCCTGCCCGCCGAGCGTGACCGCGAACGGCTTGTCCAGGTGGGCGCGGGAGAGCGTCCGCAGCCCGTAGTCGGAGAGGAACTCGTCGGTGTCGAGCATCCGGGCCAGCAGCCGGACGATCTGCTCCGGGCCGACCATGGACAGCAGCCGCTGCTGGCGACCGTCCGGGCCGAGCCGGCGTGCGCCGATCACGTCGGCGTACTCCGGGCGGTTGGTGAGGAACCAGCGCAGCCGCGCGCCCAGCTCGGGCAGCCGGTGCAGGGTGCGGGCGGTGAGCCGGGTGACCGCCGCGAGGGGCAGCAGCCCGACCACCGACCGGACCTTCAGCGGCACCTTCGTGCCGTCGGCGAGCCGCAGCACGTCGTAGAAGAAGGCGTCCTCGTCGTCCCACAACCCCTGCTCGTACGCGGCGGCGGCGATGTACGCGAAGTGCTCGAAGAACTTGGTGGCGGTGTCCACCCAGGTGCGGTCGTGCTCGGCGAGGACGATCGCGATGTCGAGCAGGTTGAGCGCGTACATCGCCATCCAGCCGGTGCCGTCGGACTGCTCCAGCACGCCGGCCACCGGCAGCGCCGCCGAGCGGTCGAACGGGCCGACGTTGTCCAGCCCGAGGAAGCCTCCCTCGAACACGTTGTTGCCGCCGGTGTCCTTGCGGTTGACCCACCAGGTGAAGTTCAGCAGCAGCTTGTGCATCACCCGGGCGAGGAAGGCGTGGTCCCGGCCCCCGTCGATCTCGAACACCTTGAGCGCCGCCCAAGCGTGCACGGGCGGGTTCACGTCGCCGAACGCCCACTCGTACGCCGGGATCTGCCCGTTGGGGTGCAGGTACCACTCGCGGAGCAGGAGCAGCAACTGCTCCTTGGCGAAGCCCGGGTCGACCCGGGCGATGCTGACGCAGTGGAACGCCAGGTCCCAGGCGGCGTACCAGGGGTACTCCCACGGGTCCGGCATGGAGAACACGTCGAAGCTGGTCATGTGCCACCAGTGGCTGTTGCGCCCGTGCCGGCGCCCGGCCGGCGGTGGCGCGGAGCCGGGGTCGCCCTCCAGCCACCGCTTGACGTCGAAGTGGTAGAACTGCTTGCCCCACATCAGGCCGGCGATGGCCTGGCGGGCGACCAGCGCCTCGTCCGGGGTGGCCGCCGGGGGGATCACCCCGGCGAAGAAGCGGTTCGCCTCGGCGCGCCGCGCCCAGACCACCGTGTCGAAGCCGTCGCCGAGGTCGGCCGGCGGGGGTGGCGTGTCGGCGGGCGGTGGGGCGGTCCGGGTCAGCCGCAGCCGGATCTGCCGCTGCGCGCCGGCCGGCACGGTCAGCACGTAGTGCAGCGCGCCCTTGGTGCCTTCCCGCGCCGGGTTGACGGTCGGCGCGCCGGTGACCACGTGGTCGTTGATCCCGTCCTTCGGAAAGCGGGACCGGCTGGGCAGTCCCCACAGCCGCTCGGCGTTGGTGTCGTTGTCGCACAGCAGCGGTGTGGGCTCACCGTCCCCCTCCAGCAGGAGCTGACCGAGCACCCAGTGCTCGCCGACCAGCCGGGCGCCCGGGCCGCCGGGGGCCGCGCCGGCCTCCGAGCCGACGAGACGGGGCACCCGGTCGCCGCCGGGCAGCCCCCACGCCCAGGTGTTGCGGAACCACAGCGTCGGCAGCACGTGCAGGGTCTCCGCCCGGTCGCCGCGGTTGGCGACCGTGATCAGGATGCACATGTCGGTGGGGCCGGCCTTGGCGTAGTCGACGGTCACCGCCCAGTACCGGTCGTCGTCGAAGATCCCGGTGTCGACCAGCTCGTACTCGGTGTCGTCCCGGCCGCGCAGCGCGTTGACCGCGACGAGCTCGTCGTACGGGAAGGCGGCCTGCGGGTAGTGGTAGCGCCAGCGCATCCAGGAGTGGGTGGGGGTCGAGTCCTCGTACCACCAGTAGTCCTTCGCGTCCTCGCCGTGGTTGCCGCCGTCCCCGCCGAGGCCGAACATGCGCTCCTTGAGGATCGGGTCCCGGCCGTTCCACAGCGCCAGGGCGAAGCAGAAGGTCTGCCGGTCGTCGCAGACGCCCGCCATGCCGTCCTCGCTCCACCGGTAGGCTCGGGACCGCGCGTGGTCGTGGGGGAAGTAGTCCCACGCCGTGCCGTGTTCGCTGTAGTCCTCCCGTACCGTCCCCCACGCCCGCTCGGACAGATAGGGACCCCATGCGCGCCACTCCTGCTCCCCCGCGTCGGCCTGGGCGAGCCGGATCCGCTCAGGGTCGGGCGCGGAAGCGTCGGGAGGCGACACGTCGGTGATCACTGGCACATCTTCGACGCCGCCGGGGTACTTCACCACAGCGGCCATTCTTCTCGTGCCGCGTCACACCTCGCCGCCGGTGGAGGGAAATTGATCGACATCACCTTCGGTCCGCAGGTCTGCGGTGAGCTGGCCAGCGCCGCCACCCGGGAGTGGCTGGTGCCGGACGGTCTCGGTGGGTACGCCATGGGCACGGTCGCCGGGCTGCGCACGCGCCGCTACCACGGTCTGCTGGTGGTGGCCGGCGAGACACCGGCATCCCGACGGGTGGGACTGGCGAGCCTCGACCCGGCGGTCGTGCACCCCTCGGGGGCGCGGGTGCGGCTCGGCGCGCACGAGTGGGCGTCCGGCGACGTGGACCCGCGCGGCTTCGAGCTGCTGGAGCGCTTCGACCTGACCGACGGGGTGCCCCGCTGGCGCTGGCGGATCGGCGACGTGGTGATCGAGCGGGAGCTGGCGACGGTGCACGGCCGGCCGTGCGTCGCGGTGGTGCACCGGCTGGTGACCGGCGGCCCGGTCCGGCTGGAGCTGGCCGCGGCCTGCACCTGGCGGGACGCCCACGGCGAGCGCCGCGCCGACGGGCCCACCCCACGGATGGACCCGGTGGCCGACGGCGCCGTGGTCGAGGGCTCCTTCCGGCTGTCCGGGCCGGGCTGGGTGCCGGAGGGCCAGTGGTGGCTCGGCGCGCACCACCGCGAGGAGGCCGCGCGCGGCCTGCACCCCGACGAGGATCTCTGGTACGCGGGCCGCTTCGTCGGTGCGCTGGACCGGCCGGGTGACACCGTCTCGGTGCTCGCCTGGGCCGGCGACCTGGCCGAGGAGCCGCCGCCGGGGCCGGAGGTGGTTGCCGCCGCACGAGCCCGCAACCGGGCCGTGGTCGCGGCCGCGCAGCCGGTCGACCCGGTCGAGGCGACGCTCGTCCTGGCCGCCGACGCGTTCGTGATCGGCACCGGCCGCGGCCCGGACGTGGTGGCCGGCTACCCGTGGTTCGGGGCCTGGTCGCGCGACACGATGATCTCCTACGAGGGGCTGTTCCTGTGCACCGGCCGGGCGGACGAGGGCCGCGAGCTGCTGCGGGCGTACGCGGCGACGCTGTCGGAGGGGATGTGTGCCAACACCGCCGACACCGGCCGGGTGGAGTACAACACGGTCGACGGCACGCTGTGGTTCCTGCACGCGGTGAGTCGGCACGTGACCGTCACCGGTGACACCGACCTGGGCGCGGAGCTGCTGCCCGGGCTGCGCGGTGTGATCGACGCACACGTGGCCGGCACGCGGTTCGGCATCGTCGTCGACCCGGCGGACGGGCTGCTCACCCAGGGGGCCCCGGGCGTCGCGCTGACCTGGATGGACGCCCGGGTGTACGGGGTGCCGGTCACGCCCCGGGCCGGCAAGCCGGTCGAGGTCAACGCACTGTGGATCAACGGTCTGGCCGGGCTCGCCGAGCTGGCGGAGCAGGCCGGGCAGGACGCCGCCGGGCTGTGGCGGCTGCACGACCGGGCGGTCTCCGCCTTCCGGGAGCGGTTCCCGGCTCCGACCGGATGGCTGCACGACGTGGTCGACGCGCCCGCGCCCGCGTACCCGCTGGGCGGTGCCGCCGTCCACGACGACGACCTGCTGCGTCCCAACCAGCTGCTGGCCTGGTCGCTCCCGTACGCCCCGCTGGACCCGGACGAGCCGACGCTGCGCCGCGTCGCCGCCGGGCTGCTCACCCCGCTCGGCCCCCGCAGCCTCTCCCCCGACGCGCCCGAGTTCGTCGGCCGGCACCGGGGCGGCCCGGCCGAGCGGGACGGCGCCTACCACCAGGGCACCGTCTGGCCGTGGCTGCTCGGCCCGTTCGTGGACGCGAGCCGGCGGGCCAAGCTCCCCGTCGACGAGCTGTTCGTCGGGATCGAGGCGCACCTGACCGAGTTCGGCCTCGGCTCGGTCAGCGAGACGGCCGAGGGGCTCCCCCCGCACCGGGCGACCGGGTGCCCGTTCCAGGCGTGGTCGGTGGCCGAGCTGCTGCGGGTGCGCCGGGTCCGGTAGGCACCGGTTTACACGACCGCAACGGTTGTGTCTCCGCTGGTTAGCCGTCTACCAGCAGGATTGGTCCCGATCCAGTCGCGACGTCACGGGGGCACCGGAAATGGTGCCGGCCGGCGCGCGCCCGGGGACAACTCAAGGGGGCCGCATGTCAGACGCCACCGTGGTCGACCTCCAGCCCGCCCGGCACGAGCGCGTG
>NZ_JAATEO010000064.1 GCF_012034245.1 Micromonospora thermarum | reverse complement strand
GCGACTACAGACCTACCTGCGCTGGCGCAACGCCAACGCCCGCCACCCCGACGTCCTGACCGCCCAACGCCGCGAACGCGCCCGCATCCGCAGCGAACGCCAACAACGATGGGGCCAACCCACCACCCGCGCAGCCTGACCCCAACACCCTGAACGTTGGTGGTCACGGCACTAGCAGGCGAGGTTGGCCGAGCGGAGCAGCAGGCGCGTCAGCAGTTGCTGAGTGGTCATGACCGTGCAATCGACGTAGAGTTCGATTTCAGGCGGGCATCGGCACATAATGCTTCGGGTGCTTCGGGTGCTTCGGGTGCTTCGGGTGCTTCGGGTGCTTCGAGGCGGGGTCGGCTGCGCGATGTAGCGGCCTACTACCAACGGCTTAGATCACGTCGGATGGTGATCACCGGCGCGCCGGGGGCGGGCAAGACTATGCTCGCAGTGGAGTTGATTTTAGCATTGCTGGAAAACCGAGCTTCCAGTGATCCAGTCCCTGTGCGGTTGTCGGCTGCCTCTTTGGACATCGATATTCATCGACCCAGATGAGGCGAGTTCAGCGTGGAGCGGTGGCTAGCAGCCCATCTGGCCAGCGCCTACCACTGGTCGCCGCGCTCTGCCCAGGCAATAGTAGAGGCTGGCTTCATACTGCCAGTAATCGATGGGCTTGACGAGCTAGACGCGACCGATAGCCCGGGCTACACCTCTCGGGCTGGGCGGGCGCTACGGATGCTCAACGCCTATCAGCGCTACCGCAGTAAGGCGGATTTGGTGGTGACTTGCCGCAGCGGACAATATAGGGCCTTGATCGCAAATAGCACGGGGATCGAGGATGCGGCTGAAATAGAAATTCGGCCAGTAAATGCAGCGAAGGCTAGCGCGTTTATCTGCGCGGGTTAAGGACGCGGTCCGGTGGCAACCGGTGTTAAACACTATCAAGAGCGAGCGCTATGGTCCTCTTGCGGTCGGACTCAGCACGCCCTGGCGGCTGACCCTGGCAACAGTGGTCTATGAACAGCGCAGCCCTGATGGGGCGTTTCTGCGTGACCCGAACGATCTGACCGATTCGAATCTGGCTACCGCAGATGCGGTACGTGACCATTTGCTGGGGCTTTTCATACCCGCCGCGCTCAAAGCAATGCCAGGTCAGCCGTACGATCCGCCTCAGGTGCATCGATGGCTGGCAGTGATGGGCGACTACCTCAATCGCAACGCTGCCACCGGGCGGAGCTTGGGTGGGCGGATGCTGTCAAGTACCGATATCGTGCTCCACGAATTGTGGCCCCTCGCTGGCTTCCGTCGCCCCCGTGTTGTGGTCCTCATCATCTTCGTAACGATGTGGCTCATTGCTACCGCGACTCTCCACTCCCAAGTTGGCATCGGGTCGACGATGGTTCAGCTGCTGGGCATCGGGTTCCCGACGCTGTTCATTCTCCTTGTTGTTCGTGAGTCGTGGTCGGTTGTGTGGCCTGAACCGCAGCGACTGAACCCTGCTCTGCTTCGCAACTCCGGTGCCCGCCGTCAACTTGGGCTCGCGCTTGTTTTCGCTCTCATCCTTTGCTGTGCGATTGCGGCCGCCTTTGTTCTCGCGGCGGTCGCACTCGGAAGCATGATCGAAAGCGCGATGCAGAGCCTTTTCGATAGTTTGTTTGGAAGCGTGCCCGGGGGCGACTCTGAAAGCGAACTTGCGAGCGAATTCAATAGTTATTGGCTCAAGTTCGGACTTCCGTTCGGGCTCGCGGCTGGGTCAATTATGGGGCTGGTGGCCGCGTTTGAAATAATGGAGGATAGGGGGACCGGGGCGTCGAACCCGAGATCGATCCCTGGTGGCGACCTTGCGTACGGTCTCGCGCGAGGGCTCGTAGGCGGGCTAGGAATTATCGGCGTTATGATTTTTTCGGGTCAGGAAGCCTGGCTCCCATACTGGTTTGCGCTGTTGCTCGCAGGGGGACTTGGTAGCGGCGCCGCGGGAGTCCGATACATTGCCTTACTGATCTGTACGCGAAAATGCAGTAAGCATTGGCTTCCCTGGCGGCTCGGGAGCTTCCTCACCCTCTGCTACATGGCCGGTCTGGTGCGAATTGCTGGCAATGGCTACCAGTTCCGCCATCGAGAGCTGCAGGACTACCTGGCCCGCCATCCAGTTTTATGATGACGACTGGAGGTGATAGGTGCTACTTCTACGTGTGCACCTTGGGCGAGGTGAGACAGACGGCGAAGCGTGTCCAGCAGTTCGAACTCTCGGCAACGCCAGTGGCAGGGAAGGAGCGACTGCATCAGGGGCAATAGGGGGCGGGCGCCGAACAGCCGCCAAGGTCCAAATCCGTGTCAAGGTGCTGCTGGCGCTGTACCCCCCGCCTTCGCCGCCACCTGCCGCAAAGTCAGCCCGGCGAGCTCGCGCTGGCCGTGCGCGCCGCCGCGAACTCGGCGCGTCCGTTGATCCGGGTGAGGTCGGAAAAATCGTCTGATCGAACGGAATCCGTCGTCGCCGAACCGCGTTGCACGGTCTGTGGACAACCCGCATCGCGGGTGGAGCTCGTCCCGCCCGGCGCGAAGCCGTCCGGCTGGCAGCATTGGACTCCGCAGGGACGTGACGTCTTCGACGCTGCCAGACTGCGCCACGGAGACCAGCGGTGGTGGCTGCTGTTTTCGGGTATTGAGGCAGGCAACGGATACGGCAACCCGGTGGAGCCGGCGGAAGCGACGAGGATTGCCGGCGCTTTCGCCGAGCCGTATCGGTACGCGATGGTAAGGACGGCCGGCTTCCACGACGACGCCGGGTTCTGCGGCCCATGCGATGCGCCGTACTGCCACCGCCATTGGAACGTCTTCAGCAGCGGATACGGCGCCTGCCCTCGCGGCCATGGCAAGAGCCTGGGCCCCCTCGCCCGGCCCGTTGATCTCTAGCAAGCGTCGGCTAGCGGCCGAGCGCGGGACCGTCAGTCGAGGGCGAGGTCGATGTAGGCGGGATCGTGGTCGGATCCATCGCCGCTGATCTGAGTGCGGCGCATGACATGCGCCGCCGTGACCGTCAGGTCCGGGCTGGTCCAGATCTGGTCGTAGAGGGCGAAGGTGGTGACACCTTTGTCGCGGTGGCGGTGGGTCCAGATGGTGGGGGACAGGTCCGCGAACTTGTCGTCGACCAGGGTGCCGCTGCGGTTGGGGCCGGCGACGGTGGTGCCCTGGTGGATCTGTTCGGTGAGGTTCGCCGTTCGTAGCGCGGCGAGGGTGTCGGCGTCGGGTGTGTCGTTGAGGTCGCCGGTGACCACGACCCGGCGGGTCAGCCGCTGACGACGCAGGATCTGCGCGATCGCGGTGGCTTGCTCGCTGCGCCGGCGGGCGATGCCCTCGCGGGCGGCGAGGACCTCGTCGGGGCTGAGGGTGTGCTCGTCGGCGATGAAATTGCTCTTGAGATGGTTGACGAAGACGTGGAGCGGCTTGCCGTCCGGGGCGGCGATCTGCGCTTGGAGCAGGTCACGGCCGAACACCGGCTCGCCGGTGGAGTCGGGCCAGAACCGCCAGGAACTGATGCGGGTGATCGGCAGCCGCGAGCAGATGGCGACATCGATGCGGCGGGGGTCGTTGCCTTCCACGACGACTCGGTAGCGGTAGTCAACGCCGAGGGGACGCAAGTCGTCGCGGTGGAACGTGTCCAAGGCGTCCTGGTCTTCGACCTCCTGCAGGCACAACACGTCGGCGTCCAGCGCGGCGATACGCCGGGCGATCCACGCCCGGGCCTTCGGGTCCTTGCCCTTGACGAGTTTGCCGCGGAAGGTGCGCAGGATGCCGCTCATGCGGGTGCCGTCGGGTAGCACCACCTCGACCACAGACGGTTGCCCACCGCCCGGGACGTCTGTTGCCTCCGGCGGGGCGTCAGTCGCGATTTCGGCAAGCGGCGGGTTCGCCACGGTCCTGGGAAGTTCCGCCTGGAACGACCAGCGGGAGAACAGGTTGTTGGCGTTGAACGTCGCGATCCTCACCGCCACCGCCTGCTCTCCCTGACGCTGGACTCCGCCCATCCCTGGTTCGACGATATGGCCCGCCTGCCCCAATCCGTGTCAACTATCAGCAACCCGCCAGTTCCCGCAGCCCGGCGAAGACGAGAAGGTGCGTCGCGAGGGTGGGATGTGGTACCGAGTCAAGCGTTCTCCGACGTTGTCGGGCGCAAGGGGTGTACCTCAGCCGCCAAGCGGCCGGCGGCGAGGACACGATCCGCGGTTGAACGGCCGAGGTCGTGGTATCGGTGGACGGCCCGCTGGTCGGTGTCGTGACGGCTGCCCGACTCTCAATGTGGCGGCGCGGGTCGGGGTGGGGGCGGAAATCCGACAGCCCGGTGTGTGTCGCGCCCGTCCGGCCGTAGCCTCCGGTTCGGGACCGTTCGACATCCGGGGAGGCGCAGCGTGCGGATCCGCGTCGTCCTCGTGCTGCTCGGGCTCGTGCTGGTCGGCGCATGCAGCTCCGGGAAGGCCGACCCGGTGCCGACGCCGTCGCCGTTCGGGTATCCGGGTACGGAGGAAGGAGCCGCGGCGCTCGCCCGGGATTTGCGCACCGCGACCACGCCGGAGCTGTTCCAGTCGCTGAAGCCCACTTCGGGCGACTACCGAACGCTCTACGACGACGAGTTCGCGGCCCGGGCGGAGCCGTACTACGAGCGGTGGATTTGGACGGCGAAGGTTCCGGCGCCGCTGGAGGCCAAACCGGACCAGACCGAGACGTCGGTCCAGTGCTTCCGCACCGACGACATCCGGGCGTGGACTCCGGAGGTCAGGGCCAACCTCGCCGGAGGCTACGAGAAGGTCGCCCCGCATATCCGCCCGGGGCTGATTCTCTGCGACTGGGAGTACACCCGACCCGGCGAGTCGTACGGCATGGCGTACAACGGGTTGGCGTACGTCAACCAGCGCTGGGTGTTCACACCGAAACCGTGGCGGGTCCTCGGGTGAGAGGACGCCAGCCTCCGCCGCGCCGACGCAGGAAGCCGCCAACCGCGCCGGCTTCCGCTCCCGCACCCGTGTCCGATCCGACCCCGAAGCCCGTCTCGGCTCCAGTGGTTACGCTGATGCCGGCCCCGGTCGACTGGTTCCAGCGGGTCGCCGCCGCCGCGGCCCTGCTCACCGCCCTGGGCACGGTCGGCGCGCTGTGGTTCACCCGCCAGTCGCTGGACTACACCGCCGAAACAACTGACGCCACCCGGCGCCAGGTCGAAGTCGCCGAGAAGGGGCAGGTCACCGATCGCTACATCCGGGCCACCGAGCAACTGGGCTCCGACAAGCTCGGCGTCCGGCTGGGCGCGATCCACGCCTTCGCGCGGCTGATGGACGACTCGAAGCCGGACATCCCCACCATCGTGGAGGTGCTGGCGGCCTACGTCCGCGAACACGCGCCACGGGCGCGTCCCCGACCCACCCCGCCGCCCCTGCCCGAGGGTTGCCCCGAGAAGACGGCCAAACCCACCCGAACACCCACCGCCGACGTGCAGGCCGCGCTCACCGCGATCGGACGGCGGCCGGTCGGCCCCGGCCTGACAGCGGCGCGGATAGACCTGACGGGCGTCGACCTGACCGGCGCTGACCTCGTCCGCCTCCATCTGAACGGCGCGCAACTGTCCAGCGCGGACCTCTCAGGCGCCAACCTATTCCAGGCGCACCTGGAACAGGCGGTGCTGCGCAACGCCCGACTGGCCCACGCCACGCTGCGTCACGCCCAACTGCGCGGCGCGGACCTCTCCGACACCGACCTGAGCGACGCCAACCTGGAAGAGGCCGACGCCACCACCGCCTTCTTCCCCGATGCCACCATGCCTCGAGTCAGGTTGTCGCACGCGGTGCTGAGCCGCACGGACTTCCTCCTGGCGAACCTGTGCTCGGCGAGCCTGGGAAGCGCCACTCTGACGGCCACCAACTTCAACGCGGCCAACCTCACGGAGACGTACCTGGTCGACGCCCGCTTCGACGGCACCCACCTCATGGGCGCCGACCTCACCGGCGCGAAGGGCCTGACCAAGGCGCAGCTCGCGAAGGCAGTCACCGACCGGCGGACCCGGCTCCCCGCCGACCTGCCGTGAGGACGACGTTCGGTATCACGTCGCCTGGCCAACCCTGTAGCGATCGAGAATCGCGTCCGGCGTCGTTCGACTTCGCGGTTCCCGTCGAGCCAGTCGGTCCGACGCCGATCAGGTCGCCTTCCGTCTCGCGCCTGTCTGCAGGGCGTCGAGGTCCCGTTCGGCGAACTGCCGGTGGTGCCACTCCTCGTTCAGGACGATCAGCAGGCACTCGCGCACCGGGAAGCTTGCCGGCGGTGGCCAGCCGGCCCCCGCGACCGGCTCACTGCGGCTGGCCAGGGACTCATCGGTCAGACCGTCCAGCACCGTGCGTACGCTCGCCATCCGTTCGCGGCGCAGCGCCAGGACCTCGTCGAGCGAGGGACGGGCCTCGCGGTCCCGCGGGATCCCCGGGGTGTCCGGCATCTCGTCCCACGGCAGGTCGAGCGGGTCCCACGGCGAGGGGTCGCCGAGGATGGCCCGCCGCACCCACGCATCGGTGGCGAACACCAGGTGTCGCAGGGTCTCGATAAACGACCACTCGCCGTCCACCGAGTCATGCAGTAGCCCGGGGTCCAGGCCGCGAGCGCGCTCGACGGTGCCGTCCCAGAGCCGCTCGACGATGCCCCACGCATCCGGGGAAGCCGTCGGGGTCGGTCGGGCGCATCCTGGCTCGGACGGCGTCGCGCCGGTCGAGCTCCGCATTAACCAGAGGCGCCACGTCGACCCCGTTGACCGTCGGCGGAAGCGATGGGCTGCACGCAGCTTTGCAACAGCTCATTTGCGTCTACCGCTGGTCGCGGGCGTGCCCGGGCGAAGCATCTGCGGTGACCGTTCCCAAAGGCTCCGCGAACAAACGGAAACGAGTTCATGAACCTGAGTTAGTGCGGCCTGCATGCCCAGCCACTCGTCCCCGTAGGGCTGTGTTGCGGCAAGCCAGGCATCGATTCGATCAACGGCCAGGTCGCCGAAGGTGTCCAGGCGTGGGTTGGGCGAGATGAACTGGAGTTCGTCAAGGCCGTGACGGAGGTCACCGCGAGCGGCCCGGACGTCGGCGCTCGTGTCGAGGCCGGCGTCAGGGTGCTTGGCCCGTATAAGGGTCGCTACGGCCGCCATGACCAGTGCGCGCGGCTCGCGTGCCTCCCGCAGGAGGTGCTGCCCGCCTGTCCCACCTCGGCCGGCAGGCGGAGGCTCTCACGCCTACCGGGGAGGCGGTGGAGATCTACCGGCGGCTGGCCGAGGCGGTGCCCGCAGCGAATCTGCCCCACCTGGCGATGGCGCTGCAGAACCTCGGCATTCAACTGTCCTGGTTGGACAGGGGCGAGGATGCGTTGTCCCGGATCGGGGAGGCCGTGGAGATCTACGGGCGGCTGGCCCGGTCCCTTCCGTCCGCGTACCTGCCCAGCTTCGCGTCGTCGCTGGCGGCGCTCGGCAATCTGCTGGCCCGGCTGGGCCGGTGGGGCCAGGCCCTCGACGTCTACCGCGACAGCGTTGACGTGTACCGCGGGCTGGCGGAGGCGGACCGGGCCGCGCATCTGAAGGACTACGCGATCGCGCTGAACAACCTGGGTGCGCAGCTGTCCAGGCAGGGGCGCGACGATGAGGCCGTAGCGCCGATCGAGGAATCCGTCACGATCCACCGGAGGCTGGCCGATCACGACCCTGGCCACCTGCCGTACCTCGCTTCGTCGCTGAACAACCTCGGGCACCGGCTGTTCGACATCGGCCGGGTGGCGGAGTCGATCACACCGACGAGGGAAGCGGTGATCATCCGCCGGCAGCTCGCCGAGGCGAATCCGGCCGCCCACCTGCGCGGGCTGCTCACGACCCTGTGGGGGATCGTTCGGGTGCGTACCAGCCGCGGCGTCGACCTGCCGGGGGCGCTGGCCGCGGCGGAGGAGGTGGTCGCGATCTACGAACGCCTGGTCCAGATGTCGCCGGCGTACGCCGGCGATCTGCGCGCCGCCCGCCACGCCGTCGCCGACGTAATCGACCGGCTCGGGCCGAGCGAGGAGGCCGCCGAGCGTCGTCGCGAACGGCGCTACAGAACTTGAAGGGTCACGTTGTGTTGGGTTCGAGGGGCAGGCCGGTTCGGGTGAGGAAGTTGTCGAGCAGGTCGGGCCGTACTGGACGCGTTTGAGTCTGTTCTTGACGATCGCCTGGAGGTGGTCCTGCCTTGGACGGCTGGTACCGACGCCGGTCAGTTAGGGCGCGTGTTCCCGGTGCGCTTCCCCACGGTGTCCCAACATCGTCCGGGCGATCAAACGGGGAGGATGTTACCCAGCGGCGCAGGGCCGCCAATCCGTCACCGACTCCTCGCGGGTGACCCGCCGGCCGGCACGCTGCCGGCCGCCCCACCCGCTCGCGCCCGTTTCGTAAGATGAGGCGCATGACGCGGCGGCGTGGCGCGTTGGTCGGTGCCGTAACCGCCGGCGTCGTCGTCGGGGTCGCCGTCAGCACCGACTACGCCGATGCCTGGGCGGCCTGGTTTGCCGGGTCGGCGACTGGGCGCACGCTGTGGTCGCTGCCCGTGCCGTGGTGGGGCCGGGTCGGCAAGGTACTCCAGTTCGTCGCGGGTCTGGCGGTCATCCTCGACCTGATCGGTCCATCGCGGCTGCTCGCAGTCGGCGCGTACGCGCGAAGGCAGGTGCACCACGCTGCTCGCCGGCGGGCGACGTGGTCCGCCGATCTCCGCCTCCAGGAGCGGTTCCTGCTCCTACTCGCGGCCGGCGCACCAGTGGTCGTCATCGGGTTCACCGTGACGCTCCACCTCGCACCTCCGCCGGAGAACCTGTTCACCATCCTTCTGGTGTCCTTCGGGTTTCCGGCCGCGATGGTGGGCGCCATGCTGGCCGTCGCCACCGCGTACGACCGGATGCTCGCCTGGGTGCTGAGGCTGCTTCTGCTGCCGGTATACGGCGCTGCGCGGCTGCTGGCGTTCCTGCTGGACGCCGCCCGGCCCGGACATGTGATGCGTTGGACGGCGTTGGGGCTGTTTGTGGTGGGCTCACAATTCGACCTGCTGGCCTCGTAGCGCCGAGTCGCGGCCCCGCGACTCGGCGCACGGTGTGCCCTCAAGGCCGTCAGCCCGGCAGAGGATCTCGCCGTGCTGGAGGACGAGCAAGCCGTCGGGCGCAGCGGCTCACTCCCGCCAGCTCTCTGACAGCCGGGTTCGGGACAACTGCAGTTGCAGTACAAGCCATCAGACCTGAACCGCGCGAGCCAGCACTGTCTTGGAGGAGTTTGAACGCCGAGCCGAGAACTCCGGGCAGTCGGAATGAAGATGCCATCGCGGCCGGATACACCAACCGAACCTCAGAAAGGAGCACGGCAACCGCAGTGAGCAACCGTGACGATGGCGTACTCGACGGTTGGCTTACATTCTGGACGCGTGCCCAGCGTTGGCCCCACGGCTGATACGGCTACCTGGGCGTGAGTTGTAGTTCGCTGCGAACGACGATCATGGATTCGTGGTCGATGTCGCCCCTCCGACACGAACCCCCATCCGCCGGGTGTGGAACGGCTCCGCATTGCTGCCACGCCCGGCGGTGGGATGTCTTGCCCATCCTGGCTTATCACTACGGGAGTCCCGTCATCCGGTTACCCCAGAGCGACGGCGAACCGGCGCGACAGCGACCGCAGGCCCGTGAGCTGCTGGAATGTGGTTCGGATTCTGCCAAGTATGGTCCTCCGGGGTTCGAGCCGTACCGATTATCGTAGTTGCTGCCATAGAGCCATAGTTCGTAAGAGCCAGAAGTCCGGCGCCAGGGTCAGTACCACTTCGAGGCGACTGCCATCCTGCGAATCGAGTAATGGGTTGGCGATAGTCCCGAGCTTCAGCGCCTCGCGCCAGCCGAGAGCGGACATTCGCCTACTCGCCAATGACGCATGCATGCCGGGGACTTTCAGGAATCGTTTCCCAGAGCGTCCCGGGAGCCCGTCGCTACCGGCTCGGTGCAGGTCATTCATAAGCTGTCCGATGATTTCGACGGCGGGGCGCTGACGAGCCGTCAATTTCTACCGCCGACGTCCAGTATGAGATCGATCTGTCAGGCGCCAACTCCGAGAAACTGGCTCTTCGG
>NZ_JAATEO010000063.1 GCF_012034245.1 Micromonospora thermarum | reverse complement strand
GCAATGGTTCGCTATGAATATGTGTCAGATTGCGGGATGGGGCTTGCCCGTGCCGCCGAACGACTGCTCTGCGCCTACCTCGTAGTTCATTGAGGAGCATCGAACTATGCGCGGCATTGTTCCTGGTCACCGCGGGGCGTCGGCAGGTTCCTGCGCACGGAAGAAGTGACCGGCGAGCATCGGGTTGCTTCGGATTCCGGTCACGGGCGTACGAGTCTTCAACCCCACGCGACGCCCGAGCCGATCTCATCGGGTCGGTATTCAGAGGCGGGTGAGGCGGTGGTTCAGGGCGGTGTGGCGGCGGCCGGCGCCGATGGTGCGTACGGCGGCGTTGAGGGCGCGGCGGGAGCCGACGAGGACGACGAGTTGTTTGGCGCGGGTGACGGCGGTGTAGAGCAGGTTGCGTTGCAGCATCATCCAGGCGCTGGTGGTCAGGGGGATGACGACGGCGGGGTATTCGGAGCCTTGGGAGCGGTGGATGGTCATGGCGTAGGCGTGGGCGAGTTCGTCGAGTTCGTCGAAGTCGTAGTCGATGGTTTCGTCCTCGTCGGTGCGCACCGTCAGGGTCTGCTCCTCGCTGTTGAGGGCGGTGACGATGCCGAGGGTGCCGTTGAAGACGCCGGCCTGGCCCTTGTCGTAGTTGTTGCGGATCTGGGTGACCTTGTCGCCGACGCGGAACACCCGCCCACCTACGCGTCGCTCCGGCTGGCCTTCGCTATGTGGGGTGAGTCGTTGCTGTAGCAGGGTGTTGAGGGCGCCGGCGCCGGCGGGGCCGCGGTGCATGGGGGTGAGGACCTGCACATCCCGGCGCGGGTCGAGGCCGAAGCGGGCGGGGATGCGGGTGCAGGCGACGTCGACGGTGAGCACGGCGGTGGCGTCGGTGTCGTCGCAGGCGAACAAGAAGAAGTCCGGCAGCCCTTGCTGGAGGGGTGGGCGGCCGGCGTTGATGCGGTGGGCGTTGGTGACGACGCCGGACTGGGCGGCCTGACGGAAGATCTGGGTCAGCCGCACCCGGGGGATGGTGGGGGCGGCGAGTAGGTCGCGCAGGACCTCTCCGGCGCCGACGGAGGGGAGTTGGTCGACGTCGCCGACGAGCAACAGGTGCGCGCCGGGTGGGACGGCTTTGACGAGTTTGTTGGCCAGGATCAGGTCGAGCATGGAGGCCTCGTCGATGACGAGCAGGTCGACGTCGAGGGGGTTGTCCCGGTCGTAGGAGGCGTCCCCGCCGGGTCGTAGCTGCAGCAGTCGGTGCACGGTGGCGGCGGGATGCCCGGTGAGTTCGGACAGCCGCTTGGCTGCGCGGCCGGTCGGGGCGACGAGGGTGACCTTTGCCTTCTTCGCGGCGGCTAGCTCGACGATCGACCGGACCGTGAAACTCTTCCCACAGCCCGGCCCGCCGGTCAGCACCGCGACCTTTGAGGTCAGCGCGAGGCGGACGGCCTGCTCCTGCTCGGGGGCGAGGTCGTTGCCGGTGCGTGCCTTCAGCCAGGCCAGGGCCTTGGCCCAGTCGACGCCTGCGAAGTGAGGTAGCCGGTCGGCGCGGTCGTGCAGCAGCCGCAGGAGCGAGGAGGCGAGGGACTGCTCGGCGCGGTGGAACGGCACCAGATACACCGCCTGCACCGGCTCTTCGCCGCTGCCGGGCAGCGTCTCACGCACGACGCCCTCGTCGGCGATCAGGTCGTCGAGGCAGCGGGTGACGAGGTCGGCGGGCACGTCGAGGATCTTCGTGGCGTCGGCGACCAGCTCAGCTTCGGGCAGGTAGCAGTGGCCGTTGTCGGTGGCTTCCGAGAGTGTGTACTGCAGGCCGGCCATGACCCGCTGCGGGCTGTTGTGCGGAATGCCGACGGACCGGGCGATGGTGTCGGCGGTCTTGAAGCCGATGCCCCACACGTCCGCGGCCAGCCGGTACGGCTCCTTGGTGACCACCTCGGTGGAGGCGTCGCCGTACTGCTTGTAGATCCGCACCGCCAGGGAGGTCGACACCCCAACGCCCTGGAGAAAGACCATCACCTCCTTGATGGCCTTCTGTTCCTCCCACGCCGCCGTGATTCTCGCGGTGCGTTTCGGGCCCAGCCCTGGCACCTCCACCAGGCGGGCGGGCTCCGCCTCGATGATCCGCAGGGTGTCCAGGCCGAAGTGGGCAACGATCCGTTCGGCGAACACCGGCCCGATCCCCTTCACCAGTCCGGAGCCGAGGTAACGCTGGATGCCCTGGATCGTGGCTGGCAAGACGGTGGTGTAGGAGTCGACCTCGAACTGCCGACCATACTTCGAGTGCGAGGACCAGCGCCCGTGTAGCCGTAGGCTCTCACCTGGCTGCGCGCCTAACAGCGCGCCAACCACGGTCAGCAGGTCGCCGCCGTAGTCGGTGGTCACGCGGGCGACGGTGTAGCCGGTCTCCTCGTTGACGTAGGTCAAGCGCTCCAGCACCGCCTCCAGTGTGGCCAGAGGAGGACGAGTCGGGGCGACGGTCATGGCCGCTATCCTGCCGTTTGCCGATGCCTCTGTGCCAGATGCTGGAGGGTACAGAGGCAGCAGCTGCAGGGATGTCGCTGCGGTGATGCGAACCCGCGGGGGCAACCGGCGAAGGGTACACACGGCACTGGGACCGTAGCCTGGCCGCCGCTCCTTCTGGTGACCCGTCCTGGCCTTGATCAGTTGGCGGTGGAGCGCACCAGCGCCGCCAGCTCACGATCGGGGCTCACGTTCTTGGCGTACAGGGGGCTGCAGGGCGTCGTGGCCAGCCGCAGGGACAGCGCGACGAGGTCGGGGCGGGCTAAATCATCGGTGTAGATCTTGGCGAGGTTGGTGAACTCGTTCATGATCCCGACGACGCTGCGGTTGGCCGTTGTGGCGAAGCGGCAGTTCTGCATGTTCTGTAGCTCGTCGGAGATGAAGGCCTCGGGCATTTGGTGGGCGTCGAGCACCGTCGCGATCTCGTTGGGGATGCGGCCGGGAAAGCTGTGTGCCGGTGCCAGCGGCAGCAGGACCGGTAGCAGGGTTCGCTCGTTCACCAGCAATGCCAGCCGGAGCCGCCAGAACAGCGCGGTGGCGTACCACGGGCCGAGCAGGGTCGTGTCTTGGTCTCCGTCGACAGCCCGAGGCGGGTTGATGTGGTCGAGGAGTTTCTTGGTTGCGCGGACGATCAGCATCGTGCTCTCCAGCCGGTCAGGCGCGGTGGCGGCGGGCTCGCTCGATGATGTCGCGGCCGTCGGCGTCTTGCTGGCGTGGCGCGTAGCCGGCCTTACGCAGGGCGGCCATCGTGTCAGCCGTGGCGGCTTGGCTGGCCAGCACCGTCCGGGCCAGCAGACGCAGGTTGAGCTTGTCCAGCCGTTTGTCGGCGCAGATCTGCGCCAGCAGCGCGGTGTCGTCGCTGACCAGGGTGCTGGCCGCTGGCACGACCCGTACCGACCCGTGCTGGCGGGCGACGTCGGCCAGCAGGTAGACCAGCGGTTGCGGCAGTCCACCTTCGGCGATCTTCGTCAGGGCTTTGGTCAGGCGTTGCTCGGTCCAGCCTGCGTCGTAGGTTCCGCGTACCGTCGCTGGGCTGAAGCGCCAGGTCGTGGCCGTGCCGCGGGACTCCACGACAGCGGTTGCATTCAGGAGCTTTGCCAGCTCTGGACTTGGTGTTCCCGCCGCGATCGCGCTCAGGTCGGCCTGCAGCCGGGCGGTTCGCGTTACCTCACCCAGGTCGCCGACGGCCTCGGCGACGTCCTCGCCGGCCAGCAGCGCCTGCCCGGCCGGGCTGATCGCCCCCGCGCCGAGAACCCCCAACGTCCTAGCCTCCTCCAGCAGACCGCGCACCGCCGTGGCGTTGCCGAACGCCAGCGGCTGCCGCCACCACATCCAATGCGCCGCCTGCTCGAGGTCCGTCGCCGCCCGATCACCCAACGCCCGCAGCACGGCCATCCGGGCGTGCCGGTGATCTCGCAGACTTCGGCATGCTCGCGCAGGTCACCGTCGGTGTCCACGGCGGGAACCCAGCCGGTCGCGGCCCGGATCGCCGCCCGCACGCCCTCGGTGACCGCGGCACCGACGGAGAACCGGATGTCCAGGTGCTGGTCGCGCATGGATCGGATGTGGGCGAGGAATCCCTGGCTGGAACCGGCCGAATCGGCGCGGAGCAGGATCGGGGTGCCATACCGATGCTGGTCGGGGATCTGGGCGAGGGCTTGGTCGAGCACGGTGATGTGATCGGCGGTGGTGTTCGAGCCGGCCCGGCCTTCGCGCAGCAGCCCGGAGAGGGCTTCGCCGGTGTTGTCCAGGAAGCAGAGCAACGGGTGGAAGCCGAAGGTCTTCTTCCAGGTGCGGGTCGCCGATTCCTTGTCGGAGTGGCAGAGCACGATCGTCGCGTCGATGTCCAGGACCAGCCCGTCGACCGGCAGGCCGGCCGCGGACACCCGCGGCAGGTCACCGCGGGTGTCGGCATGCTGGGCCCAGGCGACCTCGCGGGCTTGGGCCCGGGCGGACCGCAGCACGGCGAGTGTCGCCTCGTCCAGTTGCGACAGCAGCCGCCAGGCGGTCGAGTCGGAGGCGACCGGCCCGAACAGGCCGGCCTGGTCACGCAGCACCGCCAGGTCGGCGATGGCCTCGCCGCCGTCGGCCAGCATCACCGCCAGATCCACGGCGATCCGGCCCGGGTCGTGTCCGCGCTGCCGTCGCCGCAGCCCGGCCAGGGCCTGACTGAACGCGCTGGTCAACCCGGTCGCATCAGCGAGGTCGGCGAGCAGCCAGGCACCCGCGTGACCGACCACGCCCCGCCCACCCCCGGTCACCATGATCTTCGGACGTGTTGCGGTAGCCTTCACCCAGCAAGTGCCTTCCGTGACGGGTTAACAGGACTCTCGACAAGCCCTCTCTTCCCTGATCAGAAGGCACTTCATCGTTTCCGGCCCACTCCTTGGACAGCCCATAACGAAGGGCCGAGGCTAACGTGGGGCTGCGTGCTATGGACGTAACTTCAGAGCTCGGGGCGGCCGCGTGGCACAGCGTAGACGTTGCCGCATGGAAGCGGGTGCCGGCCGGGATGCCGTCCAGATTTCCACGCTGTAGGCAGGCTGTCAGCCGGCGATGTGCACGACGAGCCAGTCGCAGGCGGCCCGTACCACACCGCTTACGACGCCGGTGACGACGGCCGCGAGCAGCTGGGTGCGTGATGAGGTGCGGCCCTCAACGTGGTTTTGACGGTGTCGAGCGGCATTCATCGTGGCTCCTCAGGGCGGGACGGGTTGGTCCATCGATCGTCGGGGCGACGGTGGACATCGAATCCGAGTCGCGACGAAAGGCCTCCGCGTAACGGGGGATGTACAGCGTGTAGCGGCCTGGGCAATGCTGGGCGGCGATGAGTTCGGATGAGATGCCACCGCGTGTCGGTAGACCCAGATTGATCGAGCGGCCCGAGCTGCCGCCCGGCCCGCTTCGCGACCTGAAGACCGTTCTTTACGAGCTCTACCTGCGGGCCGAGGCGCCGACGCTGAGCGACATCGCCGCCGAGGTGGCCGCCCTGGCCGACGAGTTGGACCTGCCTGGTGCGCCGAAGCGCGACACGATTGGGCGGATCATCGGCGGTGGTGACACGCTGGCGAGCCAGCAGGACACGGTTGCCACCGCCGTGGTGCTCGCCCGGATGACGGGCCGCGAACCCGCCGCCGTGGCCGAGCAGGTCCGCGACCTGTGGGTCCGGGCGTCGATGGCACCGAAGCCCGCCGAGCCGCTCCTACGGGGGTACGTACCGCCGCCGCCGCCGCTGATGGTCGGCCGCTCCGGTGCCGTCGCCGCCGTCCTGGCCCGGCTGACCCGGGCTTCGGCCGGGCAAGCCGCCGTGCCCGTGACGGTCGTGCGCGGGTGGCCCGGCGTCGGCAAGTCATCGCTGGCCGCCGCGGTTGTCCGGCAGCCAGCTGTGGCGCAGGCCTTTCCCGACGGCGTGCTGTGGGCCGCGCTGTCGGAGGTGGCCGACGTGCGCGGACAACTCGAGGTATGGTCGTCACTCGTTGGGACTGGCCCCCTCGATGCCACCAGCACCGTGGCGGTCTCAGCCGCGGTCGCCGCGGCGCTGCGCCACCGCCGGGTACTGCTCGTCGTCGATGACGCGTGGAGCGCCGCCGACGCCGTGCCGTTCCTGCTCGGGGGTACCCGCGGCGCCGCCCTCGTGACGACCCGCTCCACCGAGGTGGCGCACCAGCTGGCCGCCGACCCCGCCGGGATTTACCAGCTGGCCGTGCTCACCGACGGCGCCGGCCTGGAACTGATGACCCATCTGGCCCCCGACGTCGTACGCGAGCACCGCGACGACACCGCGATGCTCGTCCGCGAGCTCGAAGGGCTGCCGCTGGCGCTGCAGGTCGCCGGGCGGCTGCTCGCGGCGGAGCACCAGCTCGGCTGGGGCGTCAGCGAGCTGCTCGCCGAGCTGCGCGACGGCGCCCGGCTGCTGGCGGCGGCAGCGCCGGCCGATCGCAGCGACATCGCGACCGCGACCACGCCGACGATCGCCGCGCTGCTGGCGAAGAGCACTGACCGGCTCCCTGAGGAGATCCGGATCCGGTTCGCGCTGCTCGGCGCGTTCGCAGAGCGGCCGGCGACCTTCGATGGGGCCGCTGTCGGCGCCGTCTGGCAGGTCCCTGACCCCCGTCCGACCCTGCGCGTTCTGGCGGCGCGCGGGCTGGTCGAGCCGACCGGCGGCGGCCGGTTCCAGCTGCATGCGCTGCTGTCGATGCACGCCCGGGACATGCTGGCCGCCGCGTAGGGGCCCCGGCTATGGCATCCCTGCAGCATGAGGCATGGCGGCGGCACGCGGCGCACTACGCAGAGCAGATTGCCGCCATCCTCCGCGACCAGCACAACGGCCGCGACGAGGAGGCCGTGGCCGCGTTCGACGCGGCCTGGCTCCAGATCCGGTTGGCGCACCAGCGGGTCCTCGACGTGGCGGGACTCGACGATGGTGCCCTCGCATACACCTACTTCACTGCCGGCATGGAGATGCGGCGCAGGCGCCGGCCCACCCACGAACGCGGCCTCGGCGGCTGGGCGGCCCTGCGGTACGCCCGGGCGCGGGGACCGCTGCTGCACGCCGAGGTCCTCATGGCCATGGCGGTGCAGGCCCAGGACGCGTCGCGGCTGCCCCGGGCCCGTGCCCTGCTGCACGCCGCTGCCCGCCGCCTGCGCGCCACCGAGGCGTCGCCGGACCCTGCCGAGCGGCAGATCGCGACGCGGATGTTGGGGCATGCGCTGAGGCACATCGGCGACGTCGAGCACGACTCCGGCAACTACGCCGTCGCCGAGTCCACCGTCTCCGAGAGTCTCGCCATCGCGATGCGGACTGGCGACGACGAGGCGATCGGCCTCTGCCTCAACTCGCTGGCCCTGGCCGTCAACGCGATGGGCCGCTACGAGGACGCCGTGCGCCACCACGAGCAGGCACTCAACGTCGCCCTGCGGCGGGGCAGCACCCCCGACGCCGAACGGGCGCTGGGCAACCTCGCCGACGCGCTGCGCCTCGCGGGCCGGCTGCCGGAAGCGGCGAACGCCGCCCAGGCTGGCCTCGACCTGGCCCGGCAACTCGGCGACCGGCCCGAGGAGATCCGCCGCCTCCAGTCCCTGGCGGCGATCGCTCTCGCCGCCGATGACCTCGACGCGGCGTTACGGCACACCGACGAAGGCCGGGCGGCCGCCGAACAGGTCGGCGACCGCTTCGGCCAGGCCGTCGCCCTCAACATGCTCGGCATCATCCATGAGCGGCACGGCCGGCACGCTGAGGCCCTCGCTGCCTACGAGAATGCGGCCGCAATCTCCGCGGCGAGCGGCCGCGAGCGCCTCAACGAGATCGCCCGGACCAACGCCGATGTGCTCCGGGAACGGCTGCGCCGGACCGAGCGGGCGGAGTACGTCACCGCACGGGTTACGGCGGCGGAGGCGGCCCGTCGCGCTGGCGATATCGACGGTGCCCAGGTGGACCTGACCCGCCTCGCCGAGGAGCTGCGCGGCACCGACGACGTGCTGCTGAGCCTGTGTCTGCTGCCGCTCGGCCGGCTGCTGTGCGCGGCTGGCCGGCCCGAGGAGGCGCTGGCCGCCCACAACGAGGCCCTCACCGTGGACCGGGAGTCACCGCTCATCGCCGGGCACCTCAACGGGCGGGCACAGGCGATGCACGACCTCGGCAACCTGCTCGGCGAGCTCATCGCGAACGAACAGGTCGTACAGTACCGCCAGCACGTCGCCCCGGACGAGACCGATCTCGGCCTCGCGCTCGCCCGGCTGGCGCGCGGGGCACGCCAGGTGCGGTCCTACCACGCCGCCCGCGCCGCCTACCGCCAGTCCCTGGACCTGCTGCGGGAAGCGGACTCCGACCGGGCCGCAGCCGTCGCTGCCGATATGTCTACGCTGGACGCTGACCGCGACGAGTACCTCGCGACCCTGACGGCCGCACCCCCGCCGTACGACGATGCGGCTGTCCGGCGGATGCTCGCCCAAGTCTCGGGACTAGCCGAGGGTGCGACCGTCACGGTGACCCTCCACGACGGTGTGACTATCAGCGGCCTGCCAGACCACACTTCCGCCGGCGTCGTGCCAGTGCTGACACTCGCCGCCGGAGGACAACGGGTGCTCGTGCCACTGGAACGGGTCGTCTCCGTTGACGTCGTGGACGGCAACGGTGCCCGATGGGCAGTCCTCCCGGACGACACAATGCCCAGCCGCGCCGCGACCGCCGCCGGCCCCGCTGACCGGTCGGCCATCGGCGTCGTCGACGTCGATGGCGGTGCCCGGCTGCTCACCCTCGCCGTCCGGCACACCGCAGAGGGCCGGCACGAACCCGCCCTCGCCTACACCGACGAGGCCCTCGAGCTGTACCGCACCGGGACGGCGCGGGACCCGCGCCGCCTCGCCGCCGCCTACGGGCTGCAGGGCCAGATCCTCGCCAAGATCGGCCGGTGGGCCGAGGCCCTCGCGGCGACCCGCAAGTCGATCCTCCTCCTGCGCGGCCCCGCCGGCCGCGCTCCCGACGACCACGAACCGGCGCTCGCCCAGGCGATGCTCCACGTCGCCGTCTGCCTCTGGGAGCTGGGCCGCCGCGACGAGAGCCTGTCCGCGACCGAGGAGGCGCTCCCCGTCGTCCGCCGCCTCGCCGACGCGGACGCGGACGAATACCGGGGCCTGCTCGCCCACGCGCTGGACAACCATGCGGCGATCCTCACCCGGATCGGGCGGGCCGCGGAGGCGCTACCAGCCGCGACGGAGGCGGTCGACCTGTTCCGGCAGCTCGTGCAACTGGACCCGCTCATCCACCGACCGGCGCTGTGCCATGCCCTCGACAACCTCGGACTGACCCGCGCCGGAATCGGCGACTGGACGTCGGCGCTCGCCGCGTTCGACGAGTCGGTTTCGCTCCGACGGGAGGCCGCCGACGATGCCGGTCTCGCCGAGACCCTCGACCTGCGCGGCGCTACCTGCGTACAAGCAGGCCGACCGGCCGAGGCCCGGTCATCGCTGGAGCAGTCGGTGGCCTGTCTCCGCCGGATCGAGCCGACCCAGCCAGAGCGCCACGGCCCCCGCCTTGCCGGTGCGCTGAACAACCTCGGCACGGTACTGATCCGGCTCGGCGACGACACCCAGGCGCTAACGGCGTTCGCGGAAGGCGTCGAACGGTTGCGCCGCCACACCCAAACCGACCCGCTCGGTCACAGCAACGTGCTAGCGCAGCTACTGACCAACTTCGGCAGCTGCGCCGCACGGCTCGGACGGTGGCGTCAGGCGATGGCCGCAGCCCTCGACGCGGCCCGCATCCGCGACCAGGTCGCTGTCGCCGGCCTAGCCTCCCACGTCTCGACGGACGAGATCCTCACGGCGCTCGACAGCGTCACGACCGTCCTCGTCAACCGCGACGACGGTGAGACGCTGACGCAGGCGGTGGAGATCCACGAGCGGCTCCGGCCCCACTTCGGGGCGGAATGCGACCGGGCCCTCGCGATGTTCTTGCAGCATCTCGGCATGCGGCTCGGCATGGCGGCGCGCGCCGAGGAGGCGGTGGCGGTCATCCGGGAAGGCATCGCCGTACAGCGGCGGGTGGCCCGCGACGACCCGTTCTTCCGGCTCGTCCTGGCCGGATCGTACTCCAACCTTGCGGCCTCCCTTGGGCAGCTCAACCGGTGGCCGGAGGCCCTCGAGCCTGCGACCGAGGGTGTCGCGTTGCAGCGGCAGATCGCCACCCACACCATCGGCCTCGCCGAGGCCCTGGTCAACCTCGGCACCGTGCTGCTGCAGCTGGAACAGTTCGCGGCAGCGGCACGAGCCTTCGACGAGGCACTCGACATCTACAACCGGCTCGACCTGGGCACGACGCAACAGCACGCGGCCCGGCGACGGTCGGTGCAGGCCAGTCGGGATGATGCCGTGCTCCGGCTTTCGAGGCATCGATGAGTGGTCAAGGCCTCATGGTTGTCGCGAGGCGGTGAGAGGCGCGCTGTGAACACCATTCCGCGTCCGGGTGACCTGGGCGCGTTGAGTGCACGTAGCCGCTCGGCGGGCAGCGGCAGTGGTTGATGCTGGAGCGATTCACTGAATTACTTCCGCTGGGGATTCAACCCTGCGTCAAGATGGCGCAGCGTGTCATGCGTTTGGATGAAGGAGCAGCTCGGCTATCTCCTGGACTCGTGCCACCGCGATGCCGGTGCGTTGTTCCACCGCCAGCGGATGGTCAGTTGGTTCGAGGACCACATGCGGCCGGGCGCCGACCTGATCGGTGTGCACCTCAGTCTTGAGATTCAGCGTTTCTT
>NZ_JAATEO010000062.1 GCF_012034245.1 Micromonospora thermarum | reverse complement strand
TTCCGGCGTGTCGAGCCGGAAGGGACGGATTTCCTTGCCGTTGGACATGGTTTCCACCTGCCAGGTCGGGTCGACCGGCGCCGGAGCGCCGGCGGATTGGTCGGTCGCCGCCCACGGTCGCGCGGCGGCCCGGCCCTTCGCACCCGTGACAGTCACTGGTCCTCCCGGTCCGGGGGGCTCAGGCGAGCAGGGACTCGGTGAGTGGACGGCGCCCGGTGCGAGCCGGGCGCGGAGCCTGCCCAACCCGCCGGCCTCATCCGTCGGGCCCGCTCGGCGGTCACGCCGAGCGCGCCGCCGATCTGGTGCAGGGTCCACGCCGGCTCACCCAACCCGAAGTGCGTCCGGATCACCGCGCGTTCCCGATCACTGCCCGGCCCGGTCGACGCCGGAGACGGGCACGACGACTTCGAGTTTCATGTTCATGATCTGGACACGTCGTTCTCGCGGAAGTCGACGTGGATCGATGCCGGCCGGGCCACCCTCGCACGGCCCACGGCTCGTTCGACCAGCAGGCTCCCTGGTCTGCGCCTGGTCCTGGCTGCAGGCCGGCAAGGAGGTTGGGCGACCAGCCGGCGGATGCCCGCGACGCCTACGTCATTGCCGACGCGGCTCGCACCCTGCCGCACACGCTGCGGCGGGTCGACGCAGGCGACGAGGCCCTGGCCGAGCTGGAGGTCCTGGTCGGCTTCGACGACGACCTCGCCGGCGAGGCCACCCGTGTGTCGAACCGGATCCGGGGGCTGCTCACGCAGATCCACCCCGCTCTGGAACGGGTCCTCGGCCCGAAAGTGCAGCACAAGGCCGTCTTGGAGCTGCTGTCCCGGTGCGGCGGACCAGCAGGGCTGCGCAAGGCCGGCCGACGGAAACTGCTGTCCATCGCCGGCCCCCACGCCCCTCGCCTGGGCCAACGACTGGTCGAGCAGATCATGACCGCACTCGACGAGCAGACCGTCACCGTCCCCGGCACCCAAGCTGCGGAGACGATCCTGCCCCGCCTCGCCGACAGCCTCCGCGACGTCCTGCGTCAGCGCGACCAGGTCGCCGGCGAGGTCGAGAGGATCCTTGATGCGCACCCTCTTGCCCCGGTCCTGACCTCGATGCCCGGCATCGGCGTCAGGACCGCAGCCCGGATCCTGCTCGAAGTCGGCGACGGCACCGCCTTCCCGACCCCCGGCCACCTCGCCGCCTACGCCGGCCTCGCCCCTGTCACCCGACGATCCGGCACCAGCATCCGCGGCGAGCACCCACCCCGCGGCGGCAACAGGAACCTCAAACGCGCATTCTTCCTCGCCGCGTTCGCAGCTTTAGCCGACCCCACCAGCAGGGCCTACTACGACCGGAAACGAGCCGAGGGCAAGCGTCACAACGCCGCCCTCATCTGCCTCGCCCGACGCCGCTGCGACGTCCTGTTTGCCATACTCCGCGACAAAATCCCCTACCAGCACCGCCCAACAACCCCCGTCCCCGCTTGACGAACCCCATAGGGACACCCCCCCGGCCCATTCGGAACCACCCCCCGAGGTGGCCGCGTGCCGCCATAGGCCCGGGCACCAACCAGGGATTCACCCGGGTGCGACTCCGTGCGCCCGACGCTGAGACTGGCGGCAACGCGCATCCCGACTCCACCGGAGGTCTTCATGAGTACGCAGGCAAGCAACGACAACGCAACGGCGGCGTCCGGTGACGCGGCGATCCCGTTCCGGCTGGAGGTCGTCGTCATCCCTGTCGCTGACCCCGACCGCGCCAAGGACTTCTACATGGGACTGGGGTGGCGGCTCGACTCCGACTTCGCCGGCGACGACGGCTACCGAATTCTGCAGCTGACCCCACCCGGATCGAACGCTTCTATCATCTTCGGCAGTGGCGTCACCTCCGCCCAGGCGGGCTCGTTCGACGGGTTGCTCCTGGTGGTGGACGACATCGACAAGGCCCGCAACGACCTTCTCTCGCGCGGCGTCGATGTGAGTGAGCCGTTCCACGACGCCGGTGGCGGTCTCGGCGGCGGCTTCCACATGGGCAACAAGCAACGCGCCTCCGGGCCCCATCCCGAACGCCGCTCGTATGCCACGTACGCCTCGTTCGAAGATTCCGAGGGCAACCGCTACGTGCTGCAGGAAATCACGGAACGGCTTCCGGGTCGAGTCTGATGCTGGACGGCCGCCAGTTGCTCCGCGAGAACAACGATTCGGCTTTCCAACCGGTAACAAGGAGAACGTGGACGTGCCGTCGCTGGCGGATGTGCTGCACAAAAAGGTCAACATCATGATTCGTACGACAAGGTCGCCCCTCCGCACGACTGGTGGGACTGGTACGCGGCATACATGAACGCGCGTGAGGAGGGGAGCACCCCGGACGAGGCGTCCGCGGCCGCCGGCCGGTACATGGCGCAGGCCGAACACCTCGTCCACCCGCGTGACGGCCAACCCGACGGCAGCACAGCAGGCAGCGACCGCATCGACTGACACGGTCACCGCCCGGCTCGGAGCGAACCAGCGAGAGGACCAGGCGGGCGTGGGGAAGGGTGAACGGCGCGCACCAGCTACCGCGTTCCCGATGCGGCACAGGCCGACGGGGCGGTTCGTCATCGGCCGCCGACGCCCGCAGGGAGTCCTACGCGGTCGAGCCTCCGGCGAACCCCGTCGACCGTCGGCGGCATTGCCGCTTCCCGGGCGAGGGCTCGGGTCACCCGGCTCGCCCGCATCGGGGTGAACGCGCCGATGCCGTTGCCGCTCTGAGCGGTGGCCATGGAACAGTCCTTCGGCGAGCGGATCGGACAGCAGCGCGCCGACGACGTCGAGCAGTCCGCGGTTGGCTGGTGCGTCGTCGATTCTGCAGCCGGCCGGTCGCGCCTAGCCCGTAGTTGAGCGTGACCACGACCATGCCGCGACGCGCCAACGCGGCACCGTCGTACCCGGCTGCCGAGCAGGTGTCGGCAAGAAACTGCCGCTGTGGACGGAAAACCAGCACCGGCATCCGGCCGGCCGGCTGAACGGGGGCCACCCGCTGACCGTCAGGTAGTCCGCGCGGCGTCGCCGGGATGCCACGGTAAGCCGCTGAATGCGGTCATGTCCAGGTCGTGTCGGCGACGCGGTCGGGCGGCGGCGAGGACGCGACCGCATCGCAGATCTCGGTCCACGGCTCAAGGGCGGCCGGGCAAGGAAGCGGGCGGCGCCGCGCGGCGTGCCGCACGGCGTGTCGGCGACGGTCACCGCTGCGCCGCTTCGGCGAGCCGACCACCGGGTACGGGCCCGCGACACTGCCAGCTATCAGCTGCGTCAACCACTCGTCGCAGCGCTCACCGTCGTGCACTGCCGAGTCCGGGCATGCCCGGCCGTCCGAGTATGCCCGGACGGCCGAGCATCGTGATCTAGCGGTTTGCGGCGGCAGCACGGTACGGGGCCAGGAAGGTGGTCAGCGCCGCCAGCATCTCCTCGGGAGCCTGCTCGGCGACCCAGTGGCCGGCACCGGGGATGACCACGGTCTGCACGTCGTTCGCGATGCCTTCCATCCCTTGTCCGGCATAGTGCGCCCAGCTCTTCTCGCCGCCGATGCCGAGGACGGGCATCGTGAGTGGCTGAGTCCTGCGCTGCTCATTCTGGGCGATCATGGCGTGCCAGGCTCGATAGAGGCCGAAGGTGGCGCGTAGGGCGTCCCTGTCGCGGTTGTAGAGGCCGACGTAGTAATCGATGGCGTGCTCGGGCAGCAGCATCGGCCCGGCCTGAATGGTGAACTCGTAGCGGTAGAAGGCGTCGGCGTTCCCGCGGACCATGTCCACGATCAGCTCGTCGTTGACGCGGTTGAACGGGATGTGCCAGAGCCGATTGTTGAGCGCCTCTTCGATGAACAGCGGCGGCCCCGGGAGCATGGGGGGCCCGGGGATCTCGGCGAGGGCCACGCGGTCGACCCGGTCGCGGTGATCCGCGGCCAGCGCGTAGCCGATGATGTAGCCGGTGTCGTGGCCGACCACGGCGAACCGTTCGTGGCCGAGCGCGTCCATCAGCGCCGCCAGGTCGTTGGCGAGGGTGGCGCTGTCGTAGCCGTCCTGGGGCTTGTCGGTCAGCCCGATACCGCGCTGGTCGACTGCGATGACCGTGAAGTCCCGGGCCAGCGCCGGCATCAGGAAACGCCAGGCGTACCAGTTCTCCGGCCAGCCGTGCACAAGCAGCAGCGGCGGGCCGTCGCCTCCGATGACCACGTGCTGGCGCAATCCGTTGGCGTAGATGAACCGGCTGGTGAAGGTGGTGCGGAACCCGGCCGGGAGCTGCGGAGCCCCGGAGACCGAGCCGGGACCCGTCGGGTTTTGCGACTGGTGGTCGCCGGCGGCGTGCGCCGGGTGGGCGGCGAGCGCGTCCAGCGGCGCGAGGGCAGCGGTGCCGACCGCCGCGGCCGCTGCGCCGAGTAGGGCGCGCCGGCTTGGACCGGGTGTCGCTTCGGTGGCTTCGGTTCTGATCAAAACATCCTCCTGTTATGGAAACCATCTCGGCTACGGCGCGGGAGAAATGAGTTTGTGGGAGCCGCCTCCTGTCACCGCCCCGCGCCACTGCGGGCACCAATGTCGTGCTTGGAGCAGGCTCGTCGCACCCGTCGAACACCCTGGTCTGCAACCCTGGTCTCGGTGCACTGCCTGGCCAGCGGCGGCGCGCTGCGGCTGGACGTCAGGGGCGCCTCCTGAAGAGCACGGCCCCACCCGTTCGCCTCGCGCGAGTGCGCGGTGCATCCGGTCAGTACGCCGGCCCCGCCGTTGAGCGACCGGGCCAAGATCGTCGGTTCGGCTGATTCCGCCTGGCATCGATCACCTCGTATGCTGGCCAGCGAGGTCGCGGTGGGAGCGCCCACAAGCCGTGACCATCGAGTGGTGGCCGGTCCGATATCGGTTCGGCCATATGGGGAAGGTCGGCGTTGGTAGCAGAGGCTGGTGGGCGCGCCGCGGGTTTGCTTGGACGTCGTAGCGAGTGTGAGGCGCTCGACCGGCTTGTGGCTGATGTGGTCGCGGGTGCGAGTCGGATCTTGGTACTGCGTGGGGACGCGGGTGTAGGTAAGAGCGCGTTGTTGGGCTACTTGTCCGATCGGGTCGCCGACTGGCGGATCGCGTCGGCGGTAGGCGTGGAGTCGGAGATGGAACTGGCCTATAGCGGCCTCCATCAGTTGTGCGCGCCCATGCTGGACCTCCTTGAGCGGCTGCCGGTCCCGCAGCGCGACGCGTTGGCGACCGTGTTCGGGCTGAGCGCTGGTCCCGTTCCGGACCGGCTCATGGTGGGACTCGCGACGCTGACCCTCGTGGCGGAGGCCGCCGGGCAGCACCCGCTGATCTGTCTCGTCGAGGACGCGCAGTGGCTCGACCACGCCTCCGCGCAGATCCTCGCTTTCGTCGCCCGCCGCCTGCTCGCGGAGCGTGTCGCGGTCGTGTGCGCGGCGCGCACCGGGACCGGGGACGACGTCCTTGCCGGGCTGCCCTCGTTGCCAATCGGCGGACTCAGCGACGGCGATGCACGCACGCTACTGCTTGGCAACGTGCACGGCCCCCTGGATGCGGCCGTCTGCGACCAGATCATCACGGAAAGTCATGGCAATCCTCTGGCGCTCCTCGAGCTGCCGCGCACGTGGCGGGCAGCGGACGTCGCCGGAGGGTTTGGGTTTCCCGCCAGCCGGCCGGTAGCAGGAAAGATCGAGCAGAGCTACGTCCAGCGGCTCCGAATGCTGCCCTCCGACACCCAGCTGCTCGTCCTCGCCGCGGCCGCGGAACCTCTCGGCGACCCGGTGCTGCTCCACCGTGCCGCCGAGGCCGTCGGTATCGACATGGCTGCGGCCGCTCCCGCGATGGACGCCGGACTCCTCCAGATTCGCGGGCGCGTGGAGTTCACCCATCCACTCGTCCGATCCGCCGCCTACCGTGCGGCCACCACCGCCGACCGCCACCGGGTGCATCGCGCCCTCGCGGTGGCAACTGAGGCCAAGGCGGACCCGGACCGGCGCGCCTGGCACCGCGCCCGCGCCACGCCCGGGCCTGACGAGGACGTGGCCACCGAACTCGTGCGCTCGGCCGGACGCGCACAGTCCCGCGGCGGGCTCGCAGCCGCTGCCGCCTTTCTGGCCCGCGCGACCGAGCTGACGCCGGATCCAGCGAAGCGGGTTCACCGGGCGCTGGACGCAGCCTTCGCCAACGTGCAGTCGGGAGCCTTCGACGTCGCATGTGCCCTGCTCGCCGTCGCCCGCGACGGACCGGCGGACGAGTTCCAACGCGCGCGGATCGACATGGTGCGTGCCCAGTTGGCCTTCGCATCGAGCCGCGGCAACGAAGCGACACCGCTGCTGCTGGCTGCCGCCCGACGCCTCGAGCCACTCGACGTCGGGCTCGCACGTCAGACGTACCTGGACGCATTCTCCGCGGCGCATTTCGCGGGCCGGCTCCATGACGGTGTGGGCATTGCCGATGTGGCACTCGCGGCCCGCGCCGCGCCGCGCCCGTCGGACAACAAGCCCACGGCTGGCGACCTGCTGTTGGACGCATTCGGCGCGCTCGCCGACGAGTATGAAGCGGCGGTTCCGCTGTGCCGGGACGCGTTGCAGAAACTCCGCCGCGACGAAATCTCGGCCAGGGAAAGGCTGCGCTGGTTGTGGCAGGGTCTTGTGCTCGCGCTGGAGCTGTGGGACGACGAGAGCGCGCACATCCTGTCGCATCGCCACCTTCAGATCGCCCGGACAATGGGCGCGTTGACCGAGCTACCACACGCGCTTAGCTCGCACGTTCCCCTGCTCGTGTTCTGCGGCGAGCTCTCGGCCGCCGCCTCGCTGGTCGCAGAATCACAGTCGGTAAAGGAGGCGATCGGGATCAGCACGGCGCCGTACGGTGCGTTGAGCGTCGCCGCGTGGCGGGGCAAGGCACGCGAGGCGACAGAACTGATCGAGGTCACGATTCGCGAGGCTGGCTCCCGCGGCGAGGGAGTTGGAGTCGCCTACAGTGAGTACACGCACGCCCTCCTGTGTAACAGCTTGGGCCAGTATGAGGCGGCACTAGCCGCGGCGCGCCGGGCGTGCGCGGATCCGGAGGAGGTGATCGCGCACAGCCGGGGCTTGACGGAGCTGATCGAGTCGGCCACACGAACCGGGAGGACTGATCTGGCGGCGGAGGCTTTGGACCGGCTCGCTGGAAAGGCACGAGCGAGCGGAACCGACTGGGCGCTTGGGGTGGAGGCCCGGGCGCGAGCACTGCTGTGCGAAGGAGACGATGCCGAGGGCCGGTTCCGGGCGGCTGTCGAGCATCTGAGCCGAGCACGGGTGCGCGCCGAGCTCGCCCGCGCTCACCTGCTGTACGGGGAGTGGCTTCGACGGGCGAACCGCCGGGTGGACGCCCGCGGTGAATTGACCATCGCATACGAGATGTTCAGCGCGATGGGCATGGAGGGTTTCGCGGAGCGCACCCGCCGGGAACTGCTGGCAACGGGCGCGACAGTGCGTAAGCGCAGTGTCGAGACTCGCAATGACCTCACTGCACAGGAAGCCCAGATCGCGCGCCTGGCTCGTGACGGCCTGTCGAATCCGGAGATCGGTGAGCAACTGTTCATCAGTACCCGAACCGTCGAGTGGCATCTGCGCAAGGTGTTCACCAAGCTTGGCATCAGCTCCCGCCGGCAGCTCCGCGGGGCCCTTCTTCGATAGCGGCCGCCCGGTCGCGACCGACGGGCGGCCCAGAACCAGTAGCCGTTGTAGGCACTTTGAGTGGCCGGTCCCCGGCTTGAGCACGAACGTGTCGGGGTCGTACTCTTGGATGTCGAGGTCCTCCTGGATCGTCCGTCCGGGGTCGAACAGGAAGGTCCATTAAGCGCCGACCGAAGCGCGGAACTCCTGCAGCGTGTGGTGCTCGTCGGTCGAGATCGTGACTATCTGGGTGTAGGCCACCGCGACCTTTGACTAGAACGCCGCTAGTTCGAGGTGTTGCTGGTGCTCTTTGGGGCGGTGGCACACGGGAGTGTGAGGATCAGCGGATCGCGGCCCTGCAGCTCGCTGAGTGTGCGGACGGTGCTGGTGTGGTCGGGCAGCGCGTAATCAGGGGAGACGCGCCTGGGTGATGTCGGGAGGCATGGGATGACCGCCTCTCACGCGGCGTCGCGGGGGGCGTGATCTGCACGGTGCTCATGTCGACTTCACTGACTGCCGTGGGCCCGGGCGGCCGGTTGCGCCGGGGAGACTGCCTGGCCCGGCCCTGGTCTGCTGGCGGGTCGCGCCACCCTCTGCGGGCCTGGGGGCAGGACCAGGCACGGGCTCGGCACGGACCAGGGTCTTTCCCTGGGTCGAAAGGGCCGTGGGCCGCGCGAGGGTGGTTGGGCTCGCTCGTCGGGCCGGCGGCTTCTTTCGAACGGATACGGCCGACTGTATTGAGCCCGCATGGCGGAGGGGGACAACTGATGGACATCACGACTTTGACAGGGCTTCTGCGGGAGGCGGAGGAGCACCACGGCGCGTACGAGGCGACCGCTCCCAAGCACCACTGGTCGGACTGGTACGCCGCCTATATCGTCGCCCGCGAGGGTGGCCGCAACCCCTACGAGGCGGCCTGCGACGCCGCGCTGCATATGGAAGCGGTGCTGCGATGAACTACGGCTATGACGTGATTGTCCTGGGTGGCGGCTCTCCGGGCGAGCACTGCGCGGGTGCGCTGGCCGAGGGCGGCCTTAGGGTCGCACTGGTTGAGCGGGAGCTGGTGGGCGGCGAGTGTTCGTACTGGGCGTGCATCCCGTCCAAGACGCTGCTGCGTCCCGGCGAGGCGGTGCACGGGGCGCGGGAGGCGGCGGCCACCGCCCAGGTCGACGTCGAGGCGACGCCGGCCTGGCGGGATTTCATGGTCTCCGACTATTCCGACGCCGGTCAGCAACGGTGGCTCGCCGGCAAGGGCATCGACCTGCTACGCGGCACCGGCCGGCTCGCCGGTACAGGCATCGTCGAGGTCGACGGTGTGCGCTACACCGCCGAACACGTCGTTTTGGCCACCGGCTCGTCCCCGTTCCGGCCGCCCATCCCCGGCCTGGCCGACCTACCTGACGTCTGGACCAACCGTGAGGTTACCGGCATGAAGGCCGTCCCGCGGCGGCTGATCGTGCTCGGCGGTGGGCCAGTCGGGGTGGAGATGGCCCAGGCGGTACGCCGCCTCGGTCGCGACGTGATCCTCGCCGCCGCCGGCCGCCTGCTCGACCATGAGCCCGCGCCACTGGGCGAGGCGCTCGGCGAGGTGTTGCGCCGCGACGGCATCGAACTCGTCCTCGGCGTCCACGCGAGCGCGGCCCGGCGCGACGGCCCCGACTATGTGCTGACTCTCGACGACGGCCGGGAGCTACGCGGCGACCGGCTGCTGGTCGCCACCGGGCGGCGGCCCCGGGTGGACGGCATCGGCCTGGAGACCGTCGGCGTGTCGGCCGACCGGCGCGGCATCCCGGTCGACGCGCGCCTGCGCGCCGGCGAGCGGCTGTGGGCCATCGGCGACGTCACCGGCCAGTGGCTGCTCACCCATGTTGGCAAGTACCAGGGCGACGTCGTGGCCGCGAACATCCTCGGCGAACCGCGTGAGGCGAACTACGACGCCGTGCCGCGCGTGGTCTACACCGACCCGCAGGCGGCCTCGGTGGGCGCCACCGGGGCCCGGTTCGCCGTGACCGTCCCCGTGAACGAGGTGGCCAGGACGGCCACCTACACCCGCGCCTACGCCGAGTCCAACGGCTTCCTGACCCTGCTCAGTGACGGCGAGCGGCTCACCGGCGCCTACGCGTTGGCTCCGGAGGCCGGTGAGTGGCTGCAACAGGCAACCCTCGCCATCCGTGCCCAGGTACCGCTCGCCGTGCTGCGCGACACCATCCAGCCCTTCCCCACCTTCTCCGAGATCTACGTAGCCGCACTGAACGCGCTCCACAACAAGATCACCACCAGACACCAAACAGCCGGGGCGGGATCGCGATGAACGAGGTCACTGCCGGCTTACGTACGCCCTCGAGACCGCCGGTCCCGGCAGCGCGCTCCGCCGAGGATGCGGGAAACACCGGGGCCAGCTCGCTGATCGCCCTGCGCAGTGCGACCGGCGTGGCGCTGATCGCCGCCACGGTGCTCGCCTCGATGGGTGGTTTCCTCGACGCCAACGTCGTCAACGTGGCGGTGCCGGCGATCGGTCGCGACCTGTCCCGCGATCACCGTGCCGACGATCACCATCGATGGCCAGTTCGATCCCTTCACACCTGCCGGTGACGCCTCGGCGTACCGCGGCAAGTTCATCGGGAAGTACGCACACCGGGTCGTCAAGGTCGGCCAAAACGTGCCGCAGGAACCCCCCCCCAGGCATTCGCCCAAGCCGTCGTCGACGCCAACCATCTGTGACCCCTGACCGGAAAACGCCGGGTCGTGGAGGGCGTGACCGTCCGGAAGCTCGCGCGTCCTCGCGGGGCGGCACTGAGTCGCGTTGGAGAACGAGAAATGGATTGGCTCATGTGGTGGGCGCAATGGTTGGACCTCGGCGATTCACCTGGTCCATGGAACTGGGGTCGCCACGAAGCCGTGGCCACCCCATACTCCGCCCTCGACCTTTGGCTCATCCAACTCACCTACGAGGTCGTCGCGGCGGAGTCGACCTGTGCCCGATGCGGTGCCCCGCTCGGTCGTCGGCTCCGCATCATACCCTCGGCCACCGCTCGTCCCGGGTCCTGGACCGTGTCGATCGTGACATGGTGCAGAGGCTTCAGGCGCCACCGGCACGTCGCCACCGCCGAGAAAGCCTTGAACGATCTCATACTCGGGCCACTTCGGGCAGGCTGACGGGCGCGACTGCCCATCATCAGGAGGGGAGCACAGGTCGTGGACATGAACCCTCGGGCATGACACCTCAGAGCAGTTCCACGTCGAGGAGGTTTCGCCGTCTAA
>NZ_JAATEO010000061.1 GCF_012034245.1 Micromonospora thermarum | reverse complement strand
GGGATGACCGGGTCGGGATTGCGTAGCGGCCAGTTGGCCGACGAGGCCGGGGTCAACCAGCAGACCCTGCGCTACTACGAGCGTCGTGGCCTGCTCGCCGCACCGCAGCGGTCACCGGGCGGGCACCGGCTCTACCCGGCCGAGTCGGTCACCCTGCTGCGGGTCATCAAGACCGCGCAGCGCCTCGGCTTCACCCTCAACGAGGTCACCGACCTGCTCGACGCCGGCCGCCACCGGCACGGCGGCCGACCGGACAGCGGCCTACAGGCACGTGCCGGAGAAAAGCTCGTCGAGGTGGAGCAGAAGCTGGCCGACCTGACCGTCATCCGCGACACCCTGCGGGCCGCCATCTCCGCCGGTTGTGACGACCTGGTCGCCTGCGCCGGCAGCTCCTGCTGCCCCCTGCCCTTCGCTGAACTGGTCGAGAGGAACGATCGTGCCGACACCTGCTGACCGACTGCGCCGCCTACTGCCCTCCGGCATGACGGGACTCGCGGGAGCCGCCTGCGCCGCCTGCTGCGTGCTGCCGGCGCTGCTGGCCGTGGGGATCCTCGGCGGTGCGGGCTGGGCCGCGGCCAACCGTTTCCTGCCCGGCGTCGCCGTCGCCCTGGCCGTGCTCGCCGGCCTTTCCTGGTGGTGGGCCGGCAAACGCCGCCACCCCGCCGGCTGCGCCGGCGGTAACTGCTCCTGCGGCCAACCCGAGCAGCACGACCGCGAGGTGATCCCGCTTACGTCCGACGCATGACGGTCAGGAGGCTGTGGCGGGCCTCTTGGTGGGATCGGCCGAGGTGGCGCCGCGAGTGGAGCGGCGGGTCAGGACCTCGGGGCCGGAAGCCGTGATGGCGACCGTGTGTTCGGAGTGGGCGGTGCGGGAGCCGTCGGCGGAGCGGATCGTCCAGCCGTCGTCGTCGAACGTGATTTTGTCGGTGGAGCGGCAGAACCAGGGTTCGATGGCGATGGTGAGGCCGGGGACGAGTTTCATGCCGCGGCGGGCGCGGCCGGTGTTGGGGACGTGCGGGGCCTCGTGCATGGTGCGGCCGATGCCGTGGCCGCCGAACTCGGCGTTGACGCCGTAGTCGTAGGAGTGGGCGACCTCGCTGATCGCGGCGGAGATGTCGCCCAGGCGGCCGCCGGGCTGGGCGGCGGCGATGCCGGCCTCCAGCGCGACCTCGGTGGCCTCGATCAGCTTCAGGTCGGCCGGGTCGGGGCTGCCGACGATGACGGAGAGCGCGGAGTCGGCGACCCAGCCGTCGATGCTGGCCGCCATGTCGATGCTGAGCAGGTCACCGTCCCGCAAGACATAGTCGTGCGGCAGGCCGTGCAGCACCGCGTCGTTGACCGACAGGCACAGCACGTTGCGGAACGGGCCGCGGCCGAACGAAGGGGCGTAGTCCCAGTAGCAGGATTCGGCGCCGCGTTCCTTGATCCGGCGGCGGGCGTGGTGTTCGAGGTCCATCAGGTTGACGCCGACTGCGGCGACACCGCTCAGCTCGGCGAGTAACTCGCCGACGAACTGGCCGGTCACCGCCATCCGGCCAATCTCCTCGGCGGATTTGAGCTCGATCACGACAGCCTCCCTCTCCGTGTGCGGTATTTTTATACCAGGGTAGGTGGGATGCTCCGGAGGGATATCCTGCTGGCATGGTTCGCCAACCACTCACCGCCGAACAGATCGCAGCGGGCCAGCGCCTCGGAGCCGCCCTCCGGGCCGCGCGGGCCGACCGCAGCCTCGTCGAGGTGGCCCTGGCAGCCGGCATCTCCCCCGAGACACTGCGCAAGATCGAGGCGGGTCGCCTTCCCGCACCGGCGTTCGGCACCGTGGTCTGCCTCAGCCAGGCCCTCGACGTCCCCCTCAGCGACCTGGCCGACGTCTGGCTGGCCGACATGGCGATCCGCCAGGCGTCCTAGAGGCCAGAGAGTTCACCCGGAAGTGCACCCGCGCGGTCGACGGTCGAGACGCCGAGGGTGCCGGCAGCCCTCGGAGTGACACGTCGGCCGTGGGAGATGAGCGGTGGGTGTTCCGGTCCGGTGCGGGCGGGGGTATGGTGAGCGTCGATGTCTTCAGGTCGGCCGCGTCGTCAGGGTCCGTCACGACGCCGGCATGCCGCATGATGCAAATTGCGCAGAAGGTCGGAATCGGCGCCTGATGAAGCGGCGCCTCGGGCGCAACGGCGCTGATCAGGGTCGCCGGACGGCGCGGTTGGGCCGAACGGTGCGACCTCGCCAACGCATGGTCGAGCCGAAGCTTCCACGGCTTTTTCCCGGCGCCTGCCATGTGGCACGATCGTGGAACCCACCATCCCGTGACACTCACTCGACAGGAGCACTCATGTCTGGTCGAAGGTTGGGCCGACTGCTTGGCTCGCTCCTCGTCCTCGCCGCCGTCGCCGCCGGAGTGGCCGGTGTCGACGTCCTCCCGACCCAGGACGCGAAGATGGCGGACGTCATCTGGTCGATGGGCGCGTCGCGCTGACCGCGTAGCCGTCCCGCCGGCCTCGCGACGACGTCTTCTGTAGGGAGTGGCATGTCCAGCCGAGATCGGCGACGTAGGTCCACGGAACATGCCTGGTTCGTCACCGCGCCGCTGGCTCTGCTCGCGATCGCCTTCAGCACCGCGATAGCGCTGCTCACCGACCGTCCGGTCGGTGATTGGGGGCTCGCCCTCCTGCTCTTCCTGGTGATGGCGGGCACCAGCATCCCGGTCCTGAACGTCGTCGTCCGCCGGCAGGCGGTCGGGGTGACGCTGACCGAGGTGCCGCTGATCGTGGCTCTCTTCTTCCTGCCGCCGCTCACGGTCGTCCTCATCTACACGCTGCCCCACGTCGCATCGAGCGTCTGGCACCGCTTCTCGCCGACCAAGCTGTGGTTCAACGTGGCCAAGGCCGCGGCCGCCACGTCCCTGGCCGGCCTGATCCTGCTCGCCCTCCCGCCGCTCGAGGGAGTGGGGCCGGGTACCTGGGGCAGTCTCTTCCTGGCCGTCGTGAGCATCACGCTGGTCAGCCTCGTGTCGGTCAGCTGTGTGCACGTGCTGATCCAGGGCTGGCAGGTGGGCCGGGAGGCGCTCCGCTCGACCCCGTCGGTGCTCCTCACCACGTCGATCAACGCGTCGGTCGGTCTGCTCGTCCTCATCGCCCTGAAGACCACCTGGTGGTCGGTTCTCCTGCTGGCGGCGCTCTGCGTGGCGCTCGCGCAGGTCTACCGCTCGTACTCGCAGTTCTTCCGCCAGCACCGCACCCTCACCGGCATGTACGACCTCGCCCGCCTCATGACGACCAGCACCGAGGGCGCGTTCGCCGACGTCCTGCTCGACCGGGTCCGGGCCATCATGCAGGCCGAGTACGCGACGCTCTGGCTGCCGGCGCAGGGGCGGCATCCCGAGGTGCTGCTGACCGCCCGCGTCGACACGTCCGGCCTGTTGGACGTGGCGCCCACTCCGGCGGTCCTGCGTGAGCAGGCCCGGGAGATCGGGAAGACGGTCGCGATCGGCCGGTTGCTCGGAGACGAGACCGAGCTGCGCAAGCAGGTGAGCGCGAAGCAGGTCAAGGACGTGATCGTCGTGCCCCTGCGTTCGGGGCAGGCCGTCATCGGGACGCTGGAGGTCGCCAACCGGCTCAGCGACGTCGGTCACCTGACCTCCGCCGACATCCCCGTCTTCGAGACCGTCGCGGCGCACGCCGCGGTGGCGCTGGAGAATTCGCGGCTCGTCGACCGCCTGCGGCACGACGCGTACCACGACTCCCTGACCAAGCTGCCCAACCGCCGTCGGGTCACCGGCGCGCTGGAGGAGGCGGTCAAGATCAGGGCGCCGGGCGAGGTGGTGGCGCTGCTGCTGTTCGACGTCGACCGGCTCCGCGAGGTCAACGAGTCACTCGGGCACGCCGCGGGCGACAAGGTCCTCCTGGAGGTCGCCGAGCGCCTCCGGTCGTGCGCGCCGTCGTCGGCCCTCGTGGGCCGGGTCGGCGGCGACGAGTTCCTGGTGACGCTACGGCTGGAGAGCGCCGACGCCGCACTGGAGATGGCGGCGCGGATGCGTGAGCAGATCCGCGCCGAGATGGTCTTCGACGCGCTCACCCTGGACGTCGACACCGCGGTGGGCGTCGCCGTGCACCCCGATCACGGCAGTGACCCGGCCATGCTGCTGCAACGGGTCGACCTGGCGGCCACGGCGGCCAAGTCCGTGCCGGGGAGTGTGCAGTTGTTCAACGCGGCCCTGGAGTCCCGGTCGCTGCGCCGCCTCGGCCTCGCCGGCGACCTGCGGCGGGCGTTGGACGACGGGGAGCTCGAGGTCTACTTCCAGCCGAAGGTCACCCTGCGGGACCGCCGGCTGGTCGGCGTCGAGTGCCTGGCCCGGTGGGACGATCCGGCGCACGGGACGGTCTCGCCGGAGGACTTCGTGGCGGTCGCCGAGCACACCGGCCAGCTGGGCCGGCTCACCGAGTTCGTGCTCCGGGAGGGTCTGCGGCGCAGTCGGGACTGGGCGCACGGGGGCCACCCGCTCTCCGTCGCGGTCAACCTCTCTCCGCGTACGCTGACCGACCCGCACTTCCCGGCCCGGGTGGGCGAGCTGCTCGACGAGTACGGCGTACCGCCGCAGCGGCTCACGCTGGAGATCCGGGAGTCCGGCGTGTTGGACGGCACGGACCGCCCGATACCGACCCTGCGCCGCCTGCGGGACCTGGGCGTACGCCTCTCGGTGGACGACTTCGGCACCGGTGACTCCTCGCTGGCGCACCTGCGGCGGCTCCCGGTGCACGAGGTGAAGGTCGACCGCTCGTTCGTGCAGGGGATGGCCACCGACCCGGGCGACCTGGCGATCGTGAACGCCGTGGTCACGCTCTCGCAGCAGTTCGGGCTGGCCGTGGTGGCCGAGGGCGTGGAGAGCGAGCTGACCCTGGAGCTCCTCCAGGACATCGGCTGCGAGATCGGCCAGGGCTTCCTGTTCAGCAGGCCGCTGCCGTACGAGCGGCTGGAGGCCTGGTTTGGCGCCCAGGCCGACCCCGAGGCGGTCCCCGCGGGGGAGCTGCCCCGCCTCCGCGTCGTGCCCTGAGCTGCGAGTACGTGCCGCAGGGGGATCCGATTTCACCTCGGCCAGCGGGCCGTGTACTCTTACCTCTGCGCGGCCACCGAGTGATCGCGCAGGCCCCCTTAGCTCAGTCGGCAGAGCGTCTCCATGGTAAGGAGAAGGTCTACGGTTCGATTCCGTAAGGGGGCTCAGAGGGTCCGGCTGGACCCGCCACGGCGGTGTAGCTCAGATGGCAGAGCAAGCGGCTCATAATCGCTGTGTCGCCGGTTCAAGTCCGGCCACCGCTACTCTCGTCCACCGGGCTGCTCCCGGCGGTCGGTGGGATGGGCGCCACAGGCGCCCACTTTGCATGTGCGCGTAGTCAGCGCGTAGGCTGATGCGCCGTAGTTGTCACCCATTAGCGAGGAAGGCACTCCGCCGTGGCGAAGGCGACCGATGTCCGGCCGAAGATCACTTTGGCGTGTGTGGAGTGCAAGGAGCGCAACTACATCACGCGCAAGAACCGTCGTAACGACCCGGACCGCATCGAGCTGAAGAAGTTCTGCCCGCGCGACGGCCGGCACACGGTCCACCGCGAGACCCGCTGACCTGCGGCCGGCCCCGCCGGCCCGGTCCTGAGCGCGTCCGATCGCCGATCCGCCGGCCCCGGCGTGGCCCCGAGCCACCGCCGGCCGGGCGGATCGGCGATTGTGTTTCCCGTGTAGGTTCGCGGCATGTCCCTGGACCCGTCCTTCGTCGGCCGGACGTACCCGCCGACCGCCCCCTACCAGGTGGGCCGAGAAAAGATCCGCGAGTTCGCGACGGCCATCGGTGCCACCGAAGCGGCCCACCACGACCCCGAGGCCGCCCGCGCGCTCGGCCACCCGGACGTGATCGCGCCGCCGACCTTTCCCGTGGTGCTCACCATGGCCGCCAGCCGGCAGATCATCGAGGACCCGGCCCTGGGCGTCGACTACAGCCGCGTCGTGCACGGCGACCAGCGCTTCGCGTACAACCGCCCGGTGGTCGCGGGCGACGAGCTGATCTGCGCCAACACCATCGAGGACGTCAGCAACCGGGGTGGGCACGGTTTCCTGACCACCCGGACCGAGGTCACCACGTCGGCCGGCGAGCCGGTGGTCACCGTCTGGTCGAAGATCGTCGTACGCGGGGAGGGCTGAGATGGAGCTGCCGGCCAGGACGTTCCGGGTGACGCGCGCGGACCTGGTCCGCTACGCGGGGGCCTCGGGCGACTTCAACCCCATCCACTGGAGCGACCGGACCGCCACCAAGGTCGGGCTGCCCGGCGTGATCGCCCACGGCATGTTCACGATGGCGCTGGTCGGCCGGGCGGTGACCGACTGGGCCGGTGCCCCCGACGCGGTGGTCGACTACAGCGTCCGGTTCACCCGTCCGGTGGTGGTGCCGGACGACGACCAGGGCACCGAGATCGAGGTGACGGCCACCGTCCGCGAGGTCACCGAGGACGGCCTGACCAGGCTCGACATCACCGCCACCTGCCTGGGGGAGAAGGTGCTGTCGCAGGCGCGGGCGACCATCCGTACTCCCGGCTGAGCGATCTCGCGACGCGCGAGGGGTGGACCGGTTGGGAAAGTCGTGGCACTACCCGTACACTGGTCCGCCGTGGGGCTCGTGACCCCTGCCCGGCCGTGTGTGGCGGGGTGGGGTGATCGTCGCCGCACAGGGGTGTAGCTCAATTGGCAGAGCAGCGGTCTCCAAAACCGCAGGCTGCAGGTTCAAGTCCTGTCACCCCTGCGCCTCAGGCCTGACCGTTCCCGTGGGTCGCGCCGCCGTCCGGCGGCGTCCGGCCCGTGGTGGTGGTATCAGCGGGGTGGTTCCGAGGCACTCGGGCCCTCCGGTTCGATCCGCCGGCCGCGGCCCGTCGCGGGACGGTCGGGCCGGCCGGCGCGACCAGGCGCCGCGCACGTCGCGACGGCGTGCGAACCGACATCCCGCGACGGAGGGCGAAGTGGCCGACAACAAGCGGCGCGGCGAGGACGCCGACGACGAGCGTCTGGACGACGAGTTCGACGCCGCCGGCGACGACGCCGAGGACGCCGAGGAGCCGGTCTCCCGGGGCGGCACCGCGACCCGGTCGCGTGCCCGGGCGGAGTCGGCCGACCGGCCGAAGACCCGCACGGAGACCGAGAAGGTCGGGCTGTTCGGGCGCATCGCCCGATTCATCCGCGAGGTCGTCGCCGAGCTGCGTAAGGTCATCTGGCCGACGCGCAAGGAGCTGCTGACCTACACCGCCGTGGTGGTCGCATTCGTTACGGTGGTAACCGCCCTCGTCGTCGGATTCGACTACGTTTTCGCGAAGGGCGTGTTGTGGGTCTTCGGCAACCCCAGCTGACCGGCGAGATCTGCCGATAGTGACGGAAGTGAGCGAGCGTGCCTGAGTACGACGAGACCGCCGGACCCGCGGACGAGCAGTCCACGGTCGCGACGGCGGCTGGTGACGAGTCGGTCGAGGCCGCCAGCGCACCGGAGGTCCCCGCCGGCGGGGTCACCGAGGACGAGGAGTTCGACCCGGTCGCCGAGCTGCGCCAGAAGCTGCGCTACGCGCCGGGCGACTGGTACGTGGTGCACTCGTACGCCGGCTACGAGAACAAGGTCAAGACCAACCTCGAGACCCGGATCACGTCCCTCGACATGGAGGACTACATCTACCAGGTCGAGGTCCCGACCCGCGAAGAGGTCGAGGTCAAGAACGGCAAGCGGTCGCAGGTCCAGGCCAAGGTCTTCCCGGGCTACATCCTGGTCCGCATGGAGCTGACCGCGGAGTCGTACTCCTGCGTGCGCAACACGCCGGGCGTGACCGGGTTCGTGGGCGCCACCGACCGGGCCGACCGCCCGGCGCCGCTCAGCCTCGACGAGGTGCTCAAGTGGCTGGCGCCGGCCGTCGAGACCGAGCAGAAGAAGGCCAAGCCCGAGGTCAAGGTCCTCGACTTCGAGGTCGGCGACTCGGTCACCGTCACCGACGGGGCCTTCGCGTCCCTCCCGGCGACGATCAGCGAGATCAACGCGGACCAGCAGAAGCTCAAGGTGCTGGTGTCGATCTTCGGCCGGGAGACGCCGGTCGAGCTCAACTTCAACCAGGTCGCCAAGATCTGACCTCCGGTACGCCGGCGGCGGGTGCCAGCCCACCGCCGGCGTACGCGTTCCCAGCCCCTCGGCGGACCGGGTGGTGGAACGCTGCGCTACCCTAGAACGTCGCCGTCTTCGCGGTGCGCTGACCGTGCGTGCCCGCAGCCGGTGCGAATCCCCGATCCAAGTCCCAGGAAGAGACATGCCTCCGAAGAAGAAGCTCGTCAAGACGTTCACGCTTCAGCTGCCGGCGGGGCAGGCCACCCCGGCGCCGCCGGTCGGCCCCGCGCTCGGCCAGCACGGCGTGAACATCATGGAGTTCTGCAAGTCCTACAACGCGCAGACCGAGTCGCAGCGGGGCGACATCGTCCCCGCCGAGATCAGCGTCTACGAGGACCGCACGTTCACCTTCGTGCTGAAGACCCCGCCCGCCGCCCGGCTGCTGATCAAGGCCGCCGGCGTGCAGAAGGGCTCGGGCGTCCCGCACAAGGAGAAGGTCGGCCAGGTCACCCGCGCCCAGGTGCGGGAGATCGCCGAGAAGAAGATGTCGGACCTCAACGCCAACGACCTCGACCAGGCCGAGAAGATCATCGCCGGGACCGCCCGGTCGATGGGCCTGAACGTCGTCGACTGACCTTCGGCTGACACCTAGCCGATCCCGTTCGTGGGAGGGCGCGCGAACGCCGCGGGCCCGCCAGAGACCACAGGAGTAACCACAGATGCAGCGCAGCAAGAACTACCGCAAGGCCGCCGACGTCATCGACCGGTCCAAGCTCTACACCCCGGCCGAGGCCGTGAAGCTGGCCAAGGAGACCACCTCCGTTAAGTTCGACGCCACGGTCGAGGTCGCGATGCGCCTCGGCGTCGACCCCCGCAAGGCGGACCAGATGGTTCGCGGCACGGTCAACCTGCCGCACGGCACCGGTAAGACCGCCCGCGTGATCGTGTTCGCCGCCGGCGCGAAGGCCGAGGAGGCCACCGCCGCCGGTGCGGACGAGGTGGGCACCGACGAGCTGGTCGCCCGGATCCAGGGCGGTTGGCTCGACTTCGACGCGGCGATCGCCACGCCGGACCAGATGGCCAAGATCGGCCGGATCGCGCGGATCCTGGGCCCGCGCGGTCTCATGCCGAACCCGAAGACCGGCACGGTGACCATGGACGTCGCCAAGGCCGTCTCGGACATCAAGGGCGGTAAGATCACCTTCCGGGTGGACAAGCACTCCAACCTGCACCTGATCATCGGCAAGGCCTCGTTCTCGGAGGCCCAGCTGATCGACAACTACGCGGCGGTCCTCGACGAGATCCTGCGGGCCAAGCCGTCCGCCGCCAAGGGCACGTACCTGAAGAAGGTCACCCTCACCACCACCATGGGCCCGGGCGTCCCGGTCGACCCGAAGCTGGTGAAGAACCTGCAGGAGGCTCCGGCCGAGGGCTGAGCACGACTGCGCCGACGGGGCCCCGCCACGATGTGGTGGGGCCCCGTCCGTGTGTCCGGTGTGGCAGGCTCGGCTCGTGCGGCTGGAGGACGTGTGGCTGCGGTACCACCGGCGCGGCCGGTGGGTGCTGCGGGAGACGACGGTGCGGATCGGTGCTGGAGCCGCTGCTGCCCACGGCCCGGGCGCTGGCGGGTTCGCTCTCCGGAGCGACCGGTGTGCTGCTGACCGGCTGGGCGCTGGCCTGGGCCGCGGTGGCGCTCGTCGGGTACGCCCGCGTTCTGGGCCGGCGCGCCTGAGGGCCGCCGGGGGAGTGATCGGCCGCACTGCGGGGGCGATTTGGCGGTCACGGTGGATGTCGCGTAACCTTGTCGCGTAGTTCCACCCAGAGACCGCTGGTCACCGTGCTCCGGCACGGTCGAAGGTCCCGCTACTGACGGGCGACCCGCGTAGGGCGGCAAGCGAAACCGGTTCTGCACGTGGTCCGCCGACCGCGTCCTGATCGCCGGCCCTCGCCCCGTGCGCCCTGCGCCGGGGCTTTTCTCGTTGGTGCGATGCCTCCGTCTCCGTCGCGAGCATCCCGCTCGTCGACGGTGACCAGCCTCGAGCAACGAGAGAGGAGGGACATGGCGGACAAGCCGATCCGGGCCGACAAGGCCACGGCCGTCGCTGAGCTGACCGAGAGCTTCCGCAACGCGGGGGCGACCGTGCTGACCGAGTACCGCGGTCTGACGGTTTCCCAGCTCACCCAGCTGCGGCGCTCGCTCGGCAAGGAGACCAGCTACACGGTCGCGAAGAACACGCTGGCCAAGCGTGCCGCGGCCGACGCGGGCATCTCCGGCCTCGACGAGCTGTTCACCGGTCCTACCGCGCTGACTTTCGTTTCGGGCGACGTCGTCGAGGCGGCGAAGGGGCTTCGCGACTTCGCGAAGGCCAACCCGAAGCTCGTCATCAAGGGCGGTGTCTTCGAGGGCAAGGCCATTTCCGCGGCCGAGGTCACGAAGCTCGCCGACCTGGAGTCCCGTGAGGTGCTGCTGGCCAAGCTGGCCGGCGCCATGAAGGGCAACCTGAGCAAGGCCGCGGCCCTGTTCCAGGCCCCGCTCGCCAAGACCGCGCGTCTGGCGGCCGCCCTGCAGGACAAGCGCGAGAAGGAGGGCGCCGAGGCGGCCTGAGGCCTCCCGGCGCACCCACGTTCTTAGTTTTCACTTGTAGAAAGGACGCCAGACATGGCGAAGCTCAGCACCGAAGAGCTGCTCGACGCGTTCAAGGAGATGACGCTGATCGAGCTCTCCGAGTTCGTGAAGCAGTTCGAGGAGACCTTCGAGGTCACCGCCGCCGCTCCGGTTGCCATGGGCGTTGCCGCCCCGGGTGCCCCGGGTGCGGCCGCCGAGGCCGAGCCGGAGAAGGACGAGTTCGACGTCATCCTCGACGCCGACGGTGGCAAGAAGATCCAGGTCATCAAGGTCGTGCGTGAGCTGACCGGCCTGGGCCTGAAGGAGGCCAAGGACCTCGTCGAGGCCGCGCCGAAGCCGGTCCTGGAGAAGGTCAACAAGGAGACCGCCGACAAGGCCAAGGCCAAGCTCGAGGGCGAGGGTGCCAAGGTCACCCTCAAGTGACCTGAGGTACGACCTTGACGCGCGTCCGGCTCACGTGAGCCGGGGCACACACCGCGTCACGGCGGGCGGGGGGGCGGGGGGGGGGGGGGGGCCCGGCCGGCGGGGGGGGCCGGGGGGGGGGCCCGGCCGGGGCCGGCCCCCCCCGCGGGCGCCCGCGGG
>NZ_JAATEO010000060.1 GCF_012034245.1 Micromonospora thermarum | reverse complement strand
ATCGTCGGTGACGGTGTCGACGGCCACCACCACCGGGTCGCCGGAGTCTGGGTACCGGTAGGTGTAGAAAGCCGAGCGGGGTACAGCATGGTCCCCGATCTTCGCGGCGAGCGGTAACACATGGATGGTCAACGCCTCGCGCCGATGGCCTTCATGGACGAGGTGGTCCAACTGGTCAGCGACGATCTCGGGCGGGGCTGCGAGCCTGCGAATCGCGAGTTCGTCGATTACTACCTCGTATGTGGGGCCGCCGGGACGTTCAAGCATGCGTTGGCGGCCGGCTCGTGCCTCCAGGGCTCGGGCGGGGTCGTAGCCGTCCCCGTCCGGGCGGTCCATTCGAGCTCTCGCCTCGGTGTATGCGGGGATCTGGAGCAGGCCGGGCAGGAACACCATGTGGTATTCGCGGATCTCGCTCGCGCCGGCTTCCAGGTTCGCGTACAGGGCTTGGCGGGTTCCCATCTCGTCGGCGAACTTGGCCCACCATCCGCGTTCTTGGGCGTCGCGGGCGATCGTCATGAGCTGGTTCCAGCGGTCTCTTGCGACGCCGAACAGCTGGAGGATGCGCATGATCTCGTCGAGGTCCGGTGCAACGTGACCGTTCTCCAGCCGGGAGATGCGTTGCCGTGCCACGCCGATCTCGGTGGCGAGCCGGGCTGACGAGTATCCGTCTCTTCCCGCAGTCGGATGAGCTCGGCGGCGAGTCGGCGGCGGCGCACGAGTGGATCTGACCATGACAACACCTCCGGGCGCGACCACCGGACGGGTGCGTGTGCCCCGTCTGCGGCGCCGAGCGTAACCCCGGTTTTCGGCCTGACGGCGGGCCGAGTCGTACGCATCGGCGGTGCCACTGCTGGTCAGGGCTAATCCTGGCGATGGATCCGGCGGTAGACCAAGCGATAGATCGGGATTCCCAGCCTTGGGGACTGTCCGTGAGGGTGGACGTACCGCAAGCGATGCGTCGATCTGTTGTCCGCGTAGCTGGGCTCTGCGGCGAACAGCAGCTTGTCGAAGGCGAACGAGCGTCCGGAGGGGGAGGGTATGGCCAGCCGCGCTGCATCGAACAGAGTACGGGTTCAGCAATCCCTAATCCCTCGACACGGCCGCGCCCACAGTGGACCAGTCGCGCCAGGCGGTGTCGTGCTGTCGGGCTTGGTCAACTCGGCGCGGTTCGCGCTCGCCGTGGAGGTCTACCGCCGTCACGCGATCGACTCCGCCGGCCGCTGCTCGGTCTGCCAAGGCGTGCCATGCCGACGTCGTATCCACGCAGCGAAGATCATCGAGGCGGCGGGGGTGGACCTGCGTGACGTCGGTCCGGCCATCGGACGGTGTGGGCCGCCTATTCGCCCCCATCACCGCTGCCCGTCGCCTTGGACCCCGACCAGGCGGGCGGGAAGGCGTCCGGCCGCGACTTCCGTTGCGCGTCGTAGCCGGACGCCGGATTTCCGCCCTGCCACGAGCCTGACCGGCCAAGTCGGCCCGCCGCCGGGACCTTGCGCCATCGGTCGGATGCGGGTCGGGCTCGGCCGTTCCTGCCGGTGGTTCTCGATGAGAACGGGAGATCGTATGCCAGTCGGGGCGGTCACGCTGACGCATTCCCGGGACCCCTGGACGCTGAGCGGCTTGCTGGTCTGCGCCTCATGCGGGCATCCGTGCTTTCCGCTGCGACTGCCCGGAGGGCCACGCGCGTACCGCCGCAGCTGCGGCTGCGGACTGCTGCCCATCGTCGCAGACGGGGTAGAAGCGGCGGTCGATCGGGTGGTGCGTGACCAACGGCCTGAGCTCAACCATGGCGTCGCAGATGGGCTGCTGGCGGTGCTGTATCGCCACGTCCTGTCGGCTGTGCGCGTCGACGCGGCTGGCTTGCATCTGCAACTGGTGTGGCGCACCGAGGAGACTCCGCCCGCCGTCGCTGCCGGGGAGGGCGCGGCGGCGGGTTGGACCGATGTTGCCCGTCGATGGTCGTAGAGAGGGGCCGGTAGGTGCTCGCCGACGACTTCTTCCGGCTTGCCCACGACGACGTGACGGGCAGGCCCCGCCTGCGTCCCAAGGCAGTTGGTATCGGATGCGCTGCGGCGTTGCTGACCGAGCTGGTCAACACGCGGCACATCACCGTCGCCGACAATCGCGTTACAGTCGTCAACAAGCAGCCACCAGCGGACTCGCTGGCGCATGTCGTGCTCGATCAGCTCATCGCCGAGGCGGGACGAGAGCACAACGTCCGAACGTGGCTGGCGTTTCTCGCCGGGCAGGCGCCCGAGCAGGTCGCACATCGCCTGCTGCGCGCCGGCCACGTTCGTATGGAGGCCGTCCGCCGACTCGGCCGGCAAACCGGCGTCCTGTACGTGCCGTTGGACATGAACGTCGCGGCAAGGCCCTGGGCCTTGCTGTCGCACAGCCTGCGCCGCCATGACCCGCTGGACTACGAATCCCTTTGCCTGGCAGGGCTGGCGCTGGCTACCGGCCTGGACGCCTTCCTGCTCGACGGCGCGCCGGCGGCGACCTTCGACTACCTGCGGCAGGCCGTCGGCACCTTATGCCCCCCGATGCGCGAACTGCTGTTTCACACGCACGCCGCGATCGGTGACGCGGTGCTCGCGCACCGCACCTGAATACCCCTCACCCCTGGAGCTTCCCTGTGACCACGAGCAGATCCGCAGAGTCGAGCCACGTCACGAACACGCTGGCGCGCAGCCGCCTCGGCACCGCCGCGGTGGTGTTCTTCGTGATGGCCGCCGCAGCGCCGCTGACGGTCACCGCTGGTGGCGCGACCAGCGGCTTCGCGATCACCGAACGCACCGGCATCCCAATCGCCTACCTCGCCGTTGCGGCGATCCTCGCCCTGTTCGCTGTCGGGTATGTGGCCATGTCCCGGCACGTAGTGAACGCCGGAGCGTTCTACAGCTACGTCGCCCAGGGCCTGGGCAAACCAGCCGGTGTCGGAGCGGCGTTCATCGCGGTGCTGGCCTACAACGCCATGCAGATCGGCCTCTACGGCGGGTTCGGCGCGGTGCTGGCCGGCTTCCTCGGCGATCGGTTCGGCATCTCGGTGTCCTGGTGGGCCTGCGCGCTCGCGGGATGGGCCATCGTGGCGGTGCTCGGCGTGCTGCGGGTTGACCTCAACGGCCGGGTCCTGGCCGTGATGCTGCTGGCCGAGATCGCGGTGGCCGCCCTGTTCGCGGTCGTCATGGTCGCCAACCCGGCCGAGAGCGGGTTCACCTTCTCCGCGTTGTCGCCCGGATTCCTGTTCAGCGCGGGTATCGGCGCGGCGCTGGTCACCGCCGTGACCGGCTTCGTGGGGTTCGAGGCGACGGTGGTGTTCTCCGAGGAGACCCGCGACCCGAGACGCACTGTCGCGCGAGCAACCTTCATCGCCGTGGCCGTCACCGGCCTGCTGTACGGGCTGTCCGCGTGGGCGCTGACCGTGGCGACCGGCCCGGACAAGATCGTGGCAGCCGCGCAGGAGCACTCCACCGAACTGATCTTCACGCTGGTGCAGCCACACGTCGGCCAGTTCGTCGTCGACCTGGGTCACCTGCTGTTCGTCACCAGCCTGTTCGCCGCGCTGCTGTCGTTCCATCACACGGTCGGCCGGTATCTGTTCTCCCTCGGCCGCGAGCAGGTCCTGCCCGCAGTGCTCGGTCGCACCAGCCGCCGCACCAGTGCCCCGAAGGCCGGCTCCATCACCCAGAGCACGCTCGCCCTGCTGGTCCTGCTCGGCTTCGCCGCCGCGGGCGCCGACCCGATCGTGCACCTGTTCTTCTGGGTGACGGTCAGTGGCGGGCTGGGCGTGCTGATCCTGATGACCCTCACCTCCGCCGCCGTCATCGGCTACTTCATCCGCGACCGACGAGGCGAGAACGTCTGGCGCAGACTGGCCGCCCCCGTACTGGCGACGGTCGCGCTCGGATGGGTGCTGTACCTCACCATCGACCAGTTCGCCGTCCTCCTCGGCGTTGACCCTGCATCGCCGCTACGGTGGCTGTTCCCCGCCTCGTTCGCCGTCACCGCAGCCCTCGGCCTGCTGTGGGCGGTCCTGCTGAGGGCATGGCGACCCGAGGTGTACGACGCAGTCGGGCTTGGCGCGAACGCCGCCGCCGCGAACCCGTTCGGCCTGTCCACCCCGCTGGTCACGGAGGGCAGCCGGGCATGAACGCCACCCCCGCCCAGGCAGCGATCCGCCGCGCCACCCCTTCCGACATCGACCGGCTGTCAACGCTGATGGCTGACGCCTTCCTCATCGCACCCGTCGGCGACTGGCTCATCCCCGGCCTTGCCACCCGCCGCAAGGTCTACATCGACTACTTCGACATCTTCATCCGCCACGGCCTGCGCCACGGCATGGTCGAGGTCAACGACAACCTGACCGGCGCAGCGATCTGGTTCCCGCAAAACCACACCACGCCCGAACCAGACGACTACGACACCCAGCTCGCCGCCGCCTGCGGGCCGTGGACCGACCGGTTCAAGCTGCTCGACGACACTCTCGCCCAGCAGCACCCCGCTGGCGTGCTCCACCACTACCTGGCATTCCTGGCCGTCGCCCCGAACGCGCAAAGCCGGGGCATTGGCAGCGCGCTGCTGGAACGCCACCACCGCTGGCTCGACCGCAACGGCATCCCCGCCTTCCTGGAAGCCAGCGAGCCCCGCAACCGCGACCTGTACCTGCGCCACGGCTACCAAGCCAACAAGCCGTTCCACCTGCCCCAGGACGGCCCACCGCTGTGGCCGATGTGGCGCGACCCGAAGCCCGCACAGCCCCCACCGGCCACCCCACCACACCTCGGCCCACCGGGACCCCTCGCGATGGCCGTTGACAAACAGCACCCGCCACCCCGCAGTCGACGCCGTCTCGCAGCCTCGCCCGTAGGCGAGGGGCAACCCAATCTGCCGCTGACAACGCCAGCCCCTACCGGCGGCTGACCACTGACTTCGACGTGCCGCCCGCATGCGTTCAGGAGGGGACGATGACCACCAGCATCGCGACCACGACACCGCCGACGGCACCTGCTCACCCCCGCAGAGCTGCCCGCCGACCCGGTCGGTGCCCGGTGAGCGCCCAACCGGCGCCGAAGCTCACCGCTGCCCGCCGGCGCATCTACACCGCCCTGGTCGCACAGCCGAAACAGCAATGGACCGTACGCACCCTCACCGAGGCCCTGTCCGAGCACGCCAGCGTCAACGAAGGTGCTGTCCGCGACACCGTGAACCTGCTGCTGACGCATCACTTGATGGAGCTGGTGCCACACCAACGCACGCTCACCGTCGCACTGACCAAGCAAGGCGAACGGACCCTCACGGCGGCCTTGCGCCATGCCCCGCACAAGGGCGGGCGATAGCGATGCGGGTCGGCTACAGCATGTGGGGGTTCCTCGGCAACGGGGTGACCGACACCCCTGACGGATCGCGGGCCTACCGCCGGCCATTCGCCGACGCCATCCTCGATGCCGGACACGATGTGATCTTCCTTCAGGTCAACCGTGACCTGCTGGAAGCGGGCGACGATCTGACCAGCTCCTACCAGTGGGACGACGGCCTGCCGCAGCTCGACGCGCTGATCCTCGAATGGCGCTGGCCGCTGCCTGGCCGCAACACCACAGGCTGTGAGGCATCAGGACACACCTGCGACCTACACAGGCAGACGGAACTGGTCGCCCACTACACCCGACGCCAGCACGTGCCGACGCTGATCTGGGACCTCGACCGGCAGCTACCTCCCGGCGACCCGCTACGCGACCTACGCCAGGTCGCGGTTGGCGAGTTCGCACTGCTGCACACCCCAGGATCGCACCTGCTGTCTTGTCCCGTACCCGATGCGCTGCTCGACACCGCGGACGCGAAGAAACTGGCCGAGCAACCTCGGTCAGTGCCGCTGGTGTACGTCGGCAACCAGTACGACCGCGACGATCACTTCGACCAGTTCTTCGCCCCGGCCGCGAAGGTGATGCCCCACCTCGTCGCCGGCAAGTGGCCGCGCACCGAGGCATGGCCGCACGTCAGCTTTGCTGGCCGGGCGGCCTTCACCGAGGTCGCACAGATACACAAGTCGGCGCTGGCGACGGTGCTGCTGCTACCTGACCGATACTGGCGGGTCGGGCACATGACCTCCCGATGGTGGGAGGCCCTGCTGGCGGGCTGCCTGCCCCTGGTCCCGGCCGAGATGCGCGGCGCGGACGCCTACCTGCCTCGCGAACTCCACGTCAACGACGGGCAGGACGTCATCGACCGGCTCGCGTGGCTTCAGGCCATAGCCGGAACCCGCGAGCACGCCGACCTGCTCACCGCCTGCCTGGCCCGCCTGGAGCCGTTCCGCTGCTCGGCCGTCGCCCGGACCGCCCTGTCGATCCTGAAGGAGCTTGCATGATCACCGGCCCCGCCTACGCGACCTTCGGCGACGCATATTTGGCGGTCCTGACCGAGATTCGGCAGTCGCCGGAGTACCACACCGAGACCAGGGCGAAGAAGGCGATCGAAACCACGAACGTGTCCTTCACCATCCGTAACCCGGTCGCCCGTACCCCCTACATCGCGGCACGCAAAGCCAACATAGTGTTCAACCACGCCGAGGCGCTGTGGTACCTGACCGGTCGCGACGACCTGGAAATGATCGCCTACTACGCGCCGACGCTGCGCAGCCTGTCCGCCGATGGAAAGATCCTGACCGGCACCGCGTACGGGCCACGCCTGTTCGGGCTCACCAAACCTGACGGTCGCAGCCAGTTCGACCGCGTGCTCCATCTGCTGCGCCGCGACCCGGACGCCAAACGCGCCGCGATGCTGATCATGCGGCCGGATGAACTGCTCGACCCCGACAACCCCGATGTGGCGTGCACGCTCGGCCTGCAGCTGATGCTGCGCGGCGGCCGTCTGCATATGAGCGCCTACATGCGCGGCAACGATGTTGTGATCGGCTTGCTCGGCGACACGTTCGCGTTCACGTTCATCCAAGAGTTCACCGCACGGCAGCTCGGCGTCGAAGTCGGCAGCTACGCCCACCACGTCGGGTCCATGCACATCAACGTCAACGACCTACCCAAAGTCGACGCGATGCTCACCGAGCACGACGGCCCTTCCTTCCCGGCCGCGGTCATGCCGCAGACAAGCTGGTTGGCGCTGGCGGACGTTGCCGACTGGGAGGAACGGCTCCGCCGCGACGAGGCCGCCTTCACCGCTGACGACGCCCACACCATCGACCCGTACTGGGCGGAGGTCATCGCCCTGTTCGAGGTGTACCGGCAGATCACCCACAACCCGGACCGGCCCGTCACACCGGAGGCCCTGGCCATGCTGCGGCCAGGACACCGGTGGCTCGTGCAGCAGCGGTGGCCCTCGCGAATGCCCGAGGCGGCGACCCTGTGATCGGCGCCGTGGACTGGACCCGTTGGTCGGTGGTTCTCCTCAAACCCGACTGCGTCGCCAGAGGGCTCGTCGACCCCGTCCTGACCTGGATCGGCTTGCAGGTCACCCTCGTGGACCGGCGCATCGTCATCCCCACCGAGGCACAGATTTTCACCCACTACCACGACCTGCTCACCACCCGCCTCGCACACTTCACCTGGGTAGACGTCCGTGCTGACCTGCGACGCACGTACGTCGGACAACCTGTCGGCATCGCCCTGGCCCACGGCCCGAACGCCGCGCCGCGACTCCGCGAGATGCTCGGCCATTTCGACCCGGCTCAAGCCCGACCGGACACGATCCGCGGCCGGTTTGGGAACGACTCGCTGCGCAGGGCGAAGGCCGAACACCGGCTGATAGCGAACGTCATCCATTCATCCGACGACCCGCACGGTGCCGAACGCGAGTTCGGCATCTGGTACGGCCCCCACGAGCACCACCTGCTCCAACCGTCCGCCACCGCCGAAAGGAGCCCTCGGTGACCGCCCTGCCCCAGCTCACGCGCGTTCCCCGCGACCTGCCCATGCTGAGCGACCATGCCAAGGCCGCCCTCGACCCCTACATGGCCCAGATTGTCGGCTATCGCAAGAGCGGCCTGTCGCTGAACCACATCATCGGCTGCCCCCTGGACTGCGCCTACTGTGTCCGGCACTTCTGGGGCAACTTTGAGGTCAAGGTCCCGCACCTGCTGTGCTCCACCGACGAGGCGATCGACCGCCTGCTCAACCACGAGGCGTTCCAGCCGCACATCACCCCGATCCAGCTTCTTAACAAGGCGACCGACAGCTTCGTGCCCGCGGTAAAACCGCACCTGTTCCAGATCCTCCGCGCGCTGGACGAACGCGGCTACACCAACCACGTCCTCGTGATCACCCGGTTCCACGTGACCGAGCGGGACATGGCAGAGCTGGAGCAGTTGAAGCACCTGCGGGTCACACTGCTGTTCACCTACTCCGGCATCACCGACGACCGAATCGAACCGATCGCCAAAAGCGAGACCACGATCAAGTCCATCCGCACCGCCGCCACGTTCAAGCGGCGAACTGGCGTGGTGCTCTACTGGCGGCCCATCGTGCCCGGCTGGAACGACCAGCCCGCGACAATGGCGGCCGTCCTCGACCTCGGCCGCGTGGCGGACGCGATCGTGTTCACCGGCCTGTACCACAAGAAAGAAAGCGCCGATTACATGCGCGCGCTCGGCATCGAGGTCCCGTACGGGGAGGACTACCACCGGCGCAAGACCATGCCCCGCGACCTCGACAACCGGGTGGTCTCCGCCTGGCGCCAGTCCGGAATCAGCACGCCGCTGTTCCGCAAGACCAGCTGCGGCGTCGCGTACGCCCACGGCACCCCCGACTACAACGGCCACTGGGGTGTGCGCGAGCTGTGCGACATCTGTCCGGCCAAGCAGCAGAAGCTGTGCGCCGACGACTACCGCGAACCCACCGCCGCCGACATGGACACCGTCCTGGCCCAGCTCGGCTACGAGACCCACTACGTCATCGAGCCCGGCCACGTGTGGACCCACGGCCTGGGCGAACAGCGCCGCTACGCCATCCAACACACCCTGCGCCACCAGATATGGGAGCTGGACCAGCCGCACTACCTGCACGCTCACGGCCGTTCGCTCAACGGGCACACGGCCGAACCCGAGCAGGTCATGGCGCTGGCCGGCGTACGCAAACAGTTCGAGCAGACGGCGCGGTATGAAGACGACTAGCGCCAAGTACGGGAAGCTGACACCGATGGGTTCGCAGTTGTGGCACGGCACCGAGATCGTTGCGCTCGACCTGGAGGGCAGCGGCGCCCAGGACCGCCACACCGAGGCAATCTTGGAAGTGGCCGTCGTTCCGCTCACACACGGGCAGCCCGACCTCGGCCATGCGTTCACGTCGTTGGTCAACCCGGGACGGCCGATACCTCAGCGGCCCTGGATCTCACCGGGGCTGACTGATGCGGTGCTCGCCGAGGCACCTGCATTGGAGCAGATCGCGCCGAGGCTGGCCGAGCTGGTCGATGGCCGATGGGTGCTGGGGCACAACATCAACGTCGACTGGCGGCTGTTGAGCAGGCACCTTCCCGCGCTTCGCCCGGCCGGCCTGCTGGACACCCTGCTGCTGGCGCGGGCGATGAGCTTCCCCGACCGTTCCCTGTCGGCGCTGGTGGACAACCTGCGACTGCGAGAGACGATGCGGGCGGCAGCCGGAGGCAGCCAGCCACACCGGGCGTACTGGGACAGCGTCGCGACCGCCTACCTTCTGCCGAAGCTGATCTACCGGCTGTGGCCGAATAGGCCGCCGACCTTCGACACCCTTCGACTGGGGGCCGGCGTCGCGCTTCCTACGGAGCCAGCCGACCAACCCGGCTTGTTCGATTGACCCACGCCCGACCCACCCCTTCTGCCTGCTCGTGGCCGTGCTGACCAGCTACGCGGCAGGCGAGCGGTGACGCCACAAGCAGCGTCGGGCAAGCGCAGGAGCAGGAGCCCGAGCCACCTGGGTGGAAGCGCTGGGCGAGGGTGAGCGGCATCATCGGGTTGATCGTCGCAGTCGTTGGTTCTGTCGCGGGCGTACTTGAATACTTGGCCGGGTAGCCACCAGCGGACCGCAGGCGAGCCTGCTCCCAGCGATTTCACCGTCTCCTCTATCGTCAGGCTGTGCAGCCCCTCGACATCAGTGGCTCGTTCTGGCTTCCCGGCTCTGAGCGGATCAAGCGCCACGGACGCCTTGTCTTCGACCGTCAGGATGGTGGAACGCTGCACCTCACGGCACCTGTCGGCGAGTTGGTGGGCGACGACCTGGTCAAGGAGATAGGCGGTGGAACACGAAGCCGCATTCTCGGCGTCGTCGAGGAGATCAATTGCTCCCGGCCCGTGACCCTGATCGATTGCGGCTATGTCAGCCGCAGGAAGTACTTCGTCAAGGCTATCCTTGTCGACGGACACTTCGAAGACCATGAACAGACGGCCTTCGAGTCCGTAATTGTTCGCCTGCGGGACGGCGCGGCATGGGTTAACAAGGACGCCGTGATGGTGGAAGTAGATGATGCGGTCGAGGGGGTCCATAGGCGCGAGATGGTCTGCCGGCTGGACCGACCCGTGGCGAGTGAAGCGGGGTTTGCGCGAGGCAAGGTGGTGCTCGACTTCCGCTGGTCGCGAGAGGACATTGAGCTTAAGAGCTTCAAGGTCAACCAGTGGCCAGAGTTCGTAATCGAGTACGACGAGCTGACGCCTCTTTCGGTCATTTACGATGACATCGGCCACATCTTCAACCTGAGCTCGCTATGCAATGACCGTGCAGACTCCTTCGACAGCGTCAAGGTCTATCGGTCCGACCACCCGGTCCTACTTCGATCGGGCGACGGAATAGAGGGTACCCGCCGGGACATTGAAGTGAAGGCTCGGCTCGGCGACTTCACCCGCCGGAAAGAGCCCAAGCACCTGACTGCCCACGATGTCCTCGTGCCGCTGGACGTCCTCGGTGGTATCCAGGCAATAGCGAAATGGCTTGATGTGGCACCAAGTTTGACGCCTATCGTCGGCTCACTGCTGACCATGAGAAGTGACGGCATCTACAGCGAGAACAGGTTCCTCAACATGTCCTCGGCGGCAGAAGGGCTGCATCGTGCGACCGTCGGGGGACGACACATGCCGCAGTCGCAATTCAGAACGCTCCGGCGAAAGATCAGGGAAGGCGCGGTGCCGCCGGAGCATCATGCCTGGTTCAACGCTGTGATGGCGCACGCCAATGATCCAAGCCTTGATCGCCGGCTGAGAGAACTTGTGAGGGAGGTCCAGGGTATCAGCCAGTTCCTTATCGGGAGCAACCTGGATGCTTGGGTGCGAGCCGTGAAGAAGGTCAGAAACAACCTCACTCACCTCGATGAGGGACGGGAGTCATTCGACGGCGCTGACCTGCATTGGCTGGCAGAGAGTCTCTTTGACGTAACCCGGCTCTGTCTGCTCCGGCGCATCGGCCTGGGAGACCAGCACTTGCCGCAGATTGCCAAGTCAATCCGTATGGGTGGGACCTTCCCTTACCTGGAGGCGGCGGTGCGGAACATCGCCGGCGCATCTTCCGAGAGCGATCCAGAGAAGGAATTGCAGTGAGCACCGCCGAGAGTTACCCTGGTCGTCGCCATCCCGGGCGCGTTAGGGCTTCGGTATCCCCCTGTGGCCTCGAACAACGTACCGCTCCACCGCGCTCCTGGTACTCGCGCAAAGCTGCCTGAAGATCAGTCGCGTTCTCCGCGCGGGCCGATCTTGTGGTGTCCGCAGGACTGCTACCTTCCGAGTGGCACCTCAGATCATCCGCCTACCTACGGCAGCAACCACCACAACAGGACCCTGAGCTGCGGGAATGCGGTTCGGGTTCTGCCACATCCGGTCCACCGGGGTTCGAGCCGTACCGATTATCATACTTGCTGTGGTGAAGCTCTAAGGGACGTCTCGTAACCCGGGTCTCTGTCCGTTGAGGACGGTCGTTGATGATGTCTGGGTGCAGGTGATCTCCGCAGCCCGGCCCGAGTGGGTCTTCCCGTTCACCGGGCTGACGCCCGCCCAGTTCCGCAGGCTGGTCCGCCTGGTCGCCGAGCGCGGCGGGGACAGGATCGCGGACGGCCGGCCAGGCCGGCAGTGGGCCCTCGAACTGCCCGACCGGGTGTTGCTGGTCGCCGCGTACTGGCGGACCAACCTGACCATGCGTCAGATCGGCCCGCTGTTCGGCGTCTCGCACTCCGCCGCCCACCGGGTCATCGACACCCTCGGCCCTCTGCTGGCCCTCGCCCCAGTCCGCCGGCGGCCGGTCGAGCAGATCGCGATCGTCGACGGCACCCTGATCCCGACCCGGGACCACCGCCTCGCCGCGCGGAGCAAGAACTACCGGTACTCGACGAACCTGCAGATCGCCATCGACGCCAGCACCCGCCTGGTCATCGCCGTCGGCGACCCCCAGCCAGGCAACCGCAACGACACAGTCGTCTACCGCACCTCGGGTATCGACCAGAAACTGGCCGGACGGCCCGTCATGGCCGACGGCGCCTACCGCGGCAACCCCGAAGTGATCATCCCGTACCGCAAGCCCGCCGACGGCAGCGACCTGCCCGCCTGGAAGGAAGACCTCAACACCCAACACCGCACCATCCGCGCCCGGGTCGAACACACCCTGGCCAGGATGAAGAACTGGAAGATCCTGCGCGACTACCGCCGCGCCGCCCACACATTGACCGATGCCGCTTCCGGCATCGCCCACCTGCACAACATCGCCCTCGCGAGCTGAGCACCAACCCGGCTGCAGACAACGCTTTCACCGGGTTACGAGACAGCCCTTAGTTCGTAAGAGCCGCAGGCCCGGCGCCGGGGGTCAGAACCACTTCGAGGCGACTGCCATCCTGCGATCGGGCAAAGGGTTGGTTGGTCCCGAGTTTCAGCTCTTCGCGCCAACCGAGAGTGGCCATTTGCCTACTCACCAATGACGCTTCCATCCGGGGATTTTTAGGAATCGTTCTCCCCGTGGAGCGTCCCGGGAGCCCGTCACTACCGGCTCGGTGCCGCGTCTTGTTGGCGCGACAAGCATCGTCCAGGCTATTGTTCTGGCAGTTCGTAGGCACACCCTGCTCGAAAGGAATGTGGGACGTGGCCAAGCAGATCATTCATAGG
>NZ_JAATEO010000006.1 GCF_012034245.1 Micromonospora thermarum | reverse complement strand
TGAAACACGCCTTAGGCCTGTCGATCGTGCGCGCTGTGGCCCGGGCTCACGGCGGCGACGTCGAAGCCACCGCGCGACCGCAGGGAGGCTTGTCGGTGACGGTGCGCCTACCTACCTCGCAAAAATGGCCCACTATTCCCGCAGGCACGCCACTGCACGGAACGAACAGCGCCTAGTACCAGCTGCTCTCCCGGCAACGGCGGCGGGACGAGCCTTGCGGCGAAAGGCCTCCCCGGTGCCGTCCATCCGCAGCTCTGCGGACCCCGCGCTCACTCTGGGCCGCGCCCGGCAACGACGGAGCCGTGGACGGTGCGGCCCAGTCGTCGAACGATCTCCCAAAGCGACCACGTCCCATCGGGAACTGTGAGACAGCCGGCCGGACACGTCGTCAGAAACCACGGATTAGATGAGCAGCGGCGTTTTCACGAACCCAAGCGGGGATTGGTAGCCAATCGCAGCCGTGCGGCCGGGATCAGATGGACGGCATCGACTGGGGCTCAGCCGCGCTTCATGAGGCGGCCGACGGCGGCCATCATCTCGGTGGCCATCTCGTCGGCCCTGCCCTCGGCGGCGCCCTCGTGCATGCAGTGACGGGCGTGGCCGTCGAGCAGGCCGAGGGCGACCTTGTCCAGGGCGGCCTGGATGGCGGAGATCTGGGTGAGGACGTCGATGCAGTAGCGGTCGTCGTCGACCATCTTCTCGATGCCCCGGACCTGGCCCTCGACGCGGCGCAGCCGCGCGAGCAGCTGGTCCTTGGTGGCGGTGTAACCCCGGGTCGGGGTCGGCGCGGATGTCGTCATGCCGTCCAGGATACCGTACCCCTCGGGGGTATGCTACGGTGCTCGTTGAGCCGGTACCCCCTCCGGGTATAAAGCCGGGGAGTTCTGCATCACAGCCCATCACCATATACCCCCGGGGGGTATATGGTGAGTGTGTTGAGAGGAGCGTTCTGATGACCACCGCGACGTACCAGGTGCAGGGCATGACCTGCGGGCACTGCGTCAACTCCGTCAGCACCGAGATCGGTGCGCTCGAAGGCGTCCGCGATGTCCAGGTCGACCTCGCGTCCGGGCAGGTCACCGTGACCAGCGAGGCACCACTGGACCCGGCTGCCGTCCGCGCGGCCGTCGACGAGGCCGGCTACGACCTCGTCGGAGCCTGACCCTTCGCGAAACCCTTCCTGAGGAACTGAGGTGCCACTGATGAACACGGCGACGAAGCTGAGCGGTTTCGCCCTCGGCCTCGCGGCGGTGTTCGGCGCGGCGTACGGGGTCGGCCAGGTGGCCGGCCCCGTCGCCCCGGCCGCCGAGACCCGCCACGATGGCAGCGCCGACCACGGCGGCGGCCACGACAACGCCGGCCAGCAGGAGGCCCCCGGGCATCTTCCGGGCGGGCTGCTCGTCTCCGACCGCGGCTACACCCTCACCCCGGTCACCGCCCCGGCCGGCGAGTTCGCGTTCCGAATCAGCGGGCCGGACGGTCAGGAACCCGCCGAAACCAGGGTCGACCTGTTAAGAGATGAGCCCGGGCTAACCGGAGATCCACGGTGGGACGCGCTGCTTGCCGCGCTCGCGGAGCACCTGCTGGCTCAGGCAGATCTTGCTCCGCCCGCATGGGTCGACGCACGTGTGCTGCGCCGGGCATGGTTCCCGGCCGAACTGGCCATCCACCGGGCCGACGCCCTGGCATGGGCCCCGGCTGCATTCCGGAAGCGCGGTGTTTACCTCTCCGTTCACGACCTGGCCGCGGCGTGAGCGGATCAGACGGCGTCCTCATGGGGCGCGCGGAACTCGAACGCGCGTTCACTCACCTGGGCGAGCGGCTTGTCCGCCGTGGAGTCGTCGCCGACATCTTCATTGTGGGTGGTGCCGCGATGGCGCTTGCGTACGACGCGAAACGGGTGACCAGGGACGTCGACGCGATGTTTGTTCCGCACGGAGTCGTCCTCGATGAGGCGCGTGCGGTTGCCGACGAACTTGGACTACCGCCGTGGTGGCTGAACGAGCAGGCCAGCGTGTATGTCTCCGGCAAGGACGACCCGGGCAGGCGGCGGGTCTTCGATCACCCTGGCCTGCGCGTGATGGCGGCTTCGCCGGAGATATCTTCGCGATGAAGGCGCTCGCGGCGCGAACCCGCGACGTGGACGACCTTCGGACCCTGGCGGCGCTGGCCAAGGTGGCGACAGTGGATGACGCCCTACGTCTGTGCAGCGAAGTCACCCAGGTTCATGAAGACCGGGGGCGCTGTCGGCTGCCCTGACACCGCTGTGGCCGTCCCTGCCGGCGTGGCCATGAGCGGCGCCGACTTCCCGTCGGCGGCAGGGTGAGCAGCTGGTCGAAGCGCTCGTGCCGAGTCCACTGCCGGTCGCGCAACCCGAACCGGCGCCCATGCCGATGCGGCCCCCGGCCTGCTGACGAGTCCGCCGCGGGGTGCTGTTCGACGTGGCCCGTCCCGACGCTGCGGGTCGTGTTACCGCCCGTGAGCTGCTGCGTGCCTGGGGTGGACGTCCGGCACCGCGCTGCGTGTCGACGTCGTCCACGGCGCGGTGCTCATCATCCCGGCCGCTGCCGGTGCGCACGTCGTGGGCTCACGCGGGGAACTGCCGCCGCCCGCCGCCGCCCGCCACCTGTGCGGCATCACGCCCGGCCAGCCGTTGCTCCTGGCCGCCGTCCGCTCCCGTGCGCGAGACCGACGCCGCGGCGGGCGATGCGCGGACAGATGTCGATATGCCGGTAGCTGGTTCAGGTCCTCGGTCCAGACGCCCTTCGCGAAATGCGGACCCTCAAGGGAGGAAGAACCGCAAAAAAAGAAAGATCCTCGATGGAGATTGCCGCAGCCATCTCGTTGCCTCCCCTGGATTAGTCGACCAATGGCTCGCCAAGCCCGGGTTGTGAGCCTTTCAGGCTAGTCGGAGATCGAGGACGGCTCTAGGCCCCTAAACGTGGACGTTGCTATGTGGGTACCCGGTTGGTTCCTCCAGGGCCGGCGTTCGAGATTCCCCCGCGCGTGTAGGAACGCTTGGATCTGCGGCCACCAGGTTTCGACGTGTCGGCTGCGCTCCAGCTCGGCGGGCTGTGGATCTTTGCAGTCCTGTATCTGGTTCACATCCAACCGAACGCCGACGTTGCAGTTCCACCGCTGCCGCCTCGCATCCGCTCCGCCTCGCAGTCTCCGTCACGGCGTGGAGTCCCAACGCAGATCCATCCCTCCGCGGGCTCGCTGGTCGGCACCTTCTGTTCTCGGAACGACCATCACCAGTAGGCCATTGACGGCGACCGGAGCATGTGCTGAGCTGTGACTCAGCTCACGTAGTGAGTCGCGGTGATGATTCCGCGCCGTGTAGAACTGCGCAGGACTCGCACGTTGCTGCGAGACATCGCATCATGTCTTTGTAGTTGGGGGAGGGGGAGATGACTAGCGATCCAGTCGCGGACGAGCGACGCCTGCGCGGTCTGCGCAACGCCTACGAGCTCGCGGGCAAGGAAACCTCTGATGCATTCATCGCCGGACTCGCGGACACCTGTCCGCCATTGGCTGACTTCATCACGGACTTCGTCTTTGGCGATCTTCACGGTCGAGCGGAACTGGGCTCCAGGGACCGGGAACTGCTCACTCTCGCTATCCTCGCGGCATTAGGTGGCTGCGAGCGCGAGATCGAGCTGCATTTGGAAATAGCGTTGCGAATCGGTATTGAGCCGGTGACGGTGATCGAGACCCTTCTGCATGTCAGTGCCTACGCGGGATTTCCGCGAGCGCTCAACGCGATCATGGTCGCGCGGAGGGTTCTGGAGCGGCGCGGGTTGCTCCCGGTAGGAGTGATTGAGCCGCCGGAGGCTTAGCCGCCGGTCCACTGAAGTCGGGTACTGCTTGCCCTCTCCGTTTTAGATGATATCGCTACTACCAATTCTCTTTATTCGTGAAGGCAAACCGTATCGGGGGGATGGGGAGTGTAGAAAATGGGACAGCGAGTAGCGTTCATGTTCCCTGGGCAGGGTGCGTACCTGCCAGGTGCATTCGCCAAAGTCGACTGTGAACCCGTGGTTCATGACGTGCTGCAAACGATGGACGAACGATCTGTGGAGTACTGGGGCGACAGGGTCTCGCCTTTGCTTCTCGAGACGGATGCACCGAGGGTCGACGAGTTGCTGGAGCGGCGGCCACAGGTGCTGCAACTCGCGATCCTTGCGACCTCGACGATCGTCTTCCGCCTGTTGGGTCGACTCGGCATTCATCCTGACGTGGTAGTGGGACACAGTCTCGGCGAATATAGCGCCCTGGTCGCGGCTGGCATGCTGACGTTGGACGACGCGGCACGAGCTCTCTGCGAGCGGGATCGCGCCTTCCTCGAGGTGTCGCCACCGCCGGGGGGCCTGCTCGCGACCGAACTAGGCCCGCGGCGTGCCGAGGGACTGCTGACTGCGATGGATGATTGGGGCCTTGCCCTTGCCGTGTTCAACGGGCCACGGCAGACGGTGGTTTCGGGTAGGAGGGAGGCGCTTGGCCGGCTGGAGAAGGCGATCGCGGGTCTGGACCTCTCTGCGGTGCGACTGAAGGCGCCCTACGCGTTCCACAATCCCATGCTCCGTGACGTTGCACAGCTCTTCCGCGAATCAGGACCCGATCTTGCCGTCGCTAGCCCTCGGTGCCGGGTGTATTCCCCAATTCTGAGCCGGTATATCTCGAGTAGGGACGACATCCGTGAATTGAGCGAATCTCAGTTTACGTCGCCGGTGCGCTTTTATGGGGCCATGCAGTCGCTGCACAGCGACGGTGTGGAGGTCTTTGTCGAGTGTGGTGCGCGGAACGCGCTGACCAAGCTGGTTCGGGCGTGCCTGCCGACCCACATGAAGACCATTGCGCCGCTGACCCACCACGTCACGCTTGACGGGATTCGCGCTGAGTTCGCGGACGAGGTCTCGCCGGCGTCTTCCGCGCCGATGACCCTGCCAAATCCATTGCGGACAGCGGTATCACCCGTCGCTTCGTTGCCCGAGCCCCTCAAAACCGCAGCCCTTGAACAGACGCCGCGGCGACCGGGAGTTCCGTCCGTCGATGACATCATCTCCGAACTTCGGAAGCGGTACGCGGCGAGCCTGGAGTACCCGGAGAAGTACCTAACCGAGGACGCGGACTTGGAGGCCGATCTCGGTGTGGACTCGCTCAAGCAAACCGAACTGCTTCGGCAGACGATGGATCACTATGAGGATCTCGACCTGCCGTCCAACTTCCGGATCAGCGACTTCCCAACTCTCCGCTCCCTTGCGGAGTACCTTCACCCCCGCATCACCGTCGCTGCTGTGGGGATGTGACCAGTATGGCCTTCGAGCTTCGGGACCGAATTGCGCTGGTGACGGGCGGGACGAGGCAGACGGGTGCCACCATCGCCCAAGCCCTGGCCGAGAGTGGTGCGCACGTCATCCTCAACTATTTTCACGACTGCGACGGGGCGGAGGCCACGGCCCAACGGATGCTAAAGATGGGGCTGTCGGTGGAGACAGTGCGCGCATCCGTCGCCAAAGCGGATGAGGTCGCGACGATGTTCGACGATCTCGCCGCGAAGCATGGCGGGTTGGACATCCTGGTGAATAACGCAGCATTCGGTGTGTTCGCGCCACTTGACGAGCTGAGTGAACGGGATTGGCAGCGTGTCCATAGCGTCACGTTTCACGGCGCACGGCTTTGCTCCGCTGCCGCCCTACCGCTCATGAGGACACGAGGAGGGGGTTCCATCGTAAACGTGTCCTCCTCCGGGTCAGGTCAGGTGATCGAAAACTATGCTGCGGTGGGCACGGCCAAGGCCGCGCTGGAGGCGTTGACCCGATACCTTGCGGTCGCGTACGGCCCCTACGGGATCCGGGTGAACACCGCCTCTTTCGGGCCGCTGGACGGGCCCACCTTTCGCCTGTTCCCCGAGGGAGAGCGGTTGCTCGATGCGAGCGCCGCCATCACTCCGCTGGGACGACACGGCACCATCGAGGACCTGGCTCATCTGGTGCTGATGCTTGCCAGCGACGAGTCGCGTTGGATGACCGGTCAGGTGCTGCTCGCCGACGGCGGACTGAGCCTGAGCGTCCCAGGGCTTTCCCCGTGGGTGCTGCGCGCACAGGCACCACGCAACGACGGACTAGAGGAGACGCCGCAAGCAACGCCGCGGATAACCGTGACGGAGCCGGACACAGCCTCCGAAACCGGGATGACGTTGGAGGGGGGACCGACCGAGGCGCTGCGCGTCGGTCTGCCAGAGCCGGACGCTCCCGCCGAGATTGAGATTGCGATCGTGGGGATGGGGCTCGCCTTGCCGGAGGCGAGTTCGCCCGAGGAGTTCTGGACTCTGCTCAACACGGGCCGTGCGGTGTTCAGCGAACCGGGCGACCGGCTGGACATCAACCAATTCCATGACAACGACCCCCGCGCGGAGGATAAGGGCTACGCCCGGTTCGGGGGCTACCTCCGACAGTTGTGTCCGCACCCCGTTCTACGCGCCGAACTAGCCCATCACGGAGGCGATGCATACGAGCACAGCACCCGATGGTTGCGTCATGCACTACTGCAGGCTGTCGAACCAGTGCGGCTCGACGGGGCCGCCCGGTGTCAGCTGGTGGTCGGACTCACTCCCGATGGCAACCAGCATCTGGAAGAGAGCATCGTCGTGGAAGCCGCGGTCCGCGAGCTCTCGGAGTACGCCAACCGCGACGAACTGCTGGCACATCTACGCGGCGCCTACCGCTTCGCGGTCGACGATCTTCGGACGGTGCTTCCACACCGCGTGCCACGCGTGGCGATGCGCGGGGTGCTGCCTTCCACAACAGACGTCCGCGTGGTGGACACGGCCTGCTCCTCGTCGCTGTATGCCATCGATTTGGGAGCAAAGGCACTGCGGTCCGGTGATACGGATGTCGCCGTGTGCGGGGGAGCTTTCGCACTCACCGCCCGGATGAGTGTGCTGTTCTCCAAGCTTGGGGGAATGAGTCCGACCGGCGAGGTGCGCAGCTTCGCACGCACGGCCAATGGAACGGTGTTCGCCGACGGAGCAGCAGTCGTGGTGCTGAAACGGCTCGACCGAGCCATCGCCGACGGTGACGAGGTCCTCGGCACTGTCTTGGGGTTCGGTGGCAGCGCCGACGGGCGTGGCAAGGCAATCAACGCACCGAACTCCGCCGGTCAGCGGCTGGCGGTCGAGCGTGCACTCGCTGACGCCGGCGTCGGACCCGCCGATATCGATTGGGTGGTTGCGCACGCCACCGGCACGCCGAGTGGAGATGCGACGGAGCTGAGTACGTTGCGCGGCGTCGCCGATGACAAGGCGCCATGGTTCGTATCTTCGAACAAGGCTGTAGTCGGTCACACCGGGTGGAGTGCGGGCGCCGTATCCGTGATTCATGCGCTCCTGGCGCTGCGGCACCAGGAGATTCCCGCCCAGCCGGACTTCGGGGCGCCTCCGGACGCCGCACTTCTCGATCACGCGTTGCGCATCCCACGCCGCTCAGTGCCGTGGCCCCGACGCCAGAACCACCGCCGGACCGTCGCAGTGTCCTCTTTTGGATTCGGTGGCACCAATGCCCACCTCGTGCTTGCCGAACCTCCGTCGGGCGAACAGCCGCAGTTTGGGACGCGAATCACCGAAACCAAGGCCGACGACCCTGTGGTCATTGTTGCGTGGAACGCCCACCTGCCGGGCGAGCCGAGCGCCGATCGGGTGGTCCGTTGGCTTCGCGGCGAACAGCCACCCCCGGCCGAGAGGTTCGGCGACTACCAGCTGCCCGAGCCGCCGGTAGTCCGCCTGACCCCGGCCGCGCTAAGGTCCATCGACCGAGAACAACTCATGATCATGCGCTGTGCCCGCGAGCTCACCGAAAGCAACCCCGCACTCCTAGCGGTGCCCGATCGCACCGGCGTATTCCTCGGTCACGCGGGCATGACCAGATCTGGCGGCCACTATGCATTGCGTACCCACCTGAGCAACCTCGGCAAGGTTCTGGACCGCTTCCCCGGGATCGTCCGATCGGCGGAAGCTCGCACGGCGCTGGTGCAGCGGTTCAAGGAACTGACCGTCCCGTCAAATGAGGACACCCTCCCGGGTCTCATGCCGAACGTGACGGCGGCTAGGGTCAACGTCCTGCTCAACCTCCGGGGCATGAACATGTCCGTCGACGCGGGACTCGACTCCACGCTCGCCGCGCTGGACACCGCCGCCCGGTACCTGGATACCGGTGACATCGACATCGCGCTCGTGTTCGGCCTCAACGCCCAGACCGACGTGTGGGCTGCCGCGGCATACGGCCGTCCGGCCAGTCGGACCGCGCCTCCATGCGAGGGCGCCTTCGGATTCGCTGTCACCCGCAGGTCCGTCGCCCGCGCCAGCGGCCTACCCGTAGTCGCTCAGGTTGAACCGTTGACCGGCCGGCCCCAGCAGGACGATCTCGCGACGGTGGTGGCCCGCGACGACGACGAACGCTATCTCGGCGCATGCTCCGCGTTGGCGCTATTGCGTGCCCTGGTCCGTTCCGAGCCGCGAGTTCGCCTGATGGGTGTCGAGGAACATGCGCCTTCCTTCCTCATCTCGAAGGAGATGCTTACACCGGCGCCAAACGATGAGGACCACCAAGTGCGACGGCACGGCCTGATCATGCGTGCCTCTCCTCCGGTTGCCGTGCGAGAGCCGGTTTCCGCTATCCCGGCGGGCAGCCTCGTCCTCACCGACGACTTGGCGACTGCGGCCGTGCTGAGTGGTTCCGGCAGGACCGTCCTCACTCCCCTGCCAGGACCGGTACCCAGCGGAGTGCTGTCGGTGCACCCGGTCGACGTCGCGACCTACCGAGCGGTCGTGGCTGGTCAGCGCATTGCCCACGTCCGAGTGATCGCCACTGGTGGCGCGAGCGGGCAGGTGCCCGAGTCGCTGCTGGAGCTGCACGACCTGTGTGAGATCGCGCTGCGCGAGCACCAGGATCAGCTCGACGACGGGGGCTCCTTCGCCGTGCTAGTGCCGAATGGCCTTAGCGGCGGCATCCCTAAACCAGGCACCGGCCTGTTCACCGGTCTTAGCGCTTCCCTGCTCTGGGACCTCCCCTCAGGGGTCGGCTACACCGTGGTCACCGACGACCCCGACGTGAAGTCCGGACTGGCGTTACTAGCGGCAGAGTCCGCGCTGGCCCGGCACCGCGGCATTGCGTATTACCAGGGAAAACAGCGGTTCGAGCCGATGGTCGTCCGGTTGTCCGCGCCACCCGAGACACCCTCGGCAGACCTGATGCCCCAGGATCCGGTGATGGTGGTGACGGGCGGCGCTCGGGGCATCACCGCCCGGATGGTCGCCGCCCTGGCGGCGCGCACGCGGCCTCGCGTCTGGCTGCTGGGCAGTCAACCGTTGGCGGATTCCGCGGAGCTCGCGATGCTCTCTCTTGGCCGGGCACAGCTGATCGAGGCATGGCACGACCAGGATCCGGACATGTCCATCGCCACCCTCAACCGACGGTACACCCGGCTGAATCAGGCGGCGGACAAGCAGGCCGTTATCGAGGAACTGGCCGAGCTGTGCGGGCCAGACAACGTGCAATACCTCCAGTGCGACGTCAGAAATCAGGCAGCGGTCGAGACTGCCATCGGCACCGTCCTGTCCGCCGAGGGCAAGGTTGACGTTGTGGTGCACGGTGCTGGCGTCGTCCGTGGAGCCGTACGCGGCGACTTCCTCGACATCTTCCGGACCGTACGTGACAGTAAAGTCCGCGGGTACCTCAACCTGAAGAAGGCGCTGTTGTCCGCACCGCCCAGCCGTTGGTACAACGTCGGCTCTATTGCGAGTGTCATAGGTGTTCCGGGCGACAGTGGCTACGTGACCGGCAACGCATTTCTCGCCACCGCCGCCACTCATGCCCAGGCCGGAGGATCAGACGAGTTCACGGTGGACTGGACACTGTGGGCCGAGGACGGATTCGCCGCCGACCCGGTGTTTCTCGCACACCAGCAGCGCAGGCTCACACTCACCGGGATCAGCACCGCAGAAGGGACGGCTCACACGGTCGAGGAGTTCGCCGACCTGAGGCACGAAGCAGCGGCGGAGGTCTTGTACCTGGGTGAGACTGAGCACGCACTCCTGGATCGCCTGGACCAGCACAAAACGGCAGGCGCACCGCGCGGGCGCTTCTTTCTGACCTCAGCGCCCTTCGAGGCCACGCCGGACCATGCGCGATGGTCTCTGGAACTCGACCTGGAAAGACACCGCTACCTGGCCCACCATATCGTGGATGGCCGCCCGACCATGCCCGGAGCGATCTTCCTCGAACTCGCATCCGAGGCGGCCGCCGTCCTGGTGCCGGGGAGCAAGGTTCGTTCCATCCGAGATGCCGTTTTCCTCAGCTTCCTGCGTGGCCCCCGCGACAGCTGGCCGAAGATGGTGAAGGTGGACGCCCGTGTCTGCGAGCGCGGGCTGGAACAGACCAGCGTCGCGGTCACTGTCACCGGCGACGTGCGGGCCCCGGACGGCACCCTTCTGGCGGAGCGGACCCATTGCCGGATGAGAGTGGTTCTCGGCGCACCAACCGACCCGATCGAGATCTGCTGCCCGCCTCGGGACGGGGGACTGCTGATCCCCGATCCGTATCTGCTGCCCGGGTCGCCCGTCGCCATGAGCGGACCATTCCTGGCTATGTGGCAACCTCGGGCGCATCCGTGGGGAGTGTCGGCAAAGCTGGACTTGTCCGAAGCCGCTGGCTCCGGCATATTCGGCCAGTTCCTCGTGCCCAGCCTCGCGGTCGACGGGCTCGCGCGGCTGGCTGCTCTGCGTGTGGTCAACGAACGCATGCATGTCGCAGGGCTTGCCGCGATCGGTCGGCTGGATCTGCATCTGGAACACAACGACGTTGAACTGGACCAGGCCTTCGGGCACAGCCTCACGCTCCACCACCATGCGGCGACCACGACCAGGGGTGAGGCTGCCCACATGACCGCCTCGGATGGCCGCTTGCTTGCCCGGCTTCACCACCTCCGTTCGGTCGGACGCGGCACATTCGACCCAGCAACCGGGCAGTTTGTGGCCTAGCACTCCAGCCGTAGTTGGTGTATGAGCCAGCAGCCCGGTTCGGCCAACACGTTGGGCCGGCGATGAACGGCCCAGCGACCTCCGAATGGCGGCCAGACCCGCTACTGACCATCGACGACCTCGCCGCCTGGCTGGGCAAGCCCAAGAACACTCTCTTCGCCCGGCATTGCCGAGGCGAGGGTGGTGGCCACTGTCCTGCGGAAGGCGTGGGGGGTGACCCAGTCGAGGTCGGTGTCGGCTCGGGCTTGGCGCCACTGGCGGCGGACGTTGTTGGGCGCCAGCCAGGTGCCGCGTCGAGAGGCGAAGATCGCGTCATGCGGGTTGTCGGCGGTGACGAGCTTGCGGGCCAGGAGCACGCCGACCGCGAACCGGGGCAGGACGACCATCCGGTAGCCGGCGTCGCTCTTGGTCCAGGGTTGTCGGAAGAAGCCCTGGCCTTTGACGGACACCAGGGTGCCGCAGATCGTCAGGGTTGGGCGTTCGGCGGCGAGGTCCAGGTCTTCCCAGCGCAGGGCGAGGATCTCACCGATGCGGGCGCCGGTGGCGAGCATGAGGTCGACGATGTCGGCCAGGTCGCCGGTGTGCCGAGGCCCGGGCTTGCCGGGGACCGGTCGCTGCCATTCGCGGATCGCCGCCCGGACGGCGTGGAGATGCTCGTCGGTGAGAGCGACGACCTTGCGGCGGGGCTCGCGTTGTTGGCCGGTGTCGCGTAGGGGGTTGGTCGGGATCGCCCCATGCCGTTCGGCCAGCGCGAACATCTGGCCGAGGACGACCTTGGTGCCCTTGGCCGCCGACGGGCGGTCCTTGGCGATGTCGCGCAGGAACCGGTCGAGGCGACCGACGCTGGCCTCTCGGATCCGGAGATCGCCCAACGCTGGCAGGATCGCGGTGCGCAGGCTGGTCTGGTACCGCTGGATTGTCTGCGGTGCGATCCGTTCCTCGGCGGTGATCTCTTCGACCCACACTTCGGCGAGTCTGCTGACGCGGGTTTCTCGGGTGATCTCGTCGTCGTTGGGGGTGGTGCGGCCGCGCAGCTTGACCTTCAGCGCCCGTTCGGCGGCTGGGCCGGTGGTGTCGGTGGCCTCGATGTCGCGGGTCTTGCCGTCGTAGTCGCGGAACCGGGCTCGTGCGCGGAACCGGTCGGGTCCGAGTCGCTGGGTGCGGATCTCGCCCCAGGTGCCGATGGGCAGTTCAGGTCGGGCCATGGCTCACCGCTTCGCGTCCGTGTGGTGGTCGAGCCAGCGTTCGACCTCGCTGCGCCGGTAGCGCAGGGTGTTGCCGACGCGGATAGCGCGCGGTGACTGCTCGCCATGCCTCACGGTACGACGTGGCAGATCAAATGATGATGTTGGGGAGAGCGTCGTGGAATCCTTCCAGGTCCACCGGATGCGCTTCTGGGCCGAAGGCAGGAAGCGGACGCTTGTCGCGGAGATCGGAGTGGACGCCGTCTCGCTTCAGCGCTTCCTCGGCAAGAGGCGGCGCGGGCCAAAAGATGAGCTTGTGCTCCTCGATGGGGCAGGTCGAGCAATTGTCGTCACAGGTGTAGTGATGGTGCCGGGCCGTCCCGCGGCCTCGCGCATACGCTCGCAGTCGATACCAGCCTGGAGCCGAGGTGAGCCGGATGGTCACGAAATCGTCTTCGTCCGGCCCAGTCAAGTAGCCATCCGTGCTGAAGAGGCTGACTTCCACCGCAGCCTCCCACTCATCCAGTTCCCGCTCCGGAGCTGCCTCTCGCACCTCGACCGTGAGGCGTACGTCTCCGTGGACGGTCCCCGTCAGGAGGCAGACCGCGTCGGGGACCGCGGCTACGAATCCATTCGAGAGGTCGGGCAGTTGGTACAGGTCCGCGGTCCAGACGCCCTTCCTGAAATGAGGACCCTCAAAGGAATAGGAGCCGTAATTAACGGCAAGATCGTCGATGGATATTGTCACTACCATCTGTTGCCTCACCTGGATTAGTCCACTATTGGCTCGGCCAGTGTCCGGGGCCATGGCCTTTCAGGCTAGTCTGATGTCAGGGACGGTTCCAGGTCCTTGATTGTGGACGGGGCGTACGTGGTGGACGCTTCCTCAAGCCGGCGTCGCCGATGCTGCCGCCACCATTGCCGTACGCCGTTCCGTGCGATCACATCGCCGGGGGACCGGCGGTGTGCAGGACAGGTGCCCGGAGCGCCTCATAGGTTGCGGTGTAGGTCCTGGGTCCCGTGCGCGGCACCACGATGTCGCGCAGCCAGGCCGGCAGCCGCGCCGCGTGGGAGAGCCGGTCCGTCATGGCCTGCACGTGTTCGACCCTGGGCCGGCGGCGCAGTTCGTACCGAACGCCGATCGACGTCCAATCGGTCTCCGTCGACAACAGCTCGGCGAGGACGAGCGCGTCCTCCACCGCGAGCGCTCCGCCCTGCGCCCATACTGGTGCGGTCGCGTGAGCGGCGTCGCCGATCAGCACCACGCGCCCCTTGCTCCACCGCGGGATCCGCACCTCCTCGACCGGTGAGTGGTACAGGACACCGGCACCTCCCGCCACGTGGGCAACCACTGTCCGGACTGGGCTGGGGAATTCGGCGAATGTCGTTGTCAACCACGCTGGGCCGGACCCGGTGGCGCCGCCCCGGGTAGCGGATGCGTACCCGTAGACCTCGTTGTCGCCGGCCGGAATAAGCAGCAGCGTTCCGGTGGACCCGGACCACACGGTCCAGCACTCGACTCCCGGGTTGGGGGCCATGAACCGCCAACTGGCAGCCGACAACAGCCCGGACCGGAGGGGTTGTTGCCCGAAGGCCGCGGCGCGGACCGCGGATCGCACTCCGTCGGCGCCGACCACGAAATCCCAGCCCTCGTCGCCGACGAGTGCTTTGTCGTCGACGAGACGGAGGTCGTCCACCGGTGTGTCCCACCGGACGGTCTCCGCCGGCACACCGCTGGCCAGCATCGCGTGCAGGTCGGCGCGCCGGACACAGCGTGAGCCGGCGCCATCGCCCCAGAAGGCGGCTTCGTCGACGGCGAACAACAGCTTGCCTCTGGCGTTGCGATACTCCCGACGGCGCACCGGCTCGCCCAGCTGATCCACCGCATCGGCGAAGCCGAGTGCACCGAGCGCCCGTACGCCGTTGGCAGGCAGATTCAGGGCGAGCCCGGCGTCCGGCGGGCCGGTGAGCCGGTCGACGACGACGGCGTCCAGACCGTACCGGTGTAACGCGTTGGCGACGGCCAGCCCGGCGATTCCAGCACCCACGACGAGTACTCGTCCATCCATCACCCCATTGTCGGCTCTCCGTGGTGGATCCCGATGCGGCTGGGCCGCCGTATTCGTCATCTGGGCGGATGCTGAACAGGTATTGGACAACTTGGGAGCACGAGCCGTCCGCCGGTCCAGTCGGCGGGGCGCACCTCGCAACCGCGGTCGCTCGCCTCCGTCGATGCCCATGTCTCGACTTTTGGAGACGACCGTCACAGGGACAGTTTGAACCCTGACCGGGCGCCCCCCGTCGTGGTGCACACCTGCGATGGGAAAGTGGGAGGAACAGCATGGCTCATGGCCCGGCGGTGGCCCGGTCCGCGCTCGCCCGGCCCTCACCGCGCGCACACCCCGAACCGCGCCTTCCCGACTGGGGGGCCGCACTGCGCCACGCGGGGATAGAGCTACTGGGCTCGACCGGTCTGGCTCGACTGCACCCTGACCTGCGGGCAGTCAGGCTCAGTGGTCAGCAGGCCGCCGTGCTGGCCGTCCTGATCATGGCTCGGGGGGAACCGCTCGACCGAGCCGCCATCCTGGCGGCCATGCCGACCGGCTTCCGGCCTCCCACCGCTGCTCAGATCGGCGCCGTGATCTCCCACCTCCGGCACAAGGTGGGTCGCGCGCGGATCCTGACCGGAGCAGGCGGCTGGTGGCTACGCGATCCCGCCGAGACGCATCACGACGGGCCGGACCTGCTCAGGTACGGGGACCTGTGCCTCGATGTCACACGACGGTACGCACGGCTGGAAGCGAGCGGCCGGACCATCCGTCTCGGCCACCAGGAGTCTGTCGTGCTCCGCGTTCTGCTCGAGGCGCGGGGTCTGCCACGGAGTGGGCGGGACATTTGGTCGTCGTTGCCGCCGGAACATCGGCCGCGCACCGTCCGTGGCGTCGGTGTCGTGGTCGCCTGCCTCCGCCGACGTCTGGGGCGACACGCCATCACCACCGGCGGCGGCGGGTGGCGGCTGGCCGGACCGCCGAGTGTTCGCCCCGATCACACCACGTGGGGTGGCCTGCGACTGGACAACATGGCGCGCGAGGTATGGACGGACGGCCAGGCCAAGCCGGTCCGACTGAGTTCCCGGGAGGCAGCGGTGCTGGGGATGCTGCTCGAGGCGCGGGGAGAGCCACGCCGGGCCACGCATCTGTGGGCCGGGTTGCCCGTCGAGCGGCGCCCGAAGAGCGCCAACGCAGTCAGCACCGTCATATCGCGGCTGCGTGCCAAGCTGGGCCCGGATCAGGTGGTCACGAGCGGTGATGGCTGGTTCCTTGCCGACCGGCGAGGGCTCACCGCACTGGCACCTGCGTACCCGCGGCGCGCTCGGGTCCGATGCGCCGACGACCGGGTCATCCGGACCGATCCGTCGGGCTGGTACCACGGGTGCCCCGTGTGAAATGGGTCGTCACGTTGTCGAGGTCGGTTGTCGCCGTGGCGCGGGGATCGGCGACATCTGCTCCGGCCTGGCCGAGCAGTACGAGGGCGCCAGCGTGTCGCTCTCGCTGCCGTGTTGGCGGCGACCGTACTGCTGGTGTCCCGCTGGCTGGCGGGAGCCGGTGGATCTGTCGACACGTCGTTAGCCGTCCGTCAAGTACCGGTCCCGTGCCGGTGATTCCTGTCGAGCTGAACCTGTTGAGGCGTGGCCTTCGGCAGGCTAGGGAGGTTCTTCCGTCATGACCGCTCCGTCTTCCTTTGCCGACTGTCGCGAGTGGCGGGTTACGCCGATCCCCGCCGGCGGCACGGTGCTGGAACGCCGCACGCAGGCGAGCGACGACCTGGTGGGCCGGGTGCTCGGTTCGGGCGATGAGCCGATCCGGATCGTGCTCGGTGAGGGTGTGCTCGGTACGCCGATGCTTCGTCAGTATCTGGCTGATCTGTCGCCGCAGGTGCGGGGGCGCGTGGTGCTGGATGTGAGTGAGGTGTCCGGCACGCCGTCGCAGGACGATCTGCTGTCCGCGGCCAATCGTTACTCGCTGCCGGTCCAGGCGCCGGTCGGGGTGATCAACGATGGCGACTCCGCGCGGTTGGAGTGGGTGGACGCCGACGGGCGGCCGACGCTGTCGCGGTTCGCGCGGAGCGTACGGGTTCTGCCGGAGGGCCGGGTGGCCGGCCGGGGCGTGCTTGACGTCGCGCAGTTGGAGACGATCGCGCAGGAGGCCGTCGTTCGGGGCACGCGTGCGGCGGGTGCGCCGGAGGTTGAGCGGTGCGTGGTGGTGTTGCAGGAGTTCAGCCGGTCGGTGCTGGGTGGGCGTGGCCCCGAAGGTGGTGCGGGTGCCGTCGTCGGGGCGGGTCGGCGGGGTACCGGGTCGGTCGACGACATGTGGGTGGGTACCCGGCGGGGTGAGCGGCGGTGGGGTTCGGACGACGGGTGGGTGCGGGTCGGCTCACCCGGTGACGTCGAGCGGGCGTTGGCGGGTGCGGGTGCGGGTGCGGTGGCGGAGGTGCTGGCGGCCCCGCCGAGCCTGGCCGCTGTCGGGGATTCGGCGGGCCGGATCGGTCATGCCTGGGCGGCGTACCACACCTCGGGTAGCGGTGTGCAGTGGTTGCCGCTGACCGATGGCCTGCCCGCGCTGGTCCCGGCAGGCGCCTTCGACCAGTGGGACGGGATCGCGAACGCGTCGACCACGGCCCCGCCGGGGACGTGGGGATCGACGCTGGCCGGCGCGGTCGACATCCGGGTACGGATCATCGACGTCGGCAACGCGGTGCGAACCGATCTGCTGACGTCGGTTGTGGAGTCCGAGTCCGCCCAGACATCGATCGTCGATCCCGCCGACACCCGATTCGGCGCCCTTGGTGACCAGGTCGCGTCGCCCCACCGTGCCACACCAGACGTGGTGTGGTCTCCGCCGCCGTCGTATGAGGTGGTGGAGGCGGATGTTCTGGGCCACTTCACGGTTGGCCAGATGGAGCGGCTGGGTGGGCCGGAGTGGGCGGTGTTTGGGCCGTCTGGTCCGTCGCGGTTGTTGGGTTTGGTTCGGGTGTTGGGGGTGGTTGATCAGCCGGTTGAGGTTGACCGGTTGATGCGGTGGGTGGAGTTGATCGGGCGGGTTCCGGATGATCTGCCGGGGTTGGCGCGGGATATGGGGTTGTTCGGGCCGGGTCCGGTGTATGCGTTGGCGCGGGATCTGGGTGTGGATCCGGTGCGGTTGCGGTTGGTTGAGGATCGGGTGTGGGCCGCGGTCGGTGAGTGGGCGGGGTTGGCGCCGGCGTCGGGGTCGTGGTTGGACCGGTTGCGGGTGGCGTTGTCGGGTGTGGGGGTGCGTACCGACAGCGATGTGGTGTGGTTGTTGGAGTTGGGTGCCGCGTTGGGGTTGACGCGTGCGGATGTGGAGGTTGTCGGGTCGGTTGTGCGGCGGGGTGTGCCGTTGGAGTTGTTGGCTGATCTGCCGGTGGAGTTGGCGCGGGGTGTGCTGCGGTGGGAGGGGCAGCGTCTGGGGGTGCCGCAGGGGCCGTTTGTTGGGGTGCGGTCGGGGTTGTCGGATGTCGATGCGGTGGTCACGTCGGGGGAGGATCCCGGGCTGCGGGTGGGGGTGTCCGCGGAGGCGTTGGCTCAGCGGTGGGGGCTTGCCGGTGCGTCGGCGGTGGTGGGGTTGGCGGCGGGGTTGGGGCTGCCGGTCGAGGACCTGCCGTTCCTGTCGGATGAGGTGTTTCCGGGTGCGGTCGAGGACGCGGTGGGGCGGCTGCGTCAGGATGGTGAGTTGACCGTCTCGGTGGAGGGTTTGTCCGGGGCGGATGTGGTGGCGGCCCAGCGGGAGCAGGGTCGTGTGGTCGCCGAGGAGGTTCGGTCGCTGCTGGCGTCCGAGGCCGACGATGTGGATCCGTTGGTGTGGACGGATGCGTTGGTGGGGACGGATGCGTTGCATGACTCGGGCACGTTGGCTGAGTTGGTCGGGCGGGGCCGGGCGTTGGGTGTCCCGGTGCGGGCGTTGGAGTCGTTGGTTCCGTCTCGGCATTTCGAGTCGCTGTTGTATTTCGTGTTCGGGGATGTGCCGGCGGGGCGGGTGGCGTCGCTGGTGCGGAGGTTGGCGCGGCAGGGTTGGCCGCGGGTGGGTTCTGATGCGCGTCGGGACTGGACCGAGGGTTTCCGGCGGTGGGCGGCGTCGCATGAGGTGCCGGATGACACGGTCGCGACGTTGTTGGGGATGCCGGGGTTCGGCTGGCCGGAGATGATCGAGACGGCCGGCCGGCTCGGGTTGACCTCCGCGCAGGTGCGGGCGCTGGTGGGGCTGGTCACGGTGACCGGCCGGGTACCGACGGACCTGGAGAACCTGACGTATCGCCTCGGGATCCCGGCCGCGGCGTTGCTGGACCTGTCCGCCCGGCTGGGCGTGGACCCGCGGCACCTGCTGCCGGTACGGGAACTGGTCTCGAAGCTCCGCACCGACGCTTTCCCCGACGGCATCGGCGCCGACGATCTGCGGGCGAGGCTGGAGGAGTGGGCGGCATCGCTGGCGCCGATGGCGCCCGCTGGTGACGAGCAGAGTCACCGCGTCCGGTATGGCGTGGACGAACGCCACGGCGTGGCCCGGCTGTTCTGGCTCGCCAGCCGCTCCAATCTCGGCCAGGGCGAGGAGGGCTTCACCCCCAAGGAACTCCAATACCTTCTCGACTTCGCGGACGAAGTCCAATCCGCTGCACTCGCCGAGCAGAGCGAACAAGTCCTCAAGTCGGCGCACGCGGACATCCGGGATGCGTCTAAGACCATATCGGGGATCAATCAACAGTTGCGGGATTACGAGAGGCCGACGGTCGTCGATCCACTGGCCTCCGTCGCTCAGACGATCTTCCACGTCGCGGTGAGCATCAGGAAACTGATCAAAGAGTACGGCAGATCGGGGGCAAACATCGAGGCAGCGCTCACTGCTGCGTCGGAACAGTTCAGTACACTCGACCAGAAGGGGATCCTCGACCATGTCGCGCTTGCCGCGCACGTGGTGGTCCGTGAAGGCGAGGCTCAACTCTTCGGCGAGGAGGCGCTGGCGGCAGCGCGAGACACCTTCGACGGCCTGCGTCGAGATGCTCTTGTCAAGGACAGCCCCGCACTACGAGCCAGACGGCTTCGTGAGGCCAAGTTGGCGAGCATCGGCGTGGTTGACGCGGCGGTCGCGCTTTTGATCGAGGCGTTGGGCATGGCGACCAAAAAGCTGCAGCGATGGTCGTCGGGACGTCCGAATTCCACGTACGAGAAGTTGCAGCAGGCCAGCGCGCTGCTGGATGTGCACCTCCGTGCCTTTGGGGCGCAGTTCAGCGAGCTCACCCGCGTCGCCGCCCGACCCTGGCTGGTCGACGCCGCCGGTGACGAGTTGAACGAGCAGGCGGCCCGGCTGCGGGAGCACGACGAGTACCGGGTGCCGGCGGGACACGAGCTCAGCCCGGTGCTGATCCAGTGGTGGGCGCAACGGCTTGGCGTGGATTGGGAGTCGCTGCAGCCGTACCGGGAGAGCCTTCGCTTCCTGGATGTGGAGGACATCGCCGACACCGCACGTCGATCCGGTGTGAACCCGTTCGACATGTTGGCATTCAGCGCCGTCACCCGTCGGGTGCCGACCGACCTGCCGGTGCTGGCGGAGCGGTGGAACCTCGAACCGGTTCGGCTCTTCGAGTTGGCACGTGGGCTCGACACCGATCCGCGCCTGCTGGCCCCAGTGATAGGAGCCTACGACAGGGGCCTCGAGCTCGAGGATTCAATAGATGAGATAGCGAACCGCATCTACACTTGGGCCGTCCAGGCTGACCTGGACGGGCCGATGCTCCTCGAGATGATGAGGACCACCGGGTTGACGGTGGATGCGTTGGAGGGCCTGACGTCCCGCCAGGTTGACGAGCGGATCAGGGCTGAGACAGCCGGGTGGCTGGGGAACATTTTCGGCATCGACACCGCTGATGTCGCACGCCTGATGGCGGCCGGATGGTTCAACCCGAGACGCATGGCCGCGGGGATGGCGCCGCTCGTGGAGACGCTCGTCCCGGACCCGAACGAACTGTCGATCCTTGCCGGTCAACTCGATGTCGGTCGCATCTGGCTTCTCGGTTTCAGCCTGCACATCGGTCGAGCGCCTGCTGATGCGGTGGCGTTGGCGCGGCAGCACGGTGTCGACGCCTGGCGGCTGCTCGCGCTCGCTTCGGACCTGCGTGTCGATCCGCGGGCGTTCGCCGGTGAGAACCTGTCCGTGCTGAACTCGCCACTGGAGCGGCGGGCGGATGCCGTCGTCGGACTGGCGGCGGAGTTCCGCGAGCGGGCGGATTGGCTCACCGCCCACCGCCCGCGGCGGTCCTTGCTGGCGGATCTGCTCACGGTGTCCCGCGCCGCCGAACGCATCCCGGACGATCTGGTGACACTCGCGACGAGCCCGCGAGCGCCGCTCGGCGTGTCGGCTCTGCTGGCCGCCTCGGCGCGGCTGAAGCGTGACCCTCGGCTGGTGGCACTGTTGGTCAGGCTGGAGTGGAACACGTTCGCTCCCGTCAAGCGGGACACCGCCGAGGCCGTGGTCGACGCCGTGGTGTCGCGCTATCCGCAGTGGGTCGGGGAACTCCAGCGCACGTACAGGGTCGAGGAAACCGAGCTGTACGGCCTCTACACCTGGCTGGACGAGGACCGCTCCCGGACCCCGCTGCATGATCTGTCTCCCGAGGCCGGACAGCAACTCGTGCAGGTCCACCGCCTCGCCGTGGCAGTCGGTGTGCCGTTCGACGCGGTGCGAGAACTGAGCGAGTCGATCGGACGGGTTCCGCACGACATCCCTACCCTCGCCGACCAGTGGGGCGTGGGCCGACGGTACCTGTTCGATCTGGTGAGCCGCATTCGGGTGGAAACCCGACTGCTGCGGCCGCTGGCGATTCGTCGTGCTCCGCACGACCAGGTGAATGAATGGGTTGTCGGACGCGTAAAAGCCAGCGGTCTGCCGATTCCCCACCTGCTGCAGATGATGGCGGACCGTGACATCCCACTGGAAGTTCTCAATAATGATGACGTCCTGCGAGCGCGGACCGACGAATGGCTCGCTGGCGTGTTCGGTTTTGACCCGGCTACGTTTACCGGAAGCGTCAAGCGTGAACCCTGGTACGACTTCGCGCGGCTGGTAGCGATCAGGACCGGGCTGCTGAGACGGCAGGGCGGGGAGTCGTCGTCCCTTGAGGACATCAAGGCGGCCGCAAGCCGGTTGGATATCTCCTACCCATGGCTTTCTGGTTTCAGCTTCGCGATCGGCCGCCCGGCCACTGACCTGGAGCAGCAGGCGGGACGGTTGGGGATCACCAACGCGAAGAAGCTGTTCGTGCTGGCGGCGACCCACCGGATCGACCCGGCGAAGATCCAGTTCGACGACACATTCGCCGCAAGCCTGAACGGGTCACCGATCGAGGCCATACCCGCTCTGGCGAACGAGTTGCGGACCGAAGCGACGCCGTCTGCCGGCCGGGCCGGCGAGTTGGTCGAATGGGCCAAGGTCGTGCACCGTCTCGGCGCGTCCACCGCCGAGATTCCGGACGTCCTCAACGCGGTCCAGCAGAAATTCGGATCTCCGGCGGAGGTGACACCGGAGTTCGTACGCGAATGGTTCGCGCCGAGGTTGGGTATCGAGGTCACGGCAATCAATGCCGATTTCGATGAGCGGCCGTGGCTGAGTCACGGCGGGTTGCGGGAAGTCGCTAGAAAACTCGATGTTGACCCGGGTGCGTTGCGTGAGGTCGTTCTGGCCATTGGGCCGTTTGTCTCCGACCGATGGGGCACGGACCCGGTGCTCAGTTACCTCGAAGACTGGCTTAAGCAGAAGGACAAAACACAGGCCCTCCGTGCCGTGCGGGAGGGTCTGGTCGCCCAGCTTGCCGTCGAGCTCGGCCTGACCGACGGGAAGCTGGAGCGCGTCGCCGCAACGCTGAAGGTCAGCCGGGATGGTGTGTTCGGGCTTGGCCTGCAGATCGGGAGGCTGCCGGATGATCTGCCGCAGCTCGCCGACCAGCTGGGAATCGAGGATTCCGGTCTGCTGTTGGCGCTCGCGTCGGCGCTGGGCGTCGATCCACGGGCGTTCGTCGCTGAGCCGCCGCCGGTCGAGCTGTCCCGGTTGGCCGCCGGGGCTGCCGGGAGCGGACGCTTCAGCATGGTGGAGTGGGTCGCCGAGGAGATCCGGGGGGTTCCTGGCTGGCTGAAGCGGCACCAACCGCGGCTGTACCCGGCTGACGAACTTCTGGTGCTCGCCGTGGGACACGAGTATTACGGACTCAGGTTCGGGGAGGTCCCGGCGCTCACGGCGATGGCCGTCCGCTCCGGGTACGTGTTGACCCATCTGAACGAGGACATCGCACGAGCCGTTGTGCGCGAGTGGCTGCAGGACCGCCGCCCGGCAGGAGACCCGCTGCCGCCGGCGCCCGATATCAATCTGGACGAGGAGCTGTGGTGGGTCGTCTCAGAGCCGGAGGGGACCGCCGGCCAGTCGGTGCTGGTCGCGCAAGCGGAGCCGGACGGCGGTAATAGCAGTTTTGCCGGGCGCCAGCTGTATGCGGCCCGGACGTTCCCTCAGCTACGTCGCGTCGCCGAGGTCCCGCCGACGTCGCCCGCCCACCGGGCGCTGATGCTCGACACCTTGCTCGCGACACCCAACCTGGATCCTGGCAGTCTCGCCGCGGTGTCAAGCCTGACCGGGCTGGCCGCCCATTACCGCAAGGACTTCGTGCGGTTCCTGGGCGCCGACGGGCAGCCGGTCCGTGCCATTACCGCGGTCTTGGCGCACCTGGCGGACCGCCCGGACGTGCGCGGGATCCTGGTGTACCGGTCCGCGGAGGGCTCCGCGGGCCACGGGGTGTTCAACGTCGTCACGCGCTCCGGCGGGCCGGAGCAGGCTGGGGTGATCCTCCTCGACGCGGCAGCCGGGGGGCTGGCGAATCGTCCCACGGATGGCTCGGTCGAATTCTTGTTCCTGCCGACGATCGACTATGAGATCACCGAGTCGGTCGAGGCGGTGAGGGACCCTGATCTGTGGGCCGACTGGACTGCGTGGCTGGACAGCCGTGCCACGGCCGTCGGCGTGGCCCTCCGCGAGGTCGAGGCCGTCATGCGCGACCATGGGCTGCGCCGGGCGGAGGTCGAGCACGATGATGACCTGCGTGATCACCTCAAGCGGTGGTGGACCGAGACGCTCCGCGTCGATCCGGACGTGCTCCTGACTCCGAACACGAGCAAAGCGGATGTCTGGTTCGTCATCGACGAGCTCGCCAAGTCTCTCAACATGCGCGAACTCGCCCGGAAACAAGCACTGCAGCTGAGGCTCAGCGAAGAGTGGGTGACCACGTTCAGCCTCCGGATCGGCGTGGTGCCGAACGTCGAATTAGCAGCAGAGTTTGCTGAGGTCGAGGATTCGGGGTTGTTCGCACTCGCGTCGAGGCTGAGCACTGATCCGATGACGCTGTACCGCCAGGCACAGTTGTCGTTGCCGCGACTGAACGCAGACGGCGGACGCTTCGCCCAGGTCGAGCCGCTGGCCACGGAACTCGCCAAGCAGATGCTGGACTGGTACCGCCCGGAGCGTGACCTGCTGCGGGGGGCGCTCGAACTACTCCGGGACCGCGAGCAGTTCGGCATCGCGGCCCGCGAGGTCCCGGGCGTTGCCGCGACCGCCGCCGAGCTGTGGATGCCGCTCGTTGGACTCTCGCAGCAGGTCCGGCAGGCCGCGGTCAAGCTGGCGTATCTGAAGTCGTTGGGGGAGGACACGGAGGCGGCGGCGTCGGCGCTGGACGACGCGCTGTTGGCGGCGGTGGTAACACGGCGCCGTGATGTGGAGGGTCGGTCGGTGCGGGTGATGCACCAGCGCACGGATGCGGAAGCCGACGGTCGGCTCTTCGTCGCTCGACAGTGGCCGAACATACCTGTCGCCGTTCATGGGCGGGCCGGTTGGAACGATGACGGGGGGTACACCAGTCCCCTCCGTCACCTGTACGTTCTCGAGAATGCCGCAGAGGTCGACACGTTGCTCGCCACGCGCGAGCATGCCGCCGCATACCGCCCGGATCTGTCGGCCAAGGTGCAGACCTTCACCGGGGAGCTGATCGATAAGCGGGCGGAGAGCCTCAGTGATCTGACGGCGCGGTATCCGGGCCGGGAATTCGGGCGGTTCGTGGACCAGCGGGGACAGCGGGCGCAGACCCTGGGCGCGCTGGCCGGGCGGCTGGCGGCCGAGCCGGGCGTCCGGGGCATCGTGGCGATGCGCGACGGCAAGCCGATCGCCGGGATCCTCAACGTTGTCAGCACCGTTGACGGGGTGAGCTTCATCAACAGTGCGACCGGGGCGCTGGCGTCGGTTCCGGTCGACCAGCCGTTGAACCTGCTGTTCCTGCCGACGACCGCGCACCTGCTTGAGTCGTTCGTGCCAGAACAGGCTGCCGACGAGGCTCTGCTGCAACCGCCGCCGCCGGTGGCGTGGGAACTGGTTCTGCCCGATGGGGTGAAGGCCGTTGGTGATGCCCTGGGGGTCCTTGCGTCGGGTGTTGATTCGGGCGCGGTGCTGCGCAGGGTTGGCGGGGTGGTCGGGGATGGTTCTGGTGATCCCGTTGGTGGCCGGGTGCCGGGTGTTGGTGTGCCGGTGGTGGTGGTGGATGTTGGCCGGAGTTCGGAGGGTCGGGCCAGGGCGTTGCGGACGTTGAACGCGTTGTTGGAGCGGTACCGGTGGCGGCGTGAGCGGCCGGTGGTGGTGTCGACCAGCGGCGCATCGGTGGAGTTGACCGCCGTGGTGGATGGCCAGGGCGTGGTGTTGGTGCATGAGGCGGCGGCGACGGCCGGTGGTGGGCTGGCCGCGTTGAACAATGTGTGGGTGGTGCGTGATCCGGATGGGGTGGTGCGGCAGGTCGGGGACACGCTGAGTGCGGAGGGGTTGGACTGGGCCGGGGGTAGGGCGCGGCCGGTGCGTGATGTGCCGCCGGTTGAGTTGGTCGAGTGGTTGTCTGCTGGGGATTGGGCGGAGCCGGGCGGCGATGTGACGCTGGAGGCGTTGGTTGAGTCGCGGCGTCTGCTCATGACGCACGCGGAGATTCTTTCCGAACGGTGGTCCCGCAACGCGCTGCGGGACATCGTGGCGCGGTCGGCGAGGGATCGTGGGTTGGTGGCGGGGGATCGTGGGTTTGTGGCGGGGGATCGGTTGGTGGCGGTGGATCGTGGGTTGGCGGCGCATGATGCCATCCTGGATGTGGCGTTGCCGAGTAACGCCCCGGCGGGGGTGGAGGAGATCGACCTGGCCGGGATGGCCAGCGTTGACCTGGCGAAGCTGGCCACGGGTGTGCTCGACCGGCTCGCGGACGATGTGCTCGTTCGGGCTGCCGGGAGGCGTTCCTGGCCGGTCGGGCGTGAGCTCGCGAAGATGAGTGACGAGCAGGTGAAGGCGTTGGACCATCGTGCTCTGGCGGGGATGGCCCGGGATCTGCTCGCCATGTTGGCCGCGGGGGTGTTCACCAGGTCGGACGGGCAGGGCGTCCTGAACGGGGTGGACGAGGAAAGGTTCAACGAGTTGGTCGCTACGCTCGACCAACCGGAGGGGGACGGGCGGTCGACCACCTTGACGATGGTCGATCTTGTGTACGCGTATCTGATGCAGCCGGATGGTGTGCGTCGCGCCGGTCTCATCTTCGCGCCGCTGCTGGCCGGGCATCCTGTCGCGGTCAAGCACCTGACGCGTCTGGTGTCGACCACCAGTCTGGGCAAGGCCGATGATGGGGCGGCCGCGATCCTCGACGCGGTCGACCGGGTGCTCAGTGGTCAGTCCTGGACGACCGAGGAGATGAAGAAGCAGATCACCGGGGAGTTGAAGGAGCAGATCAAGGACTGTCTCGACGGTACCGACCGGGTGGAGTGGCTGCGCCGTCTGGACCGCCTGCGCGATCAGCTACCCGACCAGCCGGATCGGCAGAGCAGGGACGATGCCATCAAGCAGATCACCACAACCGCTCTGGACTGCTGATTCGCCCACCGGCCAAGACCGGCTCGGTGCCGCGCTCCCCGGCGCGGCACCGAGCCCACCACCAGTGAAAGCCCCACCGGCCTGGCCGGTAACACTGGTATCCCGGACGAGACCCCGCCTTGCCGGACGCCGCCTGGGCTCCGCCTCGGCCCGACCGAGGACTTCGACACCGGCCCTGAGTCGATCGTGCGCCTCAAGGCCGGATGAATACTGGCGGGGCCGCGCCGAACCTCACCCCGGGAGATGTGCCCAGACCGGGTGATCTGGCTGCCGGCGGGAACCTACGGCCGTCGGCATGCGGTCGCCCGCCCGTGACCATCGACGGCAGGTACCGCGACAACGCCTCTCACCCTGCGTCGGGTGGCTCGCCGCGACGCCCCACCTGTACGGGTCCGACGCCGGCACCCGGCGGGCCTCACCTCGATCGCCGCCATGCCGGCGCGCGAGACATCCGTAGCACAACGGAAGCAGCCACGTAACGCAGGAAAAACATATGAACGAATCCTCATTGGTGTCCGTACATGGCGTACCGGCGCGGTCGGCAGCTCGGTCGAAAGAGGACCTGTCGATGCCTGGCGCTCGACACCCCGGTGCCGGCGGGCCGTGGGACGCCGTGATGGCGACGGCCCGGCTGACGGCGGCATTCGGCCGGTCGGCGGCCGTTGTGGGACGGGCCGGCCCGGCAGGCTAAGGAGGTACCGACCATGTCCATCCGTACCACCGCCCCCCCTGCGTGGACGCACTGTTGGGAGTGGCTCGCTCTTCCGACGGCCGAGGGTGGGGTGCTGACACTCCGCGAGATGAACGATGGCGAGGAGGTGCTGAGGTACGCGCTCGGTGAGAGTCGAAGCCCGATCCGGATCGTGCTTGGTGAGGGTGTCCTCGATTCCGACATGTTGGGTCGGTACCTGGCCCACCTGCCACGTGCGGTGGTCGATCGTGTGGTGCTCGACCTGGGCGCAGTGCAGACCGTGCCGCCGATCGAAGAGCTGGAAGCTGCGGCGGACGAGCGTGCGGTGTCGGTTCAGGTGCCGGTGCGTGGGATCGAGGATTTCCGTTCCAGGCGGTTGGAGTTCGTGGACGAGGTGGGCCGGCCGACGCTGTTGCCGTTCGCGTCCAGCGTACGGATTCTGCCGGGTAGGCGGGCCGGTAGCCGTCCCGAGGGGCCGTTCGGGTTGGGTCCGGGCGTTGCCGCGGGAACCTACCGGCTCACCGATGACTGGGTGGTCGAGGAGTTCCGCCGGGGCCTGGTGATCCGGCCGGCCGCCGCATCCGCCAGCGACGCTGTCCGGCTGGATGAGCAGCCGGCTGGGTCGTCGCCGGTCCTTGTGGTGGACAACTCCCGCACGGCGGCGCCGTCCGACGTCGTCGACCGGGCGGCCGAGTTCCTCGTACGCATCCCGGCGCAGCTCAGGATGACGCTCGTCCCGCACTGGGTCGGCGGGCGACCGGCCGGGTACGACCCGATCCGTTCCGTGCTGGACCCGGCCACGCTCTCGGCGGTCGCACCGGAGGCCGTCGCACCTGGATCGGCGACCGATCGCGGAAGCGGGCAACCGTACCGGGACAGCGCCGAACTCATCCACACGGACCGCACGCACCCGCAGGCCGAGCTGCACCTGACGGACGCCCTCGTGTCCGAACCGGCGGCACCGGGGGCCGTCGTCACCGCGACGAAGGATCCGGTGACCGGGCGGTGGACGGCGGACGGCGCCGAGGTCGTCGTGGGGTCGCGGCAGGCCACCGATGGTCGGCGTGAGGTGATTCTCCTGCCCGAGGCGGACCGGGCGGCGCTGAGGTCGCAACGGGTTCTGCCGCCGGGGGAGTTCGCCGCGCTCGTGGTGCGGCATGAGGCCAGCTACGCCCGGGTGCCGGTTCGTGATTCCGATGGGCGGGAACGATCGGTCCTGGTTGACGTCGCGACGTTGATGGCGATCGTCGCCGACGTCGTTCCGGATTCTGCTCCGTTGGCGTTGCTGTCCTGCCGCGCGGGCGCGGTGTCGGACGGGTTCGCGCAGCGTGTGCTCGATGCCCGGGTGGCCCAGGCGGGCGGCACGGCTGTCGGTGATGTTCTCGCCGCGGTTGACGACCTGTATGTCGGCTCCCGGGGACGGCGGGGCGATGTGGTGACGGTGGAAGGCCGGTCGTGGCAGTTGCTGACGCCGCTCGACCGGGAGGCGTGGGATGTCGTCAACGACGAGGTCGGGGACGAGGTCGTGCGTCCCTTCGACGGAATCAGCGCGGTGGACGTCGACGGCCCTGACGTGGGTGTCCACCTCGGCTCCGGTGCGGAGGGTGTGGTCGGCCGACTCGGCGACACCCAGTCGGCAGCGCCGGGGACCATGCCGGATCCGGAGCTGGAGCTGACGTCGGCGCAGGCGTTCGACCGGTGGCGGGCAGCGGATCGGGTCCTGGGCGATCTGCGGCGCGGGTTCGACGATGCGCAGGGGCGGCGGAACGAGGCGGAGCGGTTGCACGGTGAGGCGGAGGAACAGAGGCGCCGCCTTGAGGGGGAGCTGGACGATGTCCGACGAACGGTCGCTGCGCTCAACGGGGAGCTGGGGGGCCTTGAGTCGACGCTGAGTGAGCAGGCTGCCGAGGTGAAGCGGCTGGCTGATGAGTTGGTCGTTGCCCGGGACGGAGCCGGCGTCGTCGCGACCGACCTCGCCATCGCGAAACAGCACGCGGAACGAACAGCGGAAGCGGCGAACAAGGCGGAACAGGAGGCGACGGCCGCCCGGGAGGCGCTGGAGCTGTTCGACCGGGGGCCTGCGGGGGAGGGGGAGCGGGGCGTACCGGACCGCGCTGAGCTGGTGCGGCGGGCGGATGAACGGGCCCGGGCGGCGCAGGCGCTGCGAGAACGGCTCACCGAGGCGCAGGAGAAGGTTCGTGGGCAGGCGGATGCGCTGGACCGGCTGACCGAGACAGCCGGCCGGCTTGAGCGCGACCACAGCCAGGCAACGGCCGCGCTGGAGGGGATTCGGGAACGGATCGGGACGGTGACCAGCCAGCGGGACGATGCGCGTATCCGCGTGGATGCGCTCGCCGGGCCGGCGGCCGCCGCACGGGAGACCGCGGCGGAGCGGGCAGAGCATCAGGCGCTGGCCGAGGCGGCGTGGAACGACGCACAGCGGCGCGTCGACGGGCAGCACACGGTGGTCCAGCGGTGGCAGGCCCGCCGGGAGGCGCAAGCCGACCTGACGGATCCCCGAAACGGCTTGCTGCACCTCGGGGCCAGCATGCAGCGGTCGACCATCGTACCCGACACCCTACGCAACGAGGTACGCCAGCTCGTCGACGACCACTGGGGTGACCACCCTCCCGCCGTTGACGTCCGTGAACAGATCTTGCGGGAGATCGACGAGCTGCTCACCGGAGAGGCGCTCACCTCCGATCTGCCGACCCTGGTGACCGACAGCGGGAGCGCCCACATCGTGGGCGACGACGGGCAAGCCCTGCGGCTGACCCTGTGGGCCGAGCTGTCCCGTCCGGACGACCAGCCCGCCGCGCCGACGGTGCCGGCGGACGGGCTGCGGCTGGACAACGTGGAGGGCGAGGTGAAGGCGGCGTACAACGAGGCCGTCAACGACGACCACAGTACGCACAACGTCCGGAATCTGCCGCTGTTCTACCGGCAGACTCGCGGGATGGGGGATCTTCCGTGGTTGCGGGTGGTCGCCCCATTCGGTGGTGCGCGATTCACGGTGAACGAGTTCCGGCGGTCGGCGACCGTCGAACAGGGCGTCGGGCACGGCTACGTGATGCGCACCCGCGAACCCCACCACCCCCACACCTACAAGGTGACCTGGAGGGTCCAGGTCACCTCGGTGCATCCGGACGTGGTGCGACCGGCGGTCACGTCACGGCCTCCACTACCGGACCCGAACACGTTGACCCTGTGGTTCCCGGAGCATCTGGCTCGCCCGCGGGGCGCGGTCGTCGACTTGGAGGAGTCCGAGGGATCGGTGCGTTCCCCTCAGATCCTGCTGGACGGGCTGGACGACCCGGGGGCGATCGAACGGGAGTTGCGGCAGAGGCTGTGGGTGGGTGGCGAACGACCGCTTGAGCGACTGAGCGCGACATCGCAGAAGCACCTGCTCGACTTCCTGAGCGAGCGGAACCTGAAGGGTGGATTCTCCAAACTGCATCGGCAAGGCTTGATCTCCAAGCCGCTCTACGACCGGCGTGGGACCTTCCTCGGAGTGCTTCGGCTGCGGGCCACGATAACGCCCCGAAGGCGCGTGACCCTCACCGACAACACCTCGATGGAGAGCATTCACGTCAACAAGGTCCGGACGTCTGGTACCGCCGGGCTGTGGAACGCGACCGAGCTGACCGCCGGTGTGGGCGTCGCCATGATCAGCAACCCGATCGAGGACACGATCGAGCCCGGCACATACACCATGGGCGGCGTGCAGACCGCGGTTACCGGCGGCACCGCGAGCGGGCACCTGCTGAACGCGGGTAGCAGCACGGCCCTGGGCAAGGGCTGGAAGTCGAGCAGTGACCCCGAGCGGCCGGGTAGGTTGAAGCGCGCCTGGCTCGCCCAGTCCGACATAGAGTGGACCGTGACGCTGCTCGCGGACGCTGGAGTCGACGACGCAAACGCGCCGTCGACGACGTGGCACGGGCGGACCGCGGCTGGTGAGGGCGCCCGTGTGCGATACGTCCCGACCACCATCACCCCGCCGGCACCGGGGGATTCACCCACGTTCGCGCCGGCCTGGCTGGCACACGGCGGCGGGATGGGACTGGCCACGCTCGACGAGTTCGCCCTGTCGCCGTTGGTGTCCGACGGCAACGACATCGGCGTGGACGCCGAGGTGCGCCGAAGACTGGCCGAGGAGGGCTTCCTGCCGACGGGTACCGGACTTCTGTCCGCCGTGACCGGCGGCGCGCTCGGCGACACGAACCACCAGCAGGTACGCAATTTCGTGAACCTGCTGACGGTGACCTCGGACGACTTCCGGATGGCGAACTGGGACGAACTTGAAAGCGAGGGGCTGTGGGTCGCGTTCGACCGGTCGACCGCCACGGGGGCCAACCGGGTGCTCGTGCGCTGGACGGTGTCCGGGGAAGCCGTCGGCCATGAGGGGACTACCACCGACCTCACAGTGTGGAACGCGGTGGAGGCCAGTAACGAGCTGACCCACACGCACCAGGAAAGAGACTTCGCCGCCGTGGACCCGCCCCAGCCCGTCGTCGTCCTCGGGTTGGGGGAGGGCACGCCGGTTCGCACCGTGCCGGTCTCGGTCGGCCCCTATCGGCACACCCGCCACGTGTCGTCGGAGCGGACCTCCGGGGCGAGCCTCGGCCGTGAGGTCGTCACCATCGGGCCTGGCGACGAACCGTCCCAGGTGTTCCGGCGTCGGTTCCGACTCACCGCCGAGATGTACCGCGTCGGTGACAACGACCCCTTCTGGCGCTACGAGAACCGTGACCCGGTGACCGGAGCGGAGACGCCGAACGCCCAGCCGGGATCGGTGCGGGCGTGGGTGCCGGACTTCCTCACCTCAGACTCGCCCACCGCGGCGCCGGACTCCCCGGCACCGCGACCCGTCGAGGACGCCGATCTGCGAGGGCTCCAGCGGCAGGGCGAGCAGCGGTTCGGGCCATTGCCGGGAATCACCAGGGCGGGAGGCTCCACCCAGCTGAACAGGGCCTTCCAGGAGATGTTCCAGGAGGTATTCGGGGATGCCCCGAGCAGAGCAGGGAAAACCCTGTCGGGTGCCAGCCCGGTGAACGAGGCATCGGCGTCGGCGCAACTCCGCCGGGCATTCGTCAGCCCCACCAAGCTCCGGGCCGAGATCGACGAGATATTGGGCGGCAAGGTCTACAGCAGCGACGACCTCTTCGAGGACGGCGCGGCATCGGGGCGCGAAGGGTCGTTGACACTCCGGTTCTACCCGAGCGAAGTGCAGTACCAGCAGTCCCGGCGCGGCAACCTCCCCGACTTCTACCACGAGGACTCGACCACCACCGCAAGCGGCGTGACACGGGCCCAGGCCGTGGGGCGTGGACACCTGGGCGCTCTCGGCGTCGGCTTGCCCTTCTCGATCGCCGGGCCGTGGCGACTGGGCGTGCCGGCCGCGTTGTGGGGCTCCCGGATGCGGTCGGCCATTGGAGCGGAGTCGAACACCTCTCTCAAGCAGAACATCCCGACGTACAACGGGCCTGTTCACACGCTACGGATGTCGGGAACCTACGTGGCCAGGCTGGTCGGGGCCGACCGGAATCTGGCCGGCAACATCGTCGAGGCGGGCGGCGGCAACCGGTCCAGGATGGCATCGCGGGCGGTGGACGTGCCCGACACCATCGAGGCGCACGTGGACTTCCGTGAGCTGTTCGACGTGTGGCGGGCGATGCAGCGTGCCGGCTCACCCATCCGTGGGCTGCCGGAGCAGGTCGAGCGGGACCTACAGGCGCGACTGCGGCAGGTAGAGGAGGACGAGAGGGTCGCCCGCGCCATAGCGGGCCACACGGCCCTGGTGCCCCCGCCGACCGGCCCCGACGTCCGTTACCCACCGCGGCGGATCGTCGAGCGGCTCGGGCTCGGTGACGCGACCGTACGGAATGTGAAGGAGACCGGACCGGCCGGTGGGTTGTACGAGCTGGCGATGACGGCCGTCGAGAAGGCGGTGCCGGGAGCGACCCGGCCCGGCTCCAACACGTACCTTCCCGGCCTGCACCAGCAGCTGACCGTGTTGGTCTCCCGGGGCATGCTGCGGACGGCCGCCGCCCGCTACTTCAGCACGGGTGAAGACCCGGAGCCGGCGGTGGCGTGGGTGCCGTTCGTCACCACCCAACACGGCGGCGCGATCATGGGGCGAATCGTCCTCAAGGCCGCGCCGGCGGTCGGCTACCAGGCCACGCCGGGGTCGTCCCAGGCCCTGCGCAGCATCTTCGGTCGCCCGTCCGGAAACGCCGGGATGGAGGACCACGAACAGGCGGGGCACGGCACGAAACGGGGAGACGGTGTGGTCTGGTCCGGCGGCATCCGGGCCGGCGTGGGGTACACCCGTTCCGGCATGCAGCTCTCGTTGCGGTCCCCCGCGGCATTCGCCGACCTGTCGGCCGCTCGCCGCTCCGCCCGGAATTCCGGGGACCGGCACGACCGGAAGAACGTCGTCAAGTCATCCGGGGCGATGGTTCCCTTCGACATCCCGATGCGGTTCACGATCGAGGTACTGACCAGACCGATGGAGGCGTCGCCACGGAACGCCGTGGGGCCGCTGGCGGTCGAGGCGGTCGTCGGGGCGGTCGGCACTGTCGCGAGTTGGCTGGGATGGAACCGGCCGCACCAACCGCCGACCTTTGCCGACGTGGTCGCCACGGTCGAGGTCCCGGAGGGTGACACCAGCCCTCGGCCGTTGCTGGCCGAGCCGCCTGCCTGGTACCGCCGGCCGAGCCGGTTCCACGCCGATTCGCGGACCGAGCCCGCCGTCACCGGTGCGCCCGGCAGGTTCACCGAGCGCGACGTGATGGCGTGGCAACGTCCCGACGACCAGACGCTCGGTGGCCTGCCACCGGAGTCCAAACTGAGCTGGATCAATGACGAGGGCGAACTCGCCACGCTGGCCAAGCAGACACTTCCCGGTATCGCCAGCAGCTTCACCGGCAGCAGTGAGATCGACGAGTACTTCGTCGGGGTGACCGGCCTCACCAACCTACAGGCGGCGTTCGAGCCCGCAGGGGCGCGCCGGACGTTCACGGGCACCGGCTGGACGGGGCTGACCACGATCGAGGCAGACCTGACCGTCAAGGTGATCGGGATGACCGGGTGGAAGCCGTCGACCGACCGGATGGTGGGCGGTGACGGGGCGGCGGAGGAATTCGTTGTCGGTGCCCACACGAACCCGATCGTCGAACACCACCGGAGCAGCGCAGGCGCCGCGAGCATCTCCGGCGGCAGCGAAGGGCATGTGACCGCCACGGCCGCTCCCGGTCTGTATTCGCTGATCGACGACGCCGTCGTCGCGAAAGGTTTGAAGAACGCGCCAGGGAACCTGAGGTTGGGCCAGCTGAACGCCTTCGCGGTCACCGTCGGCCCTGGCGAGGCCGCGGGGACGTCCGCCGCCAGCAAGAACGCGGACAGCCGCGCGGTCCGTCTGCCGCACAGCCCTGGCGGAAGCGCGAGCGGCCAGCCCGCCGGACTGGTGTACAGCTACGTCCTGCTGGAGATCACCGGCACCACCCGGTGGCGATACAGGCCATCCTCCACCTGGCGGGTAGGCGAGTCGAAACGGCGCCGACTCGCCGTGGTCGTGGAGGCGCGCCTTCCGCAGTCCGGTGCGCGGCAGGGGGTTGGCGAGCTGGCGGATCCGCCGGACCGGCCGACCGGGGAAGCCGGGAGGCGTGAGCGTGGTCAGGTCGAGGCAGCCGCCGCGCGGCACGACCTCCGGGAGCGGGAGCGGACCGCGACGGTGACCGACCGGGATGCCGGGACCACCCGAGCGGACGGGCTGACCGGGCGGACGGTCACCGATGGGCGGCTGGACGATTCGGATGTGCGGGCGGCCGGTCCGCATGGTGCGTTGGCTGGGCCGGTCGAGGCGCCGGTGGTGGCCTGGAATCTGGTGTTGCCTCCGGGTGTGGCGTCCCATGGCGATGTCCGGGTGGTCGCCGGGGCTGGTAACGATGAGCGGCTAAGGATGTTGCCCAGAGTTGCCGAGGTTGCCCGCGACGTGGGGGCGCCGGTGGTGTTGGTGGACGTGGGCGGTGACGCGGCGGGTCGGTCGGACGTGCTACGCACGTTGAACGCGTTGCTGGAACGGTACCGCTGGCGGCGGGAGCGGCCGGTCGTGATTTCCACCAGTGGTGCGCCGCAGGACGTCATCGGGGTTGTCGGGCGTCAGGGTGTGGCGTTGGTGTACCGGGCAGCCGGACAGGCGGCCGGAGATGGTCTTGCCGCCCTGAACAATGTGTGGGTGGTACGCGGTCCGGACGGCGTGCTGGAGTGGTTCGGGGACAACCTGACGTCGGCGCTGTTGAACACGGCGGCTGGGAAGGCGCAGCCGGTGTCGGAGGTGCCACCGACGGAGTTGGCCGACTGGCTGGCGGCTGAGGACTGGGTCGAGTCGCGGAGGCTGCTCGACGAACATGGGGGTGTGTTGGCGGGCGGCGAGAGCCGGGCGGCGTTGCGGGACATGCTGACGCGGTCGGACGACCGTGCGCTGACGGCGCGCGAGATCGTTCTGGATCTGGCTCAGTCGGAGCCGGTTGATCTGGCTGAGTTCACTGGCGACGAACTGGCGAGGCTGGTCCTCGGTGTACGGGATCGACTCTCGCCGAGCGTCGTTGACAGGTTGGCCGACAGTGACCTTGGTGGGCCGGTCGCGGGTGTGCTCGCCTCGGTGACCGAGCGCGATCTGGTGAAGGCGGACAAGGATGGCCTCGCCCGGCTGGCCAAGGGACTGCTGACGATGCTGGCTGGTGGTGTGTTCACGAAGCCAGCTGGCGAGGGAGTCTTCGCCGAGGTGGACGAGGGTAGATTCGCCGAGCTGACCGGCCGGGCGGATGCCGCGGGGTCGTTCCTGCTGAGCATGACCGACCTGGTGTATGCGTATCTGATGCATCCGCGTGCCGGGCATCGGGTTGGTGACCTGTTCGCGCCGTTGTTGGCCGGGCGCGCCGCGCCAGTGGCACAGATTGTCAGCCTGCTGCAGGCCACCAGCTCGGGCACGGCTGACGATGCCGCCGCTGCCATTCTCTCCGCCGTCGGCCAGGTGGGTGGGCGACTGTGGACCGGGGACGAACTGACGCAGGCGATCGCGGATCGACTGCGGGAGATCAAGGACTGTTTGAACGGTGCCGACCGGATGGAGTGGGTGGGGCGTCTGGACAGCGTGAGGGAACGGCTGAGCGTTGACGCCAGCCGATCGGAACAGGAGCGGGCGGATTACGAGGCGGCGCTGAACGAGATCATCAGGATCGTCGTGGACTGTGCTTGAACCGTGCCGGTCGGGATCGGCGAGGGGTGTGAAGCGAGGGGCGCAGTTCACGTCCCCCGCTTCACGCCCCGCCGGGGACTACCCGGTCGTAGCGGCTAGGAGCTCCCGACGGGTCGGGCCGGGTTCGGCGTAGCGGGGTGCACCGGTGGCCAGGGAGAGGATCCGCTCGGCCAATCCGGTCTTGAGGACGGCTTCATCGACGCCGGCCAGCATGCATCCGACGTCGGCGTGCGCGCGGAGGATCTCCGGATCGAGCAGATGAATCGCGTTCACGGCCACGTCCAGATGCCACGCGGGATCGTCCGTGACGTATGCCTCCCCGCGCATCTCGGCGTCGATCTCAGCGAACCGGTGGCTGTCCCACAGGGCCGTCTCCTCCCACACCGGAGTCAGCGACGCCTCGCTGACCGCGTTGAATTGCAGCGCCAGGTCGATAGGATCGTCCGACCCCGTTACGCGTAGCGTGTCCCGCAGTAGGGCGGCATGCGCGAACCCGACCGTCATCCCCTTTCCGAACTGCGGGTTCGTGGTGGCCCACGCGTCGCCCACCGCGAAGAGTCCGGTAACGATGGGCTTCCCGTCGACGACGAAACGACGGAATTTGCTCTCCGTCCCTCCCATCGCGTTCACCCCGCTGATGGGTTCGCCCTCCGCCAGGTGCGCGACGTTCGGGAACAGGGCAACCGCCCGGTGCCACGCGTCGGGACTGCTGAGCAGGCGCAGGTCCTGATCCCGGCCCGACGTCACCAGAGTCACCGACCAGGTGTCGTTGTCGCCCGGCAGGGCGATGACGGAGACACTCTCGTGGTGGGTGAGCGGCCACGTGGGCAGCGTGGGCAGGACGTCTGACCGGAAGTACCGGGTGTAGTAGCGGAATCCGACCTGCGCGCGTCGTTCAATGGGCGTCGCCCCGACGTCGTGGAGCAGGGCGAGCAGCCGCGAGTTGCGGCCCGAGGCGTCGATGACCAGATCCGCTTCGATCTGCTCGCCGTCATCGGTGAGAACCCCGGTGACGTGCGGGGTCCCTGGGGTGCGACCGTCGTCGGTCAGGAGTCCGGTCACCCGTATGCCGCAACGGACGCTGACACCAGGTGTCCGGCTGACCTCGGCGAAGAGCGCCGCCTCCAAGACTGGCCGCCGTGCGGCAATGGTGTCGAATCGGTCATCCGCGGGCTCCCGATCGCCGACGGCCCCGACGTTCCACGCACCGCTGATCATGTTGTGACGACGCCCGCCAAGCTCGGTCAACCGTGCGACCGCGTTCGGTAGTTCGCGCTTCAGATGAGCCAGACCCGCCGGCAACAGGACGTGGGTGTGCCCGAACTGCCCCACCCCGGGACGCCTCCAGTGGCCACGGACCGACGCGGACGCGTCGCGCGACTCGGCCGGGTCTCGGTCCAGCACACTGACCCGGTAACCGTCTGCGGCGAGAAGCATGGCCGTCACCATCCCCACCGGGCCGGCTCCGACTATCACCGCATGTGTCATGACAAACTCCTCCTGGTCGGACTGCGGAGGCACTGTCCCGGTCGAGGCTGCTCACTTTCCAGCCCACGAGCTGGCCATTCACCCGGGTCGGGCGCTCCCGTGAGCAGCAAGCGATCTGGGGAGTGAGCGCCCGGCCCGGCAATCATGGTGCCTGCGGACCGAGGAGGTCTCGGTCCGGCAGTCCAGCCACCTCTGTCGTTCAGGGAGAAGAACATGACCGTCGTGTTCGTCCACGGGGTTCCTGAAACCTGCGAAGTCTGGGACCGGCTGCGTGAGCTCATCGGCCGGGACAGCATCGCGCTCAGTCTGCCGGGGTTCGGGGCCCGGCGGCCGGACGGTTTCGGCGGGAGCAAGGACGACCACGCGGAATGGCTCGCACGGGAACTGCGCCGCGTGCCCGGTCCGGTCGACCTGGTCGGTCACGACTGGGGCGCACTGCTCACCTACCGGGTGGCATCTGCGCTCGACGTGCCGCTGCGCAGCTGGACCATCGACGTCGCCAGCATCCTTCACAAGGCGTACGTCTGGCACGACCTTGCTCAAGTCTGGCAGACCCCGCACGAGGGGGAGTCCTTCATCGCTCAGGCTCTCCGCGCCTCCCACACCGACCCGTACGGCGTTGCCGAGAGCCTGCGGAGCATGGGCGTACCGGAGGCCGACGCTCTGCTCATGCACGACCGGTTCGACCCTGAGATGGGGCGATCCATCCTCGACCTGTACCGGTCGGCAACCCCTAATCCGTTCGCCGACTGGGGTGCCGGCATCGCCGTCAGCGCCGCACCGAGACTGGTCCTGAGCGCGCCGGACGACCCGTTCGACGACGGGTCGCTCGCCGCCGACGTCGCCCGCGATCTCGGTGCCAAGGTGCGGGTGATCGAGGGAACCGGGCATTGGTGGATGCTTCAGGACCCCTCCCAGGCCGCCGCCGTCCTGACCGACTTCTGGACGAGCCTGGACTGAGGGATGTCGCACCCGGGTCGTGACAGCCGGGCAGACCGGTGTGAGCCGGACGTGCCCCCTCGATTCATCCGCCATCACGTTCCTGACATCGCGCCGACACGGTCGACCGCGACCGCTCACCCCGACCGAATGGAGACCGCCGTGACCACCGGTAAAACCGCGCGTATCACCGCCCTGGTGGTGGTGATGCTGTTGACGGTCGTCGTCGGACGTTACTCGATCATCAGCCTCAGCGACGGTGCGTCGGCCGCAGCAGGAAGCGACCGAGCCGGGGCCGTGGCCGTGCTCGAATACGACCTGGGCGACACCGCGTTCACCGACGCGCCCGACTGGGCCGGAAAGTCCGAGATCAAGGCCGTCGTCCACTACCCGCGCCGGCTACCGAGCGGCAAGATGCCGCTGGTCATGATTCTGCACGGCCAGAACATCGCCTGCGACACCAAGGCGGAGGAAACCTGGCCCTGCCCGCCTGGCGTGCGGGCCTTCCCGAGCTATCGCGGGTACGACTACCTCGGCGACGCCTTGGCCCGGCGGGGCTTCGTCGTGGTCTCGTTGAGCGCCAACGGAATCAACCACCACATGGGTATCGCCGTCCAGCGTGCCCGGTTGATCAACCGGCATCTGGCGATGTGGCAGCAGCTCAGCGCTACCGGCGGCGGACCGCTGGACGGCGCGTTCGTCGACGCCGCCACCGGCAGGACCGCGCGCGTCGATTTCCGCGGTCGGGTCGACCTCACCCGCGTCGGAACCATGGGCCACTCCGTCGCCGGCGAGGCGGTGATGCGGCACGCATCCGACAAGCACCGCACCGACTGGCCGCAGGGTGTGCAGATCAAAGCCGCCGTACCGCTCGCCTCGCGCTACTTCGAACTGGTGGAGGGTGACGTCAGCGACACCCTGATCACCAAGATTCCGTTCGCCGTGGTGTCCGCGACCTGCTGGGGCACCGGAGACCGGCAGTACTTCGACAACTCCCGCGGCCGCAACACGGTACCGGCCTACCTGATGACCCTCGTGGGCGGTAACCACAACTTCTTCAACACCGTGTGGTCGAACGCGTCCGGCTTCGCCAACGGCGACGACAGCACGTGCCCGAACGATCCGGCGAGACCCTCCGACAAGGCTCAGCGCGACTTCGCGGTCGCGTTCTTCACCGCGTACTACGAGCGGACGCTGAAGGACAACAAGGCCTTCGACGTGATCCTGACCGGCGAACGCCCCATCCCCGGTGTCACCACCAGGGCCGAACACCTGACCCCGACCTGGTAGCACACCCGACCGTTCGGCCCGCGTCCGCGCCCCTCGGGGCCGGTTGGACAACGGGCGCCGGCAGGCTCTCCCCGTCCCAGCCGAGGCGGCACGTCAGGCAGCGACCGTGGCGGTGCCGGAAACGCCGAACCTGGCGGCGTCGAGCGCCGTCAGACAGGGCGTGAAGGACATGGACGGACTCGACGACGCGGCTCTGCTGCGCCGCTCCGCACGAGGTGATGCCGCGGCCTTCCGCGTTCTCTACGACCGCCTGGCGCCGATGGTCCTCCTGCGGTTACGGGGCCGATGTTCCGATCGAGAGCTCGTCGCGGACGTGCTTCAGGACGCGTTCGCAGCCGTCTGGCGGTCGGCGGACCAGTGGACGGGGCGCGGCGACGTGGCGGGGTGGGTCTGGACCATCGCGGCTCGGCGTCTGGTGGACGTCTATCGCCAGCGCGCCGTGCGCTCCTCGGCTGCGGAGCGTAACGCCATGATCACCGTGGAGATGTCCGCCCCGTCGGCCGAGGCGGTGGTGCTCGACGAGGTGCTCGGTGGTGGCCTGGAGGCGGCACTCCGCCAGCTGTCGCCCGAACTGCTCGCGGTGTTGCGGGCGACGGTGCTCGACGGTCTCAGCACCCGGGAGACCGCCACACTGCTCGGTATTCCCGAAGGAACGGTCAAAGCGCGGGCCTTCCGGGCCCGCTCGGTGTTGAGGCAGGCACTGGCATGAACGATCGACGGGAACCCGCGGGCACCCGGACCTGGCATGTGTCACCGGCACTGCTCGCCGCCTACGCCGCGGGCCGGGCCCACGGTACCGACGTCTGGTCGGTGGAGGCGCACCTCATCGCCTGCCCGCTGTGCCGGGCGGAACTGGCCGCCGTGCTCCAGCCGGTTGACCAGGAACTGCTCGGGAACATCCGGGACAGCGTCGTCACGGCGGTACCCGAACGCGGGACCGCCCGCATCCGGCGCAGCGTCGGGTGGCTCCGGTGGACTCTGCGGCCCGGAACATTGATCGCGGTGGTCGTGGCGGTTCTCGGTGCCACGGCTCTCGATCTCGTCGCGGGCGTCGGCGATCGGGACGGCGGCATGCTCTGGTTGCTCGCGCCGGCGATACCCCTCGCCGGGGTGGCTCTGGCGGCGGTAGGCGAGGAGGATCCCTGCTGGGAGGCGATCCTCGCGGCACCCTCGGCGCTGCTGCGGCTCGTTCTGTGGCGCACGATCGCCGTCCTGATCGTCGCCGTGCCACTAGCCTCGGCGGCCGGGAGCCTGCGGGTGGCCGCCGGCGGCCAGGCCGGTTGGAACGCCGCGTGGCTTCTGCCGTGCCTGGCGCTGACCTCCGCGACGCTGGCCGGCGGCGCGTTCATCGGCGTGGAACGCGCCGCCCGATGCGTCGGGCTGCTCTGGTGTGCCGCGACTCTGGGTCCACCGCTGGTCCGCACCGGCGGTGACGCGCTCGCCGCGGTCCGGCTGGCCGCGGCGCCACTGGCGGAAACGCCCGCGTTCGCGGCGACGGCACAGGTGGGATGGGCGTTGGTCACCCTGTTCTTCGCCGCCGTGGTGTTCCTCACCCGCGGCCGTTACGACATTGGTCACCCCAAGGGAGTCATCCATGATGTCCACTGATCCACGATCATCTGCGTCGGCCGCTGGTCACGCCTCGACGATCCGGCTGAGCGGTCTCAGCGTGCGGTACGGCCGGGGCCGTGGCGCACGCCGCGCCCTCGACAGCGTCGACCTCGATCTGACCACCGGCGTGCACGGTCTGTTGGGTCCCAACGGCGCCGGCAAGACGACCCTGATGAGGGTTCTGGCGACCATCCTGACGGCCACCTCCGGCGAGGTCAGGCTGCTCGGTCGTGACGTGCGGCACGAACGTGACCGGCGGCAGATCCGACGGCAACTGGGTTATCTCCCGCAGGCGTTCGGGTCGTATCCGCGGTTCACGGTGCGTGAGTTCGTCGCATACTTCGCCTGGCTGAAGGAGGTCCCGTCACGGCGGGCAGCCGCCGCGGTGGATCGGGCGATCGAGCGGGTCGGGTTGGCCGATCGGGCGGACACCCGCATGAAGTCGCTCTCCGGAGGCATGTTGCGTCGTGCCGGCCTGGCGCAGGCTCTGGTCAACGACCCCGACGTGTTGTTGCTCGACGAGCCCACGGTCGGACTGGACCCGGAACAGCGCATCACTTTCCGGCGTCTGCTGCGCGAGGTCGGCGCCGACACCACCGTGTTGATCAGCACCCACATCGTCGACGATGTGGCCGCCATCTGCGATCAGGCCATCCTCGTCCGCGAGGGCCGCGTCGTCCTGCGCACCCACCCCGCACAGCTCGAGCGGCTGGGCGCGGCCTTCGGATCCACGGAGGACGGGACATCGGCGCTGGAACGCGGATACACGGCCGCGCTGCACGGTCGTGCCGTACCGTCGGGGGTGGCTCAGTGATCGCCGCGAAGCTCGAACTGCGCCGTGGGGCCGGACTCATCCTGCTCGTCAGCCTCGCCGCCGTGGGCTCGCTGATGACGGCCATGGCAGGTCTGTCCTCCGACCGGGTGGGTGCCTGGTCGAGCAGCGGACCCGGCATCGTGTCGTGGCTCAACACCACCGGTCTGGTGCTCGGTCCGCTCGCCGCGGCTGCCGGAGCCTGGGTGGGCGGCCGAGACCGGCGACTGGGCGTCGAGGAGTTGCTGGCGGCAGTCCCGATGCCGCGGTGGCGGTGCGACGTGGCGTCGTTCGGCGCACTCGTCGCCGCTGTCATCGGCGGGCTCCTGGTGGTCGCGGTTGTGGTCACGGGGACCGTCCTCCCGGCGATCACGTACGCCGGCGGGCGCTGGCAGGTGTCCGTCCTGCTGGTGATCCTCGGCTGTGTCGCCTGCCTGGCCATCGGTTTCGCCCTGGGCCGGCTGGTGCCGCACCGGTGGTCCGCTCCCGTCGTCGCGTTGATCGTCTACCTGCTCAGCGGGATTCCGACATACCTCGACAACGGGGTCGCTCAGCTGGCCCTTGTCTCGAACCTGCCTTCGGGAGACGGCCAGCGCCTGCGCCTCAGCGTCGCCGCGCTCGCCATCGTCTGGCTGGTGGGCCTGGCGGCGTCCGCCCTTCTCGTCGCCAGTGCGCGGCGTCGTCACTGGGCACTGGTACCGGCGGTGCTGGCTGTCGTGGCCGCGGCCCAGCTGGCTCCCTTGCCGGTGCAGTGGAACGGCAATTCCTACTCGGCTACCTGGACGGAGCCGGACCCGGATGCGATGTCGCAGGTCTGCTCCACCGACGAACCGAAGGTCTGCCTGAACGCCGTGCACGCCGCGCTCCTGCCGGAGGTCACCGAGCTGGCGCAGCCCATCCTCGCCGAACTGCCGCCCGGTAGTGTCGCGGCGGAACAAGGCCTTGAGCATCCCGCCGAACGGCCGGCCAACGCGTCCGGTGAGTTCGCGATCCCCTTCCTGGAAGGGCGCACCGAGCTGTTCACGACCGACGTCCGAGACCCGGACGGGCTACGCGCCGAGCTGGCGGACAGTTTCCTCAGCGTCTGGTGCGCTGAGCGGACCCCGGCCGTCTCCCGCGCATATGGCATCGCGATCGCCCTCGTGCTCGGCCCGCAGGCCGCAGCGGAGGGAGCGGAGAGCCAGGATCGGGTGGCGGTTCGGCTGCAGCGGGACCCGTCGGCGCGCCGCGCCTGGCTGGCGGACTACCTGAAGGCCGGACGGACGTGCGACCTGTCGGCATTCGCCGAGCTGGTGAGCTGATGAGCACCGGGCTTCGCGGATATCTGGCCGACCGGGGAGGATGGTCCGTGCCGGTGGCCGTGCTGGCAGTGGCGATGGCTGTCGTCGGAGCCGCCCTCGAGCTCGCGTCCCACGATTCACTGGTGGGATGGTGGGTACCAGTGGCCGTGTTGGCGCCGCTGCTGGCGGCGATCCTGCTGACCACCACCCTGGCAGGGACGGATGTGCTTCTCGAGCGTTCGACGCCGAGGTTGACGCGCGGCCGGCGGATGACGCACGCGTCGATGGCTATGATGCTGTGCTGTCTCCCGCTGGCCGTGGCCGGAGCCGCCGTGCTGGACGATGCGGCCACGTTGGCCATGCTGCGAAACGCCCTGGGCTTCTCCGGCATGACGTTCTTGTCCGCAACGGTGATCCGGGTCCAGGCCGCGTGGATGCCCGTACTCGGATACGGCCTGGTGTCCATGGCGACCGCCCCCCGGGACACCGCGAAAGGCGCGGCGTGGTGGGCGTGGATGGTGCAGCCCGGCCAGCCGAACGTCTCCTGGGTGGTGGCTGCGGTCCTCGTGGTGGCCGGGGTGACGGCGTATGTGCGCCGGGGACCGGCAGCCTGAGCGATCGCGTTCCGTGCCGGTGATCGTGGGCCGGCCCGGGCGTCCGGCTGGAGATCGAGCAGCTGACCGTTGTCCCGATCATCGAGTGGATGCCGCGCGGCGTATCACGGCGTGGACTCGTTGCCGTTCTCGTCGAGCCGGTGCTCGCGCCAGTACCTGTCCCACTCGTCGTCGACGTACTTCGGGACCTTTCCGTCCGGGTACCGGACGTAGCCCTGCGGCGGCTGTTCACCCTTCTTGACGCAGGTGCTTCCGGTGCTGTTCACCGCCTTGACCGGATAGTGGTCCGAGCCGCAGACCGCCTCGCGGAAGGCGCAGCCGCCCACCAGGGACAGCGTCGCCAGGCCGGCCACGGCAAACAGGGCACACGTTCGTTTGGCCATGTGTCTGTGCCTCCTCATATCGGTGGGATCGATCCTGTCGCCGAGGACGGCGCCGCCACCGTCCGGCACTGCGCGCTGCGCCCGGACGGTGGCGGCCCCACCATGGTGTCGTGCGATCGGGCGGGGGAGTTCTGCGGCGGCTTCCAGCCGGAGGCTGCGCCGCTACCGGGCACCGAGCGCGCCGGCCAGGACCCGGGCGGTCTCGGCGATGATCGCCTCGTCGTACGGCTGGCCCTGGGTCTCCCGGCGGGTGTAGATCGCCAGGACCAGCGGTGCGCCGGTCGGCGGATGCGCCACAGCCACGTCGTTGGCGGCGCCGTACGAATCGTTGGAGGAGCCGGTCTTGTCGCCGACCGTCCAACCCGCCGGCAGGCCCGCCCGGATGCGCCTGTCGCCGGTGACTGTGGCGCGCATCCAGTCCACCAGTGTGGTCCGGTCGTCCGGGTGCAGGGCGCGGCCCACGGTGAGCGCCGCCAGGTCACGACCCATGGCGGCCGGCGTCGTGGTGTCCCGGCGCTCGCCCGGCGCCCACACGTTCAGATCGGTCTCCCAGCGGTCCAGCCGCGACACCCCGTCGCCGAGCCGGCGCAGGTAGCCGGTCAGTCCGACCGGCCCGCCGACCTGGCGCAGCAGCAGGTTGCCCGCGGTGTTGTCGCTGCGGGTGATGGCGGCGTGGCACAACTGCGCGACCGTCAGCCCGTCCGCTACGTGCGCCTCGGTCACGGGGGAGTAGTCCACCAGGTCCGCCTCGGTCCAACGGATCCGGCGATCCACCAGGCCCGGCGCACACGACCGGGCGCGATCCAGCACGGCAGCCGACACCAGCACCTTGAACGTGGACAGCAGCGGGAACCGCTCATCGGCCCGGTAGCACAGCGTCCGGCCGGTGCCCATGTGTCGGGCATACATGCCGATCCGGCCAGCGTATCCCTGCTCGAGTTCGCGCAGCTGCTCCCGCCACGTGTCGCTCGGCGGGGCGCCATAGGCTGCGCCGGGCAGCATGAGCACGCCTGCTCCCACAGATCCCGCCAGCAGACTTCGACGACCGATAACCATTCGTACCTCCAGGTTGGCTCGCTCCTGACGCTGAGCCGAAGAGGGGGGACACGCACCGTCCCCCAGGCACACGATGTCGCCCATCGTGCGAGGACCGCGCCGGGTTGGTCCCGGCATGAGCCGCGGGTAGCGAGCCGGCATGAGCGGGCTTCGCCCGCATACGTGCTGCGGGCCGTCGACCACGACGGTAACGGCGGCTGCCGACGGGTTACCAGGTCACCAGGTGCTCAGAAACTGTTCAGCGGCCCGTGGCCGGGCTCGTCGCAGAGCGTGCGTGACCGGCCGCTCCTCGCGGTGCCGCGGCCCGCCACGGTCGTGCCCGAGGGATGAGCGGCAGGTGGGCGGTGGAGGGGCGGGTGGGTGAGCGTGTGCCGTGGCCACCATGGAGCAGTGCCGGACGTGGTGGCGGGGGCACTCTGCCGCCGGCGCTGGTTCATGTCGCCGAGGCTGATGTGCCGCGCGACGCGGGTGAGGCGTACGCCGACAAGCTGCCGTCTTGTCCACCCGTTGGAGTCCCACCGAAGGAGCAGGCCAGATGAAGCCCACGGTCGTTCTCGTCCATGGCGCGTTCGCCGAGTCCGCGAGCTGGAACGGCGTGATCGGGCGGCTGCAGGCGGTCGGACACCGGGTCGTCGCGGCCGGCAACCCGCTGCGGAGTCTCTCCGGTGACGCTGCCGTCGTGTCCAGCATCCTGGACACCATCGACGAGCCGGCGGTCCTCGTCGGGCACTCCTACGGTGGTGCGGTCGTGTCGAACGCGGCGGTGGGCCACGACAACGTCAAAGTCCTGGTGTTCGTCGCGGCGTTCGCTCCCGAGCGCGGCGAGAGCATCGCCGAGCTGTCTTCCAGGTTCCCGGGCGGCACGCTGGGCGACAACCTGCACGAGGTGCCGCTGCCCGACGGGTCGATGGACCTGTACATCCGGCAGGACAACTTCCACAAGCAGTTCGCCGCCGATCTCCCGGCCGAGCAGGCGGCCCTGGGCGCCGCCACCCAGCGCCCGCTGAACACCGTCGCGCTCAACGAGGGCTCGGGTGAACCGGCCTGGAAGACCGTCCCGTCCTGGTTCATCTATCCCGAGCTCGACTTCAACATCCCACGGGAGGCCCACCGCTTCATGGCCGAGCGTGCCGGCGCACGGGCCAGCATCGAACTTCCCGGCGCCTCGCACGCGATCCCGGCATCCCAGCCGGAGGCAATCGCCCAGTGGATCGAAATCGCTGCCAAGTCGATCTAGTTCACCACGTGCCCCGGTGCGGTGCTGTGCGGCACCGCCGGCACCGCACCGGATTCCATCGAGGACATTGGTCATGATCGGCGGTAGGAGGAACAGCGCTGCTCGCCGTCGACGCATCCAGCGGATCGCGCCCTTCATGCTTCGTGCGTCACACCGGACCCCTGCGTCTCCTGCCGCCAGAGGCAGTCGCTGACCGCCCGTACGGCGGAGGCGAGGTGACGACGGTACGTGCCGAAGGGAAGGTTCAGACGGGCCGCCGCGGCGGCCTGCGTGGGCGCCCGCCTGAAGTAGGTGGTAGCCAGTGCCCGGTAGCGGGCCTCACCGCCACGCTGCTCACGCAGCGACTCGGCGGTCAGGGTGAGCAACTCGGTGAGGTCGGCGCCGTCCACACGGATCAGGCGGCTGCGTTGCAGTGGGTTGTCGGTAAGGCTGGCACGGTGGCGAATCCTTCCCAGCGCATCCCGGACCGCGACGTCGAACTCCGTGCGCGACAACACGACGAGGTCGCGGCAGCCGGGCCGCGGCGCCTGCGGAGCCTGCGGCACCGGCGCGCCGGCAAGCATCGCCTTGCTCCGCACCTCAAGCCACTGCTCGGCAGACTGGACACGCCAGTCGCACCCGAACAGCGCGAAGCCGTGTGCGCCAAGGTAGGGCCGCTCGTCGAGCCGCAACAGATTGAGGTCGTCGAACGGAGCCTCGTCCTGACCTCGGTCAGGTACGACCGCGTAGGACAGCGGAGCCCGCCTCGCCCGCAGCATCTCCCCGACGGAGCGCCACCGGGCGAGGGTCATGGACGCGGCGGCGTGCCGGTGGCCGCTCTCGGTCACCGAGAAACGGGCGATGCCCAGGTGCTCCCCCAGGCTCAGCGGCCCGGTCATGCGCGCGTGCCGCCACGCCGCAGCCACGACCGGGTCGACGTCGGCACCGTCCGGATGCCCGGAATCGCCGAGTTGTTCGAGGCGCAGCCAGGCGGAGAATCCGACGACGGCGCCGGTACGGCGCAACCGGTGGACACGGAACGAATGCGGCTGACGGGCCAGCCAGTACCCGGCAATCGACGCCGACTCCGCACCCTCGGCCATGCGGACCAGCCGAAGGATGTCGCCGCGGTAGTCGGGTTGGTAGGGCATCTCCTCGATCAGCCTGAGCTCGGCCTCGAACTCCTCACCGCATCGCGCGGTCCCCTGATCACCGCGGTACAGGTAGAGAAGGTCGCCGGTGGCATGCGGCACCTCGGTCGCTGGCGCTGTGCGGATACGGGCCAGCAGGTGCCGACGGATCAGGTGGTGCAGCTCCGCGAATCCATCCGGATTCCGCCTTCGCAAGCCGGTGCGGACCGCATGGCGCACCGCTTCGTGCGGGACCAGCCCTCCGGGGCCGGCTTTGATGTAGGGCTGCGCACGCAGCCAGGAGAAGACCTCCGCACCGTCGGTGCCGAGCGCCGCCCGAAGCAGTGGCTCGGAGGTCGCTCGCGCGTGTGCACAGACCTCCAGCGCCGCCCGATGCCGCCCGGACGGGACGTCTCCGGTGAGGTGTCGCAGCAGGGTGTCTTCGTCCGCTTCACCCGCCGTCGTCAGCAGGAACGGATTCCCGGTACCGGCTGCTCGACTGTCCGGGCTGCCGTGTGCGCGCAGCACCTCGACGGCCGATTCCGGCTCGAGCTCGCCGAGCGTGATGACGTTGAGCAGACGGCTCCATCCAGGGTCGAGACTCCAGCGCGGGTCCGGTGGGGTACGGCTGGCCACGGCGAGGACTGTGCGGGCCGGCAGCCGGGGCAGGAAGTTCTCCCAGAACCAGTCCTCCAGTCGGTGGCAGCGCTCGAAGCTGTCCAGGAGGAGGACGGTCGACGGGTCACCGACCCCGGCCACGACGCTGAATGCCGCCGGGGTGCACGGCGCCGTCCGCCCGTCGATTTCCAGGACGGGACGCTGCGCCTGCCGGGCCACCTCGGCGAAGCCACGCAGTAGCGCCGACTTGCCGATGCCGCCCGGTCCGTGGACGAAATGAATTGTGCGGGCACCCGCACCAGCGGTCAGGGCGGACCGGAAAAGGTCGAGCTCGGCTCGCCGCCCGATGAGCACCTCCATCAGGAGTCCGCTCCCGTGGCGCGGCGCCAGAGCTCCTCGACGACCTGGTCAACGGCAGCCGACAGTCGGTGGCGGTACGTGCCGAAGGGAACTTTCAGCCGTTCGGCAGCTTCCTCCTGGGTGTGCGTGCCGTGAAAGAACGTCGCGGCGAGCGTGCGGTGCAAGGTGTCTCCGCGCGACGTGCCTTGGAGGGCGTCGACTGCGTCCTCCACGGCCGTCCGTAGCTTCTCGACCCGGGCGGCGAGTTCGTCGTCGCCGGCGAGGCGGCTGTTGATCAGTGGATTGACGGCGATCGACGGGCGATGGCGCCAGGTGCGCAGCAGGTCCCGTACGGCGCGGTCGAACTCGGCGCGGGTGAGCGGGGCGAGTTGTGGCCGGTGTTCGGCCGGCTCGGGGCCGTGCAGCAGCCGGTTCTGCAGCATGTCGAGCCACGGCCGGACCGGCATCGCCGTCCAGTCGTGGACGAAGACCGAGGAGAGGTCGCCGCTGAGTCGGTCATGGCCGACGTATTCCAGCACGGGTGCCCAGTAGTCCGGATTGGGCATGTGGATGTAGGTGCCGGCCAGACCGGGTTCCCGCAGGCAGATGGCGACGCCGCGCATGTAGATCAGGTCCATCGTTGTCGATGACGTCGGGTGTTCTCCGTCGATGTTGACAAAACGTTGCACCGCGATCTTGTTGCCGGGACGGGGCATCCCGGCTTCTCGCGCGTGCTGCCAGATCGCTGCGACGAGCGGATCGACCTGGATGTCCGTCTCGTCGGGTTCGGCCAGGCGGAGCCAGGCGACGAAGGCGACCGTCTGCCCGGTGCCCGCGAGGCGGCAGACACGGAACGCGTCGGGTTGTCGATCAACCCAGTGTGCGACGAGCGCGGCGCCCGGCCGACCGTCCATCCGCTCCGCCATGCGCAGCACGGCCTCCCGGTCACTGGGCCGGTATGCGTCCTCGTAGACCTCGCCCCGCCCCCGCCAGGTGATGTACTTCGCCATGACGTCACCGTGGCGGTGCAGGTAGTTCAGCGCCAGCTGGGTCGGCAGCACCTGCGAGCCGACGGCGTTGAGCGCGCGTTCCACGAAGTAGGAGCTGACCTGTTTGTGCATGACGCGCCACCCTCCGGGATCGCGCCAGCGCAGATCGGCGATGAGAAGATCGCGCACCAGGTCGTGGGGACGCAGCCCTTCTGGACCGGCCTCGATGAACGGCCGGTCGCGTAGCCAGGCGAACAGTTCGGCCGCCTGTTCGCCGAAGACCTCGCGCAAGAGATCCTCTCGGGTGACGAAGACGTGCGCGCAGATCTCCAGGGCCCGCCGGTGCGCCGCCGAAGGCAGGTTACCGACGAGCCGGTCGAGCAGCGTCCTGATGGCCGGCTCGTGCGGCGTCCACCGTTCCGGCTCGCCGTCGTGCCTCGACGCCACCTCGGCGGCGAGGATCAGCGCCAACGGGTGCCCCTCGGTGAACGCGTACAGCGTGTCGCTGAGTGGTTCCGCGACACCGCGCAGGAGCAGCAGGGCGGCCGCTTCCGCACGGGAAAGATTGGCGAGTGGAAGCAGCCGTACGGCTGCCGCCCAGTCCGCGTCGGTGCGGCGGCGGTGATCCGGCGGTTCCCGGCTCGCGAGCACGACGAGCGCGTCGGCGGGCAGACCGGGCAGGAACGTGTCCCAGAACCAACCTTCCATGCCCTGACACGCCTCGAACGTGTCGACCAGCAGCACCCGGCCCGGCAGGTTGGCGGCCTGCGCCGCGCGTTCGAACCCTGCGGGTGACCGCTCGATCATCCGGCCGTCGACCCGGGTCACGTCCCGCCCGGCCGCCTCGGCCTCGTCGGCGAAGCGCCGCAGCAGCGCCGACTTGCCGATGCCGCCGGGCCCCCAGACGTAGAGCACGGCGAAACCGGCGGTCTCGGCCGGTCGATCCAGCGCCGATCGGAACATCGCGATCTCGTCGTCGCGGCCGACGAACGTCGCGGCCCGGATCTGGCGCAACCGGTCGGCAAGTGTCTCGCCCGTTGTGCGGCCCAGTGTCGCCGACTCGCTCGTCATGGTCACGCAACCTCCCGGTTCTCTCGACAGTCCGCTCGGGCGCCGGAGCACGCGCCCCGGCCAGAGACTGTGTCAACGCCGGAGTGCTCAATCCAAGGTCCAACGAGTGCTCAACAACGGCTATTTGTCGCCCACTGTTGCTGCCCCTGGCGGCACGGCCGGCGAGGTGGTTCCGGTGCCGAACGGGTGGGGGCTTTCGCCCGGCCGGTGTCGTGCCGGTCCGGCGAAAGCCCCCGAAGTGCTCACCGTGCGGTTGCGGCTCGCATGATCAGATCTGCGACGGGACCGGGCTGGGACACGCCGACCGCGTGTGACGCCCGGCGGATCTCGACGGTGGCCCGGGCATCGGCCCGCTCGGCCATCCAGCGCTGGCCCTCGACGGGAATGTTGAGGTCAGCCCCGGCCAGCAGGAACCAGGACGGAATCCCGGCCCAGGCCGGTACGCCGGACTCCTCGGTGAGAGCCCTGTCGCGGATCGGCCGCTGGGTGGCGGCCATCAGCGCCGCCTCACGCGCGGGCACGTCGGCGGCGAACTGTCCGCGGAACAGATCCTGCCGGATGTACAGGTCGGAGGTGCCGTCGCCGAGCGCCACCGGTGCCAGCGTGCCGCCCAGCGTGCTGCCGGGGAACTTACCGGACAGTTCGAGCGCGCTCTCCCCCGCCTCGGGCGCGAAGGCCGCGACGAAGACCAGTGCCTTGACGTCCGGGTCGCCGGTGGCGGCGTTGGTGATCACGGCGCCACCGTACGAGTGGCCGACGAGCACGACCGGCCCGTCGATCGAGTCGACGACGGTCCGCACGTACGCGGCGTCGGTGTGCAGCCCGCGCAGCGGGTTGGCCGGGGCGACCACCCGGTACCCGCGCCGGTGAAGCCGCTCGACGACACCGTTCCAGCTCGCCGACTCGGCGAACGCGCCATGCACGAGCACGATCGTCGGCTTCGGCTTGTCCCTGTCGCCGGCGGTCGCGGCGTGTGCGCCCACGGCGGACGCACCCCCGGCGAGGGCGAGTGTCATGGCCAGGACCACGGCCTTCCGGATTCGGAAGCGCATGACGTCTCCTCAGGTGGCGTTGATCGTGGACGCGACGGTGACCGTCACCGCTTGAGGAAGTCGAGGAGGGCCTTGCTGACCTCGTCGGCGTGCGTCCAGAGCAGGCCGTGCGGGCCGCCCTCGATCTCCACGTAGGTGGCGTCGGCCAGGCGCCGGCGCAACGGGCGGGCGGTGGCGTCGATGGGCAGGATCCGGTCGTCGGTGCCGTGCAGGATCAGGACCGGGACATCGATCTTCTCGACGTCCGCGCGGAAGTCCGTCAGCCAGGTGGGCACGACCGCGTACGCGCCGACCGGCGCCGATCCGACGGCGGTGATCCAGTTGGCGCGCAACGCCGCCTCGCTGATCCGGGACCCGAGCGTGACGTCGGTGCTGAAGAAGTCGGCGAAGAATCCCTCGAACCAGGAGTAGCGGTCCTCGGTCGCCTTCGCGCTGATGCCGTCGAAGACGCCCTGCGGAACACCGTCCGGGTTGTCGTCGGTACGCAGCAGGAACGGCGGCAGGCCGGCCAGGAAGGCCGCCTTCGCGACCCGCTCCGACCCGTATGTGCCCAGGTAGCGGGCGACCTCCCCGGATCCCATCGAGAAGCCGGCCAGGACCACGTCGTGCAGGCCCAGCGTCCGCAGGAGGACGTCCAGGTCCGCCGCGAACGTGTCGTAGTCGTACCCGGCCATCACCTTGCTGGACCGGCCGAAGCCCCGCCGATCGTAGGTGATGACCCGGTAGCCGGCGCCGACCAGAGCGGCCGTCTGCTTCTCCCAGGAGTGGCCGTCCAGCGGGTAGCCATGGATGAGAACGACCGGCTGTCCGGTGCCGTGGTCCTCGTAGTACAGCTCGATGTCGGTCGAATTCTCGGTGCCGACGACGATGGTGGCCATGTTGTCCTCCGTCTCGAACGCGCCGGGTTTCCCCGGGCGTCGATGACGTTAGGAGGGCGTACGTGGGCCATCTAGCGTCACGCGAGGGCGCAGCCCTAAGTACGCCCGGCCGCGATGACCGCACCGCACGTCGAACACGGCCGGCGTACCAGCCTCGGCCAGGCTGCTGATGAAACTGGTAGGCGGTGGCGTCGTCAGCCACCGCCCACCCTCAGGACCTCAGGCTAGAGCGAAGCGGTCAACCGGTAACGGCATGCAGGCGAGCGGCGTACGCCTGGTAACCAGCCCGGTTCGGGTGGAACGACTCCACCACGGCATCGGTGCGCAGCGGGTGAACCCACGGGCTGCTGGTGCACGCCTCGCGTCCGGCGAAGATCGCCCTGCCGTCGATGAAGGTGAATCCGGGACGGCCGGCGGTTCGCTGCCGGGTGACTTCAGCCAGTGTGTCGGCGGCGCTGTTCAGCCCGGCGCGCCGGCTGTCGGTGAGTGAGCCGCAGGACCGGCTCGGACTGGCCGCGGCGACCAGCCGCGGGTAGCCCACGACGTACACCTTGGCGGTCGGTGCCTTCTTGCGGATGGTGGCGAACAGGCTGTCCAGGGCGCCGGGCAGGGTCGACTGCATCACGCCGACGCTGCGCTGCACCGCCGTGTGGCAGGTCGCGTCGGTGCCGAGCAGGCACTGCTGAAGCGTCGCGGCGAAGCCCACGTCGTTGCCGCCGACGGTCACGGTCACCCAACCGGTGCTCGCGTCCAGCGCACCCAGTTGGGTGTCGCGCACGGTCTGGACCGTGGCGCCGCTGCACGACCGGTTGGTGATCCTGGGTCCGAAAGCCGCGCGGGTGCGTGCCTGCACCCACAGATGTGGGTACGAACCGTCCGCGCTCTGCCGGCACGTCGTGTCCCGGTAGTTCCCGGCGCCCACGCCCGCGGCGTACGAGTCGCCGAGCACCACGTAGTTGCGGGCGTCCGCGGCCTGGGCGTTCGTGTCGTTCGTGGCTACCCAGACCGCTGCGGTGAGCGCCACCGCCGCCGCGACGGAACTCGCGATCCAACGTCTTGTCAAGTCGTCTCCTCAATCTGACGCACCCGTCTCGATGCGCCGGTCATCCTGTGCGTCGACGCCTGCTCATCGGCAACGGGAGCCAGCGCTCAATCGCTGTCCATGGACGCCGTCCAGGCATGGCGCAGACCGGTCCCGTGGACGTCCGACTCGTTCGCGGGCCCTGCCCAGGCCCGCCACATGGCAGGATCGAGACAATGAACAGCGACGGGAACACGCTGGCCGGACAACTGGGCCACGCGCGCCGGCAGGCGTTCGTCGGGCGCGCGACGGAGCTCGCCATCCTGGGTTCCGCGCTCGCCGCCGAGCCGCCGGGTCCGGCGGTCGTCTTCATTCACGGGCCGGCCGGTATCGGCAAGTCGACCCTGCTTCACCGGTTCGCGGACTCCTGCCGGGACGCCGGCCATCCGGTGGTCCACCTGGACGGCCGCCTGCTCGATCCCGCACCTCGCTCGTTCGAACAGGCGGCCGCAACGGCGATCGCGGGCGGCCGTGCGGTTCTGCTCGTCGATGCGTACGAGCACTGCCAAGGGTTGGAGACCTGGCTGCGCGAGAGGTTCCTGCCGCGGCTGCCGGACGGTGTGCTGACCGTGCTCGCCGGGCGGCGCCCCCCTGCCGCGGACTGGACCGCGGACCCGGCGTGGGGGGTGGCCCTGCGGGTCGTCCCGCTGGCCGAGCTGCCCCGCACCGACGCGGCGGAACTCCTGCGGATCCGCGGTGTCCCGGAGCCGGCTCGGGAGGCGATACTGGACTTCGCGGGTGGGTATCCGCTGGCGCTGGCACTGGCGGCTGCCCGGGGCCACACGGGTCGGTACGGCGAAACCGGCTGGAAGCCGACACCGGACGCCGTCACCACGCTGATGCGCCAACTGCTCGACGATGTGCCGTCGGCGGCCCACCTGACCGCGTTGCGGGTCGCGGCACACTCGTTCATGGTCACCGAGGGTCTGCTGCGGGCCGTCGTGGGGGAGCACGATTCCGGGCCGCTACTGCACTGGCTGTGTGACCTTCCGTTCGTCCAGCTCGCTCCTTCGGGGGTGTTCCTGCACAGTCTGGTGAAGGAGGTCGTGGACGCGGACTTCCGATGGCGCGATGCCCAGCGCTACGCGGACCTGCACGCCACGATCGGGTCCTACTTCCTGGAGCAGGTACAGACGGTCCCCGAGGCTCAGGTGGTGACGGCCATGCGCGGCCTGACATACCTCAAGCGCTACGGGGCCGCAGCGCCCTACTACGCCTCAGTTGGCGTCGAGGGTGACGTGTACGAGGATGCGGTGACACCAGCAGACCTGCCGGCCATGCGCCGGATGACCGAGCAATGCGAAGGACCCGAGGCCACGGCGCTGCTGGAGTTCTGGTATGCCCGCCGGCCCGGGGACTTCCTGGCCTACCGCCGGTCGGGCACCGGCGAGCTGGTCGCGTACCTCGCGTGGTTGCGGCTGGCCCGGCTGAACGACGACGAGAAGGCCGCCGACCCGGTCGTCGCCACGGCCTGCGCGCACGCGGAACGAGTCAGCCCACCACGGCCCGGCGAGCAGGTCCTCATCGCCCGTTCGTTCATCGACCCGCAGGCCTACCACCAGCGGTCGCTGGTCATGCAGCTCATGCAGTTGCACATCTGTGTCGGCTTCGTCCGTACCCCGCGGTTGTCCTGGACGTTCGTCGTGTACTCCAACCCTGAGGTCTGGGATCCGTTGATGACGCACCTCGGGCAGCAACACGTCCCGGAGACGCCGGTCGTCGACGGCCGGGCGTTCACGATCTACGCCTTCGACTGGCGTCTCCTGCCGCTGACTGACTGGTTCACGCACACCGCGCCCGGAGCGATCGACGCGCCGCTCGAACCGCCGGCCCTGTCCGGCCCGGCCGCTGTGATCCTGTCCCGGGATGATTTCGAGGCGGCAGTCCGCGAGGCACTACGCGATTGGCACCACGCCGACGGCCTGGCGACCAACCGGCTGCTGGCAACGCGTCTGGTCGCAAACCGGACCGATGCCGCCACGACCCCGGTCGCCGTGCTGCGCGGCCTGCTCAGCCGGGCCGTCGACGAGCTCGGCCAGGACCCGCGCCGGGCGATCCTGCGCGAGGTCGTGAGCACGACCTATTTCGACCGGGTGACGACGCAGAAGGCGGCAGCGGCGCGGCTGATGCTGCCCTGGAGCACCTACCGCCGGCACCTGCAACGCGGTGTGCGATTCGTCGCCGAGCGGCTGTGGACGTGGGACGTGAACTCCGGGCCGAGCCTGCTGCCTCCGGCGGACTAGCCGCGCCCGGCCGTTTCAGGACTTCGGCGCCGGAAGGGCACAAATCGCGGGCTGCACCCAGAACCTGTGTCCAAGGTTGCCCGACCTGTGGATACGCCGCCGTGACGCTTCGCAGTACGGTTCGTACCGTCGATCAAGCACGCTCCCGCCAAAGGGTGCGGCGGCGAACGGACGAAGGAACAAGGAGCTCAGCGCGATGTCGTTGCAGCGCCCGGACCTCTGGGTGGGCCGAGAGGCCGAGGTGTCGCTGCTGTGCGCCGCGGCTCAGCGGCTTCGTGGCGGCTCGGGTACCGCGGTCTGGATCGAGGGTGAGGCCGGGATCGGCAAGTCCGCGTTGGTCGCGGCTGTTGCGGCCAGCGCCCGGGAGGACGGCTGCGAGGTGCTGTCCGCCACCGCCGACCAACTCGCGCACCCGTTGCCGCTACGGGTGATGTTCGACTGCCTGGCGGTGGACCCCTCGTCCGCGGACCCGCGCCGCGCCGGGATCGCCGACTTCGTCCGCGCGGGCCGTCCGGAGCTGTTCCTCGGTGGTGACACCGCGAGCGCCGCCGCCGAGATGCTCATCGGCCTGATCGACGAGCTCTGCACCGCGGCACCGACACTGCTGGTGCTCGACGACCTGCACTGGGCCGATGACACCTCGCTGGCACTGTGCCAGCGGCTTGTACCGGCCGCGACGCAGATGCCGCTGCTATTGATCTTGTCGTCGCGGCCGGTGGCCCGCCGGCCGCAGCTGGAACAGCTGCGATCGGTGGTTCGCTCGGTCGGCGCGACCACCGTCCCGCTCGGGCCGCTGACCGGGGCGCAGGTCTCCGGCCTGGTGTCCGGCATCGTCGGCGCCCGCCCGGGGCCGGCGCTGACACGACTCGCCGAGCAGGCGAATGGCAATCCGCTCTACGTGCGCGAACTCATCGACGTGCTGGTCCGGGAGCGGCTGTTGGAGATCGGCGACCGGGCGGAGCTACGCGACCCGACGTCTGGTGCGGTGCCGACGTCGCTCGCGGCGGCGCTCGGCACCCGGTTGAGCTTCGTACCGGCGGCCACCATGGATGTGCTGCGGATCGCGGCGCTGTTCGGTGGCGAGTTCGCCGTCACCGAGGTCGCGGCGGTACTCGGGCGGCCGGCGATCGAGTTCGCCACCGACCTGCAGGAGGCTGTCACGGCGGGGATCATCGTCGAGGCGGGGGAGCGGATGACGTTCCGGCACCCGCTGGTCCGGCAGGCGCTCTACGACGGTATGCCGGCGGCACTCCGGGCGGCGCTGCACCGCGACGCGGCCCGGGCGCTGGCCCGGTCCGGCACCGGCACCCTCCGCGTGGCCCAGCAGCTTCTCGCCGCCGGTGTGTCCGGCGACCGGTGGGCCCGCGGGTGGCTGTTGGAAGCGACGCCGGCCCTGGCCGCCCGCGCTCCCCGGATCGCCGCCGAACTTCTCCGCCGAGAGCTGGAACACGACCTGCCGGACGACAGTGATCGCGCGGGACTGACGGCAAGCCTCGCGCGGGTGCTGTTGGGCGTGGGCGAGCACGAGGAGGCCGCCCGCTGTGCCCGTCAGGCCCTGGTCGCCACCGACCGAGGACCCACGCACTGGATCCTCGCGCGAGCCCTCCTGGCGGGCGGCCGGAACGAGGACGCCGAGGCGACGCTGCGGCAGTCGCTGAACGAGCCGGGTATGTCGGACACCTGGCGTGCGCGGTTGCTGGCGTCGTTGGCGATGATCCTGCGGGCGAATTCGGGAGCCCTGGACACGGCCGACGACACAGCACGGGAGGCGTTGCGGGTCGCCCGTTCGGCGGGCGACGCGTTCGCGACCGCCTACGCACTGCTGGACCTGTGGACGAACCATTCCGTGCGCCGCCAACACCTGTCGGCGCTGGAGTGCGTCGACCGGGCGCTGGAGATCCTGAGACTTGCCCCCGAATACGCCGATCTACGCACGTTCTCCGTGCACGGCCGGATTTTCACACTGCAGAACCTCAGCCGGTGGCCCGAGGCGGAGGCGACGCTGCGCGAGGCGCGGCAGTTGGCCCACCGCACCGGACAGACGGACGAGGGCCTACCGGACGTCACCGCCGCGGTCCTGATGTACTGGCTCGGACGCTGGGACGACGCTCTCGCTGAACTCGGCGACGCGGAGTGGAGCCCCACCGCGATGACCTACCAGGGTCTGCGTGAACGAGGCCCGGCGCTGCTCCGGCACGGGGTGGCGGCCCTCATCGCGCTGCGCCGGTACGAACGCGGCAAGGCCGCCGCGTACGTCCGGGCGGGCCTCAACCTGCCGGTCAGCACGGTCGCGGACCGGGAGAACCTGGACTTTCTCCGTGCCGCCCAGGCCGTCGACGCCGAACAGCAGGGCGACCCGCGCCGGGCGCTCGAACTCTTGACGCCCGTGCTCGAACGCGGCCCGGGGGAGATGACACTCACCCACCAGTGGCTGCCCGACGTGGTCCGCCTGGCTCTGACCGTGGACGACCGGACGACCGCACTCGTGGCCCTGCGGGTCAGCGGGGCCGAGGCGGACGCGGAACAGCAACCCGCCCGGGCCGCCGCGGCCCACCACCGCTGCCGTGGACTGTACGACGGCGACGCCGAGTCGCTGCGTACCGCGGTGTCCCACTACCGTGAGAGCGGTACGACGGTCGAGCTCGCCGGCAGCCTGGAGGATCTCGCGGTGGTGCTGGCTCGACGCGATGACCCGGAGGCCCGCGGCGCCCTGCACGAGGCGGCTGAGACCTACCGCGAGCTCGGGGCGGTGTGGGACGTCCGCCGCGCGGAGGCCCGGCTGCGCGAGCTGGGGGTTCGTCGGGGCGCGCACGGCAGGCGCGGGCCGCGGGCAACCCACGGCTGGGAGGCGCTCACCCCGACGGAGCTGAAGGTCGCTCTGCTGGTGGCCGAAGGCAGATCGACGCCGCACATAGCGCAGAGCCTTTTCCTCACCCGGCGAACCGCGCAGACGCACATCTCCCGAATCCTGACGAAACTTGGGATGCGCAGCCGGGTGGAGATCGCCCACGCGGCCTTCCTGCGGTATCCCGAGCGGATCCGCGCCGACCGGTAGCCCTCCCACGGCCAACAGTCGTCATATGACGGATGTCTCCGCCACGCCTCAACGGCAGGCTGACCGCAGGCAAGTCACGAGGGGGGCTCGTGGGAACCGGTGCCAGCAGCATGTCGGCCGTTCGAGGGTTGGTCGGTCGTCAGATCGAGCTGGCCCACGTCGCCGCGCTGGTGAGAGAGGCGGGCCGCAGGGGCGCCGCGCTCGTCGTGGAGGGCGATGTCGGGACGGGGAAGACCGCACTCCTCGGCGCCGCCGTCGAGATGGCCGAAGCCGAGGGCTATCAGGTGCTCGGCTGTGCCGGCACCCCCGTCGAATCCCGGATGCCCCACGCGGGCCTGCACGAGTTGCTGTATCCGGTCATCGGCATCGCCGACGACCTGCCTGGCCCGCAGCGGTCGGCCGTCCGCGCTGCCTTCGGAGCCGAGGACGCGGGAACCGGCGACGCGTACGCGACGTCGCTGGCGGTCCTCGGACTGCTCCAGCGCCTCGCCGTGCGGGCACCGGTCCTTCTCGTCGTCGACGACGTGCGGTGGATGGACGAGGAGACCGTGCGGATCCTGTGCTTCATCGCGCGGCGGCTGACCACCACCCCGATCGTGCTGCTGATCGGCTGCCGTACCCGCGGGGACCATCCGCTCGACCGTGCCGCCCTGCCGCGGTTGACTCTGTCCGCGCTTTCGCCGGACGCGGCGGAACACGTCCTCGACGAGCGGCGGCCTCGGCTCACGGGACGGCTGCGGGACCGGGTGCTGACCGAGGCCGGCGGTAACCCGCTGGCCCTGATCGAGCTGCATCGGGCCCTGGTCGCCGAGGGTGCTCAGGATCCCTCGGCGCCACCCCGCCGCCTTCCGCTCACCGCCCGGTTGCGCCGGGCCTTCACGGCGGAGACGGCCACGCTGCCAGCTCCGGCGCGCCTGCTGCTGCTCGTCGCCGCGGCCGAGGCGCTCACGCCGGCCGAGCTGGCGGCGGCGTCACGGCGCCTGGGACTGGCGCCGGAGCACCTGGCGGCGGCGGAGCAGAACGGCCTTGTCACAGTCGACTCTGGCCAGGTCACGTTCACGCATCCGCTGCTAGGGTCGGCGCTGTACGACGTCGCTCCGCTAACCGACCGCATCGCCGTACACCGGTTGCTGGCCGAGATCCTCTCCGCCGAACCGCACCGGGCCGCTTGGCACCGGGCAGCCGGCACCATCGGCCAGGACGAGTCGGCGGCGGCGGCCCTGCAGGCGGTGGCGGGAAACGCGACCGACGCCCTCCTCCGGGCCGCCGAGCTGACCCCGGACGCCGGCGACCGGGCCCGCCGCCTCGCCAGGGCCGCCGAGGCGGCCCGGAGCACCGGCCGGCCCGAGGTGGCCCGGCTGCTCGCCAAGGGGCGCCGCCTCACCGACGACCCGGCGCTGCTGGGCGCACTGTGCAGGACCGAGGTCGAGCATCTTCGGGCAGCGGCAGAGCTGACCGGTCGAGCGCACCGCGAACTGATCGACCTGGCGTACCGAGCTGCCTCCACTGACGTGGAGGCGGCCGGCCAGATGCTGGCCTGTGCCGCAGTCGAGTTCGCCGTCGACGTACCGCCCGAACAGCTCGGCGTCGATCTGGAAGAGGCCGTCCATGCCCTGCGCCTGCCGGCCTGCCATCCGCTGCGCGTTCTCGCTCTGGCCCTGCTGGCACCGCAGCGATACGCTGGCGAGCTGGCGCCGGCGCTACGCGGGTGGACCGAGCCGTCCCACGCGAACCTGCTCACCGCGGCCCTGGCCGCGGACCGGCTGCACGACATACCGGCCGCACTGCGACGCTGGGGCCACGCGGTGGAGAGGTTCCGGGCGGCCGGTGAAACGGCCGACCTCCTCACGTCGTTGTCCGGGCTGGCGCAGATGCAGGTGACGACCGGCCGGCTGTCCGATGCGGCCGAGGCCGCGCGGGAGGTGTCCGGGATCGCCACCGACCTGGACCGAGGACTCGAAGAAGTGACTGCCTGCCTGATCACCGCCCATGTGCACGCGTGGCGAGGTGAGACCGCCGAGGCCACGGACGCCCTCGACCGTGCCCGGTGCCGACTCCGGCCGGCGTTCCCGGCCTTCGTGCGGGCCGGGCTGTCCCGGACGGCTGGCATGGTGGCCCTCGCCCACGGTCGCGCGGACCAGGCGTACGCGATGTTCTCCGAGGTCGTCACGCCGGGCACGGCCGCCTACCACCCGACCATCGCGGAACGGCTGATCGCTGAACTCGCCGAGTCCGCGGTCCTGGCCGGACTCGCTGCCGAGGCCGGCCCGGTGGTGGAGCGCCTCGCCGCGACGACCGGCAGGTTCGACGCGCCGCTGCTGCGGCTGCTGACGTTCCGGGCCCGTGCGCTGCTCGCGACCGAGACCGGGCCGCCCGACGCGGCCGCCGCCTGGTTCCGGCGCGCGGTCGCCGAGGCGGGCGACGAGTACCTGGGCTTCGAGGCGGCCCGGACCCGCCTCTGCTACGGCCGATGGCTGCGGCGTACCGGGCGGGCTGGCGACGCCCGGGCACACCTGGCGGTGGCGCTGGCCGCGTTCGAGTCGTCCGGTGCCGAACTGTGGCGGCGCCGGGCGGAGACCGAGTTGCGGGCGGCCGGGGGAGTGGGGTCACCCCGGGAACTCCGGCCCTCCGCCGAGATCGGATGGCGGCTGACCAGACAGGAGCTGGAGATCTCCCGCCTGGCCGCCGCCGGGCTCACGAACCGGGAAATCGCCGAACGGCTGTACCTGTCACACCGGACCGTCGGGGTGCACCTGTTCAACGCCTATCCGAAGCTGGGTGTCCGCAGTCGGGAGCAGCTGGAAAGAGCGCTGGCCGCGGAGGGATGGCGGCGGTGAGCCCGATGACTCCGCGTCGGCTACTGGGCCGTTCCCGCGAAATGGCCGCCCTGCGGGACCTACTTGGCCGTGCGGCGCAGCACGGCGGCACACTGCTGCTGAAGGGACCGGCCGGCATCGGGAAGTCCGCGCTGCTCGACGCCGCGGAGCGGGACGCGGTCGGGCTCGGTATGCCCGCGGTGCGCGTCACCGGCGTCCAGGCGGAGACGAACCTGCCGTTCGCCGGGCTGCACCAGCTGCTGCAGCCGTTCCTGACCGGGCTCGATGACCTGCCCACGCCCCAGCGCCAGGCCGTCTCCACGGTCTTCGCCCTCATCGACGCTCCGCCGCCGGACCCGTTCCTGATCGCGCTCGGCACGTTGGGGCTGTTGGCGCGGGCGGCCGACACCGCACCCGTCCTGCTGATCGTGGACGACGCACAGTGGCTGGACGCGCCGACCGGCCAGGTGCTGGCGTTCGTCGCCCGCCGCCTGACCAGGGACCGGATCGTGCTCCTGGTCGCCGTCCGAGACCGCTACCCGGTGCCGTTCCTGGAGGACGTCGGTGTCCCCGAGCTGAGGCTCGACCCCCTGCCCGCCACGGACGCCGCCCTGCTGTTGGATGCCGTCGCCCCGGCGCTCACGCGTAGCGTCCGCGCCCGCCTGTTGCAGGAGGCGGCCGGCAATCCGCTGGCGCTCCTGGAACTGCCCGCCGCCTGGGAGCGCCGTCCGCCCGGCGCGGCCGCCCTGCCGACGTGGTCGCCCCTCACCACCCGGCTCGAGCAGTCGTTCGGGGCGCGGGCCGTCGACCTTCCCGAGCTCACCCGGACCCTGCTTCTGCTCGCCGCCGTCAACGACGAGGACTCCATCGCTGAAATCCTGGAGAGCGCGGCCCGCCTAGGGGTCCCGGCGACCGTCGCGGACCTGGTGCCGGCGGCCGACGCGGGGCTTCTTCGGTGCGACCAGAAGCGACTTGTGTTCCGCCATCCGCTGGTCCGTTCGGCGATCTACCAGGCGGCCAGCCCCGCGCAACGACGGGCGGCACACGCCGCCCTCGCGGCGGTGCTCAACGCGTACCCCGATCGGCGGGCATGGCACCGGGCGGCGGCCGCACCGGGCCACGACGACCGAGTGGCCGAGGAGCTGGACGCGGCGGCCCGACGGGCACACCGGCGGGGTGGCGCGCAGACCGCTCTCGCCGCGTGGGAGCGCGCGGCCCAGCTGAGCGCCGATGCGGCCGTGCGGGCCGCCCACCTGTTGCGGGCCGCCGAACTCGCCGTCGACCTCGGCCGGGCCGATGCCGTGGCGTCATTGCTCAAGCGGGCCACCGAGGCGTCACCGACTGGCCACGATGCCAGCCGGTTGGCATGGATCCGCGCACTCGTCGACCTCAGCACCGGTCGCGTCGATCGCATCGGTGGTGCCCTCGACGCGATCGAGCGCGCATCGTTCGAGAAGGACACCGCACTCGCGCTGCGACTGCTGCGCGCGGCCGCGGCGCACTACTACTGGGCTGATCCCAACGGAATCGACCGGTCCGTCGTCATCGCCACCGTCGACCGGCTCGGGCTGGACGCCGACGATCCGCAGCGCCTGGCGATCCTCGCGCTCACGGCCCCCCTCGAGTACGCCGGTGAGGTGCTCGATCGCCTCGGTCGGATCAGCGCGTCGAACCAGCCGGACCCGGTCTCAGCGATGTCCCTCGGCGACGCGGCCATCGCGGTCGGCGGATACGACCTCACCGAGCCCTTCTACGCCGAGGCGATCACCGGCCTCCGTCAGCACTGCCAGTACGGCCTGCTGGTTCACGCGCTCACCGGCCAGTCGTGGGTGCACACCTACCTGAGCCGGTGGGAGTCCGCCGTCGCGCATGCCGCGGAGGCCGTGGCGGTCGCGGAGGAGCTCGGCCAACCACACTTCACCACGCTGGCGCAGGCTCCGCTCCGGCTGATCGCCGCCCTTCGCGGCGACGTCGAGCCGGCCGGGGACGGCGAACCCCTTCCACCGGGCCTCGCCGGCGCCGGCACGGTCCTGGTCCGGGGCGCCGCGGCGCTGACCGCAGGTCGCTACGCGGAGGCGTACCGGCACCTGCGGACCATCGTCGACCCGGCCAGCGCGCGGCACTATCCCATGATGGGCTTCGCCGCCGTCGGTTACCTCGCCGAGGCGGCGGTCCACAGCGGCCAGATCGAGCAGGGGCGGGCGGACGCGGCAGCGCTGCTGGCGTTCGGGTCGGGAAGCGTCGCCGGCAAGATCCGGCAGGACCTGGCGTTCGCCCGCGCGGTGCTGGCCGACAACGCCGATGCCGAGGAGGCGTTCGCCGACGCCCTGAGCCCGGGCTCCGAGACCTGGCCGTTCGACAAGGCGCGCGCGCAGCTCGCGTACGGGGAATGGCTTCGCCGTCAGCGCCGCCTCGTCGACTCCCGCGAGCCCCTGCGCGCCGCTCGACGTACCTTCGAGGAACTCGGCGCCGAGCCGTGGGCCGAGCGAGCGCGCCGCGAGCTGCGCGGCGCCGGCGAACGTGTCCGAATCGGCGGCGCCGGCGGCCAGGCCGTGCTCACCGCCCAGGAGCTGCAGGTGGCCCGGCTGGCGGCCGAGGGGCACTCCAACCGGCAGATCGCGGAGCTCTTGTTCTTGTCGCCGCGCACCGTTGGTTCCCACCTGTACCGGCTCTTTCCGAAAATCGGTGTCGCCTCCCGCGCCGACCTGGCGGCGGCGCTTGAGGAAGGTGGCTGGACGTCCGGCCCGGTCTCCGTCCCTCGCTAACTGTTGATCAAGGCGATGGCCAGGGCAGTTGACTGTCCGGTGGGCCGATGGGACGGGCGGGCATGGTGACGGGTCGGCGCGGTGGCCGGAGTAGCCGGTGCTGGGCTCGTCGTCACCGGGGCGCGATGGACGAGGCGATCGATGCCGTGGTGCATCGCCCGCCCGACCCATTCGCGAGGCCGACGGCTGACAGGCTACACCGCGCCGTCCCCGCATCCCGACAGGCGCAGGCGACCAACATCCTCGAAGCGGCGCGTAGCCTGCCGGCACACGCGATGCCCGCACAGGACGCGAGACCGGGACGGTGGTGGCGGACGGTAGGCCCTCACGAAGCAGTACGTTTCTGTTCATCGAAGGTTCGACCGGGAGAATCTCATGCAGTTCGGCGTCTTCTCAGTCAGTGACATCACGACCGACCCCACATCTGGCCGCACGCCCAGCGAGGCCGAACGTATCAAGGCGGTCGTCGCGATCGCCACGAAGGCCGAGGAGGTTGGCCTGGACGTCTTCGCCCTCGGCGAGCACCACAACCCGCCGTTCGTCTCCTCCTCGCCCGCCACGACGCTCGGCTACATCGCGGCGCGGACGGAGCGACTGATCCTGTCCACGGCAACCACACTGATCACCACCAACGACCCGGTGAGGATCGCCGAGGACTTCGCCACGCTGCAGCACCTTGCCAACGGTCGCGTCGACCTCATGTTGGGCCGCGGCAACACCGCCCCCGTCTACCCCTGGTTCGGTCAGGACATCCGCAACGGAATCCGGCTGGCCATCGAGAACTACGCACTGCTGCGCCGGCTGTGGGACGAAGACGTCGTGGACTGGAAGGGCAGGTTCCGTACCCCGCTGCAGTCGTTCACCTTGACCCCGCGACCGTTGGACGGTGTTCCGCCGTTCGTGTGGCACGGCTCGATCCGTAGCCCCGAGATCGCCGAGCAAGCCGCATCATACGGCGACGGCTTCTTCCACAACCACATCTTCTGGCCCAAGGAGCACACCCGTCGGATGGTCCGACTCTACCGCGAACGCTTCGCCCACTACGGCCACGGTACGCCTGAGCAGGCCGTCGTCGGCCTCGGCGGGCAGGTGTTCATGCGCAGGAACAGCCAGGAAGCGGTCCGTGAATTCCGCCCCTACTTCGACAACGCACCCGTCTACGGGCACGGGCCCTCGCTGGAGGAGTTCACCCGCGAGACCCCGCTAACGGTGGGCAGCCCACAACAGGTCATCGACCGCACCCTCGGCTTTCGCGAGTACATTGGCGACTATCAGCGCCAGCTCTTTCTCATCGACCACGCCGGCTTGCCCCTGAAGACCGTGCTCGAGCAGCTCGACCTGCTCGGCGAGGAGGTCGTGCCGGTTCTTCGCAAGGAATTCGCAGCGCTTCGCCCCGCCGACGTGCCGGAGGCGCCGACCCACGCCGGCCGAGTCGCGGACCGTGACGGGGCGCGGCACGCGACGGTCCACGCCTCCGGCGACGACGTCACCGGGCAGGCCCGGCAGGAGGAGGCGCGATGACAACCCGGGAAGCTCGCCCAGCGGCTTGCTCATCAGAGCCTTCCACCTGTCGAGCGCCGGTGTGATTCGTCCACGACCACAGACCAGGGACAGGAGTTACGGCGAGTTTTCCGGTGGAGCCAAGCTGCCGCTGTCCGCCGTAGATTGCCACCAGAACGCCATTCGAGGAGGCCGCGCTGGTATCTCGGATGGCAGAAGGTCACTGATCTGTGCGGAGTCGATGCGCCAGGTAGCAGACCGCCGCCTGATAGCGGTCGTCCGAGACGCAGGGCCGATGGCCCTGGATGGGCGGCGAGACGGTGTCTTCGCCCTCGATGACGAGAGATCTCGGATCCGTGAGGCGCCGGTCCACAGTCGCCTCCGCCGGCAGCGGCGTAGGCGCACTTTCTCGTCCGTCGGGCGAGAAGATCCAGCCTCCGATCGGGTCGGTCACGCGCCACAGATTGACCCATCGCCAACCGATCTGGCTGCCCAACTCTCTGAGGACGTCGGTGCCGACGTGGGCCGGGAAAAGAACCGCGTACAACCGCCTCAGCGGGGAGCTGTGGGTAAGTAGTGCCACCTTGGGCAGCACATGCGGTTCGAGTTGCAAGAGGCTGGCCGCGGCGAGGACCGACCCGTGACTGTGCGCCCCGATCAGGACCCGATCTCCTCGTTCCACCAGGGCGGTCACCCTTCGGGCAAGTTCAGGTACCGCCCGCTCGGCGTAGCAGGGCGGGGTGAAGGGATGCGCGGCGCGCGGCCAGAACATCCCCAGGTCCCAGAGGATGCCGATATAGCGCCGGAAGGCGATCGTCCGGTACGCGAACACGCCTCCGATCAGCAGGCCGATGAAGACGAGCGCCATCAGGTAGCTCCCGTACTGCGTCCCGGCGTTGACGAAGTCCCGGGGTATGCTGGCCATTTCCTCAGCAGCGACGCTTGGTTGCAGTTCCGCGAGGCCGAGCCCGCTCACCCCGAGACTCACCGCGGCGACGCAGAACGCTGTCACCGTGAGCGTCGCCAGCCTCTCGGTGAACAGCGCCCGAGCGATCGCTCGTCGCGCATGTTTTCTGCGTCCCTCCGTCTGCGGCGATTTCGAGGGGAAGTCCCTCGATACGAGCTCGTCCGCCGATTCCATACGTCGCCGCCGCGACAGCATCATCAGCGCACCGCCCACCAGGGCCGTTGCGATGACGGACAGGAAGAAGCCGAACATCGTCCATTTGTAGGGCAGCACTGGACTGGTTGGCAGAACCTCGGGGGTGTAGCCATCGCGGTCCAGATAGTCGGAGACCCGGAAGTTCAGCTCAGTCGCGAAGACGACAGCCAAGCCCACCGCGAACGACGCGAACACCGGGGCGCCCAGCCCGTGCAGGGCCCCCCGTGTCTCCGGATCGGCACGGCGACCGAGGAATGCGGCGATCGCCAGCAGCGCCAGCAGGACACCTTGCGTCACGAATAGCAGGACGACCGCCGACGCGTGGCCGGGTAGTCCGGCCTCGGCCGGCCAGTCACCATTGTCGAACAGCGTGAGCGCGAGCACTATGACCGTCAGACCGTAGGCGGTGGCCTGAAGGGCGACCACCCCGACGTCGACACGCCGCGACGGTCGCGGGGCGTCGAGCGCGTTCGGTAGTGACAACAGGATCACGCAGCCGGCGATGGCCCCCGTCCCGCAGGCGGCGAGCACGCCGTTGCCGGCGCTGGGCCCGTGACCTGCCCACCGCGCCGCGAGAAGACTCAGGTCGAGCACCGTCAGCGCGGCTGCGACGTGAATCAACCGCAGACGGGCCACTGCTGGCAGCGCCTCCTGCCGCCCGATCGAGCTGAGCGACCGGCGCTGCGCCATGCCCTCCGGCGGGGAGAAGTTCTCCGACCAGTGGCCGCATTGCGAGCCGAGGCGCCACAGGATCCCGATCGCAGCGACCGGGATGAGAGAGAGCAGCGCCAAGCGTAGACCGATCGCTTGACCACCCAGCCAGGACATCCAGCTGCGGCCGCCGAGACAACTGCTTGAGGACATGCACTTGCAGGCCAGCAGGTCAAGCGCCACACCGACGAAGGACAATGTGTACAAGGCGGTCAGGGTCAAACCGAGCAGCCGACAGAGCACCCAAACGGCTGCACCGGGACGCGGCGCCCGTGGTCGCATCCAGATGGCCGAATTGCAGAGCATGAAGGGGAGAAGGAACACCAGCGAGAGCGCCCGCGCCGCGGCCCCGGAAGGTAGCTCACTCCAGCGGTACGCCTCCAAGACCACCCCACAGGCGCCCCGTGAATCGCCGTATCCGGCCCGAGGCCGGTAGAAGCCGCCCTTCTCGTCGCCGGCCACTCGGTGCACGTGGGGTCGATCGAGGATGCCGTCCGCCTCGGCGCCGGACACTCCGTGCACCCTGAGTTCGACAATGTTGCTGTTCGCGTCCGAGGTGCCTCGCGACGGCCAGCTTCGGACAGTTGGTGGCTGGGAATGCGGCATCTTGACCTCGAGTAGGCGGGACACACGCGTACGGGTCTTGAACTACCTCGCGCCTGCCCCGCATACCCCGCGAATGCGTCCGTAGGCCTGGCCGTCGGCGAGGGACTGTCCGAGTAGGTGCAACCGGTCTGGCATGACACGCCGGGCCTGTCGGGTTCGGCGGGAAGGACAGTAAAAAGACCGGAATCACCGATTCTGTGCCGATATCGTTACGTGTCATCATTGGCGCAGCACCGCGTGGAGCAGCGTCGACCTCGACGGGGCGAGGCGGCCGTCGGCAGGGCCGCCCAGGTGCCAGGCCTCCACGGCCGGCATCAGCCACCGCTCACCGTGTCGCTGGTCGCGCTCAATATCAGCCCGGTGACTGCCCTGATGGGTCTCCCTGTCGCGTCGGCCACACCGCCGGCCCGGGCGCACCGCTCCCGCGCTGGCGACCCTCCCGCTCGGCGCGCCCAATTCGGATCGGCCCTCTTCGGCGTTCCGGCGACCAAGATCGGTCAAGTTCGCGGTGGCTGCCGCTCCTTGACCGCTGGTCGAGCACGACGGCCTGATGGGATCAAAGTCCGGATTGCAGTCGGGAGAGCCATTCCTGGTGTTGTGCCTTCAGCGTGCCCCGCTCCTTTCGCGTCGGCAGCATCGGCCGGAGCGCTCGTAAGCAGTGAAGACACCTGCCCTTCAGCCTGACATGGCTACAGCTGCCCAATCTTGTCAAGGAAGGCGGCCCAGCTGGCACTGCGGGCGAACCAGGGTGGCGTGAGCTGACCGAGCGCCACGACCTTCTCCGCGATGGCGACACTGTCTGCCTCCGTGTAGGTCTGGAATGACTGCCTTGCCCCTTGCGGCGTGACCGCCTTCTTCAGCTCTTCCTTTGCGTTGCGGATCCTGCCGACGTCCCGGCCGGCGAACTGGTCCGGCCGCCGCCAGGTCGGTCGGACGGCCGCGACGGCGTCGGGAAACAGGAACCACCATGTCTCCATCTCCCAGGCCGGCACCACGGCGAGGACGGGCCAGGGGAGCGATCGGTAACTGCTCTCGATTTTCGTGATCAACGTCTCGTGTGCCGGCTCCACCTCATCGGCATCCTCATGCATGAGTACCGCGCGGATGGGGGTCTTCACGTTGACGGCGCGTAGCAGGGCGCCAGCCTTGTTCGCCTGACTCGGCAGCCGCTGCGGCGGCACGTTACGTACCAGCGCCATCGGCTTTCGCAGGGGCTTCAAGGCTCCACGCGGGATGTCTGGGCGCAGCGCGGCCACCAAGACCTGAACCGCTTTGCGGTCGTTGTCGTCTTCGCCGAGGATCACTACCACTGAGCGTTGCCCGCCCCGCCTCGCCGTCATTCCGGGCAGCCTCCGAGGGCGCCGGAGAACCACAGTTCGCCCAGCCCCAGCTCGCCGTGCAGTTCCTGCTCCATGGCTTTGACGGTCTCAGGGGCGATTGCGGGTATCCGCGACGCGGCATCCTCGCCTCGCTCGCACACGATGAGTTCCTCGGGCGTGAGCCGATTCACCAGTGCGGGGGAGTGGGTCGCGATAAGGAACTGGGTACGGCTGGACGCCTCACGCAACAGTTCAACGAGCCTGTCCAGGATGTGTGGGTGCAGGCCGTGGTCAATTTCCTCGATGCACGTCAACCGTGGAGGCGACGGATCGTAGAGCAGCGCGAGTAGCGCGAGCGCTCGGATTGATCCATAAGACGCTTCCTGCAACGTGGTTGACCCGGCCAAGCCCCGCTCGACCAGGGAGAGGACGGTACCTTCCCCGGCTCCGCCGATAGGTGTGAACTCCAGACGTTCCAGGCCCGGAATGAACGCGCGGGCGTCGCGCTGCAGTGCATCGAACCGGTCGGCGTGCCGGTCAGCGAGGAACGCGAGGAACGCGGCGAGGTTACTCGCGTCATTGAGCAGGCTCTCGCTCGCGCGCTCCTGTGACGGCCGGCGCGCGGTGGCGACGTCGACGTCGAAGACCCGGAAGCTGGCGAACAGGTTCGCCAGCGCCTCCACCTGTTCACCGCCGTCCTCTGGGCTGAGCTTCGGCAGGGTCGACAAACCGAGGGAACCTTCCCGCAGGCTCGCGGTGTCTTCGCCGCCCTCCGGCTTGTGGAAGGTGATCTTTCCGCCCTTGACCGTGATCCGCCGGCCAGGACCGGCTGTCCTCTTGAAGGCGAAGCTCTCAGCTCGACGGAGGTAGTACCGCTCCTTGTCGCTGCGACCTGACCTCAACCTGTCTGAGGAGAACTTCAGCGTGTAGGTGTCGGTCGCCCGCAGCGAGCTGTTCTTGGTGACGGCAGCCTCAACTTCGATACTGATTGACTGCCGAGATCCCTTTGCGGCCCGGAACACCACACGATCGAAGCCTGCGCGACGATCGAGCGCCGGGGCAAGGTCATCGCGGGTGGCATCACCGAGGAAGGCGATTACATCGAGAAAATTGGACTTGCCTGCGCCGTTAGGACCGACGAGGACGTTCAAGGCATTCAGGTGAACCTCGACGTCGCGGAGGCTCCGGTAGTTGAGAACCTTCAACCGGAGAAGATACGGGGGACGCCGGACAGCCACGCCCGCAGCGTACCTGGTTGATCAGCGTCGGCGCGGGCGGCGCGACCGGCTGCCGTCTGGCCCTCACACGGAAGATGGCGCTCTCGAGTCAGCCGGGACGAGGTCCTTCAGAGTGGTCGGGTCGGATGCGGCGATGTAGCGAAAGCTCCGGGGCGGCTGAAAGGGTGCGTCCCTGCGTAAGCGGTGCAGCGGCAGCGGCTCGTTGAGCGTGTTCACCTGCCGCAGGCGCAGGAGATACGCACAGGTCACCCCGGCGAGGTAGGCCTCATACTCCTGCCGGGACAGCCCAAGGGTCCGCTGATTCCGCTGCCAAGCGATTTCTGGGTCTTCAGCATCGACTCGGTCCAAGCGAGCTGTCCCCACGACTGCCATGAGCGGTGAACTGGCGTAGAGGATCACCGGCGTGCCCGGCCTCGCATTGACGGGGCGACGCCGGATTTCGATCGTCTTGGTGCCGGCGAGGATAGCTTCGGCGAAGCGGGGGCGAAGCGACAGCAGCAAAGTGCGCGGGGTTGTCATCGGGTACGGCCTTCCGCATACAGTGCAGCGAACAAGCCGACCGGGATCGGCAGTGGCCCTTGAGGTGGCTGTCCCGACGCTCCATGCTCGCGCGCCAGTCTCCGGAACCGCTCACGCGAGACCGGACGTGGGAAAACCTCAGTGTTCGTGAACCGCAGCGCCTGGCAACGACCGTCACGCGCTGGGCGAACCACAGTCGCCTTGTCCCAGACACCCAGGTGCTGGAAGCGGTGGTGCAGCTCGCCCGGAGATCCGGTCACAACGGCATCCAACTGGGAGCAGGCGATGACCGCAGCGGGATGCGGCACGGTACTGCCGTGCGTGTTGGCGACTGGGTGCCGGACCCATCCCACACCTGGTCCGGCACCTGGAGGCACACGGCATCGTGGTCGACGCGCCGTCGCCAAACCACGCCGACCGCGAAGTCGACGCGTTCTCCATCGCGCACCTACGGCCGATCATGGTATTGACCGCAAACCGCACCGACGACGTGTATCGATGGCGGTTCACCGCGGCGCACGAACTGGCCCACCTCGTCCTGCACGGCGACACCGCCGCGGGCGACACGCAGCACGAGCGTGAGGCCGACGCGTTCGCCGCAGAGTTCCTAACCCCACGCGACAGCATCCTGCCCGACCTGCCGCACCGTTTGTGTTTCCGGCTGGAAGGTCAGGTGCGGCCCGAGGCTGCGGTATACCTCCAGCTTGTGGTCGGCCTTGGGCGTGTCGTTGAGGTCCCGTGGCGGCGGCAGGGGCCGTATGTGCCACGGCCCGTGGGCCCGGCCTACTCTGGCCCGGGCCCACGTGTGGCACGCCGGCGGTCAGCTGGAGTAGCCCCGTTGGGCGATCCAGTCGCCGAGCTTGTCGTCGCTCATCCAGTAGTGCTGCTCGGGGTCGTACGGGTCGGCGACCTTCATCTCCTCACCGCCGTCGCGGTATCCGACCACGCTCACGTAGTGCCCGCCCGGGAACGGATGCGGCTCGCCGGTGGTGTCCACTCCGGTTCCGATGGTGTTGGCCACCACGCCGCGCTTGGCGTCAACCGCCTCGATCACGTCCGCTCGCAGCTTGTCGACCTGTTCCGGCTTGGCGGTCTCCTCGCTGATCTTGGTGGTTTCGTAGCCACCGCCGGTCACCTCGTTGAGCACCCGCGTGGTCTGGTCCACCGAGTCGGTGCCGTCCACGGTGGTGCCGAGCTTCCTGGCGACCTCCTTCTGGCTGGGGGCCTCGCCCTGCGTGGTCAGGGCGATCCGGGTCGCCGCCGGCGCACAGTAGTAGCCGTTCGGCTGCCGCTGGTAGTCGTGCTCGAGCACCCGCTTGTCCTCGGCCGGAGGTGCGGGGGGCGGTGCCACCGTCAGCGTGCTCTCGGTCGGGGCGGCCTGGGCGGCCGTCCCCGCACCGGCGAGGACGCCACCGGCGACCAGAAGACCAGCCACGGACACAGCGCTCCTGCGGGCAATCGAGTTCATCGTGAAGCTCCCATCGGGTTCGGCGCCTCCAGATCGAAGGCGCATGCACCGCGGGGAACGGAGGACGCCCGCGGCGCACCGTCGGTGCCCCGGACACACGCCCGGGCTGCCGTACCGGCCTCCCGGGCTCTCGAGCGACGGTTACCCGACCCGGTTCGGCGAAAACACTGCGTCCGTGCCCGAGTAGGAGGAGAATCAGCGCCGCCGCCAACGGCCAAACGGGACCTATCGGGCAGCGGAGACACCGGTGGCCGCGCCCGCCAATCAGCCGGCCTGTGGTGAGCGCTCCAAGTGGTTGTGGCCGCGCCAGCGATGAGTTTGGGCGGCGGATCCGGTCTGCCCTGGCATGACTCGAATCATCGCTGACATCTCGGTCTCTCTCGACGGCTTCGTCACCGGGCCCGACCCCAGCCCGGACAACGGTCTGGGAACCGGCGGCGATCGGCTCGGCGCTCGGCGCTCGGCGCTCGACGCCGGGCTGGTCGACGCGCTCACGCTGCACCTCGCGCCCGTCGTGCTGGGCGCCGGGACACCACTGTCCACCGGCGGAGCGCCGCGCACGCTGGTGCAGCGGAGCGTGATCTCGACATCGACCGCGACGCACCTGACCTACGACGTCTCCCGGTGATCCGATGACCACTGTCAACGCCAATGACATCGTCCTGGGCATCGAGTCGTTCGGTGACGACGGCGCGCCACTCGTCCTGCTCGCGGGCGGGACGACAATGCTCTCCTGGCCCGACGCGCTGTGCGAGCGCCTCGCCGCCGGCGGGCGCCGTGTGGTGCGCTACGACCTGCGCGATAGCGGGGAGTCGACAACGAGGGACCCGGAGGCGCCCGCCTACACCCTGCGCGGCCTCGCCGCCGACGCGGCGGCCCTTGCTGACGCGCTCGGCGGGGGGCCTGCGCACCTCGCCGGGATCGGCGTCGGCGGGATGGTCGCCCAGGTGGCCGTGCTCGACCATCCGGGCGCGTTCTCGGCGCTCACCCTGGTCGGCACCCGCGCGGTTGCCCCTGGCCCGCCCGACGACGACCTCCCCGACCATGACCAGGCGACGATGAGGCGGCTGTTCGCGCGTCCGATGCCCGATTGGACCGACCGCGAGGCGGTTGCGGAGTTCGCCGCCGCCGGCGCGGAGATCCTCGGCGACGACCCCGTCGCCGCGCGCGCAATCGCTGCGCGCATCTGGGACCGCACGCCCGGGACCGCACCACCGGTCCAGATGGCGAACCAGATGGGCATGGTGTTTTCCAGGCTCGACTGCAAACCACGCTGGCGTGAGCGCCTGCCTGAGATCGAGGTTCCCACGCTCGTCGTCCACGGCCGCCGTAACCGGTTCTTCCCCGTCGGCAACGGCGAGGCGATGGCGCGCGAGATCCCCGGGGCACGGCTGCTCGTCCTCGAGGAAGCTGCCACCGCGATCCCCGATGCGGCCGTCGGCGAGGTCACCGAGGCGATGCTCACGCTCGGATAGAGGACGGCGGGACGTCCCCCTCGCCGGCGGCTACAACGACGTCGGGGCGTGTATCGCAAGATGATCTAAAACCTGGCCTGGGCGCCATCGTCTGCGTCGCTCCGTGGTGCACGCGGGTTGGCCCCGGGGCGGCTGCGTAGGCGCCGCCCCGACGAGGCGTTGGTGGTGCTATGCAGCGACCGGCTGTACGGCCGGTACCGGCTGGCGGCGCTGGCTGCGTTCGGTCAGGTAGCCGAACAGCAGTCCAAGCGTCGCCCAGGTGACCGCCTGAGTGCCGAGTGAGGCGAGCCGGAACCTCCACAACAGGATCGGGGAGAACCCGTCCGGGACCTCGTTGACCGCCGGCAGGACATACAGGATCGCGCCGACGAGCACGGCGGCGCCCACGAGCGCCACGGTCGAGGCGTTCCATGTACCCAGCCGCGGCTGCAGCGACCGGCCGACGAGCACGGCGCCGAGGACGGCGGCGACTCCGATGACGATCATCAGGAAGTACAGGCCGGTGCGCTGCTGCAAGGTGTCCGGGTTGCCGGTGGCGGGTGGGTTGGCCGGGTACTTGAGGAACGGCACCAGCGCGACACCTACGAACCCGCCGAGGGCGACCAGGCCGGCGGTGGCGCGGGCGCTGAGTCGGCCGACCCGGCCGGCGGCGATCGCGACGGCGATCCCGTACAGGCCACCGAGCGCGATGCCGTAGATGATCGAGGCGGTGGCGAGGCCGATCGTGCTCTGCACGGTGCGGCTCACCACCTCGTGTTCGTGCTCACCGGCGGGCAGCGCAGCGGCGTGCGCCTCCTCGAAGGCGATCGCGTCGCTGATCGGGCCTTCGCCGAAGAGGGTGGCGAACAGGTACGCGACGACGCCGGCGATTGCGCCGACAACCATTCCGCGAATCAGCAGGGTACGAGCGGACAGCATGATCGGATCCGCCGCTTCAGTGGCAGGGAAAGCCGAGCAGGTGCCGGCCGTCGTGGACGAACTCGTGGACCGTCTCGCCGGAAACGACCGAGGTGATGCCCTGCTCGGTGCCGACGAAGTAGAGCAGGACCACGGCGAGCACGGCGCCGAAGGCGGCCCACGGCAGGATCTGCCGGAGCGGGATAGCGACTGGAACGGTCGCCGGGGTGGGTGCAGCCGAGATGGTTGCCATGATGTGTAGCCTCCTACGGGATTACGCGTCCCATGAGCTTTGTCCATGCCGGCGGATGGGTCTGGCTCCCGCCAAGTGGCGGTTACAGTGGCGCGACCGCGCCGGGCTTGCACCGGCTTCCATCCACCGTCACGCTTGTCCCCGGACGCTACGGTCGGCGCGCCACGCTGTCAATCGATGTGAAGTGCACGACACTGGTACGACATCTGGTGCATGACGTTCCGGCGCCCTCGATACGGTGCGCACGCAGCTGGTTCGATGGTCCGCCGGAAGCGGCCGGTGGGTGGGAGCCGATGTGGACGATGGCGGACTCGGGCCGTTCTTCGCACTTGAGTCGTGGCGAGACGGCGACGGCTGGCGGCCGCTCGACGACCTGGTGTCCGATCCGCAGGTCGTCGCCGAGCGGGTGGCGGCCGCCCGCACGATGATGGCCGAGCGGACCGGGCTGCCCGCCGACAGGCTCGACCCGCGGGTCATGGCGTCGGTGGTGTCGCTCGGCCTGTTCGCCCGGCTGCTCTCACCGCCGTTCGGCTCGGCGGTCCGCACCGGTGCGGTTCCGGCGCTGACCGTGGCGAACCTGTGGTGGAAACCGGTCGCTGGCGGTCCCTGGCCGCTGGCCACCTCGGCCGGGGAACCGCCACGACCGCTGCCGTCGCCGGAGACCGTTGCGGCGCAGTTCGCCGAGCAGATCGTGGCCGGTGTTGCGGCGCCCGCGCTCGCCGTCTTCGCCGAGCGGTACCGGTTGTCGGAGAAGGTGCTGTGGGGCAACGTCGGATCCGCGCTCGGCGGGGCGGTCGGCATGCTGACCACCGTCCGGCCGGAGCTCGCCGGCCGCACGGCGGACCTTGCCGAGCGTGTCCTGGCCGTGTCGCCGCTGCTCGGCACCGGCCGGCTGGAGCATCCCGACCCCCGCCAGCCGCGCCGGTTCTTCGTGCGCCGCTCGTGCTGCCTGTTCTACCGCATCCCGGGCGGCGGCACATGCAGCGACTGCGTCCTCAGTCACGAAGACGTTCGGCGGCACACAGCGACGCAACCGGGAGTCGCATCCTCCTAGGACGCCCTGACGGATGTGTTCCCCGCCGTGGAAGTCGGTCACCGACGTCTGCAGCGCACGATCCGCGTCGCGTGGAAACACCTGCCGTGAGCCGGACGGTGTGGGCATCGGGTAAGTGTCGTCGACCCTCGAACACGAGCCGGGCAGCGGCGTCGGCAGTCGGCCGATCCGGTTGCCCGGGCGGGTTGTCGTTCGCCACGAACGGCGATCGTGAATTCCCGGTCGACGTCCCCCTCGGACAAGATCCAGCACGTGATCACTTTCGGTCGCCCGAGCGGACACCACACGCACCCGCGGCGCGGCGGCCAGCACCAGAATGTCGCCGGGGATTGCTATGCAACGAGTTGCATAGCAGGATCGGCGATGTGGCACTGGAACACGCGATTCTCGTCTCGCTGCTGGAGCAGCCCGGGTCCGGCTACGAGCTGGCCCGGCGGTTCGAGCGCTCCATCGGCCGGTTCTGGACCGCTACCCACCAGCAGATCTATCGCGTCCTCAGGCGGATGGAGACCGACGGCTGGGTCACCGCCGAGGAGATCGGCCAGGATGGGCGCCCGGACAAGAGGCACTACTCCGTGACCGCGGCCGGCCGGGGGGTGCTCACGAGGTGGCTTCGGGAGCCCGTCCAGCCAGAGACGGTCCGCCACGAACTGGCCGTGAAGATCCGCGGCGCAGCGTTCGACGACGATGCCGGCCGGGCCGCACTGATCGTCGAGGTCGAGCGGTACCGCGCCGACCACGAAGCCACACTCACCCGTTACCTGGCCGGTGAGCGGCGTGATTTTCTCGACGCCGGCGAGCTCGACGCAGGCCAGCGGTTGCAGCACGTCGTGCTGCGGGGCGGCGTCGCGTACGAGCGGATGGTCCTCGACTGGCTCGACGACGTCCTCGAAACCCTCCGCGGCCTCGGCCGCTGACTCCCCAGGAAGGCAATGCCACCATGGCCAACTCGTTGTTGCTGAACCCGCGCACCTACGACCCCGCACACCTCGACGACGAGACGCGCAGGCTGCTCCGCGCCACCGTCGACTTCTTCGAGAACCGGGGCAAGAAAGCGCTTGTCGACAGCTACAACGACCGGGTCTGGTACGGCGACTTCCTGGACTTCGTCGCGAAGGAGGGACTGTTCGCGACGTTCCTGACGCCGGCAGCCGATGGTGGCGGGGCCGCGGGCAAGCGCTGGGACACCGCGCGCAACGCAGCGCTCAGCGAGATCCTCGGCTTCTACGGTCTCGGCTACTGGTACACCTGGCAGGTTACCGTCCTGGGTCTCGGGCCGGTGTGGCAGAGCGCGAACCCGACCGCCCGCGCCCGCGCAGCCCAGCTGCTCGCCGACGGTCATGTCATGGCGTTCGGCCTGTCCGAGCGCAGCCACGGCGCCGACATCTACTCCACCGACATGATCCTCACTCCGGACGGCGCGGACGGATTCCGGGCCAACGGCGGCAAGTACTACATCGGCAACGGCAACGTCGCCGGCCTTGTCTCCGTCTTCGGCCGCCGCACCGACATCGAGGGGCCCGACGGCTACGTCTTCTTCGCCGCAGACAGCCGCCACCCCGCCTACCGCCTGGTCAAGAACGTCGTGAACGGGCAGATGTACGTCAGCGAGTTCCGACTCGAGGACTACCCGGTACGCGGCGAGGACGTGCTGCACACGGGCAAGGCCGCGTTCGACGCCGCGCTCAACACCGTCAACGTCGGCAAGTTCAACCTCTGCACCGCTTCCATCGGCATCTGCGAGCACGCGATGTACGAGGCGGTCACCCACGCGCACCGGCGGGTGCTCTACGGCAAGCAGGTCACCGACTTCCCGCACGTGCGGCGCGAGCTCACCGACGCGTACGCCCGGCTGGTCGCGATGAAGTTGTTCAGCGACCGTGCCACCGACTACTTCCGGTCAGCGGGCCCCGACGACCGGCGGTACCTGCTGTTCAACCCGATGACCAAAATGAAGGTCACCACCGAGGGCGAGCGGGTGATCGACCTGCTGTGGGATGTGATCGCCGCGAAGGGTTTCGAGGCGGACACCTATTTCGACAAGGCCGCCAAGGACATCCGCGGCCTGCCGAAGCTCGAGGGCACCGTGCACGTCAACCTCGCCCTGATCCTGAAGTTCATGCCGAACTACCTGTTCCAACCGGCCGACTTCGCGCCGGTACCCACCCGCCAGGACCCCGCCGACGACGAGTTCCTCTTCCGGCAGGGTCCGGCCCGCGGCCTCGGGGCGATCCGGTTCCACGACTGGCGCAGCGCGTACGACGCGTACGCCGAGATCCCGAACGTCGCGGTGCTCCGGGAACAGGCCGACGGACTCTGCGCACTGCTGCGTGCCCACGCCCCGGACGAGGATCAGCAGCGCGACCTGGACTTCCTGCTCACCCTCGGCCAGCTCTTCGCGCTGGTCGTCTACGGTCAGCTGATCCTGGAGCAGGCCGGGCTGACCGCCCTGGATCGCCACCTGCTCGATGAGATCTTCGCGGTACTCGTCGGGGACTTCTCCGCCTTCGCGACGGAGCTGTACGGCAAGCCGGCCACCACCGAGGCGCAGGCCGCCTGGGCCGTGGCGCATCTGCGCCGCCCGGTTCCGGACGCGTCCCGCACCGCCGCCGTCTGGGCGCAGGTCGAGGCGCTCTCCGGCGCGTACGAGATGCAGCCGGCCCGCAACCTCAGACAGAACCCGAAGACCAAGGCGTGACGGGGCTGGGTAGCTCGCAAAGCCGAGTTGGGGTGGATTCTCGCGGTCCTCAGTGGCTTGGGTCCTGATGTTCCTGACCCGGGCGCCTGGTCGACGTCTGGTCGACGCCCAGCTCGCCGACCGCGCCCCTCAGTGCTCAGCACCAAGACAAAATGGGTGGGCTCGCCAACCCGTCCCGCCCTACCTTTAACTGGATCTTCTTCTTTGACCCACGAGAGGACTTCACCCCGCGTGACGCCGCCTGCTCTTTAGACCTGACACCTTTCCCGTGCATCGGTCGCCGACGTCGCCGTCGGCTCTTTTCCCATGCCTTCCGTCAGGTCTTCGGAGAGAACCATGTCTACGCGCCCCCATATCGTGCTGTCCTGGACCCTTCGGCGCGCGCGCCTGCCCGTGCTCCCGTTCCACTGCCTCCACTGCCATTCCGGCCTCGCCAGCACCGACGACCGGAAGTTCCGCGTCAATGCCAACCGCAAGTTTCTCGACATCCGGCTCCTCGTCGCCCGCGTCCTTCTCGACCCGCTGATCGCCCGGCGCAACCGGTTCGCCCTGGGGTGGGACTCATGCTGGGAACTGCTCGCCCCGTCACCTCCCGAAAGCCCCTGGCCCGTCCAGGTTTCGGTCGTCGTCGACGAGCCCGTACCCCTTCGCCCCGAACGGCTCATCGCCCAGGGGGCTGGGCATCAGCTGCGGGGAGATCGAAGGCCGCGTCAAGGTCGGCATTCCGCTGAACCGGAGAACCCACCGGGACTTCTCGTTCGTCCCGCCATGAGCCGCCGCCCTGGGCCTGAGCTGGGGCGAGAGGCTCGGTGGCCCTGCCCCGGACTGCATCGCGCAGCGGTCCGCGCGCGGTCGCTCATGACCGGGTGCGAACGAAGGTCAGGGCCGGCCCGATACCGGCGACGAAGGTGAACGCCCCGACCCCATCGTCGCGCCGCTGGCGGCGCGCTACCGCTAGGGCGTCGTCCGACCGACCTCGATCGCCCCCGGTACATCCCGTGGGATCCGGATCGCAATGCCGACGACCTGCGCTCCGGCCTCTGGCGGCTGAACATCGCGGCTGAGGCCCAGGGACACGGCAACGGCCGGTTCGCTGTCGAAGCCGTATGCCAGGAGATCCGCGCCAGGGGCGACACCCGGGCGTACGTCACCTGGGAGCCCCGGGCCGGAGGACCGGAGAGCTTCTACCGCAGGTTGGGCTTCCGGCCGACCGGCGAGAAGAGCGGTGGTCAGACCGTCGGTGTCCTCGACCTCTGCGGAAAGGCCGGACCGGGGACAGCGCCGTGACCTTTGGTGACGTCGGCGACCTCACGACGCCTCCTTGCGGGCTGGCGAGGGAGGGGCGGGACTGTGGGTGACAGTCACGCGCCCGCGTGGGAAGCTACCGGCCGGTAACCGTGTCGGCGGAGGGCAGCGAGATGGCGGAGATGGACGTGGTGGATCCCAGCGGGCAGAAGCCGTTGGCGCTCGACCCGGCCGTGGTGCGTCGCGCCTGGCGGGTGACCGAGCCCCTGCATGGAATGATCTACTTTGTGCCGGAGGCGCACGAGCGGTACGCCGCACTCGGCATTCCAGAACCGGCCGGCTACTTCGCCTCCCGGGCAGCTGCCCTGGGACCGGTCGGCCCCGGCCCGGTCGTCGCCACCTTCTTCAACTTCAACCCGGACCTCGTCGCCCGGGTGCTGCCAGCCGCCTGGGAGCGGGCGACGCCAGGGGCCGTGCTGGCCGCCCGGCTGGAGGCCGCCGGTTCGGCCCTGACCCGCGCGCTCGGCGACGCGGTGCACGGCCCGGAGATGGTCGAGGCCGCCGAGCTGGCGCGGCGCGCTGCCGAGTCCGCGACCGCCTACCCGGAGGGGCGGCCACTGTTCGCTGCCCACGCCGCACTGCCGTGGCCGGAGCAGCCGCACCTGATCCTCTGGCATGCCCAGACGCTCCTGCGCGAGTTCCGCGGCGACGGGCACGTGGCCGCCCTGGTGCTCGCGGGGCTCACCGGGTTGGAGGCGTTGGTGCTGCACGCCGCGTCCGGCGAGGTGCCGGTTCGCTTTCTGCAACGTACCCGCGGCTGGAACGGCGAGCAGTGGGCTGACGCGGTCGAGCGGCTGCGTGGGCGCGGGTTGATCGAGGGCGACGAGCCCGTTCTGAGCGACAGCGGACGGGCGCAGCGTGCGTGGATCGAGGCGGCCACCGACCGGCTCGCTACGCCGGCGTACGCGGTGCTCGGCGCCGACGGGTGCGCCCGCCTCGCCGAGCTGACCCGGCCGATGAGCCGGGCCGTGGTCGACGCCGGACTGCTCAACGTCGACAAGGCCGTGCCGTCGCGTGCCGACCCGGTGGCGCCCTCCTCGACGTGAGCCCGGCTGGTGGCGCGCCCCAGCAGGTGGGCGGGATCTCCACCACTCACCCAGGGCTGGTTCATCTCGGGTTGGAGTTCCAGCGATCATTCGCCTCGAACACCCTGCGCGGCGTCGGTCGCGACGCCGCGTACGTCATGACTGCCCTCGCCGCTCATGTGTCCGGACGGCCTCGTCAACGCCGGCAGCGGAAGGCGGACGTCGCCTCGCACACGGGATCCGGCGCTCAACGCTGATCGCGATCCGCCACCGGCGCCGGTAGGCACGGGGGTTGCCCGGCGGCTCACCCCTGCGACGAGGGGGCCGGCTCGACCGACAGCAGGGTGGCGAGCTGGCGCAGGATTCCCGGGCGGGCGCGGTAGTAGACCCACGTGCCCCGCCGTTCAGCGTCCACCAGGCCCGCTTCGCGCAGCGTCTTGAGGTGGTGCGAGATCGTCGGCCCGGTCAGGTCGAACGCCGGCGTCAGGTCGCACACGCACGCCTCCCCGCCCTCGGCGGAGGCGATCATCGACATCAACCGCAGCCGCACCGGGTCGCCAAGGGCCTTGAACGCGGGAGCGAGCAACGCGGCCGTCTCGGCCGGAACCCGGCGCTGCGCCAGCGGGGGGCAGCACGGCGTGTCGGCGTTGAGGTCGACGAGGGTAAGCGGCGCCTGTTGCTTTGACATGCCTCTAGGTTGACATGTCTCTAATCAACGTGCAACCTCTGCTTAGACGGACGTCAAGACAGGCGTCCGGAGGAAGGGGATCACCATGTTCGGCTCCACCCGCCGCTCATCCGCCCTTCGCGCTGGAGTCCGGTTCTGCGACTCCTGCGCCCAGGTGTCCACCGCCGCCGAGCGTGCGCAGCGCCGCTACGACCGTGCCCGCACCGCCGTCTACACGCTGATCAGCCCCCGCTGAGGAGAGGGCCTGTGATGAGCGACAACACCCAGACCACCGGCGGTTTCGCGGGCGATCCGGCCGCCGCCCTGCAGGTCACCGGCTCCGGCGCCTGCTGCGGCAGCCCCGCCCAGGCCGTGGGCTCCATCCTGCCGCCGGCCGGCGAGGCCGCGAGCGCCGGCCCGTGCTGCGGCACCCAGGAAGCCGCGGAAGCCGCCGGCTCGTGCTGCGGCACACAGGCCAGGGCCGACGCGGTGGCCACGGGACAGGGATGCTGCGGATGACCACCCCAGACGATCTCGCGGGCCTGCTGCTCCGGGAAGTCAGCGCCGACCGGATGGCGGCGACCGTCGCCACCCTCGCCTCCGACCGCATGGCAGGACGGCCAGGTCTCGCCGCAGTCGGCATCGGAGCCGGGATGGGCGGCTACCACAGCCCCGCGGACACTCCCGACCGCGTCCACCCCGCCACCCTGACCGCGGTCGCTCGCCTCGTCGTCGCGACCGCCCACCTCGCCGGGGTAGCGCCTGCTAGGCTTTCATCGCCAATCGGCGATAGACGATAGAAGGAGTGGTGGTGGGCGACCTGCTCGACCGGGCGACAGCCCAGACCTACGCCTCGTGGTTCCGGGCCCTGGCGGACCCGACCCGGGTGCAGATCGTGGAGTACCTCGCCCGGCACGCCCGGCCGATGAGCGTGGGGGAGATCGTCACCGCCGTCGGGCTCGCCCAATCCACCGTCTCCCAACACCTGAAGATCCTCACCGAGGTGCGGTTCGTGCTCGTCGAGCCGGCCGGCACCGCCCGCCACTACCGCATCAACGACGCCTGCGTCGGCTGCTTCCCCTCCGCCGCCGACGTCGTCCTGGGCCGCCCGGCCCCCAACCCGATCGGAGCCTGCTGATGGCCGACATCACCGTCCGCCCGATGGCCTCGGACGACGCCGATCATGTCCTCGCCATCTACCAGGCCGGCCTGGACACCGGCGACGCCAGCTTCGAGACCGCCGCACCGACCTGGACGGCATTCGACGCGGCCAAGCTGCCTGACCACCGCCTCGTGGCCGTCGACACGGATGACACCGTGGTCGGGTGGGTAGCGGTCTCGCCGACGTCGAGCCGGGCGGTCTACGCCGGGGTGGTCGAGCACTCCGTCTACGTGGACCGGGCCGCCCAGGGCCGAGGGGTGGCCCGGCTGCTGCTGGATACGCTGATCGCCTCCACCGAAGCCGCCGGCATCTGGACCATCCAGTCCGGAGTCTTCCCGGAGAACGCCGCCAGTCTCACCCTGCACCAGCGGGCCGGCTTCCGCGTCATCGGCATCCGCGAGCGGGTCGGGCGGCACCACGGGCGGTGGCGCGACGTCGTGTTGCTCGAGCGCCGCAGCCCTCTCATCTGAACCCCTTCGGCTCCGCCCGCCCCAGCACAACTGCACCTTCTTGATTCGATATCTTTCAACGCAGAGGAGTTTTCCGATGAGTGTCCTGGACGAGCTGCCCGTCGTGGTGATCGGCGCGGGCCCGGTCGGTCTGGCCGCCGCCGCCCACCTGCACGAGCGTGGCCTGCCCTTCCTTGTCCTGGAGGCCGGTGCCACCGCCGGCGCGGCGGTGCGGCAGTGGGGGCACGTGCGGGTGTTCTCCCCGTGGCGGTACAACGTCGACCCGGCCGCCCGCCGGCTGCTCGACGACGCCGGCTGGGTCGCCCCGGCCGAGGACGACCTGCCCGCCGGCGCGGACCTCGTTGCCGACTACCTGCAGCCCTTGGCCGAGCTGCCGCAGCTCAAGCCCCACCTGCGCTACGACGCGCGGGTGGAGGCGATCAGCCGGCTCGGCCTGGACAGGCTGCGCAGCGCCGGCCGCGAACAGACACCGTTCCTCATCCGCCTCGCCGCCGGTGACGAGCTGCTGGCTCGAGCGGTCATCGACGCCTCCGGCACCTGGGGCACCCCCAACGTCCTCGGCGCCTCCGGCCTGCCGGCCCGCGGAGAGAAGAAGGTCGGCGCGTACCTGGAGCACGCCCTGCCCGACGTCCTCGGTACGGACCGGGACCGCTTCGCCGGCCGGCACACCCTCGTCGTCGGCGCCGGCCACTCCGCCGCGAACACCCTGCTCTCCCTGGCCGAGCTGGCCGCCGAGGAGGCGGGCACGGAGGTCACCTGGGCGATCCGCTCGGCGAGCCCGGCCCGCACCTACGGCGGCGGAGACGCCGACGCCCTGCCCGCTCGCGGCGCGCTCGGCTCCCGGCTACGCGACCACGTCGACTCTGGCCGGATCCGGCTGCTCACCGGCTTCTCGGTGCACGCGATCACCCCGACCGAGGGCCGGGTCGCCGTGATCGTGCGGCACGCCGACCGCGGTGAGGAGTCGATCGTGGTGGACCGGATCGTCGCCGCCACCGGCTTCCGCCCCGACCACTCGATCGCCGCCGAGCTGCGCCTGGACCTCGACCCGGTCATGGGCGCCACCCGCGCCCTCGCACCGCTGATCGACCCGAACGAGCACTCCTGCGGCACCGTTCCGCCGCACGGCGTCGACGAGCTCGCACACCCGGAGGTCGGCTACTACGCCGTCGGCATGAAGAGCTACGGCCGCGCGCCCACGTTCCTCATGGCCACCGGCTACGAGCAGGTCCGTTCCGTCGTCGCCGCCCTCGCCGGGGACTGGGACGCCGCCCGCGACGTCCAGCTCGACCTGCCCGAGACCGGCGTCTGCAACAGCAACCCCGGCGATTCCACCAGCACCGACACCTGCTGCGGACCGACCCCGGCGGAGACGGTCGGCAAGGGCCTGGCCACCGCCGTCGCCGGCGGCCTGCTGTCCGCACCGCTGAACCTCATCAGCCTCGACGTCGCACCCGCCGGCGGCCAGACCGGCGGCTGCTGCGGCAGCTGATGACCACCAACCTCGCCACGGTGCCCGCCGGCCGACAGGTCGGCGGGCACCACGCCCACGGCCGGCGCATCGTCGCCGCCCTCGCCATCACCACCACCATCGGCTACGGCACCCTCTACTACGGCTACCCAGTTCTGCTCCGTCCGATCGCGACCACGCTCGACGCTTCCGCCACCGCTGTCACCGGCGCACTCACCGCCTCCGTCCTCGCCGGCGCTCTGATGGCCGTTCCCGTCGGCCGGTGGCTCGACCACCACGGTGGACGCGCCCTCATGACCACCGGCTCCGTCACCGCCACGATCCTGCTGATCGCCTGGTCCCAAGTCCAGACCGTCTGGCAGCTCTACGCCGTCATGATCGGCATCGGTATCACCGGCGCCATGGTGCTCTACGAACCTGCCTTCGCAGTGATCGTCACCTGGTTCACCCCCGAGCGGTGCGCCACCGCGCTGCTCGCCGTCACCATCGTTGCCGGCATCGCCAGCACCATCTTCATGCCGCTCACCGGCTTCCTCGACGCACACCTCGGCTGGCGCGGCACCCTGCTCGTCCTCGCCGCCACCTACGGCGTGGTGGCGGTGCCCCTGCACGTCCTCACCATCCGCAAACCTCCGGCCCCGCCTGCCGCGCTGTCGGCGCCTGAGCGGCAGGGCAACACGCAGCGGAAATCTGTCGCCCTCGCCGTCCTCGCCATGCCCGGGCTCGCCGGCACCCCGATCGGCGCGATCGTCACGGTCACCGGCTTCGGACTCGGGTTCGGCATCGCCAGCCTCGCCACCCCAGCCCTGCTCGCCGACCGCTACGGCACCACCGCCCACGCCACCATCGCCGGTCGGCTCGCCGCCTGCGTCACCATCGCCAAAGCCACCGCACCGCTGGTCGCCGCCACCGTCCTCGCCCACGAGGGTTACGACACGCTGCTCGGAGTCATTGCGTCCGCGTGCCTTCTTGCAGCGGTCGGCATGCTGATCAAGCGGGGGAGTAGGACCCCCACACCGCCGGCAGGCGCGCAGAGCAGGCCTGGGTGCTCAGTCGCTGTGGTGGCGGCCGGTGGAGCGGAGTGAGGGGCGACCGCTGCCCTGATCCGGCTCGTTGTCCGCCAGCGGCTTGCCCAGCCCGGTCACCCAGTCGACGAACTCCTCGTCCTGCGTCGGCAGCGGCTCCCCGCCCGCCGGGGTGCCCGCGCCGCCGCCGTCGGCCCGGGACTTGTTGCGCCGGAACAGGCCCAGCCGCCCGCTGGCCCGTCCCGCCTCGACGACGGACGCGGGGGCGGCCGGCGCGGCGGTGGTCCGGGGCCCGGCGCGCCGGGCGGTCGCGAGGGCGTCCCAGTTCGCGGCCCGGTCCAGGTCGGGCAGGGGCGGCCGCTGCCGAGGTCGGAGTGCCAGCTCGGACATCTCCTCCGTGCCGGTCGGGTGGGCCGCCTCGATGCCCGGAGCGGGCTCGGTCCGTGGCGGCACCCGCCGCGCCGGTACGACCGGCCAGGTCGCCCGAACCGGCGTCCGGTGTCCGGACTTCGGCGGCTGGTACATCCGGCGGGTCCCCGGGGCGGCGAGTGCCCCGTCGGGCGGCGCTCCGTCGGGTTCGGTGCTGTCCGCCTCCGCCTCCGCCGTCCCGGAGCCGTCCCCGCCGGGTCCTGCGGGAAGGTGGGCCGCCGTCGCGGGGGCCGTGTCCGGTGCCTGCGGCGTGTCGTCGAGATCGGCCGATGTCTCTGGGGTGTCGTCGAGGTCGGCCGGTACGGCGGCGACGTCCCGGTCGCCAGCCGGCGCACCGAAGCCCGGCGGTTCGGCTGAGTGCCGGGGCTTCGCTGCGGTCGCGCCGGCGACCGGCCCCGTGCCGGCCAGCGCGACGGGCTCCGGCTCGTCGCTCGTACCACCGGCGGCCGGCGTCATGGCGTGCGGCCCGGCGGGGCCGGCGGACAGCGGACGGAGGATGTCGGTCGGCTCGATGACCCGCGCCTCGGCGGTGCCCGGCAGGAGCGGCCAGCGGAACAACGCGGCGGCGACCGAACCGAGCACACCGGTGGCGACAGCGATCAGCGCGCCGTAGTACGGCGTGATCTGGTACCGGTCGACGGCGTCGCCGGGACCGGCGGTCAGGTAGGCGAACGCGACCAGCACCGTGCCGACCGTGCCGGTCGCGCCGTTGACCAGCGGCGGATGCCCGCGCCAGCGGGCCAGCCCGCCGGTTGCCGCGCCGATGAGCAGGGCCACCGCCGGCAGAATCAGGATCGCCTGCCGCTGCGCCACGTCGGCGTCGAGCCCGGCCGGCTCCAGCACACCGAGCCGTACGGCGGGCAACGGGCCGGCGGTTGCGAGCGACGGGGCGACCGAGACCAGCGCCAGCAGCCAGATCGCGCCACCCACCGCCGCCATGTTCCAGCCCAGCGGCGGCTTCACCAGTACGGCGATCGCGGCACCCGCGCCGACCAGCGCACCGAGGAGCGTGCAGATGCCGACGGCCAAGATCGGGTCCACAGAGAACCGCTCGGCGGCCTGAGCCGGCCGGATGCAGAGCGGCGCCACGACGGTGGCGCCCAGCGCGGCGGCGGCGGCGACGGCCACCAGGCTGCCCGTGCTCGCCGACACGCCGTACCGGCGGGCCAGGCGTGCGGTGACGACGGTGCCGGCTACGGCGGCGTGCGCCGCGAACCAGCCCACCCAGACGAGCTGGGCCGGCCACTGGTTGACGGTGGCGCCGGTGAGCTGGACGATGCCGAAGCCGAACGCGATGCCGAGCTGACCGGCACCGGCGAGCATGCCCATCCCGACCGCTGTGAGCAGCAGGTTACGCCAGGTGCGAAAGACCATGTCGGGCAGGTTACGTACCTTATGGGCTAGTTGCCACCGGAATGCCGGATTCTACGTCGGACCGCCCGCTCTCAGGACGGTGCCGAATTGAGCGTCCCTCCAGCAGAAGGCCGCCTGGGAATGCTTCGTGCACGAGCATGAAAGTCAACCTCGCCCTTGTTGGCCGCGCACCTTTCGGGACGGCTTCGAGTCCCCATAGGGCGATGCCCGCGGCGGCATGGCCACAACCGGTAACGGCACCGTCGACTCCAGGCGGCGACGCCGACCGGTCACTTCGAAGCTGACATCGGCTGCTTTCGTCCCGTCGACCGCAAGTGCCAGCTGCCAGCAGCGAGGCAGCGAGAAGCCAGCACGGCCGTAGTCCGTGGGAACCCGGAGTCCGGAGGCGCACCCGGAGTCGCCGCGGCGTCGGCCATCGCCGGATCATCGGCCGGGTGCGGTGAACCCCCTGCACCCGGCGCCACAGGCCCCGCTTTCGAGCCGCGTGTACGTCCCGCCGGGTCCGCTGGCGCGGTGATGCTCACCAGCCCGAACGGTCCTTGTTCGACCGTCGGCGCGCCGGCATGATGGGCAGGGACGGATGGAGTTGCGGTGAGCCAAGCCCATGCCATTGCCGCCCCGAGCGCCGCACCGCCCGCGGCGAAGACCGTTCCGACCACCGACCAGCGCCCGTCCGCGTCGCCTCGTCCGGTCGCCGGGTCGGAGTTCGGCCGGGTCGCGATCGAGCGGGCGTTCGCCGACCCGGCCCGGCCCGTCCACGGCGGGGTCCGCGCGTCCGTCGAGGCCGCGACCGGCGTGTCGCTGGCCGGCGTACGGGTGCACACCGGTCCGCACGTGCGGACGGCGGCCCGGGCCGCCCGCGCCGCCGCGTTCACCGTCGGGCGGGACATCGGGATCGCGGTCGGGCCGGGGCAGGCGGTCCCCGACGCGTTACTCACCCACGAGCTGATCCACGCCGCCCAGCAGTCCGGCGACGGGGATGCCGCACCCGACGACGCGGAGGCGCAGGCGCACCACGCCGCACGCGACCTCGACGCGCTCGGGCCGCTGCGCACCACCGGCACGGCGTACGTCGCGTTCGCGCCCGAGGACTGGCTGCACACGACCCCGGATGTTCGGCACTACGGGTTCACCGAGCTGGTGGACGAGCTGCGCGCCGTCGACGAATGGCTCAACCGGCAGATCGTGGGCTCGCAGGAGACCGACCGGATGATGGAGGCCAAGGAGGCCCTGCAGGCGGAACTCGCCCGCCGGCAGGCCGCCATCCGGGCCGCCGACCGGCCGCCACCGCGACGCCGTGGCCGCGGCCGGGCGGGGCAGACGCCCGCCCAGCCGGAGCTGCCCGAGCAGGCCGAGATGCCGCGCATCCTGCGGGAGCGGAACAGCAGACAGCTCACCGACCCGGCCGAGATCCGGGCCGAGGTGGACCTGATCACCGCCTGGTTGCAGCGCCCGGACCTGAGCCGGGACACCCGGTCGATCCTGCGGCAGGAGCTCGCCACGCTGGAGCCCGGCCTCGGCGCGGAACTCGGCCGGGCGAGCGCCCAGCGGCAGCAGCAGCGACTGGCCCGCGCCCTGTCCCCGGCGGCCGGCGCGGACCGGTCCGGCGTGCTCGCGAACATCCGGCTGATCGAGTCGATCCGGCCCTACCAGGAGCAGCCGGGCATGGCGTACGTCATGCACGACGGCGAGATGCTCGTCTTCCCGCAGGAACTCGCCGACCGGGTCCGCGCCGAGGTCACCGCCGCCCTGCAGGAGGCGGCGCGCCGGGCGCGCGACATGAACGACAGCACCGAGTACCGCATGCGCGAGCACATGCGACTGAACTATGAGGACCAGTACGTCGTCGGCTTCTTCGTCAGCGTGGTCAGCGGCGAGGAGCCGGTCGACGTCCAGCGGCGCATGCTCGACCCGATGGCGGACTCCAACATCGCGCTCAGCCGCTACCGCAACGCCCAGCAACGCGGCTCGCTGACCGAGATGGCGGACGCCGTCTTCACCGCCGTGGAGAAGGCCGACCAGGCGCAGACCGTCGTGCTCGAGGGCATCGACCGGGCGATCGCGGCGGCCGGTTCGATCGTCACCGGGCTGACCATCACCCGGAACCTGGCGTTCGCGGTGGCGCTGTCCATCGGCGCGATCCTCGCCGCCCCGGTGGTCGCGGCCGGCGTCGCCGGGACCGGCGCGACCGGCCTGCTCGCCACCGGCATGACCGCGGTGGGCACCGGGGCGGTCGTCGGGGGCGAGGGCTTCCTGCTCGGGTTCGCCGGTGGGGCGGGCGGTGAGCTGGCCGCCGGCCACGGTGGGGAGGCGGCGCTGCGGACCGGCCTGAGCGAGGGGCGACGGGTCGGCGAGCAGGGCTTCGCGATCGGCGTCGGCGGCGGGGCGAGCCTGGGGCTGGCCCGCAACCTCGGGGTGGGCGCGGCCGGGCTGACCCGCGGCGGGCAGTTGTGGCGCGGTGCGCTCGCCGGTGGCGGCGGCAACGCGATCGGCTCGATGACCGGCGCGGCGCTCAGCGACGTGCCGCAGGGCGAGAGTCGGGCCGGGTTCGTGCTGCGCTCCGGAGCCTGGGGCGCCGGGCTCGGCATGTTCGGCGGTGCGGCCGGCACCGGCTCCCAGTGGCTGACCAACCCGGCCGCCCGGTTCGGCGTCGGCGTGGGGCTGCCCAGCCTGGCCGGCGCCGGCGGGACGTACCTGCAGTCGGGGGGCGACTGGAGCCAGACGTTGCAGGCCGGCGCGTTGGGGCTCACCGTCGGCGGGCTCGCCGGCCGCCAGCCGACCACGGTCACCCCCACCCAGCAGCGCGCCTTCCAGCTCGGCCGGCAGTTCATGGGCGGCGTGCGGGCGTACGCGGGCGCGGCGATGATCGGCCTGGGCAACGTCGGGCCGTCGCTGCGGGTGGGCGAGTCCTCCGCCCCGACCACGATCACCGTGCGGGACATCGAGGGCGGGGTCGTCCAGCAGGGCCAGGCCGCGGCGCAGCAGCAGGCCCCGGTGCAGCAGGCCCCCGTCCAGCAACAGGCCCCGGCGCCGGTTCAGCAGCAGGCGCCCGCCCCGGCGCAGCAACCGCAGCAGGCGGTGACCATCCGGGTCTCCACCGGGGCGTTCATCCCCAACCCGGCCCGGCAGGTCGTCGACCCGTTCTCCGGCACGGTGCTCGGGCAGCGGTCCGCGTCGGCGCAGACGGCCCGCTCGCTGATCACCGGCATCCGGGCGGACGAGGGGGAGGCGGCGGCCTGGCGGCAGGCCCTCGCTCGCGGCGAGATCGGATTGCAGGGACCGACCGGCTCGAATGTGCCCGGCGGCGACTTCTACACCGCCGAGATCGACGCCAACGGCCAGGTGACTCTGATCGCGACCGACGTGAAGCTGTCCACCGTGGGCAGCTTCCCGACGCCGGCGACCACCATCAAGCCCACCTGGATGGCCGAGCTGCAGGCGGCCATCGCACCGGGTCGGCTCAACCTGGGCGACCCCGCGCTGGAGGCCGCGATCCGGGCCGCGTTCGCCGCCGGTCGGGTACGCATCCGCCAGCTCAACGCCGACTACTCGCCGACCGGCGGGGGCACCATCACCGGCTGGTGAGCCGGTTGACCAGGGGCAGACGAAAGGCGCCGACCTCGTCGGCGCCTTCTCATCCGCGCTGTCCAGCCATACGGGGTGTCGAACCCCTCATCCGTGACGCAAGGCCTCGGCTGCCCCTACCGCGGGTTGGCGCATGCCTGGACCTCCGAGAATATCCCCCTTGGTCAGGGTATGCAACGGTCCATGAGGAACGAGCCCGACTCGACGTGCACCCCGACGCCCAGCGGGTTGAGCACGTCACTGACGTAGCGCAGCGACACCCGCTGGGCAGCCCCCTCGTCGCGCAGCACCACGCCGGCCCGGAACGGGCCGGACGCGTCGAGGCCGCGCAGTTGCAGGAACGCGCCGAGCTGGCCGGTCACCCGCACCGCGTCGACCGGCGTGCCGTCGGTCTGGTCGCCCGTACGCTGCAACCGGGCATGGTTGTCCAGCATGGTCAGGCTGCTGAAGCTGCCCACGTAGAAGGCGTGCCGCTGGCGGCCCCAGAAGAACGGCACCGCGCAGGACACCGTGTTGTTGCCGATCACCACCTGGCCGAGCACCCGCCGGCCCCCGCCGGCCGCCCGCAGCGCCACGTGGACGCCCTGCAGCGCCCCGGTCACCTCGTTGCCCTCGACCCGGACCAGGTTCGCCCGGTCGCCGGCCACCACGATGCCCTGCCCGACCGCCCGGGTGTCCTTCAGCGCCGCCGCGAGGAACCGGGCGCTGACCGAGCCGACCGCCGCCTGGTGCGGTTCGGTGGCGCTGGCCGTGACGAACCGCGCGAGCCCCTGGTGCAGCGAGGCAGCGGACGTCAGCCGCCGGGCCGAGGTGGCCTTCGCCCAGTCGGCGGCCACCCGGCGCAGCGCGGCCTGGCCGCCCATCCGTACCGTGCGCTCGTCGGCCAGCTTGACCGCCGCGCCGCCGCCAGCCGCCGGGTCGACGGCCAGGTGGCCGGCGACGAACCGGCCCAGCTCGCGGGCCACCAGGCGGGTCATCGCCACGGTCGCCTTGCCGGCCGACAGCACGACGGTGTTGTCCACCACCGTGCTCTCGGTCGCCGACGCGACGATGACGCCCGCCTGGTGGTCGCCGATCTCCAACCGGTTGCCCCGCACCTCCACCACGCCGGGACGCCTGCCCTCCGGGTCGGGCGCCGCGTAGATGCCCGACTGCGCCCGTCCGGACGAGTCCGGGCACCACACCTCGCAGTCGCGCACCCGCACCCCGTCGCAGCCCAGGAACGTCAACGCGCCGAGCAGGTGCTCCTCGCCGGGCGGGGTGCCGGGGGCCCGGCCGGACTCCACCCGCAGGCGGGTGACCTCGATGTCCGGGCAGCGGGTCGCGACCAGCACCGCCTCGTGCTTCTCGCCGACCAGCACGGTGGCCGGTCCGACCCCGGTGATCACCACCCGCTGCTTGCCCTTGACGGTCAGCGGGGCGGCGACCCGGAACGTGCCGGCGGCCAGGCACAGCTCGCCGCCGGTGGCGGGCAACGCGTCCAGGGCGGCCTGCAGGTCGTCACCCGGGAACGCGGTCACCGTGCAGGTCCCGCCGCGCAGGCCGGTCAGCGGCGGGAAGGTCGGCCGGCAGTCGGTGAGCACCGTCTTGTTCGTCAGGTCCACCACGGCCAGCGGCGCGGCGGTGTGCACGACGCCGTCGGGCGGGGCGTTGGTCAGTGTCTCCACCGCGTCCGCGGCGCTGCCGCGTACCCGCACCCCCCACCAGTCGCCGACCTGGTACGCGCCGGGGCGGGCGGTGAACGCGATGCCGACGTCGGCCCCGCCGAGGGTCAGCGGGACCGCGGTTGCCGCGCCGACGACCTGCCCGTCCCAGCGCCGCAGGCAGGTGCCCGGCGGGTCGCCGGCCAGCGGGCTGGCCGTGCCGAGGGTGACCGTGTCGCCGCCGGCCGACGGCGCCACCGCCGCCACGGTGAACAGCGCGCCGTGGTCGCGCCGGTCGGCCCGCCGCCCCAGCGTCGACACCTCGACCAGGTCGCCGGGGGCGAACGTCACGGCGGGCGACGGGGCGAGGTCCACCGCCGTGCCGGCCACCTTCGCCGCCACCGCGTCGCTGCCGTTCGCGTACGACCAGGCGAACCGGGCCGTCTTCTCCGTGCCCGCGTCGAGCACCTCGATGCGCAGCAGCCCGTCGGGCAGCTTGCTGCGCGGGTCGTCCGGGGGCGCGCACGGGTCCGGCGACACCGGCGCGGCGGTCCGCGAGACGTCCAGTCGCCCGGTCGACACCGGTGCGGGCAGGCCGGCGGCCGAGCACGTGGCGGACGTCGTGGGGGCGACCCGCACCCGCCAGCCCACCCGGGTGCGGGTGGTGGTGTCCACCCCGGCGAGGGCCGGGTCGAGCAGGCTCGGGTCCTCCGCCGCCTGCACCTCCTCGACGAACGCGTCGAGGTAGACGTTCACCAGGCCGGACGCGGGCAGCGCGGCGATCTCCGGCTGTGCCGCGTACGCCAGGTCGGTGGGGTTGCGGGCGAGCAGCCCGCCGATCCACATCGTCCCGGCGCGGACCGTCAACGCCCCGCCCACGAACTCCGCCTTGAAGGCGGTGCTGCCGACCGGCACGCCGGCCGGGCCGATCGCGTCGTGGGCGAGCTGCCGGGCGTCCCGGGCGGGGCCGCCGACGACCAGGTTCCAGTCGGTGTCGAGCAGCACCCGGCCCTGCTGCATGAGCGCCGCGGTCCACCGGTCGGTGGCGCGCAACGGGACGCTGGTGACGTCTCCGGTCATGTCATTCCTCCGGGTGCGCGACGCTCAGGTGCGGATGCACGGTCAACGGGGTCATCTCGGGCAGGCGCTGCGCCAGCCGGACGGCCACTGGCCCGCGACGGGCGTGGTGGTAGGCGCCGATCTCGCCGCCGTCGCTCGCGCCGGTGAGCAGTGCCGGCGTCGGGCGGGCCGACGGGGCGTCGACCACGGGCGCGTAGTAGCCGGCCGAGTCGAAGCCGATCCCGCCGAAGCGCGGCAACGGCCCGGTCAGGCAGTGGTACGCGGGCGGGTGAGCCTGCGGCGAGTCGTGCTCGCCCAGGTGGCAGTAGCGCACGCAGCCGGTGGACGTGACGGTGGTGCGCAGCCCGCCGGTGAACAGGCAGTCGGTCACCCACACCTCGTCGGCCCCGACCGGCCCGACGAAGGTGACCCCGGTTGCCACGAGGTCGGGTGGGAACCGGTCGGCGGCGGCGACCGCGGCGCGGGTCGGGTCGCCGCCCGGATCGCCGCCGCACGGCATCAGCGCCGCGCCCCGCCCGTCGACGACGCAGTCGGTCAGCTGGACCGGGTACGCGGACAGGTCGGCGCGGATCGGGCCGAGCAGGCAGCGCGTCGCGGTCAGCCGGACCGTCCACGCGGTCGGATCCACGTCGATCCCGTGCCCGGACGTCGGGTCGCCGGTCATCCCGATCAGGTCGACGCCGGCGAGCTGCGCGCCGATCCGCAGCGCGCCCGCGAGGAGAAACCCGGAGAGTTCGATCTGCACGTCGGTCAGCTGCAGGGACAGGTCCCCGGTGACCACCGGGGTGCAGCCGGTCGGGGCGACGACCCGCCACCGGGTCAGCGTCGGGGCGCCGGTCACCGGCGCGGCCGGCGCGGCGAGTCGGTCGCTGGTGAGCAGGCGGATCTCCACCTGCGGGGCGTCCGGCTCGCTGGGACTGCTGGTCGCCGCGGTGGCGGCGGCGAACGCCGCGGTCAGGGTGGGCACGACGATCTGCCCGGCCGGGTGCGGGCCCGACGCCGGATCGACCACGATCACCACGCCCGCGTCGTCGCGGGTCTCGGCGGTGCTCGCCACCGCGCCGAGCCGGCCCGGGACGGCCCGGTAGAAGGTGGCGCGGAGCGTGCCCGTCACGTCCCCGGCCGGCTTCACCACCCCCCGGTACGGGTCGACCAGCACCGTCCCCGCCGGGGCGGCGGGGGACCCGGCGGGCGGCAGGGCGGTCAGCCCGATCTTCGCCCAGGGCAGCGGCGCGCCGTCCACGGTCAACTCCAGCAGCGCCGGCCCGTCGCCGGTGAGGGGATGGTCGGCCGCAAGCGTCCACACCGGCCCGTAGCTCACGTCGCCGAGCGCGTCGATCAGCCGCCACGTGGCCCGTACCGGAAGCTCGCCCGGCGTGCGCGGACGGCGCGGCACGGGCGGCTCGCCGGGTGGTCGCTCGTCCTCGGCGTCGCTGGCGATCTCCAGCGGTCGCGGCCGCAGGTACAGCGGTGCACTCCCGCCGAGCGGGTGCAGCGCGAACCGGCCGCCCCCCAGTGGCGCCACCTGGACCTGTTCGTAGCCCAGCACCTGCCACGGGAACACCTGCACGGTCGCCGCCGCCGGGTGGTACGACCCGCCCGGCGTGACCGACCGCCGCGCGGGGTCGAGCCCGGTGCCCGCCAGCAGGTGCTCGCCGTTGCGCAGGTCCAGCGAGGCGGTACGCCGGACCGGGTGCCGCAGCTGCTGGCACCACACCGTCGCCGCCCAGCCCTCGCGTACCCGTGCCGACCAGCCCGTGACGACCTCGGCGAAGTCCTCCAGGGCGGCCGGGGTCCCCTTGCGCCGGCGCAGCGCGGTCGCGTACGCGATCTCGCGCCGGTCGGCGTCGGGCGGCAGCCCCAGCAGCGCGCCCAGGTACGGCAGCGCCCAGTCCGCGGCGCTGTCCGGGAAGGCGTCGTCGAGCACCCGGTCGACGTCCGCCGCGAGCAGCAGCCACTGTTCCTCCAGCGCCACCAGCAGCGCGAGCAGCGGCGGTGTGTCGGCGCCGGCCGGCCCGGCGTTCAGCAGGGCCGGCGGCACCATACGCAGGAAGCGTTCGCTCATTGGACCGTCACCGCCGTCACGCTCAGCAGTTCGTACCGTTCGGCCGGCGTCCGGCCGATCGCGGCCTCGGCGGCGGACGGCGCGCGGACGCCCGAGCTGACCGACAGCGCGACCACGCCGACGACCCCGGTGACCGCCTGCGCCACGGCCAGCACGTCGCTCGCGTCGACCGGCACGCCGAGGTCGCGCGGTCGGGGCGCGAGTGGGCCGGCCGGGTCGAGCAGCGCCGCGCCGACCGCCTCCCGTACCGTCACCGGGTCCCGGCGCGGGTCGGCGGTCACCGTCAGCGTGGCGGTCAGCGCGCTCGGCACGCCCGCGCACACGCACAGGCCCACCGAGGTGTCCCGCCGGGCGTCCAGGTAGCCGGCGAGCGAGGCCAGCTCGGCGGGGAGCGGTGCGCGTACCCCCGTGTCGCCGAACCGGAGCGACGCCACATGCGGGCCGCTGCCGCCGCAGGGGCAGCCCACCGGGCCCGCGCCCCGCCACGCCACGCTGTGGCTCGTCCCTGGCACGCCGAGCGCCAGGTCGGCCAGATCGTCCAGCGACACCGCGCGGTCCAGCGCGCGGACCCGGGCCGCGGCGGCCCGCCGCATCCGCAGCGAGTCCTCCTGGTCCGCGGCGCCGGTGGTACGGCCCACTCCGGCGATCTTGCGGACGCCCCGCACGCTGCCGAGCAACGTGTCGATCTGCGTCGCGTCCAGCTCACCGACCAGGCCGCCGCCGATCCGCCAGGTCGCGGTGACCTCGCCGCGTACCGCCTCGGCGCCGAAGCGGACCACGAGGCGGCCGTCGGCGGCGAGTCGGGTGGTGAACACCGGTGCGGTCGGGTCCCGCCCGTACAGGCTGTCGACCTCGTCGAAGGCCACCCCGCCGACCCGGAGGGTGAGACTGTCGGTGACCCGGCCCGACTGGTCGACGTCGGCGGTGACCGGGCCGGGGACGACGGTGCCGCCGTCGGCCACCGTCAGCGGTCCGCGGCGCGTCTCGCCGTGCCGGACGGGGACGAGGTTGGCGGTCGCCGGGGCCTTCGCGGCCGTCCCGGTGAGCCCGGAGCCGAGGACGAGCAGCATGCCCCCTACGTCGTCGGTGGTGTCGCCGGCGTCCCGTGAGCAGTCCGCCAGCTCCCAGCCGGTGGTGGTCTGCACGGCGATCCGGGTGGGCGCCTCGGCGGGGCGGGGGTGCACCCGCAGCCGGGTTCCGCCGGGGGCCAGCGGCGGCAGCTCGTGGTGCTGGGCGACTACCCGGTGGTCGACGAGCAGGATCTCGATGTCGTCGTCCCGCTGGGCCGGCGGCAGCGGGTCGGTCAGCTCGATCCGGCCGACGTGGTGCTTCGTCCCCGGGGCGACCGACCAGTCCACGCCGCTGACCGACTTGACCGTCGTGACGAACGCGCCGTACGCGTTCGAGACGAGGATGTTCATACCCGGGCTCGCCGCGCTCGCGTCGGTCACCAGCAGGTGGCCGGAGCCGACCGCCGCGGCCTCGCCCGGGTAGCTGACGGCGGCCGTGGCGGCGGCGCCGGAGGAGTTCACGTAGGACAGCTTGCTGAGCCGGTGCGCCAGCGACAGTTTCGCGCGTACCCGGTAGGCGGCGTAGGTGGTGCCGCTGGCCGGGGCCAGCAGCCCGGCGAGCTCCCGGTCGGTGGTGACCAGGAAGGCGCCCAGGTCGTCGGACTTCTTCGTCACCGTCACCACGGCGCGCAGCGTCAGGTTGCTGGCGAACAGGGTGTAGACGATCGACATCCAGCCGAGCCAGCCCCACCAGGTCGACGGCATCGGCACGTACCCCGAGGGTTTCTCGGCGACCAGCGCCACCCGGTCCCCGGCCCCGAAGCCGGGATCGGTGAGCAGCCGCAGCGCGCGGCCCGGTGGCGGCTGCGGAGCCGGCACGGCGGTGACGGTGAGGTCGGCCCAGTCGGCGCGCAGCTGCGTGTCGGTGACCACCTCGAAGGTCTGCGCGGCCCGGGTGGGCGTGCCCGGCGCCTGCACCCGGGTGCCGGCCGGGACGAGCGGACTGGCCCCGGTGTCCGTCGTGCAGCGGATCCAGCCGCGCGCCGCGGCCCGCTGCGTCGGCCGGTGGCCGAGCAGGTCGATGGTCCGGCGCAGGTCTGTCCAGTCCTGCGCGGTGCCCAGGTACCGCTCGCCGGCGGTGAGTTCGGTGTACGCGGCGACCGAGTCGGCCACCCGCGACCACAGCTCGGCGGCGGTGACGACCGCCGGGTCGCCCGCCACGTCCAGCCGCGCGCCCAGCGGTCCCGCCCCGCCCGGCCCGGTCACCCCGGCGATCCCGGCGAGCAGCCCGTCGCGGAAGTCGTACCGGTCGGCGAGCCGGCGGCGCAGCCGGGGCAGCCCCGGCGGCGGGTCGGGCCGGGGCGTCAGCTCACGGGGCTCCGGGGCGCTCATCGGCCACCCTCCACGGTCAGCTCGATCCGGCCCCGGTCCGGCGCGGCGGCGTCGTCGTCGCAGACCGCGATCTCGTCCGGCCCGACCACCAGCACCTCGTGGTACGTCCCGGCCGGCTCGGACAGCCGGCGCGCCTCCGTCACCCGCACCGCGTCCACTCCGGGCACCCCGGCGACGGCCGCGACGACCGTCGACACGTACACCGAGGTGCCGAGCGGGTGAGCGGCGGGCGAGAAGACCGCCCCCGGCCGGCCCGGCCGCAGCGCCGCCAGGATCCGTAGCCGGGCCAGCGCGGGATCGGTCCCCGGGGTCAGGCACACCGTCACCGCGACGAGCAGGCCCACCGGGGTCGCCGGCAGGGTGACCACCTCGGTACCGACCATCCGCACCGCGTCCATCACCTCGGCCACCGCCGCGTGGACCGACGGGTCGTCCAGGTCGGTCCCCGCCTCCACGGCCACCAGGCCGACCGGCCAGGACCCCGACCACGACCGGCGCGCCGCGGCCCGGGCCACTCCAGGGATCTGCGTCGCGAACGGCGGCAGGTCGCTCACCAGCACCGCCCGCCGGGGCACCGCCGCGTACGCCTGCGGAGCGTCCCGGCGTACGTCGTCGAGCGGTACGGCGGCGGTGCCACCCACCCCCGGCGTGAGGTTGCGCGCGGTGACCCTCGCGTCGGCCTCCGCCCAGACGCACGGCTGCCCGGCCGGTGAGGTGGTCCGCACCAGCCGCGTCAACGTGTTCGCCGCGATCAGCCCGCCCGGGCCGGCGCCGACCTCGTAGCGCACGGTCACCGTCGACCGGGCCGGCGGCACCACGCCCAGCACGCCGGTGCGGAACCGCAACCGGGGCGGGTGGTCGTCGTCGTGGTCGACCACGACGCTGAACCCCTCCGCCGTCGCTCGCAGCAGGCTCGTCACGCGGGTCGCCCCGACGGTGACGCCGCTGGGCAGCGCGACCCGGGTGGCCAGCCGCCACGGCCGGCCGCCGGGCGCGCAGGACAGTCCCGCCGTCGCGGCGCGGACGAGCAGGTAGTCGGCGACCTGCTCCCGGGCCGGGTCGGGTCGGCCGCCGGTGAGCGGGTCGAGCGGCGCGATCGCCGCCGGACCGTCGACCAGCAGACCGTGGTGGGCGGGCAGGACGCCGAGCCGGGCCACGCCGACGCGGGGGGTGCCGCCGGAGTGGTCCACGCTGACCGGCACCGGCCGGGTCAGCGCGTCGGCGGCGTCCCAGAACACCCGCACCAGCGGCAGCCCGGGGGAGAGCGGGTCGGTCATCTCGACCGCGTGGGTCACCCGGACCACCTGCGCCGGGTACGAGGCGAGGGGGAGGCGGATCTGCTCGCCGCCGCCGTCGTCCGGCGGCCAGTTGGTGACCCGCCGCGCCCAGTCCTGCTGCGCGCCGGCCGGCCCGGGGGCGACCACCTCGAAGGCGAGCAGCGAGCCCACCGGCAGCCAGGTCGCCAGCGGTGCGCCGTCGGCCGGGCGGGGGCGGACCAGCACCGCGCTGGTCGCGCCGGCGGTCAGCACCGCGTCCGCCTCGGTCCAGTCGTAGAGCGGCACCTCGGCGTGCGAGGCGAAGACGGTGACCGGCGCGTCGGTCTCCACCGTGAAGTGCGCGGCGTCGGGCGACCGGTCCGGGTCGCCGACTGCGTCGGTCGCGGTGTCTCCCGGCTGCACGACGAAGCTGCTGTCGGTCGGTCCGGCGTTCGGGTGGGCCCGCCGCACCTGCACGAACGTGGCGGCGCTGATCGCGGGCGGCACCGGGTGGTCGACCAGGCGGGCGTGCCGGGTGACGCTGGCGCGGCGGCGGGCGGTGCCGAGCCAGGTCTCGGTGGCGATCCGGTCCAGGCGGTAGTGCAGCAGGTCGCCGAGGTGCGCCATGAGTTCGAGCAGGGTGACCGTGACGTCGGCGGGAGAGTGGTCGGAGTTCGGCGCGAGGACGTCCAGCCGTTCCAGGAGCATCGCCCGCAGCCCGGCGTAGTCGCGGGCCAGGGTGTCGTAGTCGGGCGGGGTGAGCGGGGCGGGCTGCTCCGGGATCCGCACGCAGTCCGGCACGTCGCCACACTCCGGGCGGAGCCGTACCGGCACGTGCCGGCGCAGCGGGTCGACCTGGAGCCCGAGCCCGGCCAGGCCCGCCGGGTCGACGCCCAGCCGGTACGGGGCGCGTCCGGGCAGCGCCGCGCCCACCGCCTGCACGGGCAGGTCGAGGTGCGCGGGGACCGGGTTCCCGTCCGGGTCGGTGGTCGCCGCGACGACCGTCCCCGGCCCGGTGACGGTGACCGCCGGGCGGCCCTGGAACGTCCACAGCTCGGCGGCGGTCAGCCCGGCCGGCGGGTCGTCGTAGAGCCAGACCGAGACGGTGCGGGTGGTTCCCGAGCCGGTCGCGCTGGCCGCGCGCAGCCCGATGACGCTGCCCCCGGCGAACAGCGCCTCCGGCCGGCGCAGCGGACTGGCCTGCGGCTGCACCGGCTCGGTGTAGGCGTCGAACGTGGTCATAGCGCCGCCGCCGGCAGGGTGAGGGTGACCGTCCGGGTCTCGCCCGCCGGCCGGGGGCGGTAGACCACCTGCGCGGACACCGTCGAGTCAGCGACGGTCACGGTCACGTCCACGACGTCGAGGCGGTCGCCGAGCGCGTCCGTGAGGCTGCCCCGGGCCCGGGCCCGCACGGTGCCGGCCAGGTCCGGGGAGAGCGGCTGGAACAGCGTCGACGGGCCCAGCCCGGCGCCGAATCCCGGCCGGTGCAGCCGCTCGTTCGGCCCGGTGAGCAGGACCAGGCGGACGAGGTCGTCCAGGTGCTCCAGCGCGGACCGGGTGGCCAGCCGGCGTCCGGCGCCGACGGCCCAGGGTTGGGCGGCGAAACGCTTCACGTGCCCTCCACCTTCGACTGGTTCGACCTGATCTGGAGCGTTCCCTGCGGCGCGGACGCCGCGCTCAGGCACAGCCCCACGCTGGTGTCGAGCAGCACCGGGTCGCCGGCCGTGACCCGGATGGCCGGCGACTGCCACCGCACGGTCGTGCACGGGCTGGCGACGGTGCCGACCATGAACGGGCAGCCGGCGATCGTCGTGCTGTCGGAGACCACGAGCACCGGGGCACCGTCGGCCAGCACCCGGTCCTGGCTCGCCGTGAAGCTCGCCGACCCGCCGTGCGGGCAGGTCGCCACGGTGGCGGTGGTGAGCAGGTAGCCGGGCACGTCACTTCACCACCAGGGCGCCGTCGTTGATGTCGACCTGCCCGTTCTGCATGACAATGGTCGCGCCGGACCCGTTGTCGATCCGCACGCCGTCGTCATCGAGCGTGATGACCGGGCCCGCCGAGCAGGTGACGGTCAGCGCGCCCTCCTCGTCGGACAGTTCGAGCCGGTGCCCGCCCGGGGTGAGCAGGACGACCGTGTTCGGCCCGGCACCCTCCACCGCCTGTCCGGCGCTCCAGTTCGCACCCGACCAGACCGGTTGCGCGGAGAGGTCGCCGCGCGGCCACTGCACCAGCACGGCCGCGCCGACCGGGGGGACCAACGCGAAGCCGCACCCATCCCCCGCGTACGGCAGCGCGGGCAGGCACCATCCGGTCGGGCCGTCGAGCAGCTCCGGGACGTTCACCTTGATCCGGCACTTCTTCTCCGGGTCGTCGTTGTCGTGCACCGTGCCGGGGAACAGCCCGACGTGGCCGGCGCTCACAGCGCCACCCCCGCGGCGAGGGCGGCCAGCCCGCCGGCACCTGCCGGGCCGCTGCCCAGGGCGTTGCGGATCAGGCCCAGCGCCTGGCTGTGCCCGCCGGCGGTGATCGTGTGCCGCACCGACTTCACCAGCCACAGCCCGTCCAGCGTCGGGCCGAGCCCGGCGACCGTGATGGTGCGGCGGGCGCGGACCAGCGGCATGTCGGGGGCGGTCAGCGTGGTGGACAGCGACGCGCCGAACGCGCTGCGCTCGGCCATCGCCGTGGCGGTCGTCCGGGCGTCCAGCACACTGATGCCGGCCGCGGCGTGGGTACGGATCAGGGTGGCCCCGCCGAGCGACCGCGGGCCCATCGCGTGCCCGGTGCCCGGGTCGCTGGCCACGTCGGTGTCGGTGGTGCCCGGGACGGTCCGGGTCAGGTGCACCTCCTGGCCGGCGAGCAGCTGCACCGACGCGGTGGCCCGGCCGCCGAGTTCGCCGTAGCCCAGCCGGATCGTGGTCTGCGCCGCCGCCGTCGGGTCGATCCGCTTGAACACCCCGGTGACCACCCCGCCGATCGACTCGACGTGCAGGTCGAACCCGTTGCGCCCGGCCAGGCCCCGCAGGAAGGCCCAGTCGGTGGCGCTCTGCTGCGGCGAGTAGGTGGCCGAGTCCGTCCCGGCCGGGGTCGACTCGACCTGCGCGGCCAGACCGTACTGCGTGAACAGCGTCTGCGCGATCGTCGAGTCGGTGGTGTCCTGCCACAGCCGCTGCACGTCGCGGCGGTCCATCTCGACGCTGCGGTCCATCCCCTCCACGGTCAACGTGGACAGGCCGCCGGGAGCGAAGTTCCAGTTCGCGCTCACGCTGCGCGCGTCGATCTCGTAGCTGGTCCCGCCCCGGCTCACCCGCACGGTGAACGGGGTGACCGGCGCGACCAGCGCGTCCAGCGAACTGTTCCACGCGCTGCTGTTGTCGGTGTCCATCGCGACGGTGACGCTGGCCTTGTCCGGGCTGCCGAGCGACTCCTCGACACTGACGCTCTGCACCAGCTCCAGCTGGTGCGCGGTCAGCGGCGTCCCGTCGACCGTGATCACGGTGCGCGTCTCAGGCATCGGGCACCGCCAGCATCGTCCCCGGCTCCTCCAGGGTGAGCGCGTCGGCGGCCGGGTTGGCGTCGGCGATCACCCACCACCGGGTGCTGTCGTTCAACGCCGCCGCCGCGAGCAGATCGAGCCGGTCGCCGGCGCGGACGGGGTACACCACGTCGGTCCTCGGCGCGACGCTGATCCGCGGCGTCGACATCGGCCGCGTCGTGCCGTCGTCCTGCGCCACGTCCAGCTGCGGCTGGTCCGCGTACCGGCCGGTCACAGCATCAACTCCACGCCCTGCGCGATGCCGACGGTGGCACTGGCGGTGCGTACCGCCTGGTAGGCCGTCGCCAGCACGTTCGCCAGCTTCAGGTCCGGGCTGAGGTCCCGGCTGCGCAGCACGGTCAGCGACAGGTCCACGGTGGCCTGCACGGGCTGCAACAACGCGTCGAAGCCGGTCTCGTGGATGGTGCAGCTGTCCACCCGGACCGGGACGATCCGCTCCAGGCTCCAGGCGAGTACCACCAGCGGCAGCGACGGCGCGGGCACCGGCGCGGCGCCACCGCCGCCGCCGAGTGCGCCGCTGATCGCTCCGACCAGCGCGGCCAACCCGCCGCCGCCCGGCTCGAGCAGCCCTTCGATGGTCGCCAGCAGCGGTCCGATGCCGAGCGACCCGGTGATCGGCTTGTCGATCGCGTCCAGCGCGTCGAGCTCGATCTTCAACGTGTACGACTCCACCGGCGGTCCGCCCACCCGGAGCCCCGACCCCCCGGACGTGCCGGACTGCACCCGCAGCACCCGGGTCACCTCGGCCGGGTTGTACTGAAACGGCACCAGGCTCGGCACCATGCCCGCCACCGGGTCGGAGAAGGACAGCAGCATCCCGCGCATCAACATGGCCTGCTCCTGGGTCCGTGGTCGGTGCCCGTGACGTGGTCGGCGACGGCTCGCGCGACGGCCGCCTCCGGCCCGTCCGGCCAGGCCCGGCCGGCCAACGCGGCCTCGATGGCGGCGCGCAGCAGACCCGGTTCGGGCGGCTGGTCGACGTTCACGTGGATGTCGGTCACCGGGGCCTCCGGGCGGTGGGTGGACGGCGGCTCTTCTCCAGTTCGCGGCGGACGGCGGCGTGCAGGTGCTCGGCTCGCACGTCCGTGCCCGCGGCGATGGCGCTGACCGTGGCGGCCAGCGCGGCGGCCCGGATGGTGGCCCCGGACAGCTCCTCGCGGGCGACCGCCGCGGTGTCGACGTGGGGCAGGTGGCGGCGCCAGATCCGTTCCCGCTCGCCGTGGTCGGGCAGGTCGAACCGGACGGCGAGCCGGATCCGACGGGCGAACGCCTCGTCCAGCGCGGACGGGCGGTTGCTGGTCAGCACGACCACGCCGGCGTGCACCTCGATGCGCTGCAACAGGTGGTCGATCTCCAGGTTGGCGTAGCGGTCCCGGGCGTCGGTGACGTCGCCCCGCTTGCCGAACAGCCCGTCCGCCTCGTCGAAGAGCAGCACCGCGCCGGCCGCCGCCGCGTCGCGCAGCACGGTGTCGAGATTGCGTTGGGTCTCTCCCAGCCACTTCGTCACCACCCGGGCCAGGTCGACGGTCCACAGGTCGCGGTCGATCGCCGCGGCGACCGCCTCGGCGGCGGCGGTCTTGCCGGTGCCGGACGGTCCGTGGAACAGCGCGATGACGGCCCGGCCGCGCCGGCCGGTCAGCCTCAGCCGGTCGTGCGCGGCGGGGGAGTGGCGGGCGTGCGCGACCACGTCCCGCACCGCGGCGAGGGTCGCCGGGGGGAGGACGAGGTCGTCGAGCGTGGTCGTCGGCGGCAGCCGGCGGGCGAGCCCGCCCGGGTCGTGGCGGGGCTGGGACCGCAGCGCGGCGCTCACGTCCCGGGCCGTCGCGGTCCGGCCGTCCACGGCCGCCGCCACGCGGGCGCGCCCCACCACGGCGGCGATCGTCGGCTCGGCCAGCGGCAGCCGTCCGACCAGGTCGGCCAGCTCGTCCGGGTTCACGGCGACGCCGGCCTGCCGCAGCGCGCGCCGCCAGACCTGTTCGGCTACGGCCAGCGGCGGCGCGGCCAGCTCGACGAGGTGCCACCCCGGCGGACCCGGCTCGTCCGCGCCGCCCAGCGCGAGAACCGTCCCGTCCGGCGGCGCGTCGCCCGGCTCGAGGAGGACCGCGGGCAGCTCGTGCCGGAGGTGCAGCAGCAGCCGGGCGACCGCCGGCGGCCGTACCCCGGGAGCCGGTGCGATGCCGAGCTGCGCTGCCACGGCGTCACGCACCGGCGCACGGTCGTCGGGCACCTCGCAGCGGACCAGCACCGGGACGCCCGCGTCGAGCAGCGCGGCGACCCGCGTCGCGGCGGCCGCCACCCGCGGCGCGACCGCGCCCGGGGCGGGTGGTGCGGGGCGCTGGCCGGCGATCGCGGCGACGGTGGTGGTGGGCAGCCGGATCGGGGCGTCGGGGTCGACCACGACGTCCAGCAGCCCGCGGCGGACCAGCGGGTGGGTGGCGCCCACGGTCAGCGGTACGGTCACGCCCACACCGGCGAAGACGTGCGCGAGCAGGCCGAGGCTCGGCCAGCGGCGGCCGGCGTCGTCGTGCACGCAGCCGCAGACGATCGCCACCTGCGGCTCGACCGCCGCCCACCAGGCCACCGCGAGTACCGCCTCGGCGGCGGCGTCGATGCCGGTGACCCGGACCAGCTCGGCGAACTCGCCCTCGGTCGGCAGCGGCAGTAGCGCGACGCGGGGGTGCGGGTCGACGACACCGACGGCGGCGACCGCGCGGGCCGCGTCGTCCAGCGTCGGGTCGGCCCACGCCGCGCGGTAGCGGCGCAGCACGTCGGCGGCGCCGGAGACGAAGAGGTGCCGCCAGGCGAGCAGGCGCGGATCGGTCAGCGCCGAGGGAGTCCCCCGGGCGGGCGCCTCGACCGTCGCGATGCTCACGGTGCCACCGCCAGGTCCGTCGCCGGCCCGGCGACCGTGCCGCACCGCAGGCTCACCGGGACCGTCGCGCCGAGGGAGTCGGGCGGCAGGGCGGGCACGACGACCTGGATCGAGGTCGCCGACAGTGCGGTGTACGGCACCGCCCGCCCGGCGAAGAACGCCTGACCGCCGTCGGTGACGTGCCGCACCGTCAGCGTCGCCATGTCGCCGGAGGCCAGCGGCGCGGCGGCGGACACGACGACCGGCACCACCGTCACCGTCGCGTGCCCGCTGCCGGCCGCCAGCCCGTCGGCGAGGTTGGTGACCGTGAGGGGCCGGGTACCCGGGACGAGTTCACCGTTGGGCAGGTGCACGGTGAGGCCGCCCGGTGCCGGGCCGGCGGTGAGCCGCCACGGCCCGGTGCTGTGCGTGGTGGCCGGGTCGGGACGCCCGTCGGTGGGGTCGTCCGGATCGCCGGGTAACCGGCCCAACGTCACCTGGCGCAGGTCGGTCACGCCGTGCGCCCGTATGGTCAGAGCCTGGTCGAACCAGGCCACTGCCGGCCGGACGTCGTCGACGACCGGCGCAGGCGACGGCGCCACGCCGACCCGGCGGGCGCGCACCGGCGGCCCCGGCGCGTACGCCGTCAGCGCCGGCACGGTGACCAGGCTGACCTGGTAGCCGATCGACAGCCGCAGGGCGTGCGAGCCGGTGTTCCACAGCGCGGTGATCGTCTCCATCGGCACCTGCTCGATGGTGATCCGCAGGGGTTCGACCATGCCGTCCAGCGCGGCCGCGACGTCGGTGACGGAGCGGTCGGGACCGGTCGCGACCGGGGTGTCCGCGCCGAAGATCCCGTTCTCGTGCAGCGCCGACATGAGCGCGGAGAGGGCGGCGTGCACCACGTCGTCCTCGGTGCCGCTCTCGGTCAGCTCACCGGCGTCGGCGGTGAGCAGGTAGTGCAGCGTGAGCGCGAGCGGCGGCCGGCCGCGCCGGGTCCGCCAGCCGTGCTGCGGCGACTCCATGTTGGCGTACGCGGGCGCCGGCTCGATCCGGTAGAGGAACCAGTTGAGCCGGGGTCCGTCGACGGGGCGGTCGAGCGGCCCGACGCTGACCCCGACCGGCGTGGCCAGTCCCTTCAGTGCCTCGGTGGTCAGCACACGGAGCACCTCGTCCACGCCGGCCAGCACGGGCGGGCCGGGGCTGAACAGGCTCACCAGCCACCCCCTCGCCGGGCGGTGACGCCCCCTTCGAGCGCGCGGCAGCCGCTGAACGGGTCGATCTCGGCGGGCGGCGGGGCGACCTGGATCTCGATGCGTCCGATCTGTACCGGTGGCACGGGGGCGGGTTTCGCCGTCTCGCGCGGCGCCGGGGCGTCGACCGGCGGCGTCGCGCGGTCCGACGCCGGCGTGCCCGGCCTGGGTGCCGCCGGGACGGGCGTGGGGGTGGTGGGGTCGGTCGGCGCCGCCGCGACGTCGGGCGTGCGGGTCGACGCGGCGGGCCCGGCACTCGGCGGCGCCGGCGCGGCGCCGCCCTCCGGTTGGTACGGCCAGCCGGCGACAACGGGTCGGGCGGGCGCGCCGGTGGGCGGCGCGGCCGGGAACCCCTCGGCGTCCGCGACGGTGGCACCGACGACCGACACCGGCGCGGTCGGCGGCTCGCCGACGGGATCGGCGGCTGTCCAGGCGGTCGCGCCCGGAGACGGCAGCCCGACCTGGGCGGCCGGCGGAGACCGTCGTGCCGGGGACGACAGGGGTGGGGTCGGGGCCGGCGTGCCCGGGCGCGGCACGGCGGGCCGGCCGGGCGACGGCGTTCCCGCCGGGTGGTGGCCGTTCGGCGACTCGACCGGGTGGTGATCGTTCGGGGCCGGCGGGATGTCGCGGGACGGGTGGGGGACCGGCGGCGCCGCGCGGGACGGGTGGGGGACCGGCGGTACGGCCACGGTCGGGAGTGCCGTCCCGGGGTCGTGCAGGTGGGCGGCGAGCGGCGAGTCGGCGGTGACCGGGGGCCGGGTGGCGCGGGCGACCAGCCGCGCGACGGCCGGCGGCACGCTCACGGCGTCGTCTCCGCGACCAGGGCGGCCAGTCGGCGACGGCGCTCGTCCGGCAGCGATTCGATCACCGCGAGGTCCCAGCCGTACCGGGAGGCGAGCAGGTGCACCTCCCGGTCGATGTCGACCCGTAGGCCGCTGAGCGCCCGCAGCACCAGGGCGACCACGTCGACGTCCACCTCCAGCGGCCCACCGCAGTCGCAGCACGACGAACGCAGCGGCCCGCACAGCGACCCCTCGACGCGGGCCAGGTCGTCGAGCGTGGCGCCCTCGCCGACCCGGCACAGCGCGAGCAGTCGGTGCGGGTCGCCCGCGGCGGCGAGCAGGTCCGCGTAGCTGGGCTCGCGGACGCCGACCCCGGGCGAGCACCACGCGCTGCGCGGGTGGTGCTCGCCGACGTCGGCCCGGCCGAGCTGCAGGGTGGTCAGCGCACCGCAGGCCGGGCAGGCGACGGTGAGTTCGAGGGGACGACCCACCGCCCGCTCGTGCACCGTGAGCAGCTGCCGGTCGGCGGTGCCGGTCGGCAGGTACGCCGGGTCGGGCTCGGGTGCGGCGGCGCGCAGCACGGCGACGGCCTGCGCGAGGAGACCGTCGCCGTCGTCGAGCGCGGCGACCAGCCGCGCCAGACCGGGTGCCGCCGACATGACCGGGCCTTCCTCAGACACTCTGCTCGGCGGGCTCGGTGACCGACGTGTCGCGCTCCCAACCCTCCAGCTCCAGCTTGATGCTCTGGATGGCGACCACTGCCGTGGCGGCGTCCAGCGCGGGCAGTGCCTGGTACTCGGAGACCCAGCAGCGGAACAGTTTGTAGCTGAGCACCTTCTGGTTCGCCTCGTTGAACACGTCGACGATGAGGTCCTTGCGGAAGTCCCGCAAGGAGATGCCCGGCTGGCGCAGGCTGGAGACCTTGTTCGCCCAGGCTTCGAAGGCGAGGTCGTGCGTGACGCCGCGTTCCAGGGTGACCGCGTCGTACGTGGTCAGGCCGGGACTCTTGCGGTCGTGGCCGGGGTCACCGCCGACCCGGTGCGTGACCGGCGCCGTCGACCGCTTCAGCGGGGACATCTTCGACAACCCCGCCACGTACACGCCGTCCCAGCGGACGCGGAACATGTGGCTCTTGTACGGGTCGAAGCGTGTGGGGTTCACGCTGAACTCGGCCATGTCACTCTCCTGCCTGGCTCAGCTGGGTGATGGTGATGATCACGAACTCGGCGGGCTTGAGCGGGGCGAACCCGACCACGACGTTGACCCGGCCGTTGTCGATCTCGGTCTGCGGGTTGACCGACGAGTCGCAGACGACGAAGAAGCTGTCCGACTCGGCGTGCTTCTCGGACTGCTGGAACGCGCCCTGCCGGAACAGCCCGCGCATGAAGCCCCCCACCGCCAGGCGCAGCTGCGCCCAGAGGTCCGGGTCGTTCGGTTCGAAGACGGCGAACTGCGTTCCCAGGTAGAGGCTGGCCGAGATGTAGTCGGTGAGCCGGCGGACCGGGACGTACTTGGAGTCGCTGGAGAGAACGTCGCTGCCGGCGAGGGTCCGGGCGCCCCACACCACCATGCCGACGCCGGGGAAGGTGCGTAGCACGTTGAGCCCGAGCGGGTTCAGCGCGCCGGAGACGTCGTCGTTGGTCGGCGCGGTGAGCCCGACCGCGCCGGCGATGCCGGCCTCCAGCCCGGCCGGGGCCTTCCACACCCCGCGCGACGCGTCGGTGCGGGCCATGATCCCGGCGACCGCGCCGCTGGGACCCCACCCGTCCGCGCCACCGTCGACGGTGACCAGCCGGGGCCAGTAGACCGCGCCGTGGGCGCCCTGCGCCCGCAGCAGGTTCGCGGCGGTCTTCAGCTGCGCCGGGTTCAGCCCGGGCGCCGGGTCGATCACCAGGAACGCGTTCTGCCGGCGGCAGTAGTCCAGCGCCGTGGTGATCGCGGCGGCGTCCGCGGTCGTCACGCCCGGCAGGCAGAGCAGGTTGAACCGGGGAAAGTCCAACGTGTCCAGGGCGAGCAGGCCCTGGCCGACGGTGGCCGACACGATCTCGTTCGCGCCGACGGTCGCCCCGTCGGAGCCACCCGCCAGTGGCGCCGCCGCGGCGACGGCCGGCCGGTACGGCGCGCTCGCACTCACCTCGACGCCGCCGCGGGCCACGCCCAGGCCGAGGTCGGCCGACGCGTCGTTCAGCCCGCTCAGCCCGACCACGACGGCGCTGTTCAGGTCGCTGGTCTTGCTGGTCAGCACGAGCTTGCCGCCGGAAACGCTGGCGGTCACCGGCCAGATCGAACCGGGCGCGTTGATGTGGTCGCGGACCTGCGCGAGGGTGTGCGAGACGGGCGGGTCCTCGGTCGGGAAGAGGACGTAGTCGTTCGCCGGGCCCTGGTCGACGGAGAGCCGCAACGCCTTGCCGGTCACCGTGACGTTGGCCGGGCTCAGCGCCCCGGTCGACGTCCCGGCCGAGGGCGCCGGCGCCGGCGTGCCGGTGACCTGGGCGGTTACCAGGGTGCTGGCGTTGAGCACCGACACCACGTAACGGGTGCTGGCGGGGGACATCGACAGCTCCCGCCAGACCTCCTTGACGGTCACCGTCGCCGGCCCGCCGCCGGCGCCGGGCGTCCACTCGGTGAGCTCCAGGTTGAACCGGTCGGACGGGAAGTCGTCGGCCGCCTGCACCTGGGCGAAGAGGCCGGTCTGCGCGGTCGTCCCGGCGCCGCTGCCGTTCGCGTACGCCCCGCGCGAGCGGGCCGTGAGGGTCACCGTCAGCCCGTTCACGGCGGGCAGGGCCAGTGTCGCCGCGGCCGCGCCCGCCCCGAGCGCCCGGACCACGACGGCCTGGGCGCCGCCGTTGACGAAGAACTGCCCGACGGCGTGACCCATCGGGTGCGCGGTGTCCATCACGTCGCCGAACCGCCGTAGGTAGTCGGCGAAGCTGGACACCGGCACGGGGGTGTCGCCCGGGCCCTTGCGGGCGGCGCCGACGAACGCGGTCAACGACGTCGACACACCGGTGATCGCGTGGCTGCCGGACGGACGTTCGAGGACGTACACGCCGGGGTATGTCGTCTGCACGCTCATGGGCGGATTCTCGTCGGCGATCGTCGTCGGCCCGTCTCCCGATCGTGGCCGGGCCGTCGCGCGCGCGTTGTCGGCGCGTCTCCGCGGACGCACGCGCCGAGCTTCGACGGACAGCGAGCATCCCGGGTCGGGACGGTACGCCGAGCCGGCGACGGCCGAAAGGGCAGGAAGGATCGACCGCGTGGTCGAGGGAAGGATCAGCCGGGCGGGTGCGCGTGGGTCAGCTGGCCACGTCGGGCAGCATCTCCTGGAGCTGGCGGCTGGGTCGCAGCTGCAACTCGTCCCACAACAGGTCCCGGAAGCGGATGTACTGGCGGACCGCCTCCGCCGTGTTGCCTTCGGCGAGGTGAGCGGCGATCACGATCCGTTGGGCGCTCTCCCGCAACTGGTCGAGGCCCACCGCGGCGAGCGCGGCCACCAGGGCGGTCGCGGTACGGCCGGCGTTCAGGTCGTTGCGCGCCAGTGCCTCCAGCGTGTGCAGCCGCACCTGGCGCAGCGACTCGCGGTGACCGTCCAGCCAGTCGTACGACCACTCCGGCAGCAGGTCGCCCTCCAGGAGGCGTACCGCCTGCCGGTTCACTCCCGGGTCGCTCTCGGAGACCGCCTCGGAGAGCCGGTAGATTTCGTGCAGGTCGACCTCGGTGCCCCGGGCCAGCCCGATGTGCTGGTTCTCCTGCTCCAGCAACCCGGACACGTGCCGGTTGAGCCGCCACAGCGCCTGCCGCAGCGACGCGTGCGCGTCGCGCTCGCTGCGCTCCGGCCACAGTGTTCCGGCCAGGGTGGTCCGAGGGCGGGGTTGGTCGGCGACGGCCAGGCAGCCGATCAACCGTTGACTGCCCTCGGACAGCGCGACGAACCGTCCGTCGACCAGCACGCGGAAGCGGTGCAGTACCTCGACGCGCACGTGCCGGGCTTGAGTTACCGATGTACCACCCACCGGCCCTCCCGCCAGTGCCGCTTCCAAACGCCGCGCACCCGGGACACGGCCACGTCGTGGCGTGACCAGCACGGGTGCTCGGGCTACGACCGGAGCTGAGAGACGCTTCGCGATCTTTCTGAGGGCATCTTGGCAGGCCCGACAGCGGCCGGGCGAGGGTGTGTAAGAAAGCCGATGCAAGCTTTCCGTGGCTCGGGCTGTCCGCAGAGACGGTCCGCAACTACGTGTGACCGCCCGGGGTCCGGCTAAGGCTGTACCTCGAGCACGTACTCGACCCAGACCTGGAATCGCCGGCCCTGCCTCGGATGACGAGTTGGTGCTCTCCGGCTTCCGGGGGCGGGAGGGCGATCCACAGGCCGCACGCCACGCCCGGGAAGGGGCCGCCCTCGGAGTCGAAGAGCGGGCTTCCGGCCGCGACATCGAACCGGACCCGCTCGCTGGTGAGTTTCTCCGGTGTCACCCGTTCCCGGCCATCACCGCCAGCCGTCCGCGGCCTCGAGAAAGTCGTCGTAGTCGGCCTCGTCGGTGGTGACCTGGTTGACAAGTGGGGCGACGATCGGCCGGCCCGCCGGCAGGGTGCAGCGCCGCGTCACGCGACCGCCGAAGGTGCCGGCGGCGAACCATACGTCGGCGCGCTGGTTGCGGGCGCAGTGGTCGCCGAGGCGGTCGGCGACCGGGTTCGTGGCAGTCGGCTCCGCAGCGGCCCACGTCCACCACCGCTGCTGGGTCAGCGGCGGAATCTCCTCCGACTCCCGCGCGGATCGCGAGGTGCCCGCCGTGCCGGCCGGACCGTCGGTGGCACGGCTGTCGGTGAGGTGGGGGAGTCGTCGCGGTCGGGGGACGTGCAGCCGGACAATGCGAGCAGCGCCCCGCAGCTTGTCGCGCCGATCCGGCTGATGATCTTCAAAGTCACGGCCGGCAGCCAACGCGCCGCACGCCTCGTCTGCCGCCCTGCTACATCGCCCACCAGGGCAGAGCGTGGTGCGGACAGGGCGGGGTAGCAAGGCTTGGTCGTAGAGGGCGAACCGGGTGATGGCCCCCTCACTCAAATCCGGGTGTCCGACGGGATCAAGACCGCTGTCGCCCGGTAAGGCCGGCCCGGCGGCAGCCGTCTCGGCCTGCCTACGGGCCTCAGTGACGTTTTCACGCGGTTCGTCGCCTGCATCGATGACCCCAGTACCGACCGGCCGTCAACGACGGCTGGTGATTCCAAGGAGACACGTCATGCAGGAGCTTACGTTCGTCCGCCCCAACCGCTGCGACAACAGTGGTCCCAACTGCGTGGAGGTTGCCGTCGATACGAAGCAGAACCGGATCGTGCGCAACTCGCAGCAGCCGCACATGCAGGTCGTGTTCAACGCGCAGGAGTGGGACGCGTTCGTCGCCAGCGTCCGCGCCGGTCAAGACTTCTGACAGCTCTGCGGTGAGGAAGAGGCAGGCCCCCGAACCTAGGGGTCAGGCCTCTTTCGGACTCCACTGGGCGACGTCGGAGGGGGAGAGTGTCTGGCGTGGGCGATAGCGTCACCGCCATGAGCGTGCTCGACCGCCGCGCCCTCAACCGGGCGCTTCTGGCCCGCCAGCTCCTGCTGCAGCGGCACGACATGCCGGTCGCCGACGCCCTCGAGCACCTGGTGGGGTTGCAGGCGCAGGAGCCACTGGAGCCGTACGTCGGGTTGTGGAGCCGGCTGGCCGGCTTCCAGCCGCCGGCGCTGGCCGAGCTGCTGTTGAACCGCCGGGCGGTCCGCACGCTGCTGATGCGCCGCACCCTGCACCTGGTGACCGCGCGCGACTGCCTCGCGCTGCGGCCCGTGCACCACGCCATGCTGGTCTCACGCATGTGGTCGACGTTGCGCCGGGTGCTGCCCGGTGTCGACCTCGACGAGCTGGCGACACTGGGCCGGCCGCTGTTCGAGGAGCGGCCGCGCATGCTGACCGAGGCGGCCCGCGCGATCGCCGACCGCTGGCCGGGGGTGGAGCCGCGTTCGCTGGGTGACGCGCTCAGCACACTCGTGCCCCTCGTGCAGGTGCCACCCCGCGGTGTCTGGGGCGAGCGCGGCGCCGCGTACAACACGACGATCGAGGCGTGGCTGGGCCGCCCGCTGGAGCCGGAGTCGCCGGCCAGCGTCGACGCGCTGGTCCTGCGCTACCTCGCCGCCTACGGCCCGGCGGCCAGCGCTGACATCCGCGCCTGGTCGGGGCTGAGCGGGCTGCGGGAGTCCGTCCAACGGTTGCGACCGCGGTTGCGGACGTTCCGCGACGGGCGCGGCCGCGAACTGCTCGACGTGCCCGACGGAGCGCTGCCCGACCCGGAGACCCCGGCTCCGCCGCGCTTCCTGCCGGCGTTCGACAACGCGGTGCTGGGCTACGACGACCGCAGCCGTGTCATCGACACCGAGCATCGCGGGTTGAGCGTCACGGGTGCCCGGTTCCTGCTGGTCGACGGCCGGGTCGCGGGCACCTGGGCGGTCACCGCCGACGACAGCGCGGCGACGTTGCGGATCACGCCGCTGCGCGCGCTCACGACGGGCGAGCGCGACGCCGTCGTCGCCGAGGGCGAGAGCCTGCTGACCATGTTTCAGCCCGAGGCACGGCGCACCAACCACGTCTTGATCACGGACGCTTGACGCGGGTGCCTGTCGTAGCCGCCTGAGAGGGGCCAGGCATGGAGATGACGTTGCAACTGGTGATCGACTGCAACGGCCCCCGTCTTCTGGTCCCCTTCTGGGCAGAAGCGCTGGGATACGTGCCCGAGGCGCCACCGGGCGGCCACGAGACGTGGCGGGACTACTGGGTCGACATGGGCGTGCCCGAGGACGAGTTGCCCCCTGGCGCCGGGGAACTGTCGGAGTCCATCGTCGATCCCGCAGGACGGGGGCCGCGGATCTGGTTCCAGCAGGTGCCGGAGGAGAAACGTGATGAACCAAGAACCGGTATCAGGTTCCCGGTGGGTGGCTGTGCAGCGGGAAGGCGATCTCGACCACGAGGCGGCCCTCTGGACGTGAGTAGGCGTTGAGCCCCCGCATCCGCGGCCGGCAGGATAATGCGGGCAGCGTTGCCGCTCGGAACACCGAATCACTAGGGTGCCGTTGTGCGACTGATAGTCGCCGCCAGCGTTCGGAGCCGTCCTGCTCATCGCTGGGTGGTTCGACGTACTGTGGGCACAGAACGCGATGTTCGACCTGCAGGCGTTACCGTGCAGTGCGGACGCCGACCGACACGTGCTGCCCGCGCTCGCAAATCTCTACACGGCCGGGCACTACGGCGTCCAACTAGTCGCCACCTCACCCCGGCTATAGACACTCACGAGGAATGCCGGGCAGGTGGATCGGGCGCAGGCCCAAACGCCACCAGCTATTAATCACCGCCGGGACCAGCGGGTACGTCCTCCGGGGTCACTGTCACCCGCGCCCGCTATCTCCAGCCGGGCGGAATCGCGCTGCCGTCAGCGAGCGTGGCGGCTCGCGGTCGCACCGCCCGGCTGCGGGGTGCCTTGATAGCGCCAAGCCCGCGTCTGGCCCGGCGTACATCGAGATGCCTGAGGGCCTGAACACCGCGTCCGCCGGGTCGGCGACTCGGCCCGGCAGGCTCGCATCGCGGCAAAGTTCCTGCTGGACAAGACGGTCTGAATGCCTGCACGGCCCGGCAGCGTAGCGAACACGTCCGCCGGCGGCGGATGGTCCCTTGAGGTCGAGCCCGGTAGGTCAGGACCAGCCCGCCCGCGCGGTGAGCGCTCGTAACCTCGTTAGGTGCGTAGAAAGGTCAGCAGTTCGGCGTTGAAGACGTCGGCATGGGTGACGTTGAGGCCGTGCGGCGCGTCGGGCACGACGACCCGCCTGCTCTCCTTGATGGCTTCGGCGGTGCGCCGGCCGCTTACTTCGAACGGCACGATGGCGTCGGAGTCGCCGTGGATCACCAGCGTCGGGATGGTGAACGCCTGCAGGTCCTGCCGGAAATCGGTCTTGCTGAACGCGGTCGTGCAGTCCAGCGTGCCCTTCGGCGAGGCGCCGGCGGCGATGGCGACATTGGCCAGCCGCAACGATTCGCTGACCAGGTCGGTGCGGCCGCGCACAGCGAAGAAGTTCGTCACGAACTGGTCCACGAAGGCAAACCGGTCCGCTCGGATGCCGTCGTGGAACGCGGTGAGCGTCGCGTCGTCGATTCCGCCGTCGGGGTTGTCGTTGGTCTTGTACAGGTAAGGCGGGATCGCTGCCGCGAACACTGCCCTGGTGACTCGGTCGGTGCCGTACCGGCCGACGTAGCGGGCCACTTCGCCGCCGCCCATCGAGAAGCCGACCAACGCCACGTCCGTCAGATCCAGGTGTTCCAGAAGGGTGTGCAGGTCGGCGGCGAAGGTGTCATAGTCGTACCCCTCCCACGGTCGGGAGGAGGCACCGAACCCGCGGCGGTCGTACGCGATGACGCGGTAACCGTCGTCGACCAGGGCGGGCACCTGCTTCTCCCAGGAGCGCCCGCTCAGCGGCCACCCATGTATCAACACCACTGGCCGTCCGGAACCGTAGTCCTCGTAGTACAGCTGAATCGGGGCGCCGTTCTCCTCGCCCACCGCTACGTGTGCCATGCCATGCTCCTCAAGGCGAGTGCAACCAAGACTGTGCTCAGGCCGCTGCTCGACGAGGGCACCGGCGGCGGCCGAGGCGATGACGCTCGCCGCAGGCCCGTCCAGCGGGCTCAAGACAGGCACCATCAGAAATGACGCTACCGCCGACGCGGCGATGGGGATGGGCGAACGGGCTATCCGCACGCCCACGCCGCTGCGAAGGCGTTCACCAACGTACGGGGTAAGGTTGCCCAAGGCGACCGCAAAGATCACCGACGACCTGGACGTGCTGCTGGCCTTCTACGACTACCCGGCGGAGCACTGGATCCAGTTGCGCACCTCGAACCCGATCGAGTCGACCTTCGCCACGGTGCGCACACCGCACCCGTGTCACCAAAGGCCCGGGCAGCCGCGCCGCCGGGCTGGCCATGGCGTTCAAGCTCATCGAGCCCGCCCAACAACGCTGGCGGGCAGTCAACGCACCGCACCTGGTCGCCCTGGTCCGCGTCGGCGCCACCTTCCGCGACGGGCACCTCTTCGAACGACCCGCCGACGCGGTGGCAGCATGACGCCCCAACCCGCCGGCACCAGCCGCAGCCCCCCGCAGTCAGGCGCCTGATCACGCCGATCGCCGGCCTCGTCCTCAACGAACTCACCGTTACGGACACGTCTACCTATTACCGCGTCCTGACCGCAACCGTGCCCGCCTCAGCCGCTACGGCGACTACCAGGACGAGGCCAACGCCACCGAAGCATGGGTCACCGACCACCTCGGCCAACCCGCGCCGGACCGGTTCGGCATCTGGCTCCGAAAGCGGTGTACGACCAGCAGGATCTGCGGGTCGGCGGCGGAACAGCCGAGGTAGGCGGCATTGCCGGCATGCCACCCAACGAGCCGGCTTGGCGTTCTACGGGGACACAGCTCTGCCAGGAGCGGTTCTTGGTTCTCCGTGGTTGCCCTTGATGATATGCGACAAGGTGTCCGATTATTCGGATATGCCACCGAGGGGAAACCTGGCGAACCGACAACCGGTCGGCTACTGGCGGCCACGCGATGACTGTCCAACATGGATCGCACCACCGCCCAGCCGGTTCCGATTGGCGGCATGGGCGCCGATGCGCCGTTTCGCCGCCGGGGCCAGCCTGAGCCGATCGACTCGGGCGACCTGCTCGGGCTGGGCCCCGGCGGCGAGGGCTCACAAGCCGATATCGGCCAGCCACTGGCCAGGAGTCCGGGGAGTCACGCCGAGCAATTTCTGGGCTGAGCGTTCGGGTGCGATCGAGCGGTCCGGGAGCGCGGCCATGGCACGGTAGCTGTCGGCGATGTCTGCGGCGGGTCCTTCCCCGATCATGGGGATGAGGAACGCGCGGAACGCCGTGGGATCCAACGCCTCGTAGGCCACGTCGCGGCCGAGCCGGGTACCGAACGCTTCGGCCAGGTCCGGTCCGGTGATCGCCGGGTACTGCCCGACGGAGACCACGCCGCTCACCTCCGGCTGCTCGAACAACGCGACCGCGACGTCGGCGATGTCCAGATGTGAGGCCCACGAGACGCGGAAGTCGGCTGGCAGCGGGTAGCGCAGCACACCCTGCTCGCGGACCGCCGCGATGAGATCCGGCATCAGCAGGTTCTCCAGGAACAGCTCCGGCGCGATCGCCGCATAGGACACTCCGCTGTCGGCCAGTCCGCGGAACAGGGTCACGACTGCACCCCGCGCGGGATCGTCGTCGTCGCCGCTGCCGAGGGCATAACCGCTGGTGGAGAACACGACTCGTGCTGGCTGGGCCGCACGGACGGCGGCGACGATGTTGCGCGCATAGGCCCGACGGGCTTCCTCGGTGGTCACCGGCAGGTGTACGAACACCCCAGCAGCGTCCCGGTACAGCTCGGTCAAGTCCGCCGCGGAGGAGTAGTCGATGGCCGCCACTCGCGCCCCGGGTACGGCAGCATCTGGGTTGCGGGTCAGACCGACCACGGGCTTGCCTGCGGCGGTGAGAGCGGAGGCCACGGGGGTGCCTTGGGCGCCGGTGGCGCCATGAATCACGTAGGTCATGACCCCATTAGTGCACAGGATGCACCGGTTACTTCAACTGCACTAATGGGGTATGGTCGTGAGATGACCGTCACATGCCTGCCCGAGTGCGGTGTCGCCCGGTTCCTCGCTTTGCTCAACGGGCCGTGGGCCACCCTGATCGTGCGTGAACTGCTGCCCGGCCCCCGCCGCTTCACCGAACTGCGCGAGGCCCTGCCCGGCATCAGCCCGCACACCCTGACCAGCCGGCTGCGTCAGTTCGAGACCTACGGCATCGTCATCCGCACCACCTACCCCGAAATCCCTCCACGTGTCGAGTACCGGTTGACCGCCGCTGGCCAGCGGCTGCGCGAGGTACTCGACGCCATGGCCGCCTGGGCAACCTCCATCCCGGACCCCGAATCTCACAGCGTCTCGTCAGCCGCGACCCAGAACGCTGCCGACGCCAGCACCGCGCACATCGGCTGACAGGAGCCTTGCGCGTCGGTTGTTGGTTCGCTGAGCTCGCCTCCTGACACCTAGGGAAAGATCTCCTATTCTTCCGCTTTGAGGCCGAGGGGAAACCTGACGAACCAAAAACCGATGTCGCCGGTGCCCGGCCGTAGCTTGCACACGGTCGATCCTGTTACGGTGCTGCCTTGCCAGGCCGCCTAACCAGTTGGCCTAAGAGCTGTCCACGCAGGCACCGCGCCGCCCACACACTGGCCGCCGCCGCTTCCGGGCATCGCCAACCTTTCACAACATCATCCTCGCTGGTTGACCGCCGGCCTGATGGGGAGAAGTAGCTCCGCGCCGAAGACGTGCGCGACGGAGGCGTATGGGTGAGCGTTGACGCGAACCGCTGGGACATTCCCGGCAAACTTGTCAAACCCGGCGAAGCACCACCAGATGTCCCCAACCGAAGGCCGGGGGGTGAAAGTCAGGTGGTGCGCCGGTAGCTGGCCCATTGGCCTGTCCAGAGCGCCAAGTCATGCATCCACCCCTGCGCGCTCTGCTGTGACTTGGCCGACCACTTCTCAGCGTTCCTTGAGGCGAACTCGTCCAGTACGCCGCTCGGCGTTCCCGCCCACGCGGGAAACTGCGCCATCCACGCCTCAGCCTGTTGTGGCGTGTGCCCGCAGCCGATCAACCATTGGATGAGTAGCGCGAGTTCAACCCAAGGAGCCGCCTCGGTTGCCCAGGCCCAATCAACGATCCGGAGGCCGCGGCCCGTCACAATCAGATTGGCGGGGTTCAGGTCGGAGTGTACGAACATCCGACCTTCCATCGCTGGGATGGTGAACCCGAGCCGGGACGCAGGTGTGAACCACGTCCCCTCTGGTGCTGGGGTTTCTTGAAGGCCCTTCAACGTCACCGCAAGCAGGTCTAGGCCGGCGCCACCGGGGGACAGGTCGGGGTGGGGGCCGTCCAGGTGTTCGACCCCCACCACCAACCATCCATCGGATTCGAAATGCCACAGCACGTCGGGCGGATACCAGTCGACCGAGCTGGTTGCCGCCAGCTCGTAGCGCAGCGACCGGACGCTCAGCTCGGAGGAAGCCGCCTTGACGAAGACCTTCCCGGTGGAGCCGGTGACGGTCGACGCGATCTCCGCGTGATTGCCACGCGGAGCCGGGCACACGTCGATGATGCCGCCGACTCGTTCGGCTATCTCCGCTGTGACGGTTTCGGGCAGAGCTGTCCAGTCACTACGCATGGATCACCTTCGCTGTTACTTGGCGACGCCGGGCACGGGCGGGTTGGGCGGGCAGCAGGACTCCGCCTCACCGTGCCAGAACTCCATGTCGACCCGGTAGCCGGTGGCGTGCAGCGCCGCGAGCGTGAAGGTCACGGCGGTGCCGTCCATCATCCCCTCGGTGAGGATGGGGATGTGGTGGACGAAGCCGCCCGCGATCTGCTCGCAGGCGGCGGCGTAGGGCACGGTGTGCTGCAACACGGAGTGCCACACCGCGTCCACCGGAGGGTCGGCACGACGCGGCCGATCGACCCGTCCGGCAGCGGCATCCCGAAGTCCGGGTTGTTCACGTTGTCGGCGTGCGCCTTGAGGAACACGAGGAACTGCTCGACGGCTCGTTCCGCGTAGGCGCGGGTGACGTGCCGGTCGGCGGCGAAGTAGTCGACCAGCTTGCCGAACGTCTCGGGGTCGACGAGGGTTCGGGGGTCTGCGGCGACCGTGGATCGGTCTACGGTGATGCTCACGACTTCTCCTTCATCCTGTGGCCAGCCGGGGGTGCACACGGCGTGCCGCCCTCGGCGCTGGGTTGCGTTCGTGCCTGTTGCCGCTTTGCGATCACATTTGCGGATGACTTGCGAGAGAGCCGGCCGCGCGGAGGACCCCGCTCCCGAGGCGCGTAGTAGCTCATCTGGCCCTGGCCCAGGTGAGAAACCGATCTCGCAGGTCAGGCGCCTGGTGGGAGTTGAGTCGCGCGAGCTGCGGGGCGGCCTCCTCCATCAGCCCGCTGAGGTAGATCAGCAGAGATGTCCGGTTGCCCTGGTACTCGCTGAGCAGGGACAGGCGGGCTGGCTGGCAGGGCCACTGCGCGCCGCACCTGCGGCACCGCCACAGCGGGCGCATCGGTTCATGAGGAATCACCCGGCGGACCGTCACGGCTGGCGCCCTCCGTTAGCCCGGAACTCCTGGGCCGGCGTCAGCCTGCCGGCCCGGCCGTGGTCGACGGTCGGGAAGGCCCGAGTCGGCTGCCACGTCCAGCTCGGCGCACTGATCCCCCGCAGGCGAGGAGGCTTCGGGGCGTCGTCTCGCCATGGCCATCGAATACCCACGTCGACCTCCTCCTCGAAGCTGGGAAGGGGCCGCCCCGCACGGGGGGAACCGGGCGGCCCCTGCCAGTTCCGCCCGTCCATTCGGATTGGGTCCGAGCGGTCCTGTTGGGTGACAGTCTGAATAGGACGGGACTACTGTCGATATGCGCTCACCGCATCCGGGCAGGTCGGCGGCCAGGTGGGCAGGCATGGGAGACACGTGGGCAGAACTGGGCAGGGGTGAGCGATAGATGGGGACCGCCATCGAGTACGTGCGTGAAGAACTGCGGCTGTTCCGAGCCCAGCTCGGGCTGAGCCAGGACGAATTCGGCCGGCGGATCGGTTACTCCGGGTCGCACGTCAGCTCCGTGGAGACCGGCGGTCGGCCGCCCACCAGGGACTACATGGAGGCCATCGACCGGACGCACGACACCGCAGAGCGATTCGCCCGCATGTTGCGGGAGCTGTCGAAGCTGGACCAGGCACCCGCCTGGCTGCGGGAATGGATCGAGCTGGAGCGCGACGCCACCCTGCTGCGCTGGTATGAGCCGGCGTTCGTTCCCGGCGTACTCCAGACCGAGGCGTACGCGCGAGCGATGTTCGCGACCGGGCTGCTTCACCCGACGACGTCGAGCAGCGTGTGGCGTCCCGGCTCGGCCGGCAGGACATCCTCACCCGGGCGGCCCCCGTGCCGCTGGTGGCGGTGCTCGACGTGATGGTGCTGCGCCGGCAGATCAACGGCCACCCCGGCGTCATGCGGGAGCAAGTCGAGCACCTCGTCAAGATGGCAGAGCTGCCGCACGTCCAAATACTCGTAGTCACTGAGGACGCAGGGGTCTACCCTGGCTTGCAGGGAAGCTTCATCCTGGCCACCCTGGGCGACGGCTCGGTGGTTGCACACCTCGACCACCAGGTACGAGCACAGGTAGTGAACGCAACCGATGACCTTGCTACCCTCCAGCGGACGTGGGAGGCAGTCAGAGGAGAAGCCCTCCCTCGTAGGCAGTCCCTCGAACTTCTCAAGGAAGCGGCACAGACATGGACATGAGCGGGGCCAGATGGCACAAGTCGACTCGCTCCGGCACCAACGGCGGGTCGTGCGTAGAGGTGGCCGACAACCTGCCCGACGTCGTGCTCGTGCGCGACACCAAGGACCGGGATGGCGGCACGCTCCAGTTCAACCCCAAGGTCTGGCAAGCGTTCGTCAACTTCGCCAAGACCCACTAACCCGAAATGCAAGAAGGCCCGGCCCCCGAGTAGGGAGCCGGGCCTTCGCGTCTATGGCCCGTCTCTGATGATGGGGCGCAGGCGCGGCGGTTGGCCGCGCGGCGGGCGTGGCGTGTCGCGCGCAGCGCCGAGTTCGCACTGGAGTTGACGTGGTGCTGACGACCGACTATCTGGCCCGGGCCACCGGTGCGCTGGTCGGCACGGTTCGCCACCGCCTGGACCGCCTCCGGACCGCCGGCCTGATCGACGCGGTCCGTCCCGGCCGGGAGTTCGGGCCCCCGCCGCAGTGCTGATGGCGGCGCACTGCCGGGGTTCGCATCGTGGCCGGCGCTGGCGGCCTCGCGCGGCTGGCAGCGACCGTCCGGGCTGCACACGGCCCACGCGGCGGCGATCGGCATGGATTGCGATTTTTGATCCGTGAACTCGAAGGCGGCTGGGTGGCGATATATGGGTGAGAGCCGGTAGGTCTGGAGGGGGTCTGCAAGGTGGGGCGAGCTAGAAGGTGTGCCGTACATGCTGGTTGACCGGCGGCTCGTCGTCGAGCAGGAATCGGACGCCTGATATGTGCAGGCCTCACTGACCGATCATGCCTTGTTTACGGTTCTCTACGATCGGCATGCGGAGTCCCTGTACCGGTACGCACATGGCCGGGTTGGCGCGGACGTCGCGGACGACGTGGTCGGAGACGTTCTTGGTCGCCTTCCGCCGCCGGCACCGCTATGACGTGTCTCGGCCGGACGCGCGACCGTGGTTGTTCGGGATCCTGACCAAGGAGATCTCGCATTATCGGCGGCGGGAAAGGGCGCACTACCGGGCTGTGGCCCGGTCCGGCCTGCCCGACGTTTCGCCTGATTCGGCGGAACAGGCGGTCGCGACAGCGGCGGCACTCGCGCTGCGGTTGCCGCTGTCCCGGGCCTTGTCCGACCTGCCGGCCAGGGACCGCGATGTGCTGTTGCTCATCGCGTGGGGTGGACTGAGCTACGAGGAGACCGCCCAGGCGATCGGCATTCCCGTGGGAACTGTGCGGTCACGGCTCAACCGTGCTCGCCGCAAAGTCAGTAGCGCGCTCGGCGGTGACGACCCGACGCGGGTGGTAGAGGAGACGATGTGAACGACCAGCAGATGATCGACCAGGTCAGGACGTTGCTCGTGCCGGTGAAGCCGCCACCGCACCTGCGAAGCAAGGTGAACCGGATGATTGATGGATCTACGCGGTCGGCGCGGACGCGGTTCTGGAAGCTCGCCACGGTTGGTGCTGCCGCCTCGATCGGTGTCCTCGCGCTGCTTGTCGGCTCGGTGGTCAGCATCGACGGGGAACCGCCAGCTGCCAGTGCTCAGGCAGCGGAGATTCTCCACCGGGCCGCTGACACCGCTCGGGCCGACTCGTCTCCGGCCCCACGTGCCGACCAGTTCATTCTGACTACGACGAAGGCCTTTGCCCCTGTCGGCAGGCAGGGTGAGCCCGCGACGACTCTCACGCGGTCGTGACTGTCGGTCGATGGCACTCAGGATGGCCTGATCTGGGTTAGTGATCCACCGGCCGGAGGTCGGCAGTCGACGGTGATTCCCGGTTGCCGGAACGGGCGGGCCGCAGAGTGGGCGCCGGACGGTAGTCTGCAGAGTTCCACCCGGCCGTGCACGCTGGCGCCGGCTTACCTCAAGGGCTTGCCGACCGATGCTACGGAGATGCTGAACTACCTGCGAGGGATGAGCGGCGGTGCCACGGCAAGCGACGAGGAGACGTTCGCCAACGTTGGAGTGTTGATCCGTCAGGGGTATCTACCGGCACAGTCGAGAGCGGCGCTGTATGAGGCGGCGACGAAGATCCCGGGAGTGGTCGCCTCTTCCGCCATGACGGATGCCGCGGGCCGTTCCGGCATCGGGGTGTCCCTCGCAGGTGACATCGACCGGTATGACCTGATCTTCGAGCCGAAGACCTATCGGTTCCTTGGCTGGCAGGTGGTGCCGAAGGCTGACAACGCTGTTCAGCAATCTCGGCGCGAGGTAATTCTCGGTGTGATCGTCGTCGACCGCGTCGGCCAGACGTCGTAGGCGGCAATCGCAGGATTGACAGCGAGCAGGGGGTGGCCGCCGGGGCGAGGGCCACCCCCTGCTCACATCAGACCTCTTACGGGAAGTACTGATACGGGCTGGTGCCGCCGCCGATGGACGAGCCGCCCTGGTTGAAAGTGTCGACGAGGGTGTAGCCGGATCCAGTGCCGGACGTGCTGTGGGTAGCGACCGGGTAGTGGCCGTGCCGAAGACCTCACTCGCCACCGGGACGACGGCGCCACGGACCATCACCATGTCGATCCGGTGCTCGACGTCGTCGGCCGGTTGGATCAGGTCGTCGCCCAGGCCGGAGGTGTATCCCGGCTCGCCGGGATGCAGGACGGGCCAGGTGTCGACCATGCCGCCGGCCACCAGGGTGAAGTACGCCGCCCGGTTGGCCGGCACGGGCAGTTCGGGCCCGGTGTTGAGATCCCCGACGAGGATGACGCGCCCGGTGTGCTTCAGCGGGCCGGCCAGCAACTCCTCGGCCTGCCGCACGCGCACCACCGGGTGGAACGCCTCCAGGTGGGTGTTCACCACCCGGAAGGTCTGTCGGCCGTGGACCACGTCGACCGCCGTCCAACCCCGGGTGCTCGTCACGGTGGGGAGGGGGGCCGGAAGTGCGATCGCCATGTTCTCGGCGAAGTTGCCCGACGACGTTCCGGTCACCTTTACCCGGCCGCCGTGCCGGACCAGGATGACATCGCGCATGGTGAGCCGAGCGTCCACGTTGTGCGGTGCCCCTGCCGGGGCTTCCAGGTCCGCCTGCTCCTGCACCACCGCCACGTCGTACGGATGGCCGGAGGTGGCCAACTCCCGCATCAGCAGCGCGAGGTAGTCGTACCGGACCGTGGTGGCCGCCGCCGGGTCGAGGAACGCCTCGGTGCGCCAGAGCGCCACCTCCTGCAGGCCGACCACATCGGGCTTGTGCTCGCGGATCTCCTTCGCGATCAGCTTCGCCCGAGCCGGGAAGTTGACCAGATCCACGTGGCTGAGCAGGGCCGCGTTCGCGGCCAGGAACGCCGGCAGGTTCGGCGCGGTCATCGACGGGGTGAGATCGCCGCCGAGGTAGACGTTGCGGGTCATCACGGTGATCTTGGCGCCCGTCTGGGCGGACGCCGGCGGAGCCGCCAGCCCGACGGTGCCCGCGACCAGAGCGGCCACGGTGACCAGCCTGGCCAGACGATGTAGGCGAGCCGTTCCGTTCATGGCCTGGGCCTCTCCGTCGAGGATCCACATCGCGGGTCCCGTACGGTAGTGCCGCGGCGTCTGCCCCGGGTACCACCGTTCGGGCGGTTACCCAGATCGGACAGGGTGCCGGCTGCAGTCGGCAGGCGAGCAGCGGGCCCCTGGTCAGGGCCGGTGACGGCCGATCGAGGCGCCTGCAGAAGATCGTGGATGTGACGGCCGGCACGGCGACGCAGGCCACCGCCGGCGGTGCCGAGGCGGCCATCCAAGACGCATCTGCTGGGCGCGCTGTTCGGCATCGCTGGCCGGCGCGGTCCAGGCAAATCGCCCGGCCTGTCGCATGGCGCCGCTACGGTCGGACGCATGGTCACCGTCGCCGACGTGCGGGCGCTGGCGCTCACCCTGCCCCGCACCACCGAGCACCTGATCCGCGACCGGGTGAAGTTCCGGGTCGGCGCGATCGTCTACGTCGCGTTCTCCCGCGACGAGATGACGATGGGCTTCGGCTTTCCCAGGGAGGAACGCGCCGCCCTGGTCGCCACGGAGCCGGAGCTGTTCTTCCTGCCCGGCGCGGCCGACTTGCGCTTCCAGTGGGTCTGCTGCCACCTCGACCGCCTCGACCACGACCGAATGACCGAGCTGGTGAGCGAGGCGTGGCGGATGGTTGTGCCGAAGTTCCTTGCCCGCCAGCGGCTGGGCGGCTGAACCGGGCCGCCGACCGGTGCGGGCAAGACCGGTTAGCCGCTGACCGGGCCGCCGGCGGGCCAGGCGGTCCGCGGCGCCACCTGGCTGGAGCAACGATCAAAAAGGATGTCGGTGGGGCCGGGCAGGATGGGTAGACATGATCGGAGAACTGAAGACCGTCGTCATCGACGCGCCCGACATCTCGGGGCTGTCCGCCTTCTACGCCGGGCTGGCCGGGTGGACGCAGCGCTATGCGGACGACGAATGGATCACGATGACCACCGACGACGGGTGGCGCATCGGCCTCCAGCACGCGCCCGACCACGTGCCGCCGCGCTGGCCGGATCCGGCGTACCCGCAGCAGGCCCACCTGGACCTGCGCGTGCCGGACCTCGCCGACGGCACCGCGCGGGCGGTCGCACTGGGCGCGACCCTGCTCCGGGAGAACGAGACCTGGCACACGCTCGCGGACCCGGCCGGGCACCCCTTCGACCTGTGCCTCAAGACCGACGACCCGAGGACCACACTGATGGGTGTCATGCTCGACTGTCCGGACGCCAAGGAGCTCGCGGCGTTCTACAGCGAGCTGCTCGGCAAGCCGGTCACCTACGAGGGCGACGGCATGGCGATGATCGGCGAAGAGGGCGCGCGGCCGGTCCTGTTCCAGCAGGTCGAGACCTATACGCCGCCGCAGTGGCCGGATCCGGCGCATCCGCAGCAGTTCCACCTCGACGTCGTGGTCGACGACATCGAGGCGGGCGAGCGCGCCGCGCTGGCGATCGGCGCGCGGCGGCTTCCCGGCGAGGGCGACAACTGGCGGGTCTACGCCGACCCGGCCGGTAAGCCGTTCTGCCTGCTCTGGACCGTGTAGCCCCCCACCCGTCCGCCCGGTCGGCGTGCGGTGCAGACCTGGGCTGACGGCGGGTGCGCCAGCTGTTCGATCGGGATGTCGCCGTGACAGCCCTCGCAGGTTCCGTAGCGGCCCTGCTCCAGCTGATGCAATGCCCGGCGATGTGCCCAAGATCCGTCGGGTGGCGGCCAGGGCGTACTCCTGCGGAGACCGCCACCGGGGTCGGACCTGTTGACGATGGCCGCCGCGCTGTCGCACACTCCCTCAAGTCTCTAAGCAAGCGCTTAGTAACCTCCTGACGGGCGGAGCAGCCATGTCTGACCCCAGCACGGTGCGTGAGGAACTGCGCCGTCGGATCGCCGACTTCCTCGCCGCCCACGACCCCGCCACGACCGAGCGGTCGGCGTTCCTGCGCGCGCGCTACGACGCCGGGCTGGCCTGGGTGTTCTTCCCCGAGGGCCACGGGGGCCTCGGCCTCCCGCGGGCGCTGCAGCCCGAGGTGGACCGGCTGTTCGAGTCCGCCGGCGCACCGGACAACAACCGGGAGGTCAACGGCATCGGGCTGGGCATGGCGGCGCCGACGATTCTCGCGTTCGGCACCGAGGAGCAGAAGCGACGCTTCCTCCGGCCCCTGTGGACCGGTGAGGAGGTGTGGTGCCAGCTGTTCAGCGAGCCCGGCGCCGGCTCCGACCTCGCCGCGGTGGCCACCCGTGCCGTGCGTCAGGGTGAGACCTGGGTGGTCAACGGCCAGAAGGTATGGACCTCGGTCGCGCACAATGCGCGGTTCGCCATCCTGGTCGCCCGCACCAACCCGGACGTGCCCAAGCACGCCGGCCTGACCTACTTCCTCTGCGACATGACGGATCCGGGCGTCGACGTGCGCCCGCTGCGGCAGATCACCGGCGAGGCGGAGTTCAACGAGGTGTTCCTCACCGACGTGCGGATTCCCGACACCCATCGGCTCGGTGCGGAGGGGGAGGGCTGGAAGGTAGCCACCGCCACCCTCAACAACGAGCGGGTGGCGATCGGCGACGCCGCCGCGCCCCGCGAGGGCGGCATGGTGGGCGTGGTCGCGCGCACCTGGCGTGAGCACCCCGAGCGCCGCACCGCTGAGCTGCACGACCGGCTGCTGCGGCTGTGGGTGGACGCGGAGGTGGCCCGCCTCACCGGCCAGCGGCTGCGGCAGAAGCTGGCGCTCGGCCAGCCGGGACCGGCGGGCTCGACGATGAAGCTGACCTTCGCCCGGCTCAACCAGCAGCTGTCCGGCCTGGAACTGGAGCTGCTCGGCGAGGACGGCCTGCGCTACTCCGACTGGACGATGGTCCGTCCCGAGCGGGTCGACTTCACCGGGCGGGACGCGGGCTACCGGTATCTGCGCGCCAAGGGCAACTCCATCGAGGGCGGCACCTCGGAGATCCTGCGCACCATCGTCGCCGAGCGGGTCCTCGGGCTGCCCGCCGAACCCCGCGTCGACAAGGACATCCCCTGGAAGGAGCTCCAGAAGTGAGCGAGGTCAACCTGCTCTCCACCGATGTCGAGGACGACCTGCGCTCCGCCGTGCGCGACCTGCTCACCGACCGCTGTGACCCGACCGCGGTGACTGCCGTGTACGACGGCGACCGTTCGGTCGTCGGTGGGCTCTGGGGGGCGCTGGCCACCGAACTGGGCCTGGCCGGCCTGCTGGTGAGCGAGGAGCGGGGCGGCGCCGGAGCGTCGGCCCGCGAGGCCGCCGTCGTCCTGGAGGAGCTCGGCCGCGCGGTGGCTCCGGTCCCGTTCCTCACCAGCGCCGTGATCGCGACCACCGTCCTGCTGGGCAGCGACAGTGAGCTGCTGCGGGCACTCGCCTCAGGGGAGCGGACCGCCGCCCTCGCCGTACCCCTGTCGACGGCGCCGGGGTCCGCGCTGCCGCTGGTACGGGCCGACGCGGACGGACGCCTGACCGGCACCGTGACCAGCGTGGCGGGCGCCCTGGAGGCCCACGTGCTGCTCGTGCCCGCCAGCACCGGCGACGGCGTCTCGGTGTACGCCGTGCCCGCCACGGAGGCCGCCCTGACTCCGGTGGTCTCCCTCGACATGACCCGGCAGCTCACCGACGTCCGCTTCGACGGCGCGACCGGCCAGCCGGTCCTCGCCGACGCGGAGCCCGCCGTTCAGCGGGCACTCGCCGCAGGGGCGGCCCTGCTCGCCTCCGAGCAGGTCGGTGTCGCGCAGTGGTGCCTGGACACCACCATCACATACCTGAAGGAACGCCGGCAGTTCGGTCGGATCGTCGGCGGCTTCCAGGCCCTCAAGCACCGGCTGGCCGACCTGTTCACCGATGTCGAGCAGGCCAGCGTGGCCGCCCGTTACGCCGCCGCCACCCTGGCGGCCGGTGACCCCGACGCGGAGATCGCCGCCGCCGTCGCGCAGGCGTACTGCAGCGACGTCGCCGTCCGGGCCGCCGAGGAGGCGCTCCAGCTTCACGGCGGCATCGGCATGACCTGGGAGCACCCCGTGCACCTCTACCTCAAGCGCGCGAAGGCCGACCAGATCGCCCTGGGCACCGCCGGTGGGCACCGTGCCCGGCTGGCCGGCTTGGTCGACCTCCCGCCGCCGGGCTCCGCGCCGGCCAACCGGCAGGGCGATCGGTCGTAGCTCGTCGAGCACGGCGAACGCGTTGACGGCAAGCGGTTCCATACCGCGTATGTCGCGGTCGCACCGGCTACAGATCAGTCCGAGAGCGTCCGCACGGGCTCGACAGCCCGCTGGAAGCGCTACTCTTCCAGCGCTCTCTCGAGCGTCACGACGTGACCCCCTGCGGTCCGCCGTCGTGAATCCATGAACCGAGCCGGAGAGGCGTCACGTTGAGCAAGCCAAGGGATTACGACGAACCGCGCCGACCCGCCGTCGAGGTTGAGGACGACAGCCTGGAGGAACTCAAGGCACGCGGCGCGGCGTCGCAGTCAGCGGCGGTCGACCTCGACGAGGCTGAGGCCGCGGAGAACTTCGAGTTGCCCGGCGCGGACCTGTCCGGCGAGGAACTGACCGTGACGGTCGTGCCGATGCAGCCGGACGAGTTTCGATGTGCGCGCTGCTTCCTGGTGCACCACCGCAGTCAGCTCGCTGTGCAGTCGAACGGCCGGGAGATCTGCCAGGAGTGCTCCTGACGTCCGCTGTCAGGCCACCACTTCCCGCCAACCGGGGCGGCCACACCGCCATGCGTCCGCGAGGATCTCTGCCGACGCCCGACTCGGACAGGGGTGGAGCTCCGACCGGCCTGCCGTGCCGCCGGTCTGAGCCTCTACTTCCCATCGCTGGCCGTCCGTGCGGATGTAGACGTCGCGACGCCCTCGTGGACTGCGGTCCCCGTTCCACCAGTGACGCTCAACTCTCACCTGCTGACCGTATAGCACCGCCTGCGGAAAGACGAGTAATAGTGATCTTGGGGGGAGGTGGTCGATCTTCTACAGGCGCTTCACGGCAGATCCACCGGCCCGTACCGTGTCCGGGTGGCGAGATGTACTTGTTGGCCTCCACGTGCCGGCGCGCCGAGTCCCACTCCGGGTACCTGTGGCGCAGTTCGTCCTTGTAGCTCTCGAAGTAGGTCGTCTGCAGGCTGAGCGGCCGGTACCCCTCGATGATCAGCAGCCGCAGCCCTCGGGGCAGGGTCCGCTGGGCGGCGAGCAAACGCTGGACCGTTGCCTCACGGAGGTGGGCGTAGGCCCCGGCGGCGTCGGCCAGGCGATCGTCAACCCGAAGTTCCGCAACCTGGCGCACGTCGACCAGGGCTTCCCCGTTGTCGCTCACCGGGATGGCCGAAACTCGCCGATCAGACAGCAGGATCATGACCGGCACCGGCCGGCGGCGTCGATGATCGCGCTGGCCACGGCTGCGGCCGCGTGGGGGCGGCCATGTTGACGGGCGGCGTTGGCCAGCTCCCGGCGTCGCCCCGGGTGGTCGAGCAGCACCATGATCTCCTCATAGAGGCGGTTGGCGGAGGCGTCGGGGCCGGCGAGCATGCGGGACGCACCTGCCTCGGCGAGGTGCCGTGCGGTCCGCCGCTGTTCGTCGCCTCCGGTGGGGATGAGCGGGATGAAGACGCATGCCTTGCCCAGGGCGGTGAGTTCGGCGACGGTGCCGGCGCCGCTGCGCGCGACGACGATGTCCGCTGCGTTCAGGACGTCAGGTAGCTCGCCGTGGACGTAGTCGACCACCCGGTACCTGCCGCGCAGATGTTCCGGGAGGGCGTCGGCGACCTGCCGCATGCGATCGAGGGAGAAGTCACCGCACTGGTGGAGCACCTGACATCTCGGCAGGAGTCCGGGGAGGATGTCGGCGATCAGGTTGTTGACCTGGACGGCACCCTGGGCGCCGCCGGTGACGTACACCAGCGGCAGGTGGGGATCCAGGTGGTACGCGGCCAGCGCCCGGTCGCGGTTGCCACCGAGGATCTCGGGGCGGACCGGGTTGCCGGTGACCACCGCGCGGGCTCTCGCCCGGGCGGGCAGATGGTCGATGGACGACTCGTGACTCAGCAGGACCCGGTCGGCCAGGTGGGCGAGGATCCGGTTCGCCAGCCCGAGGGTGAGGATCTGCTCGTGCATGACCAGCGGGCGGCCGGTCATCCAGGCGGCGATCCCGATCGGGACGGAGACGTACCCGCCGGTGGAGAAGACCACGTCCGGCCGGCTGCGGACCACGATCATGATGGCCTGGAAGATGCCGAGCGGCACGCGGAAGGCGTCGGCGATGTTGCGGCCCCACTCGTGCAGGTTCGGCGAGCGGCGCAGTTTGCCGGTGGTGATCGCCGTGAAGGGAATGCCCTCCTGCCGGGCGATGCTGGCCTCCAGGCCGCGGGCGACGCCCACCCAACGGACGTCCGGCGCGGTGCCGGCTGCCGCCAGCCGGTCGCGGAGCGTACGGACCGTGGTCAGCGCCGGATAGGTGTGTCCGCCCGTTCCCCCGCCCGTGACGATCATGCGGAGACCACGGAGATGTTCCGCGGTGTAGACGGCCATCAGCAGGGCGCCGGAGAGGGGGAGACGGCGTCGCGCCGCTGCAGCGCGCCCTCGATCAGGATGTCGAGCAGCGCCGAGAAGCCGATCCCGGCCCGCTGCCAGATCTGCGGGTACTGGGAGGCGGCGGTGAACCCGGGAAAGGTGTTGACCTCGTTGATCACCGGCTCCCGGCAGTCTCCGGTCCACCCGTCGCCCTGCTCGGCGTCCGGATCCGGCAGGAAGAAGTCGACGCGGAGCAGCCCACGACAGCCGAGCGCGTGGAATGCCCGCACCGCGCGGTCCTGCAGCAGCCGGGTGGTGCCGGGGTCGAGTGGGGCCGGAATGTGGAAGTCGGCGCCGCCGTCGTACTTGGCGTCGTAGTCGAAGAAGGCGGCGTTCGCCACCCGGATCTCCAGCGGCGGCCCGGCCTCGACGCGGCCGTCGGGGTGCTCGAGGACGGCGACGTCGATCTCGCGCCCGCGTACCCCGCGCTCGACGAGGACCTTCGCGTCGCTCTCCCGGGCGAGCCGCAGGGCGGCGGGCAGCTGGGCCCACCGCTCGACCTTGGAGACCCCCAGGCTGGAGCCGGCCCGGGCCGGTTTGACGAAGACGGGCAGTCCCAGTCGCTGCTGGTCACGCGACGACAGCTCCTCGTCGGGGCGCAGCGTCACCCCGGCGGCCACGCGCAGGCCGTCGGCGGCGAGGAGTTTCTTCGTGACCGGCTTGTCCATCCCCGCGGCGCTGGCGAAGACACCGTTTCCGACGAACGCGACGCCGAGCCACTCCAGCATCGACTGGACGGTGCCGTCCTCACCGTACGGGCCGTGCAGCGCCGGGAAGACCACGTCCTGATCGCCCAGGATCCGCAGCGCCTGCGCGAACGTGGCCCGGTCGCCGTCCACCCGCCACTGGCCGTCCCGCTCGATCAGCACCTCGGTCACGTCGTACGTGTCGCGGTCGAGATGGGCCAGGATGCTCTCCGCCGAGCGCCGGGAGACGTCGTGCTCCCCGTTGCGCCCGCCGAACAGCACCGCCAGACGAACAGTCATCATGTCGCCGCTTCCCCGCGTTGGTGTACGCGCGCCACTCGCGCGCCGATTCCGGTCAAGACTTCGTGCGGATTGGTGCCGGTCCACCGCGCCCACTCGGTGGCCGTCGGCTCGGCCGGGTCCGGCGAGCCCGGCTCGGTGCCGGGACCGAAGACGACCACGGGATCGCCGAGCGCCACCGGTAGATCGCCGACATCGACGATGCACTGGTCCATGGCGATGCGGCCGACGATCGGACATCGTCGACCAGCGAGCCAGACCCACGCGCGGCCCTCGGCGGTGCGCGACAGACCGTCGGCGTACCCGAGCGGCAGCAGGGCGAGCGTGGTCGGCCGATCGGTCACGTGGTCGGGCCCGTACGAGACGCCGGTCCCGGCGGGCACGCGCTTCAGGTTGATCACCCGTGACCGCAGGGTCATGGCGGGTCGCAGGCCGAAACGGCGGGGACCGGTCGCGCCAAAGGGGTCGACGCCGTACATGGCCAGGCCGATCCGACAGAGATCGAACCGGGTCTCCGGGGCGGCCAGTGTCGCCGCCGAATTGGCCAGATGCGCCACTTCGGGGTCGAGCCCGGCATCCCGGGCGACCCGCAGCGCCTCCCGGAACGTTGACAGCTGCCACGCGATGCTCGGGCAGCCGGGCACGTCGGCGTTGGTCAGGTGGGACCACACCCCGTGTACGCGGACGGTGCCCTCCGCCTCGTGCTTGCGGGCCCAGGCGACCAGCTCGGGCCATTCGTCGCCGCTGGCGCCGTTGCGTGACAGACCGACGTCCGCCTTGAGGTGGACCGCGGCGGGCACACCGAGATCCGTGGCCGCGTCGGCGATCGCCCGCAGGTGGGTCAGGGTCGACACCGCGATGTCGATGTCCGCGGCGATCAGGCGGGTGAAGTCCTCGTCCGGCCGGTGCAGCCAGCTCAGGACGGGTGCGTCGATGCCCGCCGATCGCAGCGCCACCGCCTCCGTCGCCGAGGTCACACCCAGCCATCCGGCGCCGGCCCCCAACGCGGTCCGCGCCACCGGCACCGCGCCGTGCCCGAACGCGTCGGCCTTCACCACGGCCATCAGTCCGGTACGTGCGATCGCCGCGATCGTCCGGATGTTCTCCGCGATCGCCGCGAGATCGATCACGGCCTCGGCCAGGTGGGCGCTCTCGTCGATCACATCGGTCCCCGCGCGCCGACCGCGCGTACCCGGCGTCACCCGGCGGTCCTGGACTCGACGGGCGGTTCATCCGTCGGTTCGGCGGCCCCGTGCCTGCCGACAGCGGTGGCCCGGCGCACCGCGAGCGTCTCCCGGATCCGCCGCCGGACCGCCCGCCGCTGCCGCTCGTCGCGGCGGCCCGGGTGTGCTGGCTCGAAGATCATGTCCGGCTCCTGACTGACACGCCGGAACGGTAGGCAGCCGGTTGTGAAGAACCCTTGAAGAAGCCGTGGGCCGGCTGTGCGGATATCCCGCTCGCCGCCGTCCGAAGGCCGCCCGCATCGGATCTTCACGAGTTTCGGGTTTGCTTGACCCCCGCCACCACCAGGCAGAATGGGGAATCATGAGCGCGCGGATCCTGGTCGCCGAGGACGACCCCAAGCAGGCCAACCTGGTGCGGGTCTATCTCGAACGCGAGGGGCACAGCGTGCTGCTGGTCGGCGACGGGCGGGCCGCGCTGGACCAGTGCCGGTCCCGCCGGCCGGACCTGGTGGTCCTCGACGTGATGATGCCGGTCGTCAACGGCCTCGACGTGTGCCGGATCCTGCGCGCCGAATCGGAGATCCCGATCCTGTTGCTGACCGCCCGAACCACCGAGGACGACGTCCTGCTGGGCCTGGACCTCGGCGCCGACGACTACCTCACCAAGCCGTACAGCCCCCGGGAGTTGGCCGCCCGGGTGCGGGCGCTGCTGCGCCGGGCCCGGGTGGTGAGCGCCGACAACCGGGCGGTGCTGCGCGTCGGCGACCTCGAGGTGGACGCCGGCCGGTTCGAGGTACGCGTCGGCGGCCGGCCGGTCGCCCTGACGGCCAAGGAGTTCGGCATCCTCGAGGTGCTCGCCGGCGAGCCCGGGCGGGCGTTCACCCGGGCGCAGATCATTGACCGCGCCTTCGGATTCGACCATTTCGTGCTCGAACGCACCGTCGACGCGCACGTGATGAACCTCCGCCGCAAGATCGAGGACGACGTTGCCGAGCCGCGGTACGTGCAGACCGTCTACGGCCGCGGCTACCGGCTCGCCGAACCGGAGCCGGCGGCGCCGCCGACGCCCGAGGGCACGCCCGGAGCCAGCCGGTGAGTTTCCGGCTCCGGGTGCTCTGGCTGGTCATCCTCGTCGCGGTGAGCGCGACCGCGGCGACCGCGTGGCTGACCCTGCGGCAGGCCTCGCAACAGATCAACGAGTCGGCCACCACCGACCGGGCGCAACTCGACGAGGTCGTCAGCCGACTCGAGACGTACGGCAGCCTGCACGGCACCTGGGAGGGTGTGCCCGGCCTGGTGCGGGACCTGCGCGCCCAGACCGGTCAGCGGATCCATCTGGTCGCCGACACGGGCCAGGTGATCGTGGACACGGACACCGAGGAGAACCGGACCGCCCGGCCGCTCGGCACGATGGTCGGGGTCGTCGACCCGCGGCCGGTACTGAACCTGGCCGCGTTGCCGGCCGAGCCGGCGGCCCGGCAGAAGGGCGTGGCCGCCGCGATCGCCGGCTACCGCACGGGCGTGCGGTTCGCGGCCTGCCTGACACGGGCATCCATCCCTGTCGTCGCCTCACCCACCCGCACGGGCGTTCCGCAGTTCGACGCCGACCTGAGCGCGGCCGACGTGCGCGATCGCCCCGGTGTCGGCGAGATCGTCGACGGCTGCGCCTACGTGGCGGCCGAGCCGGGCCGGGACCTGGCGGAGGCCGGCCCGGTGCAGGTCTGTGGCACCTCGACGGAGCAACTACTGGATGCCTGCCTGGCCCAGGCATTCACCTACCAGATCAGTGACGTCGCGCCGGCACCCGCCCGGGTCTACCTCGGCGCTCGCGCCAATCCGGCGTCCGTGTTGGCCGCCGGTCCACTGCTCGCCGCGGCAGCGGGCGTTGCGACGGTCGCGATCATCGGCACCGTGCTGCTGAGCCGGCAGGTGCTGCGCCCCATCGACACGCTCACGGCGGCCGCTCAGCGGCTCGGCCGGGGCGACCTCACCGGACGGGTGCCAGTGCGGGGCAACGACGAGCTGGCGGAGTTGGCCCGGTCGTTCAACCGGATGGCCGACTCCTTGCAGCGTGGGGAGGAGCGCCAGCGCCGGCTGGTCGCCGACGTCGCACACGAACTGCGCACCCCGCTGGCCAACCTGCGCGGCTATCTCGAGGCGCTCTCCGACGGCGTGATCACGCCGGATCAGGAGCTCTTCGCCTCGCTGCTCGAAGAGGCGGTGCTGCAACAGCGCATCGTCGACGACCTGCAGGACCTGGCCCTGGCGGAGGCCGGCAACCTGGCGTACCACCGGGTCACGGTGGATCTGGCCGAACTCCTGGAGACCTGCCGCACCGCCCACCACGCCCGGGCGGAGTCAGCCGGGGTGTCGTTGCGCGTGGCGGCCGAGCCGGTCGCGGTCCACGCCGATCCCGACCGGCTCCGCCAGGTGGTGGGCAATCTCGTCACCAACGCGCTACGGGCGACCGCTGCGGGCGGCGGCGTCCGGCTGGTCGCGAGCCACACCGACACGCAGGCGACCGTCCAGGTCGTCGACACCGGCTCGGGAATCGCAGCGGACGCGCTGCCGCACGTGTTCGACCGGTTCTGGCGGGCCGACGCCGCCCGCGGCCGCCGTACCGGGGGCAGTGGCCTCGGCCTCGCGATCGCCCGGCAGATCGTCACCGATCACCAGGGCACCATCACGGTCGCGAGTGAGGCCGGCGTCGGGACGACCTTCACCATCACGCTTCCCCGCGCCGACTAGTAGTGCTTTGTTAGGTTCGGTGGCGTTTGTTGCGGTGTAGGGGTTTCACGGGTTGGTGCCTCTCCAGCAAGGGAAACTGACGGTGTCGAATCGATCAGGATCTCTCGGGCTGACCCGCTCGGCCGGGCCAGGCGAACCGGCGTCAGGCGCGAATCATCGAGGCTGGTCCTCGTCAGCCGGATCATGCATGATCCGGGCGCCGAGACGTGGAGGTACTGCTATGACGCCAGACGAGGCTGAGCGTCCTACGACGGCTCAGCGCGACTTCTTCGTCGCCCGCTTGCGGGGCGGCGTCAACAGGTCGGCGATCGCCGCGATCGCGGACGGCACCAGGCGGTAGTACGCCCATACGCCGCGCTTCTCGCGCTCGAGCAGGCCGGCCTCGGTGAGGATCCGAAGGTGGTGACTCACCGTCGGCTGGGAGAGACCGAGCGGCGCGGTCAGGTCACTCACGGACGCTTCGCCGTCCGGGGCGGACTGGATCAGACTGAGCAGTCGCAGTCGGGCCGGATCGGCGACTGCCTTCAGCACTCCCGCGAGCCGCTCGGCATCGGCGCGCTTGATCGGCTCGCCGGTGAGCGGCGAGATGGCAGGCATCGCAGCTTTCACAGGTCCCACGCCTTCATCCTCGCACCAATACCATCGATATGCCGGTTGAACCAGGGACCGGCCACCATCAGTTTGCGGGCAGGAAACCGTGTCAACGTTCCCGGCCGGGCCAGCGGCCGGATGAGCGAGTGTCGGCCGGCAGGCCGACGGGTGACCGGCGGACGTGCAGCCGAACGAACGGGTTCCGTTCGGCGAGAGTCTGCGGTCAGAGCTGACGGTAACGGACCCGGCGGGCCTGGAGGCGGTCCGCCGGGTCGACGTCGAGCAGGGTGGCCAGCTCGTGCGCCAGTACGGCCCCCAGCCGGTCGAGGAACGCCGCGGGCTCGTCGGCGGCGTCGGGTCGCTCGGCCACGATCCGGTCCACGATGCCCCTTGCCCGCAGGTCCTGCGCGCGGATGCCCTGCGCGGAGGAGACCTGCGGCGCCCGCTCGACGGTGCGATGGAGGATCGCCGACGCGCCCTCCGGCGGCAGCGGCGAGAGCCAGCCGTGCGCTGCGGCGATGACACGGTCGGCCGGCAGCAGGGCCAGCGCGGCGCCGCCGCTGCCCTGACCCAACAACACGCACAGGGTCGGCACCGGCAGGGTGACGAGATCGGCGAGGCAGTGGGCGATCTCTCCGGCCAGGCCACCCTCCTCGGCCTGTGGCGACAGGGCGGCGCCCGGCGTGTCGACGACGGTGACGACGGGCAGGCCCAACTCTGCGGCGAGCTTGAACCCCCGCCGGACGGCCCGCAGGCCGGCGGGGTCGGGCGGGCTGTCGCGCCGGTCGTGTCCGACGACCACGGCGGGGGCTTCCCCGAAGCGGGCCAGCGCCACGATCACACCGGCTCCGGTTTCGCCGCTCTGCGTACCGTGCAGCGGCACGACATCGCGGCCGGCGTGTCTCAGCAGTCGGCGGATTCCGGGACGGTCCGCCCGGCGGGATCGCCGGACGGCGTCCCAGGCGGTGGGTTCGCCGGGCGGGTCCTCCATCGGGATCGGGGTACGGGGGAGGCGGCGCGGCGCGCTGAGCGTGGCCAGCGCCCGCTCGGCCAGCGGCGCCACCTGCTCCGGCGCGACGACCGCGTCGATCAGACCGTGTTTGTGGAGGTTCTCGGCGACCTGTACGCCGGCCGGGAACGGGGAGCCGGTCAGCGCCTCGTGCACCTTCGGCCCGAGGAAGCCGATCAGCGCGCCCGGCTCGGCGACCGTCAGGTGCCCGAGGGACCCCCACGACGCGTACACGCCGCCGGTTGTCGGGTGCCGCAGATAGACGAGGTACGGCAGCCCCGCGACCTTGTGCGCGGTGATCGCCTGGCTGATCTTCACCATCTGCACGAACGCGATCGAGCCTTCCTGCATCCGGGTGCCGCCGCTCGCGGGCGCGGCGAGCAACGGAATCCGCTCGGCGGTCGCCCGCTCGACGGCCCGGGTGAGCCGCTCGGCCGCCGCGACACCGATCGAGCCGCCGAGAAACGCGAACTCGCCGGCGACGACGGCGACCCGCCGCCCGCCGAGCCGGCCCGCGCCGGTGATGACCGCCTCGTCAACGCCCGCGGTCCGGCGCGCGGCCGCCAGCGCGTCCGCGTAGTCGGCGTCGAGCGGGGCTGGGTCCGCAACGGGTTCGTCCCACGACTCCCAGGTTCCGGGCTCGATGACCAGGTCGATCAAACCCCGTGCCGTTCTCCTCACGCCCGGTCGACCTCCGCGTACGGGCGGCCGCCGGAGGGCCGGGCATAGCCCGGACCCCGATCGACGAAGGATTCGTCACCGGTGCGGCGGGTCCGCGGCGCCGCACGGAGCGCGTCCGACGCCGCCTCGTCGATCTGGTCGCCAACCATGACGACACCGTAGTCGTCGCGCACTCGGCGACGCTCACCTTGTCCCACGCCACGGTGGGGCGGTGACCGGATCGTTCCAGCGAACGTGGGTGGCGGAGCGGGGTCGGCCGAACTCCGCCACCCGGCGAACCTGCTCAGTTCAGTCCGCCGTCGACGGCGCTCATCAGTGTCCCGGTGTCGCCGGACATCTCCCAGATCATCACGCCGAGCAGACCCTTGGACTTCAGCCAAGCGGCCTTGCGCTGAAGGGACCAGGGGTCGTCGAACGTCCACCACTGGCCACCGGGCCCGGTGTAGCAGTACGTCGAGATCGACTGCTCGTCGTGGTGGACGGTGCAGCCCGGCACGCTCGCGATCAGGTTGCTGTAGCCCCGCGTACCGGCCTCCTCGGGGAACTGGCCGGGCGCCGCGCCGGTTGCGGCCTGCCACTCGCCGTGCACCCCGCCGTCGGTCACGCCCTGCCAGCCGCGGCCGTAGAACGGCAGCCCGATGGTGAGCTTGCGCGGGTTCACGCCGGCGGCCAGGTAGACCTGGATGGCGTCGTCATAGCTGAAGTGGACGGTGTAGGGGTCCTGCGCGTCGGTGTAGAGGTTCGAGGCGTGTCCCGTACGGTTCGGCTCCCATGAGTTGTCACTGCCCGCGCCGTGGAAGTCGTATCCCTGCACGTTGGCGAAGTCCATGTAGTCGAACACGCTCGGGGTGCCGTCGGAGGTGTTGATGTCCCAGCCGGCAGCGATCTTCGCGGGGTCGGCCGGCGTGAACGCGGTCAGCAGGTACCGCTTGCCGGTGGTCGCGCCCAGCTCGTCGAGCTGCCGGCGGAACTCGGCGAACAGCAGCAGGTTGTTCGCCTTGTCCTGCGGGCCCCAGTGGTTGCCCGCGTGTCCTTCGGCGCCGGGCCATTCCCAGTCCAGGTCGATGCCGTCGAAGATGCCGGCGGCCACGCCCGCGCCGCCGGCGCCGTTGTACGCCGGCAGGTCGCCCTTGATGTACATGTCGAGGCAGGACTTGACGAACTTCTTCCGTGCCGCGTCGGTGGCCGCCGCGTCGGAGAAGAACTTCGAGTACGTCCAGCCGCCGAGCGAGATCAGCACCTTGAGGTGCGGGTGCTTGGCCTTGAGTTTCTTGAGCTGGTTGAAGTTTCCGCGCAGTGCCTCCCAGCCGGTGTCGGCGACCCCGTCGACGGACTGCGCCGCGCTCATCGGTCGGGCGTAGTCGGCGTCGGCGTCACCGGCGCCGGTGCCCTGGTCCGGGTCCTGCGGGTCGGGGGTGGTGCCCTTGGTGACGCCGTTGAGACAGGTCAGGTTCACCGGGTCGAGGTTGGTGAAGGCGTAGTTGATGTGGGTCAGCTTCGCCGCCGCGCCGGTGGTGTCCAGGTTCTTGACGAAGTACTGCCGGCCGTAGATGCCCCACTGCACGAAGTATCCGACCCGGGCGTAGCTGCCGCCGCCCACCACGTCATCTGTCGTAACGGTGACCGCGTTGCTGGCCGCCGAGGTGTTGTCGTACGTGTCGCGGGCCTTCACCGTGAACGTGTAGGCCGTCGTCGGCGCAAGCCCGGTCACCGTCGCGGTGGTGCCGGTGACGGAGAGGGCCAGGGTGCCACCCCGGTAGACGTCGTAGCCGGCGATCCCGCTGGCGTCAGCCGAGGCGTTCCAGGCCAACGACACGCTGCTGGACGTCCTGCCCGTCGAGCGCAGGTTGCCCGGCGGGCTGGGCGCCGTGTTGTCGTCGGACGGGTTGAGCGTGGTCACCGTGACCGGTGCGCTCGCCGCGGACTGATTCCCACGAGCGTCCTTCGATCTCACGGTGAATGTGTACGCCGTGTTGGGGGACAATCCGGTGACCACAGCCGACGTGCCGGTGACGCTGGTGGCGAGAGTGCCGCCGCGGTAGACGTCGTACCCGGCCACCGGGAAGTCCCCGCCGGCTGCCGCGTCCCAGGCCAGCGACACCGTTTTTGTGGTGCGGCCGGTCGAACGTAGGCCGGTCGGGGGCGACGGTGGCCGGTCGGCGCTGCCGTCGCACCTGCTGCCGTTGATCCGGCAGTTCGTCGGGGTGCCCGGTCCCGAGGCGATGAACCAGAAGCTGTGTGGCTCGGTGCTACCGCCGGGCTGGACCGATCCGTTGTAGTGCTCGTTGACGACGGTTACGTGACTTCCGGACACGGTGGCCTTGCCGTTGTACGAGTTGCTCATGGTGACGCCGGACGGCAGGTCGAACTCCAGCGTCCAGCCGGTGATGGCAGCACTGGTCGGGTTGGCGATGACGTACTTGGACTGCCACCAGGAGCCGTGGTCGGCGCTGGAGAAGGTGGCGGTCAGGCCCGCGGCGGCTGCCGTTGGCGTGGCTGTGACGACGGCGGTGGGCGGGAGCAGCAGAGCGAGGGCCGCGACCGTGGCGCGGCGCGGTAGATGCATGGCGCGCTCCTTGTGAAACCTGGCGGGACCGGCGCCCGCAGCGATGGACGTCAATCCTTAGTAAAGTTTCCTAATAGAGCGCCGTCAATAGCTATCGGTCGATGGACCTCGGAGTCGAGGTGACGCCGTCAGGCTGGAGCGGGCCGGTCAGGAGGTAGCGGCGAGAGGTGCCGGCGGTGGGCCCAGGCCAGCGGCACTGCCGCTACGGCCGGTCGAGGAACCGGCCGCGCGGAGGGAACTCGTCAGTCGACCAGCTCGGCGATCTGGCGCAGCTGCCGCGGGCCGCCCTGGACCAGCAGGGTGGTGATGACGCTCTCGCGCCACCGCTGCAGCTCATCCTTGACCTTCGCGGCCGGACCGATCAGCGCGATGTCCTCCACCAGTGCGGTCGGCACGGCGGCGATCGCTTCCTGCTTGTTGCCCGCCAGGTAGGCCTCGGTGATGACGTCGCACTCCCGCTCGTATCCGAGGCGGGCGATGACGTCCCGGTGGAAGTTGGCCGACTTGGCGCCCATGCCGCCGACGTACAGCGCGACGAACGGCCGGATGCGATCGGCCGCCCGCTCCACGTCGTCGTCGACGACGATCGGCACGGTCGCGGCGATCTCGAACGTGTCCGGGTCACGGCGGGCGCCCGGTCGGCCGAAGCCCTCGGCCAGCGCGGCGCGGTAGAAGCCGTCCGCCTTGGGGGAGAAGAACAACGGCAGCCAGCCGTCGGCGACCTCGGCGGCCAGCGCCACGTTCTTCGGCCCTTCGGCGGCGAGGAAGATGGGGATGTCGGTGCGCAGCGGGTGGACGGTGGACTTCAGCGGCTTGCCCAGGCCGGTGCCGCCGCGATGCGGCAGCTGGTAGAACTCGCCGTCGTACTCGACCGGGCCGCTGCGGGCGAGGACGGCGCGGATGATCTCGATGTACTCCCGGGTGCGGGCCAGCGGCCGCGGGTACGGCTGGCCGTACCACCCCTCCACGACCTGCGGGCCGGAGGCGCCGAGCCCGAGGATGAACCGGCCGCCGGACAGGTGGTCGAGGGTGAGCGCCGCCATCGCGGCGGCGGTCGGCGTACGGGCCGACATCTGCATGATGTTGGTGCCCAGCCGCACGCGGGAGGTGCTGGCGCCCCACCAGGCGATCGGCGTCAGGCAGTCCGACCCGTACGCCTCGGCGGCCCAGACCGAGTCGAAGCCGAGGCGGTCGGCCTCCGCGACGGCCTCCGTGACGCCGGCGGGTGGGCCGGAGGACCAGTAGCCGGTGGTGTACCCGAGTTTCATCGCGCGACCTTCCGTGTCACGGGGCGATGCCGTCGGCGGCGAGACCGGCGACGACCGCCTCGCTCAACGTGGTGACGGCGGACAGGGGGCGGACCATGACCGTGAACTCCTCGATCAGGCCGTCGTCACCGAGCTGGAGCAGGTCGAGGCCGTGGATCTGCTTGCCGCGCACCGTCGCGCGGAAGATGAGGATGTGCGACTCGACCGACCGGCCCCCCGTGCCGATCTCGGCCTCGCCGGCCAGCTGCCCGACGTACCGGAAATCCTCGAACGTGCGGAGGAGCACGCGGAGGAGCCCGTGGACGGCCTGCGCCCCCTCGAACGGTGTGAACTTCACCGGGCTGAAGAAGCGGACGTCCGGGCTGAACAGCCCGTCGAACGCGTCCAGGTCCCCGGCCTCGACGGCGGAACGAAACCGCTCGACGGTCGTCACGGCGCCTCCCCTATAGTCTACGATAGGAGTAGTCATATCATTGACTAGGCAGCGAGGGAAGTGGGAGGTGTGGCCGATGGCGTTGCGCCACGCGGTGCTGGCGGCGCTGCTCGACGGCGAGTACAGCGGGTACCAGCTGGCCAAGATCTTCGACGTGTCGCTGTCGAACTTCTGGTACGCGGTACCTCAGCAGCTCTACGCCGAGCTGGCCAAGCTGGAGCGCGAGGGGCTGATCTCCGGCCGGCAGGTCATCCAGCGGGACCGGCCCAACAAGCGACTGTTCACGGTCACCGACGCCGGCCTCGCGGAGCTGGCCACGTTCGCCGCGACGCCGTCGAAGCCGTCGTCCATCCGGGAGGATCTGCTCGTCATGGTCCAGGCCGTCGACCGGCTGGACCCGGCCCCGGTCATCGCCCAGCTCGAGGAGCGTGCGGTCACGGCGGCGGCGAAGGTGGAGATCTTCGATCGGATGCTGCAGCGGCTGCGTGGCGACCTGGACGAGGAGACGTTCCTGCGCGAGGGCGACCGCATCGGGCCGTACCTGACGTGTCTGCGCGGCCGCCGGTTCGAGCAGGAGAATCGCGACTGGTGCGACCAGGCCGCAGCGCTGCTGCGCGCCCGGGCGCCGCTGTCGGGCTGACCCGCGCGTCGGTACCTGCGACGCGTCGAACCGACACGCGTGGTAGCCCTTACCGACTCGGCTCCGTGGCGTCGTGACGCCTAACGAGCGGCGATGGGCGCGGACGACCGCTTCCGGTCGTCGTCACCCTCGACGCGGAACGGGGTGCGCAGGCGGATTATCGCAGCCGAACTCACGTCGACGGCGGGTGTGTGGGCGAAGGGAGCGTCTGCTCCCGGTGCGTCACGAAACAAATTCGAGTCATGTGCGGTTACATCAGTCAAGAGCTGCTCCACGTTTGCGCGCCAGCGCGCGGCCCACCCGCTCGCTCATGCAAGCCGGGTGCGGAAGATGAGTGGGACGATCCGGCCGCTCGCCGGTGGCGTTGAATCCGTTCCGCTCGGCCCGTCGAAACCCTAACCCAAAAAGCCATCGTGTACGGCCTGGGGTCAGGGTACGGGTAGATTGATCAACCAGTCCGCCGGTTCCGACCACGGCCTGCATCTGATGTCGACCACCCGCGCCGCGACCAACCCGGTCAGCGCCGTGCAGGACGACCCCTTCCACGTTCGGAGACCCACATGGCGGCACGCCGCCCCAGCAAGACACCCCTCGTCACACCCACCTCCTTCGCCGACCTCGGTGTGCCCGGCCGCCTCGTCGCCGCGCTCCAGCAGGTGGGCATCAGCACGCCATTCCCGATCCAGGCCGCGACGCTCCCGGACTCACTCGCCGGACGCGACGTGCTGGGTCGTGGCAGGACGGGATCGGGCAAGACGTACGCCTTCGCTCTCCCGGTCCTCGCCCGGCTCTCGGCCGCCACGTCTCCGCGGCTGCCCGGCCGCCCGCGCTCGCTCATCCTGGCGCCCACTCGCGAGCTGGCGACCCAGATCGAAGCGACGATCGCACCGCTGGTCGCCGCGCTGTCGCTGCGGACCCTGACGATCTTCGGCGGGGTGAGCGCGCGGCCACAGGCCGGTGCACTACGTGCCGGAGTCGACATCCTCATCGCCTGCCCCGGCCGGCTCGCCGACCACGTTTCGACCGGCCACGCGATCCTCGACGCCGTCGAGGTCACGGTGCTCGACGAGGCGGACCATATGGCCGACCTCGGTTTCCTGCCGGTCGTACGGCGACTCCTCGACAAGACACCGCCCCGCTCCCAGCGGCTGCTGTTCTCGGCGACGCTCGACGCGGGCGTCGACGTCCTCGTGCGGCGGTACCTCTCCCACCCAGTCACCCACAGCGTCGACTCAGCGAGGTCTCCGGTCGCCGCGATGACCCACCACGTGCTCCAGGTGCGTCACGATGACCGGCTCCCCGTCCTGATCGACCTGACGGCCGCCCCGGGGCGCACGCTCGTGTTCACCCGCACCAAGCGGGGCGCCAAGAAGCTGACCACTCAACTGGTCGCCTCGGGTGTGCCCGCCGTGGAGCTGCACGGTAACCTGGCGCAGAACGCCCGTACCCGCAATCTGGCAGCCTTCTCCGCCGGCGACGCCCGCACACTTGTCGCGACCGACATCGCGGCGCGCGGTATCCACGTCGACGATGTAGCTCTCGTGATCCACGCCGACCCGCCCGCCGAGCACAAGGCATACCTGCACCGCTCGGGGCGGACCGCGCGTGCCGGAGCGAGCGGCACCGTCGTCACCCTGATGACCGACGACCAGGCCACCGACGTGCGCGACCTCACCCGTCAGGCGGGCATCAACCCGACGGTCACCCGGCTTGGGCCCGGTGACTCGCTGCTCACCGAACTCGCCCCGGGCGAGCGCCGCTTCGTGACGCCTCCCGTAGCGACGACGTCGCCGCATCACGGACGAGGCCACAGCGCCACGCGGCGACCAGATCAGCGCACGGCGACGGGCGGATCGACCGCCAGCGCAACGCGCGGGAGAGGCTCGGACAGTGGTCGGGCGAGTGCCGCGGAATCCACGTCCGGGCCACGGGGTGCGGCGGCGTTCTCGTCCCGTACGCGGGTTGGTGGCCGGCGCGGTCAGCGCTGACGACGAAAACACCGCGTGGGCGGCGTGCACGTGCTAGCCTCACCGGACTGCAACCTTCGATTGCCGCATACTTTGCCAGCGCCTGGTGGGTATCCAACCCGCCAGGCGCTGTTTGTCCTGCCGGTTCTACCGGAACAGCAGTGGCGGCAACCGAGGGTCCGTGCGTGGCTCGATGAGCTACTTCAAAGGAGAAGACATGGCATTCGGCACAGTCAAGTGGTTCAACGCGGACAAGGGCTTCGGCTTCATCGCGCAGGATGGCGGCGGCGCTGACGTCTTCGCGCACTTCTCCGCCATCTCGTCGAGCGGGTTCCGTAGCCTCGAAGAGAACCAGCGGGTCGAGTTCGACGTCGAGCAGGGCCAGAAGGGCCTTCAGGCCGCCAACATCCGTCTGGTCTGAGGTTGACTCCGCCAAGCCGTGGCGACGAGGCCCCGCCCGTCGTCACGGCGGCGGCCGAGACCACGGGCCGGCGAATGCCGGTCCGTTCCGACACCGCGGTTCTTCCCGGCCTCGAACCGCTCGTGTCGCAAGCGCTGTCCGCCCCCGAGTGCACGGCCGAGACCGCCAGCGTCGACCGGCTCCGGCTGGCCGCGGTGCCGCTGGTGCCAGAGGTGCGACTGGTCATGGCCGAGGACGCGATCGTCCTCTGGGCACGGCTCGAAGCCGAGGCGGGGCACGTTCTCCCGCCGCCGTTCTGGGCGTCGGCCTGGACCGGCGGGCAGGGTCTTGCGCGGTACATCCTCGATCACCCGGACACCGTGGCCGGTCGCCATGTCCTCGATGTCGCATCCGGCTCCGGACTGGTCGCTATCGCCGCGGCGATAGCCGGCGCCGCCGGGGTCACCGCCAACGACATCGACCCCTACTCGATCGCGGCAATCAACGCCAACGCCCACGCGAACGGCGTCGAGTTGACCCTGTCGTCGAGTGACCTGCTGGACGGCGACGTTGACGGCGTGGATGTGGTGTTGGCCGGCGACGCGCTCTACCACCCGTCCGTCGCGGCCCGGATGCTGCCATTCTTCGCCCGCGTCGTGGCGAACGGCGCTCGAGTCCTCGTTGGCGATCCGGACCGGGGCCACCTGGCCCATGACTGGCTGGAGCGGGTGGCAACGTACGAGGTGCCGATGAACGGCGCTCCGGAAGACGCGCAACTTCATCTGACGAGCGTGCTCAAGCCACGACGCGACAAGGTGGACGACCGGCGGGGCCGGGCCACACGGCTGCGGAGTGAATTCCATGACTGCCGCACCCGTGAGTGAGCCGGAGCTGTTGCCAGCGCCAGTGGCGCTGTCGGTCACTCTTCGGGGAGGCCGAAGTGGCGTTCTTGCGAAGCTGGCGCCGCACCGGCGGGTCAGCGACCCCACCGGGCGTTGAGCCGGGCGGCCTGGCGCGTCAGGTGGTCGCGCTCGGCGAGGTTGGGTGCTCGTCGGGCCGCCTCGGCGTACAGCCGGGCCGCCGTCGCCAGGTCGCCGTCGCGTTCGTGCAGGTACGCTGCCACCGCCGCGTGGCGGGGCAGCGAGTCGTCGAGCGCGGCGAGCGCCGCCAGCCCGGCGCGCGGTCCGTCGGCCTCGCCGACGGCCACCGCGCGGTTGAGCCGGACGACCGGGCTGTCGGTCAGGCGGGTGAGTTCGTCGTACCACTCGACGATCTGCACCCAGTCGGTCTCCTCGGCGGTGGGCGCGTCGGCGTGCAGTGCCGCGATGGCGGCCTGGGCCTGGAACTCGCCCAGGCGGTCACGGGCCAGGGCCGCCTGCAGGATCTCGACGCCCTCGGCGATCGACGTGGTGTCCCATCGGCGGCGGTCCTGCTCGGCGAGCGGCACCAGGCTGCCGTCGGGCGCGGTCCGGGTGGCGCGGCGGGCGTGGTGCAGCAGCATGAGGGCGAGCAGCCCCGCCACCTCGGGGTGGTCGATCGCGGCTGCGAGCTGCCGGGTGAGCCGGATGGCCTCGGCGGCCAGGTCGACGTCGCCGGAGTAGCCCTCGTTGAAGACCAGGTAGAGAACGCGCAGCACGGTGGCGACGTCGCCGGGCTGGTCGAGGCGCCCGCCGGAGACGGTGCGCTTGGCCCGGCTGATGCGTTGCGCCATGGTCGCCTCGGGCACCAGGTAGGCCTGGGCGATCTGGCGGGTGGTCAGCCCACCGACGGCGCGCAGCGTGAGCGCGACCGCGGACGACGGCGTCAGCGACGGGTGGGCGCACAGGAAGTAGAGCTGGAGCGTGTCGTCGACCGCGGGCACGGGGCCGGGTGCCGGCTCCTCGTCGACGAGGTCCTCACGTCGGCGGCGGGCGGCGTCGGCCCGGGTCGCGTCGAGGAACCGGCGCCAGGCCACGGTGACCAGCCAGCCCTTCGGGTCCCGCGGCGGGTCGGCCGGCCAGACGCGGAGCGCCTCGACCAGCGCGTCCTGCACGGCGTCCTCGGCCGCTGCGAAGTCGGCTCCGCGGCGGACGAGGACGCCGAGCACGGTCGGCGTGAGGCTCCGGAGCAGGGCCTCGTCCATCAGGTCACTCCGTGATGGTGGGCGGCGCGGTCAGGAAAGGACGCACCTCGAGCCACTCGTGGATCGGCTTCCCGCCCGCCCCGGGGGCGGCCGACAGCTCCCCGGCCAGCTCGATGGCGCGCTCGTAGCTGTCGACGTCGATCACCATCCAGCCGGCGATGAGGTCCTTGGTCTCGGCGAACGGGCCGTCGGTGACCGGCGGGCGCCCCTCACCGTCGTACCGGACCCACGTCCCCTCGGGGGCGAGCGCCTGACCGTCGACGAACTCGCCGGTCCCCTCGAGCCGGGCCGCGAAGTCGTGCATGTACTGCATGTGCGCCGAGATCTCCTCCGGCGTCCACCGGTCCATGGGCACGTCGTTGACCGCCGCCGGACCGCCGCGGTAGTGCTTGAGCAGCAGGTACTTGGCCATCGTGCTTCTCCTCGATGCTGGTGCGCGACCCATTCTGGTCGCGCTCACCCCCGGGACGGAGCCGGCCACGGGTTCTCGACATCGCCGTCCGAGATTTTTTTGGGCTCTCCTGGATGAGGCTCGTCTTGGTCGATGGCATCGCTCCCCGGTGATCATTCCTTGTCCCGCGCGTCCAGGTGTACGCGGAGTGCCGCGGCGATCTCGCCCGCCGCGCGGAGCTGCTCCGGCGTGAGGGCGTCGACGAAGAATTCGCGGATGGCGCGCAGGTGCGGGACGGTGGAGCCGCGGAACGCCTCGGCCCCGCTCGGCGTGAGGTGGACCTCCGCCCCCCGGGGATCGGTTGCGCACTCCTGGCGGCGGATGAGCCCGCGCCGCTCCATCCGGCCGAGGTGGTGGGAGAGCCGGCTACGTTCCCACCCGATGTGCGCCGCGAGTTCCGAGGAGCGCAGCTGCCGGTCCTGTGCCTCGCTGAGAGCGAGCAGGACGGCGTAGTCGCTCGGCGAGAGCGAGGACTCGACCTGGAGGCGCGACGCGAGCCGGGACCTGAGCGCCTCCGCCGTCTCGATGAAGTCCCGCCAGATCCGTAGCTCGTCGGCGGTCGGCAGTTGACGGCGGCTCCGCCGGTGGGGTGTGGCCTTCGTCATCTTCCACTCCTGATTGACATGTCAATTAGCAGGCTAACATGGTTGACGTGTCAATCGTGGAGGGGCGCCCGCTGGTGCGGGTAGCCCACCTGGGGGACGACGGGAGGAGGAGCCGGTGACAGCGGACGGCTTCGAACTGGGGCTCAACTCGTTCGGCGAGGTGGCCGGCGACGGTGACCGGATCCTGAGCGACGCCGAGACCGTGCGGCTGCTCGTCGACGAGGCGCGGCTCGCGGAGTCGGTCGGGCTCGACGTGTTCAGCGTGGGCGAGCACTACCGGGAGGGTCACACCGACTCGGCGGCGCCCGTGCTGCTCGGGGCGATCGCGACGGCGACCGACCGCATCCGTCTCGGCACCTCGGTCACCGTGCTCAGCACCAACGACCCGGTACGGCTCTACCACGAGTTCTCGACCCTCGACGCGGTCTCGAACGGCCGCGCCCAGGTCGTCCTCGGCCGCGCGTCGGCGACCGAGTCGTTCCCGCTGTTCGGTTACGACCTGGCGGACTACGACCGGTTGTTCGAGGAGAAGCTCGATCTCTTCGTACGGCTGCAGCGGGACGAACCGGTCACCTGGTCGGGTACCGTACGCAGCCCCCTGGTCGCGCAGCGGCTGCATCCGAGGATGCGGGCGGGAGGCATCCCGACCTGGATCGGCGTCGGCGGGAGCCCGAATTCGGTGATCCGCGCCGCTCGCTACGGACTCCCGCTCATGCTCGCGATCATCGGCGGCCGCCCGCAGCGGTTCGCCGGTCACGTCGACCTCTACCTCCGGGTGCTCGAACAGGTCGGGCACTCCGTCCAGCCGATCGGGCAGCACTCGCTCGGCCTCGTCGCGGACACCGACGAGGAGGCGGTGGAGACCTGGTGGCGGTACTGGCAGCCGGTCGTCGCGCGGGCCGCCGAGGAACGCGGGTTCTACAAGCCGGACCGCCGACGCTACGAGGCCGAGATCGACCACGGGGCGCTCTTCGTCGGGTCACCCGAGACGGTCGCGCGGAAGATCGCCACGGTGGCCCGGGATCTGCGGCTGAGCCGCTTCGACCTCAAGTACGACATCATGCACCTGCCCCGCGAGGCACGCGCACGCACGATCGAGCTGCTGGGCAGCGAGGTCGCCCCGCGTGTCCGGGAGCTGCTGGCAAAGGAGCCCACCCATGTCTGACCTCGTGTTCGGCCTCGACACCTTCGGCGACGTGCCGGAGGACGACTCCGGCAAGCCCGTGTCCTACGCTGCGGCGATCCGGCAGGTCGTCGACGAGGCGGTGCTGGCGGACGATCTCGGCGTCGACGTCATCGCCCTCGGCGAGCACCACCGGCCGGAGTACTCGGTGTCGACGCCCGAGACCGTGCTGGCAGGGATCGCCACCCGTACCTCGCGCATCCGGCTCGCGTCCGGCGTGACCGTGCTGAGCTCGGACGACCCGGTCCGGGTGTTCCAGCGCTTCGCGACGGTGGACGCGCTGTCGAACGGCCGGGCCGAGGTCATTCTCGGTCGCGGCTCGTTCACCGAGTCCTTCCCTCTGTTCGGCTACGACCTGAGCGACTACGACGTGCTGTTCGAGGAGAAGATCGAGCTGTTCGCGAAGCTGCTGGAGGAGAAGCCGGTCACCTGGAGCGGCACCATGCGTGCGCCGCTCGAGCACGCCGACGTCTTCCCGAAGACGGAATCGGGGCGCCTCACCACCTGGGTGGGCGTCGGCGGCTCGCCGCAGTCGGTGGTGCGTACCGCCCACTACGGCTTCCCGCTCATGCTCGCCATCATCGGCGGCGCTCCCGAGCGTTTCGCGCCCTACATCGACCTGTACCGGCGGGCCGCCGAGCAGTTCGGCACGACCGCGTACCCGGTGGGGATGCACTCGCCAGGATTCACCGCCGACACCGACGAGGAGGCGAAGGAACTGTTCTGGCCGCACTACCGCGTCATGCGGGACCGGATCGGTGCGCTACGGGGCTGGCCGCCGATCCGTCGCGAGGAGTTCGACGCCGAGGTGGCGCACGGTTCTCTCTACATCGGCTCTCCGGAGACCGTGGCTCGCCGCATGGCCCGCGCGATCCGCAGCCTCGGCGTCGGCCGGTTCGACCTCATCTACACCGCCGGCGCGCAGTCGGTGAGCGCCCGGATGCGCGCCGTCGAACTGTACGGCACGCGGGTGATCCCCCTGGTGCGCGACATCCTGGCCAGTTGACCGTGCCCACGGACGCCCCGTCGGCACCCGGAAGGAAGACATGAACGAGAGCGCCCTGAACGGGCCACAGACCCTCGGCATCCTCGGGGCCGGCAAGGTGGGCACCGTGCTCGCCCGGCTCGCCCTCGCCGCCGGCTACCGGGTGCTCATCGCCGGTTCGGGTGACCCGGCGAGGATCGCCCTCACCGTCGAGGTGCTCACGCCCGGAGCGGTCGCCACCACCGCGGCCGACGCCGTGGCCGGCGCCGACGTCGTCATCCTCGCCCTCCCGCTCGGCAAGTACCGCAGGATTCCCGCCGAGGCGTTGCGCGGCAAGCTCGTCGTCGACGCCATGAACTACTGGTGGGAGGTCGACGGCATCCGGGACGACCTCACCGACCCGCGCACCTCGTCGAGCGAGACGGTGCAGGCCTTCCTGCCCGGTTCCCGCGTCGTCAAGGCGTTCAACCACATGGGATACCACGATCTCGAGGACGAGGCGCGGCCGGAGGGCGCGACCGGTCGCAAGGCCATCGCGATCGCCGGCGACGACACCGCCGACCTCGCCGTCGTCGCGTCCCTGGTGGACCGGCTCGGCTTCGATCCGGTCGTCGCGGGTCCCCTCGCCGAGGGCGTACGGCTCGAACCGGGCAGTGAGTTGTTCGGTGCCAACGTGAGCGCCGACGAGGTGCGCGCCATGCTCGACCGCTTTCCGGAGTCGGAACGCGGGCGGGCCGTCGCCCACGCGCGGGCCCGCAGGCCGGCGGCGGCCTGACCATCACTACGTTCAGAGCTCCTTGTGCGGTTTGTCCCGCCGGCGATCGCTCCAGTGCTACTGACCGTCGGTATACCAACCCCAGCGTCGGGTAGCCCGTCGGTATGGCGCGGTACACGGATCCGAAGCTGCGGGAACAGATCAAGGACGACATCCGGGCCTCCGACAAGGGAGGGCGGCCGGGACAGTGGTCGGCGCGCAAGTCGCAGCTGCTGACCAAGGAATACGAGAAGCGCGGCGGGGGCTACCAGGGGCCGAAGGACGAGCGCCAGCGGTCGCTGCAGCGGTGGGGTGCCGAGGAGTGGCAGACCAGAAAGGGCGACACGCGAGCGCGCAAGGACGGCGAGACGAGTCGGTACCTGCCCAAGCGTGCCTGGGAGCGGCTGTCCGACGAGGAACGCCGCGCGACCGACGCGAAGAAGAAGCGGGCATCGGCGTCCGGCAGGCAGTACGTCGCCAACACTGCTCCAGCTAGACGTGCGCGCAGAGACACGACGCTGGTTGAGCGACTGTTGGACATGCGGGTCGCCGACGCGGCGAAGCGTCTGCGCGGCCTCGACACCGGTCAGCTCAAGGACGCACTGCGGCGCGAGCGCGAGGGCAGGTCCCGCAAGACGCTCGTCCAGAGAATGCAGGCGGAGCTCGACCGGCGCTGACAGACGATGGTCCGCTGAATCCCTACCGGCCGGGTCGCTCGGCCTGTGAGCACGAGGACTCGCGGTGACGCGGCGCTACTCGGAATGAGTGCGACAGCGGGGATCGTCGCAATCCAAGCCGGTCGGCGCCCCGCACGCCGCCACCGGAGTGGAAGGCTGAGCCTGGAAGCGGGACGGGTCGCGGCATCGCAGGCTATCCAGACCTGGCGGAAAGGCCCCGCTCCGGCCGGTTCTCGGTTCTCCACACCGTGGGCGGGGCCTTTCGCCGGTGCCGCTCCGGTGACCCGTGCGACGCCGCCGGTTGGGCTACCGGGTGGTCGCGCAGGTGCCGTCAGAGTCGGTGTTGCCGCCCAGGTCGACTATGCGTGCCCGGACGGCCCGGCAGTTGCCGGGACCGCTCCGGCTGGTGTTGCCGCTGATCACGGAACCCTTGAGCTCCACCGCGCCGGGTCCGGACGGGTCCTCGTCGCTCCCCGGAAGGTAGGCCAGGGTGATGTTGATGCCGCCCCCGCCGTCCTCGGCGTAGTTCTCGGTCACCTCCGAATCGATGACGGTGACCGTACGTACGCCACGGACGTCGATACCGCCGCCGAGCCCGGCCAGTTCCCCGGGGCGGGTCGGGTCGTGCGGATTGGTGACCCTGTTGCGGGTGATCGTCGAACGCTCGACCAGGCCGACCGAGTCGAACCGCAACCCGCCGGCCTCACCCGCCTCGTTGTCGTCCACCAGGCTGTCGCGCAGGGTGAACGAGGTGAACGGGATGCTCTGGACCGCACCGCCGAAGCGGGCGCTGTTGCCGGTGAGCCGGACCCGCTCCATCGTCAGTTCCGAGGCGTTCAACGCGGCGCCGCCGCCGTAGTAGTTGTAGACCGAGGCAACCGGTGCCGACACGCCCCCGGTGATGGTGAGGTCCGAGATGGTGGCCGGCCGCATCACGGTGAAGACGCGGTCGAGTCGCCCGCCGTCGATCACCGTGCGGTCCCGGCCGGCGCCCAGGATGGTCGTGGGCTTGAAGATCTTCAGGTTGCCGTGCGCGGTGTCGGCCAGGGCGTAGTCGGTGAAGGCGCGCCCGGCCAGCGGCGGGATGCGCAGGGTGTACCGGCCGGCGGGGACCACGATGGTCGAGTCCGACTGTGCGTTGGCCTCCATCACCGCCGCACGCATCGTGCAGGCGCCGTCGGCGGTGCGGCACCGGCCGTCTCCGGGCGCCCGGTCGGGGGCGTCGGAGGTGCTGTCCACTTCGTACCTCGCTGGTGGCTGGGCCACCGCACTGCCCGAGGCGGGGGCACCAGCGACGGCGACGACGAGGGTCAAGGAGACGGCCAGTGCGCTCGCGCCGATGCGTGGCGCATTCGTCAGGTTCTTCATGCGCCATTAGCTACCGCCAGGTAAGCCCCCCAAACGAGCGAAGCAGACCAAAGGGAGTGAACCATCGCATCCAGCCAATTAACCACCGGTTCATCACGGTCCCTTAGGGCCCATCGCGGGACCGGTCGGCCGCACGGGTGCTCACCGCTGGAGTGACGCGATGACCTCGACCAGAACGTCAGGCGCCTCCCAGTTGAGCATGTGTCCGGCGTCGGGCACGGTCACCAGCCGCGCTGCGGGCACACCGGCGGCGAGCCGGTGTGAGTGGCTCGGGGGCGTGGAGCGGTCCGCCGAGCCCACCACGACGACGGTCGGTACGGTGATCTCGCCCAGCCGCGGGTAGTGGTCCTCTCGGCTGAAGGCCCGCACGATCGGGATGAGCGGCTGGTGGCTCTGACGGAGGAAGACGTCCCGGAACACCGAGATCATGGCCGGCGACGGCCGGGTGCCGCACTGCGCGGCTCCGAACAGCACTCCACCGGTACGGGTACGCGCGAGCCGCTGCAGGACACCCGTCTCCAGCAGCGGAATCTGGAGTCGATTCTGTGGCGCCTGGTCGAGGATGCGGCCTGCCCAGGTGGCGAACAGCACCAGGCCGCGCAGGCGCCGGGACAGTTCGGGGTGGTCGAGGACGGCACGGATCGCGATGAACCCGCCCATGGAGTGGCCGACCAGCACGCCGTCACGCACGTCGAAGTGCTCCAGAATCGCGGCGTAGTCCGCCGCCATGGGTTTCGAGCCGATACCGGCGGAACCGAGCGTCGAGCGCTCGTGGCCGCGCTGGTCGAAGGCGATGACCCGGTGACCGCGGGCGACCAGGGTCTCCCACACCACGTTCCACTCCAGCGGCGAGGCCCCGTATCCGTGCGCCAGCACGACCGGCGGGCCGTCCCCGGCCACGATCGCGCGCAGCACCGTTCCGTCCGGGCGCGGGACGAGCACCTCCTCGCCCTGCGGCTCCCGAACGAGCCGTTCGTACGGCAAGGGGTCCGGGTTGCGTTCGATCCTGGCGACCGCCGCCCGCACCGCCCCGATGGTCGCGGCACCGAGCAGCGCGACGGCCGTGCCGCCGGCGATCCAGGCGCGGCGCATCTCAACGCCGCTCGAACCGGAGCGGCAGGCTCTCGGGTCCATGGATGGCGGTGGGCGGACGCCAGGTCACCGGGCCGGCGATCGACGGTGGCGGCAGTTGGCTGCTGAGGGCGACCAGCGACTCGACCAGCTCGGCGCGGGCGACCGGTGCGCCGATGCAGTAGTGCGGTCCACCGCCGAAGGTCAGGTGGGGCACCGGTCGGTGGATCGTGATGTCGAAACTGTCGCCGTCGCCGACAGCGCGTGGGTCGCGGCTGGCGGCGTGCGTGCCGAGCAGGAGGAAGGTGCCCGCCGGGACGTGGACACCGTGCAGGTCGAGGTCCTCGACGGGGAACCGGAAGATCGTCGGTACCGCCGGCGCCCACCGCATGACCTCCTCCACGGCCTGTGGCGCGAGCTCCGGGCGCTGTGCGAGCAGCCGCCACTGGTCGGGGTGTTCGGTGAACGTCGCCAGCGCCTGACCGAGCTGGTTACGGGTCGTGTCGTGCGCGGCGAACACGAGGGTCAGGGCGAGGTTGCGCAGTTCTTCGGTGCTGAGCCGGTCCCCGCTCTCCTCGGCGGCGATGAGCGCCGACAGGAGGTCGTCCCGCGGCTCCGCGCGGCGCTGTTCGATCAGTGAGTCGACGTACGCCCGCAGCCCCACGACGGCCTCCTCCACCCGCGTACGCAGCTGCGGCAGGGTGAAGCTGTAGACCAGTCCGACATCTGTCGACCAGCGGCGGAACGCCTCGTAGTCGGTTGGTGGGACGCCGAGCAGCGCGCACATCACCCGCACCGGCATCGGGTCGGCGAAGTCTGCCATGAACTCGCACTCGCCCCGCTCGGCGATCACCGCGGTCAGACTGGTCGCGGTGTCCCGCATGAATGGCCGCAGGCTCTCGGTCATCCGGGGCGAGAACGCCTTGCTGACCAGGCGCCGCAGGCGTAGATGGTCGGCACCGCGCTGGTGCAGGATCATCGGCGCGAACCAGTCGTACAGTGGTCCGTCGGAAATGCCCATCAGCTCCAGGTAGCGCTCGCCGCTCTGCGCCAGCCTCGGGTCGCGGAGCAGTTGGTGCATCTCGGCGTGGCGCAGCACGATGAGTCCCATCGGCGTCATGGCACACCAGTTGGCCTCGCGTGCCGCGGCGACCGCGGGGGAGTCGAACCGGAAGTCCGGTGCGGTGATGTCGAGGAACGGAAGATCTACCGCGGGGGTCGTCGTCATCGTCGCTCCTGATCGAATGATCTAGGTACATGAATCGATGCCCCGGCCACGGTAGCCACGCGACCCCCGTTGGCGACACCCCCTGTAATCAACAATTCACGATGTGTCGCGGGGTTGGAGCGCCGCTGGCTCGGCCCGGGAGTGAGAGGCAGATCTCACCCGTGGTCGCCGTCCCGTCCTCGGGTGGCGCTTGCTTCCGTTGCGGTGCGAACGTAGCTTGACCCTACATACCGACCGGTCGGTAGGCGAACCGGTGGTGGCCACATCGATCTGCGGCACGGGCTTGTCGCCGTGCACGCCAGCCATCCGTCAACCGCGACAATCGAGGGACCGCCGAGATGAAGCGCATCAACCGTCAACTGCTCCTGGCTGCGCGTCCCGTGGGGCTGCCCCGGCCAACCGACTGGAAGCTGCTGGAGGTGCCGGTCGGCGAGCCGGACGAGGGTGAGTTCCTCGTGCAGGTGCGGTACCTCTCGCTCGACCCGGCGATGCGCGGCTGGATGAACGAGGGCCGGTCGTACATCCGGCCGGTCGAGATCGGCGAGGTGATGCGCGCCGGCGCGGTGGGCCGGGTCATCTCCTCGCGGCACCCGGGGTTCGCGGTCGGCGACCACGTGTCCGGCGCGTTCGGCGTCCAGGAGTACTGCGTGTCGGACGGGCGCGACGTCACCATCGTGGACCCTGCGCTCGCACCGCTGCCGGTCTATCTCGGCACCCTCGGCATGACCGGTATCACGGCCTACTTCGGCCTGCTCGACGTCGGCCGCCCGCAGCCCGGGCAGACCGTCGTGGTCTCCGCGGCGGCCGGCGCGGTCGGCAGCGTGGTCGGCCAGATCGCCAAGCTGCTGGGCTGCCGGGTCATCGGCATCGCCGGCGGCGAGCACAAGTGCCGATTGGTGGTGGACGAGTTCGGGTTCGACGCGGCGATCGACTATCGGTCCGAGGACGTGCAGAAGGCGCTACGCCAGCACGCCCCGGACGGGGTGGACGTGTACTTCGACAACGTCGGCGGCGACATCCTCGACGCGGTGCTGACCCGGCTGGCCCGAGGTGCCCGGATCGTCATCTGCGGTGCCATCTCCCAGTACAACAACACCGAACCGGTCAAGGGCCCGAGCAACTACATGTCGCTGCTCGTCAACCGCGCCTCCATGACCGGGATGGTCGTCTTCGACTACGCCGACCGGTACTCCGAGGCCGTCGCGAAGCTGGCCGAGTGGTTGGCGGCCGGCCAACTGCGATCGATGGAGGACGTGTTTCCCGGCGGGGTGAGCGCGTTCCCCGAGACGTTGCTCCGGCTGTTCCGCGGCGAGAACCGCGGCAAGCTGGTGCTCCAGGTCGCGGACGAGTAAGGGATGCCGGCCATCGAACTGAGCGGCGCCGGTGTCGTCGTCACCGGAGCCGGTTCGGGCATCGGCGCCGCGCTCGCCCGCCGATTCGCCGCCGCGGGCGCCAAGGTCGTGGTCAACGACCTGGACGCGCAGGCTGCCGCCAGGGTTGCCACGGAGGTCGGGGGCATTTCCGTGGCCGGCGACGCCAGCGCCGAGGAGAGCGTGGCCGCGCTGGTGGCGACCGCCCGCGCCCACCTCGGCGAGATCGACCTGTACTGCGCGAACGCCGGGATCGAGCCGGGCGGCGGAGTGCACACCCCGGACGAGACGTGGGACCGGGTGTGGCAGGTCAACGTCATGGGGCACGTGCGGGCGGTTCGACACCTGCTCGGGCCCTGGCTGGCGCGGGGACGGGGCCACCTGCTGGCCACCGTGTCCGCCGCCGGCCTGCTCACCCACCTCGGGTCCGCGTCGTACTCGGTCACCAAGCACGGCGCGCTGGCCTTTGCCGAGTGGCTCGCGGCCAGCTACGGCGACGAAGGAGTGACGGTCCAGGTCATCTGCCCGCTTGGGGTGCGCACAGAGATGTACGAGCGCACCGACCCGGCCGCCAAGGCGGTCCTTGCCGGCGAGGTCCTGGAGCCGGAGCAGGTCGCCGACGCGGTCATGGCGGGACTCGCGGACGGACGATTCCTCATCCTGCCCCACCCCGAGGTGCGGGACCACTACGCCTTCCGAGCGACCCAGACCGAACGGTGGCTCCGTGCCATGGGCCGCCTTCGTCGGCGCATCGACGAGGCCGCCGGCACCGGGTGAACCGACCCGCGGGTCGAGGCGCCCGCCCGAAAGCGCTCGGGGGGTGACAGCCACCCGCCGGCCGTGCCACCATACCGACCAGTCGGTATCCCACCGGAAGGGGCCCCCGATGGCGGCGACGACCGCGACGCGCACCGCGTACCGCACCTGCCCGCTCTGCGAGGCCACCTGCGGCCTGACCCTGACCATCACCGGCGACCAGGTCACCCACGCCCGTGGCGACCGGGACCACGTCTTCAGCCACGGCTTCGTCTGCCCGAAGGGAGCCGCGTTTCCGCAGCTCCTCGCCGACCCGGACCGCCTGCGCCGGCCGCTGCTGCGCGTCGACGGCGCGCTACGTGAGGTCGGCTGGGACGAGGCGTTCGCCGCCGTCGAGGCCGGACTCGCCGCCGCCCGCTCGGGCGGCCGGGACGCCATCGCCGTCTACCTCGGCAACCCCAACGTGCACACCATGGCCGGCGGGCTTTATGTCGGTCCCCTCGTCCGGGCGCTCGGCACCCGCAACGTCTACTCCGCCAGCACCGTCGACCAGATGCCCAAGCATGTCTCCTCGGGCTACCTCTACGGCGACCCGAACGCCATCCCGGTGCCCGACCTCGACCGCACCGACCTGCTCGTGCTGCTCGGCGCCAACCCCTTCGAGTCCAACGGCAGCCTCTGCACCGCCCCCGACTTCCCCGGCCGCCTGCGGGCGCTGCAGGCCCGCGGCGGCCGGTTCCTCGTCGTCGACCCCCGACGCACCCGCACGGCCACCGCCGCCGACGAGCACCTACCCATCCGGCCCGGCACCGACGCGCTGCTGCTCTTCGCCGTCGTGCACACCCTCTTCGACGAGGACCTCGTACGGCTCGGCCGGCTGGCGGAGCATGTCACCGGCCTCGACGACGTCCGGGACCTGGCCGCGGCGTTCGCCCCCGAGCGGGTGGCCGACCGGTGCGCGGTGCCCGCGCCGCGCATCCGCCGGCTCGCCCGCGAGCTCGCCGCCGCTTCCGCGGCCGCCGTCTACGGCCGCATCGGCACCTGCACCGTCGCTTTCGGCACGCTGACCAGTTGGCTGGTCGACGTGGTCAACGTGCTCACCGGCAACCTCGACCGGCCGGGCGGGGCGATGTTCCCCCTCGCCGCCCACCAGCGCACCCGCGCCCCGGGGCCCGGCAAGGGCTTCCGCACCGGACGCTGGACCAGCCGGGTGCGCAGCCTGCCGGAGGTCAAGAGCGAACTCCCGGTCGCCACGCTCGCCGACGAGATCGAGACACCGGGGGAGGGGCAGGTCCGGGCGCTGATCACCATCGCCGGCAACCCCGTTCTCTCCACCGCCAACAGTCGGCGGCTGGACCGCGCCCTCGCCTCGCTCGACTTCATGGTCAGCATCGACCCGTACCTGAACGAGACCACGCGGCACGCCGACGTGGTCCTGCCGCCGCCCGATGCCGCCCGCGCCGGCCACTACGACTTCGCGTTCCTCAGCCTGGCCGTCCGCAACGTCGCCAGCTACTCGCCCCCCGCCCTGCCGCCGGAGCCCGACAGCCTCGACGAGTGCGACATCCTCGCCCGGCTCACCCTGATCGCCGCCCGACGGGGCGCCGGCGCCGATCCGGCGGAGCTGCACGAGCACCTGCTCGGCCAGACGCTCGCCGACGCGGCCGAGATGCTGGGCCGGCCGGCCGCCGAGCTACGCGCCCTGGTCGCCGGGGACCGTCCGGCCGAGCGCCTGCTCGACGCGCGGCTGCGGCTCGGCGCCTACGGCGACCAGTTCGGAGCGCGGCCGGACGGCCTGTCCCTGACCCGGCTCCTCGACCACCCGCACGGCGTCGACCTCGGGCCGCTGCAACCGCGGCTGCCGGAGGTGCTGCGCACGGCGAGCGGGACGATCGAGCTCTGCCCGCCGCCGATCGCCGCCGACGTGGCCCGGCTCCGCGATGCGCGCGACGCGCCACCGGACGGCTTCGTCCTCGTCGGCCGCCGGCACCTGCGGTCGAACAACAGCTGGATGCACAACGTGCCCGCGCTGGTGAAGGGGCGCGACCGCTGCACCCTGCAGGTGCACCCGGAGGACGCGACCAAACTGGGGCTCGCTCCCGGGGACGCCGCCCGGGTCTCCTCCCGGGTCGGGTCGGTCGTCGTCCCCGTCGAGGTGACCGCCGAGACCATGCCGGGCGTGGTCAGCCTGCCGCACGGGTGGGGACACGACGTCCCGGGCACCCGCCAGTCGGTGGCCCGTGCGCACCCCGGCGTCAACAGCAACGTTCTCACCGACGAGGCGGCCGTCGATCCGCTCTCGGGCAACGTCGTGCTCAACGGCATCCCGGTGCGTGTCGAGCCCGCCTGACGCGCGTACGCTGGCGCACCGGGCCGGTCGGCGGCCCGGAAGGGAAGGCGACGGTGGGGCGTACGGTCGGCGGCGAGGCACTGCCGCAGCGGCTGCTGGCGGTCGCCACCCGGCTGTTCGCGGAGAAGGGCTTCGAGAAGACCTCGGTCCAGGAGATCGTCGAGGCGGCCGGGGTCACCAAGGGCGCGATGTACCACTACTTCGCCGCCAAGGATGACCTGCTCCAGGAGATCTACCAGCGGCTGCTGCGCATGCAGCGCGACCGCCTGGAGACCATCATGGCCGGCCCGGAGCCGGTGGCGCGCCGCCTGCACGCCGCCGCGGCCGACGTCGTGGTCACCGCGATCGCCAACCTCGACGACGCCACGATCTTCCTGCAGTCGATGCACCTGCTCTCCGCCGACCGCCAGCGCGCGGTGCGGGCGGCGCGCCGGGAGTACCACGAGCGCTTCCGCTCGCTGGTCGAGGAGGGGCAGCGCGCCGGGACCTTCCGCGCCGACGTGCCGGCCGACCTGGTGATGGACTACTTCTTCGGCGCGGTGCACCACCTCGGCGCGTGGTTCCGCAGCGGCGGCCGGCTCACCCCGGAGCAGGTCGGCGACCACTTCGCCGACCTGCTCCTGACCTCCCTGCGTCCCGAACCGGCCCGCTGACCCGGATCGGGACGTCAGAAGAGCGCGGCGAGGAGCCTCGTCCGGGTGTCCGCGGGGTCGACCACGTCGTCGAGCTCGAAGCTCGCGGCGGCGGAGAGCGCCCTGCCGCGGGCGTAGGCGAGCGCCACCAGCTCGTCGTACCGGCGCTGGCGCTCGGCGTCGTCGTCGATGGCCGCCAGCTCCCGGCGGTGCGCGAGCCGCACCGCCCCCTCCAGACCCATCGCGCCGACCTCACCCGTCGGCCAGGCGAGGGTGAGGCGGGACTCGTGGAAGCCTCCGCCGGCCATCGCCATGGCGCCGAGCCCGTACGCCTTGCGCAGCACCACCGTCACCAGTGGGGTGCGCAGCGCCGCGCCGGCCGTGAAGAGATCCCCGACCGCCCGCACCAGCCCGGTCCGCTCCGCGTCCGGACCCACCATGATCCCCGGGGTGTCACAGAGGCTCACCACGGGCAGGCCGAGGCGGTCGCAGAGCCGCAGGAAACGGGTCGCCTTGCCGGCGGCGGTGGCGTCGATGGCGCCGGCGCGGTGCAGCGGGTTGTTGGCGATCACGCCGACCGGATGCCCGTCGAGGCGGGCGAACGCGGTCACCAGGGACCGACCGTGCCGCTCCCGGAGTTCGAGCACCGAACCCACGTCGAACAGCAGGCGCATGACACCGCGTACGTCGTAGGCGCGGCGCCGGTTCTCCGGCATGACGCGGCGGAGGTGGTGCTGGTCCTCGTGGCTTCCGTTCACCGGTCGCCCGTTCGCATAGCCCAGCACCAGCCTGGCCAGGCGCACGGCGTCGGCGTCGTCCGCCGCGCGGATGTCCACGGCGCCGCTGGCCAGGTGCACCTCGAGCGGGCCGACGTCCGCCGGGGCGACCGTGCCCAGCCCGGCCGCCTCCACCATCGCCGGCCCGCCCATGCCGATGCTGGCGCCCGCGACGCCGATGGTGACGTCGCACGTGCCCAGCAGCGCCGCGTTGCCGGCGAAGCAGAAGCCGGCCGCGATCCCGACCCGCAGCGAGCGCAGCCGAGCCAGCGACGCGAAGGTCGTCAGCTCCAGGCCCGCCACGGTCGGATGGTCGGTGTCGCTGGGGCGGCCACCGCCGCCTTCGGCGAAGATGACGACGGGCAGGTCCTCCCGCGCGACGATCTCGAACAGCCGGTCGGTCTTGCGGTGCCCGGTCAGACCCTGGGTGCCCGCCAGCACGGTGTAGTCGTACGCGACCGTGCCGACACGGGCACCGCCGACCCGGCCGACCCCGACGACCACGCCGTCGGCGGGGGTCGCCTCGGTGAGTTCCGCGAGCGGCCGGCGGGAGCGCTGCGCCGCCACGGCCAGGCCGCCGTACTCCAGCCAGGTGCCCTCGTCGAGCAGGTCGGCGAGGTTCTCCCGTACGGTGCGCCGCCCCGCCGCGTGTCGTTTCGCCACCGCCTCGGCGCGGGCCGGGTCGAGCAGCGCGGCCTGGCGCTCCCGCACCTCGGCCAGCTCGGCCGGGACCGGGTCTCCGCCCGCGGCGGTCTCCCCGGTGGACGGCTCGTCACCGCTCACGTCGCACGCTCCCGTCCGGCTCGCCTCAGCGCGGGGGCCCGACCGGTCGCCTGGCGCCGGGGTCCCGCGGCCGGTGCGGGTAGTCCACAGCCTCGCGCGTTCGAAGGCCCCACCTGTCTGCCCATTGACGCACATGCCGGCGGCTCGCTACCGTCGCCGGACGCAGAACATACCGACTGGTCGGTACGGCGTCCAGTGAACGTGACCGAGCGAACGTGACAACCCGGGTGAGCCTCGTCATGCCGTGATGTCCACGGGTGCGGGGCGTAGGCCGGCTGTCAGGTCGCTCGACATACCGCGACTCTCCGCCTCAGGAGGAGCAGCATGAGCTTCAACCTCGCCACCATCCTCCGGGAGCCCCGCCGGGAGCACCCGGACAAGCCGCTCTGCCACGTCAACGACCTGACCTTCAGCTACGCCCAGGTCGACGAGCTCTCCGGGCGGGTGGCCGCCAGCCTGCTGCGGCTCGGCCTGCGCCGCGGCGACAAGGTGGCGGTGCAGCTGCCCAACCTGCCGCAGTTCCTCTTCACGTACTTCGGCATCCTCAAGGCCGGCATGGTGATGGTCCCGCTGAACCCGCTGCTGCGCGCCGGCGAGGTGGCCTACCACCTGACGGACTCCGACACGAAGGTGTTCGTCACCTTCGAACTCTTCGCCGAGGAGGCGGCCAAGGGGGCCGCCGAGGTCGAGGGCGTGACGACGTACGTGGTGAACCTGCCCGGCAGTGACCGGCGGCCCGAGGGGACCCGGTCGTACGACGAACTCTTCCGCGCCGAGGACACCGGAGACATCGAGCCGACCCAGGCCGACGACACCGCCGTGCTGCTCTACACCAGCGGCACGACCGGCCAGCCCAAGGGCGCCGAGCTGACCCACTTCCAGCTCTACATGAACTGCACCGTCGGCGGCGAGCTGTTCGGCTTCGCCGAGGACGACATCAGCGTGGCTGTGCTGCCGCTGTTCCACGTGTTCGGGCTCTCCAGCGTGCTCAACGTATCGGTCCGGTACGGCGGGACCATCGTGCTCGTGCCCCGCTTCGAGGTCGAGCCGGTGGTCGACGCCATCGAGCGGCACCGCTGCACGATCTTCGCCGGGGTGCCCACCATGTACTTCGCGCTGCTGCAGGCCGACCTCACCGGCCGGGACGTCTCGTCGTTGCGGGTCGGTGTCTCCGGCGGCGCGGCGATCCCCGGCGAGGTGATCCGGGCCTTCGAGGAGAAGGTCCCCGGAGTGGTGATCCTGGAGGGCTACGGCCTCTCCGAGACGGCCAGCACGACGACCTTCAACATCAGCGCCGAGCAGCGCAAGGTGCTCTCCATCGGCAAGCCGATCTGGGGTGTGGAGACCCGCATCGTCGACGATCTCGACCGGCCGCTGCCGCCGGGGCCCGAGCACGTCGGCGAGATCGTCGTGCGCGGACACAACGTCATGAAGGGCTACTACAAGAACCCCGAGGCGACCGCGGGGGCGTTCCGCGGCGGCTGGTTCCACACCGGAGACCTGGCGTACGCCGACGAGGACGGTTACCTCTTCATCGTCGACCGCAAGAAGGACCTGATCATCCGCGGTGGCTACAACGTCTACCCCCGTGAGGTCGAGGAGGTCCTGTACGCACACCCGGCGGTCGCCGAGGCCGCGGTGATCGGGCGTCCCGACGACAAGCTCGGCGAGGAGGTCGTGGCGGTGCTCAGCGTCAAGCCGGACGCCGAGGTGACGCCCGACGACCTGGTCGCCTACTGCAAGGAGCGGCTGGCGGCGTACAAGTACCCCCGGCAGGTCCGCATCGTCGAGGAACTGCCGAAGGGCCCGACCGGCAAGCTCCTCAAGCGCGAGATCAAGAAGGAGCTGTACGGGTGACGCGGACACGCAGGACCACCCCCATGCCTCGCCCGACCCCGCACCGCGCGTAACCGACGCCGCGTCCCTCACGAGGTGAAGATGACCCACCCACCACCCGGCACTCCCTCTGACGGCATCGACCTGGCGCTGCACCAGGTCGGCGTGCGCTTCGGCGGGCTCGTGGCGCTCGACGACGTCACCCTGCGGGTACCCGCCGGCCGGATCGTCGGCGTGATCGGCCCCAACGGCGCCGGCAAGACGACGTTGTTCAACGTGGTCTGCGGCTTCGTCGCGCCGACCAGCGGATCGCTCACCCTGGACGGCCGACCGTTCCGGCCGCGCCCGCACCGGTTGACCCACTTCGGCATCGCCCGCACGCTCCAGGGCGTCGGCCTGTTCCCGGGCCTCACCGTCCTGGAGAACGTGATGGCCGGCGCGAGCCACGCCGCCCGCGCCGGCTTCGCCGCGGCCCTGTTCGGCCTCCCGAGGAGCGACCGCGACGAACGGCGGCTGCGGGAACGGGCCCTGGACCTGCTGGCCGAGCTGGGCGTCGCGCAGCACGCCGCCGCGGCCCCCGCCACCCTGCCGTACGCCGTGCGCAAACGCGTCGCCCTGGCCCGCGCCCTGATCGCCCGACCTCGCCTGCTCCTGCTCGACGAACCGGCCGGTGGGCTCGGCGCCGACGACATCGCCGAGCTCGGCGAGCTCATCACCGCGTTGCCGGGCCACGCGGACGGCGCGTGCTCGATCATGCTCGTCGAGCACCACATGGATCTGGTCATGTCCGTCTGCGACGAGATCGTGGTGCTCGACTTCGGCAAGGTCATCGCCGCCGGGCCGCCCGATCATGTGCGCGACGACCCGAAGGTGACCGAGGCCTACCTCGGCGCCGACGTGCCGACCGAGGTGACCGGGACCGCGCCGAGCCGGGGGGCCGGCTCATGAGCGTCGACCCCATCCTCCAGGTCGACGGGCTCAGCGCCGGCTACGGCCCGGTGCCGGTACTGCGGGAGGTCACGCTCAGCGTGCCTGCCGGGACCATCGCCGCCGTGCTCGGGGCCAACGGTGCCGGCAAGACCACCCTGCTGCGCACGCTCTCCGGCCTGCTCCGACCCACCGGCGGCCGGGTCCTCTTCGACGGCGCCGACCTACGGGCCGTCCGCGTCGAAGGCCTCGTACGGCGGGGCCTGGCACACGTGCCCGAGGGGCGCGGCATCGTCGCCGAACTGACCGTCGACGAGAACCTGCGCCTCGGCGGGCTGTGGCGCCGGGACCGCGCCGACGCCCGGCTGGCGCAGGACGAGGTGTACCAGCTGTTCGAGCCACTGGCCCGGCGGCGCCGGCACGCGGGACACCAGCTCTCCGGCGGAGAGCGGCAGATGCTCGCCCTCGGGCGGGCGCTGATCGGACGCCCGAAGCTGCTGCTGCTCGACGAGCCGTCGCTCGGGCTCGCCCCCCGGGTGACCGCGCAGATCATGGCGCTGCTGCGCCGCCTCTGCGACAGCGAGGGGCTGACCGTCCTGCTCGTCGAGCAGAACGTGCGCAGTGCCCTCGCCGTCGCCGACCAGGGGGTCGTCATGTCCCTCGGCCGGGTGGTCATGGCCACCGGGGCGGCGCAGTTGCGCGACGACGAGAAGCTCCGCCACGCGTACCTCGGGTTCTGACAAGCCCGTCTCCAGGAAGGATCCTCCGGTTGGACCGGTTCTTGTTCCTCACCTTCGACGGCCTGTCCACCGGCGCCGTCTACGCGGCGTTCGCCCTCGCCCTGGTGCTCATCTGGCGGGCGGCACGCCTGGTCAACTTCGCGCAGGGTGCGATGGCGGTCGCGACGGCCTACGTCGGCTACGCCGTCGTCTCCGCGACCGGCTCGTACTGGCTGGGCCTCGGCGCGGCCGTCCTGGCCGGTCTGGCCCTGGGTGCGCTCGTGGAACGGGTGCTGATGCGCTTCGTCGGGCACGCCAATCCGCTGGGCGACGTCATCGTCGCCCTCGGCCTGGTGCTGCTGATCCAGGCGGTGCTCGGCATGGTCTTCGGCAGCGAGTACCGGCCGGCGACCGTACCGTTCGACACCGACGCTCTCTCGGTCGGTGGGATCGCCGCCGTCTCGCCGTACGACCTGTGGGTGTTCGGCGCGGTCATGGTGGTCGTGGTGCTGCTCGCGCTGCTGTTCACCCGGACGCCGATCGGCCTGCGGATGCGGGCGTCCGCCTTCGCGCCCGAGGTGTCCCGGCTGCTCGGCGTCAACGTCGGCCGCATGCTCACGGTGGGCTGGGCCCTGGCCGCCGCGGTCGGCGCCCTCGCCGGGATGCTGGTCATCCCCACCGGGCTGGGACTGCACCCGCACGCGATGGACATGGTCTTCGTCGTCGCGTTCACCGCCGCCGTGGTCGGCGGCCTGGACAGTCCGGCCGGAGCCGTGGTCGGCGGGCTGCTGGTCGGCCTGATCCTGTCCTACGTCACCGGCTATCTCGGCCCCGACACCACCCCGCTGGCCGTCCTCGTCCTGCTTCTGACGGTCCTCCTGGTCCGCCCCGGTGGCCTCTTCTCCAGCGTGAAAGCGAGGCACGTGTGACCGCCACTCGGACCGACGTGTCCACACCAGATCCGCAGCCCACCCGGCCGTCGCCGCTACGCCGGCTGCTGCCCGGCCCGCCGGGCACCCCCGCCACCGGTGGCTCCACCCTGCTGCGCCACCTGGTCCTGGCCGTGCTCGCGGGCACCGTCGTCGTGCTCGTGACCAACCAGCTCGAGCCGTACCAGAACCTCCAGGTGGCCCGGGTCTGCGCGTTCCTGTGCGTGACCGCCGGCTACACCGTGCTGGTCGGGCTCAACGGCCAGCTCTCCCTCGGGCACGGGGCGCTGATGGCGACCGGCGCGTACACCGTGGCCCTGACCCAGCAGGCCTTCGACGAACGGGCGGTGCAGGGCCGGTGGATCCTGCCGCTGTCGCTGCTGCTCGCCGTCGCGGTGACCGCGGTGGTGGGCCTGGTCATCGGGCTGGCCGCCGCCCGGCTGCGCGGGCCCTACCTGGCCGGTGTCACGCTCGCCGTCGCGACACTGGTCCCGGCGATCACGACGATCTTCACCGACGTCTTCAACGGGGAGCAGGGGTTGCGCTTCCCGACGGAGACGCCGCCGGCGTTCCTCGGCGCGTACTTCCAGCCCGAGCGCTGGCTGGCCTGGATCGCGCTGGTCGCCGCGCTGCTGACGATGCTGCTCATGGCGAACCTGGTGCGCAGCCGGTTCGGCCGCTCGCTGCGGGCCGTCCGCGACGACGAGGTGGCCGCCCGGCTCTCCGGGATCCACGTCGCCGGTAGTCAGGTGCTCGCCTTCGTGGTGAGCGCCGCCTGCGCCGGCCTCGGCGGCGGCGTGTACGCCGTGCTGACGGCGACCGTCGCCCCGGGCAAGTTCGCGCTCGACCTCTCGCTGTTCCTGCTGATGGCCATCGTGATCGGCGGCCTGGGCAGCCTCGTCGGCGCGGTCTGGGGGGCGATCCTGCTGGTGGCGCTGCAGGACCTGCCGAGCCTGATCACCGAGACCTTCACCCTGCCCTCGGACCTGGCCCAGCGGCTGGAGGGCAACCTCGCCCTGGCCGTGTTCGGGCTGATCCTCATCGTCGTCATGCTCGTGGCTCCCGTCGGCCTGCAGGGTGCCGCCCGCTCGCTGGCCGCGCGGCTCCGGCGGAGAGCCCCGAGCCGCTGAGCCACCGATCGCATCCACCCCCACCACCCTCGTACAGGACAGGAGAACCATGTATCCCATCGCACGCCGCGGTCTCGCGGCGGCCACCGGCCTCGCCCTGCTGGTCGGCGCCTCGGCCTGCGCCAACGACGCCCAGCAGGCGGCCGAGAACGTCCCGGGCGTCACCGACAGCGAGATCGTGATCGGCACCCATCAACCGCTCACCGGCCCGGCCGCCCCCGGCTACTCCCGAATCTCCGCCGCCACCAAGGCGTACTTCGAGCACGTCAACAGCAACGGCGGGGTGAACGGCCGGAAGATCGTCTACAAGGTGATGGACGACGGCTACAACCCCGCGAACACCGAGAACGTCGTCCGCAAGCTCGTCCTCGACGACAACGTCTTCGCGCTCCTCGGCGGCCTGGGCACCCCCACCCACACCAACGTGCTGGAGTTCGTCAAGGCTCAGAAAGTGCCGGACCTCTTCGTCTCCTCCGGCAGCCGCACCTGGAACCAGCCCGACAGGTACCCGACCACCTTCGGGTGGCAGCCGGACTACACGGTGGAGGGCAAGATCCTGGCCACCTTCGTGAAGAAGGAGTTCCCGAACCGGAAGGTGTGCCACTTCGGGCAGAACGACGACTTCGGGCGCGACTCCCTCGCCGGGGTCGAGAAGATCCTCGGGCCGGTGGCGGCAAAGCAGACCTACACCACCACGAACCAGCAGGTCGGCCCGGCGATCGGCGCCCTGAAGGCAGCCGGCTGCGAGGTGGTCGTCTCCGCGACCATTCCCGGCTTCACCGCGCTCGCCATGGGCCAGGCCGCCGCCCAGGGATTCAAGGCCCAGTGGATCGTGTCCAACGTGGGCGCCGACTACACCACCTTGTCGAAGCAGCTCGGCGACAAGAAGGTGATCCTGGAGGGCATGATCGCCGACAACTACCTGCCGATGGCCGGCGACGCGAACGACCCGTGGATCCGGGCGTTCCGGAAGATCCACGAGCACTACAACGCCGCGAACCCGCTCGACGGCAACGCCATCTACGGCTACTCGATGGCGTACACCTTCATTCAGGCGCTGCTCTCAGCGGGGCCGGACCTCACCCGGGAGAAGCTGGTCGAGGCGGTGCAGAAGGGCGGCTTCCGGGGACCGGGCCTGACCCCGTTCCGGTACAGCAAGTTCGTCCACGCCGGCTACAGCGGCGTCCGGCTGAACAAGGTGCAGAACGGAGTGCAGTCCTACTTCGGTCCGACCTACATCACCGACGACGGCGAGGACCAGGTCCGGGAGTTCCCCGAGCCGCCGGTCGCACCGCCCGAGGACGCCATTCCGACATCCTGACCCGGCCGTCGGTCGCCAGGCCGGCGGAGGGATCGGGAACGGGCCGCCACGCGCTGTGGCGGCCCGTTCCGATGCCGCCGCACATCCTGAGGCGAAGGGCGTCGGGCGAGTGTCGGCCCTCGGACACGACGCACGTGGCGCGTGCAGACAGCGAGATCCGGATGGGCGAGGTCCGTTGCTCGCGGCGGGCCGGCGATGGTAGTTGTGAGTGCATGCGCCGGACACTGTCAGTGATCACCGCCGTGGTGTTGTTCGGGTCGTCGCTTGTGGGCTGGGCCGTGTTTCTGACCGGGCAGGGGCTCGAGAACGCCGACCGGTGGGTGACCGTGGTCGGGTTCTTCGCGTCGACGCTGCTGTCGGTGGCCACGGCGGCACTGGCGTGGCGGACGCTGCGTGGCCCTGTCACGACGCCTCAGCTCTCCGTTGCGGGTTCCGGGGGTGTCGTGGTCGGACAGGACAACTTCGGGTCGATCTCCACGTCGGTGTCCGGCCGAACCCTACCGCCGGCGGCGGGTGGTGCCGGTGCGGGATCGGTGTTGGTGGGAGGTAGCAGCAGCGCGCCGATCACCACCCGGGTCGACCTCGACCGCACCCCACAGCCGTGAGATTCAAACGGCGGCGGCCCACCGCTGGCGGTCACGTGGTGCCGGCACCCGCCCCGCCCGCCGATGCCGTCTTACCAGCCGGTACCGGTGATGGCGCCGTCACGGTCGGCGGGCACAACTTCGGCTCGGTCAGCACCAACGTCGACCAGAGCCGACACATCCACGTCCATGCGAGGCGGGAGGTGGTGTGGCCGAAACGGGTTGGTGCGGCACCGCTGGAGGTGGATTGTTTCCAACCCCGGGCCGCCGGTGTTGATCTGGCATCGGCGGCGGCCGACGGTGGTACGGCGGTGGTGTGCCAGGTCCTGTCCGGTCTCGGTGGGGTAGGCAAGAGCCAGCTCGCCGCCCACTACGCCCGCACGCGGTGGAACGCGAACGATGTGGACCTGCTGGTGTGGATCACGGCGGCCAGCCGGGAGCAGATTCTCGAGGGCTATGCCGAGACCGCCATCGCGATCGGCCTGGTCGACGACCGCGACCGTGACGCCGAACGGGCCGCGGCCCGACTGCTGACCTGGCTTGCCGGCACGGACAAGAGGTGGCTGGTCGTTCTCGACGACCTGACCGTCCCCGGTGATCTACGCGGACTGTGGCCGCCCAGCGCGGGGGCCGGAGCGACGGTGGTCACCACCCGCCGCCGTGACGATGCCCTGGGTGGCTCGGGCCGGACCCTGGTCGACGTCGGCCTGTTCACGCCCAGCGAGGCACGGGCCTACCTGACGGCGAAACTCGCCAACCGGCCCGGCGCAGGCGACGAGGACGCCGAGATCGATGGCTTGGCCGCCGACCTCGGACTGCTGCCGCTGGCCCTGGCGCAGGCCGCCACCTACATGATCGACCGCGGGCTGACCTGTGCCGAGTACCGAGCGCGGTTCGCCGACCGGAGAAGGACCCTCGACCAACTGGTCCCCGAGGGCGGGGCCCTGCCGGACGACCACACGTCGACCGTCGCGGCGACCTGGTCGCTGTCGATCGATGTCGCCGACGCCCTCGACCCGGCCGGGTCGGCGCGGCCCCTGCTGGAGTTGGCGAGCCTGCTCGACCCCAACAACATCCCCCTCGCCCTGTTCACCACCGACGCCGTCCTGGCCTGGCTGGCCGCCCGGCGCGTACCGGCAGACAAGGCGGACGTGGCCGATGCCGGCGGCGAGGTCACCCCGGACGACGTCAACGACGGGTTACGCAACCTGCATCGACTCAATCTCGCCACCGTCGCCGCCGACACGGTCCGGGTCCACGCCCTTGTGCAGCGCGCCACCAGGGAGGCCACCCGGCGCGAGTCGACGCCGGACGACTGGCGCCGCCTGGTGCACGCCACGGCCGACGCGGTGGTGGCCGTCGGAAACCAGCCGTGGCCGCAGCGGGACTTGACCGAGATGGTGTGGCACAACGCCCGCACGCTGATCGGCCACGGCGGAGGTGAGCTCTGGGATCCCGACGGACACACCGTGCTGTTCGGGCTCGGGGAAAGTCTCGGCGGATCCGGCCACGTCCGGAAAGCCGCCGCCCACTTTCGGGACCTCGCGCGTACCGCGGCCGAACACCTCGGACCGAGCCACCGAGACACCTTCCTCGCGCGCTCCCGCCACGCGCGTTGGCTTGCCGAGTCGGGACATCCGGCTCAGGCCGTGGCCGAACTCGAACAGGTCATCGCTGACCGCACGCGCGCCCTGGGCGAGAACGACATCGACAACCTCAACGACATGGCCAACCTCGCCACCTACCGCGGCGAGACCGGGAACGTCGAGGTGGCCCTGCGGACCTTCGCGGGCCTGGCCGAGCGCCGAGCCGAGATCCACGGGCCGAACCATCCCAAGACCCTCATCACCCGGGCCAACCTGGCGCGCTGGTGCGGTGAGAGCGGCGACATCCCACGCGCGGTACGGATGTATACCGAGCTTGTTCCCCTGTTCACGGAGGTGTACGGCGCCACGCACCCGGAGACGCTCACCGCCTACAGCCAGCTGGCCGCCTGGCGTGGTGAGCTGAACCCCGCAGTGGGCGCGGCCCAACTCGCCCGCCTGCTCCCCGTGAAGACGCGCGTCTTCGGCGCCTACTCCGCCGACACCTTGAGTACCCGACGCAACCTCGCGATGCTGCACAGCAACGCCGGGCAGCCGGCCCAGGCGATCGGCGAGCTCACCGCTCTGATCGCTGACTATGAACAGCACGTGGACCCCGACCACCCGGCGGCGTTGGCGCTCCGCCGCGACCTCGCCGGGATGCTCACCGACCAGGGCGACGCCATTGGTGCGTACCGCGTTCTGAAAGACCTGCTGGCAGACCAGGTCCGGCTGTTGGGCGTGAACCACCCCGGTACGAACAGCACCAGGGAAGCCGTGAACGGTATCGAGGAGGCGCTCCACGGCCGGCTCGTGCACCGACTGCGTACCGCACGCGGTGGTCGGCGCCACCAGACCACCCTGACCCGGCTCGCCGGCGACCTCGGCACCGATGTCGACTGGGTGCGCCACGCACTGGGCGTACTCGTTGACGCCGGCACCGTACAGGTAACCCGAGGTGGACCAGTCGATCCCGGGCCCGTCGACCTCTCCGCCATCGCGGACCACGCACGCTTCGAGATCGTGGTCCACAACTGACCACGTTCCTCGGGGCCGTGCCGTTCCGGCCAGGTCCTCGCCGGGCCACTCGGGTCACGGTCACATTCGGGGTTCTTGACGCCATCAATACTCTCGAACCCACAGTGACCGGAAGGTGGCAGAACGTGGACCCCTACCCGCCGTCAGGTTCCCGGTGTATGCGTCTCGTGCCACGGGAGAAGAGCTGGCGGAGGAAGCTCAGGGCGGTACGGGCAGCCGACCCCGTCCGCGGTGGTGCTCGAAGCTAACGACGGCCCCGGCCCACTTCCCTAGGCGAGCTGTCGATGAAGCCGCAGTGGAAGCCGCCCCGGATCGTCCGCAGTTGCTTCGCCGACGGCTTGGCGTCGTTTCATCGATTCGTGGCCCCTCGGAGGTGCCCATGTCCTCTGCCCGCAACGTCCTTCGCGCCCGGCTCGCGGTGGTCACCGCCGCCAGCCTCGTCGCCGCCGCCGTCCCGGTCGGGGTGACCGCGGCCCACGCCCAGGTCATCCGCGACCGGCAGGGCAGCACGACTGACGTGAGCCGCGCCGCCTGGTCCGGCCCGGCGTACACGTTCAACGGGTCCGGTGCCGTGGTGGCCGCGACCATGACGCAGGCGATCAACGCGATCCGCGGCGGTGCCGGCACCATCGACGTGGTGGTGCTGGCCGGCTCGGACGGCGGCACCCCGCGACCAGTGCCGGTACGCGGCCTGGAAGGGGACCGCGCTGGAGGCGTCGGTCGAGTCCGTCGTGGCCAAGGGCGGAGGCGTCGGCGGCGGCAGCGCCGGCCACCACGTGAACAGCGACATCGTGTACGACGCCTGCGGCGGCAGCGCCACCTCGTCGATCGCGCTGAACAACCCGTACGACCGGTCGCTGACCTTCACCACCGGCATGTTCCGCTGGCCGCACTACGCCAACACGATCAACGACTCGCACGTCGCGGAGCGCGACCGGATGGGTCGCACGATGGCGTTCGTCGCCCGGGCCGTCAAGGACGGTCGGACCAGCGGCGGTGCGGCCTGGGGCGTCGGCGTCAACGAGGGCGCGTCGCTGTTCGTCGACAGGAACGGTCTCGCCACGCTGAGCGGTTCGAGCGCGTACGTCGTCCTCGGCGACCACCAGCCGGAGGTGGCGGTCTCCGGGCAGCCGCTCACCTACGCGAACTTCAAGATCTGGCGGGTGACCAACGGCCAGACCTACAACTTCGCGAACCGGCCGACCTGCGGCTACTACCTCCGCAGCGTGACCAACGGAGTCCCGAGCGGCAACCTCTACACCGGCACCCCGGTCACCGACTGTTCGACGAACCCGCCGCCGCCCGGCGGCGGCTCCAGCTACACCGAGGTCGAGCCGAACGACTCGCGCAGCGCTGCCAACGACGTCACCGCCAACAGCTACCCCCTGACCGTCACCGGTGACATGAAGAGCGGCAACGACCGCGACTACTTCAAGCTGAGCGTGGCCAGCGGCCAGACCTTGGGCGTCAGCTGCGCCATCCCGTCCGCCTACGACGCGGACCTGTACCTGCTGGACGCGAACGGGACCACGGTGACCCGGTCGGTCAACGACGGCGCGGGAGCGGACGAGTCCGCCTCCTTGACCCGGACGGCGTCCGGCACGGGCACCTACTACGTCGAGGTCGAGGCGTACTCCGGCTCCGGCGCCGCCGACTACACCTGCACGGCCTCCAGGTCCTGATGCCCGGGCGCGGGCCCGCTCACCCCTTGCCGGCCGCGCGCTCGTCCGACGGGGGCGGCAGTCTGCCTGACGACCACCCCCGTCCCGGCGCGCGGTGTGCCGGGCCGCTGCCGTCCGGCGGTTAGGCTCGGTCCGTGTCGAACTCTGATCTTGTCGGCGGATCCGCACCGGCGACCGAGCATCCCGGGGTGGCGGCGCTGATCCGGCAGCGGCTGGGTGAGTGCAGCCCTGCGGAGCGCCGGGTGGCGCGCGCCCTGCTGGCCTCGTATCCAGCCGCCGGGCTGGGCACGGTCGCCTCGCTGGCCGAGCGGGCCGAGGTGAGCGGGCCGACGGTGCTGCGCTTCCTGAGCCGGCTCGGCTTCGGCGGGTACCCGGAGTTCCAGCGGGCCCTGCGGGACGAGCTGGCCGAGCGGGAGACCTCGCCGCTGACCGCGTACCGGGCGGCGGAGCGTACCGGCGTCCCGCCCGCCGGGGCGCTGTCGCGGGCCGCGGCCAGCCTGCCCGACGCGGTCGCCGGCACCCTCGCCGAGGTGCCCCAGGGTGAGCTGGACGCCGCCGTCCGCCTCTTCGCCGACCAGCACCTGCGGGTCACCGCGGCCGGCGGACGGTTCTCCGGCCTGCTCGCCCACTACCTGGTGCTGCACTTGATGCAGGTGCGCGGCAACAGCCGTTTGCTCCCCGCCACCCCGGTGGAGCGCACCGACATGCTGGTCGACGTCGGCCGGCGCGACCTGTTCGCCCTGTTCGACTTCCGGCGGTACGAGGAGCCGACGCTGGCCCTGGCCCGCGAGGTCACCGCCCGCGGCGCCCGGGTGGTCCTGTTCACCGACCGGTGGCTGTCGCCGATCGCCGGGTTGGCCGAGGTGGTCCTGCCCAGCCGGGTCGACTCGCCGTCGCCGTACGACAGCTTCGTGCCCACGTTGGCGCTGGTGGAGACGCTGGTCGCGGCGTTGATGGACCGGCTCGGACCGGTCGCCGGCAAGCGGCTGAAGGCGATGGAGAAGGCGCAGCAGACCTACAGGGAGAGCTGAACCCGACGTTACAAGAATCTGTAACTTCACAAGGATCGTAATGAGCGTTACAGTCTGGGAGCTGGTTCGTCTGGCACCCGGAAGGACGCCCCATGCGCATCCGTCAGCTCGCCCTGGCCACCGCGGCCACGGCCCTGCTCGCCGTCACCGCCGGCTGCGGCGGCGACTCCTCCACCGCCTCCGGCGGGACGAGGTCATGACCGTCTCCGTCACCATCGAGGGCGTCGGTGAGATCGCCACCGACGCCGACCTCGCCAAGAAGGTCCCCGCCACCATCCGGGACCGGGCCACCCTGACCGTCGCCACCAACGCCCCCTACGAGCCGTTCATCGACTTCAAGACCGAGGGCCGGGCGGACGAGTTCAAGGGCCTCGACTACGACCTGTTCGTGGCCGCCTCCGCCCGACTGGGCATCAAGGCCACCTTCAGCCAGCAGCCGTTCGACGGCCTGGTGCCGGGCCTGCAGGCCGCCAAGTACGACGCGATCGTCGGCGGCATCACCGACAAGAAGGAGCGCCAGCAGGTCGCCACCTTCGTCGACTACTCCGCCTCCGGCGCCGGCTTCCTCGTCAGGACCGGCAACCCGGTCGGTGTGAAGACCGTCGCCGACCTGTGCGGCCGCAAGGTCGCCGTGCAGAAGGCGAGCAACCAGTCGAAGAACCTCGCGGACTACAGCAAGTCCAGCTGCGCCGGGAAGAATATCGACGTCAAGGAGTACCCGGAGAACCCGCAGGCGGTGCAGGCACTGATCGCCGGCAACGTCGACGTGGTCGCCGCCACCAAGGTCAACCTGGTCGACACCGCCGCCTCGCTGAGCGGCAAGGCCGAGCTGGTGGACGACCCGTCCGCCCCGAACGGCTGGCTCGCCAGCCCGAACGGGTTCGGCTTCCTCAAGGCCAACAAGGAGCTGGCCGAGGCGTACCGGGCGGCTGTGCAGTCGCTGATCGACGACGGCACGTACACCAAGATCCTCGCCTGGTGGAAGCAGCAGCCGATCGCCATCAAGCAGGCCACGATCGACCAGGCCATCGACTGACCACGGCGGAGACGACTCCCTGAACCGCGGTCGCCGGGCGCCCTTCCGACTCCGTGAGGGCGGGCCCGGACGGCGCGCCCGGCGACCGCCGCACCCCGTCCCCGCTGGAGGCACCTCAATGACGAGCGACACCGAGACCGTACGGGTCGTCCCCGTCCGGCACTACGGTCGCTGGCTGACCGCGATCCTCGTGGTCGGCATGGCGGCCCTCTTCCTCCGGGCGCTGCTGGACAGCCCCAACCTCGAACCCGGCACCATCGGCGCGTACCTGTTCAAGGACTACATCCTCGACGGCGTCGTCACGACGCTCTGGCTGACCCTGCTCGCGATGGTCCTCGGCACCGTCGGCGGCGTCCTGCTCGCGGTGATGCGGCTGTCGGCCAACCCCGTGCTGCGCGGTGTCTCCTGGGCCTTCATCTGGGTCTTCCGGGGCACCCCGCTGCTGGTGCAGATCATCTTCTTCGGCTTCCTCGGGGCCCTGTTCCCCCGGCTCACGCTGGCCGTGCCGTTCACCGACACGGTGCTCTTCGACCAGCCGACCAGCGTGGTGGTCACCGGCACGGTCGCCGCCGTGCTGGCGCTGTCGCTCAACGAGATGGCGTACGCGGCCGAGGTCGTCCGGGGCGGCATCCTCGCCGTCGACGCCGGCCAGTCCGAGGCCGCCGCCGCGCTCGGGATGAGCCCGGCGCTGACCCTGCGGCGGGTGGTGCTGCCCCAGGCCATGCGGGTCATCATCCCGCCGATGGGCAACGAGACCATCACCATGCTCAAGTCCACCGCGCTGGTCTCGATCATCGCCGGCCGGGACCTGATGACCGCCGTGCAGACCGTCTACCAGGGCAACTACAAGGTGATCCCGCTGCTCGTGGTGGCGGCGATCTGGTATCTCGCCCTGGTCAGCCTGCTGTCCGCCGGCCAGTGGCTGATCGAGCGCCGGTTCGGCCGTGGTTTCGCCCGGGGAGGAGTCCGATGACAACCGTCGAAGACAGGCTGGCGGTCGCGACCCGGCCGATGGTGCGGGCCGAGGGAGTCAGCAAGAAGTTCGGCCCCGTCGAGGTGCTCAACGGCCGCTGGCCCGGGGTGACGGTCAACGTCGGACACCTCACTGCGGGGGAGCGGCCGAACGTGGTGCCGGACCGGGCCCGGATGCTGGTCGACCTGCGCGCGTGGCACGCCCGCGAGTACGAGGCGGCGCTCGCCGAGATCCGCCGCCTGGTCGCCGAACCGCGGGTCTCCGGTGTCCGCGCCGACCTGGCGGTGCACGCACCCACCCCGCCGTGGGAGCACGGGCCGGCCGGCCAGCGACTGATCGAACTGGCCGCGAAGGTGGGCGCGGGGCTCGGCGTACCCGTGTCGCACACCGCCACCGGCGGCTGCGCCGATGCGAACCTGCTGGTCGAAACCGGTGCGGCGGTCCTCGACGGACTGGGACCGGTCGGCGGCGCCGACCACAGCCCGGCCGAATGGCTCGACCTGGACTCCGTCGTTCCCCGGACCGCGCTGCTCGCCGGCCTGATCCACGAGGTCAGCCGAGCACTGTGACCCGCTGTCGCGAGTGCCCGCTGGTTGGGGATCACGTGAAGCTGGCGCCGCCGTCGACGAGCAGGGACTGGCCGTTGATGTAGGCGCCGTCGTCGGAGAAGAGGAACGCCACCATGGCCGCGAGGTCCTCCGGCTTTCCCAGCCGCGGCGAGCGTACGGTCGCGAGAATCTGGTCGCGCCACTCCACGGTGGTGGCGTTGAGCGCGGCCCCGGTGAGGATCACGCCGGGCGACACGAGGTTGGTACGGACGCCGTGCTTGCCACCGAGCGTCGCGGTGTGCCGGGTGAGCCCGATCAGGCCGCTCTTGGCGGCCTGGTACGCGACCCGTTCGGTTTCGCCCAACCACACCGCGCTCGACATCGTGTTGACGATGGAGCCGTCACGCTGCTTGATCATGATCGGCAGAGCGTGCCGGACGCCGTACATGTAGCCGGTGAGTGTGACGTCGATGGTGTGCTGCCACACGTCGACCGGCACCGAGGTGACGTCGGTGTCTCGCCCGATGGTTCGTGGCGAGAGGTCCGCGGCCACGTTGAACAGGCCGTGCAGGCCACCGAATCGGTCGACGGTGAAGGTGATCAGGTCCCGGTACGAGCCCTCGTCGGCGATGTCGAAGCCGCGTGCCACGGCCGTCCCGCCGGAGCTGGTGATCCCGTCGACCACGGCCTGGGCGGCGGCCTCGTTCAGATCCGCCGCGACGACCAGCATGCCTTCCTCGGCGAGGCGGATCGCTGTCGCGCCGCCGATGTTGCCCGGCGCCGCACCGGCGACAATGGCAACCTTGTCCTTGAGTCCGCGCATTGGCAGATACCCTTCGAGATCGTCGCACGCGCCGCCGCCCCTGGATTGGCGTTCGGCGTACTCCGCCCGCACTGGCACACTCCGAGCCGAGCCGAGACCGAAGGCCTCATCGTCGGCTACGCGGAGACATTCGCAGATGGCGAGCCCGTCACCGGAACCACCGGTGACGGGCTTCGCGTCGGGCCGGTTCCTAGTCCAGCTCCAGCTCCAACTCCACGTCGTTGATGCACACGATGACGGTGTTGGGCTGGGTCCGGTTCTCGTTCCTCTGGTCGATCGAGACGTTCTGCTCGACGGCGACGTCGCTGTCCTCGACTTCGTTGTCGCTGATGATGTTGGCGACGAACGCCCTGTTGCTCTGCTCGACCGTCCCACAGGTAACCCCGCCGTCGCGGTCCGAACCCTTTCCGTGGTCGGCGAACGCGGCGGCGGGTGTACCGAGCAGCAGGGCGGCGCTGCCCAGCGCCACCGCGCCGGCGAGCCTGGTCGCGAACCTCTTCGACATGTCCCTCACTCCCTTTCTGGTCGTCTCTGGGCGACGAGCCAGGATGAACATAAAAGGGATTCATGTCCGGTCGGAGCGCTTTCCGGGTTTCTGAGGCGAACGCGTCTCCGGCTGCTATAGGCAGTCTGTTGCACGTGTCCGGGCGGTAAGCGCGGTTCAGGTCCGGTCTGCGGCGACTTCGACGGCCTGCCCCGCGGGCGGGCGGCGGGTCGACGTCCTGCCGTCACCGTGGATCGGTGGCAGCCGATTCGGATCGGAGCGCTCCCAGAGGCCGAGCCGACGATCCTCGTGGCTGGACGTTGCCAGAAATATTTAAGTATGTTTATAGTTCGATTGCTGCTCGCCGGAGCGCCGTCCCGGCGTCGGCGCAGCGAGCCGTTCGGGCGACGTCTCCACCGGAGGACCCGATGAGACTGGGCGGTAGGAATCTCGTCCTGGCCGGCGTCGTCGCGGTCATGGCGGCGGTGCCCATGGCCGTCACCGCCACCGCGGCCGCGGCGGCCACGCCGACCGCGGCCTTTGTCAAGATCACCGACTGGGGATCCGGCTGGGAGGGCCGGTACACCGTCACCAACGGGGGCGGCAGCACCCTCACCTCCTGGCGCGTCGAGTTCGAACTGCCGGCGGGTACCAGCGTGGGCTCGTACTGGGATGCGCTGATGACCCGGGACGGGCAGCACCACAGCTTCACCAACCGGTCCTGGAACGGCACGATCGCTCCCGGCGCCTCGGTGACGTTCGGCTTCCTCGGCAACGGGTCCGGCAGCCCCCGCGGTTGCCGTCTCAACGGCCAGCCCTGCGACGCGACGGCTCCGCCGACGACGAGCCCACCCCCGCCTCCACCGACCACGGCGCCCCCCGCCGGCACACCGCTGGCGGCGAACGGGCAGCTCCAGGTCTGCGGACGGCAACTGTGCAACCGGAACGGCAAACCGATCCAACTGCGGGGCATGAGCACGCACGGCCTCCAGTGGTACGCCAACTGCGTGACCCCCGCCTCCCTCGACGTCCTCGCGCAGGAGTGGCGGGCGGACGTCGTACGGATCTCGATGTACATCCAGGAGGGCGGCTACGAGACGGACCCGCGCCGCTTCACCGACCTGGTGCATCACTACATCGAGCTGGCCACCGCCCGTGGCCTCTACGCGATCGTCGACTGGCACATGCTCACGCCCGGGAACCCGAACCACAACCTGTCGCGGGCCCGGACCTTCTTCGCCGAGATCGCCGACCGCCACCGCGACAAGGCGAACGTCCTCTACGAGATCGCCAACGAGCCGAACGGCGTCAACTGGAGTGCCGTCAAGAGCTACGCCGACCAGGTCATCCCCGTCATCCGTCAGCGGGATCCGGAAGCCGTGGTGCTCGTCGGAACACCCGACTGGTCGTCGCTGGGTGTCTCCGGGACCGGTGGGGGAGTCGACACCATCGCCGCCAACCCGGTGGCCGCGAGCAATCTCATGTACGTCTTCCACTTCTACGCGGCCTCGCACGGCGACCGGTACTACGACACGTTGGCCCGGGCGGCGGACCGGCTCCCGATCTTCGTGACCGAGTTCGGCACCCAGGAGGCCTCCGGTGACGGCCCGAACGACTTCACGATGGCCCAGCGCTACCTCGACCTCATGGCGCGCAGGAAGATCAGTTGGGTGAACTGGAACTACTCCGACGACGTCCGCTCCGGCGCGGTCTTCACCAGCGGAACGTGCGGCAGCGGGCAGTTCAGCGGTACGGGCCGGCTCAAGCCGGCCGGCAGTTGGGTACGCGACCGCATGCGCACGGCGGACGACTTCTGACGGTCCCGGCCGGGGTGAACCCGCCCCGGTCCGCCACCCACCCCGGGATTCACTCCGCGCCCATCACCAGGCCCTCGATGGTGTGCTTCTGGCGGATCGGCGTGAGCGTCTCCACCACCGGGCACGGCAGGTGCGCGCGCACCGATGCGGGCAGGTTCTCCCAGTACTCCCGGGTGACGGCCATGTCGTGGTGCGCGGCGTTGCCCGCGCCGGGAGCATCCACGCCGAGCACCAGAACCGGGCGGGCGAGCGTGGAGACGTTCGGGGTCCCCCGGTGGACGGTGAGCGCCGAGCGGCCGGAGATGTCGCCGCGGCGAGGGTACTTGCGTACGGCTCGCGCCTGGTAGCGAGGGTAGCGCTCCTTGGGTGGGAACATCCCGTGGTCGAAGTCGTCCCCCTCGCCCCACTGCGTGCCCGGCGCGATCTCGAACGGCCCCATCTCCTCCACGGTGTCCACCGTGGTCAGGTTGAACGCCAGGGAGGTCAGCCGCCGCTGGCGGCGGGTGTCGGGCGGCATCGGGAAGTCCCGGTGCCAGGGTTGCATGGCAGCGCCGGGGAACGGGACGTCGAAGCCGAGCTCGACGATCTCGTACTCGGGCCGAGCGCGGCCCGGCAGACCGCGACCACCCACGGATGCGTCACCAGGTCGACGAAGCCTCGCAGCTGCTCCGGCCGCAAGGGCCCCTGAGTGGGAGCCGGCCACGGCCGGGCCCCGGTGTGGATCGACGGACCAAGCTCCACGGACGCGCATGGTTGTCGTGACGCCGCCCACGTCCGTCCTCTGCGGACCCTGGATGTTCACATTGCACGCTTACCGTTCGTCTGTCCGATCCTGGCCCGGGAAGGAGCATCACGTGCGGCAGCGGATCGCCCTGGCGGCCGTCGTCCTGACGGGAATCACGATCGCGGCACCCGGCCCCCCGGCGGCAGCGGCACCGGGTGGCCCCGCCGCCACGGGAAGGGTGTGCGCCGACGTACGCCTCGACGCGACGCTGCCGGCCCCGCCGGACGGGATGGCCGCGCAGCAGTCGGTCACCGTGGACGAGAACTGCGTCGTACGGGCCGGCGCGGTCCGGTTGGTGCCCGCGCCGTCGTCGCGGGAGCGCAGCGGTGATCGCCGGTTGCGGGTGTGGTCGCGGATGTACGACTGCTGCGGCATCCTGATGAACGCCCTCTCCGCCACCCACAGCTGGAGCGCCGCCGACGGCCGGATCAGCCGGGTGGACACTGCCGTGGACACCGACTGGAACCGCGAGCCGTGGGGCGGCGGCTGGCACCTGGCGCAGTCATGGCAGGCCGGCGGCTGCGATCGGCCATGCCCCGACGCACGCCTGGAGCAGCATGCCGAGTTCGGCTATCGCGGCGTCTTCGACGTGACCGGCACCTGGTACCAGAACACCCACGACCTGAGGGTGACCCTGACCGGGGACGGCGCCGCCGCGTGCGAGCTCGCCGTCACGGCCCGGCACTGGTTCGTCGGGTGGACCTGGATCCGGGGCTGCGGCTGACCCGGTGCCCGACCGCTGGCGGAAGCGTGGCGGCAATCGATGAGGGTGCCGTTCCGCGTACGGTGTCAGCAGAGGGGTCGACGTGAAGTGTTGGATCTGCGGCCGGTGGTGGCCGCTTCCGTGGGCGTGCCGACAGTGTCGTCGCAGGCGGCGGACGATGCGCCGCGACTACCTCCGCGCGGCGGCGCCGCAGGACGCCCTGGCCGCCATGGCGCGCCCGACCGAGCCGGACCGGTAGCGGTGCTTGCGGACGCCGTTCTGGCGGTACGGATCGAGCCCGCCCGTCGCCTCGCTGATGGCGCTGGCGGTGTGGGCCCCCGCTCCGCCCCTCGTTCCGTTTACGATGCATTGTGCGATATATGCCCGTTTGGTCCCGCCGCGTACCGCCCGCCAGGGCCAGGCGAGACGACCGAAGCGGGTCCCAGTAAAACTTGATTCATTCCAAAAGAGTGGGCTAGGGTCATCGCATGACGTCCGACTTCGAGGCGCAGCTGCGGGCGGCCTCGTTGCGCGTGACGCGGGCCCGGTTGGCGGTGCTCGCCGCCCTGCGCGACCGTCCGCACGTTGACACCGACACGGTGATTGCCCTGGTGCGGGCGGATCATCCCACCGTGTCCCACCAAGCGGTGTACGACGTGCTACGTGCGCTCACCAACGCCGGTCTGGTGCGGCGCATCCAGCCTGCCGGTGCCACCGCACGGTACGAGTCCCGGGTGGGGGACAACCACCACCATGTCGTGTGCCGCTCCTGCGGTGCGATCGCCGACGTCGACTGCGCTGTCGGCCAGGCTCCCTGTCTCACCGCCTCGGATGACCACGGCTTCGTGGTCGACGAGGCGGAGGTCGTCTACTGGGGCACCTGCCCCGGCTGTGCGACCGAACGCACCTCCCAGTGATCCGCCAGTTCGGAAGGAAGTAGATGAGCGACACCCAGGACAACGCCCCCGTCAGCGCGCAGGGCGTGGACAAGAAGGCGGCGGCCGGCTGCCCGGTCGCGCACGACTCCGTGACCGCGCACGGCAGCGAGAGCGAGAACCCGGCGATCGACTCGCCGACCCCGAAGACCGGCGGTCGCCCGCGCACCAACCGGGACTGGTGGCCCAACCAGCTCGACCTGTCGGTGCTGCACGCCAATTCGCCGAAGGGCAACCCGCTGGGGGAGAGCTTCAGCTACGCCAAGGAGTTCGCCAGGCTCGACGTCGAGGCCCTCAAGCAGGACATCGTCAACGTCCTCACCACCTCGCAGGAGTGGTGGCCGGCCGACTTCGGCCACTACGGCGGCCTGATGATCCGGATGAGCTGGCACGCCGCCGGCACCTACCGCATCCACGACGGTCGCGGTGGCGCCGGCGACGGTGGTCAGCGGTTCGCCCCGCTCAACAGCTGGCCGGACAACGCCAACCTCGACAAGGCCCGCCGGCTGCTGTGGCCGGTCAAGCAGAAGTACGGTCAGAAGATCTCGTGGGCCGACCTGCTCGTACTCGCCGGCAACGTCGCCTTGGAGTCGATGGGCTTCAAGACCTTCGGCTTCGGCTTCGGCCGGGAGGACGTCTGGGAGCCCGAGGAGATCTTCTGGGGTCCGGAGGACACCTGGCTCGGCGACGAGCGTTACGTCTCCGAGAAGGAGATGGCCGAGGGCGTCGGCGCGACCGAGATGGGACTCATCTACGTCAACCCGGAGGGCCCGCTCGGCAACCCGGACCCGCTGGCCGCGGCCCACTTCATCCGCGAGACCTTCGCCCGGATGGCGATGAACGACGAGGAGACCGTCGCCCTCATCGCCGGTGGCCACACCTTCGGCAAGACCCACGGCGCCGGCGTCGCCGACGACCATGTGGGCCCGGAGCCCGAGGCTGCCCCGCTGGAGGCGCAGGGCCTGGGCTGGCTGAGCACCTACGGCAGCGGCAAGGGCCCGGACACGATCACCAGCGGTCTCGAGGTGACGTGGACCGACCGGCCGACGCAGTGGAGCAACCGCTTCTTCGAGATCCTCTTCGGCTTCGAGTGGGAGCTCACCACGAGCCCCGGCGGCGCCAAGCAGTGGGTCGCCAAGGACGCCCCGGAGATCATCCCGGACCCGTTCGACCCGTCGAAGAAGCACAAGCCGACGATGCTCACCACCGACCTGTCGCTGCGCTTCGACCCGACGTACGAGAAGATCTCGCGCCGTTTCCTGGAGAACCCCGACGAGTTCGCGCTGGCGTTCGCCAAGGCCTGGTACAAGCTGCTGCACCGCGACATGGGCCCGGTCAGCCGCTTCCTCGGGCCGTGGGTGCCCGAGCCCCAGCTGTGGCAGGACCCGGTGCCGGCCGTCGACCACGAGCTCGTGGGTGACGCCGACGTCGCCGCCCTCAAGGCGAAGGTCCTGGAGTCCGGCCTCACGACCGCCCAGTTGGTCTCCACCGCCTGGGCCTCCGCCGCCAGCTTCCGGTCCACCGACAAGCGCGGCGGCGCCAACGGCGCGCGGATCCGTCTCGAGCCGCAGCGCAGCTGGGAGGTCAACCAGCCGGAGCAGCTCGCGACGGTCCTGGCGACCCTTGAGGGCATCCAGCGGGAGTTCAACGAGGCCGGCGGGGCGAAGATCTCGCTCGCGGACCTGATCGTGCTGGCCGGCTCGGCCGCGGTCGAGAAGGCGGCGCGCGACGCCGGCGTCGAGGTGACCGTGCCGTTCCACCCGGGTCGCACCGACGCCAACCAGGAGCAGACCGACGTCGAGTCGTTCCGGGTCCTCGAGCCGCGCGCCGACGGGTTCCGCAACTACCTGCGTGCCGGCGAGAAGACCCAGCCGGAGGTGCTGCTCGTCGACCGTGCCTACATGCTCAACCTGACCGCGCCCGAGATGACCGTCCTCGTCGGCGGCCTGCGCTCCCTCGGGGCCAACGTCGGCGGCACCCGGCACGGCGTCCTCACCGACCGGCCCGGCGTGCTCACCAACGACTTCTTCACCAACCTGCTCTCCCCGGGCACGCGGTGGAAGGCGTCGGAGTCCGACGAGCACGTGTACGAGATCCGGGACCTGGCCACCGATGAGGTGAAGTGGACCGCCACCGCGGTCGACCTCGTCTTCGGCTCCAACTCCCAGCTGCGGGCCCTCGCGGAGGTCTACGCCAGCCAGGACGCGCGTGAGAAGTTCGTCGCCGACTTCGTCGCGGCCTGGACCAAGGTCATGGAGCTGGACCGGTTCGACCTCGCCTGACCTGGCTTCGAACGACGAGCCCCGGTCCACCGATGGACCGGGGCTCGTGCGTGCGCCCATGAGGATCCGTGCTGGCCGTCTCACCGGGGTCGGCGCGACGATGTCCAGCCTTGCTGGTGCAGCCGTTCGATGCCGTCCAGCAGCAGGTCCAGGGCGAACTCGAACTCGAACTGGTCGTCGCAGCCCTGCCCCACGACCGACGCGGTGTCGTGGGATGCCGCCGTGGCGATCTCCGCGAGGTGCGGGAACCGGGCGGCGACCTCCGGTGGCAGGGCTGCCGGCGGGTCGGGGATGGTCGTGCCGGACCGGCCGGCGTTCCGGGAGGCGTCGAACAGTTCCTGACTGAAGCCCAGGATCCGGCTGCCCATCGCGTGCATCACGTGGTGGGTGAGGTCGGCGGAGAACCCGCCGGCCCGGAAGGTCCCGACCATCGAGTCCAGGTAGGCGAGGACGGCCGGCGTCGCCATGTTCCGCGACTCGATCGCGAGCGGCGCCCAGGGGTGGCGCCGCAGCACCTGTCGCGCCGAGAGGATGCGCCGGCGCACCTCGTGCTTCCAGTCGGCGGCGGGGGCCGGCGGGTCGATCTCGTCGACGACCACGTCGATCATGCCGTCGAGCAGTTCGTCCTTGTTGGCCACGTGCTTGTAGAGGGCCATCGGCACGACGCCGAGATCCTGGGCGAGGTTGCGCATGCTGAGGGACCCGATCCCGGCCTCGTCGGCGAGCGCGATGGCGGCGCGCAGGATGCGCTCCCTGCTCAGCGGCGTTCGGGGCGGCATCTCGGCCTGCTCGACCATCTCGCTCCTCGTCCTTCGGCGGCGGGTTGAACCCTAATCCTCTTGACCGGTGTACGGCGTACACCTACAGTGTTCCGCATGGAGGTGTACGCCGTACACCTAGGGGAGGGGAAGATGAAGGCGATCGTCCAAGGCCGGTCGCCTCACACCGGTCATCGACCGGAGCTATCCACTCCACGAGGTGCCCCGAGCCATTCGGTACCTCGAAGGTGAGCACGCCCGGGCGAAAGTCGTCATCACCATCTGACGCGCCATTACCGCCATGGTCCGGCTGGCCACACAAAACGCGACATGTCCGCGGCCGCGAATGGCCAGCCGGTCGTCGGGTAGGCGGAGGGATGACATACGTGGCACCAACGCATCGCAGCTCGTGCGAGCCCATCAGTGGAGGAGTGGTGATGATGCCGGTTGGCCAGCGAATCAGGGGATTCTTGAACAGCCCGCAGGGGCGCAAGCTCATCGAGCGGGGGCGACGTGAAGCGGCGAAACCGAGCACTCAGCAGAAACTCCGTCAGTTCGCCCAGCGAGTGACCGGCGGACCAGCCGGGCGTGGCTGAACCCTGCGAGAGAAACGACCTCGCGCCACCGGCGCACGCCACGTCCGCCGTCCAAGCCGGTCCGGGCGCGCGCCACGGCGCGGGTTGGCGTGACCGCAGCGACGCGGCCGGCCGTCAGCCTTCCATGTCCACCGCGGGGTAGCGATGGCGATGCTGCGCGAAGAACCCGTCGAACTCCCGCAACGGGAGTGGCTCGGGGATCGGATGCCGGGCCGGTATGGCGCGCAGCGCCGACTGGTAGCGGAAGAACGTCGCGAGGTCGCTCGGGTACCGCCCGGGCTCCACTCCGGCGAAGGATCCCGCCACTCGGGCCTGCTGGAGGAGCGCTTGCCACTGGTCGACGGTGGCCAGTCCCGCGGATTCCGCGCCGTGGCAGAACAGCATGAGATGGATGAAGTCGTAGGCGTCCGACTGGTGGAGATAGTGGGCGAGTGCGTCGGCTGACGACTGGACCGGAAACGTGCTCCAGTAGGGTACGCACCCGGTCCGCAGCGTCCACCAGGGCTCGAGGAGGATGAACGAGTCCACCAGCAGCCGATTGGTCGGCAGGCCGCGTCGGCGGTTCCACCAGCGGTAGAGGTCGGCGACGAGTGGGCTGAGGTCCTCGGGGTCGTCGAAGGTCAGTCGCCGTACCTGATAGCCGTGCCGGCGCGCGAACGCGACCACGTCCTCCCGTAGCGCCGGATCGAACCCCCACTCCGCCTCAGGACTGTCGCCGTCGGGCCGCGGCGCCTCCCACCGTGCCCGCTCGATACCGTAACGGCGCAGGAAGGCGGCAATTCGGGGATCGCCCTGGTGGTACTGCGACGGCTCCAGCCCGCCGACCGCACCGAACTGGAAGACGTGTCGCTCCCCGACCCTGGTGGTCGGCCATCGCCGGGTGCATTCGGCGAGCAGGAGGACGCCGCCGGTCTCGAGCGTGTCGGTCAGGAATCGTTCGTACGCGGGTCCGAGCCGGGTGCGTTTCACCCGGAAGTAGGCCATCCGCCGCGACGTCAACCGATCCTGGCTCGGGTCGTGCATGTGGTGAAGCACGAAGTGAGGGTTGCGAGTCAACAGGGCACGGGCGGTGGCGTCGAAGGCGTGGAGGGCCCGCATCGGATCATCCGTGGGCACGTGCCGTTGACGCAGTGGGAGCAGAAGCGTCTGGGGTAACCACGCGATACCGAGGGCCGCGCACAGATGCACGAGCGCCCCACTGGAGGAGCCGACGACGACCGCCGGATACCGGCGCCGCGGATAGAGTCCGACGATCGAGGCCGCGACGTCCTCGATGTCGAGGGTTGCCAGCCGCGCCGCCGGCCGCGCCTCGGCTCCGCTGGCGAGGCTGTAGATCGTCTCTCGCGCCCCGACCGGGAGCCGGTTGGCGGCGACCGCCAGCGGACGCAGAAGGCGGCCGGCCGGCGTGCCCAACGGTGGGGTGGCACGGTCCCGCAGGAAACGGGCAGTTGCCATGACCATCGCCGAAGCGGAGTCAAACGACGCCACCTCGCGGGGTAGTTTCATCGCACCTCCCGCGGGCGGTTACCCCGAAGTTCGTCCGGTAGGCCCGGTTCCGCCCGCGGCTGCGGGGTAAAGCCGGATATGCGGAAGGGTCAGCCGTACGCGCCGCCGTTTCCCACCGACGTGACGACCTCGTACCACGACGGTCCGCTCGGCCGGATGCGCAGCCGGGCGGTCGGCGAGCGCCGATCCGGTACGCCCGAGCTGGTGCTCGTCCAGGGGATGGGAGTGGCCGACTACCTCATGCCCGGCCTCGGCGCCTTCGGCGAATGGACCCGTGCGCACCTGGTCGAGTTGCCCGGCTTCGCGGGCAGCGGTGAGCCGCCGCACGAGCTGAACGTGGCGCAGTTCGGCGAGGCGGTCGCGGACTGGCTCGCCGCCCGGCGACTCGGTCCGGTGGTGCTCGCCGGCCACTCCAGCGGCACCCAGGTCGCCGCCCAGGCCACGGTGGGTCACCCCGATGTGCGTGGTGTCGTCCTGGCCAGCCCCACCATCGATCCCGTGGCTCGTGGCCCACTGCGTCTGGTCATCCGCTGGCGACTGGACGGGCGTCGGGAGCCACCGGGGTTGACCGAGTCACACCGCCCCGAGTGGAAGCGGGCCGGCCTCCGTCGCATGCTGCGCCTCGCACGCGTACACCTCGACCACTCGATCGAGGAACCCGTGGCCCGTCTCACGGTCCCGTTGCTGGTCATCCGCGGCCGAGACGACGTGATCAGTACGGCCCGCTGGGGCCGGCGGTTGTCGTCCCTAACGGCCACCGGCGAGTACGTCGAAGTCGCCGGCGCCCACACGTTCCCGTGGCTGGACCCGAAGGCGTGGTCGGAACCGGTACGCCGCTTCGCGACCAGGCTCAGGGCTGAGTGACGGCGGGCGACGGGGCGCCCTCCAGCGGTCGCCCCGTCGCCTCCGATCTAGCGACGTCGGAGTTCACCGGCCGCCTCCTGGGCCTGCCCCCGCACCTGCTGGGCCGCGGAACGGCCCTGCTCGCCGACGGCGGATGCGCCGTGGACGGCGGTGGACCCCACCGAGCGGGCCGCCTGCTGCGCGGGCTGGCGCAGGTCGTCCCGGAGCTGGTGGCCCATCTGGCTGGCCTGCTCCCGCAGCACGCCGGAGTGCTCGCTGACCATTCCCTTGGCCTGCCCGGCCCACTGCCGCTCCGAGCGGCTCGGTGGGATCAGCGCGGAGACCAGCAGCCCGGCGCCGAAGGCGATCAAACCGGCCGCGAGCGGGTTGCCCTGCGCCTGCTCCCGGGACTGGTGTCCGAGCGAGCGGGCCTCGTCGCGTACCGAGCCGGCCGCGGACGACATCCGCTGCGCGGCGCCATGGCCGTCCATCTGTTGTGTGCCCATCACCTTCTCCTTCGCCCGGTTGAGCGCGCCACGGGCCTGCCCGACGCGGTCACCGGCGATCCGCCGCGGGTTGACCATGTCGGCGAGCGCGTTGATGTCGCTGCTCAACTCGCTCCGGGTGTGTTCGATCTGCTGTCGGATCCGGTCCGGATCGGTCGACATGTTCGCTCCCTCCCGGCTGGTCACCGGCCACGTAGGGCATCTGGCATCTGCCGTGCGGTCTGTTGCGTCCGGGGCAGCACCGCACGTGCCTGCCGCATCTTCGTCCGCCCGTTGGCGAACAGGATGGCGGCCACGACGCCCCAGACGACCGCGACGATGAGCGCGGCCCAGCCCTGGTCCATCACGTTGGACAAACCCCACCAAATGGCGTACGAGACGAACAGCACGGTGAGGAAACCGGCCACCGCGGCGCCACCGAACATGCCGCCGGCCTTGCCGGCCTGGGTCACCTCTTCGCGCAGTTCCGCCTTGGCCAGCTCGATCTCCTGACGGACCAGGGTGGACAGGTCACGGGTCACGTCACCCAGCAGGTGGCCGACCGACTGGGCGCGCTCCTTCGCCGGGGCACTCACGGCGCCACCCGACCCATGTCCGGCTCCCGCTGGCCGGCCGGCGACACGTTCTGCGCCCGCGCCGCCCCGGCGTAGGGGCTCTCACCGACGTACGGGGCATTGACTTCCTGCTGCTGGGCAGCCATGGACGGTGTGTAGCCACCGCCCTGCATGCCACCGCCCTGCATGCCGCCGCGGTGCCCGTTGCCGGATGAGGTCATGTTGCGGGCGAGCCGGCCGGCCAGCAGTCCGGCCGTCGCCGCCCCGGCAAGGAAGACACCCGGGTGCTGCCGGGCGTACCCGCGCACGTCGTTCAGCAGGTCGCCAGGTTCCCGCTCGTCGATCCATCCAGCGACCCGCTGCGCCACGTCGGACGCCCCGCGGACCGCATCGCCGGCGAGCCCGGAGGCTCCGCCCCGGTCCGCCATCGAAACGAGGTCCTGGCTCAGCCCGCGCAATCCCTCGGCGGCGCGGTGCTGCTGCGACCGGGCCCGGTCACGCAGCTGGGAGCCGGCTTCCCCGGTCAGGTTCCGTGCCTGCTGCCGCGCCTCCGCGGCCACGTGCCGGCCCTGCTCGGCCGCGGCGTGACCGATCTGACCGCCCGCTTGTGCGGTCTGCTGGCCGACCCTGGACGCCTGCTGCCGAGCCTGCTCGGCGGTTCCGTGCGTCGGTCTGTTCTGGTTGGTCGCCGTCATCACGCGCTCCCTTCCTGGTTCCAGGCCACAGGCGGGCCCGGAACCCAATCGGCGTACCCGCCGCGCCTCAGCACAATCACCGCCGGGGGCCGGTGGAATCGACGCGGGGAACGGGCTGCGAATGGCGAGCCGGGTCGACCGTTGTTTCCTACCGAAAGATCGGGCGGCAGGGTCGGCGGGTAGCAACCGCGTGACCAGGGGAGGGCCTTCACATTCCGAGCGGCAGAGACAAGGCGCCGGACTGTCCCATCCCTGCGGCGGAGCGGTCGGACGGGGCAGGCCGCGATGAATGGCACGGATGTGGTGGTAGGCGGTAGAACGGTTGATCAGGGAGAGGGTGGAACGACCACGCCGGCGGGCCACAAGAGCCCGATCGCGACACTCGCTCAGCGGAGGCCGGCCACCCTGCGCGCAGCGCGGACGAACGTGCGGCGGGTGACGTCAGGGTCGTCGAGGAAGCAGCCGACCATGAGGGCGTCGCGCAGCATGGCGAGGATCTCGGCCCTGCCGTCGACGTCGTCGCGGCCGGCCTCGGCGAGCAGGCGCCGCAACTCGGCATGGAACCAGGCGCGGTGCTTGTTGATCAACTGGCGTACCGGGCTCTCGGGATCGGGGTACTCGCCGGCTGCCTTGATGAACGGGCAGCCCCGCGTGTGGTGTCGGTAGGCGTCGTCGGCGATCCCTTCGATGGCCAACTCGAGCGCGTGGTCGGCGGAGACGGCGCGGTCGAGCCCTTCCTTCCAGAGGGCCTGGATCACCTTGTCCTCGCGTTCGAGGTACGCCACGACGAGCGCCTCCTTGCCGGCGAAGTGCCGGTAGAGCGTGGCGCGGGTGACCCCGGCCTCCTGGAGGACACGGTCGACCCCGACGCGGTTGATGCCGTCGTTGTAGAACAGACGGCTCGCCGTCGCGAGGAGATGGTCGCGGGGCGGTGATTGCCTGCTACTCGCCATCACTGCATCGTACACCTGCCGGAACGACCGTTCTTTCTGTCACACGTCCGTGGCCTTGCGGAACAGTGCGAAGCGTGGCTAGCTTGCAGGATCAGAGAGAACGACCGTTCTTTCTCTAACCGTTCGTAGGAGTAATCGTGGCGACTCGCGTTCTCTTCGTGCACGGCCTCTGGATCCACGCTCGCGCCTGGGATCCGTGGCTCGACCTCTTCCGCTCGGCCGGATACGAGGCCGAGGCGCCGGGCTGGCCCGGTGACGGCGAGACCGTCACGCAGACGCGGCAGCAGCCGCAGCGTGTCGCCGGATACGGCGTACGCGAGATCACCGACCACTTCACGCGGATCGCGGGGCTCGGCGAGCCGCCGATCGTGATCGGGCACTCGTTCGGCGGGCTCGTCGCCCAGAAGCTGCTCGCCTCGGGCCTCGCCCGGGCCGCGGTGGCGATCGACCCCGCCCCGATCAAGGGCGTCAAAGCACTGCCGTTCTCACAGGTCTGGTCGGCGCTGCCGGTGCTGTACCGCAAGGCCAACCGCGATCGGGCGGTGATGCTCAGTCGCCGCCAGTTCCGGTACGCCTTCGGCAACGCGCTGAGCCGCGAGGAGTCCGACCAGCTCTACGACCGCTGGGCCATCCCCGGTCCGGGCCGGCCGATCTTCGACCTGACCTCGGCGAAGAAGGACCCGGCGTCGCCGGTTGCGGTCGATCTCGACGACCGCAACCGGGGTCCCCTGCTGATCATCGGTGGTGGCCGGGACCACACCATCCCCGAGGTGGTGGCGCGGCAGGCGGCCGGGCTCTACCGCCCGGGCGGCAACACCGAGTACCGAAAGCTCGACGACCGCGGTCACTCCCTCGTGTTCGACAGCGGTTGGCGCGACGTCGCCGAGCCCGTCCTCGACTGGGTGCGTACCCGGACCGCCTGAGCCACGGGCGGAGGAGTACGCGGGAGGTCAGCTGCTTCATCCGCCTACGGCCTTCGCTCTTCCGGGCCGATCCGGTGTGTGACCTCGGAGGAGGGCTGCCCCGGTGACCGTGCTCGCCCACGGTCACCGGGCTGTTAGCCTGCGGCAATGTCCGCAGCTCCCGAGGAGGTTCAGCCGAGCGGCCCCAGTCCTCGGTTGGCCGACATCGGTCGGCTGGCGGCGTTCAGCGACGCTGTCTTCGCCATCGTCATCACCCTGCTCGTGTTGGACTTGCGGGTGCCGGAATTCCACGAGGGCCAGCTGGCCGCGTCACTCCGCGAGGAGGCTCCGTCCTTCCTGGCGTTCGTGGTGTCGTTCGTCTACGTCGGCGTCCTCTGGCTCAACCATCACGCGGTGCTACAACTGGTCCGCGGTACCACACTCGCGCTCAACTGGATCAATCTCGCCATTCTCTTCGGTGTGGTCCTCATCCCGTTCCCCACCATGGTTCTGGCGTCGGCGCTCGCCAATGGCGACACCGACGACCTGCGGGTGGCTGTCGTGCTGTACGCGCTCGCGGCGGCGCTGATGTCAGCACCCTGGTTGGTGTTCTTCGCCTACCTTCGCCGCCATCCGGCACTGCGCGCGAGTCACGTCGGCCAGGACCAGGTCCGTGCGCAGCAGGCTCGCCCGATCATCGGTCTCGTCCTCTTCGGATTGACCGGGTTGCTCGGCTGGATCGTGAATCCGCTGTTCGGACTGCTCGGCATCGTCGTGATGATCATCTATCACGGTTTCACCAGCGAAGGCGTCCGCGCTGGAACCTTCCAGTGGGGAAGGACGGGCCGCCGCGGCTGATCGGCGCCCGTCCGTCCGCGGCCACCGAGGCGAGGGAGGCGAGCCGTGTCGACAGTGCGCCTCGGCCACCCACCTGTCGGCGAGGCTGCGCCTGGATGACCTCACCCTCGCGCAGGGGAGCTATTCGTCCTCGACCCGCAGATCCAGGCCGAGTTGCACGATCTCACCGTCCGGCTCCTGGGCGGTCACGCCTGACACCCCGGTCCTGGTGAACGCCCCCTGTGCCGCCGGCCCCTTGCCGAGCCGGGCCTCCAGCCGGTGAGGCGAGGTGCCCGGCGTACTGCGGACGAAGTGGTTCGAACGCCGGCACGTGCTGCACCACACCCGCCGGTGGCACCGCAGCCACCTCGACGAGCTGCACTCGGCCTGGCTCAACGGCGTCGGCGTGCTGGTGTGGGAGAGCGTCTTCGGGGTCTGGGTCGGCTGGAACGAGCGGGACCGGGCCGTGCTGCGGGCCATGCGCCGCGTGCAGGCCAGCCACGCCGCGTGGCTGCGCGCCGAGGACTGGGTCCCGCTCGCCGACCACCCCGGCACCGGCCGGGTGTACGCGTCCCGCTGGACGCACGACGGCGAGCCGCTGTGGACCGTGGTGAACTCCGGCGACGACCACGACGGCCCGTGGCTGGTCACCGAGCCGCGTCCCGGCCGACGCTACGTCGACCTGGTCACCGGCGCCGAGCTGGCCGTCACCCCGACTGCCGACGGCCGGGTCGCGGTGGGCGGGCCCCTGCCCGCCGGGGCGATCGCTGCCGTGGTCGCCACCGTCGCCGCTGCTGGCCGCGGTGAGCGCCTGGGCCGCCCGGCGCGGGCGCGCGGCCGGGTGGTGGTCGCGGCCGCGGGCCGCCCTGGCCCCGCCGGCCATGTCGGTGTACGCGAACGTCGCCGACACCGACGGGCTGGCCGCCTCCTGTGCGCTCGGCCGGCGCCTCGGCTTCCTCGGCCGGGCCGCCATCCACCCCCGGCAGCTGCCGGTGATCGCCGAAGCGTTCCGCCCCGCCGAGCGGGATGTGGCCCGGGCCGAGGAGCTGCTGGCCGCCCCGGGCCGCGTACGAGGCAGGGCGCAAGAGCCGGCGCACCCACCTGCGTCCCGCCTGACTGGCTGCCCGGCGACGGTCGGACCTACGCTGGACGCCATGCACGACGCCGCCCTTCACGGTGCCGAGGTTCCTTCCCGCGACGTGATCCTCGACGCCGCCACGGCACTGATGGCGCGGCTCGGCTACGCCGGCACCTCCATCTCGAAGATCTCCGCCGCCTCCGGGTCACCGGCCAGCTCGATCTACTGGCACTTCGGCAACAAGGACGGGATCTACCTCGCGGTGCTCCGCCGTGCCCGCCACAACCTCGTCGACTCGCTCCCGGGGCCGCCGTCCGGTGAGACGGTGGGGGAGCGGCTGACCGCGTTCCTCGACGGCGCGAACGCCGCGTTCGAGCGCCACCCGCACGACCTACGGCTGCTGCTCGATCTCGGCATGCTGGAGAAGGGCGCCGGTGTCGCGGCCATCGCCGAGCTGGGGGAGTACCGGCTGGCACTGCGGCAGTGGGCCGTCGACTCGCTCGGCCACGTCTTCGGCCTCGTCGACCGCCCGGCCGTCGCCGACGAACTCGCCCGCTTCATGCTCAGCGTGGTCGGCGGGACCGCGATCGCGCGCTGGTTCGACGGTCCGGTGACGTCGCTGCCCGTACCGCAGTTGCGCGTCGCCCTGCTGGCCCTCGCGCGCCAGCACGGACTGCCGGTGGACGAGGCCCTCTCGTAGCCGAGCACGTTCAGGCTCAGCGTCACATCCATTGACATCGGTCGTTGCCGTGGCCATCCTGTGATGGTCAGGTTACTGAACGGTCACTATCCAAATCCGTCCCTGTATGGACCGATTTGCGGATAGGACCCGATCGGCAAGGGAGGACATGGTGTCTCTGCGCAGACTGACGTTGGCGGTGGCCGCTGCGGTCGCCGTCGCCGGCACCGCGGTCGCCGGCATCCCGGTGGCGAGCGCCGCCGACGGTGGCGAGCCGCAGGCCGCGATGACCGAGACCAGGACCATCCGGTACGGCCCGTGGACGATTCCCGCCGCCACCGGCCACACCCACGACGAGATGGGCGGCACCGGCAACCGGCTGGCGTTCAACATCGAGAAGCCGTGCACGGACTGCATGGTGACGGCGATCAAGCCGAACCTGGTGTACGAGGACGGCAGGAACGCCAACATCAACACCGGTCCGATGCTGCACCACGCCGTGATCGGCCAGCTCGGCGAGCCGGACCTGGTATGCCGCCTCGGCGGCCTCGGCCCGAAGCGCCTGTTCTCGTCCGGCAACGAACGGACCCCGGTGACGTTGCCCGCCGGATACGGGCTGCGGATCGACTCCGGCGACCGCTGGAGCATGGTGTACGACCTGATGAATCACGCCCACCAGGAGAGGACCGTCTACATCTCCATCGAGTACACCTACGTGACCGGCCCCGCCGCGCGGCGACTGACGCCGGTCACCCCGATGTGGTTGGACGTGGTCAGCTGCCTCAACCCCACCTTCGACGTTCCCGCCGGAGAGGTCACCCGGACCAAGCGGTGGAAGTCGACGGTGAGCGGCGAGATCGTCTACCTGAAGGGTCACCTTCACCACGGCGGTAGGACCATCACGACCACCAACGCCACCACGGGTCAGCGACTCTGCGAGGTCACCGTGGTCTCCGGCGGTACGCCGGAGTACATCGACGAGCACGGCAACAAGGAAATCTCCAGCGCGCCGCCCTGCATCGGCGCCCCGGTCGCGACCGTCCGTCGCGGAGATGTCCTGGAGGTCGCGGCCCGCTACGTCGCCGATCATCCGCACGAGGACGTCATGGGCATCGTGACGGGCTACATCGCCGAGCGCTGACGGCGCGACGCCGAGTGGGCGGGCTCCGCAGGACACGGCCCGCCCACGCCGGTCCGGCACCACACGAGCGTTTCGCACCACCCCGGTGACCGCCGGCCTTCCTTCCAAGGTGGTTGTTCGTAAGCAGTGCGGAGATTGTCATGACAGCTCTGGACGGGAGCGGCCGCATCACCCGGCCGCGCCGCTCCCGGACCCGGCGCCGGACCGCGCCCTATCTCGTGGCGCTGGCGCTGCTGGTCGCCTGGACCGCGATGTTCCTCGCCGCCCCGCATGTAGCAGCGAGCACGGGTGTCCGGCAGTTGGCGCTCTTCGCCCATCTGGCCGCGCTGGTGCTGGGCTTCGGCGCGGTGCTGACCCTGGACTGGTTCGCCCTGATGTGGCTGCTGCGACGCCGAACCCTGGATTCCGTCATGCAGGTCGCGCGCGGTGTCCACCCGCCGATCTGGCTCGGACTGGGCGGGCTGGCGCTCAGTGGTGTGGTCCTCGCGCCCGACACGTCCGCGCCGCTGACCGTGGTCAAACTGGTTGCGGTGCTGGCCGTGGCCATCAACGGTCTCTGCGCGCGGCAGGTGCAGCGGCGGCTGGCGGAACTGAACGGGGTCAGCCCGCCGCGCCGGCTCCTGCTGACCGCGGCCCTCGTCATGGTGATCTCCCAAGCCGGCTGGTGGACCGCCACCGCCGTCGGATTTCTCAATGCCCAGCGGTAGACGCGACCGGACGGCCACGTGGTACACCGGTTGAGGAGGGGCCGATCGGCCGGGCGGGCCGGTGGCTCGGGGGCCGGAAGGCCTGGGTAGCTTCCCTGTCATGAGTAAGGACACCTTCCGCTCGGTGGAGATCGAGCGCACCAGCGTCGGAAAGTACGTCGTGCGGAACGTCCGCGGCGGATCGATGTCGATGGGCACGGGCGAGGACGGCAGCTTCACGCCGGTGGAACTGCTGCTGGCGGCCCTCGGCGGCTGCACCGCGGTGGACGTGGACCACGTCACGAGCCGCCGTGCCGAGCCGACCCAGTTCTCCGTCCAGGTCACCGGTGACAAGATCCGGGACGAGGCCGGCGGTAACCGGATGCAGAACCTCAAGGTCGAGTTCACCGTGACCTTCCCGGCGGGCGCGGACGGCGACCGGGCGCGCGAGGCACTGCCCCGGTCGTTGCAGCAGTCGCACGACCGGCTCTGCACCGTCTCCCGTACCGTCGAACTCGGCACTCCCGTCTCGATCGTCGAGGTTACGGCTTCCACCGGGGACTGAGGTTTCGCCACCCGCGGTGCTCCGGCAGCGGCTGCGGCCCTGATCAGGATTCGGACGGTCACGGCTGCCGGGTCGTCAGCGACTCGTGGCCTGCTCCCGCAGCCACCCGTGCGGGCCGCACCCCGGCCATCGCATGGCTGCTGACGGGGACCGGTTGCACTCCTGGAATTGGAGCGATTCCCGTAGCATCGGGCTGTTTCTTCCCTGGCGGTGCGGAGGCGACCGCATGGACGATGTGACCCTCCGGGCGCTGCGCCTCCTCGAGGAGGCGCAGGCCGGCGGTGCGGCGCAGGTGCTGGCGGCCGCCGAGTCGGCGCTTCGCGAAGCCAGCGGAGAGATCTGCGATGGTCCGGCGGCGATGCACTTCGCGCGCGTCGTGGCGTTGACCCGGTTGGGGGACCTGCCTGCCGCTGTCGCCGCCGCCGACCTGATGCTGGCCGCCGCCGACCGCGAACGTAGCGTCGGTTGGCGTTCCTGTGCGCTGTCGCTCCGTGCCAACAGACGGCTGCGCCTCGGCGACCAGGACATCGCCGAGTACGACATCGAGGCGGTGCTCAGGGATCTCGTCAGCGCGGAGACCGCCCTGCTCGCGGAGGAACCGGACCCGGTGATCGCGGGTAACGCCCACACCGGGATCGCGATCGGTTACGCCCAACTGCGCCTCTACGAGCTGGCCGAACCCCAGTTCCAGGCGGCGTACGAGGCGACCTGCCGGGTGTCCTACCCGGACAACGGCAATCGCGCGATGTGGCTGTGCAATCTGGCGGAACTGAACCTGACGTGGGCGCTGGAGCTGTACCAGGTCGGTCAGGTCGCCGAGGCCGAGAAGCACAGTACCGCCGCCGAGGAGTACGCGATGCGGGCGGCGGCGGAGGCCTGCGGGCCCAAGGCGGAGGTGTGGCGGCTCTCGGCGTTGCTGTACGCGGCGTGCTCACGCGCCGACCGCCAGGACCCGGCCGGCGCGGCGACCGACATCCCCCGGTACATGGCGCTCCTACAGACCCACGGCCTGGCGGAACAGCAGCACGAGCTGCTGCTGTGCCGGCCCTTCCACGCCGTCGCGCTCAGCCGCTCGGGACGCCCGGACGAGGCGTTGCGCGTCATCGAGCACGCCGTCGCCGCCCTGTCACCCGACACCGATTGGCTGATCTCGGCGGCGCTGCACCGTACGCACGCGGTGCTGCTGTCGGCGAACGGGTCGCGCGACGCCGTACCGGGGCTGACCTACGGAGACGCGCTCGCGGAGCTGCTGTGGCGCCAGCGGCACCGCTGGCTGCACACGGCGGTGACGATGCAGTCGTACGACGTCCTGCGCTGGCAGCACGAGCAGGCCGAGCGGGCGGCGCAGACCGACCCACTGACCGGGGTGGCGAATCGCCGTGGTCTCGACAACTTCCTGCTGAACCTGGCCGCCCCCGGCATCCCCGCCGACGATCCGGTCGCGGTGTTGACCATGGACATCGACCGGTTCAAGCACATCAACGACTCGCTGGGGCACGCCACTGGCGACGACGTGCTGCGGGCCGTCGCGCAGGTGCTCACGGCCAGCGTCCGCAAGGGCGATTTCGTGGCCCGGTTGGGCGGAGACGAGTTCGTCGCCATCCTTCCGGGTGCCGACCCCGCGGCCGCCACGCACGTCGCCCGGCGGGCCGTGGACGCCGTGGCCGGCATGACGACGTGGCGGGCACGAGTAAGCGTCGGGGTCGCCAGCGGCCCCGCGTACGCGGTCGCGGAGAGCCTCGCACACGCCGACCGCGCGATGTACGCCGCGAAGCGCGCGGGCGGCAACCGGGCGACCTGCTGTCACAGCGTGACCTGAGCGGGATCCGGTCGGGGCGGGTCCCGTCCGCCGGCAAGGCGCTGATCATGGTTGGCGTCGGTGTCGTCGCGTACGTCGTCTGGCTTGCCATCGCGGTCGCGGTGCGTGGAGCGGTCACGTCGGGTTAGCGGTCTGCGTCCCCGGCGGCCAGGGCACCTGCCGTGTCGTCAGGTGCCCTGGCCGAACCGGGCGAGTTTCGCCGGGTTGAGGATGATCAACACTTGTCCGATCCCCTCGGAGGAGGCATCGATCGCGCACAGTGCGACGAGGGATCCTGCCCGGCGGACGAGGACGGCTTCCTGTCCGTTGGACTCGACGACGTCCAGCGAGACATCCCTGCCGAACTTGGTCATGAGGCCGACGAGGTAGCGGGCGACGGTGGCCCGGCCGGTGACCGGTACCCGCGCCGCGCTGACCATGCCACCGCCGTCGGCGTAGGAGACGACGTCGTTCGCGAGCAGCTTCTCCAGCTGGCCGAGATCACCCGAGCGTGCGGCGGCGAGGAAGGCGTGGAGCAGCCGGCCGTGGTCGGCGGGTGCGACCGGCGTGTGCCGTTCCTCCGCGAGGTGCGTGCGAGCCCGGCGCCCGAGCTGGCGCGCGTACGCCTCGGTGATGTCGAGGACCTCGGCGATCTGCCGGAAGGGGTAGTCGAAGGCCTCGCGTAGCACGTACACGGCGCGCTCGGTCGGGGTCAGCCGTTGCAGGAGGAGGAGCACCGCGAGGCCGAGAGCCTCGCCCTGCTCGGCTCGGGTCGCCGGGTCGACCGACGTCTGGACGGGCTCGGGCAGCCACGGGCCGACGTAGGACTCTCGCCGGGCGCGTGCCGATGTCGCCGCGTTGAGGGCGAGCCTGGTTGTGGCGGTGACGAGGAACGCCGTCGCGTCCCGTACCGCGCTCCGGTCCGTGTGCTGCCACCGTAGCCACGTGTCCTGGACGATGTCCTCGGCGTCCTGGACGGTGCCGAGCATCCGGTAAGCGATGCCGAACAGCCGGGGCCGGACGGTGTCGAAGACCCGCAGGGCATCCGTCGAGACCTCGCGGTGGGGCATGACGTCTGTTTCCTCCCGTTGGTAGCCGCCTGTCGCCGTTGCCGGGGTCTCCTGTCCACCTGGTTCCGGCGCACCGGGGTGCGGCGTCCGGGGCCGGCATACCCGTTCCGTGATCCGAATCGCTGCGGCGGCGCGGGAGTGACGACCGACGTCCTGCCGGACGCCGGTCCGGTTGTCACGAATCCCGAGGTCACCCGGTCCTTGGTGGCGAACAGGCGAGGCAGCTCGCCCACGAAACAGGAAGGCGTAGGGACAGAGCCGGCCGGCAGCCCCTGTCTCACGTGTCGACCTCCCGCCCTGCGGACGAGAGGTCCGGAACCATCGGAAGGCGGCCACCATGACCGATACCGGGCGAAACCAGCCAAGCGGCCTCGATCAGATCCCGGACCGCGACCCCGAGGAGACCGCCGAGTGGGCCGCGTCTCTCGACGCCGTCACCGCGGCAGCCGGGCCGCACCGCGCCTCGTACCTCTTGCGCCGCACGCTGGAACACGCCGAGAACTCCGGCCTCGTCCTGCCCAAGCTGCTGGAGACCGAGTACCTCAACACCATCCCGACCGCCGCCGAGCCGGAGTTCCCCGGCGACGAGGAGATGGAGCGGCGCATCACCGCCTGGAACCGCTGGAACGCCGCCGCGATGGTGACCCGCGGCAGCCGCTACGGCCTGGGCGGCCACATCGCCACGTTCGCCTCCGCCGCCTGGCTCTACGAGACCGGATTCCAGCACTTCTTCCGCGGTAAGGAGGCCGACGGCTCCGGCGACCAGCTCTACATCCAGGGCCATGCCGCCCCCGGCATCTACGCCCGCGCCTTCCTCGACGGACGGCTCACCGAGGGCCACCTCGACCGGTTCCGGCAGGAGGTGGGCGGCGACGGCCTCCCCTCCTATCCGCACCCGCGCCGCCTGCCGTGGCTCTGGGAGTTCGCCACCGTGTCGATGGGCCTGGGCCCGCTGTCGGCGATCCACCAGGCGCGGTTCAACCGCTATCTGCAGCACCGTGGCATCAAGGACACCTCCGCCTCGCGGGTGTGGGCGTTCCTCGGCGACGGCGAGATGGACGAGCCCGAGTCGACCGCCGCACTCGCCCTCGCCGGTCGCGAAGGCCTGGACAATCTCACCTTCGTGATCAACTGCAACCTGCAGCGGCTCGACGGACCGGTGCGCTCCAACTTCAAGATCGTCCAGGAGCTGGAGGCCCAGTTCCGCGCGGCGGGCTGGAACGTCGTCAAGTCGCTCTGGGGCTCGGCCTGGGACGACCTGTTCGCGCTCGACACCACGGGCGCGCTCGTACGCCGGCTGCGCGAGGTCCCCGACGGGCAGTTCCAGACGTACGCGGCCCGGGACGTCGGCTACATCCGCGACCATTTCTTCGGCGCCGACCCGGCGCTCGTCGAGATGGCGAAGGTGCTGACCGACGCGAAGATCGCCGAGTGCTTCCACACCTCGCGGGCGGGCCACGAACCCCGCAAGGTGTACGCCGCCTACCGGGCCGCGGTCGAGCACCGGGGCGCGCCGACCGTGATCCTCGTCCAGACGGTCAAGGGACACACGCTCGGCCCCGGCTTCGAGTCGCGCAACGCCAACCACCAGATGAAGAAGCTGACCGGCGACGAGTTCCGCGCGCTGCGGGACCTCCTCGAACTCCCCATCCCCGACAGCAGGCTCGACGACGAGCTGGTGCCGTACGTCCACCCCGGCGCCGACTCGCCGGAGGTCCGTTACCTCCACGAGCGCAGGGCCGCGCTGGGCGGGCCCGCCCCGGCTCGCCGGGTCCACCCGGTCGTGCTGCCCGAGCCGTCCGCCCGGCCCTTCGACGCCCTGGCCAAGGGGTCCGGTAGTCAGGAGATCGCCACGACCATGGCCTTCGTCCGCCTGGTCAAGGACCTGATGCGGGATCAGGAGACCGGCAGGCGTTGGGTGCCGATCGTTCCGGATGAGGCGCGGACGTTCGGCATGGAGTCACTCTTCCCCACCGCCGGGATCTACTCGCCGCACGGCCAGACCTACGACCCGGTCGACCGCGACACGCTCCTGTACTACAAGGAGGCCAGGAACGGCCAGATCCTCCACGAGGGCATCACCGAGGCCGGTTCGATGGCCGACTTCACCGCCGCCGCCACGTCGTACGCCACCCACGGCGAGCCGATGATTCCCTTCTACGTCTTCTACGCGATGTTCGGCTGGCAGCGGACGGCCGACCAGATGTGGGCGCTCGCCGACCAGCTCGGCCGCGGCTTCCTCATCGGTGCCACCGCCGGCCGTACCACGATGACCGGCGAGGGCCTGCAACACGCGGACGGCCACTCCCACCTGATCGCCTCCACCAACCCGGCGGCGATCGCCTACGACCCGGGCTTCGCGTACGAGGTCGCCGTGATCGTCCGCGACGGTCTGCGCCGGATGTACGGGCCGGACGCGGAGAACGTCTTCTACTACCTGACCGTCTACAACGAGGCGAAGGTCCAGCCGCCCATGCCGCCGGGCAAGGCCGTCGAGGAGGGCATCCTCAAGGGCCTCTACCGGTTCCGGGAAGCCGATGCCCGGGAGCTGGCGGCGGACGCCCCGCGCCTGCAGCTGCTCGCCTCCGGCACCGCCGTCCACTGGGCCCTGGAGGCCCAGCGGCTCCTCGCCAGCGACTGGAGCGTGGCGGCCGACGTGTGGTCCGCCACCTCCTGGAGCGAGCTGCGCCGCGACGCCCTGGACTGTGACGCGGCGCAGCTCAAGGGCGAGGAGCGGATCCCGTACGTCACCCGGGTGCTGGACGGCGCCCCCGGCCCGGTGCTCGCCGTCAGCGACTGGATGCGGGCGGTCCCGGACCAGATCAGCCAGTGGGTGCCGCAGGACTGGCACTCGATCGGCACGGACGGCTTCGGCCTCTCCGACACCCGCGAGGCCGTCCGTCGCCACTTCGGGGTGGACCCGCAGTCGGTCGTGGTCGCGGCGCTGGCAGCCCTGGCCAGACGGGGCGAGGTCAAGCCCGAGACCGTTCGGGAGGCCCGCAGGCGCTACGGAATCGCCGACGACTGACCCCGGGGTGACACCGTCAGACGCGGGTGATGCGGACAGCGTCGGCGATGACGTAGCCGGTGCCGTTGGTCCACCGGCTCACTCCCACCGTGTTGCGGTCGCCCGCCGACAGGGTGAACACGCCGAGCGACAGCCACCGGCCGCCGTTGAGACGCTGGTTCACCCGCACCGTCTGGTTGCCGCTGGTGGTCGCCACCAGGTGCGGGGTCGAGTCGTTGTAGCCGGGGTCGGCCGGGTACCAGACCGATACCTCGTACGTGCCCGTCTCCGGTACGTCTGCCCGGTACCAGGCGACGTCGCTGGCCGGGGTGGGGCCGGCGTACCGGTAGTCGGTGCCGTGCCGCTGGGCGGAGTATGCCGACGTGCCCCAGTTCGCGCTCGCCGTGAACCGACCGGCGGTGGTGTTGTCGACCGTCACGCTGAACCCGGTCGGTGGCGTCGTCCCGGTCGAGACGTCGAGGTAGTCGCGGTCGATGTAGAGCCGTACGCCGCCCCAGGTCTCGTAGCTGTCACCGGTGTACTGGTGGATGCGTTGCCGGTCGGCGTAGTAGGCGTCCGGGCAGTAGTCGCCGGCGTCGGTGTCGGCCACGCCGTTCCACCAGGCGAAGAAGAGATGGTCGACGCGGGTGTACCGGCTGTCGTGGTAGGCGCTGCACAGGTCCCGGACCCCGGAGGATCCGCTGGAGTACATGCCCGAGAGGTAGCCGAGCGCGTGGAGGCGTTCGGTCCAGCCGGAGAGGTACGAGAGCACGGCCGCCTTGCACGACTCACTCGACGGGTAGTGCTCGATGTCGTTGTAGACCACGCTTCCGGCGGGGATGCCCAGCGCCTGGGCCGCGCTCACCGCACTGGTGGCGCGGGCCGCTCCCTCGGACCGGGCCGTGGTCGGGTCGTACGACATCTTCGGTGTGCGGGTGCCGCACGGTGCCTGGCGGTCGAGTTCGATGGGGATGAGGTGCCAGCCGTTGTTGGTCTGGTTGGTCACCCAGCTCGCGGTCAGGTTCGCCTGCGTGCAGGAGCGGCTGGAGCCGCTGATGTAGATGCCGATGGCCCGGTAGGGCGACGCGTTCCGCCACGCGTCCATCGTCGACTGCGACGGGGCGGTGCACGTGTCGAAGCCCCTGCCGGTGTAGGTGCCCGGCTGCGGACCGGACGCCGTCGACGACGCCACCGTGGCGGGTTTCGCGCCGGTCCGCACGTCGCCCACCGGCGCCGGCCGGGCAACCGGATCGAGCCGGGCGGAGGCCAGGATGCGCCGGACCGCCGGCTCGGTGTCCGGCGTGTGCAGGGCGCTGACGAGTACGCCCGCGTCGCGCACCGCGATCCGGATCGACCCGTCGCGGGAGACCGGCCTGCCCGCGGTCGCCGTCCCGCTCCCCGTGATCGTGGTGTCCGCCGTGAGCCGCTCGGTGGTGACGGAGTCGATCGGCTCGACGATCAGTCCTGCCGTTCGCCCGACGAGCCGCGGAGGGCACCAGGGCTCGTCGCCCGGATGGCCGAGGTAGACCGCGGGCCGGTCGAACCGGACGCACGCGTGCGGGTCGGTGGACAGGTCGACGACCTGCCAGTCGGCGGGCACCGACAGGCGGTAGCCGCGGTAGCTGACGGTTCGTTCGTCCGCGGGGGCGGCCCAGGTCGGTGCGGCCGCCACGGCCAGACCGACGGTGGCGGCCATGAGGCTGCCCATGATCCTTCTCATCTCGTCGACGCCCTCTCGGTGAAAACCTTCGCTTCAGACCGAACGCCTTGGCAGATTCCTACCACCTGGGCGTCGTTCGCGCTAGAGACGGCTGTCGATGGATGCGTGCGACGGTGTTCGCGGCGGTGTGGACCGGCCCGGGGGAGTCCGAGTCCGGGGCCCAACCGGTCCAGGTCGGCGCGGTCAGCCGAGCCAGTGGCCGTCGCGCATGAGGTCGCGGCCCCGCAGCTCGTTCGCCTCACGCCAGGCCTGGATGCGCCGCGGCCGGATCAGGAAGTACTGGTAGGGCTCGTCGAGCTCGCGCGGGTCGAAACCGGTCCTGGTCGCGAACGCGTCGCCCGTCGAAGGGGCGAGATCGGCGACGTCCACCGGCTCGGCGGTGCCGTCGACGACGACGACGTCGCGGGTCGGCCCGAGGCTGAGGCGCACCCGGCTGTCCGCCAGCAGGTTGCGGCCGGTGACCGACGCGCGCGGCGTCGAGATGAGGAACGCGGTCCCGTCCCACAGGTACGAGAGCGGGACGAGGTGGACGCCGCCCGGGGATCCCGACGTCGCGACCCAGAGATCGACGTCGCTCTCCAGCTTCGCGCGAGTGTCCCGCACCCGCTCCGCACGGCCACGCGGCGGTGCGTCCGTCATGCTTCCTCCAGTCACGATGGCTGCCATGGCAGTCAGGCTAGGTGCGGCTCGTGGGCCGGGGCTTCTCGATTCCTGACCGGTCTGGTGACCTGTTTGGCGAGGCATGGCGGCATTCCGGCCGTC
>NZ_JAATEO010000059.1 GCF_012034245.1 Micromonospora thermarum | reverse complement strand
GTCATGACCCACGTCGTCCGCCGGCCCGGATTCGCCGACGGAGTCTGGATCGCGTACTGATCGGCCCTGGTGCACGCCGTCGACGACGTTCTTACCGCCGTCCTCCGCGTAACTCCTGCCCCCTCCAGGCCGGCTTCACTCGCTCGGAGCACCGTGCCACAGGCAGCCGCGGGCCGACGCCGGCGTGGTCCTCAGGTTCCTGGTCGGTCAGGCGCAAAGCACGGCGACGGCGGCGATACCGACACCGGCCGGTGTCGCCAGTGCGATCAGTGGCAGGAGCACGCGGGCCGACACCCGTCGGCGCGGGGCGGCGGCGCCCAGGTGGCGCAATCGGGTCATGACCTGGGCCCCGGCCATCGGCAGGGCGAGTGCGGGGTGCGGAGCGCCGGTGAGGGCGATCAAAGCCCCGCGTACGGCGGTGGTGCCGCAGGCCCGCGCGGCCTCGGCGTCCGCGGACAGCTCGACCAGCAGGCGGACGGCGTCCGGCGCCTGCCGGGCCAGCGGCACCCACGGCAGGGCCCCGGCGAGCACCTCCGCAGCTGCGACTATCAGATGGTGCCTGCCCCGCAGGTGCGCCCTCTCGTGGGCCAGCACCGCCGCTCGTTGCGCCGGGGCCAGCCGGTCGATGCCGGAGCTGAGGACCACCAGCCCTGGTCGGCCGCCCACGCAGTACGCCAAGGGCTCTGCGTGGGGCACTCGGAGCACGCGGTCCGCACCGGGATCGTTCGCGGCGCCGAGCAGGGTCAGCAGGTCTTGGTGGGCCCGCCGGAACTCCCGCTGACCACGCCACCGGCGAACTGACAGGGCCGCGATCCGGGCGGCGAGGACGACGACCAACAGCGCTGCGAGCGCGCCCAGGAGACCGTCGTCGCCGGGTAGCCGGGCGTGGCGCACCGCCAGCCAGCAGTCGTGGGCGAGATTCTCCATCCACCGCGTGGGGCCTGTCTGCGGGGCGAGCATCAGGACGACCCCGGTGATGAAGGTGAGCAGCACCGCGAGGATCGCCCCCGCCCAGGCCAGGAGAACGGCAAGGGGATCAGCGACCCGGAACGCCGCCCGTTCCAGCAGGGGCGGGGCCAGCCAGGCCACCACTATGGGGGCGATCGTGAGGGCGAGGGCGGGCGTCATCGGTGCCCGCCTTCTCGCTCGTCAAGCACTTGGCGCAGGACCGCGAGTTCTCGGTCGGAGGCGGCGCGGGCGAAGTGCAGCAGCACGACGTCCGGCCGGCCGGTGGTCTCCAGCAGGCGGCGCAGGGTGCGGGCGACAAGCTCCTCACGAGTGCCAGCCGGACGGTAGTGCCACGCTCGACCGTTCTTCTCGCGTAGCACCCACTCTTTGCGGTGCAGGTTGTCGAGCACCGTCATCACAGTGGTGTAGGCGAGGGTGCGGCCGGTGGTGAGCCGGTCGCGCACCTCGCGCACCGGCAGCGGCGTGCTCGCCTGCCACAGCACATCCATGACGGCGGCTTCCAGCTCGCCGAGGCCGTCCACCGACATCCGCCCCCTTGTCCGCGTCAGCCTACGCCGAGTTGGCGTCACAAAGGTGGAGGGTTCGCCGGCTACGGGCGGGCCGTGAGGCGATGCGCGAACGGAAGCTGTTGGCGACCACGAACACCGAGGATAAACGGGCCTTCGCGGCGTCGGCGGTCATCGGGCGGGAGCGAACGGAATCGAGAGCGGGCGCGGCGAGAAACGGCGGCCCGCAGCGCTGCGCTGCGGGCCGCCGTTTCGCCGTATCGGTCAGGCGGAGTAACCGCGGGAAGCGGCCCAGTTCGCCAGCTCGTCGACCGCGATCCAGTAGGTGCCGTCACCCACCGGCTGCCACGGGTCGGCGAGCTTCACCTTGTTGCCGTCGTCTTCGTAGCCGACGACGGTCAGGTAGTGCCCGACGGGAAACGAGCGCGCGGTCCCGTCGGCGTCCGTGGCGGAGCCGATGACGTTCACCACCGGGATCCGGTTCTCGTCGACGGCCTTGCGCAGATCGCTCTCCAGCCGCTGCACCTCGTCCTCGCTGGCGGTGTCGTTCGGGATCTCACCCGTCTCGTACACGTCCTCGCCCAGCTCGCTGTTGAGGACCCGGGTGATGTCGAACGCGGACGCGGTTCCCGCGAAGGTGGTGCCGAGCTTGTCCGCCAGCTCATCCTGGCTCTTGATCTTGCCCTTGGCGCTCAGGGCGATCCGGGTCGACGCCGGGCCGCAGTAGTAGATGTTCGGCTGCGCCTGGAAGGTGTAGTCGCGCACGCTATTGGCGGAGCGCTTGTCCGCCTCTTGGACGGCGGCGATGGGTGCTGCCGCCGACCCGGACCCGGCCTGCGCAGCCATGGCGGGGCCAGCCGCAACAGCGCCCAGGCACGCCATTCCGGCGACGCCGAGCGCGCTCTTGGCGACGTTTGCACGGACAACGGAACCGGCGTTGGTGATGGCGGGAAGCCACCGGGCAGGATAATTCATTGCTTCGCCTTTCCTCGGCTTGAACAGTGCGCGTCTCACCGCCGCATCTGTTCGTCTCGGGGTTCAGGGTCGGCACGCGCCTGCGCGCCGGAAAAAGATCAACGCCGGCCTCCCGGCGTCGGCGTTTGGGGAACACAACGGCCGGGGTTGCCTGGGCATTCCGGGCTGTCAGCTCACGCCGGAGGGACCCGCTCCCGATGAGGTGCGGTGGGCAGCGGCACCAACCGCACTACGCGGTGCTGCCCGGCCGGGGCAGCACCGCGTGTGATCGTGGCCTCAGTGCAGCAAAGCGGCGGCCGGGCCCGCTCTGTAGCCAGGCCGCCGCGCTGTTGGATGTGTCAGTTACAGCCGGTCGAGGATCTTCTGCAGGGTCCGCACCTCGGCCTCCTGATCGGCGGCGATTTTCGCCGCCAGGGCCTTGGCGTCCGGGTTACTGCCCTGGGCCTGCTCGGTCTTCGCCATCTCGATCGCGCCCTTGTGGTGGGCAATCATCATCTGGGCGAACATTTTGTCGAACTCGGTGCCCTGGGCGGCCTTGAGATCCGCCATGTCCTTGTCCGTCATCATCCCCGGCATGCCGGACGCCCCCGGCGTAGGAGAACTCGTGCCGTGCATGTCGTGCCCGGGAGCGGAACTCATTCCCGGCATGCTGTGCCCGGAAGGAGCGGCTGTCGGCTTGCCCCAGGCGGCCAACCACCCCTTCATCGTGTTGATCTCAGGGTCCTGCGCCGCCTTGATCTTCGCGGCGAGGTCCTTGAGCTCCGGGTCGTTGGCGCGGGCGGACGCCAGATCCGCCATCTCCACCGCCTGCTGGTGGTGCGGGATCATCATCTGAGCGAACATGACGTCCGCGTCGTTGAAGGTGGCCGTGGCGGAGGCGGAGGCGCTGGCAGTCGGGCTGCCGCTGCCGTGCTCCATGCCGGCCATGTCGTTGCCGCTGCAGGCCGCGGTCACGAGCAGGGCGGAGAGCGCCGCGCCGGCCAGAGCGGTGCGCCGCACAGTGGTGCGCTTCATGAGGTAGAAAGTCCTTTTCGGTCGGCGTCTGATCGAGCTTGACAATCGGGCCTGTTGGCAGGGCGGCATGGCGCCTGCCCGGGACGACTCCTACGTTCGCGACACCGACGCGACAGCCAACCGCAATCCGATCGGCGCCACGGGCGGTCCGCGTCCCGAGGGCTGCGGAGACCAGACGGTGCGACGGAGTCGGGAATGAGGGGCGCGACGGACTGGGCCCCTGCGCGTTGCCCACAGCACGACTCCTGCCGCACCGAGCACGGCGAGGCACACGGCGAACAGGTCGAGATTCACCCCATGCCCTGGGCTCTCCTCACCGACGGATGCGGCGGAAAGTTGATCGGTTCCGGTGTGCGGCACAACCATCGCCATGCCGTCCTCGGCGTGGAACATGGCAGCAGCAGGGTGGTGACCAGCGTCACCGATGTGGCCTAGCGTGTGCATGCCGCAGACACCCAGCGCAAGCAGGACGACGAGCATCAGCCGCGGCGGACTGAGACGCCCCACCACATGCCTCATCACTGTCGTCCTGTTCATCGCAAATCCACGGTAGTAGGTACGGTTACGGCTGTTGCACCAAAAGCGTTCAACCGCCCCCGGCAGCAACCGAGGTCACGGAGTCAAGTTCGGGATGTCGAACCACGTGAAGGGCGCCCAGGGAAGGTTGCGCAGCACCGTGCTGTAGAGCAGGAAAGCCCCGATGTAAACGGCGTACACGCGCGGCGACAAGCGTAGCGCGGGCAGTTCACGTCCCAACCACACCGTGGCCGCCCACCGCAGGCCGAGATACGCGACGAACGGGACCGCGACCAGCGCGGCAAGATGATGACGAGCCGCCTGCGCCAGGTCGCCGTGAAGCAGGTAGTAGAACATGCGAGTTCCGCCGCAACCTGGTCCGTTGACCCCTGTGATCGAATGCCAGAGGCAGGGACCGGTGGGGTCAGCGATCCGGTCGGTGGGGTCGAACCGGAGAACGAAGGCGCCAGCCGCGACCACGGCAGCGGCGGCACCGAGGGTGGCCCAGCGCTGCGCCGCCCGGTTGGCAACCGTGGCCAGGTGTGACAACGCGCCCATCCCCCTGACAATCGTGGATCCAGTGCCGGCCAGGGCTTCGCGCCCACAGGTCGCCGCCCGAATCCCAATCCTACTAACCACTCATAGTAGATTGGTGCCGTCGGCACACGATCGCCGGATCACGAGTTCTCACGCGGGGAGGCCAGGTGCCCACCAATCGGTCAAGCCGGATGACGTGGGCAGGTATAGCGGCAGGTGTCGCGCTGCTCATCGCGGCCGTTACCGCAGCCGTGGCATGGCGCGGCGGCCCTCCCAGGTCCGATTCCTCCCCAGCGGTTGCTCTGAGCCACGTTCACGGCATGGCCGTGAACCCCGCGGACGAGCAGCTGTACGTCGCGACCCACCACGGCGTCGTTCGCGTGTCCGACCCCGAAGCCGTATACGTCGGGGAGGGTCGCCAGGACACCATGGGCTTCACGGTGATCGGCCCGGATCATTTCCTCGCCTCCGGACATCCCGCGCCCGGCGCGGCCGGGCCGAGGCATCTGGGCCTGATCGAAAGCACCGACGGCGGCCGCACCTGGCGATCTGTTTCCCTGTCCGGGCAGGCGGACTTTCACGCCCTGCGCAGCGCCGACGGCGTCACCTACGGCGTGGATTCCACCAGTGGTTCCCTGCTGGCCAGCAGCGACCGGCTCACCTGGCAGAAGCGGTCCGAGATTGACGCGTACGACCTGGCTGTCCAACCAGGGCGCCCGGACACGCTCCTGGCGGCCACGGAGCGGGGACTGCAGCGCTCCAACGACGGCGGCCGCAGCTGGACGTCAGCCGGCGGCCCCGCGTTCGTGCTGCTGCACTGGGCCAGCCGAGAGCGGCTGCACGCAATCACCGCCGACGGTCAGATCCTCGTTTCCACCGACGCCGCGACGTGGTCACGCACCGCTGGTCGCGTCCCCGACGCGCCGGTCGCCTTCACCACCCACGGTGGTGTGCTCTTCGTCGCCACCGACGACGGTCGGATCCTGACCAGCGCCGACGCGGGTGCCACCTGGCATCCCATGCCGACATCACGGTCCTGACCCTCGCCCACCGTCGGCCACTTCGCGACTGCCGAGACGTTCGTCAGAGGCCTGCTCCGACCGCCTGGGTGAGTTAGACGCGTCGGAAAGCCGAGGCATGACGGTTGCAGTCGCGGGTAGCAGGACGGGTTCGGATGAAGGGAGACGAGGATGACGACGACCGCGATGCTTGAGACCTACCCGCAGTCGATCAACCTGGACCGCACGAAGCTCGCCGAGACCATCGACACGCTCAACGCCTGCAGCGAGGCGTGTACCGCCTGCGCCGACGCCTGCCTGAGCGAAGACACGGTCGCCGAGCTGACCAAATGCATCCGCACGAACCTGGACTGCGCCGACATCTGCACCACCACCGCACGCATACTGTCCAGGCACACCGGGTACGACGCCAACATCACCAGGACTCTGCTCGAGGCCTGCGCCACCGCCTGCAAGGCATGCGGCGATGAGTGCGCCAGGCACGCCGACATGCACGAACACTGCCGGATCTGCGCAGAGGCCTGCCGGTCCTGCGAACAAGCCTGCCGAGACCTGCTCGCCACCATCAGCTGACCACCGGCCAAGCGCCCTGTTCGCATCGATCGCCGGGCTTCACGCCCTGCTGCCGGCTGGCCGCCCCCCGATGAAACCCCTTGACTATTGCCAGTGACAGCGCCGGCCCGGTGAGCAGCCGCTGGTGGTGGCGGCCCGCGTTGGGCCGCCACCACCACGTACTTATCCGTGCTGCGGGGTCAGGCGGACCCGCCGTAGCAGCTGGGCGTTGAGCGCCACCACGATTGTGGAGGCGGACATCAGCACGGCACCGACGGCCGGGCTAAGCGTGACTCCCGCCCAGGCAAGGGCCCCGGCGGCCAGCGGGATCGCCACCACGTTGTAGCCGGCTGCCCAGGCCAGGTTCTGGATCATCTTCCGGTACGACGCCCGGGACAGGCGGATCACACCGGTGACGCCGCGCGGGTCCGACGAGGCGAGGATGACCCCGGCGGACTCGATCGCCACGTCCGTGCCGGCACCGATGGCGAGTCCGACGTCCGCGCGAGCCAGGGCGGGCGCGTCGTTGACGCCGTCCCCGACCATCGCCACGGTCAGTCCCCGGGCCTGCAGGTCGGCCACTGCCCGGTCCTTGTCCGCGGGCAGCACCTCAGCGAAGACCTCATCGACGCCGGGCCGGAAGCCCAGGTCGGCAGCGACCGCCTCGGCGACGGGCCGGGCGTCTCCGGTGATCATGACGATCTTCCGCACACCCTGCTCACGCAACTCGACGATGGCCTCGCGGGCCTCGGGACGAATCTCGTCCTCCAGGGCGAACGCCCCCACCGCCTCCGCCCGCCCGCCGTCGGCCAGGCGGACCAGGTGCAGCACGGCGGCGCCGCGCGCCGACCAGGCCTGCGCGACCGTGACCAGGTCGTCCGGCACACGGGCTCCCAACTCTCGCAGCAACGCGGGACCACCCACGGCGTAGGGGTTGCCGTCCACAACGGCCTGCACGCCGCGACCGGTGAGCGACCGGAAGTCGCGGGCGCTGGCCCGCAGTCCCCGATCGTGCGCGACGGCCACCAGCGCCTTGGCGAGGGGGTGTTCGCTGTCGGCCTCGACCGCGCCGGCGATGCGCAGCACCTCCTCCTCGGTCGTGCCGGCCGCGGCAGCCGTGGCGGTGACGGTGTGCGCGCCCTTGGTCAGCGTGCCGGTCTTGTCGAACAGCACCGCGTCGACGGTTCGCATCCGCTCCAGGGCGAGGCGGTCCTTGACCAGGATGCCGGCCTTGGCCGACACCGCGGTGGACAACGCGATCACCAGAGGGATGGCCAACCCGAGGGCGTGCGGGCAGGCGATCACCAGGACCGTCACCGTGCGGACGACCGACTGGTCGAGGTCGCCCAGCGCCCACCAGGCACCGAAGGTCACCAGCGCGGCGGCGACCGCGACGTAGAAGAGCAACGCCGCGAACCGGTCGGCGAGCACCTGCGCACGGCCGCTGGACGCCTGCGCCTGGGCGACGAGCCGTCCGATGCCGGCCAACGCGGTGTCCTCGCCGACCGCGTCGACGCGCAGCCGCAGGGCGGAGTCAGTGGCCACGGTACCGGCCACCACTCGGTCCCCCACCCCGCGCGGAACCGGGCGGGACTCCCCCGTGATCATCGACTCGTCCAGCTCGGCGGAGCCGTCGACGATGCGGCCGTCGGCCGGCACCCGGGCGCCGGAACGCACCAGGACGACATCGCCGACCCGCAGCTCGCTCACCGGCACCCGGTGCAGCTCACCGTCGTCGTCGATGCGCTCGGCGTCGTCGGGCAGCAGAGCGGCCAGCGCGGCGAGCGCCCCCTGGGCTTGGCCGATCGCCTTCATCTCCTGCCAGTGCCCGAGCAGCATGATGGTCACCAGCGCGGCGAGCTCCCACCAGAAGTCCAGGTCGAATGCGCCGAGGCTGGTGGCCAGCGATGCCGCATAGGCCACCGTGATCGCCATCGAGATCAACAGCATCATGCCCGGGGCCCGGTCCCGGATCTCGCGGACGCCACCGACGAGGAACGGCCAACCACCGTAGAAGAAGACCACCGACCCGAGAACCGGGCCGACGAGACTCATGCCAGGAAAGTCCAGGGAGTAGCCGAACCAGTCCATCACCATGTGACTGGTCACCACGATCGGCAGCGTCAGGGCAAGGCTGACCCAGAACTTCCGGCGGAACTGCTCCGGGTCGTGACCAGCGTGCTTGTCGTGCCCGCCATGGCCGGCATGACTGACGTGACCGACGTGGTCGCGCCCTTCGTGGCCGCCGGCACCCTGCACTGGCTCAGAGTGACTCGGCCCGTGTCCATGTTGTGGTGCCCGTGGAGTCGGTGCGCCCGGGGCCGGCCCCTGGTGTTGCGCCCCGATGTGGTCGTGGCCGTGGTCGCCGTGGGCGTGCACCACCTCATTGACCCTGGCCTCGTGCGCCACGTTCTCGTGCCTCATAACCATCCACCTCCACGCCGCACCATATACCCCCAGGGGGTACAGCGCAAGTACCCCCGAGGGGTACCTGGTCGTCGCACCTTTCGCGTCCACGGAAGGAGCAGCGGCTGCAGAGATGACGTAGGCGTCGGAGGGGGTTTGACCACTCGAACAGGGCAAGTCGTGGCGAAAGGGCGCGAAAGGGACCGTTCACGAACAAAATTACGAGGCCTGCGCCGGCGGAAGACCGCCGCCGCCACGGATGAGCCTAGGAGCACTCATGGGACCCACGATCAGCCGCCGACGGTTGCTGGCCGGAGTCGCGGGCGCGGCGGGGCTCGCCAGCACCGCCGCCTGGAACGGGCGGACCTTTGCGCCACAGCCGGGACAGGTGGGCCCCGACTTGGTGTCGGGCGTTGACGCGGGTGGCGACCAGGCCGAGCTGACGACCACCCTTCGGCCCCGTCGCGTGACCATCGATCTCGGGGGACCTCAGGTACGCACCTGGGGATACGCCGAGGATCTGCCTGGTCCGCTCATCCGAGCCCGGGCCGGCGACCTGGTGCGGGTGGATCTGGTCAACGAGCTGCCGGTAGATACCAGCGTGCACTGGCACGGCATCGCGTTGCGCAACGACATGGACGGGGTGCCCGGGTTGACTCAGCCGCCGATCGGGGTGGACTGCCGTTACACGTACGAGTTCACCGTGCCCGACCCTGGCACCTACTTCTATCACCCGCATTCCGGGTTGCAGCTGGACCGAGGGCTCTACGGCGTTCTCGTGGTGGAGGACCCTCACGAAACCGGCCGCTACGACCACGAGTGGATCGTGGTGCTCGACGACTGGATCGACGGCACCGGCCGCACCCCGGAGGAGGTGCTCGCGGCGCTGCGCGAGACGGGCGGCCATGGCGACATGCCTGGCATGGATCACGGTGCGACACACGGTGAGGGCGATGGTGGCACGCCCGGCCCGGACCATGGCGGCCCGGCCGGCACGGGCGGTCACGGCGGCATGGACGCCGCCGGCCCCGGCGGTCATGGGGACATGGGCGGGATGGAGATGATGACGTCTCCCCTGCTCGGCGGTGCCGGCGACGTCTCGTACCCCCACCACCTGGTCAACGGGCGCATCCCGGCGGCGCCACGGACCTTCCGGGCACGGCCCGGTCAGCGGGCTCGGATCAGGGTCATCAATGCCGGCGCGGATACCGCGTACCGGCTGGCGCTCGGGGGACACCGGCTCACGGTGACCCACACCGACGGGTTCCCGGTCCAGCCGTTCGACACGGACGCGCTGCTACTCGGGATGGGGGAACGGGTCGACGTCGAGGTGGAACTCGGCGACGGGGTATTCCCGCTGGTCGCCGCCGCGGAGGGAAAGATCGGGCAGGGGTTGGCGCTGGTGCGGACCGGAGCCGGTAGGACGCCCCTGGCGACGGTGCGGCCGGCCGAACTGGACCGGCGAGTGCTCGACACGGCAAGCCTGCGTGCTGCCGATCGGGTGGCCCTGACCGACCGGCGGCCGGACCGGGTGCACCAGATGCAGTTGGATGGGTCGATGGCGCCCTACCGGTGGACCATCAACGGCGCCACCTTCGACGAGGCTGAACCGCTGCCCATCGAACACGGTGAGCGCGTGCGCCTGGAGTTCGTCAACCGCAGCGACATGTTCCACCCGATGCACCTGCACGGACACACGTTCGCCGTGGCTGGCGGTGGTGCCCGCAAAGACACCGTCATCGTCGTTCCCGATCGCACCGTTGCCGTCGAGTTCGACGCCGACAATCCCGGCCGCTGGATGGCCCACTGCCACAACGCCTATCACGCCGAGTCCGGGATGATGGCCACGCTCACCTACCGGGCCTGAGCCGATGCCGCTCCTACAACCTCCAACTTGTCTGGCCTTCTGCCATCGGGAGGCGCGATCCCCACCGAAGCGCCGTTCTAGGCGCTGCGTGCGGTCCCCTGTTCATGCTGCTTGCGCCACCCGTACCGGGTCACGCCCCGCGGCTTGTACACCGACAGGGCCGTTGTCACGAGCAACACCAGCAAACCAGCAGCGGCGGCGACCACAAGTTGAATCCGCATCCGGCCCAGATCACCGCCGGACAACGTCGCCTGCACCGCTACGCGTGCCATGTGGTCGATCGGCTGCGTGTGCACGAACAGAACGGCGGTAGCAAACACGTTCAGCAGTAGCTTCACCACGACCCAGTAGTGCCGGAAGAGACCCCACGTCGTGCCCAGGGATTGAATGAGGCCGGTCAACAGCGAGGCGAGGCTCAACGGGACTATGACGGACCAGGTGATCAGCTTCCCCGCGAGATAGGACGCCTGCACGCTCTGGGCATCGCGGCTGGCCAAGCCTGCCACTGCGAGCGCGAGAAAGACGGCCACTGCACCCAGCCAGCCGACCGAGAACGTGACATGCGCGGTCAGCGCGAACTTACGCAGCCTCGGCGTCATCACGAGTGACCGCTAGGGCTCAGGCCGGTCAGGTGCAGGACGACAAACGCGGACACCAGAACCAAAGCGACGAGCCCGAACACCTTCACCCAGCCCGGCACGGCGGGGGGCACCTCGGGATCGCGACCGCTGCGATCGTCCGACTGACGGGACGAGTTGGTCATGTCGGCCTCCTAGCATCCGGTGTGCTGCCACTGCCCTCACCGTCACGCCGGTTCATTCGAGACAGTGTGTCGCTGTCGAATCGGACTGTATCAGGAGTGGGCGGTGTGTATCTCACAGTGGCGCCGGGTTGTGGAGTGACCAGGACGCGCCCATCACTGACGTCACCGCGGCGCCCCGGACGACAGGTGTGGGGGCCGACGCCCGAGCGTCGGCCCCACGGCGGCTAGCCGCACGCCTGGTCAGCTCAGGATGGCGTCCACTACTTCGATCGCCCGCCACTCGTGCTGGGCGTAGGCGTACGGGAAGGCGGAGACCTGGACAGCCTGGGCCGCGAGGGTCAGCGGCAGGTTCTGCCAGCCGGGGGTTGCCAGCAGCGTAGTGAGGAACTGTCGGGTGGCGAATTCCGGCTTCATCAGGTCGCGCACGGCTCCCCAGCCGGTGCTGGGGCGCTGCTGGAAGAGTCCAACGGAGTCGTGGTCCCAGCCGATGGCCTGGTGCGGGTAGTTCTGCGACTCCGGCAGCACGCCGCTCGCGTAGTTGTAGAGGTTGCTCTCCTGCATGGCGGTGGCCACCGCGATCACAAGCGCGCGGCGGGGGACGCCCATCTTCCGGCCGGTCTCCACGATCTTCGTGGCGTTGTCCATCTGAGCCCGGTCCAGCCCGGCTACCGGTGCGATCCGCTTGAGCTTCGCCTTCGACGTCGCCTTCGGCTTGGGCTTGTGTTTGGGGGTTGGCGTCCGGGACGCGGAACCTGTGGGGGCAGGGGTTTCGGTGGCCGGGGCGGCGGACTCGCGGGCCAGTCCGCGGGAGGCGGCGTCGGCCTCGGCCCGCTGAGCGACCTCCGCGCGCTGGTCGGGCACCAGCGATTCGCCGGCGGGGCTGGGGCCGACCTGGGTGAGGGCCACCAGGCCGAGACAGCACACCGCTCCGGTGGCGACCGCCACCTTGGTCCGGCCGCGCCGGGCGGCGAGGAGGTTACGCAGGCCGTCGAGGCGGGTACGAAGCAGTCCGACATTGCGGAGTCGGGGCTGGAAGGTGCCGTCTAGCCGATCGGTTGAGGGGATACCGTCCGAACGGCCAGCCGGCCCGCCGAGTCTGTTCTGGTCGTCGAGGGTGCCGTCGTTACGCATTCGACGAGGCTAGGCAGGAGCAGCAGCAGTCACCCAGAGTGATCGGGTGGCGGTTTTCACACTTTCAAGCTTGGTAATCGGAGCCACCGGGACAGTCAGGCGACGATCGCCAGGATGCTCGCGGTCCCGGCAAACCTCGCAGGCCCCAGCAGGAAAGGGGAGCGCGGCGGAAACAGCGGCAAACATCCCGCCCTCATCCCGTGATCCACCAACTCACCCTTTCAGCTGATATCGGATCAACCTTTTCGAGGCGCGACGGCATCAGATGGCCGCACTCGTCCCCATTTGATCACCCTCGGACGCCGGCTCGTTGCCAGTTCCCTTCCGCTGAGCCCTACTCCCGCCAATGGTTCGCGCTGGGGTTGCGGGCCGGCCTCGGCCTTCGCCAACCAGCAGGTGTACGACCCGGACGTCGTCGACAAGACGCTGGACACCGTGGTCGGGCTGGGATGAGTGAGCGGGCATGAAATGGTCGAAGCAGTGTAGGGCTCTTCTTGCGGGCAGTTGTCGGTGCTTCCGCTGGCTTTCCTCAACCCGGCCGTAATGCGCCTGTGAAGGGTTACGGTTCTTTAGCGTGACCACGTTTCGTGTTGTTGGCATGGCGCTGAGTGCCCTCCTGGTCGCCCCTGCTGTAGCGGCCGCACCACCAGCGAAGGCGGCAGCCGCGCCGGAGGTGCCGTGCCCCAAGGCGGAACCGCCGGTGCCCCCACCGGCCACACCGGCTCCTCCCCCGGTTGACACTGCGCACCGCAAGGTTGGGGGCGACGCGCTCGCGACGGCGGGACTAGCGATCCCGCAGGGTGTCCCGATGGCGCCGGCGGTGACCGCCACGTCGTGGCTGGTAGCGGACCTCAACAACGGTGAAGTGCTGGGCGGGTGTGCGCCCCACGACCGCCGGACGCCAGCGAGCGTGCAGAAGCTGCTGCTCGCGGCAGCCCTGATCCCCCGCCTCGATCCGGCCCAGGTCGTCGAGGTGAAGCGGGAGGACCTGGCGGATCTCGATCCGGCCAGTTCGCTGATGGGCGTGGTGGAAGGCGGCCGCTACTCGATCGAGAGCCTGTGGCTGGGGCTGCTGCTCAAGTCGGGAAACGACGCGGCCAACGTGCTGGCCCGCGTCGGCGGCGG
>NZ_JAATEO010000058.1 GCF_012034245.1 Micromonospora thermarum | reverse complement strand
CGACGGCGGTGAGCAGGTGAAGATCGCCGACTCGGCCAACCCGGCCACCGCCTCGTACTGGATGACCACCGAGGCCCTCGCGGACTGGATCGCCACCCGCGGCTACGCCACCTCCTGACACACCGACACACACGACAAGGGCCGGCCCCCACCTCGGGGGCCGGCCCTTCGCCGTCTCGACCACCTGAGCACCAGGGGCCGCCGGCCAGTCAGGGGACCGGGACCGGGGGGCCGTCGCCGGCCAGGCGGAAGGACGACCCACCGACCGGCTCGACGAGACCGTCCTCCACCAACCCGGCCAGGGCTCGCGACCGCTGCACGTCGTCGGCCCACACCTGGTCCAGGCGCTGCCGGGGAACCGGCGCGGTAGCCTCGCGCAGCACGCCGAGCAGCAGGCCGCGTACCTGGCGGTCGGTGCCGGCGTACCGCTGTGGCCGTCGGGTGGGCCCGGCGGGCGCCTCCTGTCCGGAGGCGCGCCACGCGCACACCGACTCGACCGGGCAGACCGCGCAGCGGGGCGACCGGGCGGTGCAGACCACCGCCCCCAGCTCCATGAACGCGGCGCTGGCCAGCGCGGCGGCGGCCGGCTCCACGGGGAGCAGTTCCTCTGTCGCGACCAGGTCGGCCGGGCGGGTGGCGGGGCCGGCGTCCGGCTCACCGGCGACCGCCCGGCACACCACGCGCCGTACGTTGGTGTCGACCACCGGGTGCCGCTGCCCGTACGCGAAGGCGGCCACCGCCCGCGCGGTGTACGTGCCGACGCCCGGCAGCGCCAGCAACTGCTCCAACCGGTCCGGTACCCGCCCGCCGTGCCGCTCGACGATCGCCACCGCGCACTCGCGCAGCCGGACCGCCCGCCGCGGGTACCCGAGGCGCCCCCACATGCGGATGGCCTCCGCCGGGGTGTCCGCCGCCAGGTCCGCCGGTTCGGGCCAGCGCGCCAGCCAGGCCTCCCACGCGGGCACCACCCGGACGACCGGGGTCTGCTGGAGCATCACCTCGCTGACCAGGATCGCCCACGGGCCGACGTCGGGCCGGCGCCACGGCAGGTCGCGGGCGTTACGGGCGTACCACCGGCTGACCAGGGTGGCGAAAGTCGGCTCAGTCATCGCTCGCCGATGATGTCACGCCTCGGGCGCTGTCCCGCTGACTGGGCGACCCGCACCGGGTCCCCGACGCACCGTGCGACCGGTCGGGGAGAATGCCGGGATGAACGAGCTCGCGATCACCGTCATCGGCCGGGACCGGCCGGGCATCGTGGCCGACGTCGCCGAGGTGCTCGCCCGGCTCGGCGCGAACCTCACCGACAGCACGATGACCCGGCTGCGGGGGCACTTCGCGATGACCCTGATCTGCGTGGGCCCGGCCGCCGCCGACGTCGAGGCCGCGTTGGCGCCGCTCGCCGGCGACGGTCAGCTCCTCGCGACCGTACGCGCGGTGACTCCGGACGGGGAGTCGTCGCGGACCGGCGAGCCGTACGTGATGGCGGTGCACGGCGCGGACCGCATGGGCATCGTGGCGGCGATGACCCGGGTGCTCGCCGACGCCGGCGGTAACGTCACCGACCTGAGCACCCGGCTGGCCGGGTCGCTCTACGTCGTCGTCGCCGAGGTGGACCTGCCGCCGGGTACGGCCGAGAAGGTGGCTGCCCGGCTGGCGTCGACCGCCGCCGACCTGGGCGTCGACGTCACCCTCCGGCCGGCCGATCCGGACGTGCTGTGAACGGCGAGGACTACGCGGGCCTGGGTGACTGGACGCCCGAGGATCTGGGTGTGCCGGGGGAGGTGCGGCCCGTGGTGTCCGCGCCGGCCACGGTGCTGAGCCGGCCCGGCGGGGAGGTGGATCCGACCGCCGAGGAGACCGTACGCCTCGCGGCCGACCTGGTCGCCACCATGCGGGTGTCACCGGGCTGCGTCGGCCTGGCCGCCCCGCAGATCGGGGTCGGTGCCCAGGTCTTCGCGGTGGACGTCACCGGTCATCCGAAGGCCGCCACCGTGCACGGCACCTTCGTGCTCTGCAACGCGACGGTGGTGGAGGCCAGCCGCTGGAAGGTCGGGCGGGAGGGCTGCATGTCCGTGCCCGACCTGACCGGCGACGTGAAGCGGGCCGGGCGGCTGGTGGTGGAGGGCGCGCTGCCGGGGACCGGCAAGGTCGTCCGGCTGGTCACCGACGCGTTCGAGGCGCGGGCGCTCCAGCACGAGATCGACCACTGCGCCGGTCTGCTGTTCCTCGACCGGGTGGCCGGGGCGCACGCGATCTACCAACGCAAGGTCTACCTCTGACGGCGCACCGTACGTCGCGGACGGGACACGGCCGGCGGCGCTGACTGTCCTGATTGGAGGGCTGCTCCATGAGCTGTCGACGGCTCGGCGCGTCGCGGCGGCGACCGGTGCGCTGCGCCGCTACCGTGGGGGCATCATGCGTCTGACGGTCGGCCCCCTGTCCCCTGCCGTGTACTGGCGGCGTCGTGCCGTCGTACTCGGAGCGGTGCTCCTCCTCCTGATTGTCGTGCTCTACTCGTGCAGCGGCTCGGACGACCGCTCCGGCCGGTCGGGTGGAAGCGGTGTCCAGCCGACGTCGGACGCGGGCTTGCCCGGTGCGACACCCGGGCCCACCGGTTCGGTGCTGACCCCGGGGACGGGCACGCCCCCGCCGGCCGGCGGCTCGGGCGACGCGGGCGGCGGCGGCCCGTCGGGCGCGACCCCGTCGTCGGGCGCGACCACCACGAACGGCCCGGTCCCGGTCAACCCCGTCGTCGACGAGGGCACCTGCACCGACGCCGAGATCGCCGTGACCGCTGTCGCACGGCCGGCGACCGTGGTCCGGGGCGCGACCGTGGACCTGCAACTGAAGATCAGGAACAGCTCGAACCGGACGTGCAGCCGCGACGTCGGCGCGGAGGTGCAGGAGCTGTTCATCAAGTCGGGTGCCGAGAAGATCTGGTCCTCCGACACCTGCGGCACCGGCCGTGGCTCGGATGTCCAGTCGTTCACGCCGAACTTCGAGCGCTCCTACCAACTGGGCTGGAACGGCCGCGACACCACTCGCTGCGCCGACGGCGTGGCCGCGGGCCCCCACCCGCCGGCCGGCACCTACCAGGTCTTCGCGCGGGTCGGCACCAAGCTCAGCGAGCCGGTGCGGCTCACCATCACCAGCTGAGCGGGCGCGCCGACGCCGGCAGCCGGGGCCGCACGGCGGTGCGGCGACGGGAAACCCGTCCTCCGGCGCAGCCGGTCAGACGTAGCGTTCCAGGATCGAGGCCTCGGCGAGGCGGGACAGCCCCTCCCGGACGCCCCGGGCCCGGGCGTCCCCGACGCCGTCGACGGCCTGCAGATCCTCCACGGTGGCGCCGAGCAGCCGCTGAAGGCTGCCGAAGTGCAGCACCAGCCGGTCGACGATCGCCACCGGCAGCCGCGGCACCTTGGCCAGCAGCCGGAAACCCCGGGGGCTGACGGCCGCGTCCAGCGCGTCCGAGGCGGACGGGTAGCCGATCGCCTTGGCGACCGCGACCAGATCGATCAACTCGGTGGCGCTGAGCAGGTCGAGCTCGACCAGCGCCTCGTCGAGGGTGCGCGACTTGCGCCCGGCGGGCAGGTAGTCCCGGATGACCAGGGTGCGGTCGGCGTCCACGCCGGCCATCAGCTCATCGAGTTGGAGGGCGAGGAGCCGGCCGTCGGTGCCCAGCTCGACCACGTAGCCGGCGATCTCGTCGGCGATCCGGCGGACCATCTCCAGCCGCTGCACGACGGCGACCGCGTCCCGGACCGTCACCAGATCCTCGATCTCCAGCGCGGAGAGCGTGCCGGAGACCTCGTCCAGGCGCAGCTTGTACCGCTCGAGGGTGGCGAGGGCCTGGTTGGCCCGGGAGAGGATCGCGGCCGAGTCGTCCAGCACGTGCCGCTGGCCGTTGACGTAGAGGCTGATGATCCGCATGGACTGGCTCACCGAGATGACCGGGTAGCCGGTCTGGCGGGCCACCCGCTCAGCCGTGCGGTGGCGGGTGCCGGACTCCTCGGTGGGGATGGACGGGTCGGGCATCAGGTGCACCGCCGCCCGGACGATCCGCGTGCCGTCGCTGGAGAGCACCACCGCGCCGTCCATCTTGCACAGCTCCCGGACCCGGGTGGCGGAGAACTCCACGTCGAGCGGGAAGCCGCCGGTGCACAGGCCCTCGACGACCTTGTCGTACCCGAGGACGATCAAGGCGCCGGTGCGGCCGCGCAGGATCCGCTCCAGGCCGTCGCGCAGGGCGGTGCCCGGCGCCATCAGGGCGAGATTGGCCCGCAGCGGGTCGCCGGCGGCGCCGCCGGTCACGTTGACGCTGATCGGACGGGCGGGCGAACCCACGGCGCCGGTGCGGGCGTGGGGGGTCGCGCCGGCAGGCTTGGTGGTGTCGCGGTCGATCGGCACGGGCAACAGTCTACGGACTGCCCTGCGGTGGGTGCTGTCGTGGTTACTGTGATGTGTCACGATGCCGGTCTCCGCCCCGACCGCCCGGCCTGCCCGGGTCGACCCGGTATCGCCCTCGGTGCCCGCCCCGGTCACTCCGCGGACGCCCGCGCGACAGCCTGGAGGGCCGCCCGGACGTCGGTGACCTCGATCACGCGCATCTGCTCGGCCCGGACGCCCGTGCTCTCCGGCCCGCAGCCGGGCGGCACGAGGGCCAGGCGGAAACCGAGCCGGGCCGCCTCGGCCAGCCGGCGCGGCACCGCGCCGACCCGCCGCACCTCGCCGGTGAGACCGACCTCGCCGATGGCCACCAGGTGCGGGGCGATGGCGAGGTTCAGCCCGCCGGAGGCCACGGCCAGGGCGACGGCCAGGTCGGCGGCGGGCTCGACCACCCGGATGCCGCCGACGGTGGCCGCGAAGACCTCCCGGTCGTGCAGGGTCAGCCGCTCGGTGCGGCGCTGGAGGACGGCCAGCACCATGGCGAGCCGGGCCGAGTCGAGCCCCGAGACCGTACGCCTCGGCGAGCCCGCCACCGTCGCCCCGATCAGCGCCTGCACCTCGGTGACCAGGGCCCGCCGCCCCTCCATCGCCACCGTCACGCAGGTGCCCGGCACCGGCTCCGAGTAGCGGGTCAGGAACAGCCCGGACGGGTCGGCGAGGCTGCTGATGCCGCCCTCGTGCATCTCGAAGCAGCCGACCTCGTCGGCCGCGCCGAACCGGTTCTTCACGCCGCGCACCATGCGCAGCGACGAGTGCTTGTCGCCCTCGAAGTGCAGCACCACGTCGACCAGGTGCTCCAGCACGCGGGGGCCCGCGACCTGGCCGTCCTTGGTGACGTGGCCCACCAGCACGGTGGCGATGCCCCGCTCCTTCGCGACCGCGACCAGGGCCGCGGTGACCGCGCGGACCTGGGTCACCCCGCCCGGCACGCCCTCGGTGCCGGTGGTGGAGATGGTCTGCACCGAGTCGAGCACCAGCAGGCCCGGCTTGACCGCGTCGAGGTGACCGAGGACGGCGGCGAGGTCGCTCTCGGCGGCGAGGTAGAGCTGGTCGTGCAGCGTGCCCATGCGCTCGGCGCGCAGCCGGACCTGGCTGACCGACTCCTCGCCGCTGACCACCAGCGAGGGGCTGCCGCCGCCGGCCGCCCACTGCTGCGCCACGTCGAGCAGCAGCGTGGACTTGCCGACACCGGGCTCCCCGGCGAGCAGCACCACCGCGCCGGGGACCAGGCCGCCGCCGAGCACCCGGTCGAGCTCGCTGACGCCGGTGGGGCGGGCCCGGGCCGGTGCCGCGCTGATGGTGGCGATGGGCCGGGCCGGCTCGGCCGGCATCCGGGAGTTCACCACCCGGCCGGAGACGGTCGGGCCGGTGAGGGTGCATTCGACCACCGAGCCCCACTCGCCGCACTCCGGGCAGCGCCCCACCCACTTGGGCGGCTGGTGGCCGCAGGCGTCGCACTCGTACGCCGGGCGGGGCTCGCGGGCGCCGGCACGGCCGCGCCCACCCGCCGTGCCGGCGCGCGCGGAGGTCGATCGTGAGGTGGTCACACCGGGACGTTAGCCCCCGCGTACGACGAAAACACCGCCGGCGTGGTGGTGTTCACCAACGCCGGCGGTGCCGTGATCGTGGCGGGTCAGTGCCCGGCGCCGCTCTCGCCGCCGTGGCCGCCCTCTTCCTGGCCCTCGTAGCCGCCCTCGCGCTCGATGATCGGCGACGGGGGCGCGGCCGGGGTGAGCGGCACGGCGATCGGGGCCGGGCCGGTCACCGTGTTGCCGCCGCCGAAGTCGAACGTCACGAAGACGTTCTGACCGGAGCGCAGCGACTCGTTCAGGCCGAGCAGCTGGAGGACCTGCTGACCCTCGGTGTTGAGCTGCACGTAGCTCAGCGGCGGGATCTGGATCCGGGCCGGCTGGCCGGCCGGGGCCGCGGGCGCGGACGGGCTGGCGTCCGGGCTGGCGTCCGGGCTGGGCGACTCGGTGCCCTCCGGCGACTCCGTACCCTCCGGGGACGGCGTGCCCGACGGGCTCTCCGACGGCGACTCGTGCGGCGTGGGCGACGCGGCGGCCCCGGGCGTCGCACCGGCGCCGGTGATGACGACCTCGCGGGCGTCGTCGGTGGTGACCGTCACCGTGACCGGGTTCTCCGAGTCGTTGTAGATCACCGCGTTGAGGATCGCGTTGGCGCCGGCCTTGTAGCCCTCGACCCCCGGGAACGCGACCAGCAGGCCGCGGACCGCGTACTCACCGTTCTTGGTCTGGAGGTTGACGCCCTGGACCGACGGCTCCTTGTTGGCGGTCTCGGCGACCTGGCCGGCGCCGCACCCGGACAGCAGCAGTCCGGTCGTCGCCGCCAGCCCGGACAGCAGCAGGGCCGCCCGCCGGGAACCCCTGATCGAGCGCGTCACGTCGGTCCTCCTCGTCACGATCCCGCCCGGCCGCACGCCGGGCACGGTGGCCATGCCCGCGCAGACCGCGCTCCAGGGTAATTGGGGCTGATCGAGGGCCGCACGCCGACCCGGGGATGCCACCTGCCGGGGGGATCCTCAGACCACCCGACCGCTGGTGACCAGCAGGACGACGTCGATGAGGGCGATCACCATCACCGCCCGGAAGGCCGCCACCGGCCGCGCCCCCGCCCGGCTGGCCGTGCGTCCGCCGTACCACGTCAGGGGCGGCACCACGACGGCGGCGGCCACCGCGGCGAGCCCGACCGCCGACGGCGGCCCGGGCGGCCCGAGGACCAGCGTCGCGGTCGCGGCGAGCAGCAACCCGGCGGCGGCGGCCCGGCTCCCGGCGGGGCCGAGGCGGTGCGGCAGCCCGCGCACGCCGGTGCGGGCGTCGTCGGCGAGGTCGGGCAGCACGTTGGCGAAGTGTGCGCCCGCGCCGAGCAGGGCCGCGGCGGCGACCAGCCAGACCGGCGGCAGGGGCGCGCCGGGCAGCGCGAGCACGACGAAGGCCGGCAGCGACCCGAACGAGACCGCGTAGGGCAGCACCGACAGCGGCGAGGACTTCAGTGGCCAGTCGTAGAGCAGCGCGGAGAGCAGGCCGGCGGTGGCCACCAGCGCGGCGGCGGGGTTCGTCGCCAGCGCGAGCACCGGCGTGGCGAGCGCGGCCACCACGGCGGCCCGGGCCGTGCCGCGCCGGCTCACCGCGCCGGCGGCGACCGGCTTGTCGGTACGCCCCACCGCGGCGTCCCGCTCCGCGTCGAGCGCGTCGTTGGCCCAGCCGACGGCGAGCTGGCTCGCGGCGACCGTCAACACGACGGCGACGACGCCCGGCGGCCGGTGCCCCACGCCCCAGGCGAGCAGGCCGGCGACCGTGGTCACCGCCGCGGCCGGCTCCGGGTGGCTCGCCCTGACCAGGGCCAGCACCCACGCGATACGCCCTAGCACTGTGGACGGCATGAGGAAAGTCTGGTCGTTACCGGGCAGTCGTGCCACGCTCGTGTCCATGCGAGACGCGGGCCGTACCCTGCCGCGCAACGATCCGCGCCAGTACGACGACCTGGCCGGCGAGTGGTGGCGGCCGGACGGCGCGTTCGCGATGCTGCACTGGCTGGCCGAGGCGCGCGCCGAGCTCGTGCCGGCGGCGTCCCGCCCGGGCGCCCTCCTGGTCGACCTCGGCTGCGGCGCCGGGCTGCTCGCCCCGCACCTGGCCGGCAAGGGTTACCGGCACGTCGGTGTGGACCTGACCTTCTCCGCACTGGAACAGGCCGCGGCGCACGGTGTGACCGTCGTCAACGGCGACGCCACCGCCGTCCCGCTCGCCGACGGCTGCGCCGACGTGGTCGCCGCGGGTGAGCTGCTGGAGCACGTACCCGACTGGCGGCGGGCGGTGGCCGAGGCGTGCCGCCTGCTCCGCCCCGGTGGCCTGCTCGTCCTCGACACCCTGAACGACACCGCGCTCAGCCGCCTGCTCGCCGTCCACATCGGCGAGCGCCTGCCCACCGTGCCCCGCGGCATCCACGACCCACGGCTGTTCGTGGACGCGCGCGCACTGGTCGCCGAGAGCGCCCGGCACGGTGTGGAGCTGCGACTGCGCGGCATCCGGCCGCAGCTGACCGGCGTGCTCGCCTGGTTGGCCCGGCGGGTACGTGGCGCCACCGGCGCGGCGGGGCCGGCGCCGCGCATCGTGCCGACCTGGTCGACCGCCGTTCTCTACCAGGGCCGGGGGGTCCGAACGGGATAGTGGAACCGGCGCGGGGTACTGGTACGCGGAAGAGGGGGCGGTATGACGCTGCAGGCTGTGGAGGCGGCCCGCCGGTTGGCGCCGCGGTTCGCCGCCCGGGCGGCCGGGCGCGACCGGGAGGGGTCGTTCCCGGTCGACGACTTCCGGGACCTGCGGGAGGCGGGCCTGTTCGGCCTGCTGGTCCCCCGCGAACTGGGCGGCCTGGGGGCCACCTTCGCCGAGTACGCGGCCGTCGCCACCGAGCTGGCGCGGGGCAACGGCGCGACGGCCCTGGTGTTCAACATGCACGCCTCGGTGACCGGCGCGCTGGGCGCGGTGACCGAGGAACTGGCCGAGGCGCTCGGCGTACCGGAGGAGGCGCTGGCGGCGCGGGACCGGCTGCTGCGCGCGGCGGCCGAGGGCGCCTGGTACGCGGTCGCGATGAGCGAGCGCGGCGCGGGCGCCCGGCTGTCGCAGCTCAGCACCGTCTACGAGCCGGTCGACGGGGGCTGGCGCATCAAGGGCAGCAAGACGTTCTGCTCCGGTGCCGGCCACGCCGACGGCTACCTGGTGGCGGCCCGCGGCACCGCCGACCCGTCGGTCGTCTCGCAGTTCCTGGTGCCGGCCGGCGACGGGCTGACCGTCGAGGAGACGTGGGACTCGCTCGGCATGCGGGCGACCTCCTCGCACGACCTGCACCTGGACGTCACGGTCCCGGCCGACCGGCTGCTCGGCGGCGTGGAGGGGCTGGCCCTGGTCGTCGCGCAGCTGATGCCGCACTGGCTGGTCGCGAGCTACGCCGCCGTGTACGTGGGGGTCGCCCGGGCGGCGATCGACGCGGCCGCCGAGCACCTGAACGCCCGCAACCTCGCCGGCCTGCCGGCGGTCCGCGCCCGGCTGGGCCGCGCCGACGCGGCGGTCGCGGCGGCCGACCTGGTCGTCGCCGAGGCGGCCCGCCGGGTCGACGAGGCACCCGGCGACGCCGAGACGAACCGCTGGGTGTGGCGGGCCAAGCTGCTGGCCGGCACCACGGCGGCCGAGGTGGCGGCCTCGGTGCTGGAGGCCGCCGGGACGTCGGCGACCCGCCGGGGGCATCCGTTGGAGCGGCTTTACCGGGACGCGCGCTGCGGTTCGCTGCACCCCGCGACGTCCGACGTGTGCGCGGACTGGCTCGGCATCGCGGCGCTCGGTGGCGACCCGGACCGTGACGGGTCGGCCCCTCGTTGGTGAACGTGCAGGGGAATCACGACGAAAGGTGGGCATCGTGGCCGTGCCAGTGATCGCGGGTATCGGTACGGCACACCCGCCGTCGGCCGACCAGGCCGAGCTGTGGGACGGGTTCTTCTCGAAACACTTCTCCGGCACCACCCGGGCGCTGGCCCAGCGCATCTTCGCGAACTCGGGCGTGAGCCGGCGGCAGGCCGCGGTCAACCCGTTGCTGGAGGACGTCTCCGACTGGCCGACCGAGCGGCGCATGCGCCGCTACCAGGTGGAGGCCCTGCCGCTGGGCAAGGAGGCGGTGGGCCGGGCGCTGACCGCCGCCGGCCTGGCCGCCCACGACGTCGGTCTCTTCGTGGTCTGTTCCTGCACCGGGTACGCCACCCCGGGGCTGGACATCCTGCTCGCCCGGGACCTGGGCATGGCGCCCGGCACCCAGCGGATGTTCGTCGGTCACATGGGCTGCTACGCCGCACTGCCCGGGCTCGGCGCGGCGAGCGACTTCGTGACCGCCCGGGGCCGGCCGGCGCTGCTGCTCTGCGCCGAGCTGACCAGCCTGCACATCCAGCCCTCCACGGCCCGGGTGGACACTCAGCAGATCGTCTCGCACGCGCTCTTCTCGGACGCCGCCGTCGCCGTCGTGGTCATGCCGGGCGGCCCGGGGTACGCGCTCCGCGAGGTCACGTCGGTCACCGACACGTCGACCGCCGACCACATGACGTGGGACGTCACCGACAGCGGCTTCCGGATGGGGCTGTCGCCGAAGGTGCCGCAGGTGCTCTCCACGCACGTCCGCGGGCTGGTCGACGACCTGCTCGCCCGGCACGGCACCTCCCTGTCCGGGGTGGACGGCTGGGCGGTCCACCCGGGCGGCCCGCGCATCCTCAACGTGGTGGAGCGGGAGCTCGCCCTGTCGCCGGACGGGATGGCGGCCTCCCGGGCCACGCTGGACGTGCACGGCAACTGCTCCTCGCCGACGGTGCTGCTGATCCTGGACCGGCTGCGCCGCGCCGCCGTACCGCCCCGGCGGGTGGTGATGCTGGCGTTCGGCCCGGGCCTCACCCTGTACGCGGCACTGCTCGAACAGCAGCCCTGACCGGCCGGGTGACCGCGCCGGGGTGGTCCCGGCCGGTGCCCGACACCCGGGTCGAGCGCGTCGACGACCCGCTGCCGTCCGTCGACGTCGTGTGGCGCAGCCGCGCCACGATCACGCCGGGCGACGGCCTGATCCGTCGGTCGTACGCCCGCGACGGCGACCGGTACCTGTTGCAGTTCCGCTGCACCGGCCCGGGGGAGCTGCTGATCGTCATCGACGGCGCCCGCTACGCCGGCCCGATGACCAGCGGCTGCGGTGGCCCGGTCACCACCGCGACGGAGGTGACCGGCGTGGGGGGCCCGGTGCAGATCTCCCTCTCGACGGTCAACGACCAGCCGGTGCGGGTGGCGGCGCAGCTGGTCGCGCTGTCCTGAGGGTCAGCCGGCCAGGCGGGCCAGCTCGGGCTGGTAGTCCGCGGTCGAGCGGACCTCGGCGACCACTTTGACCAGGGTGCCCGAGCGGTCCACCAGCAGTGCGGTGGCGACCCCGGCACGGGTCGGCAGGTGCAGGAAGGCGCGCAGCCCGCCGGCCGGGTCGGCGAGCGCGCGGACCGTCGTCCCGGCGGGCGGGGGAGGGACGCGGACGGCCGGGTCGGCGTCGACCGTGACCACGGTGACTCCGGGCGGCGCGACGGACGCGGCACCGGCCATCTCGCCGGCGCACGCACACCCGTCGACCAGGACGATGACCGCCGGCAGCAGCCCGCGCAGCGGCACCGGCCGCCCGTCGTCGACCAGGTCGAGCGCGGGTAGCGGTCGCCCGGTCAGCCCCGCCGGCGGCGCGTACGGGGCCGGCGTCGACACCGACGGCGTCGCGCGGGGTGAGCGGGGCCAGGTCACGGCGACCAGGCCGGCCACGGTGGTGAACACGGCCACCAGGAGCACCAGCAGCGGCGCCGCCAGTGGCGGTACGGGTCGGCGAGCGTGGCCCTGCGCCTGTCGGCGCAGCTCCCGGCGGACCTCTTCGGCCTCGGCGGCCAGTGCCGAGGCGTCGTCCGGTACGACCACCCGGCCCCACTCCGGCGGCAGGTCGGGCAGTCCGGGGCCGTCTGCGTCGGGCTTGCCCATCGGACCCCCTGGAATTGTCTCGGTGAGCCTGCGGCGGGCTCCTCTCCAGCGTCCCCCACCGGACCTCCTGCCGCTACACCTGGGCGCGTACCCGCGCAGCGGGATACCATGAGGTCGAGCGCATCGCCCTTGATCTCGGGTTTCCGTCACCCGTACCGGGACGTCACGTGGTCGTCACGGAGTGTGTTCGATTCTTCGGTCTGGCGGCCTGTCAAGCTGAAGAAATACCTCTCACAGGGCCCCTGAGCTGCGCCAACGGTCAGGACAGCGGTGAGACATCGGTGTCTGAGCGTGTTACCCTAGACACAGCGAAAGGGGTTTCGAACCTATGGTTTTCAGTGTCGGCGAGACCGTTGTTTACCCCCACCACGGGGCCGCACTCATCGAGGCAATCGAGACTCGGGTCATCAAGGGCGAGGAAAAGCAGTACCTCGTTCTGAGGGTCGCGCAGGGTGACCTCACGGTCCGGGTGCCCGCTGAGAACGCCGAGATCGTGGGTGTGCGCGAGGTGGTCGGCGAAGAGGGCCTCGGAAAGGTCTTCGACGTACTTCGGGCTCCGCACACCGAGGAGCCGACCAACTGGTCGCGGCGTTACAAGGCGAATCTGGAGAAGCTGGCCTCCGGCAATCCGCTGAAGGTGGCCGAGGTCGTCCGCGACCTGTGGCGCCGGGAGCGGGAGCGGGGGCTGTCCGCGGGCGAGAAGCGCATGCTCGCCAAGGCCCGCGACATTCTCGTCGGCGAGGTCGCGCTGGCCGAGAAGAGCACCAAGGACGAGGCGGAGACGCTGCTTGACAAGGTGCTGACCGAAGCCTGATCCGCACCCCATCGTCCTACCCGATCCACAGCGAAGAAACCACCGAGGACCGCGACGTGACCGCGCAGCTCAATCCGCGCGGTGACGTCGCGGTCCTCGTGCCTGCGGCCGGTGCCGGGGTACGCCTGGGTCCCGGCCGGCCGAAGGCACTGCGCCTGCTGGGCGGCGAGCCCCTGCTGGTGCACGCGGTCCGCCGGCTGGCCGCCGCGGCCTCCGTGCACACGGTGGTGGTGGCGGCACCGGCGGGCGAGCTGGACGCGGTCCGCGAGCTGCTGGCCCCGGTGGCGCCGGTGACCGTGGTGCCCGGTGGCGCCGAACGGCAGGCGTCGGTCGCCGCCGCGCTCGCCGCGGTGCCCGCCGGTCCGGAGATCGTCCTGGTGCACGACGCCGCCCGGGCCCTGACCCCTCCCGACCTGGTGGAATCCGTCGCGGGGGCGGTCCGGGCCGGTCACGACGCGGTCATCCCCGTGCTGCCGGTGGTCGACACGATCAAGGAGGTCGGGGCCGGCGAGCGGGTTCTCGGCACGGTCGACCGCGCCGCCCTGCGGGCGGTGCAGACCCCGCAGGGCTTCCGCCGGGCGGTGCTGACCGCCGCGCACGCCACCGCCACCGACCCGCTGACCGACGACGCGGGGCTGGTCGAAAAGCTGGGCGTCCCGGTGGTGTGCGTGCCGGGCTCGGAGTACGCGCTGAAGATCACCCGGCCGTTCGACCTGGCCCTGGCCGAGCACCTGCTGGCCACCGGCGCT
>NZ_JAATEO010000057.1 GCF_012034245.1 Micromonospora thermarum | reverse complement strand
GTACCAACGGACGCCGACGTCCTGCTTGGTGATCAGGTTGTACGGCCCCCCGGTGGTCGGCGCACCCTCGTCGTAGATGTTCCTCGTGAACGTGCGCCCGCGCACCACGACACCGTCCGGCAGGACGACGTCGTGCTCCGGCTCCAGGGTGTTGGTGAGCCGCTGCCCGTCGGAGGAGTAGATGTTGAGCGTGGAGTGGCTGCGCGCCAGCATGCTCTCCGCTGCCGCGTCGTCGGTCGAGCTGGCATTCAGTGCGCGGACACGGTTGCCGGCAGTCAGCGTCCGGACCGTGTTGCCCCACTGGTCGTACCAGCTGGCGCTGATGTGCCCGCCCGGCGTGGCCGTGTTCACCTCACGCGCGTTCGCGTCCAGGTACGTCACCGTGGCCCGCTCGTAGGACGACGGCAGCGTCCCGGCGGCCGGGTCACCGGTCGGCACCTGGTTGGCCGGGAACACGGCCGTGGCGTCGGTCGGCGCCTCGGTCTGCGCCCAGCGGCTAGTCTGCGCCGGCGACAGGTCGTACGGCGCGCCGGTGCCGGACACCGGCACCTTGTAGACCACCGTCTGGACGGCAGTGCCGGCGGCCAGCGCCGAGCGGGTCACCTTGTGCAGCCGGCCCGCCCCCGGATCGCCCGGGATGGTCGTGTAGCTGAGCTGCCACGGCTCCTCGGCCACCGGCTTGACGACGCTGAGGATCCCGCCCGCCGTGTAGTCGTAGGTCTCCCGGAGCTGCCGGGTGGTGCCGGCGTCGTTCCAGTCGAGCCGCGGGTCCCACACCGCGCGCAGCCGGCCGGCGTTGTCGTACGCGTACCGGGCCATCGGCACCCTCCCAGTGGCCGGGCACAGCACGATCGTCGGCCTCGGCGGGGCGTTCGCCGATCATGATCATGTCCGGGATTCGGCCGGTGTTTCGGGCCGCTGGCGGGCACGGCGGCTGACTCGCCCGGTGCCTCCACGGCGGGCATCAGTGACCGCCCACCGCGGTCCTCAGCCCCACGATGGCCCGAGATCAGCTTGCCTTCCCCGTCCGGTTCCGTCAGAACGGCGGCCGAGATCAGCGGCGGCAGCCTGTGCGGCGCAGTGCCGGCCGCGCGGCGTCCTGAGCCCCGGCCGCCTCTCGGCTCGCCGTGATCCAGGCCGGTTCTCAGTTCGCCGCCTTCCCGGCCAGCGTGGCGTCGATGAGAGTCGCGGCGGCGGCGCGGGCGTGGCCGGCGGCCTCGCTCGTGCCGGCGATGGCGGCTGTGGTCTGCGCCCCCTCGGCGAGGATGGCGAGTTGGAAGGCGAGCGACGCGGGGCCGCCAGTCTCGGCGATGAGTTCGGCGAGACGGGCCTGGAACTGGGCCTTGTGCTCGCGGACGAGGTCGGCGATCCGGGGCGTGCTGGCACCGAGTTCGCCGAACGTGTTGATGAAAACGCAGCCGCGGAAGTCGTCCTCGTCGAACCAGCGGGCCAGCATGTCGTAGACGGCGAGCAGCCTGGCGCGGGGCGTCTCGCCGGTCGCGACGGCCGCCTCGACGAGCTCACTCCACATCTGGCACCGGCGGTGCAGGACCTCCTCGACGAGGCTCTCCTTCGAGGGGAAGAGTTGGTAGAGACGCTTGAGGGAGACGCCGGCCTCGGCCCGTAGGGCATCCATGCCGACCGCCTGGATGCCGCGGCTGTAGTAGAGCCGGTCGGCGACGGCCAGCACCTTCTCGCGGATCGCTTCGTCGGCCTGCGCCGGCATGTTTCCCCTCCTGCTGTTCGGGTCTTGGTGACCACGCTCACGGCGAGAGGCCCGCCGAGGGGCTAGTGCCGAGAACGGTCGTTCTCTAGGCTAACCCACAGATCGGAGAACGGTCGTTCTCCGAACGTGACAGGGGAGGCCGTCATGCCGTACATCACCGTCGGGACCGAGAACAGCACCGCCATCGACCTCTACTACGAGGACCACGGCCAGGGACAGCCCGTCGTGCTCATCCACGGCTACCCCCTCGACGGGCACTCCTGGGAGAAGCAGAGCGCCGCTCTGCTCGACGCCGGTTACCGGGTGATCACCTACGACCGGCGGGGCTTCGGGCAGTCCAGCCAACCCACCGTCGGGTACGACTACGACACCTTCGCGGCCGATCTGCACACCCTGCTGGAGACACTCGACCTGACCAACGTCGTGCTCGTCGGCTTCAGCATGGGCACCGGCGAGGTGGCCCGCTACCTGAGCCGGTACGGCTCCGCCCGCGTCGCCAAGGCCGCCTTCCTGGCCTCGCTGGAGCCGTTCCTCCTGAAGACCGCGGACAACCCCACCGGCGTGCCGCAGGAGGTCTTCGACGGCATCCTCGCCGCCGTCACCGCCGACCGGTACGCCTACTTCACCGACTTCTACCGCAACTTCTACAACACCGACGAGACGCTGGGGAGCAGGCTCTCCGAGGAAGCCCTGCGGAACAGCTGGAACGTCGCCGCCGGCGCCTCCTGGTACGCCTCCAGCGCCGTCGTACCGACCTGGGTCACCGACTTCCGGGCCGACATCGACAAGATCGACGTGCCGGCGCTGATCCTGCACGGCACCGCGGACAACATCCTGCCGATCGACGCCACCGCCCGCGAGTTCCACAAGCGGCTGCCGCAAGCCGACTACGTCGAAATCGCCGGCGCCCCGCACGGCCTGCTCTGGACCCACGCCAGCGAGGTGAACGAGGCACTGTTGGCCTTCCTGGCCGAGTAACGCCAACCAACCGAGGACGGGGCCGCCCCAGTGCGACCCCGTCCCGGTGGCGTCAACGGTGTCGTCATCAGCTACATCGACGGGCGCCCCGAGCAGGCGGACCTACCACCAGCCGCCTTCGAAGCCCTCTACGACCCCACCGAACGCCAGCAGGCCCAGCCGGAAAACCAACCCATCTCGCCGCCATGCCGCGACCCGGGCGTGAGCGCTCGATGCCGACGGCGACGCCGATGAGGCTCAGCGCGCGTGGCAGGAGGTCTTCGGGCGGCAGCCTAATGACTGAGTCAAGCCGCGAGAGGGTGATCGAGTCGGTAGGGCTGTCGGGTGCGCAGGAGGGCGTGCAGGACGTTGATGCGTCGGCGGGCCAGGGCGATGAGGGCTTGGTGGTGTCGTTTGCCTTCTGCGCGTTTGCGGTCGTAGAAGGCGCGGCTGGCCGGGTCGCGTTGCAGGGCGCAGAACGCCGATTGGTAGAAGACCCGTTTGAGGGTTTTGTCGCCGCTGGTGGCGCGGCGCAGGTAGTGGACCTTGCCGGACTGGTGCAGGACTGGTGCGAGGCCGGCGGCGCTGGCGAGTTGGTCACCGGTGGCAAAACGGGTGATGCCGCCTGCCACGGCGAGGAACTCGGCGGTGAGGGTGGCCCCCATCCCGGGCAGGGACTGGATGAGGGCCGCGTCAGGGTGGCGGTCGAGAACCTTGAGGATCCGCTTGTCCAGGTCGGCGAGCTTGTCCCGGCAGGCGAGTGCCTCGCGGGCGAGGTCGCGGACGATGTCCGCGGCGACCGTCTCGCCGGGCACCGTGACGTGTTGGGCGCCGGCGGCGGTCAGTGCCTTGTCGACCAGGGCGTCGATCACGGTGCTGTTGTGCCGGCCGGTGGTGCGCAGGTACTCGCTGATGCGGCGTCGGCCGGCTCGGCGGATCTCGGCCGGGGTGACATAGCGGGCCAACAGCGCCGCGTCGACTTTGTGGGTGGGGTCGACGACGCGTTCCAGACCGGGATGAATCGAGGCGAGCAGATCCCGCAGCCGGCTGATGCGGCGGGTCTGGTCGACCACCAGTTCCCGGCGGCGGCCCACCAGCAGCCGCAGCTCGCTGTCGGCTTCGGTGGCCGGTTCGACGGGACGCAGTTCGTCTGCGCGCAGCCGGATCTGATCGGCGATGACCTTGGCGTCGCGCGGGTCCGACTTGTGCTCACCCCCGCGGGTGCCACGGCGAGCCCGGTTGACCGCAAGACCGGAGACATGCACCAGGCGCAGGCCGGCGTCGACCAGCATGACCTGCAGCAGGCCGGCGATGCCACCGAGCACGTCGATGGCGACCGTGGCCGGCCCGTGCTCGGCCTGCGCGGCTCGGATGTCGTCGATGAGCACCTGGATCGCCGACGGATCGTTGTCGACTTTCCGGCTCGCCAGGACCCGTCCCGTCTCGCTGTGCACGAGCGCAGCCCAGTGGAACTCCTTGGCCACGTCCACACCAACCGCGACCGCCATCTGACTCCCTTCTCCCGTCGCGGACACGCGCACGCTCTTGCCGCCGTCAACGCCCTACACAGCGATCAACCGCAAAGCCCAATCAGCAGTCAGCAAGAGCAGACGAGACAGGCGGCGATGTGAGCCACCCCCGCTTTCATGGAGCTTCTTGACCATGGTCTGATGGCCGTGGGGGAGGAAGTCGTCCGTGGCAGCACCGAAGAAGTACCCCGATGAGCTTCGTCAGCGCGCTGTGCGCCTGTACCCGCGAGTCGGACCCGAAGCCCGTCATCCGGCGCCTGGCCGAGCAGCTTGGCGTGCATCACGAGGCGCTCAGGAACTGGATCCGGCAGGCCGAGGCTGACGCCGACGAGCGTCACGACCGGCCGACCAGCGAGATGGCTGAGGAGAACCGCCGGCTGCGCAGGGAAGTCACCGAGCTGCGGCGGGCGAACGAAATCCTGAAGGCTGCGAGCGCGTATTTCGCGGCGGAGCTCGACCCGACCCGGCGACGGTCATGAGGTTCATCCACGAACATCGTGACCAGTTCGCGGTCGCGCTCCTGCTACGGGTCCTGAACATCGGCGCCTCGACCTACTACGCGTGGGTCAGGCAGGCCGAGCAGCCCTGTGACCGGGACGTGGTCGACCTGGGGCTGATCTCCAACATCTACGATATCTGGGAGACGTCCGGGCGCGCCTACGGCGCGGACCGGGTCCACCGGCAGCTACGCCGTGACGGCATCCGCGTGGGCCGCAAGCGGGTGGAGCGGTTGATGGCCGGCCAGGGCTGGCAGGGGGCGTTCCTGCGTCGAGGCTGGCGCGGCGGCTCCACCCGACAGGACCCCCGGCACACGCCGGCACCGGATCTGGTCAACCGACAGTTCACCGCGACCGGCCCGAACCGCCTGTGGGTCGCCGACGCCACCCGCATCCCCTGCGGCGAGGGCGTGTTCTGGCTCGCCGCAGTCCGCGATGCGTTCTCCCGCCGGATCGTCGGGTGGAAGACGTCTGACCGCTGCGACACCGACTTGATCCTCGCCGCCCTCGAATACGGCATCTGGTCGCGCGACGTCCGCGACGGCCAATTGATCCACCACTCGGACAGAGGATCGAACTATACGTCTTTCCGCTTCGCGGAACGCTTGCAGGACAACGGGATCCTGCCCTCGATGGGTTCCGTCGGCGACAGCTACGACAACGCGCTCATGGAGAACTTCTGGTCGACGTTGAAGATCGAACTCGTCTACCGCACCTCGTGGCGGACCCGCGACGAGGCCGAGAACGCGATCTTCGCCTACATCGACGGCTGGTACAACACCCGCCGCATCCAGAAGGAACTGGGCTACCTCAGCCCGAACGAGTACGAGAACGCCTGGCACAGCCGCCAGACCGAACCAGCCGAACCACCTATCACCACCCCTGCACCAGCCGGCAGCAGGTAACCACCGCTCCATGAAAGCGGGGGGAACTCACATGGCGTTCGCGGCGATCCACCCTGAGGCCGGCCGCATCGACGCCACCCTGCCCGACCTAGGGTGCGGGCTGACTTGGGCGGCAGTGCACAAGACCCGGCCGCGGGTCGCGTTGCGCTGCCCCGAGTGCGGGTATGGCGTACACGCTAAGGTCTCCACCCGCAAGCTGCGCTACTTCGCCCACGACCCCGGCCGCCCCGCCGACTGCGCCTGGCTGAACGAATCCCTGGAGCACCACCTGCTCAAGCTGGAACTGGCCACCGCGGTGCGGGCCGCCGACTGGCATGCCGAGATGGAGGTCCGCGCCTCTGACGGCACCTGGCGCGCCGACGTACTCGCCTCCTCCCACGACGGCACCCGGCACATCGCCTGGGAAGCCCAACTATCGCCCATCACCAGCGAGGACATTCAGGAGCGCACGGAGCGGTACCGGTCGTCTGCTCCACCAACGCCATCGAGTCCGTCAACGCCCGCATCCGCCGCGCCGTCCGCGCCCGCGGCCACTTTCCCAACGAAGCCGCCGCGCTCAAGTGCGTCTACCTGGCGATCATGAGCCTGGACCCGACCGGGCAGGGCCGCCGGCGCTGGACATCGCGCTGGAAGCCCGCCCTCAACGCCTTCGACATCGCTTTCGAAGGCCGCCTGTCCGCAGGCCGCAAGTAGTCCTCAGAACCGTGGACACACCGTTCATTTGACAGTCCCGGCCCTGGCCAACGGCACCTACACCGTCGCCTACCGGGTCGTCTCCGCCGACGGGCACCCGGTGCAGGGCTCGTACCGGTTCACCGTCGCCGACCCCACCGCCACCGCCAGCCCCGACGCGCCCGCGCCGGTCACCCCGGCCGCCGCCGTGCCATCCACCACGGCGACCAGCCCCACCGCGGCGAGCCCCGCCGCCGCAGCCCGCGACTCCGACGACGGGCCCGGGGCGCTGATTCTGATCGGCGGCGGGATCCTCCTGGTCATGATCATCGCTGCCGGAGCCGTCATCGTGATGCGCCGACGGTCCACCCGGAATCCTGACCGGGCCGCCGACCGCGCCGAGGCCACCGGCGAGACCGACGACCTCGCCCGCTGCAACGCCCTCCTCGCGGCTGCCGCAGGCGCGGGCCGAGCGGCGGGACATTCCGACATCGCGCCGGAGGGCGGCCCGGTCGACTCGCGCGGGCAACCGGGAACTTTCTGAGGCCCCCGGCCGACTACTCGACCGGGAGACGGCGACCGGGCAGCCCATGGCTCGACGGGCACGAGCCACCCCGACCCGCAAACCTTCATTTCCGATCGGAGTAGTGGATGTCCGTGACCGAACTGTCCGGCGATCGCCCGCCGGAGTCCGCTGCCGCGCCGGACACCGAGCGACCCGCACGCCGGCCCACGCCGCTCGCAGCGATGCTGACCCGGCTGCACTTCTACGCCGGCATCCTGGTCGCCCCGTTCCTGCTGGTCGCCGCCCTCACCGGCCTCGCGTACACGATCACCCCGCAACTGGACCAGGCGCTCTACGGCGACCAGCTCACCGTCGCCGCCGTCGGGGATCAGCCCAAGCCCCTCGCCGAGCAGGTCACCGCGGCCCGGGCCGCACACCCCGACGGCACTATCGCCGCCGTGGCACGCGGTGCCGGCGACCGGACCACGCAGGTGGTGTTCTCCCAGCCGGACTTGGGCGACAAGCAGCACACCGTCTACGTCGACCCGTACACCGGCGAGGTCAAGGGGCAGCTCACCACCTGGTTCGGGTCCACTCCGGCCACCACCTGGCTGGACGGCCTGCACCGCAACCTGCACCTTGGTGACCTGGGCCGGCACTACTCCGAGATTGCAGCCAGTTGGCTGTGGGTCCTGGTCCTCGGCGGCATCATCCTGTGGTGGCCTCGACGCAGCGCCACCCGCGCCAGGGCGAAGCACCTGCTCGTGCCGGACCTGTCCGTCCGCAGGGGGGTTCGCCGTACGCGGGGCTGGCACGCCACCACCGGCGTCTGGCTGGCCGTCGGCCTGCTGTTCCTGTCCGCCACCGGTCTGACCTGGTCCCGGTACGCCGGCGCGAACTTCGGCGCCGGCCTGGACGCCCTCCAGGCCAGCAGACCACAGATCTCCACCACCCTCGACGGCGCGCCCCCGGCCACCAGCGGTGGTGAGCACCAGCACGGCGGAGCATCCGCCGGCGCAGAGAGCGACCCGGCGACCTACGACAAGGTGCTGGCCACCGCTCGCAGCGCTGGCCTTTCCGGTCCGGTGGAGATCAGTCCCGCCGCGGAACCCGGCATGGCGTGGACCGTCGCCCAGACCGACAACACCTGGCCCGTCGCCAGGGACCGGATCGCGGTCAACCCGGCCGCCGGCACCGTCACCGCCCGCAGCGACTTCGCCGACTGGCCACTGCTCGCCCAACTCAGCAGCCTCGGCATCCAGGCCCACATGGGGATCCTGTTCGGGCCGGTCAACCAGATCCTGCTCGCCGCGCTCGCCCTCGGCCTGCTCTGCGTCATCGTCTGGGGCTACCGCATGTGGTGGCAGCGCCGGCCCACCCGCGCCGACCGCCGCGCCCCGCTCGGCGCTCCGCCCGCCCGCGGCGGAGTCCGAGGGCTTCCGTGGTGGGCACTGCTGCTCGGCGTGCCGGTCACCGTGGCCGTGGGCTGGGCGCTGCCCTGGTTCGGCGTCACCCTGCTCGGCTTCCTCGTCGTCGACCTGATCCTCGGCGTGATCGCCCGCCGACGGCGACGGTCCGTACCCGTCTCGTCGTCCTCCACTGTCAGCTGATCCCTGGTAGTCCGGCCGGGCCGCGGCCAGGCTGGACGACCGAGTCGTCGGCTCCGGCCGGTCGTGCGTCTTCCGGTGGGTCGGAACCGCTACCACGCGGTGTGCCCGGCCCTCGCCGCCGCTGGTCGACGCGGATGCGTCCGACGACGTCCTGATCCGGTCCGACCCATCACCTACCGTCCAGCGGACGCTACGAGGAAGGAAGCCGGAACATGCATTAAGGACCGGATCCAGTCGACCGGTCCGGCACGGCGCGTCCCGGGGTGACCACCGACAGCTCCAGCAGAGCGGGCAGCGGCGTGACGCCCGGCCCACCGAGACGGACCCAGCCGGCGATGTCATCGACCACCTCGTCGCCGAGGACCAGACCAAACCAGACCGGCCGAGACCCGGCCCGGCGCGCCGCCCGGGTCGGGTGGACGACGACCACGTTGGACTGCGCGCACAGGTCGAGGCAGGTGCTGACCCGGACCCGATGGGGCGCCGGCAGCGCCTCGCGTAGGCGTCGCACCTGCCCGTCGTGGTCGACGGCCGGATGCTTGCCCTCATCGCCGCAACAGCAGTCCCGGCAGACGGTCACGAGACAGCCGTCCGCGTCCGTCATGTGCTGCTCCTCGGTCGTCGGCCGTCGACGGGCTGCCCCCGCCGGAGATGGTCATCGGCGATGCGGGTGGCGAGGTCCGCGTCGACGTGCGGGTACCAGGTGTCGTCTGGGTGCACGACGACCAGCGGGCCGAGATTGCAGGGGAACAGGCAGCCGGTGGCGGTGACCAGTACGTCGTCGTCGCCCAGACGGTGCACGGCGAGCCGGCGGGTGAGGGTGTCCGTGACCTCATGCGCACCGTAGGCGGTGCAGCGGGGTCCGCGGCAGACCAGGACGTGGTGGCGGTGCCGGGGAACGGTCGACCAGGCGGCGCTGCGGAACGGGCCCGGCGCGCCGGCCAGCGGCTGGTGCGTGCCGGCGATCGCTTCGGCGAGCGCGGTGACCAGCGCGGGCTGCACGGCCAGGGGCGCGGTGACCGACACCGGCGGCGGATCGTCCTGCCTGGCCGCCCAGTGGGCGTGTGCGCGGCGGATCCAGGTGTCGAGGTACCGGTCGGGCGGCAGGTGTGTCGGCACCAGCAGCACCTCGCCGGCTCCGTCGGTGACGGCGGTGTCGAGCGCGTCGTGCAGCGACGGCGCGGCACCGTCGAGGAAGCACGCCGACACGGGCGCGCCGAGTGCCGCACGGAGGTCGGCGGCGAGGCGGCGCACGGTGTCGTGGCCCGCGGTGTGGGTGACGGCGCGGGCCACCAACAGCACGTGCCGGGTCATGACGCGGGCGGGTGATAGGTGATGGTGGGACTCCCGGTCGCCGGATGCGGCACGACATCGGCGTGGACGCCGTACACGTCGGCGAGCAGTTGCGGGGTGAGGACCTCGGCGGGCGCGCCGGCGGCGACGACCCGCCCGGCGGCCAGGACGACCACCGTGTCGCAGAACATGGCGGCGAGGTTGAGGTCGTGCAGCGCGGCGAGGGTGGTGATTCCGGCGCGGCGGACCAGGTGCAGCAGGTGCAGCTGGTGGCCGATGTCGAGGTGGTTGGTGGGCTCGTCGAGCAGCAGCAGGCGCGGTTGCTGGGCGAGCGCGCGAGCGAGCTGCACCCGCTGCCGTTCCCCACCGGAGAGGGTGTGCCAGCGGCGGTCGGCGTACCCGTCGAGGTCGACGCGGGCGAGCGCGTCGTCGGCGGCGGCACGGTCGGCGGCGCTGTCGGACCACCGCGAGCGGCGGTGCGGGGTACGCCCGAGCAGCACCACCTCGATGGCGGTCAGGTCGAGGTCGGTGTCGGCGTGCTGGGCCAGCAGCGCGGCCCGCCGGGCCAGCGTGGCCCGGGAGAGCGTGGCGACATCGTCACCGCCGACCGTCACCCGCCCGGCGTCTGGTGTGGTGAGTCGGGCGATGACACGCAGCAGGGTGGTCTTGCCGCAGCCGTTGGGGCCGAGCAGCCCGACAAGGCTGCCCGCCGGAACCCTGCAGGTGACGTCGTCGAGGATCTGGCGGGCGCCGGCCGACCGGAAGACGCCGGTGACGGTGAGCATCAGCGGCCTACCTCCCGTCGGCGCAGCAGCATCACGAAGGCGGGCACGCCGAGCAGCGCGGTCAGCACGCCCACCGGCAGTTCCCGGGGCGCGAACAGGGTCCGCGCGGCGGTGTCCACCCAGACCAGGAAGATCGCGCCGGCGATGACGACGGCCGGCAGCAGCCGCCGGTGGTCGGCTCCGGTAAGGAAGCGCACGGCGTGCGGCAGGATCAACCCGACGAAGCCGACGGCGCCGCTGACGGCGACCAGTGCCGCGGTGAGCAGCGCGGTGGCGACCAGCAGCAGCCACCGTACCCGGGTGACCGGGACGCCGAGGGTCGCCGCGGCGTCCTCGCCGAAGGCGAAGGCGTTGAGGGTGCGGGCGTGGACCGCCAGCAGGACGAGCACGGCGGCCAGGACCGGTGCGGCCCAGGCCAGGGCCGCCCAGTCGACGCGGGCCAGCGAACCGGAGAGCCAGAAGGTGATGCTCTGGGTGGCGTGCGGGTCGGCGACCCAGATGATGACGAACGAGGTCGCCGCCGCGCACAGCTGGGCGACGGCCACCCCGGCCAGCACCACCTTGGTCGGGGCGAGGACGGCGCGCCGGCCCGACACCGTGACCACGACGGCGAACGCCGCGAGCGCGCCGGCGAACGCTCCTCCGGTGAGGGCGGCGACCCCGCTCCCGAGGCCGACGACGAGGACCGCCACCGCGCCGAGCGACGCCCCGGAGGACACCCCGAGCAGGTATGGATCAGCCAGGGAGTTGCGGGTGAGTGTCTGCATCACCGCGCCGACCGCGGCCAGTCCTCCCCCGACCGCGGCAGCGCCGAACACGCGCGGCAGGCGCAGCCGCCAGACGATGTGCTCGCGCAGCAGCGGCACGTCGGCGTCGCCGAGACGCAGGCGGTCGGCCACCACCGCCCACACCGTCGACACCGAGATGTCGGCCGGCCCGACGGTGACGGCGGCGCCGATCGACCCGACCAGAGCCGCGAGCAGCAGGACCAGCAGCGTCCCGGTGTTCAACCGGCGGCGGAGGTCCTCGGCGGCAGCTGCCATCCCGACGCGGCCGGTCCCGACTCTGTGGCCGGTGGATGCGGTGCCGTCGGTCCTGGCGGTCAGCGGTCCGCTCCGGGAAGCTGTGCCACTCCCTCGGCGAGCGCCTCGATTCCCCGCACCACCCGCACACCGGCCGAGGTGGACGAGAACGGGATGACCACGAACCGCTGCCCGACCACCGCGGGCAGGTCCTTCAGCGTGGGATGCCGGGTCAGGAACGCCTTCTTCGCGGCGGCCCGGTCCCAGCTCGCGTCGACCAGCACGATCACGTCGGGGTCCCGCTCGATGGCCGCCTCCCAGCTGGTGTCGGCCCAGCTCCCGGCGAGGTCGCCGAAGGTGTTGCGGACTCCCACGGCCGACATGATCATGTTGGGGCTGCCGCAGCAGGCGCCCACGCTCGGCGCGTCCGTGCCGGCGTCCCACCACAGCACCGACACCTTCCGCGCGTCGCGGAGCCGGGCGGCGGCCGCGGCGATCCGGGCCCGCTGGTCGGTGATGAGCTTCTCGGCCCGCTCCGGCACGCCGAAGACGGCGGCGACGTCCCGGATCTCGGCGAAGACGTCGTCGACGGTCAGCGTGGCCGGGCGGTGCGGCTTCGGGCAGCCGGCCGGCGACAGGTACGTCCCGACGCCGAGCCCGGCGAGGTCGGCCCGGTCACCGACGCCCTCGTCCCCGAAGGCGCTGTGGAACGAGGCGTAGACGAAGTCCGGCTCCGCGTCGAGCAGCGCCTCCTTCGACGGATACTTCTCCGACAACACCGGGACCGAGGCGTACGCGGCGGCGTGCTCGGGCAGGATCGCGTCGTCCAGGTACGCCGTGCCGGCCATCCGGTCGGCCAAGCCGAGCGCCAGCATGATCTCGGTGGCGGGCTGGTTCAGGGTGACCGCCCGCTTCGGCGGCGCGGCGACGGTCACGGGCGTGCCGCAGTTCATCAGCGCAGCGGGCGCCGCCGACGCCGTGGTCGCGGCGGTGGGTGCGTCGTCCGTGGCGCAACCGGCGAGCAGGACGAGCACGATGGACAGTGGCGCGGCAACGCGCCGGGACAGGGTGGACCGCATCGCGCGCACGCGCATCGGGACCGCCTTCCAGCACCTCGTGGACGGGTCATTGCAGTGCCGTGGCCGGTCTCCTGGCTGACGGGAGGTGCGTCCGAAGCCGGCCTTCCCAGGCGCATGGCGCCCAGTGACCTCGCAAGCGACGAGGGCCGCGGACTTCCCGATCACAGTGGCGAGGGCCGCACCGGTATCGCACCGGCTTCCCGAACACCACGGCAGCGTCACCCTAGCCCGCCGCCCGCCTCCTCGTCACGGTGACGAATACCATCGAGATCATCGGACCGGACCGTCCTGTAGACGGGCTCGCTCAGATCGGCGGGGACTGCGCGGCGTCGGCCACGAGCAGCGTCAGCTCCCGGACCAGGTCGTCCAGGCACTGTCCGGTCTGGGCGCGGACGAGGTCGAGCGCGAGGTCGGCGAGCAGGTAGAAGCCGAGACTCCGGGCCTGCTCCGAGTCGAACGCGGCCAGGAGTTCCTCCGCGCCGGCGAGGTCACCGCGCCGTCGGGCGGCGATGACCCCGGCGGCGCGTTGAACGAGGTCGACGGCGGCCGGGACCGGTCCCGTCACGTCAGGGCTTCGGGGTGGCGGCGCGGACGGCGTCGAAGCGGGCCGTGACGTCGGCCCAGTTGACCAGGTTCCACAGCCGATCGACGTAGTCCGGGCGGACGTTGCGGTACTGCAGGTAGTAGGCGTGCTCCCAGGCATCGAACACCAGCAGCGGCGTCGATCCCTGCCCGACGTTGCCGTGATGGTCGTAGACCTGCTCCACGATCAGTCGCTGCCCCAGCGGCTCCCACGCGAGAACACCCCAGCCGGAGCCCTGCACGCTCTTCGTCGCCGCCGACAGCTGCCCGGCGAAGCCCTCGAACGAGCCGAAGTACTCGTCGATCGCCGCGGCCAGTTCTCCGTCCGGCCGGTCACCGCCGTCGGGGGACAGGTTGTTCCAGAAGATGGAGTGCAGCACGTGCCCGGACAGGTTGAACGCGAACGTCTTCTCCAACCCGACCAGCGCCGCGAAGTCGCCCTTGTCGCGGGCATCGGCGAGCTGTTCCAGGGCGTCGTTGCTGCCCTTGACGTACGCGGCGTGGTGCTTGCTGTGGTGCAGCTCCAGGATCTCTCCGGACATCGCCGGCTCCAGGGCACCGTAGTCGTACGGCATGTCGGGCAGCGAGTAGACACCCACCAGCAGCTCCTCAAAACGCTCATCGGCCACGAAGCGGTCGGGCGCCCCAGCGGAGGTACTGATCATCGCGTGGCCGGGACGCCCGGCCCCTGATGCAAGTCTTACGCAATTGCCAATTAGTTGCAAGAACCGCTCTTCGGGTTGACACGCACACCGCCATCGCCGACGAAACCCCTGCGCCCGCCTGAAGACGCAACAGCCGCACGTGAAGCAGGCCGGCGAGAAGTCAAGGACGCCTTCAAGAGTTGACCCGGCCCCGGACCGCGCAGTGTGCGGCGCGGTGAGATGACATGCGACGGCCACGGCGGTGCTTTCCGTCGTGGCCGTCGTCCGGCGGAGCGCGGCTGGCG
>NZ_JAATEO010000056.1 GCF_012034245.1 Micromonospora thermarum | reverse complement strand
AGACCACGCCGCAGTCGGGGTGCGGCTCGTGCACGCCGAGGACGTGGCCCTCCAGGCCGCGCGCCAGAACGCCGGGGGTCTCGGGGCGGTGCCGGCAGGTGCCGCGCAGCTGGCGGGTCAGCCCGCCGGCGTCGACGAGGTCGCTGTCGACGCGGACCTGCGTCGCCCACGGTGCCGTCCGCTACCGCATCACGGTGGGGCGGCGCATCGGTTCAGCCGCGCTGGTCGCGAACGGACTACACGCACGCACCGACGGCTTCACCTCCCTTGCGGTGCTGCTCGGTCCCGGCGGCGCCGCGCTGCGCTGGCAGTGGGCACACCCGGTCGTCGGGCGTACGGTCGGCCCCTGCACCGCGCCGACGAGCCGGCCACCGTTCCGCGACTCGCCGGCCACCAGGGCAATCTCGAAGAAGAGCCGGCGTAACCGGCCGGGCACAATGGGCGCATTCTCGTGCGGCAATCCGCCGGGCGATGTGCTGCTCGCCGGAGGCGCGCGTGTACCTTCCGACCCTGGCCCCCCTCGCCGACTCGCTGGCGTTGAGCGCCCTCGTCGCCGGGCTGCCGATCGTCACGCTGTTCCTGCTGCTCGGCGTGGTACGGGTACGGGCGTGGCTGGCCGCGCTCGGCGCGCTCGCCGTCGCCCTGCTGGTGTCCATCGTGGCGTACTCGATGCCGGCCGGGCAGGCGCTGCTCACCGCGAGTCAGGGCGCGACGTTTGCGCTGTTCCCGCTTGCGTGGACGTTCGGCACCGCAATCTGGATCTACCGGATGACCGTGACGAGCGGGCACTTCGACGTGCTCCGGCGCTCGTTTGCCCGGGTCAGCGACGACCAGCGTGTGCAGGCACTGGTGATCGCGTTCTGCTTCGGTTCACTGCTGGAAGGGCTGGCCGGCCAGGGCACCCCGGTTGCGATCACCACGGTGATGCTGCTGGCGCTGGGCTTCCGTCCGATGAAGGCGGCCACCGTGGCGCTGGTGGCCAACACCGTGCCGGCCGCATTCGGGCCGCTCGGCCTGCCGATCACCACGCTGGCACGGGTCACCGACCTGCCGGCGGGCGACCTGGGCGCGATGACCGGGCGCCAGGTACCGGTGATCGCGCTGTTCGTTCCGCTGCTGCTCGTCGGCGTCGTCGGCGGTCGGCGAGGGCTGCGCGGGACCTGGCACGTGGCAGTCGCCTGCGGCGTGTCGTTCGCGCTGGCTCAATTCCTCACGTCGAACTACTTCTCGGTGGCCCTGGCCGACATCGTCGCCGGGCTGGTCAGCGCCGTGGTCGTCGCCGTGACCGCGCGGGTGTGGCCGCCTCGGCGCAACGATGACCAGGTGACCGACGCCGCGTCCACCGGAGAACCGGCAGGATTCTGGCCGACGGCCGCGCCGGGAAGCCGGATGGACCGCGCGGTGGCCCTCGCCAGCCGCACGGCGGTGGCCCCGAACCGGCCGGACGCCCCGGTCGAAGTCTGGCGGGCGTACGCCCCGTACCTGGTGATCGTGGCGATTTTCGGCTTGTCGCAGGTGCCCGCGATCGCGGACGCGCTCAACGCGGTCACCGTGACCTTCGACTGGCCGGGACTGCACCTGCTGACCGTATCCGGCATGCCGTCGTCGTTGCCGGTCTTCCGGTTCAACTGGCTCTCCTCGACCGGCACGCTGCTGGTACTGGCCGGCCTGGTCACGATGGTGATCCTGCGGGTCACCCCGCGCGCCGCGCTCGTCGCGTACGGGCAGACGTTGGCCTCGCTGCGCTGGGCAATCCTCACCGTCTGCGGGCTGCTGGCGCTGGCATTCGTGATGAACGGCAGCGGGCAGACCGCGACGCTGGGCACCTGGATGGCCGGTGCCGGTGGCCTGTTCGCGCTGCTCTCGCCGGTACTTGGCTGGCTGGGTGTGGCGCTTACCGGCTCGGACACGTCGTCCAACTCGCTGTTCGGCGCGCTCCAGGTCACCGCCGCGCAGCGCGCCGGCCTGGACCCGGTGCTGCTCGCCGCGGCCAACGCGTCCGGCGGCGTGGTCGGGAAGATGATCTCGTTGCAGAACCTGACGATCGCGGCGAGCGCGGTGGGGCTGAGCGGCCGCGAGGGCGACCTGTTCCGCCGCATGTTCGGCTGGAGCGTGGTGTTGATCTGCGCGATGGCGTTGCTGGTCGGCTTGCAGGCGACCCCGGTGCTGAGCTGGATGGTGCCGTAGTGGCGACCGCAGTCGCTCCTCCGGGATGTCCCGGGCGATGCCCAGCGGGAGGGCATGTTGAGGTCGTGCAGCGTCAGGTCGGCCAGCGTCAGGGTCGTCGATTATTATTGGCAGAAGACCGTCACCAGCAGCGCTCGGCGGCTGCCGTCGGCAGACTCGAATGTCACCACCGACCGGCGCCCCACGCGTCGTCATACGCGTCAGCGACGCCAGAACTGGCGAGGCGCGAATCCCTCACGTCTCAGCCAGTGCTCGGTATAGACAATCCGCTCCGCTTCAACGACCACGAGTGTGTCCTCGGGCGGCTCGGACAGTGGTCGCCCCCGCTCGGCGTGCTCGTTTTCCCATCGGAACGCCGTCCAGCAGTGCACGCGGTCGGGACGCTGCGGGTCAAGCACCCTGGCAGTTCCGAACAGTTGGGCGCCGCGGCGGTGAAGAGCACCGCGAAGCTGAGCGGGTAGTAGCGCACCGAGCAATCGGCTGATGCGGTTACCTGGGCGTGAGTTGCAGTTCGCCACGAACGACGATCATGGATTCGTGGTCGACGTCGCCCCTCGGACACTTCCACGTAGCATCTGTGCGACGTATGACGTGCCGGTGGTCGAAGGCACTTGACCACCCGAAATCACGTACCGTGACCGTGCCCGGAGGGTGCCTCGTCGTCAGGCGAGGTGGGTCATGACGGCACGATCAGCCGACTCGGTGATCCCGGCAGTCGTCCCGTCAGGCCGGTCGAGCAGCCGAGGTGAACGGGCGGCGCAAGCGATCAGGCGGCCGCCGCTGCCGCTAGCACGGCTAGCTGCTGCTCGCGACGGCGGCACGGTGTATGGCCTGGCGACTCTTGACAGTCGTGGCCGTGTCGCTGACCGAACTGTCATGACTGCCCTCGGCTGGGGCCCCGGTCTGCGGCTGAGCATCAAGGAGCACGGCGGTCTGATCTTCGTCGGGGCCGACCGGCAGGGCGTCTTTCACGTGACGAAGCAGGGTCATGTCCGGCTGCCGGCCGTGGTCCGGCAGTGGTGTGGCCTGGTGGCCGGTGACCGGGTGTTGCTGGCTGCGGATCCGGCCATTGGCCGTCTGGTGCTTCACCCACCGGCCTCGCTCGATGTCGTGGTCGCCACGATGCACGCCGAGGTCATCAAAGGTGACAAGGCATGAGCGCTGGCATGGCGGGCAAGGCCGAGCTGGATGCCGCTCGGCTGTTGCTGGCCCGGATGGGCATCTCGCCTGCAGACCTCGTCGAGGCCGCAGCGGCTCGTCCGCTCGCGCCGACGTTCGCCGAGTATGTGCCGGTGGTGGCGGGGGCGGTCAGCGCCGGCACGAGACGGGCGTACGGCTCGTACTGGAAGCGTGTGGTGGAGCACTGGGGTCAGCGGCGTATTGATGAGCCGACGCCGTCGGAGATTGAGCGGTTGGCGGAGTACGTCAAGACGCATGTGGTGGCCCGGCGTAACGCGCGGGGTGGGCGTAGCGCGGCGGAGCATCTGATAGCGGCGTTGCGGTGCCTGTATCGGCGGGCGGTCGCCGACGGGCTCTTGTCGGAGGCGGACAACCCGGCGTTGAAGGTGGCGAAGCCGCGGCGGTTGCCGAGCACGCGGCGGGCGTTGGCGGATACCCGGTTGGCGGAGATCAACGAGGTGGCGGCGGCCACGGGTGATGATCCGGCGTTGGACAGTCTGCTGCTGCGGCTGCATTCCGAGACGGCGTGCCGTCGGGGTGGGGCGTTGGCGTTGCGGCCGGTCGACCTGGACCCGGATCAGTGCCTGGTCCTGTTGCGGGAGAAGGGTGAGACGGTGCGGTGGCAGCCGGTGTCGCCGACACTGATGCGGTATCTGCAGCGGCATGCGGAGCAGCGGCACACCGCCGAGACGGGCCCGTTGTTCCGGTACCGCAGTGGGCAGCCGATCACCTACCGACGGTACGACCACTTGTGGGTGCGCATCGGTGAGCACCTGCCGTGGGTGCACGCGCAGCAGATCAGCACCCACTGGTTGCGGCAAACCACGTTGACGTGGGTGGAGCGGAATCGGCTACGCCGTCGCCCGCTCGTACGCCGGTCATTCCGGCAGCGGCGGTGATGTCGGCACCACCGCTACCTATGTTCGGGCGACCATCCACGAGGTAGCCGCCGCGCTGGCGGCACTCACCAGTGAGCCGCATCCGCTCGCGTGACATTGGCTCGTGTGGGTCCCGACTACGGTTGGGACCCACCCGGTCGCAACAGCTGCGGCTGCTAGGATCGGCACCACCAAGGCGGTGGACGAGTCGATGGTAAGCGGCGAGCCCGTTCCCGTTCTCCGCCGCTCCGGCGACACGGTGATCGGCGCGACCATCAACGGCACGGGGGCGCTGCGTGTACGCGCCACTCGGGTGGGAGCCGACAGCATGCTCGCGCAGATCGTGCGGCTGGTCCGGCAGGCGCAGGCGTCCAAGGCGCCGATCCAGCGCCTGGCCGACGCCGTCTCCGGTTACTTCGTTCCCGCGGTCATCGCCCTGGCGATCGCCACGTTCGCCGTCTGGTTCGTCGTCGGCCCGCCGCCGGCGCTGACGCTGGCCCTGGTCGCCGCCGTCGCTGTGCTGATCATCGCGTGCCCGTGCGCGCTCGGCCTGGCCACCCCACTTTCGATCATGGTGGGTACCGGTAAGGGTGCCCGCGCCGGTATTCTCATCCGCTCCGCTCAGGCGCTGGAGACCGCGCACCGGCTGGACACCGTGGTGCTGGACAAGACGGGCACGGTCACCGCCGGCCGGCCCGCGCTCACCGACATCAACACCACCGGCTCTCTCAGCGAGGAGGAGTTGCTCGCGCTGGTCGCCGCGGCCGAGGCCAACAGCGAGCACCCGCTGGCCGCGGCCGTCGTCGCCGGGGCTCGCGCCCGCGGCGTCGCCCCGGCCGCCGCCGCCGACTTCGAGTCCGTCACCGGCAAGGGCGTGCGGGCCACCGTTACCGGACGGCGGGTGCTGGTGGGGACCTCGCGGCTGCTGACCGAGGCCGCCGTGCCGATCGACGGGCTCAGCCCCATCGCGGCCGACCTGGCGAACCGGGGCAGGACGCCGATCCTCGTGGCGGTGGACGGCAGGCCGGCCGGGGTGCTGGGCGTCGCCGACACCATCAAGGAGGACTCCGCCGCCGCCATCGCCGCGTTGCACCGGCTCGGCATCCAGGTGGTCATGCTGACCGGCGACAACGCCCGCACCGCCGCCGCCGTCGCCACACAAGTCGGAATTCCACGGGTCCTGGCGGAGGTGCTTCCCGAGCACAAGGCCGACGAGATCCGCCGCCTGCAAGGCGAGGGGCGCCGCGTCGGCATGGTGGGCGACGGCATCAACGATGCCCCCGCCCTGGCTGCCGCCGACGTCGGACTGGCCATCGGCACCGGCACCGACATCGCCATCGAGGCCGCCGACATCACCCTGATCTCCGGCTCCCTCGCGGGTGTGGTCACCGCCGTAAGGCTGTCCCGGGCGACCATGCGCAACATCCGGGAGAACCTCTTCTTCGCCCTCGCGTACAACGGCCTCGGCATCCCGGTTGCGGCCGGCTTGCTCTACCCGCTGTTCGGGTGGCGGCTCTCGCCGATGCTCGCCGCCGCCGCGATGGCCCTGAGTTCCCTGTCCGTGGTGGGCAACGCCAACCGGCTGCGCCGCTACACCGTCGCGCCGCTGCCAACGGTCACGAACACCACCGTACAGCCGCAGGTCGAGACGGCGACGCTTCAAGCTGGCACGCCCACCGCGACCACCGCAGCCGGGAATGCCGGCGAATCCGACACCGCGACGCGGGTGGACCCGGTTTGTGGAATGAACGTCGATGCCGCCACAGCTCACGTCCGGCACCGCTCCGACGACTCCGCTGTCTACTTCTGCTCCGCTCACTGCGCCTCCACGTGGGCGGCGCGATCCGACCCAGGCACCCCGGCCACGGTCGGCGACCACCGCGCCTGATCACCCGAGGAGTTCGCCGTGGCTGAGACCGCCTACGGGCTTTGGCCCCTCGTCGTGCTGAACACCGCGCTGTTCGGGCTCTTCGCCGCGAGCTTCTTCCACCCGCGCAGCGGGCGGGACTGGCGGGCCATGGGGGCGTTCACCGCCTTCCTGCTGGCTCTGTTCACCGAGATGTACGGAGTCCCGCTGACCGTCTACCTGCTCTCCGGGTGGCTGGGCTCCCGCTTTCCGGCCCTGCAGCCGACCCACGCCGGTGGGCACCTGTTCAACGACCTGGTGGGCTGGACCGGGGATCCGCATCTGAGCCCGTTCCACCTGGCCAGCTACCTGTTCATCGGTGCAGGCTTCCTGCTGATCTCGGCGGCGTGGCGGGTGCTGCATGAGGCGGCCCGCACCGGCCGGCTCGCCGTGACCGGCCCGTACGCCCGGGTCCGTCACCCGCAGTACGACGGCTTCCTGCTGATCATGATCGGCTTTCTGCTGCAGTGGCCGACGATTCCCACTCTGGCCATGTTCCCGGTCCTCGTGGTGGTCTACCTCCGGCTGGCGCGGGCGGAGGAACGGGAGGTGGCCGCCCGGTTCGGCAAGGCCTGGCTCGCCTACGCCCACCGGGTACCAGCGTTCGTTCCCCGGCCCGGCCGGACCCCGTCCACCCCGTCGCTCGACGAGCCGGTCCACCGACAGCAGCCGGGGGGACGGTAGTTGCACCCGGCGCGACCTTGAAGAGGAAACCCACGTGCCGTGACCGACCTCACCGCCACCGTTCGACGATACGTCCACGCCCGATGAGAGAGTCTCCTGCGACCCACCTCCACTCCCATTCCACGCCCGCGCCGGTCGCCGAACCGCGGAACCGCATCCCCGGGAGGCTGCGCACCGTGTGGAGCGGTTTCGTCGGAGCTATCGGCGTCGTGCTCGGCCTCGCTCCGCATCTCCTGCACCACGTGGGGGCCCTGGCCGGAACGGCGCTGGTTGCCGGAGCGGGTGGGACTGCCCTGTTCGGCGCCCTCGGCCTGGCCGCCTCGGTGCCCATGCTGTGGCGGCTGCGTCGCCGCTTCAACAGCTGGTGGGCACCCGGGATCGCGCTGGCGGTGTTCGCAGCCATGTTCTCCCTGTCCGCCTTCGTCGTCGGTCCGCTGATCAGCGGTGGCGCGGAAGAGTCCCCCGGGGGTGGTGTCACTCCGGCCCCGGCGCCGAGTGAGCACAGCGGCCACCACGGGTCCTGACTACCTCGACCAGAGGACAGCCTTGAACGGCGACGATGGTCAATCGCGCGCTCCTGCGGTCCGGGGCGCGGGTTTCGGTGCGAGGGTCACGCTCTGTCCGCTGCTGATGCTCATGGCTGGGTGTCCGGCAACGCGGACGGTGGCCGGTTGGACGTTGCAGGGGGACGCTGTCAGGGTCAGATCGTGCTGGGTGACGGTGAGGTGCAGTTGGTGGCCCCGGTAGGTGAGCAGGGTGTGCAGGCTCGTCATCTCGCGCGGCAGCTGGGGGTTGAGCCACAGCGCGTCCTGACGTATTTCCAGTCCCAGGTAGCCGCGCTCGGCCAGGTCGAGCGTGCCGGCCATGGCGCCGAGGTGTATCCCTTCACGCGTGGTGCCGCCCGGGGTGTCGCTGATGTCGGCGGACAGCGCCTGGGTGAAGAACCGCCAGGACGCCGCACGGTCGGTGCGGGCCTGCACCCAGGCGTACACGACGCGGCACAGTGTGGATCCGTGGCTGACTCGCTTCACGTAGTACTCCACCGTGCGCGGCAGCGCCTGCCGCGGCCACTGGTAGCCCAGTCCGGCCAGCAGGTCCCGCAATTCCTCAGCGGAGAGCAGATAGAGCAGCATCAGCACGTCCGCCTGCTTGCCGATCTGGTAGCGGTTGGGGGAGTCATCCTCGGCGGCGAGGATGAGATCGAGCCGGCCGGCGTTGCCGTAACGGGCGGTGTAGCCGGCAATGTCGAACTCGCGAAGATCGGCGTATCCGTCGAACTGGCTGATGACCTGCTGACCGTGAAACGGCACGTACATGCGGGTGGTCATGTCCCGCCAGCGGGCCAGTTCCTCCGCTCCCACACCGAGCGTCTCCGCCGGGTTGGTGTCGTCGTGACAGGCCAGCAGATCAACGACCTCCAGCGCACGGTGCAGCAGCCACACCGTCATCACATTGGTGTAGGCGTTGTTCGACAGTCCGGGGATGTCGGTGTCCGGATAGCCGTCGTGGAACTCGTCGGGGCCCATCACTCCGCTGATCTCGTACCGCCCCGTCGCCGGATTCTCGCGGGCCAGATCGCCGAAGAAGCGGGCGATCTCCAGGATGAGTTCGGCCCCGTGGGTGCGCAAGAAGTCGCGGTCTCCAGTGGCCTGGTAGTACTGCCAGACCGAGTAGGCGATTGCGAGTCCGACGTGCCGCTGGAGAGACGAGTGGTCGGGCATCCACCGGTTGGTGCGCGTGTTGAACAGCTCGGTCGGGGTCTCGTCACGGCCGTCGCTGCCGGACTGCCACGGGAACATTGCCCCCTTGCACCCGGCCTCGGCTGCGGCGCGTCGGGCGGCGTCGAGCCGCCGCCACCGGTAGAGCAGGAGGGCGCGACTGGCCTCGGGCAGGTGCAGGACGAGCACGCGGTGCACGAACACCTCGTCCCAGAAGACGTGGCCGCGGTAGCCCTCACCGTGCAGGCCCCGCGCCCCGACGCCCACGTCGAGGTCAGCCGGGAGTGCCGCGGTGGAGGCGAGCAGATGGAAGGCGTGCAGGTTCAGCGCCACAGGTGGTGGCCCACCCTTCGTACGCATCTCGACGTGGCTGCGTTCCCACAGCCGCCGCCACGCATGCACGTGAGCGGTCAACAGCTCGTCGAAGGACCGCGCTCGCGTCACCGCCTGCCGCGCGGCCAGCACCGGTTCGCTTATGGCCCGATCACGGGAGGTGTAGAAGCTGGCCGTCTTCTCCACCCGTACCGGCTGGCCCTGCCGGACGGGGACCAGGTACGTCTCCGCGGGCCGGGCGGTGGCCATGCTGACGTGCCGCTGGACGGTGCCTGGCACGCCGGGCACCGCCACCCGGGTACGCGTGGCCACGCCGATCGCCACCTGTGACTGGCTTGTCCGCACGCGCAGCCACAGCCCGGCCGGATCGTCGTTTCCCTGGCCGTCGGCGTCGAGATGACGGGCGGCGAGGGGTGCGTACTCGGCGACCTGTCGATTGGCGACCCGTCCATCGATGGCCGACAACACATGCAGGACGCCCGACCAGTTCTCCGGTACGAAGGTCATCTGCAGGGCGGCCAGATGCGGTTCGGCCATCGACACCAGCATCCTCGACACCACTGTCGTCGCCCGGCCGTCACCGTCGACGTGCCGGTAGCGGCGGTGAAGAACGCCCGCCCGCAGGTCGAGGCTCTGTCGGTGGTCGCGGGTCGCCGGCCCGTCGGGCTCGACCCACCGGTCCTCGTCGATGCCCCATTGCAATGCCAGCCAGTTCGGCAGATTGACCAGGCTCTCATCCTCGTGAACGTGGCCGTGCAGCAGGCTGCGCAGCCGGTTGAACACGCCGGCGCTGTACGTTCCCGGATAATGCACCGGCCCGGCCTTCGTCTCCGGTGCGGCGCCCCGGGTGGCCAGGTAGCCGTTACCGATCGTGCAGAGGGTTTCCCGGATCCCCTCGCCCTCGGGATCCACGCCGGTGTAGTCAAGCAACCACGCCGCGGACCCGACGCTCGCCTCGGTCGTCTGGCGGATCTGCCACCAGCGGTGCCGCGCCGCGTTCTCGTCGAGGGTGACGGCGTCCAATCCGCTGAGTACCTCGTCTGCGCCGTGCCGGCGTAGCTCACCCACGACGGCGCCGTTCCGGTCGACGCCGGCAACCAGCCCGAACCCGGCCCGACAGGCCGCCTCCGCGCCCGCCACCGTAGCGGTGAAGATCGCGACCCGGGCCGGATGCACAGCCAACATGCCGGCCGCTTGCAGGAGCATGTCCGGGGTCGGGTGGAGGTCCAACCCTGTCAACTCTTCGTTGTCGACGTCGACGACGGCGGTGACCAGACCCTCCAGCCCCGCCGCCACTGTCCCGCAGCCGTGTCGGCCCAGCGCCACCACCGCCGTGGACAACCCCAGATCCCGCAGACGCCCGATCAACCGCATCCCGTCCGGGAACGCCGTCAGATCCTCCGCCCGGCCGTGCCCTGCCACGCCGCCGTCCCACAGCACGACGTCAACGTCGAACAGCACCGCGTCGAGCCGTTCGATCGGCAGACGGACCCTCGCCGGTCGGGCCTGCTGGGCCTCAGTGCCGCTCGTCACGTCCCGCCACCAGCCAGGTGCAGTCAACCATCCAGGGCGCGTACCCGGAAATCGGCGCCGATACCGCCTGGTGGCAACCAGCTCCGCACTGGTCCGAATTCGGTGACACTGGGCCCGGAGGCGATGACCGTGAACCACGACGACGAGCACCACCCGCCCCCGGGGCAGCGGCCAGGCGCCCGACACGCCGGCCCGGGCGCTCACGGTGATGGTCCCCACCGCTCGCACGCCGGTGGACATGGGGGTCACGGCGCTGACGGTGGTGGGCATCAGGGCCCGCGGGAGAAGCACGCCGGTCACGACCCGGAGGCGTTCCGCCGCAAGTTCTGGGTCTGCCTGATTCTGACGATCCCGGTCATCCTCACCAGCCATCTCGTGATGGACTGGCTGAACTACTCGCTGGACTTTCCCGGGATCTCCCTGGTCGGCCCCGTGCTCGGTTCGATCGTGTTCTTCTACGGCGGCTGGCCGTTTCTGGTCGGCGCCGTGCGCGAGGTGCGCGACCGGGCGCCCGGGATGATGCTGTTGATCGGCCTGGCGATCACCGTGGCCTACCTCGCCTCGGCCGCGACCAGTCTCGGCGTGTTCGACCTCGACTTCTGGTGGGAGATGTCCGCGCTGGTGACGATCATGCTGCTGGGTCACTGGCAGGAGATGAAGGCCATCGGCCAAGCCCGGGGAGCCCTCGCTGCGTTGGCCGAACTGCTGCCGGACGATGCCGAACGGATCAGCGCGGATGGCGCGGTGCAGCGGGTGAAAGTGTCGGAGCTTCGGGTCAAGGATGTGGTCCTCGTGCGCCCCGGTTCCCGGGTTCCCGCTGACGGACACGTCACCGACGGCCGCGCCGACGTCGACGAGTCGATGATCACCGGAGAGTCGCGGCCCGTGCCACGCGGCGTCGGGGAGCGGGTGGTCGCGGGTTCCGTGGCCACCGACTCCGCGATCCGGGTGCAGATCGACGCGGTAGGCGAGGACACCGCTCTGGCGGGCATCCAACGGCTCGTCGCTGAGGCGCAGGCGGCCGGTGGGCGCGCCCAGGACCTCGCCGACCGGTTCGCCGCGTTGTTGTTCTACGTCGCCACCGCCGTCGCCATCATCAGCCTCGTCGTCTGGGCTGCCATCGGTAACCTCGACCAAGCTGTGGTGCGCACCATCACCGTCCTGGTGATCTCCTGCCCGCACGCCCTCGGCCTGGCGATCCCCCTCGTCATCGCGCTGTCCACCAGCCTGGCCGCCAGCAACGGCATCTTGATCAAGAACCGGCTCGCGTTGGAGCGGATGCGCCACGTCGACGTCGTCCTGTTCGACAAGACCGGCACGTTGACCAAGGGCGAACACACTGTCACCGGGGTCGCGGGCGCCGGCGGGACCAGCGAGGATGAGGTGCTGCGGCTGGCGGCCGGCGTGGAAGCCGAAAGCGAGCATCCCCTCGCCCGCGCCATCGTCAAGGCGGCGAAGGGGCACCGCCAGCCGGCGACGGCCACCGACTTCCAATCCCTACCCGGCCGGGGCGTGCAGGCCAGCATCGACGGCACCCGGTACGCCGTGGGAGGACCCGCCCTGCTGCGCGAACAACAGATCCAGGTGCCCGACGACCTTGCCAGGGCGGCCGACAACTGGTCCCGGCGCGGTGCCTCGGTGCTGAACCTGGTCAAGCTGGACCGAACACCCCAGGTGCTTGGCACGATCGCGCTCGAGGATGCGGCACGCCCCGAGGCCCGAGACGCCATCCAGCAGCTACGCGAGCTCGGGGTGCAGAAGATCGCCATGATCACCGGGGACGCCCGGACGGTCGCCGAGGCAGTCGCCGCCGACCTGGGATTCCGGCACGGCGTCGACGAGATCTTCGCCGAGGTGTTGCCGGCCGACAAGGACGACAAGGTCAGCGACCTGCAGTCCAGAGGTCTGACCGTGGCGATGGTCGGGGACGGGGTGAACGACGCCCCGGCACTCGCTCGCGCCGACATCGGCATCGCCATCGGCGCCGGCACCGACGTCGCGATCGAGTCCGCCGGCGTGATCCTCGCTTCCTCCGACCCACGCGGCGTCGCCAGCACTGTTCGCCTGTCGAAGGCGTCGTACCGGAAGATGATCCAGAACCTGGGCTGGGCCGCCGGCTACAACGTCATCGCCATTCCCGCCGCCGCGGGTGCCTTCGCCTGGGCCGGTTTCGCGCTCAGCCCCGCCGCCGCCGCCGTGCTCATGTCCGCGTCCACCATCGTGGTCGCCCTCAACGCCCAAACGCTGCGCCGCGTACAACTGGCACCCGAACAGAGGTAAGCACTCCGGCGACCACCAGAACGTACGCCTCGATCTTGGAGCATGCCTGCAGATCAAGAGGTCAGTGCTGTGCTGATCTCCTTGCGGGTGACCGTCGCGACCCTCAACGTGAGCGCCTACAACTCCTTGGTCAGGCGTCTGGCTGACGGGACTTGTGCCGGGGGCTGCGCTACCTGACAACGTTGCCGGGCGATGAGCCGCAGCCCAACGGCCCGCCCGTAGGTCGCGACCGGACCAGGGGTGACGGTGACTTGGCCGTCATCCGGCTGCCTGCATGTGCGTGGTGTGGCCCTGCCTTCCTCGGCCGGAGTCGGTCAGGTGACGCGGCGGAAGCCCGCGATAGGTATGTAGTTGATGCCGAGCACGTTGACCGGTTTGCCGGCTCGCGGCGCATGCACCATCAAGTTGTTTCCCACGTACACGCCCATGTGGTGCAGGTCGTTGTAGAAGAAGATCAGGTCACCCGGGCGGGCGTCGGCCCGGGACACCGGCCGCCCCTCGTTCCACTGGGCACCGGTGAAGTGAGTCAGGGAAATGCCTGCTGCCTTGTACGCGTACTGCGTCAGGCCGGAACAGTCGAACGCGTCCGGACCGGCGGCGCCCCACACGCGTCAGGCTCGGTGCTGACCAGCAGGGGAGGGCGCCACATATGTCGTCTCAGGTCTCGCCCTGACTGACGTCCAAAGCCCACCGCCAACTCGGCGTCGAGACACACTGTCTCCGCCAACGGCATGCTGTTCGACTATCGACTCTGCGTATCATTGCGGGCGTGCCCAAGCTGTGGACCGCGACGATCGACGCACACCGCGCCGCCGTGCGGGACGCCGCCCTGAATGCCATGGGCGAACTAGTGGCCGAGCACGGGCTGGTCGCCCTCACGATGTCGCAGATCGCCGAAAAGGCCGGTATCGGCCGGGCGACCCTGTACAAGTACTTCCCCGACGCGCAGGCCGTTCTCGCCGCCTGGCACGAACGTCAAGTCACCGCACACCTCGACCAGCTCACAGCCGCTGTCGATCCTGCCGCCCCCGCAGTCGCGCGTCTGCAAGCCGTCCTGCACACCTACGCGCAGATCCAGCACCACTCGGCGAGCCATCACGGCGGGGAACTGGCCACGCCACTGCACCACAGCGACCATGTGGACCGCGCGCGGCAGCGGCTTCACGACTTCGTCGAAGCTCTGATCACCGAGGCCGTCCACGCGGGCGACGTCCGGGATGATGTGGCGACCGACGAGCTGGCAACCTACTGTCTGCATGCGCTCACCGCGGCCGGCAACGTAACCAGCCAAGACGGCGTTCACCGCCTGGTCGCCGTCATCCTGACCGGGCTCACCGCCTCGTGCCCTAGCGTGTCGGCTTCGTAGTCAATCGCTGGCTGGAGCACACCGGCTCCCGTCCCCGCTGACCCGCCAAGTTGGCTGGCACGCACCTGGCGGGCTACACCTGGCCCTCTCCTCGGCGCGCACTTATG
>NZ_JAATEO010000055.1 GCF_012034245.1 Micromonospora thermarum | reverse complement strand
CCAGTGGCGGGAACGGTCGTCGAGCCTGTCGGAGCAGAGCTACAGCTACGACCAGGCGGGCCGACTCACCTCGATCCGCGACACCATCGGCGGCCAGTGCACCACCCGCACCTACGGATTCAGCACCTCATCGAACCGCACCTCGACCACCGAATACGCCCCGGGCACGGACGGAGCCTGCCAAACCACGACGCCGGCGTCGTCGCGGACATGGACGTACGACACGGCCGACCGGGTGAACACGGCCGGTTACGGGTACGACGCGTTGGGTCGGACGACGACGGTGCCGGCGGTCGACACAGCCAACGCCGCCGGTGGGAACGTGACGGTCACGTACCACTCGACGGACCTGGTGGACACGATCACCCAGGGCGGCCGGACGACGGACTACACACTGGACGTCACGGGGGAGCGGGTTCGGTCGTGGACCGACAATGCCAGTGGCAGCGTCGTGCAGTCGGTGCACCACTACGACGGGGACGAGGACAGCCCGTCCTGGACGCAGGAAACCGCCGACCGGTTCACCCGGCCGATGTCGGGATTGTCGGCGATGGCCGGCATCTTCGACAGCGACAGTGCCCAGGTCGACTGGCAGATCACCAACCTGCACGGGGACCTGGTCGCGACGGTCCATGGGACGGACGAGGGCCTGTCCCGTACCAGCGAGGCCAACGAGTACGGCACCCCGCGCAACCCCGACGACGTCGGCACACAGCGCTACGGCTGGCTCGGTGCCAAGCAACGCGCGGCCGACACCCCGTCCGGCATCATCCTGATGGGCGTCCGCCTCTACGGATTCGGCTGTGACCTGAGGTACAAGGGAGTCCGCAAGTTCGAGATCCACTTCCACAAGGTGAGAGGGAAGTGGCGACCGCACTACCATCGCAGGCCAGGAATCGGTAGGCATCGTCCATGGGATGGTGGTTGGTGATGTCACGCTACGTCGCGGCGTCGGTGGCAGTCTTTCCCCTTCGAGTGGGCCGATCTCGGTGGTGATTTCGCCCTTGCCGGCGCGGGCCACGATCGGCGCGAACGCTCGAGACGGGTACGGGACGGGAGGTGCTCAGGAGAATGTGGACCTGGCTGCGACGGTTAGGGATCCTGTCCCGGTTGCTGGTGGGGACGGTGCGCGGCTGGTGTTGGCTGGCGATCTTGTTCGGGCTGTCCTTCGTCGCCGAGCGGTTCCTCCCTCCGCCGTGGGAGAACGTGGCGGTGGGCCTCATCGTCGCGGTCATGAGCCAGGCGATCGGATGGGCCTTCGAGGACGACATCCTGCGGCGGGACCGCGCTGGCCGCCGCGTCCGTCACTCAGGCGCGGTCGCGCCGCCATCGCGTCCGCTCATAGTCCTCGACCCAGCTCCGGCTGCTGCGCCAGACGCCGTCGTCTCCCTTTACGGCGCGTAACCGGCCCCGGTTCGCGGCGACCCGCAGCGCGGCCTCCGACAGGTCCGGCGTCGCGAGAGCCGGCAACGGGACCAGTTGCGTCGACTCGGCTACGGCCGGCATCACGAATCGGTAGATGTTCGTCGTGACGCTGCGGGCGAGCAACTCGCCGAGCGGGCCAGGGTCACCACTGTCTGCTTTCTGCAATGCCCGAAGGTAGGCGGCTCGGTCGCGCTTGTAGATGATCGCCGGTGGGTAGCCGAGCCTACCGAGCAGGAGACTGAGCACCAGCCGACCTGCACGTCCATTTCCATCCAGAAAGGGATGGATGACCTCGAAGCGGTGGTGAACCACAGCCACGCGTTCGGCGAGAGGTTCGTCGCTGGTCCTGCGCAGCTCGTCGGCGGTCTCGACCCAGCTCCGCATCAGCGAGTCGACTTCGGTCCAGGGGGGCGGCTTCATGCCTCCGGGGAACCGGGCGATCTCGTGCCGGCGGAAGTTCCCGGGTGCCTCGGCGCCGATGGCATTGGGGTGGGGGGCCACCGTCCAGACCGGAGTCATCGCGAGGTGATGGATATGCCGCACCTCCTGCAGAGACACCAGTGAGCCGTCGTGCCAGTCCCCGGGCTCCAGTGCTTGGCCGTAAACCCATCGCGCAGCCTCCGCGTAGCCCTGGACCTCCATGTAGTCGCGGAGAGGCTTGGCGCCGACCGCCCTGCCCTCGTCGAGGAGCTTCTCGACCTCGTGCAGGACGAGCGTGTTGCCCTCGATCGCGGTGCTGTGGTGCGCCTCCTGGTGCCAGATGTCCGACCAGATGTCGTGAGCCTCCCGGGGAGTCGGCAGCCCTCCCAGCTGGTCGCGCAGCTCGTGGACGGCCTCCTCCATCCGCTGATGGATCCGGGCCCGGCTCGGACGTCCTGGTCCCGGCATCGTTGACCCTCCAAGATTTTGTTCGCTACGACCGAAATTAATGTACCGAACATTTCCGGTGTTTGTTCGGATGTGGCTGGTTAGCCCTAACGAACAATTTCGCACGGAGGCGGACGAGACAGCGTGGTGCAGTCGGTGCACCACTACGACGGGGACGAAGTCCAACTTCGAGGGGCGAGCTGGCATCCGGGGCCGGATGACAAGCAACTACCACGCTGTACCATCGCGCGCCGAAGAGGTGGGCGCCGTGGTGGTAGATCCGATTTGGGAGTTCGACCGGCGGGTGGCTGAGGTGCGGGCGGACGACGGCACCGAGGGCTACCTGTCCGTCAGGCTCGACGACACGCCCTGGAGTGACGGTAGCCGGGAGACTGCCGTCGACAGGAGTGTCGTCCTCGCTCGGCCGGGTCTCACCCGGCCGAGCGGGACTGGCGGTTCAGCGACCGTTCGGATCCCGATCCCGACGACGCGCGGCAGGAGCTTCGGACCGGACTGATCGAGTGGTACGGACGGACGCTGCGGGTGTGGCGCTGGCTGGGCGAGTCGCAGGCACAACTCATAGCCAGCCAACATTTCGGCTAGCCACAATGAACCCGGCTGGGCTTAGCCTCCCCAGCCCGCCCGGAAAGTGCATCAGCGGGTCGCTACGGAGCCTTGGCAGCCACGCCGATGGACGCGGCCACCGCCTCGGCCTTCTTGCCGGCCGAGGAGGGCCGGGACCTTTCCGGTCCCGGCCCTCCTCCTTCCGGTCCGTCAGCCGGCGGTGCGGGCGATGCCGACCGGGCAGCTCAGCCCGTTCGGGCCGTGGTTGCAGTAGCCGTTGGGGTTCTTGGTCGGGGCGAGGTACTGCTGGTGGTAGTCCTCGGCCAGGTAGTACTCGCCGAGCCGGCCGATCTCCGTGGTGATCTCACCCTTGCCCGCGCGGGCCACGATCGGCGCGAACGCGTCCCGGGACGCCTCGGCGCTGGCGAGCTGCTCGTCGGTGGTCGCGTAGATCGCCGACCGGTACTGGGTGCCCACGTCGTTGCCCTGGCGCATGCCCTGGGTCGGGTCGTGGTTCTCCCAGAAGACCTTGAGCAGGTCCTCGTAGGTGATGGTCTCCGGGTCGTACACGACCTGCACGACCTCGGCGTGCCCGGTCCGGCCCGAGCAGACCTCCTCGTACGTCGGGTTCGGCGTGTAGCCGCCCGCGTAACCGGCGGAGGTGGTGAACACGCCGGGCAGCGTCCAGAACAGCCGCTCGGCGCCCCAGAAACAGCCCATCCCGAACACGGCGACCCGCGACCCCTCGGGGAACGGGCCCTTCAGCGGGGTGCCGAGCACCTCGTGCCGGTCGGCGACGGGCATCGCGATCAGGCGGCCGGGCAGGGCCTGCTCCGGGGTGATCATCTCGGCCTTCATGCGGCGCAGGAACACGGTGGGGACTCCTCTCGTACCCTTCGCAGCCTGCAACGCCGGCAGACCCCTATTCCTTACCCGTCCCACCCGCTGTCAGGCGCGGTTACGTCACACTCCGGACGGCCCGCCAGCTTCACCGGACAAATGCCACCAGAACGGCCGTACGATCGCTGCTGCGGACCGGGGAGTCGGTGCGTGCCGAGGCGCTGCCCGGCTGACAGGGCACCGAGCTGATCGAGGAGGCGGCACGATCATGGACCTGACCGGCGCGGTGTGGCGGACGAGCACCCGCAGCAGCGGCAGCGGCGGCAACTGTGTCGAGGTCGCCGGCAACCTGCCCGGGGTCGTCGCCGTACGGGACAGCAAGGACCGGCAGGGCCCGGTGCTGACCTTCCCGCCCGCCTCCTGGCGTGCCCTCGTCGCCACGCCGCCCACCCGGTGACCGTTCCGCCCCTCTCCACCGGCCCGGAGCAGCCGACGATCACCGAGATCCGGCCCGACGCCGACGAGGCGTTGGCCCGGTCGGTGCTCGCGGTGCAGCACGCCGCGTACGCGGTCGAGGCCGCCCTGATCGGCGACGACCGCATCCCCCCGCTGCACGAGACGGTGGCCGACCTGCGCGCGGCGCCCCTGCGCTGGCTCGCCGCTGACCTGCCCGGCCCCGGCGTGATTCCCGGTGCCGAGCCTCGACTGGCCGGCGCGATCGCCTGGACCGAGGACGACACGACCGTGGACATCGACCGCCTGGTGGTCGACCCGGCCGCCCACCGGCGCGGCGTCGGGCGTGCCCTGGTGACGGCGGTGCTGACTCACGCAGGCGCCCGGCGCGTCCTCGTCGCCACCGGTCGGGCCAACCAGCCGGCCCGCCGCCTCTACGAGTCGCTCGGGTTCACAGCGATCGGCGACGAAGAGGTCATCCCGGGCCTCTGGATCTCGCGCTACGCGCGGTGCGCCTAACGATCTTGGGAAGGAAACGCCCCCCGAGGGCTTCCAAGATTTCGGACTAGGCCGCTTTCAGCGCCGCACCGATCCGGTCGGCGTACGCCGTTGCGTCGGCGTCGTCGGCGTAGCGGGTGCGGGGCCAGAAGAACCCGCGCAGGCCATCGCCCTTGGTCCGGGGCACCACGTGGGTGTGCAGGTGCGGCACGGACTGGGAGACCTTGTTGTTCATCGCCACGAACGTGCCGCCGGCGCCCAGGCCGGCCTCGACCGCGATCGCGAGCCGTCGCACCAGCCCGAAGTAGCCGGCCAACGCCTCGGGCGGCAGGTCGGCCAGAGTGACGAGGTGCGTACGCGGCACCACCAGCACGTGCCCCTTGAACACCGGCCGGGTGTCCAGGAACGCCACCCCGTCCGCCTCGTCGACGACCCGGAACGCCGGCACCTCGCCCGCCACGATCCCGCAGAACACGCACCCACTCATCGCCTGGCAGGGTAACCGCCCACCGCCCGCCCCGCCCCGGGACGCCGCCCCAGCGCGGCACGGCCGCACCAGCCCAGCCCTCGTCGATCTTGCACTTGTGGCCCTCGTAATGCCCCGGATGCCACGGTTTGACCGGGCAGAAAATGCAAGATCGCGGGGGCGAGCGGGGGAGGGCGGGGGAGGGCGGGGAGGGGCCGGGTCTGCTCTCGGTGCGGGTGCCCCCGTATCTCGACTGGTGGGTCGCCAGCGGTTCGGGCGGTCCGGCGCGGCGTGCCGGCGGGGTTCCATAGGCTGGGAAGGACTGGACGACTAACGTTCCGGGAATGAGTCACGGCTTCGAGACGCTCGCCATCCACGCCGGCCAGGACCCTGAGGCCCGCACCGGCGCGGTGATCCCACCGATCTACCAGACCAGCACGTACGCGCAGGACGCCGTCGGCGCGCCCCGGCTGGGCTACGAGTACAGCCGCTCCGGCAACCCGACCCGGGACGCGCTCCAGGAGTGCCTGGCCGCGCTGGAGGGCGGCGCCGTCGGGCTCGCCTTCGCCAGCGGCCTCGCCGCCGAGGACACCCTGCTGCGTACCGTCTGCAAGCCGGGCGACCACGTGGTCATCCCCGACGACGCGTACGGCGGCACCTACCGGCTCTTCGCCAAGGTGGTCGAGCGGTGGGGGCTGCGCTACACCCCCGCCAAGGTCTCCGACCCGGACGCGGTCCGGGCCGCGATCGAGCCCGGCCGGACGAAGATCGTCTGGGTGGAGACGCCGACCAACCCGCTGCTCGGCATCGCCGACATCGCCGCCCTCGCGGCCGTGGCGCACGACGCCGACGCGCTGCTTGTCGTGGACAACACGTTCGCCTCCCCGTACCTCCAGCAGCCGCTCGCGCTCGGCGCGGACGTCGTCGTCCACTCGACGACGAAGTACATCGGCGGGCACTCCGACGTGGTCGGTGGTGCGCTGATCGCCGCCGACGCGGGGCTCGGCGAGGACCTGCGCTACCACCAGAACGCGATGGGCGCGATCAACGGGCCGTTCGACGCGTGGCTCACGCTGCGCGGCATCAAGACCCTCGGCGTACGCATGGACCGGCACTGCGACAACGCCGAGCGGATCGCCGCGTACCTCGACGGGCACGCCAAGGTGGGTCAGGTGATCTACCCGGGCCTGCCGTCGCACCCGGGTCACGAGGTGGCCGCGAAGCAGATGCGCCGCTTCGGCGGGATGATCTCCTTCCGGGCGGCCGGCGGCGAGGAGCACGCCGTCGAGATCTGCAACCGGGCGAAGCTCTTCGTGCTCGCCGAGTCGCTCGGCGGGGTGGAGTCCCTCATCGAGCACCCGGGCCGGATGACACACGCAAGTGCGGCCGGCTCGCCGCTTGAAGTTCCCGGCGATCTCGTGCGACTGTCTGTCGGCATCGAGACGGTCGACGACCTGCTCGCCGATCTGGAGCAGGCGCTGGGCTGACCGCGGGCTGGGGAGGGTGGCCGTGCAGGACATCATGCCGACCTGGGTGGGGGCGACCGCCAAACAGATCGCCCGGGGCGTACGCCGGGGTGACGTCTCCGCCACCCAGGTGGTGGCCGACCACCTCGACCACGTCGCCCGCGCCGACGCCGAGCTGGCCGCGTTCCGCGCGGTCCGCGGCGGCGAGGCGGTCACCGAGGCGGAGAAGGTCGACGAGCAGGAGGACCTGGCCAACCTCCCCCTGGCCGGCGTGCCGGTGGCGGTCAAGGAGAACACCGCCGTCGCCGGGCTGCCCACCTGGAACGGGTCGGCCGCCGTGCGTACCCCGGTGGCGGAGGCCGACCACGAGGTGGTCCGGCGGCTGCGCGGCGCCGGCGCGGTGATCCTCGGGGTGACCCGGATGCCGGAGCTGGGCCTGTGGGGCGTCACCGACGACGAGACCGGCGTGACCCGCAACCCGTGGGACCTCGGGCGTACGCCCGGCGGCTCCTCCGGCGGCTCCGCCGCCGCGGTGGCCGCCGGGCTGGTGCCGATCGCCCACGCCAACGACGGCCTCGGCTCGATCCGGATCCCGGCGGCCTGCTGCGGCCTGGTCGGCCTCAAGCCCGGGCGTGGGGTGGTGCCCTGCCAGCTCGGCGCGGACGACTGGTTCGGCCTCACCGAGCACGGCGTGCTGACCACCACGGTGGCCGACGCCGCGGTCGGCTTCCAGGTGCTCGCCGGCCGCCCGCAGGAGAAGCTGGTGCCGCCGCAGCGGCTGCGGGTCGGGGTGTCGCTGCGCTCCCCGGTGCGCGGCGTATCGCCGGACGCGCCGAACCGGGACGCGGTCGCCGCCGCCGGCCGGCTCCTCGCCGCCGCCGGGCACGACACCGTGCCGGCGGACCCCGTCTACCCGACCGCGCTGGGCCTCCAGGGGATCGCGACCTGGTTCGCCGCGGCCGCCGCCGACGTGCGGGCCGCCGGCCTGGACCGGCGGATCCTGCAGCGGCGCAGCCGCCGCCACGTCGCCTTCGGGGAGTGGGCGGAGCGCCGGGGGTACGTGCGGGACGCCGACCGGGCCGCCTGGCGCGAGCGCTCGATCGGGTTCTTCGCGGACCACTCGGTCGACCTGCTGCTCACCCCGGCGCTGGCCACCGTGCCGCCGGAGGCGACGAGCTGGTCGGCCCGCTCCTGGCGGGCGAACATGCTGGCCAACATCCGGTACGCCCCGTACGCCGCCCCGTGGAACATCGCCGGCCTGCCCGCCCTGGTGGTGCCGGTCGGCCGCCGCCCGGACGGCCTGCCGGTCGCGGTCCAGCTCGTCGGCCCGCCCGGCTCGGAACTCCTGCTGCTCGGCGTGGCCGGCCAGTTCGAGATGCAGGCACCCTGGACCCGGCACGCCCCCGGATACCCCCGCGTCGGAACGGGGTCGCCGGCCGCCGCATGATCGTCTAGCCTGCCGGTACCCTGCGACCGAGGACGGCCGGCAATGCTCTGCCCCACCTGCGCCACCGACAACGCTGCGAGCACCACCGAGTGCCCGACCTGTCGAACCCCTGTCGGCGCACCGGTGCTGCATCCGGGCGTTCCGGTTCGCCCGGTGCGAGGCGTCGGGCGGGCCGCCGCGGTGGCCGTCGGTGCGGCCACCCTCGCCTACCTGCTGTCCACGTTGGTCCTGCCGGTGCAGGCCGCGATCTCCGCCGAGGCGGGCCGCCAGCTGGACAGCGACCTTCTGCACACCGCACAGATGCTCGATCTCGCCGGCGCACCGTACCTGGTGGCCCTGGTCGTCGCGGGCGTGCTCGTGATCATCTGGACCTGGCGGGTGCGGAAGAACCTGGAGGCCTTCCCCGGTGCCGGGCCGGCCTTCGCCGCCGGTTGGGCGATCGCCGGCTGGCTGGTGCCGTTCGCCAACTTCTTCATGCCGTACCGCGTGGTGGCCAACGTCGCGCGGGACACCCTCTGGCGGCTGACCACGCCGTGGCTGGTCAAGCTCTGGTGGGGCGCCTGGCTGCTGTTCGGGCTCGCCGACGGGTTCGTCGCCGGAATCATCGAGGAGGAGTGGGCGGCCCTGCCGGCGGCTCCGGTGACGTCGGCCGACTTCGACGCATACGCCGACCACTACATTTCCGCGCTGGGTTCGTACCTCATTCCGACCGCCGCCTGCCTGGCTGCCGGCGTGTCGCTGATTTGGCTGATCATCCGGATCTCCGCCGCCCAGGAGGCCCGGATCGCCCGAACCCTGCCCGCCGGCCCGATCCTCCCCGGCGCCACCCTCCCCACCCCCACGCCGTAACCCCCGGGCCCCCTCCCCGCGATCTTGCACTTCGTGCCCCGACGGAGCGGGTGAAAAGGCGTGTATCGAGGGCAGAAAGTCCATGATCGCGGGGAGGGGGAGTGGGTCCGGGCCCGAGGGCGGGTGGGACGATCGGGGCATGACGGAACTGGTCAGCCTGGACGACGTACGGGCCGCGCGGGAGCTGCTCGCCGGTGTCGTCCGTACCACCCCGCTCGAACCCTCCCGGCCGCTCAGCGCGGCACTCGGCGGGCCGACCTGGCTCAAGTGCGAGAACCTGCAACGCGCCGGCTCGTACAAGGTCCGGGGAGCGTACGTCCGGATCTGCCGACTGTCCGAGGCGGAGCGGGCCAACGGCGTGGTCGCGGCGAGCGCCGGCAACCACGCCCAGGGGGTCGCGCTCGCCGCCGGGCTGGTCGGTACGCACGCCACGGTCTTCATGCCGGTGAACGCGCCGCTGCCGAAGGTGGCCGCCACCAAGGGATACGGGGCCCAGGTCGAACTCGTCGGCAACACCGTCGACGAGTCGCTGGTGGCCGCGCAGACGTTCGCGGAGCGCACCGGGGCGACGCTGATCCACCCGTTCGACCACCGGGACGTGATCGCCGGGCAGGGCACGGTGGCGCTGGAGATCCTCGAACAGTGCCCGGACGTGAAGACGATCGTCACCGGGGTGGGCGGCGGTGGTCTGGTCTCCGGGATGGCGGTCGCGGCGAAGGCCCTGCGGCCGGACGTCCGGGTGGTGGGCGTGCAGGCGGCCAGCGCCGCCGCGTTCCCGCCCTCGCTGCTGGCCGGCGAGCCGGTACGGCTCCCGTCGTTCAGCACCATCGCCGACGGAATCGCCGTGGGACGCCCGGGCGAGCTGACCTTCCTCCACGTCCGCAAGCTGGTCGACGAGGTGGTGACGGTCTCCGAGGAGGACATCTCCCGCGCGCTGCTCATGCTGCTCGAACGGGGCAAGCAGGTGGTCGAGCCGGCCGGCGCGGTGGGGGTGGCGGCGCTGCTGACCGGCGCGGTCGAGGTGGAGGCCCCGGTGGTGGCGGTGCTCTCCGGCGGCAACATCGATCCGCTGCTGATGCTCCGGGTCATCGAGCACGGCCTGGCGGCGGCCGGCCGCTACCTGCGGGTCACCGTCCGGTGCAGCGACCGGCCCGGCCAACTCGCGTCGCTGCTCAGCGAGATCGCCGAGCACCGGGCGAACGTCGTCGACGTCGAGCACCAGCGGGCAAACCCGCACCTGCGGCTCGGCGAGGTCGAGGTGGCGCTGTCGGTGGAGACCCGGGGCGTGGAGCACTCGGACATGCTGATCAGCGCGCTGCGGGCCAGCGGCTACCAGGTGGTCTTCGCCGGCGAGGCGTGACGGCTGACCTCGGGCCGGCCCCCAGGTCCTCTCGACCGAGGACTTCGACACAGACCCTAAACGCGCGACGCGCCGGTGCCCTGGGCGGGCGCCGGCGCGTCGGCATGGTCTGGCTCAGCCGGAGAACGGCTCGAAGGCGACCACGGTCACCTTGATGTCGGCGCCGCTCGGGGCCGTGTAGGTGCACGTCTGGCCGGGGCGGCAGCCCAGGATCGCCTTGCCGATGGCGGACTCGGGGCTGTAGACGGTCAGCTCGGTGGTCGACGCGATCTCGCGGGAGCCGAGCAGGAAGCGCTCGGTGTCGTCCTTGTCGTCGTCGAAGTAGATCGTCACGACCATGCCGGGCGCCACCGTGTCGGCGGTGGGTGCCTCGCCGACCTGCGCGGTGCGCAGCAGCTCCTTCAGGTAGAGAATGCGCCCCTCGGCCTTGCTCTGCTCCTCGCGGGCGGCGTGGTAGCCGCCGTTCTCCCGCAGGTCGCCTTCCTCGCGCCGCGCGTTGATCTCGGCGGCGATGACCGGACGGTTGGCGATGAGCTCGTCGAGCTCGGCTTGGAGGCGGTCGTGCGCCTCCTGCGACAGCCAGGTGGCGGGCGCCTCGTTGCCGTTGGACACAGGCGGTCTCCTCAGTCGTGCGTGCTGGCTGACAGTGAACTTCCAAGTTACCAGTGACCACCGACAAGGGGTGTCGACGATCACTGACCGCCGCCCGGTGCGCGGTCACGCCAGCACCGGCGACCGCCCTCCGGCGCCGGTGAGATGAGGATCAGCGCCGGTCAGGTCGGCGGTCGGCAGCGCAGCACCTCGCCGATGAAGGCGCGGCCGCTGGTCGCCAGCCGGTGCTGCGTCGTCACGTGCCGTTCACCCGGCCGCGCGGTCACGGTGACCTGCTCACGGGCCACCTCGGCGCCGGCCCGGTCCCGGGCGCGCAGCACGCAGACCGCGGACCCGCCCGGCGGCACGGTGACCCGGAAGTCGACCAGGACCTGGGTGTCGGTGATCCCGGTGTACGTGATCACCGTGGCGTCGTACTCGGGGTCGCCGTACTGCTGGTAGAGGCGGACGGTGACCAGGCCGAGGACGGCGGCGAGCGCGAGCGCCAGCAGCCCGGCCAACACCGGCCGGCGGCGGCCGGGCTCGCGGCGCCGCCCGTACCGGCCGGGTGGGAAGACCGGCGCGCCGGACCGAATTGTGGCGTGCGTCTCGCTCACCGGCGGGTATCTCCTGGCGTCGTTGTCGGGGGCATCGGCAAGAATGGCAGAGTTCCATTCTCCCAGCCCGGTCCTGTCGTCCAGCATGGCAGGTCGGCGCCGGAGGGTTCCGGCACGGGGGGAGCATTCCGGCAGGTCAGCCGGGCGGCCCGGGGGCGGACCGCCGGGGGCACAGACGAGGAGCGCCGACGTTGGCAGAGCGACTGCGGCTCATGGCCGTCCACGCACACCCGGACGACGAGTCGAGCAAGGGCGCGGCGACCACCGCGAAGTACGTGGCCGAGGGCGTGGACGTCCTGGTCGTGACCTGCACCGGTGGTGAGCGGGGCAGCGTGCTCAACCCGAAGATGGACCGGCCGGACGTCTGGGCCAACATCGCCGAGATCCGCCGCGCCGAGATGGACGCCGCCCGCGCGATCCTTGGTGTCGAGCAGGCCTGGCTGGGCTTCGTGGATTCCGGCCTGCCCGAGGGCGACCCGCTGCCGCCGCTCCCCGAGGGCTGCTTCGCCCTGCAGGACGTGGCCGAGGCCGCGGGGCCGCTGGTGCGCCTGATGCGCGAGTTCCGTCCGCACGTCGTCACCACGTACGACGAGGAGGGCGGCTACCCCCACCCGGACCACATCATGACCCACAAGATCAGCGTGGCCGCGTTCGAGGCCGCCGGTGACCCGGAGCGCTACCCGGAGCTGGGCGCGCCGTGGCAGCCGCTCAAGCTCTACTACGACATCGGCTTCTCGAAGGGCAAGATCCTCGCCCTGCACGAGGGCATGCTCGCCGCCGGCCTCGAGTCGCCGTACGGGGAGTGGATCAAGCGGTGGGAGGATCGGGAGGACAAGGGCCCCCGGATCACCACCCGGGTCGAGTGCGCGGACTACTTCCCGGTGCGGGACGACGCGCTGCGGGCCCACGCGACCCAGATCGACCCGGACGGCTTCTGGTTCCACGTGCCGATGGAGCTCCAGCGGCAGGCCTGGCCCACCGAGGACTTCCAGCTGGTCCGGTCGCTGGTCGACAGCCCGCTGCCCGAGTCGGACCTCTTCGCCGGGGTGCGCGAGACGGCGCACGTCCGTTAGGTCCTGGGTCGAGGTTCTCGGCCGAGCCGCAGGCCGGCCAGGGGCGTCGACAGGGGCCCCGGGTCGGTGTCGACGTCCCACCGCGACTCGACAGACGCCCTGATCCGGCGGCGGGCTACGCTGGTTACCAACCGCTCATCGGAGGAACGCATGCTGACCGCTGCCCAGGTGCTGGCCCAGAACAACTTCGGGGACACCCGCACGGGTGGCCTGGCGGGCCCGATGGGCCTCTTCCTGATCCTGGTGCTGGCCACCGCCACCGTCCTGCTGATCCGCAACATGAACGCGCGGCTGCGCCGGCTGCCCGACCGGTTCCCGCAGCAGGCCCGGCCGGCCGACGCCGGCCAGGCGGACGCGGCAGTCGTTGATCCGACAGACGGCACGGGAGCGCAGGATTCATCGCCGAACCCGCCCAACGGGCCCCAGCAGCGCCAAAACGGCTAGTCCCCGCATGATTCACGTCCGAGCAGGTCGACACCCCCTGTTGCGGCCACCGGTATTGGCTTAGCCTTCCGCCGGGGGGACCGAAAGTCTCTTCGGCCGTGCGGGAGGGGGCGCCGATGACCAGCACACCAGCGGCTGCCCGTCGTACCTCCGCCAGGCCCGGCGCCGGAGGGAGTCGGTGACCTCCGCCCCTGCGGGGAAGTCGCGGGTCGAGGCCCGCGACTCGTCCTCGCGGCTGCTCGCGCTCACGGTGGCGGTGGCGCTGACCGCCCTGGTCGCGGCCGCGGTGGGGCTCACCCTGCCGGTCGCCCTGCCGGCCGACGATCCCTTCGGCGGGCCCGCCCGCTTCGGTTTCGCCGTCGCCCTCTTCGCGCTCGCCCAACTGGCCCGGCTCCGGTTCCGGGCCGCCGCCGGTACGGTCAGCATCACCTGGGGCGAGGCGGCGCTCATCGTCTGCCTGCACCAGGTCCCGTCCGGGTGGCTCCCGGCGGCCACCCTCCTCGGTGTCGGGCTCGCCTGGACGGCGATGTCGCTGCTCGGCGACCGCCGGCCGGTGCTGGAGATCGTCCGGATCGCCTCGTCCCTGGCCGCGGCGACGGCACTTGCCGTGTCGGTCACCACGGCCCTGGGCCAGCCGCTGCTGGCCACACCGACGCCGGCCCTCGCGCTCGCGGTGGTCGCGGGTGCGGTCGTCTACCTTCTCGCCAGCGCCTGGCTGGGCGGCGTCAGCCTCACGTTGCGGAACGGCACGTCGCTCGGCGCGGTGCTGCTCGCTGCGCTGCGCGGCAAGCTGCTGATGTTCGTCGGGAACGTCGTGGTGGGTCTGGTCGTGGTGGCCCTGGTGGAGCTGGATGCGCGGTGGTTGCTGCTGTTGCCTCCGCCGCTCTGGCTGCTCCAGCAGACCTACCGGCACCGGCTGCGCGCCGACCAGGAGCGGCGTTCCTGGCGAGCCTTCGCGGAGGCGACGGCGGCGCTCAACCAGCTGGACGAGCGGGGCGTGGCGAGTGCGGCGGTGGCCGGCGCGTTGTCGCTCTTCGAGGCCGAACTGGTCGATGTGGACGTCGCCCGCGGTGACGGGCGCTGGCGGCGCTACCGAGGTGACGCGGGCGGGCAGATCGTCGAGCGGGAGGTCGGCGTCCCCGGCCCTGACGAGGCGGACGACTGCGGCCTGGTCCGGACGCTCACCGTCGGGGACACGCAGGTGGGTCACCTTCGCGTCCGGTTCCCTCGCTCGGCCCCACCGAGCGACCGCGAGCGGGACGCCGTCGCCGCGTACGGTGACGCTCTCGCGGCGGCGCTGCACGACGCGGCGACCCACCGCGAGCTGCGCCTGGTCACCGCGCGGTCGTCGTACGAGGCGGTGCACGACGCGCTGACCGGCCTGGTCAACCGGGCGGCGATGCTCAGCAAGGGCGACCAGGCGTTGCGACAGCTCGCGCACGACCATCCGGTGGCGCTGCTCCTGCTGGACATCAACCAGTTCAAGGAGGTCAACGACACCCTCGGGCACGCCGCCGGCGACCAGTTGCTGCGGCTGACCGCCAACCGGCTGGGCGCGCTGGCCCGCAGCGGGGACCTGCTCGGCCGCCTCGGCGGCGACGAGTTCGCCGTGCTGCTGACGTCGGTCCCGGTGATCGGGGACCGCGCTGCCCCGATGGCGTACGCGCTGCGCCAGGCCCGGGAGATCGCCGAGCGGCTCGCCGCGCCCACCGAGGTGGCCGGCGTACGGATGTCGGTGGAGGTCGCCGTCGGGGTGGTGGTGGCCGACGCGGGCACCGCCGACATGACGGAGCTGCTGCGCCGCGCCGACATCGCCATGTACCAGGCCAAGGAGGGCGGCGGCAACGTCGCCGCGTACGACTCGACGCGGGACGCCGCCAGCACCGACCAGCTCGCCCTACTGGCCGAGCTGCGGGAGGCGCTCGCGACCGACGACCAGCTCGTGCTGGTGCTGCAACCGGCGGTCGACCTGGCCACCGGCGCGCCGACCGGTGTGGAGGCGCTGATCCGGTGGCGGCACCCGCGCCGTGGCTGGCTGAGCCCGCACGACTTCATCCGCCCGGTGGAGAACAGCGAGCAGCTCGGCACGTTCACCCGGTACGTGGTGGACAAGGCCCTCGGCGTGGCGGCGCAGTGGGCCCGCGAGGGCCTGGACGTGCCGATCTCGGTGAACCTCTCGGCCCGCAGCCTGCTCGACCCCCGGCTGCCGGCGGAGATCGCGGACGCGCTGCGCCGCCACCAGGTGCCGGCGCACCGCCTCGTCCTCGAGATCACCGAGACCGTGGTGATGAGCGAGCTGGAGGTCATCGACGAGGTGCTCGCCACCCTGCGCGCGATGGGCGTGCAGCTCGCCGTCGACGACTTCGGCACCGGCTTCTCGTCGCTGACCTTCCTCACCCGGATCGCGGTCGACGAGTTGAAGGTGGACCGGTCCTTCGTCATCCGGATGGCGGATTCGCCGGAGGCGGCGGCGATCGTGCGGACCACCGTCGGGCTGGCCCAGGAGCTGGGGCTCCGGGTGGTCGCCGAGGGCGTGGAGACGGCCGAGCAGCGGAGCGCGCTGGCTGAGTTGGGCTGCACCGCCGCGCAGGGCTACCACTTCTTCAAGCCGATGCCCGCTGACAAGATCGGCGCCGTCCTCGGCACCCTGCTGGACGAGGCCCGCCCCCACCTCTTCCCCCTCCGCGCCGCCGACGACGCCTCCTAACCCCCCCAACCC
>NZ_JAATEO010000054.1 GCF_012034245.1 Micromonospora thermarum | reverse complement strand
GGCGAACACGTACCGGGCGGCGGTGCCGGTGGGCCGGGTGTTGTCAATGCCGACCGCCGGAGCGGTCGTTTTCGGGATCTGCCGCTCGGCAATCGCGGTCATGGCTTCCACGTCCCCTCGTCCTCCGACGTGCCCCCGGTGGGCACACATCAATTCCACCGCGATCGACGGACGGTCAGCAGGGGCGCTGGTCCGCTCCCTGGCGAGCCACCGGTCCCGTCCGGGACGGGACCTTCGGCCCCTGTTCCGGCCCGGGAACGGCGCCCGTCGTGGGTGGACCGACGTGTCAGCAGTCGAAGTCGTGCTCGCGGAGCAGCCGCCGGACCGTCTCGGGGTCGGGGCTGTCCCCGCCCCAGCCGTCGACGTCCCAGTCGTCGACCTCCTCGATGCTCCAGTGGTCGCCGCGCAGCGAGCGGTCGTTGTACGCCGGGTGTCGCGGCCATCCGTGACGGAACACGGGACCGCGACGCCATCACGGTAGGGGCCCTGGGCAACCAGGCCGGGACCCGCGGTGACGATGATCGAGAACGGGACGTGCGGGCGGGTCAAATCGACCCCAATGCCCATACAATGCTGTGTCACCGGTCACACCGTGCGGGTGGTCGGCGTCGAGGCGACAACGGCGAGGGGGAGGACGACGTGCGCCCACTGCATGGACGCGACCAGGACGGCGTCTGGCGGATCGGCCCCGTCCGTCTGCTGGCGGTGGTTGGGGTCGGCTACCTGATCGTCGTCCTCGCGCTGGCGGCACTCACGGCGGGCGTCGACAGTGGATCGTCCGCCGACGCGGGTTCCGGCCCCGAGGCCGGCGCGTCCGCCCCGGAGTCGTCCACTCCGGCCGGTCCGGGCGAGGGCACCGCCGGAGAGTCGGCCCCGGTGTCGCCGGCCGGGAAGGACGTGCGCGTGGGATCCGTGGAGAACCGCTCGGCCCCGCCGCGGCCGTCACCGTCACCGTCCACCGCGCGCCCGTCGGTCGCCCCGCCGCCCGCGGCCCCGCCCCCGCCGCCGGTGGTGACGTCGTACGAGGCGGAGTCGCCGGTGAACGGGCTGGCGGGCACCCGCACCTTCACCTGCTCCGGCTGCTCCGGCGAGAAGAAGGTGGGCTACATCGGCCGTGACATGGGGGCGTTGCAGTTCAACGGGGTGACCGCCCGGACGGGCGGTACCGCCAGCGTGACGCTCACCTACGTCAACGGTGAGGGCCCGCGCGTCGGGCACATCAGCGTCAACGGCGGGTCGCCGATCGTCCTGACCTTTCCGGGCACCGGCGGGTGGAGCACGGTCGACACCATGACGATCACGGTGGCGCTGCGACCCGGGACCAACTCGCTGCGGATCTTCAACCCGCACGAGCCGGCACCCGACTTCGACAAGATCACCGTGAGCGTCCGCTAGCGCGTGAAACCCCCACCGGTCGGCACCACGGTCCGCGGGGCCTACGGCAGCACGCCGAGGGCGTCCGGGTGGCGGGGTGCAAGGGCGGCGCCGGTGACGCGGTGCTTCTCGTGCTTCACCCGGTAGAGGCGCTGGTCGGCGGCGTGCATCAACGACTCCAGCATGGTCCCGTCGTACGGGGCGGTGGCCCAGCCGATGCTGACACCGGCCTGCTGGTGCACGGCGGCGTCGACCCGGGCCGCCACCGCCTGCGCGGTCGCCGCGTCGGCGTCGACCAGGACGACCACGAACTCGTCGCCGCCGATCCGGGCGACCACGTCGTCCGGGCGGACCGTCCGGCGCACCGCCGCCACCGTCGTCTGGAGCAACTGGTCACCGGCCGCGTGCCCGTACCGGTCGTTGACGAGCTTGAAGTCGTCGAGGTCCAGGCAGAGCAGGGACGGACCGGGCCGGCACCGGGGACCGAAGAGGGTGGAGGCGAACTCGGCCAGCCCGCGCCGGTTCAGCGCGCCGGTGAGCGGATCCAGGGTCGCGAGGGCGCGGAGCTGGGAGCGTTGCCGCGCGAGCTTGCGGGCCTGGGTGGAGCAGACCGAGATCAGCACGATCATCCCGGCGACGTTGATGAAGAGGTGACCGGGCCGCATCGGCTCGCCGACGGCGGCGACCCCCACGTACGTCCCGAGGATGAGCACCTCGATCGCGATCATCAGCCGGAGCCGGGGCGTCTGGGTGGCCACGAACACCGTGGTGGTCACGAAGCCCAGGGCGGCGGGAGCGGCGGCACCGCCGTCCCAGTGCGAACCCAGCGCCAGTGCGACGAGCGTGACCAGCAGGATGAGGCCGGAGGTGCGGTAGCCGACGGTCTTCGTGGTCACCCGACGCGCGGCCCACAGGCCCACCGCGCCGCCCGCCATCCCGCAGCCGTACACCGCCAGCATCTCCGCCCGGTGCGGCTGGTCGAGGGTGAGGAGGCAGTACAGGACGGCGACCCCGTGCGAGACGACGTGCAGGGCCGCACTGAGCCGCATGCGTCGGCGGCGCTCGTTCACCGATTGCCCCCCGCACCTACCGCACCCGGCGGGCGCCGCCGGGTGACGCCAGAGCGAAACCGGTCGAAGTGGCGGAGTCCCGTGGCGAGGCCGCTCCGACGTGGCACCGTGCCACCTGCACATTGAATGGTGTGCCGCAGGTCACCGTCAAGACCTGTTGCTGCGAAGCTGCACGGAGGGTAGCGGCGAGAGGGCATCCTACGGACGATGCGTGTCAACATGGTCCTCCGTCGTCGTGACACCGCACTGCTGCTGCTCGCCGCGGTGCCGCCGATGCTGGAGATGGGCATCCTGGTTGGCCTCGGATTCTTCGCCGCGCAGCCGCTGGCTCCACAGGCCACCGCCGTCTGGCCGTACGACTCGTACCACGACCTGCGCTGGCTGCTCGTCTACCACAACTCGTGGGCGACGTTCCTGCTCGGCCTGGTGGTCGCCGTCGTCCTGCGGGGCGTGCTGTCCGCCGGCCTGACGGCACTGGCCTGGCCGGCGGAGCTGGATCGCCCCTCGTGGCGCTGGCTGGTGCTGCGCAACCTGGAGGTCGCGACGATCGCCGTCCTGATCATCTCGCCGTGGGCGGCACTCTCCGTCGCGTTCTCCGCGGTTGCGCTCTCCTGGTACCTGTTCGCGTCGGTTGTCCCGATGCTGCTCATCGCCCCGTTCCTCCAGCGGGCGGGCGTGGCCCAGCACTGGTGGCGGGGCCTGCCCTCGGTCGACATGCTTGGCTGGTCCTCGCTGAACTTCCTGGTACTCACCCTGGGCGGTGCCGTGATCGTGAGCGTGCCGGCCTGGGCGGGGATCCTCGTGGCGGGCCTGGCCGGCGGAGTGAACGCACTGCTGTGGCGACGGACGGTGCAGGCCGCCGCCCGTCGGCCGGTCCGATGGCCGCGGGTGCCGGTGGCGCCGATCGCGATCGTGATCACGATGATCGCCGCAGTCGGGATGCCACCGCTGGTCAAGATCGCCGGCGGTGGGCGGGGTGACTGGTCGCCGCCGCTGGTCAGTCAGCCACTCCCGGAGCGGGTGCCCTACGCGGTGATCGTCCTGGCGGGCTACGAGTCGAGCTGGGACGGTCAACCGCCGGTGGATCCCCGGGTGGAGCGCTTCTCGTACGCGGGCCTGGACCCCGCAGGACGGCCGCTGCCCTACGGCCCGCAGGACACCCACCGGTCGCTGGAATCCAGCGCGGTGCTGCTGGCGAAGCAGGCTGAGGAGCTGCACCGGCGGACCAGCCGCCCGGTGGCGCTCGCGGGAGAGAGCGAGGGGGCGCTGGTGATCCGCACCTACCTGGACAAGCTGCCTCCGGAGCCGGTGACGGCCGCGATGCTGTACAGCCCGCTGATCTGGCCCGGTCGCGTCTACTATCCCCCTCCTGGGCGCGACGGGTGGGGTGTGGTCGCCGGGTGGGAGCTGCGGGTCATCGCCGGGGTGTTGAACCTGATGAGGGAGGTCGACGCGGGGCCGGACCTGCCGTTCATCCGGTCCGTCATCGTCGAGGCGCCCTTCTACCGCAACCGCATCCTGTGTCCCGTGCCCGGCGTCCGCATGATCGCGTTTCTGCCCCTGGTCGGCGCGGCCGAGGCGCCGCCCGGCGAGTACTCCCAGATTCCGGTGGTGGAGGTGCCCGCCCTGCATGGCGACGTGCTGAGTCGGGAAGACACGTACGAACAGACCATCAACTTCCTGGCCGGCGAGGAAGTCGAGCAACCCATCCGGGTGTACGAGGTGGTGCAGCGGCTCGGGGCCGCGTGGCAGCCACCGCCCCTCGTCCTTGACGTCCACCCGCTCTGGTCCGTCGGCCGGGAGGGTGATCCGGCGCGGAGCGGCCGGATCTGCGAGGCCCGGTGACGGGCGCGTCGCGGCCACGGCACCGGGTCAGCCGTTCGCGGCCCGGGCCTCGGGCTTGATCCACCCGAAGGTCCGCTCGACGGCGCGTTGCCAGTTCTGCCGCTCCTGCTCCCGGACCGTGGCGTCCATCTCCGGCACCCACCGGGCGGCGAGGTGCCAGTTGCGGCGCAGGCCCTCCAGGTCCGGCCAGTACCCGACCGCCAGCCCGGCCGCGTACGCGGCGCCGAGGGAGACCGTCTCGGCCACCATCGGGCGCACCACCGGCACGGCGAGCACGTCCGCGACGAACTGCATCAGCAGGTTGTTGGCGGTCATCCCGCCGTCCACCCGCAGGGCCGTCAGGTCCAGACCGGAGTCGGCGTTCATCGCGTCGACCACCTCGCGGGTCTGCCAGCCGGTCGCCTCCAGCACCGCGCGGGCCAGGTGCCCCTTCGTGATGTACGAGGTCAGCCCGACGATCACTCCGCGTGCCTCGCTGCGCCAGTGCGGCGCGAACAGGCCCGAGAAGGCGGGCACGATGTAGCAGCCGCCGTTGTCCTCGACCGTACGGGCGAGGGTCTCGATCTCCGGCGCGGTGCTGATCAGCTCCAGCCGGTCGCGGAACCACTGCACCAGGGACCCGGTGATCGCGATGGACCCTTCGAGGGCGTACACGGCGGGCTCGTCGCCGATCCGGTAGCCGACGGTGGTGAGCAGGCCGTGGCTGGAGTGCACCGGCTCCGGCCCGGTGTTGAGCAGCAGGAAGCTGCCGGTGCCGTAGGTGCACTTGGCGTCGCCGGGCGCGAAGCAGGTCTGCCCGAACAGGGCCGCCTGCTGGTCGCCGAGGGCCGCCGCGATCCGGACGCCCGGCAGGACCGTCGTGGCGGTGCCGTACACCTCGGAGGACGAGCGGATCTCCGGCAGCATGGCGGCGGGGATGCCGAAGAAGGCCAGCAGGTCCGGGTGCCAGTCGAGGGTCCGCAGGTCCATCAGCATGGTGCGGCTGGCGTTGGTGACGTCGGTCAGGTGCAGGCCGCCGTCCGGGCCGCCGGTGAGGTTCCAGATCAGCCAGCTCTCCATCGTCCCGAAGAGCACCTCGCCGCGCTCGGCCCGCTCGGTGAGCCCGGGCGTGTGGTCGAGCAGCCAGCGCAGCTTCGGCCCGGAGAAGTACGTGGTCAGCGGCAGTCCGCAGAGCTGCTGGACGTTCTCGGCGCCGGGGGAGCGGGTCAGGGTCTCCACCACCGCGTCGGTGCGGGTGTCCTGCCAGATGATCGCGGGCGCCACCGGGACGCCGGTGCGCCGGTCCCACACGACCGTGCTTTCGCGCTGGTTGGCGATGCCGATCGCGGCGATCTGGTCGGCGGTGACGCCGGCCTGGGCGAGGGCGCGGGGGACGACCTTGCCCACGTTGCGCCAGATCTCCGCGGCGTCGTGCTCCACCCAGCCGGGCCGGGGGAAGTGCTGCTGGTGCTCGCGCTGGGCCACCGAGACGAGGTTGCCGCGGCGGTCGAACACGATGCAGCGGGTGGAGGTCGTTCCCTGGTCGATGGCGACGACGTAGCTCTCGGTCATGGCTCGTCCTTCGTGAAACCGGGTGGTGGGTGTGGGCGGATCACCAGCGCGCGGCGCCGAGATCACGGGACACCGCGCGGGCGGCGTCGCGGACGTACGTGACGAGGGTCGGGCGGGGGGCGCCCGATCCGTCGCAGATGCGGTCCACCGGGCCGGAGAGCCCGATCGCGCCCACGACCAGGCCGCCGTAGCCGCGGATCGGCGCGGCGATGCCGGCCTTGCCGGGGGTCATCTCCTCGATCTCGGCTGCCCAGCCGTTGTCCCGGATCTCGCTGAGAGCCCGGGTGAGGGCCCGTGCGGTGACCAGGGTGCGGCGGGTGTAGGGCTCGGGCTCGCCCTGCATGACCGTGTTGGCGGCGCCCACGTCGTAGGCGAGCAGGACCTTGCCGAGCGCGGTGGCGTGCGGGGGAAGCAGCGACCCGACGTCCAGGGTCTGGAGGGTGTCGTCGGGGCGGAACACGTGGTGGACCACCAGCACCTTGCCGTCCAGCAGGGTGCCGATGCGGACGGCCTCGCCGCTGCGCGCGGCGAGGGGGTCCGCCCAGTTGATGGAGCGGGAACGGAGTTCGTTGACGTCGAGGTAGCTCGTGCCGAGGTGCAGCAGGGCGGCGCCGAGCTGGTACTTGCCGGAGGTTTTGTCCTGCTCCACGAAGCCGACGTCCTGGAGGGTGCGCACGATGCCGTGCGCCGTGCCCTTGGGCAGGTCGAGGGAACGGGCGATCTCGCCGATGCCGAGCCGGCCGGAACTGCTGGCCAGCAGGCGGAGGATCGCCGCGGCACGTGCGATGGACTGCACCTGACCCGGCATGGGCCGGAATGCTAATCGCGTTCGGGCCATTGCAACAGTGTTCGACATTGTCGACCGGGGTTCGTTGACCCACCCTCCCGTGTTTCCTACGGTTCACCGCACGGCGACGTCCGACACCTCGCCGACACCGACCGGCCCTCCGCCCGCCCCCCTGATCGCGGAGGACCGCCACCCCCCTGGAGGCACCATGACACAGCGATTGAGAGCGCCGGGACTCCTCGGCGAACTTGCCGCCGAGTTCGCCGGCACCGCGATCCTGATCCTCTTCGGCGTGGGCGTCGTCGCCCAGGTCGCCGCCGCCGGCACCGGCGAGTTCGACAGCATCGCCTGGGCCTGGGGCCTCGGCGTGACCCTCGGCGTCTACGTCGCCGGCCGGATCAGCGGCGCCCACCTCAACCCCGCGGTGACCCTCGCCCTCGCCGTCTTCAAGGGCTTCTCCTGGCGCAAGGTCATGCCGTACGCCCTGGCCCAGACCGCCGGCGCGTTCGTCGCGGCCCTGATCATCCGCTGGAACTACAGCGAGGTGCTGTCCCGGTTCGACCCGGGCTTCACCAGCAAGAGCCAGGGCGTCTTCTCCACCCTGCCGGGCGCCGGCGTCACGGAGTGGGGCGCGCTGCGCGACCAGATCATCGGTACGGCGATCCTCCTGTTCCTCGTGCTCGCCGTCACCGACGCCCGCAACTCCCTGCCCGGTTCCAACCTCGCCCCGCTGATCGTCGGCCTGATCGTCGTCGCGATCGGCATGGCGTTCGCGGCCAACGCCGGCTACGCGATCAACCCGGCCCGCGACTTCGGCCCCCGCCTCGCGTCGTTCCTGACCGGGTACGAGACGGCGTTCCAGGACGCCAGCGGATACCCGTACTTCTGGGTGCCCATCGTCGGGCCGCTCGTCGGCGGCGTCATCGGCGCGGGCCTCTACGAGCTGATCATCGGCCGGTTCCTGCCGAGCGACGAGCTGGAGCCGGGCGCCCTGGCGACCGAGACGGTTGCGGAGCCCGAGCCCGCCCGCGTCTGATCGACACATCCCCCTACGAACCGCAGAGGAGACCTCCCGCATGGCTGACTTCGTCGGCGCAGTGGACCAGGGCACGACCAGCACCCGTTTCATGATCTTCGACCACGGTGGCAACGAGATCGGTCGCCACCAGCTCGAGCACCAGCAGATCATGCCGCAGGCCGGCTGGGTCGAGCACAACCCGCTGGAGATCTGGGAGCGGACCCAGACCGTCATCCAGACCGCCATGAACGAGCGGGGCCTCAGCGCCTCCGACCTCGCCGCGCTCGGCATCACCAACCAGCGCGAGACCACCGTCGTGTGGAACCGCCGCACCGGCCGCCCCTACTACAACGCCATCGTCTGGCAGGACACCCGGACCGACCGGATCGCCTCCGCGCTCGAGCGCGAGGGCAAGGGCGACGTCATCCGACGCAAGGCCGGCCTGCCGCCGGCGACGTACTTCTCCGGCGGCAAGATCCAGTGGATCCTCGAAAACGTCGAGGGGGTCCGGGAGGCCGCCGAGCGCGGCGAGGCGATCTTCGGCAACACCGACAGCTGGCTGCTGTGGAACCTCACCGGCGGCACCGAGGGCGGGGTGCACGTCACCGACCCCACCAACGCCAGCCGCACCATGCTGATGAACCTGGAGACGCTGGACTGGGACGACGAGCTGCTGTCGTTCTTCGACATCCCGCGCGCCATGCTGCCGGAAATCCGGCCGTCGTCGGACCCGAACACGTACGGGACCACCGCGCCGCACGGCCCGTTCACCGGGCCGGTCCCGCTCACCGGCGACCTCGGCGACCAGCAGGCCGCCACCGTCGGGCAGGTCTGCTTCGCCCCCGGCGAGGCCAAGAACACCTACGGCACCGGCAACTTCATGCTGCTCAACACCGGCACCGAGATCGTCCGCTCCAAGGCCGGCCTGCTCACCACGGTGTGCTACCAGTTCGGCACCGACGCACCGGTGTACGCCCTGGAGGGCTCCATCGCGGTCACCGGGTCGGCGGTGCAGTGGCTGCGTGACCAGCTCAAGATCATCAGCACGGCGGGGCAGAGCGAGATCCTGGCCCGCCAGGTCGAGGACAACGGCGGGGTGTACTTCGTGCCGGCGTTCTCCGGGCTGTTCGCCCCGTACTGGCGTTCCGACGCCCGCGGCGCGATCGTCGGCCTGTCCCGGTTCAACACCGACGCCCACATCGCCCGGGCCACCCTCGAGTCCATCTGCTACCAGAGCCGGGACGTCGCCGAGGCCATGGCGAAGGACTCGGGCGTGCCGCTGGATGTCCTCAAGGTCGACGGCGGCGTCACCGTCAACGACCTGTGCATGCAGATGCAGGCCGACATCCTCGGCGTGCCGGTGAGCCGGCCGGTGGTCGCCGAGACCACCGCGCTCGGCGCCGCGTACGCCGCCGGCCTCGCCGTCGGCTTCTGGAAGAGCACCGACGAGCTGCGCGAGAACTGGAACGAGAGCAAGCGCTGGCAGCCCACCTGGTCGCAGGAGCAGCGCGAGACCGGGTACGGCCGCTGGAAGAAGGCGGTCGAGCGCACCCTCGACTGGGTCGACGTCGACTGACCACCACCACCCCCACCCGAGGAACGGGCGGCCGGCGCCTGCCGCCGGCCGCCCGGAACGGCCGACGTCCGGCGCCGGCCGCCCAGAAAACAGGAGAACGAAGGATGCACTCCGCGACACTGTCACCGGCCGCCCGCGAGCGGTCCCTGGCCGCGCTCAGCAGCGGCCAGGAACTGGACGTCCTGGTGGTCGGCGGCGGCGTCACCGGCGCCGGCTGCGCCCTCGACGCCGTCACCCGGGGCCTGTCGGTCGGGCTCGTCGAGGCCCGCGACTGGGCCAGCGGCACGTCGAGCCGCTCCAGCAAGCTCATCCACGGCGGCCTGCGCTACCTGGAGATGCTCGACTTCGGTCTGGTCCGCGAGGCGCTGCGCGAGCGGGGCCTGCTGCTGCAACGGCTCGCCCCGCACCTGGTCCGCCCGGTGCCGTTCCTCTACCCGCTGCGCCACCGCGGGTGGGAACGGCTGTACGCGGGCGCCGGCGTCCTGCTGTACGACACGATGAGCCTCTCCGGCAACCACGCCCGGGGCGTACCGGCCCACCGGCACCTCACCCGGCGCGGCGCGGTCCGCGCCTGCCCGTCGCTGCGGCCGGAGGCACTGGTCGGCGCGTTGCAGTACTACGACGCCCAGGTCGACGACGCCCGGCTGGTGACCTGCCTCGTCCGCACCGCCGCGGCGCACGGCGCGCACCCGTTGTCCCGGGCCCGCGTCGTGGGCTTCCTGCGCGACGGCGACCGGGTCACCGGCGCGCGGGTGCACGACCTGGAGACCGACCGGGTCTTCGAGGTCCGCGCCCGCCAGGTCATCAACGCCACCGGCGTGTGGACCGACGACATCCAGGCGCTCGTGGGCGAGCGCGGGCCGGTCCAGGTCCGCGCCTCGAAGGGCATCCACCTCGTGGTGCCCCGCGACCGGATCCACTCCACCACCGGCCTGATCCTGCGCACCGAGACCAGCGTCCTGTTCGTGATCCCCTGGGGCCGGCACTGGCTGATCGGCACCACCGACACCGACTGGGACCTGGACAAGGCGCACCCCGCGGCCACCAGCCGCGACATCGACTACCTGCTGGAGCGGGTCAACGAGGTCCTGGCCACCCCGCTGACCCGCGACGATGTCGAGGGCGTGTACGCGGGCCTGCGCCCGCTGCTGTCCGGGCACTCCGACGCGACCGCCAAGCTGTCGCGGGAGCACACCGTGGCGAGCCCGGTGCCGGGCCTGGTGATGGTCGCCGGCGGCAAGTACACGACGTACCGGGTGATGGCGCGGGACGCGGTCGACGAGGCCGTGCGCGGTCTCGGCGAGGGCGTGCCCGCCTCGTGCACCGACCGGGTGCCGCTGCACGGGGCCGAGGGCTACGTCGCCCGGTGGAACCAGCGCCGCCGGATCGCCCGGCAGTACGGCCTGTCCGTCGAGCGGGTCGAGCACCTGCTGCGCCGCCACGGCGCCGCCGTCGACGAGCTGCTGGACCTGCTGCGGGAGGACCCCGCGCTGGGCGAGCCGCTCGACGGCGCCGACGACTACCTGCGCGTGGAGATCGTCTACGCGGCGTCCGCCGAGGGCGCCCTGCACCTGGAGGACGTGCTCACCCGGCGTACGCACATCTCGATCGAGACCTTCGACCGCGGGCTCGCCGCCGCCCGTCCGGCCGCGGACCTGATCGCGCCGGTGCTCGGCTGGGACGCCGAGCGGGTCGACCGGGAGGTGGCCCACTACGTGGCCCGGGTGCACGCCGAGCGGGCGGCGCACGAGCAGGCCGACGACGAGGCCGCCGACGCGGTCCGCCTGGGCGTACCGGACGTGGTGCCGGCGGTGGCGCTCGCCGCCTGACGTGTCCCCGGCGGTCGGTCGCACCGCCGGGCGTGGACCGGGTCTCCGGCGGTGTGCCCGCGCACACCGCCGGAGCCGCGTTCCGCGTGCTCGCGGCGGACGTGAGACGCTGGCGTCCGCACGATGATCGGGCCGCGACGCGGCGGCCGGTCGACACCCGCTCCCGGGGGCACGACCGTGGCCGCTGCCGCGCCGGGCGCGCGGGCCGAAAGGAACGGCATGAGCGCAGGCGCCCCCGCGGTCACCTCCCCGCACCCCCGGCCGGCGGACCGGCCCCCCGCACGGGACGGAGTCGCGGCGTTCGTCCTCGCCGCGACCGCCTTCGCTCTCGTCACCGGTGAGACGCTGCCGGTGGGACTGCTCGGGGAGATCGCCGCGGACCTGCGCGCCCCGGCGAGCCAGGTCGGTCTGTCGGTCACCGTCTACGCCGCCGTCGCCGCGGTCACCGCCGTACCGCTGACCCGGCTGCTCGCCCGCTGGGACCGGCGCCGGGTCCTGGTCGCCTGCGCGGGCGTCTTCGCGCTCGGGCACCTCGTCACCGCGCTCGCGCCGACCGTCGCCGTCCTGATGGCCGGGCGGTGCGTGTCGGCGCTCGGGCACGGTGTCTACTTCGCGGTCGCGATGCCGGTGGCGGCGCGCCTCGCCGCCCCGCACCGGCGGGGCCGCGCGGCCAGCCGGGTCGCCGTCGGCGGCGCCAGCGCCCTGGTCGTCGGGACACCCCTGGTCACCCTCGTCGGGCAGGCATGGGGGTGGCGTGCGGCCGCGACGACCGTCGTCGTCGCCTCGCTCGCCCTCGCCGTGGTCCTCGCCCGGACGCTGCCGGCGCTCCCCGGCGACCGTGGCCGGGCCACCGACGGCCGGCTGGCCGTCACGCTGCGCGCGGCCGGGCTGCCGACCGTCCTGGCCGTCACCCTGCTCGCCGTCGCCGGGCACTTCGCGTTCTTCACCTATCTGGCGCCGTACGCCGACCGCGAGCTCGGCGTCCGGGACGCCGGCCTCTCGCTCGTCCTGCTCTGCTACGGGATCGCGTCGGTGGCCGGAAGCGCGGCCGGGGGCCGGATCGCCGACGCCCGGCCGGTCACCAGCATGCGGGTGGCCGCGGCGGCGTTCACCGTCGTGCCGGCGGCGTTGTGGCTGGCCGGCCGGGCGGGCGCCCCGGTGCCGGGCGCGGTGCTGCTGGTCCTCTCCGGCGCGTCGTTCTCGCTGGTCGCGGTCCTCACCGCGCTGGCCGTCCTGCGCCGCGTCGACGGCGGGCGGGCGGAGACCGCCAACGCCCTGCACAGCATCCTCTTCCAGGTCGGGATCCTCGCCGGCTCCGCCCTCGGAAGCCTCCTCGCCCGGTTCGGGGCGGTCGACGCCGTCCCGCTCGTCACGGCCGGGACGGGTCTCGTCGTCCTCGTCGTGGCGTCGCTCGCCGGGACGGCCTTCCGCGCGGGCGGCGTCGAGCGGCGACCGCACTAGGGTCGGGTCGACGTTTCCCGGGCCCGCCGGCGGGAACCCGGCCGGCGCACACCAGCCGATCGACGGCCGGAGGAGCCGCGTGTCTCACCAGGGTCTGTCCACCGCGGTGCCGAAGCGGCTCACGCCCGTGGCCGGGGCGCCCCTGTGGTGCGACGCCCGGGACCACGGGCTGCGCGGGGACGGGGTCACCAACGACCAGCCGGCCCTCGCGGCGCTGGTGGACCGGCTCGGCGACGGGTACGCGGCCGACGGCCGGGCCCGGGTGATCTACTGCCCGCCGGGGATCTACGCGATCCGGGACGCCGGCACGGTGTGGCGCAGCGGGGTGTCGCTCGTCGGGGCGGGCCCGGCGGCGACGCGCTTCCTGCTCAGCAACGGGGGCAACCGGTCCGACCCGGTGCCGCTCGCCTTCTGGACCACGGTGCAGCACGGCGCGGACCGGGACCGGCACATCGCCGAGTGCACGTTCGCCGACTTCGAGATCGACGGCTCGGGCGTGGCGATGACCGAGTACAGCTACCTCGCCAAGGGGCTGGGCCTGCAGTACGTCGTCCGCGGGGTGTTCCGCAACCTCTACATCCACCACACCGGCGCCACCGGCCTGGGCTGCGACTTCCTTCAGGACACGCTGATCGACGGGGTGGTCGTGGTGGGCTGCGGCCGGCTGGACAACGGGCTCCAGATGGGGGGTGCGGGCATCGGCGTCGGCGTCGGCGGCTGGGGTGAGATCGAGCGCTGCACCATCGCCAACTGCACGACGCTGGGCAACGGCACCAACGGGATCTTCCTGGAGCTCCAGAGGCCGGACTGGACGCCGCCGCGCGGCTACCGCATCGTCGGCTGTCACAGCCAGGCCAACCGCTTCGGCATCTCCGACTGGGGCGCCGACGGTCTCGTCGTCTCCGCGTGCACCCTCACCGGCAACCTGGAGGCGGGCTTCGACGTCTCCGCGAAAGGCACCGCCGGCGTCGCCGGTCGGGGCGGGATCCTCACCGACTGCGTCATCGACCGCAACGTCGGCGACGGCATCAGCATGGGCAACACGCCCGGCCCGTACACGATCCGGGGGAACCGGATCAGCGCCAACGGCGGGTACGGGTTCCACGAGCACGACCTGGGCAACGGCTACCGGGGCGCCGCCGCGCAGGTGGTGCTCGACGGCAACGACGTCACCGACAACGGTCTGGACGCCATCCGGATCGACCGGCCGATGGTCGACGCGTTCCTGGTCGGCAACCGGATCCGCGACAACGGCCGCCGGTGCGCCCCCGCCACGAGCGGGTCGGGGGCCTCGGTGCGGTACGGGCGCAAGACCGTGACCGACGTTTCCGCGACCTGGCCGCCGGACGGTCACCGGGGCAAGGTCGTGCGGGTCGGCGGCCGCAGGGCGGTGGTCGCCGGCAACACCGCCACGGAGCTGGCCCTCGCCGAGGCGCGTGCCGACGCCGCCTCGGCCTGGAACGAGGCCGTGCCGTCGCCCGGCAGCCGGTACGAGTTGCCCGCCCCGCCGCCGGTGCGCGCGGGGATCACCGTCAACGCCCCGGTCGACTCGGCGACCGTGCGGGGCAACCGGGTGTGGGACACCGGAGCCGGGACCCAGACGTACGGCTTGTGGATCACCGAGCGGGGCAGCTGTGTGGCCTGCCGGATCGAGGACAACGACCTCGCCGGCAACGGCGACGGCGCGCTGCGCCTGGACACTCCGCCGGTGGGCGGCCGGTGGACCGACAACCACACCGACGAGGGCTGAGTCCCGGTCAGTGCCGCCGGTCCCGGGCGTCGAGCATGTCGTTCAGCGCCAGGGCCGTGGTGATCAGGGAGAGGTGGCTGAACGCCTGCGGGAAGTTGCCGATCTGCTGCCCGGTGAGGGCGATCTCCTCCGCGTAGAGGCGGAGGTGGTTGCTGAAGGTGAACATCTTCTCGAACGTGAGCAGGGCGTCGTCGAGTCGCCCGGAGCAGGCCAGGGCGGCGACGTACCAGAACGTGCACATGTTGAACGTGCCCTCGTCGCCGGGGAGCCCGTCGGGCGCCTCGGAGGGCTTGTACCGGTGCACGAGGCTGTCGGAGACCAGGTCCCTGTCGATGGCCTGGAGCGTGGACTGCCACAGCGGGTCGCTCGGGGTGACGAACCCGACCGACGGCATGATGAGCAGGGCGGCGTCGAGGACGTGTTCCCCGTACGCCTGGACGAAGGAGCGACGGTTCCAGTCGTACCCCCGCAACATGATCTGGTTGTAGATCGCGTCCCGTTCCCGGACCCAGCGGGGGACGTCGCCCGGGCGGCCGTGGCGGGCGGACAGGCGGATGGCCCGGTCCATCGCCACCCACGACATGAGGCGGCCGAAGGTGTAGTCCCGGGGGTGGCTGCGGCTCTCCCAGATGCCCGCGTCCGGCTGGTCCCAGTTGTCGCAGAGCCAGTCGACCATCCGGACGGTGCTGCGCCACACCTGGTGGGAGGCGCGGATTCCCTGCAGGTCGGCGAAGAGCATGGCGTCCAGGGCCTCGCCGTGGATGTCGAGCTGGAGCTGGTCGGCGGCCCCGTTCCCGATCCGGACCGGCCCCGACCCCATGTACCCCTCCAGGTGATCGAGGACCTCCTCGTGCAGGTCGGACGAGCCGTCCACCCGGTACATGATCTTGAGGGGTGCCGCGTGGTCGCCGGCCTCGCGGATGCGTTCGTCGAGCCAGTTCGTGTACCGGGCCGCCTCCTCGGTGAAGCCCAGCCCGAGCAGGGCGTGCACGGAGAAGGAGGTGTCGCGGATCCAGGTGTAGCGGTAGTCCCAGTTGCGGGTGCCGCCGATCTCCTCGGGCAGGGAGGCGGTCGGTGCGGCGATCATGGCGCCGGTCGGCGCGTACGTCATGAGCTTCAGCGTGATCGCGGACCGCTCCACCATCTCCCGCCACCGCCCGGTGTACCGGGACCGGTCGAGCCAGTGGCGCCAGTAGTCGCGGGTGAACTCGAACAACGCCTGGACCTCCCCGCTGGTGAAACGGCGGGGCGCCTCGTTGCCGGCGGTCTCCACGACGATCGCGCCGGTGTCCCCCTCCTGCAGGGTGGTGAAGGCGAGCAGGTCGCCGTCGACGTTCTGCAGGTTCTCGATCGGGAGCAGCCGGCCGTCGGGGTGGGAGGCGTGCAGCATCAGGGTCGCCGAGGGGGCTCGGAAGACGGCACCGTCGGCGTGCACCTCCAACTCGTGCCGCTCCCGGCCGTAGTCGAAGCGGGGGCAGCACTCGGCGCGGAACCGCATGCTGCCGCGCACCATGTTGATGATCCGGACGATCCGGTGCTGGTCGGTGGGCCGCTCGCCGGTCACCGGCATGAAGTCGACGATCTCGCTGACGCCGTCCGCGCTGATGAAGCGGGTGATGAGGATCGGCGTGTCGGGCAGGTAGAGCTGCTTGCTGATGTACCGCACCCCGTCCGGCACGATCGAGAAGTACCCACCCCGCCGGCGGTCCAGCAGCGCTCCGAAGATGCTCGGCGAGTCGAACCGGGGCGCGCAGAACCAGTCGATGGTGCCGTTACGGGTGACCAGGGCTGCGGTCTGCAGGTCCCCGATGAGACCGTGATCCTCGATTGCCGGGTAGGCCGGCATGCCGGTCTCCCCGTTTTCCCACGACACCTGTCGAACCTTAGGGACGCGGGGGCGACGGGCGGCCGGGAACGTGATCCGACCACCCGTCAGGGTTACGGCGGTGTCCGGCGGCCGGTCCGCCGGGCACCGCCGATCGGCTACCGCCAGGTGATGTCCGAGGGCGAGTAGATGCAGCTGACGCCGCCGGCGCCCGCGCCGATCTCGACGGGCTCGTCACCCTTGGGCACGCCCCGGTACTTGACGCAGATCGGGAAAGCACACG
>NZ_JAATEO010000053.1 GCF_012034245.1 Micromonospora thermarum | reverse complement strand
CCGCAACGCCGGCCGGCGCCCGGTGGCCCCGGGCGACCTCGGCGATCACCGTACGCGCCAGAACCTGGAGGTACGCCGGCAGGTCCGCATATCGCGATGCCTGGCAATCACTTCGCAATCATTTTATGAGCGGACAGCTAAGGCTCGACGAAACAGCAGAAGCTGACATTCGCGAACAAGAGCCAGTGGACATGTCTTCGCCCAACAGTCCGGACCATGTGGCTGTCAGTCGGGGAACAATGTCCAACCGGCTTACTATCTATAGACCGCCGCCGGTGGATGCTCCGGAACCCCTCTGACTAGCGTTCGCATATTGCCGGACATGATGACGCGGCGGGAGGGGCGATGGCGCCAGTCGGGCGCACAGCACAGCACGATTGGGCAGACGGTGATCCTTCCCCGAATCAGCCGGGGTTTGAGCGTCGCCCACAGTTCCGAACGATCCTCGCATGTGGAATCCTCGGTCTTTTGCTCGCCCTCAGCGGCTGCCTGGTGAGCTGCGCCGTTCAGGTAGGCCCATCTGTCGAGGCGGCGCGATGAGCACCGACCTGTCCCTGGATCGGCCGGGATCAGCGCGGCATGGCGATCCACGTTTCGGGCCCGCACTGATGATCGCTGCGGCGATGTCCCTGACCTACCTTCTCGGAGCACTCGTCGCCTGGGTCAAGCCGTTCTCTGCGTCACATGGCATGCAACTGCCGGGAATGACCAGGGTGCTGATCCTCAGCGTCGCAGCGAGCTGGGTGGTTGTGCTCGTCATATGGGTTGCCGGCCTACGGCCCGCATCCGATCCAGCCTCTACCGGCCGCCTGAAACACGCGCTTCAGGCAGTTTCCGCAGCAGTTCTGATCCTGCCGTTCACCGTCGAAGACCTGCACCGTCTCACCCAGCATCCTGGTACCGCGTTGATCTGCCTGCCCAGTACGGGCTTCGCCCTGTGGATTGCCTACCAGGTGCAGCGGTACCACCGGATCCCGGTGTGGCTACTCCTGGCGTTGTTCGGCTGGGGGGCACTGGTCGCCGGCGGGTTCGGGGGCGCGATGAATTTCTGGTTCCAGGAACTCGCGCCGGTGTATCTGCAGGACGCCCCGACGCTGCAGGATGTCTGGGACCGGATCTACACCGGGCTGGCGCTCAACGCGAGCATCTTCGAGGAGTTGGGCAAGGCTGCCGGGTTGGCGATGGCGTACTTCCTGTTCCGGCGGCAGTTCAGCGGCATCGTCTCCGGCCTTGTCCTCGGCGCCAGTGTCGGTCTGGGGTTCAACTTCATCGAGACGGTCCTGTACATGAACTGGACCGACTGGGGTACCGCCGGATTCCAGTACTGGATGCGGCAATCAGTCGGCCTCATGGGCGGCCACGTCGCGTTCTCCGCCATCGCGGGAGCCGGATTCGGTGTAGCCAGGCAGATCGCCGAGCCGCTGCCTCGGCGGATCGCAGTAGGCAGCGGCCTCCTCGCCGCCGTCGGCGGACACTTCTTCAACAACATCGTCCTGCTGGCCGTCCGGCACACGGAGCCGGACTGGCTACCGTCCAACGGCGTCGTGAACGTCCTCATCGCGCAGCCGCTGCTGCTGCTCGCCCTGCAGGGTCCATTCGTCGTGATCTACCTGCTGATGCTGCGCGGTGGCCTTCGCACGCAGGTCCTCGGCCTGACAGCCGAGATGACAGCCGAAGCACAGACCGGACGCGGGGCCATCACCGCGCCCGAGATCGACGTGCTCATGAGTCCCAGCCGCCGGCTGTGGTTCACCACCACCGTCCTCCGCCGGCACGGCCCAGCCGCATACCGCGCCCTCAATCGGCTGCATGTTGCGCAGTTCGACCTGGCGATGCAGCGCTGGCACGCGTCGCGGAAGGACCCCGGTGACCAGGACGCCTCGGTCGAGGCGCTCCGTGACCAGGTCCTGCGCCTGAAAGGCAGGCAGGCCGTCGTTCTGACCGAAGCCCGTGAAGCGGAGGTGCCAGCATGACATCGCGAGACCTGCTTCCTCGGATCCTCACACTTGTCACGACCTTGTCGCTCCTGATCCTCCTGGGGGCATCACCAGCCGCCGCGACATGTAGCGTCGTCTATCGGCTCGGCGCGTCGGGGGACGACTGCGGCGGCGGCGCGCCGGTCGTTGGTGCATTTCTCGTCGGCGGCACGGCGGGCACCGTGGCGATCGCGCTGTCCATCCTCAGCTACGTACGCGGCACCATGTCGCCAACCGAGTTCACCTCCGTGCTCACCGCCATCGCCACCATGCCGAGGCGTCGCATCGGTTGGCACAAGGACCTGACCGCCAAGCTGAACATGTCAATCGAACAGGCCACATACCAGGAGCAGATCAGCAAGCGGCCGGCGGACCAGACGTACTACCTCAATGATCGATCTTTCGACTCGTACGAGCCCGGACCGGGTGGCGAGCCGGGCACTCTCGTCGAAGCCAAACACCTGGGCGATGACGGGCGCTTCGCACGGGCCTACGAGTCCATGACGGCCAACGAGTTCAAGGACTTCGCCCACCTCATCGATCGGGCCGAGAAACTCTTGGAACAGGCCCGCGGACAGGTCAAGGCCGCGGAGGGGACCGGGCTCCGGATCGAATGGCGAATCTCGGGCGAGAAGGCCACCGAGGCGGTCAAGGTGCTGTTCGCCAACGATCCCGTCCTGCAGGGAAAGATCACCGTCCGACACGTTCCACTCGCCTCACCCACTGCCACGTAGTCGCAACAGTTCGCTCGCCCCTCCGCCGGCCGGCACCGGCTGACCCCGGGCGACCTTCGCGATCACCGCACGCGCCAACGGCCGGCATCCCCCATGATCGGATACGGCTGACGGACGGTCCGACCGGCGTGTCCAGTCCCGTACGTGTATCTGATCATCGCTGGCGGTCACCGGGTGAGGCCGACCAGCGTCGCCAGCCGCGCCACGCCGGCCGGCGCCGGTTGGCCCCGGGCGACCTCGGCGATCACCGTACGCGCCAACGGCCGGCACCGGACCTCAGCCGGCGCGACGGCGTCGGCCTCGACCAGCGCGCGGGCCGCCCCGCGCAGGTCACCGAGCTGGAGGTACGCCCGCGCGACGTCCACCAGGTACGCGGCCCGGTGCTCGGCCGGCAGCCGCCGCCACGCCTCCCGTTGCGTGACCGTCGCGTGCCGCTGTACCGCTCTCCCGGCGTCCCCCAGCTCGACCGCCACCACCACCCGGGCCAACTCGACGGCGGCCGTACCGAAGCCGGTGCGGTGCGGGTCGTCGCCGGCCCGGACCTGGGCGACTATCCCGGCAGCGCGCTCGGTCAGCTCCTCGGCCTGGCGGGCGTCGCCGCAGCCGGCGGCGGCCAGGGCGGCCTGGAGCAGCAGCGTCCCGTGGACGGCCTGTGCCTGCGTCGGCGCGAGGCGGCTCGCGGCGGCGAGCGTCGCGGCGAGGGCCAACCGGTGCCGGCCCAGCGCGCGCAGCGCCTGCCCGATCGACACGGCCGCCGTCGCGACCCGGACCGGATCGCCGCCCGCCGTGGCCATCGCCCGGTCGGCGGCCAGCCAGGCGAGGTCGGCCTCGCCGAGCTTCACCAGCAGCGACGAGGTGATCCGGTACGCCGGCACGAGCAGCCCTGGCTCTCCGCTTCGAGTGGCGTCGAGCAGCCCCGGCAGCACCCGCACGAGCTGCGCGTAGTGCGCGTGCTGGTAGGTCAGCCAGGCGTGCTCGACGTGCCGCCGGATGTCATCTGTTGGCTTCCGTGGTGTGTTGTCGTAGCGGGCGAGGGCGGCCCGAATCCCGTCCACGCCGTCCAGCGCCTGTGGTGTGGCCGGTGCCGGCGGGCGGTGCCGGCCGAGCAGCGCCATCGGGTCGACGCGCAGCACCTCGGCGATCTCCTGGATCAGCGGGTACCGGTCCAACGTGCGGACACCCCGCTCCACCTTGTCCACCCAGCTCTTCGACCGTCCGAGCCGGTCGGCGAGCATCTGCTGAGTCATCCGCCGCCGTACCCGCCAGCGCGCCACCCGACGACCGATCGGCAGCTCATCAGCGGTCACGCCGCCACCGCCGGTCCGGCACCGCCCGGGTGGTCTCCTCCACCGGTACGCGCTCCGCCTCGGCCTGCTCCAGCAGCCGCCGCTTCGCAGCCTCCCGCTCAGCCGCCTCAACCTGCTCACCCCGGCTCACTGACTCGTCACCCTTCACCGTCACCTCCCGTGAAAGGAGCGCCATCACCTGCGGGCTCCTGATGGCAGCAAAACCGAGGGCTGATCGACCGAACAGATGGCGACCGATGCGCCCCGTTGCGCTGGCCGAGTGCAGCAGTTGTGGGGGGTTGCGCGGCCCCCCACGGCAGCGCAGTGCGTCATAGGCTCGTGACGTTTGGTAGTCATGCGAATTCGGAGGCGCAGCCCGTGGTGCGGCCAGTTACGAACAGAGCGTTCGACGCATTGCTGAGCGAAGCCGGCTACGGCAACGCTCACGCTGCCTTCGCCCGTCAGCTCAACCACGCCGGCCGCCCCTACGGCACCTGGCGCTACGACGCCGCCAGCGTCTACTGGTGGCTGCGTGGGCGCCGTCCCGCGGATCACGTCCAAGCCACCATGACCGACGTACTCAACCGCAGACTCGGCCGGCCGGTCGCAGCCGCTGAGCTCGGATTCACAGCCGCCCATACACCGGCCAACATCACCTACCCCGCATCCGCCGCTCACGCGATCGAATCGGCCGCGCAGCTGTGGGCGATGCTGACCAAGCAGGTCGACTCACAAGCCAATAGGACAATCGATCGAGGCGTCGCCCTACAAGCGGCGTTTGCCTGGCGGTACGACCGGCCCGACAAGTCGGTCAGCCGGACCGGCCGACAACCGGTCACGGCAGCCGAAGTTCAGTCGCTGTACGCCCTTGCCGATCACTTCACCGATCTCGACCGACGCCATGGCGGAGGATCTCCGCGTACCCGGGCCCTCATGGCCGACTTCCTCGTTCGCCAAGTCGCTCCCATGCTGCACGGCACCTACACCGACGCCGTTGGGCGAGAACTCATGCGCGCAGCCGCGACACTCTCTGGCCAGCTCGCCTTCATGTGTTATGACGCAGGCGACCACGCCATTGCTCAACATCACGTGACCATCGCCCTGCGGCTCGCCAAGGCAGCGGACGACCGCCTGTACGGCGCTCACCTGCTTGCCAACCTCGCCACCCAGGCCGTCTTCCTCGGACACGCACAAGATGCCGCTCGACTCGCCGAAGCAGCCATCGATAGCGCAGATCGCGCCCCCGCTGCGGTCCGCGCACGGCTCTACACCACTGCTGCCAGCGCCTATGGACGGTTGGGCGAGAAGAGCGCATGCCAGACCGCACTTGCCAGGGCGGAACGCGCCCTCGACCGGGTGAACCCTCAAGCCAGTCCACGCTGGGTCGCCTACTTCAGTCCTGCCCACTATGCCGGCACCGCCCTGAAATGCCTGAGCGACCTCCGCCTCTACGCACATGCACTGCGCTACGCATCCGCCGCAAACGGTTTGGCGGATCGGAACGCTCGGACACTTGCCCTACACAGCGCTCTCATCGCCATGACCCATGCCCGCGCCGGGAACATCGACGCCGCCTGTCACTGGGGCCGAGCGGCAGCGCGACAAGTCCCGGATGTTCAATCTGCCCGCGTGGAGCGCCGGGTTGGCGACCTCATCGCCACGCTGAATCCTCATCAAGCGCTGCCTGAAGTCAACTCACTCCTACACGCCTTCGGGACCACGTTCCCGCCGAAGTAGGGCGAGCACAGAGCGAGGTACGTCGGCTAGCGTCACCGACGTGACCTGGACGGAGCCCGCCACCTGGTACGCCAACCTGCCCTCCTTCTACGCCGCCGCAGCCGCCTTCATCACCGACCCGGCCGGCAACGTCCTGCTCGTCAAGCCCACGTACCGCGACCACTGGGCCTTCCCAGGCGGTTACATAGACGAGGGCGAGTATCCACATGATGCCTGTGCCCGAGAAATTCGAGAAGAGTTGAGCGTGGCGCTGGCAGTGGGCGACCTGCTTGTCGTGGATTGGGCACCTGCCTCCGGGCAAAGGCCACGCGCGATCGTCAGCTTCACCTTCGACTGCGGGTCTATCACCGAGCTAGGAGACCTCGACCTTGCGCAACAAGAACTAGAAGATGCGGCCGTCTTCTCGCCCCATGAGGCTGAGCAGCGTCTCCCGGACAGGGTCGCTCCACGGGTCCGAGCGGCGATACAGGCCCGACGCCGACACGCCCCGGTTTACCTTGCTGGCGGTGTAGCCATCCGACCAACCAGGTCGTCGGTCCCGCCCACAGGCGAGGACGCTGCCGCCCCTGCGAATCAGCTGCGCGCTTCACACCAGCCACAGCCCGGGTGGGACCTTGACCACTAATCCCTACAATGCTTTCGACGAATAAGCGTCACCCTGGTGCCGGCAGGCCGTGACTCGCCACACGGACCGTCGCCTTCTGCTGCTGCCGCCCGGCGGCTGTGCCGGCCCTGCATGGTAGACGTAGGGCAACAGCCCACAAATTCCGTTTCCGCGGGGTTCCGTCATCAACGACACAAAGGTAACCTGATCGGGTTGCAGTCAGCTCGATCGGCGCCTCGAGAGGAACAATCGTGACTCCTTCGCCATATGTCTCGGCGCTTCGGTCGAGGACGGATCTGATGGCATACGGCGAAGACAAGGCACTCATGCTGTTCGCCCTAGAACTCAACTTTGGTATAGAGGACATCGTTTCGGTCGCAGCAGTCGCATTAACAGATCATTCTAACGACAAGAAATGCGATCTCGTGTATGTAGACAGAGCGGGCGGAATTCTTGTATTCGCTCAAGGCTACGTGGCGGCGGATGCGCGAAGGACTGAAGCCCCAGCAGGCAAGGCTAGCGATTTAAACACCGCCGCAACATGGCTCCTTACCGGCTCGCTAGACACTCTTCCAGAGGCACTTAGGTCAGCGGCAATGGAGGTCCGAGACGCTTTAGCGCGCGATGAGATTCGGGAAGTTCACGTGTGGTATTGCCACAACCTACCTGAATCGCGAAACGTGGAAAGGGAACTCGCCCAGGTTCGAGTTACTACCACAAGCCTCTTGAGGGTGAACTATCCCAGGGTCTCGCCGTCTGTATCCGTGCGTGAAATTGGAGCTAACACTCTCGAGGACATGTATCGCCGGACACGCGCTCCAATCATCGTGCCGGACGATCTCACAATTTCTACCCCTGGCGGCTTTGAGGTGGCAGGCGATAGCTGGAGAGCATATTGCACTTCGGTCTCAGGCGAGTGGCTGCGACAGCTCTGGCTTGAACACCAGGCCGACCTCATGTCTCCTAACGTCCGGGAGTACCTTGGCGTAGTTCGGAGCGACCGGAATATCAATAACGGAATAAAGACCACCGCGAAAACGGTCCCTGAACGCTTTTGGATCTACAACAACGGGCTTACCATCCTTGTAAATAGCTACGATGTGACCGACAATCCTGAGACGTTCGGGCACACTCTTAACCTTCGCGGCGTAGGCATCGTTAACGGCGCACAAACTACTGGGTCTATCGGCACCTTGTCAGACGAAGACGCGGGAGGCCTAGGCAAGGTACAAGTCATGGTCCGTTTCGTCTCATGCAGCGACCCTGAGGTGTTGTCCGAGATTGTAAAATACAACAACAGTCAGAACAAGGTAGAAGCAACCGACTTCCGCAGCAAGGATGCGGTGCAGGAGCGGCTGCGCAAAGAGTTTCTCTCGGTGCCCGAATCCGAGTATCGGGGCGGACGGCGGGGCGGAGTCCGGGATGCCATTGAAAGGCCCAAAAATTTGCTTCCCGACGGAACTGTCGCCCAATCCCTCGCAGCTTTCCAAGGCAAACCGAACCTTGCATATAACGAAACGCGAAGGATTTGGGAGGACGATTCGGCGTATGCAAGTGTCTTTTCGGATCAAACGACAGCTTCACACATTGTTTTAACCTACTCGCTACAGAAGGCAATCGAAGAGGTAAAACGAGACCTTTCTCTGCTGCCTGAAGATAGCCGCACCGCCGCCCAGCAAAAGCATCTCAGCTTCCTCCGGCGGCGTGGCTCCATTACTTTGCTCGTTGCGGCAGTAGCTGAAAGCCTGGAGACCGTGAGCGGTCGCGTTATCCCGAACCGTCGACTGGTGAGGTTTCGCGATAACTGCAGTCCAAAGACTGCCCTCGAACGATGGCGCCCTCTAGTTCAAGCACTGCTTCCCTTCGTCAATCAGCTAGCCTCGGCCACAGACAACGACTTGAAGAACGCCGAGCGCGTAAGAGATGCGCTGGAGAAGTTTCAATCGATGGTCGAAGCAACAGTCGAGCCCAACGAGAAGATCTACTCACAGTTCAGGCAGCACCTAAGTCTCTGAGGCAGTATCGAAGAACCGCTGCTGAGCATTCTCGGTGGTTATGTGGACAACGGCAGGGCTCCGCATGATGCTCAGCGGCGATGTGACTCGGTTGAGGCCATGCTCGGCTATTCCGAGCTACTCAGGGTCCTCGTACTCCTCGTCGGGCTCATCATCGATGAATTCATCGGGAACTGCCTCATCAGCAGTCAGATACTCGGCGCCGGTGGCGGGAACTAACTCGAGTCCCGCCACGAAGGACACGAGCGAATCCTCGCGCCTCACACGCCGAGCCCTGTCGGTCGCTGCCCGCTCGACCGCAGCTCTGTAGACGTTCACGGGGCTAGAGTCGTCCCCCCGGGGGGGATGACTCACCTGGGCGCTCAAGTCGACCAGCTTCGCCCGAAGGACCTCCAAGCTGATGCTCGACACATTAATGCGTCCGCGAGCGATGGCCAGGAAAAGTGTGTAGAAGTCGGACTTCCGATACCACCTTGTACCCGACATTCTTGGTTCCGGGAACAGCTTCGCCAGATAGCCCAACACCTCCCCAAAGCGCTCCATGACCTCCTTCTCTGAAGGGAAGTTCGGGCTATATAGCCTGTAGTAGTGATCTAGATTGTCTTTCTTGTTTTGCGGCCAATGGAGATATCCCACCACCAACTCAGCGACGTACTCAGAGTCGAGCATCCTTCGTCGCTGCATCTTCGTGAAGATCCTAAAGTGGTCCCACTCAGGGCGTTCCACGAGCTTCTCCACTACACCAAGAAGACCGCCGCCATACATCGAGTATCGCAACTCTTGGGCATTCAGCGCCATGTTGGACTGATTGAGGCGTTGGAACATGTGCCTCAATTCTTCATCGGTCACGCCTTCCAAATCGCGAACGATCAGCTTATAGCGGCGAATCCGGTCGCGCTCATCCTTGGTTAACTCAGAGAAATGCTTGTTATACCAAGGCGTTTCCGAAAGACCGTACAGAGGTTCGAGCTTATGCACATCAAAAGACAGCGGAAACTTGTCTGCCATGTACTCGAGGCAAGCCCGGAGCCGCTGCTGCCCATCGACAACAGCATACATATCGTCGCCAGAATCAGTTGTAACGGAGTAGACGTAAACCTCGGGGACGGGATACCCGCGCAGGATAGTATCAATGAGGAACGAGCTTTCCTCGTTGGTCCATACGGGTCGCCGTTGGAAAGGTGGGCGCAGTGTCAGCTTCTTGAGGCTGCTCTGATCCGCGAACCAGCCAATGGTCTGATGGCTGGTGTTGAGAAAGCTCCCTACAGGCATTTGCGACCCTCAGCTACCCTTCTTTGCGGCGAGATACGTTCGATAACCATTGAGAGCGGCCATCTGCGCCTCTCTAAGCGCTTCGTTATCTTTATAGATGCGCACGGACATCTTACGCCCCCTAAGGACACTGGGCAGATACTTCTCACACCGCTGCAACTCTTGGACCCAACTAGTTCCAAAAGGAAGATAATTCAAGAAGTAGTTTGCGGCGATCATGCCGTTGAATATGTACTGCTTTCGGTGCTGCTCAAACAGACGCAAGCCCTCGTCATCGAGATTCAGAAGGTTGACATTGACGCGACGGAACCATTGCCAGGCGATGTCGAAGTGTCTCGACGACACCACCGCAATGTCTACGTCCGACTTACTGCCGAAGACTCCGAACTTTTTCTTAGCACTGAGACTTCGACCCGTGGCCGCGCTCCCCACAATGATGATGTCTCTTGCATCAACCTGGATTCCCTCTGCCAGCTCGTCCCGCCACGTGAAGTATTGCTTCTTGGTCTCGAACGTGTAGGGAAGGCGGTCGATTACGATCCGGCCGACCAAGATCCGGGAATCCTCATCTTCAAGGACAAGCTCCATGAACTGAGGTACTTCGATCTTGGTCCAGTCGGTCATCCATCAGCCCGCTCTACGCATCTGGTGGTCTCGAGGTACTACCGAGACAAGCAAGCTATCTGAAGGCTCGCCAGCGCGCTCGCTCCCGTCGGCCTGCACCTTCCCGCGTGAATCACGTTGTCCGCCGAGCGACTAACTATCTAAGGGGTTTCGGCCTCGTTTGTCCTAGTCGAGGTGTCGGCATACCGACAGTAGCTAGGGCACAGCAGGGGACTGCTGGATCTCCAATACGAATATCAGCATGCAGTTTGCTATTGCCAATCCCGTCTGCCGCCGCGGCTTGCCTCCGGTCTGGGTCGGACAGACCTCAGAGTGCGACGATGGCCGCCGTCTCCGCCGGTAGCTCGATTCGGTCCCGCATCACCGTGACCCCGTCCCCGGTGGCAAGGAGAACCTTCCGCACCACCCCGGGCAACGTGATCCGCTGCGGCTTCCCCGCCAGGTTCGCCGCCACCAGGCACTCCCCCCGCCGCATCAGCAGGAACTGGTCCCCGTGCCGCACGTCGACCGCGTGCAGCCGCGGGTCCGCCAGGTCAGCACGCGTCTTCCGGAGCGCGATCAGCCGCCGGTAGAACTCGTACATCTCCCGGTGCTCCGGCTTGTCCAGCTCGGCCCAGTCCAACCGCGACCGGATGAACGTCTGCGGATCCTGCGGATCCGGCACCTCCTCCGCCCCCCACCCATGCAAAGCGAACTCGCGGCGACGGCCGTTAGCCACCGCTGCAGCAAGCTCCGGTTCCGGGTGCGAAGTGAAGAACAACCACGGCGTCGAAGCCGCCCACTCCTCCCCCATGAACAGCATCGGCGTGAACGGCGCCGTCATCAGCAACGTCGCCCCCACCCGCAGCAGCCCAGGAGACAGCGAAGCGGAGATCCGATCCCCGGTAGCCCGGTTCCCGATCTGGTCGTGGTTCTGCAAATAGGCCACGAACCGGTGCCCAGGCGTCCGCTGCCGATCCACCGGCCGCCCGTGATGACGCTGACGGAACGAAGACCAGGTGCCGGCGTGGAAGAAGCCGCCGGTCAGCACGTCGGTCAGGCACTCCAGGGAGCCGAAGTCGCCGTAGTACCCCTGCCGCTCCCCCGTCAGCAGCGTGTGCAGGGCGTGGTGGGCGTCGTCGTTCCACTGGGCGTGCAGACCGTACCCGCCGGCCTCGCGCGGCGTGATCAGCGTCGGGTCGTTGAGGTCGGACTCGGCGATCAGCGACAGCGGCCGGCCCAGGTGCGTCGACAGCGACTCCACCTCGACGGCCATCTCCTCCAGGAGATGCGTCGCACGGGAGTCGGGCATGGCGTGTACGGCGTCCAGGCGCAGCCCGTCGACGTGGTAGTCCCGCAGCCACATCAGCACCGAGTCGATGATGTACCGGCGCACCCCGTCCGAGTGCGGCCCGTCCAGGTTGACCGTCCGGCCCCACGGATTCGACTGTTCGCTGAGGTACGGCGCGAACATCGGCGCGTAGGCCCCGGAGGGCCCGAAATGGTTGTAGACGACGTCGAGGATCACCCCCAGCCCCTTGGCGTGGGCCGCGTCCACGAGGCGTTTGAGGCCGTCCGGCCCGCCGTACGGCTGGTGCGGCGCGTACCAGCAGACCCCGTCGTAGCCCCAGTTGTGCTCGCCGTTGAAGGCGTTGACCGGCAGCAGCTCGATCATGTCGACGCCCAGGTCGACCAGGTGGTCGAGGCGGCTGATCACCCCGTCGAAGGTGCCCTCCGGGGTGAAGGTGCCGACGTGCAGCTCGTACAGGACGCTGCCGGGCAGTTGTCGGCCGGTCCAGCCGGAGTCGGTCCAGGGAAACGCCGAATGCGAGTAGACCCGGCTCGGGCCGTGGACCCCAGCGGGCTGCCAGGACGAGCGGGGGTCGGGCAGGGCGTAATCGTCGTCGTCGAGGAGGAAGGCGTAGTCGGTGCCGGGCCCCGCGCCGGGCACCTCGACCCGCCACCACCCGCCGACGCCGGCGCGCATCTCGCGGTCGGCGTCGCCGAAGAGGCGCAGCCGCACCCGGGCGGCCTCGGGCGCCCACACCGTGAACTCGGTCATGCAGCGGCCTCCACGGAATAGGTGGGAGCGAGGAGGGCGACGGGATAGGTGCTCAGCAGATCATGAAGGAGCAGCTCAGACCCACTGTAGACCCGACCGGTGAACATGTCTGTAACAGAATGAGCGGAAACCGACAGCCTGGTTCCGCGCCACCCGCCAAGAGCGGCCAGCCGCACCGGCAGGCGGGTGGCGACGGCGATCGCGCCGCCCCGGTCGAAGGCGACCACGTGCCGCGCGGCGAGCCCGCGCGCCGGCACCGGCCGGTAGCCGGTGAACAGCTCCGGGCGATCCCGGCGCAGCCGCAGCGTCCGCGACACCACGAGCAGCTTCGCCGCCCCGGACGCGTCGACCGGAGGATGCCAGCCCGCGTCCAGGCGAGCGAGGAGTTCCCGGCGTACGCCGAAGTCGACCGGCCGCCGGTTGTCCGGGTCGACGAGGGAGTTGTCCCACAGCTCGGTGCCCTGATAGGTGTCCGGCACCCCGGGCATGGCGAGCTGCACCAGCTTCTGCCCGAGGGAGTTGGACCAACCGGCCGGGGTGATCCGGTCGGCGAAGGCCGTCAGCTCCGCGTGCAGGGCCGGGTCGTCGTACAGGGCGTCGACCAGGTCGTGCATCGCCTGCTCGAACGCCGGGTCCGGGTCCGCCCAACTGGTCGAGGTCGACGCCTCCCGGGCCGCCTTCTCCGCGTACGCGTGCAGGCGCTCGCGCTCGACGGGCCAGGCGCCGACGGCGGTCTGCCACAGCAGGTGCGCGAAGGCTGGATCGGGCAGCGGCACGCGGGCCATCCAGCTGCCGACCTGCACGGCCCAGCGTTCCGGCAGCTCGGACAGGACGGCCAGGCGGGCGCGGACGTCCTCCGACCGCTTGGTGTCGTGGGTGGAGATCGTGGTCATGGCCGCCGGCCAGCGCACGTTGCGGGCGGCGGCGAAGCGGTGGAACTCGGCCGGCGGGGTGCCGAAGTGGGCGGGGCTGCCGCCGACCTCGTTGAGCGCGATGAAGCGGCTCCACCGGTAGAAGGCCGTGTCCTCCACGCCCTTGGCCATGACCGCGCCGGTGAGCTGCGGGAACCGCTTCGCCAGCTCGTCGTCCGGGTCGCGCAGCCGCCGGGTGACCGTGTCCAGGACGCCGGTCAGGTCGGGTCGGCGGCGGCCCGCCTCGGACCGGGCCGCGGCCAGGTGGCGGGTGCCCTCGGGCGGGTAGCCGCGGTAGACGGCGAACGCGGCGGCGAGTTCGGCGAGCGCGGCCCGCACGGCGTGCCGGTCCAGTTCGGGGACGAGGATGGCGAGGCGGGTCAGCTCGGCGGACAGCAGCCGGGTGGCGGCCTCCAGCTTGGTGTCGTGGGTGAGGTCCTCCCAGGAGGTGTGCCCGCCGACGAGCCGGGCGTCGAGGGCGGTGAAGTCCCCCTCGGCGTCCGGGTCGACGAAGAGACCGGAGACCGCCGCGAGGGCCTCGTAGCCGGTGGTGCCGTCGACCGGCCAGTCCGGCAGCTCCTCCCCGTACTCCAGGATCTTCTCCACGACCAGCCACGCGTCGGGCGCGGCGGCGCGGAGCCGGGCCAGGTAGCCGGTGGGGTCGCGCAGCCCGTCGGGGTGGTCGACGCGGATGCCGTCGATCTCCCCGGCCTCCGCCCACCGCAGGATCAGCTCGTGGGTGGCGGCGAAGACCTCCGGGTCCTCCACCCGCAGGCCGGCCAGGTCCGCGACGGCGAAGAACCGGCGGTACGTGAGTTCGCTGTCGCCGCGCCGCCAGGACACCAGCTCGTAGTGCTGCCGGTCGTGGACCTCGCGGGGGGTGCCGTCGCCGGTGCCGTCGGCGATCGGGAAGCGGTGCTCGTGGTAGCGCAGCTCCCCGTCGACGATCTTGAGGTCGTCGAGGGCCGCCGGGTCGTCGGCGAGGACCGGGAGCAGCAGCCGGCCCCGGTCCCAGTGGATGTCGAACCAGCGGGCGTACGCGGAGTCGGGGCCCCGGCGCAGCACGTCCCACCAGGCGGGGTTGGCCGCGGGCCGGGCCACGCCGGCGTGGTTGGGCACGATGTCCACGACCAGGCCCAGCCCGACGGCCCGCAGCGCGGCGAGGAGGCGCTGCCGGCCGGCTTCGCCGCCCAGCTCGGGGTTGACCTGGCGGTGGTCGACCACGTCATAGCCGTGCGGTGAGCCGGGGGTGGCGGCGAGCAGCGGCGCGCTGTAGAGGTGGGTGACGCCGAGGTCGGCGAGGTAGCCGGCGAGCCCGGCGGTGGCGTCGAGGTCGAAGCCGGGGCGGATCTGCACGCGGTAGGTGGAGCCGACGCGAGGGGTGGGCGGCATCAGATCGTCCTCTCCAGGACCACCAGGGAGCGGTCGGGGACGGTGAGCGCGTCGCCGGCCTCGACCGTCGTCGTCTTCTCCGGTTCCGGCTCCGCGGTGCTGATCACCAGTTCCCACCGCTGGCCGAACTCGGCGGGCGGCATGGTGAAGTCCAGCGGCGCGTCGTGGGCGTTGAAGCAGAGCAGGAACGAGCTGTCGACGTGGCGCTGGCCGTACGCGCCGCGCTCGCGGATGCCCTCGCCGTTGACGAACAGGGCGACGGACCGGCCGAAGTCGTTGCCCCAGTCCTCGCCGGTCATCTCCCGGCCGTCGGGGGTGTACCAGGCCAGGTCGGGCAGCGGTTCGTCGAGCAGCCGGGAGCGGACCGGCAGGCCGGTGAAGAACCGGCGGCGGCGGAACACCTGGTGCTGGCGGCGGAACTCGACCAGTCTTCTCGCGAAGTCCAGCAGGTCGGTGTCGGCGTGCTCCCAGTCGATCCAGGCCAGCTCGCTGTCCTGGCAGTAGGCGTTGTTGTTGCCCCGCTGGGTGCGCCCCAGCTCGTCGCCGTGGCCGATCATCGGCACGCCCTGCGACAGCATCAGCGTGGCGAGGAAGTTGCGCCGCTGCCGGGCCCGCAGCGCGAGGATGCCCGGGTCGTCGGTCTCGCCCTCGACGCCGCAGTTCCACGAGCGGTTGTGGCTCTCCCCGTCCCGGTTCTCCTCGCCGTTGGCCCCGTTGTGCTTGTCGTTGTACGACACCAGGTCGTTGAGCGTGAACCCGTCGTGGCAGGTGACGAAGTTGATGCTGTGGAACGGGCGCCGCCCGTCGTCCTGGTAGAGGTCGGCGGAGCCGGAGATGCGGGAGGCGAACTCGGCGATGGTGGCCGGCTCGCCGCGCCAGAAGTCGCGGACCGTGTCGCGGTACTTGCCGTTCCACTCCGTCCACACCGGCGGGAAGTTGCCGACCTGGTAGCCGCCGGGCCCGACGTCCCACGGCTCGGCGATGAGCTTCACCTGGCTGACGACCGGGTCCTGCTGCACCACCTCGAAGAAGGTGGACAGGCGGTCGACCTCGTAGAACTCCCGGGCGAGGGTGGCGGCGAGGTCGAACCGGAAGCCGTCGACGTGCATCTCGGTCACCCAGTACCGCAGCGAATCCATGATCAGCTGGAGTGAGTGCGGGCTGCGCACGTTGAGGCTGTTGCCGGTGCCGGTGTAGTCGACGTAGTACCGCCGGTCCTCCTCGGACAGGCGGTAGTAGGTCGCGTTGTCGACGCCCTTGAAGCTCAGCGTGGGGCCGAGGTGGTTGCCCTCGGCGGTGTGGTTGTAGACGACGTCGAGGATGACCTCGATGCCGGCGGCGTGCAGCGCCTTGACCATGCCGCGGAACTCCTGCACCTGCTGCCCGAGGCGGCCCATCGCGGAGTAGCCGTGGTGCGGGGCGAAGAAGCCGATCGTGTTGTAGCCCCAGTAGTTGCGCAGGCCCAGGTCGGCCAGGCGGTGGTCGTGCACGAACTGGTGCACCGGCATCAGCTCGATCGCGGTCACCCCGAGCTTCCGCAGGTGCTCGATCATCGGCGGGGAGGCGATGCCCGCGTACGTGCCGCGCAGCTCCTCCGGGATGTCCGGGTGGCGCATGGTCAGGCCGCGCACGTGCGCCTCGTAGATCACCGAGTGGTGGTACGGCGTGCGGGGCGGCTTGTCGTTGCCCCAGTCGAAGTACGGGTTCACCACCACCGACTTCGGCATGAACGGCGCGGAGTCGGTGTCATTGCGGGTGTCCGGGTCGCCCAGCTCGTAGTCGTAGACCGCCGGGTGCCACTCGACGTCGCCGTCGACGGCCTTCGCGTACGGGTCGAGCAGCAGCTTGTGCGGGTTGCAGCGCAGCCCGTTCGCCGGGTCGTACGGGCCGTGGACGCGGTAGCCGTACCGCTGGCCCGGCTCGACCCCCGGCACGTAGGCGTGCCACACGTACGCGTCGACCTCGCGCAGCTCGACCCGGCGCTCGGTGCCGATGTCCCACTCGTCGAAGAGGCAGAGCTCGATCTTCTCCGCCACCTCCGAGAAGATCGCGAAGTTGGTGCCCATTCCGTCGTACGTGGCTCCGAGGGGGTAACGCTCACCCGGCCAGACCTGCATGTCGCTCCTTCGGCACACGATCATGAGCGCACACCGCACCATGAGCGGGCCGTCCGGCGGGGCCGGTGGCACGCACGCGGTTAGTGCCCCACAGAATTCGCCACCAATCCCGCCGTTCGGCCGATGACCGGAATCCACCTTACTGACCCCGGGTAAACGTTCAGGTGTTCTCTGTCACCATCGCTCCCCTCGAGATGCGGGATGGCGCGGGATGCCCTTTCCTGGTTCAGGGCGCGCGCGAGCATCGCCCGTCGCCCCCCTCATCACCCCTTGTTCTGCCGGCACCGGCGCCGGCGCGACCCACCCATGCTTGGACGGAGATTGATGTGACGACCCTGCGGGTCGGCGGGCAGCCCGCCACCGCCCCGGACCGGATCCACCGGCCCACCCTCACCTCCCGACCCCAGGTCCCGGCCCAGCCGGGTCCGGGCGTCCCCCCGCAGAGCCGCCGGATC
>NZ_JAATEO010000052.1 GCF_012034245.1 Micromonospora thermarum | reverse complement strand
AGCAGCGACAGTTGCTCGGGTGCCGGCGGCGGCGGTGCCGGGTCGGGAAGTTGGCGGTTGTCGCCGCGCTCGCCCCGGTGCAGGCCGTGCCGGCGCGCCGCGATCCGCACCCGCGCGGTGAGCTCCCGTTGGTACGACTGCGGGGCGTACGCCCCGGAGCGGTAGAGCTCCCGGTAGCGGGGCACCAGGTGCGGGAACTCGCGGCCCAGCCAGCGGGCATACCACTCCCGGGCGCCGGGGCGCAGGTGCAGCGCCAACGGCGTCACGCTGGCGGCACCGGCGGCGGCGATCGCCGACACGGTGGCGTCGATCGACTCGTCGTCGTCGCTGAGCCCGGGGAGGATCGGCGCCATCAGCACCCCGACGTCGAAGCCGGCGTCGGTGAGCTGGCGGACCGCGTCCAGCCGGCGGCGGGGGCTCGGCGTGCCCGGCTCGACCGCTCGCCACAGGCGTTCGTCGACGAAGCCGACCGAGTACGAGAGGCCGACCCGGGTCACCTCGGCGGCCTGGCGCAGCAGGGGCAGGTCGCGCAGGATCAGCGTGCCCTTGGTGAGGATCGAGAACGGGTTGGCGAAGTCCCGCAGGGCGCCGATGATCTGCGGCATGAGCTGGTAGCGGCCCTCGGCGCGCTGGTAGCAGTCCACGTTGGTGCCCATCGCGATGTGCGTACCGCGCCAGCGCGGCGCGGCAAGCTCACGACGGACCAGCTCACCCGCGTTGACCTTGACGATCACCTTGCGGTCGAAGTCCGCGCCCGCGTCCAGGTCGAGGTAGGTGTGGGTGTTGCGGGCGAAGCAGTTGTGGCTGACCACCCCGTTGGCGATGAAGTCCCCGGTGCCGGTGGTGATGTCGAACAGTGGCAGCTCCACCCCGAGCGGCTCGACGGCGGTGACGCGCGGCGCCGCGACGCGGGGCACCGGCGCTCCCTCGACGAGCCGCCTCGACGAGACCCCCGTCAGGTGCAGGAACCGCAGGCGTTCGCGGAGCCCGCCGGTCAACCGGACCTGGCGCGGCCCGCCGGGGAGGTTGTGGTCCTCCCGGACGAAGGTGAAGCCGAAGTGCTCGAGTGCCGCGGTGACGTCGTGGAACAGGTCGCCGTCCGGCAGGCCGATGCGCAGCGCGCCGCTGTTGGACCGGCCGGCCCGGTCGTACGCACCGGCCAGCAGCCCCAGGAGCCACTCGTCGGTCGGCGCGTCCGGCTTCTCGGCCCGCTCGCCGGCCGGGCCCGGGCGAGGTTCTCGGCCGACCGAGGACGCCCAGCGCCACCCGCGGTCGTGGTCCGCCGAGGCCTTGTGGCCCTCGGCGAACGAGCCGGTGCCGAGCAGCCGCTCGCCCGGGACCAGCCGCCGCCGGCGGCCCGTGTCCGGGGCGACGTACCGCCAGCCCTCGTCGGACAGGAACCGGTGGTCGCCGCTCGCCACCAGGGTCGTGCCGTCGTCCAGCGTCAACCGGTACGCCGGCTTGACCGTGGACCACTTGGCCCGCACGGTCGTGACGACGTAGCGGCGGCGCCCGCCCCGGCGCTCGGTGCCGAAGATCCGGTCACCGATCTCCACGTCGCGAAGCTGCCGCGGCCGGCCGTCGGCCATGAGGATCGGGGTGTCGCCCGACACGCAGTAGACACACGCGTGGCTGCATCCGCGGTACGGGTTGATCGTCCACTCGAAGGGGACGCGGGAGGCGCCGGGCACCCGATTGATGATCGACTTGGCCCGCACCTCGTAGAAGGTCATGCCGGCGAAGCCGGGCGTGTCGAACGTGCGGGCGATCGCGCCGGGCAGCGCCAGCGGCAGGGGTGGTGTCGCTGGCGCTGGCCCATCGGAACGGCCCTCGTCCGGGGGAGCGGAGAGGTTGTCCCAGCGCATGACCCTATTCGAACACGTGTACGAGCCGAACGCAAGGACCGTCGGTCAGTCGGAGAGTCCGGTGCAGGCCGCGCCGTCGACCGCGCAGGCCGTCGGCAACGAGCTGACGGAGGAGCCGCTGACCCGGAACGACACGCGTACGGAGCCCCGGCTGGGCACCTGCCCGGCGGGTCCGTCCGGCACGAACGTCCAGGTCGCGCCGTCGCGGCTCGCCCGCGCGCCCTCGACGGCGGTGACGTGGAGGGACTCCTCCGGGAGCGTGATCACCAACGTCCAGCTCGGCACCGGACCGCTGCCCGGGTTGCCGATCGTCACCGCGGCTCGGTAGCTGAGCAGGGCGGTGTCCGTGACGGCGAACGCGGCGGTCAGCGCGGAGGGTGTCGGGGGAGCGGCCGTAGCCGAGGACGGCGCCGGGGTGGCCGAGGGGCGGGCCGGCGGCGTCGTGCGGGAGGCGTCGCTCCGGGTCGGCGTCGGCCGGGTCGAGGCCGGGCTCGCCTCCCGCCCGGGCGTCCCGGGCGGCGGCGGCTCGACGACGGACACGTCCGGCGGCGGATCGAGCGCCACCGGCGCCAGTCGTTCCGGCGCGCGCAGCACGAGGACGACCGAGATCACCGTCGCCGCCATGACGCCCAGCGACGCGGCGACGGCCATCCACACGGCACGGGAGCCGTCCCGGCCACCCAGGGTGCGCGCGACGGATCCGGCCGTGGCCACGAGCCAGTCGAGAATGATGATGGCCACCGTCCGCCGTGGCTCACGCGGTGATGCCGGCAAGTCCTTACCCTTCAGTTCTCCGCCGGAGGCGTCCCGCCCACCCGGGCCCGGCTCCGTCGTCGTCCGCGGTCACAGGGAGCGAAGTCCGGCGAGCAGCGCGGTGAGCAGTTCCATGGACGGCCGCTCGCCGAGCGAGGACGGTTCCCGCGTCTCGACCAGCCCGGCCTCCACCAGGTCACCGACCAGCACCCGCACGGTGCCCACCGGCAGGTCGAGGACCGCGCTGATCTCCGCCACCGAGAGGGGCTGCCGGCAGCGCCGCACGATCTCCCGGTGCTCCGGGAAGAGCCCGTCCGGCACGACCGCACCGGGCCGGGCCACGACCAGGGCGATCAGATCGAGCCTTCCCGCCGGCACGGTCCGGCCACGGGTCAGCGTGTACGGGCGCGCCACCGGCCCGGCGTCCTCGTCGTACCACGCATCCTCACGGTCTCCGGAGCGGTCCACGGGTCTCTCCGTTCGTGGCCGTGGGAGCCGGCGGGACGTACGCCGGGTCGGTCCGTCCGTCGGCAGTCGCGGCGGGGATCTCGACGGTCGCGGGCCCCGCGGACGGCTGCTCGGACGGCCGGGTCCGAGCCGGCAGCTGATCCGACGCGCCGCCCCGGTCGGCCGGCTGCGGTACACGCCCGTTCGAGCCGGCGGGCGCGCCGACCGGCGTCACCAGGGACGCGGGGAGGTCCACGACGGCCTCGGTACCCCCACGCCGGCCGGGGCGCAGGGAGACCGTGGCGCCGCAGCGGGCGGCGAGGCAGGCGGCGGCGTACAGGCCCGCCCGGCCGGGCGGGACGTCCGGCGGGGGATCGGCCAGCAGGCCCTCCAGTTCCGCGCGCAGCTCGGCCGGCAGTCCGGGCCCGTCGTCGGCGACGACGACCTGGCAACCGTGGCCGGCGGGGACGCCGCTGACCCGTACGGTGGTGTTCGCGGGCGAGAACGCGAGGGCGTTCTCGATCAGTTCGGCCAGCAGGTGCACGACGTCGGTGGCGGCCGGTCCCGCCAGCTCCCACGGCCACTGCGGCGCGACCAGGACCCGTTCGTAGTCGGGCACCTCGGCCATCGCGCCCCGCGCCACGTCCAGCAGCGGTACCGGCCGCCGCCACCGCCGGGCCGGCGTCCCGCCGGCGAGGGTGACCAGCTTCTCGACGTTGCGCCGGATCCGGGTCGCGAGGTGATCCAGGCGGAAGAGGTCGGCCGCGTCCTCCGGGGCGCGATCGCGTCGCTCCATCTCGTCCAGGAGGTCGAGCTGCGCCCGCAGGAGGGCCTGGTTCCGCCGCGTGAGCTGGAGGAAGAACGCCCCCGGGGCCGCGGTCGCGGCGGACGCGGCCCGGGTCAGCGGTCGGACGGCCTGAGCCCAGCCCCAGAGCACGCCGAGCACGGTGATCAGCCCGAGCCCCACCACGGCACCGGCCCACCCGAGCGCGATCGCGGCGTCCACGCCGGCCCGCTCGACGCTGCTCCGGGCCGTGCTCCGGACCACCTCGTCGAGCCCGCCGAGAGCGGGCTCGACGCCGGACCGCCAGGCATCCTCGGTGGGCGGGGCACCGGCACCGGTGAGCCGGTCCTCCGCCAGGAGCAGGCCGAGGAACCGCGGACTCTCCACCAGCCGCCGGTAGTCGTCCCGCCCGTCGGCGGGAAGCTGTGCGGCCGCCTCGGCGCGGGCGTGCCGCTGGACGGCCACGAGCCCGGCCAGGTGCCGGCGGTCCTCGGGGGCGAGCCCGTCGGCGAGCGCGCCGGTGAGCACGCTGTCCTGCCGAGCGAGCAGTTCCCGGGCGCGGGCGAGGGCGACCACGGCACGGGTCTCGGCCGCCAGGCCGCTCTCCCGCGTGCTCCACGCCGGCCCGTAGACCGCGAACGCGGCGTCGACCAGTCCGTCGTAGCCGGCGGCCGCGTCGGCCCAGTCGACGTCCCCGGCATCGATCCGGGACCGGAGACCGGCCAGCTCGCGCAGCCGGGCGGCGAGGTCGTCGGCCCGGTCCCGGGCCTCGCCGCCGCCGAGCAGCCGCAGGCTGAGCGCGCCCCGACCGGTCTCCACCCCCGCGACCGCCCGGTCCGTGCCGGCGCGGACGTCGGCGAGGGTGACCGGTGGCTCCCCACGGGCGATCGCGCCGACGGTGAGCCGGCGCTCGGCCTGCAGGGCGAGGATCAGCCGGTCGGCCGGCTGCCCCAGACCCCCGGCGAGGGCCCGGACCCGGAGCAGGTCGGCGGTGTCCCGGCTGGTCAGGTAGGCGGCGTACGACCAGAGCACGAGAAGCAGGGCCGCCAGGGCGAGCAGGCGCGTCCGGATCGCGCGGTCCTGGGTCGGGTTCACCGCGTCCTCCGCTCCGGCCAGAACCCGGCGCTGGCGCTGTTCGAACGGTCCGCCACGGCGGTCCGCAGCAGAGCCAGCAGCTCGGCGCGGCTCGCGCAGTTCAGCCGGGACCGCATCCGGGCCACGTGGTGCTCCACCGTCTTGGCCGAGATGAAGAGCCGGTCCCCGATCTCGCGGTAGGTCAATCCGGCGACCACAAGCTCCGCCACCTCCTGTTCGCGTTCGCTGAGGCGGTGCCGCGGACCGCCGGTGCCGGTGTCCCCCTGCGCCCCGCCGGCCGCCGTCGGCGGCTGACCGCCCCGCTGCGTGAGCGGCCGTTCCTGGAACATCCGGGCGCAGTCCAGCAGGGTCGTCATCGCCCTCCGGTCGGCGGTACGGATCGCCGCCTGGCCGGCCAGCCGGGCCGCGTCCCAGCGGAGTCCCACGTCGTGCAACCCGCGGGCGGCGGCCTCCACGCGCGCCGGGTCGACCGATCCGCGCAGCACCTCGACCCAGCTCGCCCCGGCGGCGGCGACCACCGCCGCGTACCGGCTGCGGTCCGCCGTGGCGAGCAGCGCGGCGACGTGCTCGTCGGCGGCCGCCGGCTGGTCGGCGAGGATCGCCGCGTGCAGCCCGCTCCAGTGCAGGGGCGTGCTCCACAGCGGCGGGTCACCCAGCCGGCCGAGCAGCTCGCGGGCCTCCCGCAGGTACGGCTCCAGCCGGGGCAGATCCCCGAGCCGGGCCGCGACGACGGCCAGCTCGCCCAGGGGCAGGAGGGTGAACAGGTCCACCGGGTGCCGGACGACCGCCTCCAGCGCGCGCCCCCAGCCCCGTTGGAGGCCGGTGAGGTCGCTGTTGCGCCGCGCGACGCCCAGCTCCAGGGCGGTCGCGAAGAGCAGGTCCCTCGATTCCAGGGCGCGACTGGCCCGGATCTCGGCGAGCGCGCCGGCGGCGGCGACCGTACGGCCCCGGACCATCGCGATCCACGCCTGCAGGAGCCGGTGCCGGGGGACCATCAGCGGCCCGCCGACGCCGCTGGCCACCGCACGGTGCAGGACGCCCTCCGCGATGTCCAGCTCACCGCAGTGCATCCCGGTCAGCGCGGCGAGTGCCGCCGGGCTGTCCGGCAGGAGGACCGCCCGGCTGTCCGGTTCCAGCAGCGCCGCGGCCTGCACGAGCGTGGAGAGGGCGGCGGTGGGCGGGCCGTCGATGCTGGCGCGTACCCCCTCGGCCATCAACCGCGCGGCGCTGCCGTGCAGGGTGGGCGGCGCGCCGGTGTCGTCGGACGCGGGCGCGTCGGCGTCGGGACGCCCGGTGGCGAGCGCGCCGACGGCGGCGAACGCGGCCGAGGACGGGCTCCCCGACCAGCGGTACAGCTCGACGCTGCGTCGTGCCTGGCCGCGGTGGGCCAGGGCGGTGGCGGCGACCAGCGCCGCCTCGGCCCGCTCGGTGGGGGCGGCGGTCGCCAGCAGCCGGTCGGCCAGCCGGAGGGCGGCGTCGAGGTCGCCGGCGAGCGCGGCGGCGAGCGCCTGCCGGGCGACGGCGGGGTGCCCGGCGGCCGTGGCCGACGCCAGCAGCTCGGCCGCGAGCGCGGGTTCCCCGGCGAGCGCCTCCTCCGCCGCGGCGGTCAGCACCGGTGCCGGGCACGCGTCGGTGCCGCCGGCGGGGACGATGGCGCGGACCAGAGGAAGCAGCGGACCGCCCCGCGCGAGCTGCGACTCGGCCAGCCGGCGCCACACCGCCGTCCGGTCGGCGGCGGGGGAGAGCGCGACGACCGCCCGCCGGACGAGGGGCGTGATCTGCTGGTCCGCGCCGAGGAGCCCGGCGGCCACGGTCTCGGCGACCAGCTCGTCCACCGCCTCCGGTGCACGGTCGAGCAGCTCGCCCAGCAGGTCGGGGGGCAGGGAGACACCCGTGGCGACGGCGAGCAGGAGGCGGCGGGCGTCCGGGCTCACACCGGCCAGGTCGGGGCCGAGTTCCAGGAGGACGGACCGGGGTGGCTGGCTGGGGACGTCCGGTCCCCGGTCCCCGTCACCCAGGGCGCGGCGCAGCCGCACCACGTCCCGCGGCACGCCGCCGGTCTGCCGGTGCACGAAGTCGACGAGGTCGGGCCGCCGGTCCAGACCGGGCACGGTGGCGAGGCAGGCGGCGGTCTGGTCCCGCGTGAACGGCAGCAGCGGACGTGCCGGCCGTCGGAGCGTGCCGGTGAGCCGGAGCAGGTCCGCGCGGTGCGGCCAGGGCCGGTGGGCGACCACGACGCGGTGACCCGCGCCGGCGAGTTCCCGCAACGTGTGCAGCCGGGGCTCGTCGAGCAGGTGGGCGTCGTCGACCAGGAACACCGTCTCCGGCTCGACCGGCGTGCCCGCGTCCGGCACGGACGTCAGCACCGGGAGGCCGGCCTCCCGGTGGATCCGGGCCAGTTCCTGGAGGAGGAAGGTCTTGCCGTGGCCGCCCGGGGCGCCCAGCGCGAGCGCCAGCGGCCCGTGGGGGTCCGCCGCGACCGTTTCGAGCAGGGCGTGCGGGGCGGTACCCGGCACCGGCCGCGAGGGGCGTGTGCTGCTCATGATCATCATGGTCATCCTTCGCGTCCGCGTGCCCTGATCCGGGTGAGCCGGGACGCCTTCGGCAGCTCCAGCGGGGCGGTCCGGACCGGGGGGCGGGGTGGTGGTTCGTCCGGCACCGCCGGGTGGCGATCACCGTGTCGGGGCCCGACGGCCTCGGCGGCGTACCGGGTGTCGACGGGAGGGGCTTCCCGTGGCTTGGGGGGCCGTGGCGACGGCGAGATCACCTGGCACGCGGCGAGTGCCGCCCCGACGGCGGTCGTGTGATGGGGATCCGGTTCCATCTCGACCGGGATCCCGAGGGCGGCGGTGAGCAGGTCGGCGACCAGCGGGACCCGGGCGGAGCCCCCGGCGAGCAGGACACCGTCGAGCTGGGCCGGGGTCAGCCCGGCGGTGTGGACGGCGTGGACCAGCAGGTCCACCGTCGCCCGGACGGCCGGCCGGATCAGGGTCTCGAACTGCGGGCGGGTCACCGGCACCCGGCGGGTGCCGGCGGGCAGGGCCAGCGGCACGTCCACCGCGTCGCCCAGGCTGAGCGCACGTCTGGCCAGTTCGCACTGCGGCAGCAGGGTACGCAGGACAGCCGGTGCGTCGAGCGGGTCGACGGCGGCGAGGTCCCGGGCGAGCACGGTCCGTACGTGCTCGGCGAGCGCCTCGTCGAAGTCGACGCCACCCACCGTGTCCAGCGCCTGCGGGCGGCCGAACGTCTCGTACGTGCCGTACGGCGTCCGCCGCACGAGCGCCGCTTCGAACGTCTCGCCGCCGAGGGCGTACACGGCCGCCGTTCCGTCCGCGACGCCCCGGGCCGCGTGGCTCTCCGCCACGGTCACGGCGCGGGGCAGCAACGTCACGTGGGGCAGGCCGACATCCCGCAGCGCCCGGTGCAGCAGGTCCCGCCGGTACGGGCCCCAGCTCGACGGATGACTGAACACCAGGGCCTCCGCCGGCCCACCCTCCGCGCCGGCCACCTGGTCGACCACCCACGCCGTCAGTGCGGCGGTCAACGCGTGCGGCGGCCACGCCTCGCCGCCGAGGAGCAGGGGCACCTCGTCGCCGACCCGGCGGAGGAAACAACGTGCGGTGCGGCCGGGGTCCGCCCGGTCCGGTTCAGCCACCGTGAGTGACCCGTCGACCGACAGGTGCAGCACGGACGGCACGCTCGTCGACCGGCCGTCCAGGACGACCGCCTCCGGCCGGGCCCACGTCGCGCCCTGCCGCCGGGCGACCGCGGCGACCGTGTTCGTGTTTCCGATGTCTATCCCCAGGACGTACGACATTCGCTTCTTTCCGGCGCGAGCTGGCCCGGCCGACAGCGGCGGTGCCCGTGCACCGGACGGCCCACCCCGGTGACCTCCCGGGGGCTCCTACGTTCGTACCAGAGATCACTCCGGCGTCGAGACCCTAACTCTGACCGCCTCGGATCCCCCATTCCCCCTAACGGAGGAGCACCGGCACCCCCGGCGCCGCGGGCCGGGTTGCGGGCCGGTCCCCGATGTGCCGCGCCGGCTTCCGTCCATATCGTCGCTTCCGGCGAACGATCGCTGGACCGCTACGTCGAGGAGAACGGGCACATGGACTCGCACCAGACCCTGCACGACTTCGTACTCAACCTGCTCACCGACCCCGACGCCCGGGCGGCCTTCGACCTGGACCCGGAGGGGGCGCTGCAGGCCGCGGGCCTCACCGACATCACCGCCGCCGACGTCCAGGACGTGGTGCCGCTGGTCGTGGACTACGCCCCGGTGCAGGGTCTCGTGCCGCTCGCGACGACGAGCGAGCAGATCGGTGTCGACCCGCTGGTGACCGACGCGACCGACGTGGTCGGCCAGTTGCAGGCCGTGACGCAGCAGATCAGCGTCGGCACCTCGTACAACGGCGTGGACGTCAAGGCGGGTGTCCTCGGGGCCATCGCGGTCGACCCGAGCACCGTGTCCGCCGGCGTGAACGTCCTGCCCGGGATCGGCCTGGGCGTGGGGCCGACCGGCCTCTCCACCGACCTGACCGGCGTGCACGACGTCACGCACACCCTGGACGCCGACGTCGTCGGCGCCGTCGACACGGTCGCGGACCCGGTCGTCGGGGACGTCACGGGCACCGTGGGTGCCGTCGACGGCACGCTCGGCTCGGCCGACTACGGGCAGTACGGTGACGGCCTGCTCGGCGGCGACCTGGGCGTCCTCCCCGGCACCCAGGCCCAGATCGACGGCGTCGTCGGGTCGCTCGGCGTCGACGACACCCTGGAGGGCCTCGGCGTGGACCGCACCGTCTCCGGAGTGGTGTCGTCGGTCGACGTGCCATCCACGGTGGGCGGTGTCACCCAGCCGGTGGACGGTGTCCTGTCCGGAGTCACCGGCACCGTGGGCGGCGTGACCGGCGGTGTGGGCGCGGGCGTGCAGGGTGACGAGGGCGTGACCGGCGGAGCCAGCGCCTCCGGCAACGGCGGCCTGCTGGACATCACCGGCGGGCTGCTCTGACCGCACCTTGCGGGAGGGGAAACGGAGGGCCGGGTCACCCATCCCGGCCCGGCCCTCCATCCGGTCCACATCCGATCCCTCTTGATAATTACGTTTAAATCAGCACACTTGTTGCGTGGTCGCGGGGATTTGGCTGGACGTCCTGGACGAGATCGGCCGTACGTGTCAGGCGTACGGCCGGGGCGACCTGCTACAGACGGTGCGCCGGAAGCGGGTCCAGTTGCTGGATCCGACGCTTCGCGTACTGGTCGTCGGTGAGCCGAAACAGGGCAAGAGCCAGCTCGTCAACGCCATCGTCAACGCTCCGGTGTGCCCCGTCGGCGACGGTGCCACGACCGTCCTGCCGACCGTGGTGGGGTACGCGGAGGCGCCGGTGGCGACCGTGGTCGAGGATCCCGCCGCCGTGCGGCCCGCGGTCGGGCCCGCACCGGCGAGCGCCGAGCGGACGCCGGTGCCGCTGGACCGCATCGCCGCCGGGGTCGCCGGCACGTTCGGCCGGCACGCCGGAGGCGGGCCCGCGTACGTCGAGATCGGACTGCCGCGCGACCTGCTCAAGGCGGGACTGGTGCTGGTGGACACGCCCGGCACCGACGAGGTGACCGCGATCGGGGCGGGGGTCCCGGCCGCCGCGCTGGCCCGGGCGGACACCGTGCTCCTGGTCTCCGACTCGACCCGGGAGCTCTCCGTCGCCGAACTCAACATGCTGCTGCACGTCACCCGGTCACATCCGAACGTGGTGGTGGTCCAGACCCGGACGGATCTGGTGCCGGACTGGCGTGCGGTCGCCGAGCGGAACCGGAAGCACCTGGCGGAGGCCGGCGTCCCGGCCCCGCTGATCCCCGTCTCGGCCGCGTTGCGCCTGCGGGCCGCCGCCACCGACGACCGCACCCTCAACGCCGAGTCCGGCTTCCCGGCGCTGATCGCCCGGCTGCGACGGGACCTGGCCGGCAAGCCGGACTCGCTGGCCCGCGCGGCGGTCGGCCTGACCGCGCGTACGGTCCTGGAACAGCTCGCCGCGCCGCTGCGCGCCGAACTGGAGAGCCGGGAGGCCGAGAAGGACTCCGGGCCGATCTCCCGCCTGCACGCCGCCCAGCGTGAGGTCGACGAGCTGCGCCGGTGCTCCACCCGATGGCAGAACACGCTCGCCGACGAGATGACCGATCTCATCTCGGACCTCGAGTACGACCTGCGGGACCGCACCCGGGAGATCCTGCGTACGGTCGACGAGGCGTTCGACTCCGCCGACCCCCTGACCGCCTGGGACACCTTCCAGGAGTGGCTGGACCGCAGCCTCGTCGAGGCGGCGGAGGCGAACCGGGAGTGGCTCGTCCAGCGCTGCGACTGGGTCGCCCGCCGGGTGGCATCGCACTTCGCCCGGTACGGCCACGACGTCCTGCCGCCGTGGTCCGCCGTGGTGCCGGAGCACCTCGCGGACTGGCTCCCCGAGATGGAGCGTCCCCGGGTCGACCGGTTCACCGCCACGCAGAAGGTCATGACGGGGATGAAGGGCTCGTACGGCGGCCTGCTCATGTTCGGCCTGGCGTTGACGCTGGCCGGAATGCCGATGATCAACCCGGTCTCGATCGGCGCCGGCGCGCTGTTCGGCGGCAAGAGCATCCACGACGAGAGCCGGCAACTGCTCCGCCGTCGCCAGTCGACCGTCAAGGCCGCCGTGCAGCGGCACGTCGACGACTTCTTCGTCCGTGCCACCCGGGACCGCCGGGACACCGCCCGTCAGGTGCAGCGGATGCTGCGGGACCACTTCGCCGTGCTGACGGAGGAGCTTCAGGAGGGGATCATCCGCTCGCTGCGCAGCGCCAAGGCGGCGGCCGACACCGACGCGGCCGCCCGCGACCAGCGGCAGCGCGAGATCCGGTTGAAGATGACCCGGCTGGCCGCGCTCTACGAGCAGGCCCAGCAGCTCGCCGTGGGACGGCCGGCATCCGTACCGCTGGAACGCCTGACGTGACGGCCGAAGCCACCCTCGTGGAGGCGGTGTGGGGTCTGCTGCACCGTGCGCTCCAGCTCTACCGGGACGACCCCCGGGCCACCGGCCGCCTGCGGGGGGAACTGGCCCGGTTGGAGCAGCCGCTGCGCGTGGCGATCGCCGGGCCGTGGCGGTCCGGCCGGTCCACCCTCCTGAACGCGATCATGGGCGAGGAGGTCGCGCCCGTCGAGGGAGCGGACGGGGACACGTTCTTCACGTGGTACGAGGACGGCGAGCGCCCGCACGCCACCGCCTACTCGACCGGCCATCCCCCGCAGGACCTGACCGTGGTGAAGTCCGCGACCGGGATGCGGGTGGACCTGGTCGGGTGGCGGGCGGGAGAGCTGCGCGACATCGTGGTCCGGTGGCCCACCCGGGCGCTGCGGCAGCTCACCCTGATCGACACTCCGCCGGTCACCGGGCCGGACGAGCACGGTCGCGCAGCGGTGCTGGACCGGGTGCTGCGCGACGCCGACGCCGTGCTCTACCTGACCCGCGACGGTCGCGCCTCCGACCTGCGGGTGCTGACCGCCGCCCGGGACAGCGCCACCGGGCAGGCCGCCCCGGTGAACATGATGCTGGTGCTGTCCCGTGCCGACGAGGTCGGCGGCGGACGCGTCGACGCGCTGCTGACCGCCCGCCAGCTCGCCCGGCGGATGCACCGGGACCCGGCGGTCGGGGCGCTGTCCCTGAACGTGCTGGCCTGCAGCGGTCTGGTCGGGCTGGCCGGGCGGCTGCTGACCGGGTCCGAGTTCGCCGCGCTGGCGGAGCTCGCCCGCGTCCCCCGAGCCGAGCTGGAGGCGTACCTGCTCTCCGCCGAGCGCTTCCTCCGCGGGGAGCCGCCGGCACGCGTGGACGCCGCCCAGCGCGCCGCCCTGCTGGACCGGTTGGGGCTGTTCGGGGTCCGGCTGGCGACGACCCTGGTGCGTACGGGCTGCGACAGCCGGACGAAGCTGTCCGCGGAGCTGATCCGGCGTAGTGGCCTGACCGAGCTGCGGGAGTCGGTGAGCCGGCTCTTCATCGACCGGCAGGAGACGCTGAAGGCGCGCTCGGCACTGGTCGGGTTGGAGGAGGTGCTGCGCGCCGAGCCGGGCCCCGGCAGCGCTGAGCTGCTCGGCTCGACCGAGCGGATCCTCGCCGGGGCGCACGAGTTCCAGGAACTGCGCCTGCTCGCCACGCTGCGCGGAGCCGGGCTCGGCTTCGACGCGGAGCTGGCGGCGGAGGCGCGCCGGCTGGTCGGCGGGGACGGCGTCGGCCTGGCCGCCCGGCTCGGTTTCGAGCACGACGCACCGGCGCACGAGCTCTGGCAGGCCGCGGCCGAGGCGCGGTGGCGATGGCGGGACCGGGCGGACGATCCACTGCTCCGCCTGCCCCAACGCCGCGGCGCCCAGGTCGTCGTACGGAGCTGCGAGGGGATGCTGGCCACCCTGGCCGCCGGCGGCCGGTGACGGGGCTGATCCTCGCGGGACGCAACACGGAACGGCCGGGCCCCGTGGGGCCCGGCCGTCATCCGTGTGCGGATCAGTGCTTGTGCTCGGCGAGCTTCTTGCGGACGTCGTCCATGTCGAGCGCCTCGACCTGCTCGATCAGGTTCTCCAGGGCCGACTCGGGGAGCGCGCCCGGCTGCGCGAACACGATCACCCCGTCGCGGATCGCCATGATGGTCGGGATGGAGCGGATGTCGAACTTCGCGGCCAGCTCCTGCTGGGCCTCGGTGTCGACCTTCCCGAAGACGAGGTCGGGGTGCTTCTCCGAGGAGCGCTCGTAGACCGGGGCGAACCGCTTGCAGGGGCCGCACCAGTCGGCCCAGAAGTCGACCAGCACGATGCCGTCGCTGCTGGTCACCTCGTCGAAGTTTGCCGTGGTCAGCTCAACGGTTGCCATGGGAATCTCTCCGATCACCGCGGAATAGCTACGTCTGGTGGAACCAGGGCGTACCTCGTCGAATTCCCGGCCGCGAGGGGCTGAAACGGCGTGGATCGGGCGCCGCCGAGCCGATTATCGTCATCGATGGCCGTCGGTGGCCGGCGGGCGTGCGGACCGCAAGTGCACGTCGCACTTGCGTGACCACCCGTGATGGGAGCGTTTCCAAGAAGATCACGGGCAGTTGCCGTTACGATTCGGTAACATGACTCCTGACATGCGGCTACCTCGCGCCGGAGATCGCTCCCATACGTGATCTCAGTGACCGAGAGTAGTGTTACAAAAGGATAAATGTGATCCCCGTCTCTGTCCGGCGGATGGCCGGGTGGGGCAGAATCTTTCACATCAGAGCGTGGGCGGCGGGTGCCGGGGAGGGCCCCGCCGCTCATTGCGTCTCCCCTCAGGTCGTCGCCGTGTGACATTTCCCGGCCGCCACCGCCCCGCTTATCGCCTTAACAATCGATAAGGCATGCTGTGCCGAACTCCATCGCCGCCCGTCGAAGGGGACAAGGATGCAGTTCGGCCGCTACTACGAGGAGTTCGAGGTCGGCGCGGTCTACCGGCACTGGCCGGGCAAGACGGTCACCGAGTACGACGACCACCTCTTCTGCCTGCTCACGATGAACCACCACCCGCTGCACATGGACGCCCACTACGCCGAGACGTCCAGCCAGTTCAAGCGCAACGTGGTGGTGGGCAACTACATCTACTCGCTCCTCCTCGGCATGTCGGTGCCGGACGTCAGCGGCAAGGCGATCGCGAACCTGGAGATCGAGTCCCTGCGCCACGTCGCCCCCACGTTCCACGGCGACACGATCTACGGCGAGACCACGGTGCTGGACAAGCGGGAGTCGTCCTCCAAGCCGGACCGCGGCGTGGTGGCCGTGGAGACCCGCGGCTACAACCAGGACGGCACGCTGGTGTGCGTCTTCCGGCGCAAGGTCATGGTGCCCAAGAAGGAGTACGCGGCGACCGCGGTCCCCGAGGGCGTCGACCCGGAGCGGCCGAGCTTCCCCGAGCCGCGCTGAGGCACCCGTACCTGGTCGGGCCGGGCGCGCGTGACATGTCCGGCCCGGCGGGGCCTATTCCGGCGTTTGCGCATGGAAGGGGCCCTGTCCGATGAACCGGGGCATATGCTGACGCCGGAGGTCCCCATGAGCCACTCCGTCGCCGGAGAGCCGTCCTCTGCCGGTCGTCGTGCCGCACCACTGACCACCGCCGTCTACTCCACCGCCGAGTGGGAGCTGCTCACCACCCTGCCCGGCCGCGTCGTGGTGGCCGCCGCCGTCCCGGGCCCGGGGCGCCCGGGACGGGGGGTCGCCGCCGGACTGGCCGGGCTCGACGCCGTCGCGGCCGGTCGGGCGTTCGACAGCGACCTGGTCCGCGCCGTGGTGGCCGCGATCTACGCCCGCCACGACGGCGCGCCGGCGCCCGCCGGCCGGTTCACCGACCTGGGGACTCTGTCGGCGGCACCGCCCGGGGCGTCGACGCAGGCCCTGGTGGAGCTGCTCGCCGCCGCCCGGGCCGTGGTCCGGGTGCTCGACCGGCGCGCCGACCCCGCCGACTCGGCCGCGTACCGGCAGTGGGTGCAGTCGGTCGCGGCCCGCGTGTGCCGGGCGGAGCCGGGTGGGGACCGGTTCCCCGGTCCCGCCGACCGGCGGTTCCTCGACCGGCTCGGCGACGCGTTGGGCCTGCGCTGACCCGTGCCGCCGGGTGGTCGTAACGTCTTATGACCATGACCGGTGAGCAGCTCGACGTCGGTGTGGGCCCGTGGGAGGGCGACCCGCCGGACGACCCGCGGTACGACCCGGAACTGCTCGCGACCGGCGACCGGCGCAACGTGGTCGACCGGTACCGCTACTGGCGGCGGGAGGCGGTCGTGGCCGATCTGGACCGGCGGCGGCACGACTTCCATGTGGCGATCGAGAACTGGCAGCACGACCTCAACATCGGCACGGTGGTCCGCAACGCCAACGCGTTCCTCGCCGCCGAGGTTCACATCGTCGGTCGGCGCCGGTGGAACCGGCGAGGCGCGATGGTGACCGACCGCTACCAGCACGTCCGGCACCACGAGACGATCGAGGACTTCGTCGCCTGGGCGGCCGGCGAGGGGCTGCCCGTGGTGGGCATCGACAACCTGCCCGGCTCCCGGCCGCTGGAGACCACGACGCTGCCCCGGCGCTGCGTGCTGCTGTTCGGCCAGGAGGGGCCGGGCCTCTCCGACGCCGCCCGCGCTGCCTGTGACCAGCTGTTCTCAATCGCGCAGTACGGCTCCACCCGGTCCATCAACGCCGGCGTGGCCAGCGGCATCGCCATGCACGCCTGGATCCGCGCGTACGCCGGACCGCCGCCCGCCTGAGCGGGTCGGCACCAAGTGAACCGAAATGCGCGCTCCGCTTGACGGGGTGGCTCCACGGGGTGACCGTGGGGTGGTGAGCGTCGCGGTGAGTTGTCCCCGGTGCGGTGGCGAGGTCCGGCCGCCGGACCTCATGCACTCCGAGTCGCGGTGCCTCCTGTGCGGGCCCGTCCCGCCGCTGCACGTGCCCGAGCACATCGGGGCGGAGATCGTCGCCAGCGTCGTCGACCGCATCACCGCCGCCGCCGACCCGCCGCAGCGGCCGACAGTTCCGCTCTGGTGCCCGTGGCCGTTGCCACCGGGCTGGACGATGACCGGCGTCGCGTACGCCGGTGACGACCGGACCGGGGTGCGCGCCACGGCGGTCGCCTGCGCGGGGCCGGAGCCGCTCGGTGGCGGCCCGGCGGACCTGGTCTTCGTCGCCGAGGAGCCGGGTGTCGGGCTGGGAACGCGCTTCGCGGGCATCACCGGGCCGGATCCGGGCCCGCAGCTCACGGAGCAGTTGACCGACCCGGGGCCGGGGCATCCGGAGCACCACGGCCAGGCGAAGATCCGGGTGGGCGGCCACCCCACTCCACTGTGGCTCGTGAGTTCGCCGACAGATCGAAGTGCGTACGCCGGCGAAGCTCGGGGAATGTGGCTGCATGCGATAGCCTGGCCGGCGAGTGCGGGTCATCTGCTCGCTGAGGACGTCGTCCTGCGCGACCTCACCGAGTGGATGCCACCCGAGCTCGTTTACGGCGCACCATCTCCGTATCTGCACGGGAAGGCTTGACAAGTCACCCGGAATGTCGGAGAACGGACGCAGGAATAACTGCACGACACGACGCTGATACTCTGAGTGCCGCTTCGGTAGACGGACCCGGCGCCGCGCGAGAGGATGGCCCGCCATGGTCAAGAAGGTCCTCACCTGGGCTGGTATCGCATTCTTGATCTTCTTCATCGCCTACCGGCCGAACTCCGCCGCCGACGTCTTCAAGTCCCTGGGCGGCGGCATCGTGGACATCGCCCAGGGGTTCGGTGACTTCTTCACCAACCTCGTCGCCTAGCCGCCGATGGGCAGCCCCTCCGGTCCCCCCTTCGACCCCGACGACCCTGACCGGGAGCGCCGGGAGCGAGACACGGAGCCCATCCCCCGCGTCGGCCCGGACGACGGGCCGGGCTACGGCTCCGGTCCAAGCCTGTCCGACGGTCCTTCCCTTTCGGACGACGCCGGCTTCGGCGACGGTCCGGGCTACGCGGGCGAGGGCCGGTCGGGTCGGGCGTGGATCCGGGATCCCGAAGCCGGGTACCAGCCGCCCCAGATCTCCGAGGACGAGCTGGCCGGCCTGCGGGCCGACGCGGCCGGCATGGCGCCGCGCCGGGTGCTGCCCCTGGAGGACGAGCCGAGTTCCCTCGTCGCGCGCTACCTGTTCCCCACCGAGCGGTACCGGGGGGAGTGGAAGCGGCACTGGATCCACCTCGCGACGCCGCTGCTCGTCGGCATCGCCGCCACCTTCGTGCTCGGCTACCTCTCCGGCTTCCTCGCCGGGCAGGACGTGGGTGCCCTCACCACCGTCGCGGTGCTGCTCTGGTTCGCGGTGATGGGCTGGGTGGCGTGGAAGGTCGCCGACTGGTGGTACGACCGCTTCATCCTGACCAACAAGCGGGTGATGGTGGTCAACGGCATCATCACCCGGCGGGTGGCCATGATGCCCCTGGTCCGGGTCACCGACATGAAGTACGAGCAGACGCCGGCCGGGCGGGCGCTCAACTACGGCACGTTCGTACTGGAGTCCGCCGGCCAGGAGCAGGCGCTGCGCGAGATCAAGAACCTGCCCAACCCGAACGAGCTCTACCTGCGTGTCGTCGAAGAGATGTACGAGCCGCAGGCGGTCGAGGCCCGGCTGGGCAAGGAGGCCGACGAGGCCAAGGCCGACGACGGTGCC
>NZ_JAATEO010000051.1 GCF_012034245.1 Micromonospora thermarum | reverse complement strand
GGTGATGGGCGGGCGTAGGGCCGACAGCAGCACCCCGTTGTGGACCAGTTCGGCCAGCAGCCGCTCGGCGTCGGCGATGCTGGCGGGTCCGGCGATCGTCGCGGCGAGTTCGGCGAAGCTGACCGGGGACCGCGCCGCCTGAATCGCAGCACGGATCGGGCCGGTCAGGCGGACCTCGACGTCCCACCGCCAATCGGCGCTGGCGTGGGCACATGGCAGCACCCACTTGTCGCCGCGCCGGTATCCCAACGAGTTCGTCACCACCACGACGGCGCGCAGAGTGGCCAGGTCCTGTTCGGCCCGCGCGGTGTGCTCGGCGATGAACTGGCCGTCGGGGCGGGAGACCGCGCGATGGGCCTCGCCCAGGCGGACCGTCGCGCGAGCGCCGAACTGGACCGGGGCCACGCCGGCGAACGTGCCGAACGGGGTCGCACGGGTGGTCCAGCGCAGCAGGTACCGGACCGCTGATTGCACCAGGCGCCGCAGCCGCTGCTGAGGCACCGGACCGCTCAGAGCGCGTTGGATCTGGTCGGCCAACTGCGGCGCCGCGCAGGTAACGGCCGCCGCGAACCCGGGCAGCGTCCACGTCTTGTCCAGCCACTCGCGCCACTGATCCGGATGACCGTGGAACAAGTCGGGCCAGGCAGGCAGAACGAGGCCCTTTGGGTAGGCGGCGATTCTGATCAGCGCCGCACCACTTGAGGGAACCATGATGCACCACCGAATCGACGGGCCCGGCGCGCTCGACGCCGGGCCCGATCGTGAGAGGAACGGATGGGTCAGTTGCCGCCGTCGCACTTCGTGGTGCAGGCGTTGGAACCGGTGTTACCCGAGCCGCATCCGTCGTCGGTGGCGGTGGCGTAGCCGCCCGCGGTGGGGCCCGCGTCGACCAGGCTGACGTCCAGGGCGAACTCCGAGGCATCGGTTTCGTTCACGTGCGTTCCCTTCTATGCGGGGGTGAAGGTGAGGACGAAGCGGCTGTGCCGCTTGTCCAGCACCGTCCCGGCCGGCAGGTCGCCGTCGGGAGTACCAGCGGGCAGGACGTGCAGCACCGGCGAGGGGCTGCCCGCATCCAGCCACGCGCGCAACTGTTCGACCATCCGACCAGCCGCCGCCGCAGCATCGGGCCCATGCGCACAGGCACCCAGGTCGAACATGTCGTCGTCGTTCCAGCGCAGCGTCGAGCGGTAGCAGAACGCGCCGTTGTTGAGGGCGGCCGGTGTGCCAAAGCGCCACGCCGGGGCGACGACGCCCGCATCGACGGCCTCCCGCTGAGCCGTGAGAACAACGAACTGCTGTCCCGCATCGGTGATGCGGGCCGCCAACCACAGGTCGAGGTCAGCCAGGACGGCACGAGGGGGCAGGCTCACCCCGGCCCACGCCTGCGTCTGCGGCTGCGCCAACAGCTCACCTACGGCGTGGCGATTGACCTGCTGGTCCTCGTCCAGCCGCAGGTGCACCCCGTCAGCGATGTCGACGTACCGCACCTCATGCGCCCCGGCGCCCTGCATCGACACGAACCCGCACAACCGCTGGCTGTGACTGACCAGCCGGTCCCCCGTCCGACGCATCGCCCACGAGCGGGTCATCCCGAACGTCCGCAGCGGTACGACCAGCGTTCCGTTCTCGGCGACCTGCGCGGTCCAGGCCGGGGAAATGTCCCATGCGCCGACCGTGACGATGATCAGGTCGTATGAACGGCCCGGGCTGACCGGTTGCTCGGCGTCCGCGCACACCACGGCCACGTCGTCGTAACCCGCCGCTGTGAGGCAGGCGGTGGCCCGCTCGGTCACCTCTCGATCGATGTCTACGGTCGTGACCGAGCCCGACGGGCCGACCAGCTCGCGCAGCAGCGCGGCGTTTGTATCCGCCGGAGCCGATCTCGAGGACGTGGCGGCCGGGCAACCCGCCGTCGATGGCGTCGGCTGCCTGACCGAGCATCTCCGCGATGAGCCACGGCGCCGACACCGAGCTGACGGCCTCGTCGCCGATCCGCTTGGTCACCACGGCCTGGTCGGCCCGGTAGGCCTCCGTCAGCGCGGCATCCGGAGTGAACAGATGGCGTGGCACGGACCGTAGCGCCGCCTCCACCTCGGGCCGCATGATCAGCCCCTTCTCCGCGTGATCAGCGACGAGCTGATCGACCATTGCGGCGTGGAAATCCTCGCCGCTCACCGTCTCGACACTCATTCGGGTGCTCTCCCTTTCCGTCAGGGCCTCCCGATCGGATGGCCCGCCGTTCCGCTCTCCTCGGGCTCAACAGAGCGTCAAGCCGCTGGACTCGCCAAGTCACACGGAAGTCTGAAGTCGATGTGGTGCCGGCCGAAGGTTGCGTCCTGCTGGCGCGTGGATGCCCCAGCCATATGCGCGGATGCCGATACGCATGATCGCTCGCACGGCGGCAAGGCCCAGGGCGCAGCCGGCGTGTATCAAGATCACGGCGGCGGAGCGGTCTCCTGCTCCATTGCAACCTCCCGCGCTCGTTCAAGTCAGGGGCGGATCTGACGAGTAGCCCGGCCCGTCTCCACACTCGCCCGTCGAGGCGGTGGAGTGAATGCCAAGCATGCGGACGAAGCGGTTGTCCGCATGTGCGCCACCGATGAGCTTCTCCCGCCTCTACGCATCTCGGTGTTCTTGGTTGCGCCGCGCTGAACACTGAGTGACCCTATGTGCGCGATATCCATGCTGCTCATCGCCATGGTGGTGTGAACAGCCAGAGGAGGCGGTGCTATGGGCCAGACCCCGCGAACGCTCCAGCCGTCCCTGTCAGAGCGCCACTTCTTCGGTGCCGAGCTGCGTCGGCTGCGGGAGCGGGCCAACATCTCGCAGGCGCGACTCGGCGCGATGATCCGCTTCAGCGCCGACCTGGTGCGTCGGATCGAGACTGCGGACCGTTTCCCATCCCGGGAATTCGTCGAGGCCTGCGACAGGGCGTTGGCGGCCGGAGGGGCCTTGACCCGCCTGCTACCGCTTCTCGAGGGAAGTCGCGCCAGCGAGGGTAAGCGGGCAACTTCCCCGAGCGGTTCAACCAACGCCGGCACCCTGCTGCCCACCCAATCGGCGGAGACGCCCGGGATGGCGGACATGGTCGTCCGCGTTCCGTTCCAGCCAGGCGTTCTTGACCGCGCCGCGCTGGACTGGCTGAACGCTTCAGCGAGACCCCGCCTGCCCGTGGCCGGACGACCCGGCTCGCCTGACCAAGTCGACGAAGAGGATCTTCATCCGGCGGAGACCGCTTTGGCGATGTTCCGGCAGTTGGACCACACCCACGGCGCCGGACGAGTCCACGCCCAGGTGCAGCGGTACGTCGAAGGCGAACTGAACCGGCTGTTGCCAGGTCGTCGTGCGGGCGGGTGTACGACAGCTGCGCCTGGGCGGAGACGGTCCAGCGCTGCGGCAGCGGTTCCAGGCCCCACGTGGCGAGGGCGTCCTCGCAGCCGGGCCGGCAGACCAGCCTGTTCCGCAGCGCGGCGATGAGAGCGGACCGGGCCTCGACGGGGGCCAGAGCCTGCCGCTGCTCGATGGCGGCGATCGTTTCGGTGTGCAGGGTACGGATCTGGTCCGCGAGGTTGGCGTCGGTCATCGCTGCGCCGCCCGATTGCCGGCGGGAGCCGAGCCGGTGTGCGGGACCAGCTCGGCGAACGTAGCCAGCTGAGAGGTGGCCGTGTCGTGGGCTGCCGCCTGCCGACAAGACACTGAGCGACCCGACATGACGTGGGTTCGCTGTCCCGCCCTGGGCATCGAGCGCTTACGCCATGCAGGCTGACCGGCCAGCACGCATGGATCGAAGCAACCCCATGCTCGCCGGCCACTGGGCTGATGGATCGGCCCACTCACCTCGTGGGTCACTCCTACGGCGGCGTATTCGCGCTCCTCGCCGCGGTCCGGTGCCCGAATTAATTACATCGAGAGACTCCGCTGGAATCGCGTTTCGGGAGCAACCAATCGTGTTGTGGACGAGGACCGGTGTTTCACCAGCCAGCAGATAGTGCGTGTGAATGCCATCGACGGTGAGGTTGTAGGCCAAGCCGTGCTGGATGCTGTTCCAGTCGAGCCAGGCAGTAGCAACGAACACCACCGCCTGACCCTTCACGCACAATGTTCCGTTATGCCGGCACACCTATAGTCACGACCACGCGCGCCGCCCAATTGAATTCATCCACAAGAACGGTTACGCGGTTTCGCCCACGCCTCCCTGTAATCGTTAAGACCGCCCGGTTGTCCGAATCATGAATGCGGAAGCGACCGAACTCTGAATCAAATTCCCCAGAGAATGCCTCGACTAATCCTTCTGTTTCATGGCTCGGTGCGCTGTCACGATAAGCAGTTACCGCCACAGCGCCGTCGACGACACTCTGTACGGCAACATACAGCGAGTCCTGGTCGAAGTGCACGTACTCAGATGCGGCGTCCCAGTCCTCGTGAGCTGCCCCACTCTCGGCGTCCTCGATCACGAGCAAGCCATGGTCGAAGAACATCACGAACGAGCCAAGCAGGTTAGCATCAGGAGAACTCATAATTTCCTCCGATTAGTTGCCGCACTATACCACCTTGCTGTCTAGCGCACGGAAGACAGTGCGGGTAGGCGGTCTGCGGTGTGCCTGGAGCAACAGCCGCAGTCGCTGGCTGGTGGTCGGGGATCCAGCCGCCGGATCGGGTTCCGGAAGTTGTAGCACCGCAGACGTGACATCCATATGCGTTCCCTGCTTCATCAACCAAGTCCCGAACACCCGGGGCATTGATGTTGCCATCCACCAGTCCGACACCTTCCCGCGCATACGCTCCAGCGCCAAGGGTCTGATTGACAACGCAGCTTTCGCCGACGTTGTGGACGAGGACCGGTGTGTTGCCAGCGAGCACATAGTACGTGTGGATGCCATCGACGGTGAGGTTGTATGCCAGGCCGTATTGGATGCTGTTCCAGTCGAGCCCGGTGACAGCGACTGTTCTTCCCAAGGCCGTGTACAGGAGGTCGCCTGGATCGAGGGCCTGGCTGTCCTGCCACTGCTGATCTGTTTCGTTCCAGAACGGGTGGTCCTCGGTGGTGGTGAGGTCACCGCCGTCCACCCTGAGGTCGATGAGTTGGTCCTTGTGGACCCACAGGTGCGTGACCTCGCGGGGGCCTTCCTCACCCGTCTGCGGGTCGGTGGCCAGCACAAGGTCCCCGACTCGAATGTCCTTGATCGGCTTGGTGGTGCCATCCGCCATCAGAACTTCGGTGTCGCCGCTGAAGCTTCTTAGGGCGCAAGAGGTGGGCACACCGGGCGGCAGGTCGTCTGCATGGCGAGCTACGTTGACGAAGGCCTCGCCGATCTTGACGCCCGCCTTGGTCTTGCCAGCGATCGGCACCAAGCCGGCGGCCGTGAAGGCGCAGCCGGAGACACTTCCTCCTGCGCAGTCCATGATGTCCTGCACGCCGCTAAGCTCGAGCACGATCGTGCTGATGATTTTGCGGAACTGCTTTTCGCGTTCGGCATCGAATTGTGCGCAGACATCGGGCGAGTTGTAGCAGAAGGCTCCCCACATGGCGTGGCGCTTGTCGACCGGATCCAGGTTGCGGTAGTCGAACTGGGAATTCGTCATGAGTCGTGCGACGTCGTCAAGGCTTACTGCCTTGTCGCCCCTGGTGGTCCTGCCGCTACGAGGGTCACCGCCGACTTGGACGTCGTGGTAGGGGTTGGAGGGTTGGCCGCTGACAATCGGGGGTGCGCCGGAGCCGCCGTTGCCACCAGGGGAGGTTTGGCCGCCACCCCATGCGTCCTCGAAGTATTCCAGGCCGGTGGGGTCTGAGTACGTGGTGGGGTTGTTGTTGGCGTAGGCGTAGCCGTTCCACTGTTGGGGGTCGTCGAGGTCCTGAATGGGGTCGACGCTGATGAAGCGGCCGATGGTGGCGTCGTAGTTGCGGGCGCCAATCTGGGTGAGCCCGGTGGTCGTGTTCAGGGGCTGGTTTAGGAAGCCGCGGTTGTCCGGCACTACGACTGTGGCGCCGCGGGGTCCGCCGTAGGGGGTGTATTGGCGCCAGGTGGGGGTTTGGGCGGTGTTGTTGAGGTAGAGGGTGGGGGTGCCTTGGTGGTCGGGGATGGCGAAGGAGTAGGCGGTGGTGCTGCCGGTGCGGATGGCGGTGGCGCCGCCGGGCAGGGGGTAGTAGCGGACGCCGCTCAGGGCTTCGGTGCTGGTGTTGAGGGTGATTTGGGTGCCGGGCAGGTAGAGCGTGTTCTTCCCGGGGTCTTTCTGGATGAGGAGGTTGCCGTCTGCGTCGTAGACGAAGGAGGTGTTTCCGCCGGTACTACCGGTGACGGAGGTGAGTTCGCCGGTGTCGTCCCAGGTGAGGGTTTGGGTGCCTTGGCCGGCTTCGCGGGTGGTCATATTGCCGGCAGGGTCGTAGGTGTAGGTGGTGCTGCCGGTGAGGCCGCCGGAGGTGCTGGTGAGGGTGTGGGGTTGGCCGGCGCCGTTGCCGTCGTGGGTGTAGTCGGTGGTGATGTCGTTGGCTTGGCCGCCGGTCGGTGAGTACTGGATTTGTTTGGTGCGGTTACCGACGGGGTCGATGGTCCATTCGGTCCAGTAGGCGCTGGTGGAGCCGATGCCGCTGCCGACCATCGTGCGGTTGCTGATGGTGGGTGTGGCGGCGCAGTTGTCGGTGGCGGTCCAGGCTTTGGTGAGGCGGCGTAGGGCGTCGTAGCGGTAGCACTGGGTTTCGGTGTTGGTGGTGGGTTCGTAGCGGGTGTCGGCTTTCTTGATGATGTTGCCGACCTGGTCGTACAGGTAGTCCTGCTTGTCGACGTTGGTAGTGGCGGTGGTGGACGTGGTCTTGGTGACCAGCTGCTGGGTGCGCCAGCCGAAGTGGTCGTCGTAGGTGTTGACGATGGAGGCGAGGCTGCTGGCGGAGCCGACGGCGTTCCGGCTGACCCGGCGCCAGGAGTCGTAGTCGGTGGCGTTGCTGTATGCCGCGAGGCCGCTGAGGGTCGTGGGTAGCTCGTAGGCGTTGTAGCCGTAGCGCACGCTTTCTGCTGGCAGGTTGCCGCGGGCCGGGTGGCTGTCGATCAGCGGTTTGCCGAGGATGGTGTCGTAGCTGTGGCCGAAGAAGTAGGTGTTGCCAAGTAGGCCTTCGGTGGCGGGGATGGTGATGGTTTCGCCGGTGGAGGCGCCGAAGACGGTGAAACCCTTGTACTGGGTGCTGTACTCAGCGCCGCCGCGGTAGGCGATGCTGGTGGTCAGCTTGCCGATCGGATTGGTGACGCTGGCGACGGCGTTGTCGTTGTCGTATACCCAGGCGGCGAGCTTGTTGGTGGTCGACTGGCCGCTGATGGGGGCGGCGTAGCTGCCGGTCTTGCGGTTGAGATTGTCGTAGGTGTAGGAGACGGTCTTGTTGCGGGCGTCGGTGACCTCGGTGAGGTTGCCCGCGCCGTCGTACTTGCTGGTGGTCACGCCCGTGTCGGGGTCGTCCCGGCTGGTGACCTGCCCGAGGAGGTTGTATTGGCGGGTCCAGGTGTTGCCGGCGGTGTCGGTGAGGCTGGACTGCAGGCCCTGCCCGTTGTAGCCGTAGCTTGTGGTTTGGGTGGCGCCGCCGCTGAGGTAGTGGATGCCGGTGAACGGGTTGGCGGGGCTTTGCAGGGTCGGCGCCGAGGTGTACTGAATCAGCTTCTCGGTGCGGCCGAGCGGGTCCACGACTGCCGCAGTGGTGGTACCACCGGTCGGGGGGATGACCGTGGTGCGGTCACCGTTGTAGACGGAGCGGGTCGTCGATTTGGTGAGGCCATCGCGGCGGGTGTCGGTCTGGATGACGCGGCCGAGGCCGTCGTAGGTGTGGAAGGTCTGGTGGAGCGCCTTCTTCTGCAGGCCGTCTGTGTAGACGGGGGTGCCGTTGGGGCCGGTGGAGGCGTCCCACCAGCCGTCGTACGTGGCACCAACCCAGCCGCGGCTGTCGTAGAAGCTGTCGCTGACGAGCCGGCCGCCGTTCGGAGTCCAGGTCTGAGTTTGCCGGACGCGGAGCAGGGCGTCGTAGATGGTGGTGCTGGGCAGGTATTCGTTGTTGCGGGTGAGCTGTTCGGTGGTGGTGGCGGTGGGGCCGGTCTTGGAGACGGTGTAGGCGAACTTGACGTGGGCGGTGCTGGTGGTGGGTCGGGATGCTAGCCAGACGGCGGTGGCGCGGCCGAGGGCGTCGTATTGCTGGGTGGTGACGACATCGTTCGCGTCGGTGGTGACGGTGGTGAGGTTCCGTCGTGGCTTGATGGTGGTGGTGATGTCGTGGTTGTCGGCGTTGGTGACGGTGATTGAGGTGGTGAGGCCGGCGGCGTTGTCGGTGTAGTCGGTGCGGGTCTTGTTGCCGTTGCCGTCGTAGATGGCGGTGCCGCGGCCGTACGCGTCGAAGTCGGCGCGGTCGGTCGTCTGGTACGTGTACGCGCTGCCGTTCCAGCCGACGGCCTTGCGGATCATCGTCACGTTGCCCTTGCTCGGCGCGGTGGCCTGCGGGAACGTCTCGGCGAAGGTGGGGTCGTCGAAGTAGGTGCGTACGTGGGAGATGACCTGCGCAGGCCGGTTGACGACGGCCGGGGCGGTGAGCGTGTTCGTGGTTGCCGGCACGGTGGCCGGTGAGCCCTGGGTGAAGCCGCCGCACGCCACGGAAACGGTCTCCACCTGGGCGACGAGACCGACCAGGTTCTTGACGGTGTTGACCGGGGCGTAGCCGGTGGTGGTGCACCGGTCGTAGGCGGGGTTAACCGGGACGGTGTGGTCGTAGGTGTGCTTGAGCAGGCCGAACGTCGGCGAGGTGATGGAAGTGTCGTAGGAGCTGTCGGTCTGGTTGTACCGCCAGGTGGTGGTGCCGCCGGTGGTGACCGCCTGTCGGCTCCACACCTGAACAGGTGCGCTCAGGGTGGCCGTCAGCGGAGACAGGCCGGTGCGGTTGCGGGTGGCGGTCGCGTTGGACACCCAGTAGGCGGTGACCGTCGATTTGTCGACGGCGCCGCCGTCGCCGAGGTAGGTGGTGGTTTCCAGTTCCCGGCCGGCGAGCTGGTCGAGGTCTTCGTGGACGCCGCCGGCGGAGTCGGTGACGGTGACGACCGTGGTGTTGTTGTTCTTCGACATGCCCCGGTAGTAGGTCGTCTCCGACAGCGTCCGCGGGTCGTTGCTGCCGTCGCCGGAGCGCACCTTGACCCTGCCGTATCCGCGGAACTGGCCGTAGGTGCGGTACTTGGCCTTGACGACCTCGTTTTCGTCGTACCGCCACGCCGCACCGCCGACGTACTCGTAGCTGGTAGCGGTTGCGGGTGCGCCGCCGGTGGGGTCGGTCGCGCTGACCTTGGTGACGGCGTACCTGTTGAACCAGTCCAGCACCGGCTCCGGATAGGCCTCCGGTGTCCAGTACACCGGGTAGCAGGACTTGGTGTTCGATGCCGGGCTCTGCGACACCGGGGCCGCGCAGGGCTGCGGTAATTCGTAGGAGACGGTGATGACCGACCCGGTTTCGGTGGTGATGGTCTCGATGCGCTGCCGGTACAGCGCCGGGCGGCCGCCGAGGATGTCGACCCGGTTGGCGAGCTTCTTGGCGCCGAAGCTGACCGACGGCAGGGTGATAGGGGTAGTGGAGCCGCCGCCGCTGAGGTCGTGGCCGGTACGGGCGATCGAGGACAACCACAGCGTCGGTGAGGTGCCGTCACCCGTCGGCGGAATGGTGTGAGTCAGCGCGTAGGTGTCGACCTTCTCGTGCCTGGCGGTGCCGGTGTCGTACTGCTGCGTCTCGATCGAGGTGAGACGGACGGTGGAGAAAAACGACGGACTCCAGTCGTCACAGTCGGTGCCGCTGGCGCAGATGAGGTCGAACGGCACGTCCGGCCAGTTGGCCTTGGTGGTGTCGTTGAGCGGGGAACAGGTGCCGGCGAGACAGCGGTCGCCGGTGTGGAACAGCACCCGGTTCGGCACGGTGTTGTAGGCGTTGCCGTCGGTGAAGCCGTAGTCAATGCGGGTCAGCCAGCTGTCGCGGATGTAGGCCACATCGGTGGCGCCCTTGTTGCGGCCGTAGTAGTTCGTGGCCTGGTCGTAGTAGTAGGCCATCGCGTTGCCGTGGACGTCGGTGACGTAGTCGAGGTTCCACCGGTAGGCCATCGTGCAGACCGAGGAGCTGAAGCCGGCTGCGTTGTAGCAGGGGTCGCCCGAGTGGGGCGAGTACACCGGGACGTGGTCGACGGACTTGGTTTCGGTCTTACCGGAGGCCCAGCCCGGCAGGCGGTTGCGGCCGAACTCGTAAACGGTGCCGTTGCGTTCGGTGATGCGCCAGAACTCGCCGCCATGGGTGCCGGAGCCGTTGCCCGGCACGCGGGTGATGACGGCGCCGGTGTCATTCTGCGACTTCCACACCTGCTTGGTCTGGTCCCAGACGAGTGCGGTGGTGGAGCCGTTCAGCGACAGCGTCAGGATCTGCCCGGCCCAGCAGCGGTCATCGGTTGCCACCGGGGACGGACTGCCGCCGGGGTTGTCCTTGCAGGAGGCGAAAGTCTGCTCGATGTACGACTTCGGCGTCGACCATCCGTCGCCCACCCAGGAGGCCTGCGCGTTGGTGGAGACGGTCTGCCCGTCGACGCTGCTGGAGTCGTAGAACAGCGACACGTCCGGCATCAGCTTCGACCGGGCCGGCGGGACCACGATCGGATAGGAGTAGGTGAACGAGCCGGTGCTGCCACCCGCGGCCCAGGATCCCGACGCCTTCAGGTCAGAGGCCGCGTAGGTGCCGCCCGGGCCGCCCTCCTCACCCGCGCTCGCCACCGCGGCCAGCACCGTCGCACCCGACACACCCGCGTCGGCGTCGACACTGGTCAGCGGGATGTCGGCCGACACGGTGCGGGCCCCCGAGTCGTTGGTCGACGACAGCGGCTGCGGCGTGCGGCAGTTCGCGACCTGCGGGGTAGTCATTGCGCAGGCCGGCAGGCGCACCAGCCGCAACCGGGAGCCGTAGTTACCCCCGTAAGCCTCGGCGAAGTCAGCGTAGTCCACGCCGATGCGCACCCGGCCGGACCGGGCGGGCACACCGGCCGCCGGTTCGGGGGTGACCGTGAGCAGCAGACCGTCGACCCCGGCCGCCTGCGCCGCAGCACGGTCGACGACACGGACATCGAGGCGCTGCGGACCGCTGTACCGCCCGCCCTGGGCCAACGGCTGCGCCCAGACCGGGACGCCGGCGGCCCGCGACCTGGTCTGCGCTGCCGTCGCGGAGGCCGGCGTCGTCAGGGACAGGCGCGCTCGTGCAGCCTTCGGCCACGCCGTCCGTGTCGGACGGTAGGTCGACTTCGCGTCGTCTGGCGGCGTCGTGAACTTCATGGGTAGCGGCTTGACGCCGGTGACCGCGCGGCCAGGTGACGGCGGCGGCGGTAACACGACCTCCGGGCGGTCCGGCCTGGCGCTGGCTGCCGGACCGTTCGCCAATCCCACAACCAATGCCGCCACCGTGAGCACCGCCGCTGTCCTCGTGCGACGGCTGAACAGGTGTGAGCCGGCGAGCCGGACCATGGATCCCCCTTGAACCGGAGATAGGCGAGACCACGCTTCGTGCCGGACCGCGCACCCCGTGGCGGCAAACAATCTTGCATGTTCACCAGCTTCGAAGGTAACGGCGGGATAACGATTGATCGTTTCGGGCGTGGCGGACGGGGACTGACGCAGACCGATGCCGTCCAAAGCAACCGAAGCAGGCCAGTTGGACGCGAGGGCGGCAATCGGTGGCAGATCGCGCTAGCTGGGCGACCGTGCGTTACTTTGGATCTTCCCTCCGGGTGCGACGGCTGGTTCACTACTGGCGCCAGTCCACGATCATGATGACGGGGGAGCCAGCCACCCATGCCCCGACCTACCTCACTTGCGAGGCGATCTGTTGCCTCCGCTGCCCTACTCGGCCTTTTCGCCAGCGCCACTCTGGTCGGCCATCCCGCCGTGCCGGCGAAGGCGTCGGCGGTCGCGGCACCGGCTGCGAACACCCCATCCGGCGTGCCACTCGACGACGCCTTGGCTACCGCGAAGCGAACCGGTGAGCCGGTCGAGGCAACCGCCGCGGGCACCGCCAGCCAGGTGGTGACCGCCCGCCCTGACGGTCAGGTCGAACTCGCCCTGTCCGCCGTGCCGATCCGCAAGCGGGTCGACGGACAGTGGAAGTCCCTCGACCCCACCCTGGTGCGGCAAGCCGACGGCCGAATCACACCCTCCACCACCACCCACGACATCACGCTCTCGGGCGGCGGCACCACCCCTCTGGTGCAGATGGTCAGGGGCGATCAGTCACTGACGCTCACCGCTCCCATGACTCTGCCCACGCCCAATCTCGCCGGGCCCACTGCCACCTACCCCGGTGTGCTCCCCGGGGTCGATCTCACCGTCACCGTCAGCCCCGAGGGCGGCTTCTCCCACGTATTCGTCGTGCGCGACGCCACCGCCGCCGCCAACCCGAAGCTGGCCCGCCTCGAGCTGCCTCTCACCACACGCGGACTGACGCTCAAAGCTGACACTGCCGGCAACATCACCGGACGCGACCGCCGCGGCACCGCCGTCATGACCGCCCCCGCCGCCGTCATGTGGGACTCCACCGCCACGCAGCCCACGGCGCGACAGGCCGCCGCGTCCGACAGCACACAGAGCCCATCCCCCGCCCCGTCACCGTCGCCGTCGCCGTCGAGCAGCCAGGCGCCCGGGTCAGCCGCGCGCACGGCGCCCGTCGAGGTGCAGGTGACCGACAGCAGCCTCACGCTTGAACCCGACCCCGCCCTGCTGACAGACCCGAAGACCGTGTACCCGGTCTACATCGACCCGACGTTCACCTGGACCCCGTACGGCTCGGCCAACACCGGCTGGGCCACGATCTCCTATCAGCATCAAGACACGAACTACTGGAAGGACACACCTGACCCGAATGGGCGGATGCAGGTCGGCAACGCCGGCAGCCAACGCTCCAACACACTCATCAACTTTCCCGTGCCGTATAGCACCTTGAAGGGCGCGGAAATCAACTCCGCCACTTTCAAGATCCGCAACACCTGGTCGTGGAGCTGCACCGCAAAGACCGTCAACGTGTACGGCCCAGGGACGACGTTGACCTCGTCGAACGCGACATGGAACTACTGGGAGGGGGTCAGCAAGGGCACCGCCATCGCGTCGAAAAGCTTCGCCTACGGCTACAGCGGATGCAACGCCAACGATGTTTCCTTCGACATCATCGACCGCATCAAGGCGGACGTGGCCGAGAATCGCGGCACCCGCACCGTGTGGATGGTCGCCGCCAACGAAGCCACCGACACACAAAGCTGGAAAGAGTTCCTCGAAACCAGCCCTACGCTGACCATCCTCTACAACCACAAGCCCAACACCCCCACGGGGATGACCACCTCTCCCGTCACCTCGTGCACCGCCGCCACCCCCACTGTTGTCGGTGACGCCGACGTCCGGCTCTACGCCCCGGTGTCTGACCGCAACGGCGGGGTGCTCGGCGTGTCGTTCAAGCTGTGGAAGACCTCCGACAGCACCCAGACCGCGCTCGCCTCCTCCGACCCCAACCTGCTGACATACCCCTCCGGCAGCACCGCGGTACTCATCGTGCCCGTCGCCAAACTGCAAGCTGCCGCCAGCGGTCAGCTGACGACGTTCTCCTGGAAGGTGCAGGCCACCGACTTCCGCACACCCAGCGACTGGTCGGCAACCTGCAAGTTCACCTTCGACCCCTCACGGCCCGGCCAACCCTCCGTCACACAGCCGACTGTCCCGACGGTCATCGGCCAGCCCGCCACCTTCACCTTCAGCAAGGCCAGCGGAACGACACCCAGCGCCTACGTGTACCAGCTCAACGCCGGCCCGCCCATCGACGTCGCCGCCGACACCAGCGGCAACGCCACCGTCTCCGTCGTCCCCACCCGCTACACCAACACCCTCACCGTCACCAGCGCCTCCGCCGGCGGCAACATCGGTGAAAGCGCCAGCATCACGTTCAACTCCGCCGCCCCCACCCCGGCTGCGGACGGTGACATGACCGGCGACGGAGTCGCCGACCTGGTCACCGTCGGCGGCACCCACGACCTGCCCGCCGGACTGTGGCTCGCCACCGGCGGCGCCGCCATCGGCATCAGCCGCGCCGCCACCAACATCGGCGCCCACGGCTTCCACGTCGGTGCCACCGCCGGACCAGACAACTACACCGGCACACAAGTCAGCACCGGCCGGTTCTTCGGCGAAGGGCTGCAGGACATCCTCGTCTATCAAACCACCGGCGACAACGCCGGCGGTGCGAGCATCCTCCGCGGCAACGGCGACGGCTCCACCATCCACGGACAACGCGACGAGAACCGAGTCCCGATCATCGCCGACCTCCTGCTCGACATGAACAGCAACTCGCCACGCCAGCTCACCGCCGCCGGGGACCCCCGGGGCACGGGCTTCCCGGACCTCATCGGCATCAGCGGCGACGCCACCAACGGCTACAGCCTTCTCTACTATCCCGTCGGACTCACCGCGGGTGACTACTGGCAGACGCAGCCCATCGACACACCCACCCCGGCAGGCGGCAGCGACTGGGACAACTGGACCATCGCCACCGCCCAAACGAGCACCGGCACAGCCATGTTCCTTTGGAACCCCGGCACCGGCGCCTTGCACCTGTGGAACCAGTTCACGTTCAACCCGGAAACCTCCGAGCTCAGCTACACCCCCTACACCCTTCGCGCCACCGGCTGGAACACCAGCGCCACGCTCGGCCTGCGCGCCGCTGACATCGACGGCAACGGCACCCCGGACCTGTGGACGGTCGGCGCAGGTTCATCCGCAACCCCCTGGCACGTGACCAACCTGACCATCAGCGAGAACGGAAACACCGGCACCATCGCCGCCGCTCCCGCCCAAACCCTCATCACGTCCAACCACACTTGGCAACTCAACGACGCCGAATCAGGCGCCGTGACCACGGCCGAGGACACCAGCGGCACCCTGCACGCCACCGCCACCGGCGGTGTCACCTGGAGCACCGGCGACACCTTCAGCCCCAACGCCGACTTCAACGGCAGCAACGGCGGCCTGAGCACCACTGGATCCGCCGCGGCCACCAACGCCGACTTCACGGTCTCCGTCTGGGCAAAACCCACCGCCTACGGCGGCACTTTGCTCTCCCAGGACGGCGTCAACACCTACGGCTACAAACTTTGGACCGACGCCAGCGACAAGTCCTGGCGCGTCGCCATGCCCCGCACCGACGTCACCTCCCCCGTCTTTGACGTCGTCACCGCCGGCCCCAACAGCGCGCGCCTCGGCATCTGGACCCACCTCACCGTCACCTACGAGAAGACAACCTCGACGCTGACGCTGTACGTCAATGGCGCCAACGTCGGGCACACCAAACCCGCAGCGACCTGGAACGCCAACAGCAGCTTCCGCATCGGCCACCACCGTGCCGCAGGCGCCAACGGCGGCTGGTACACCGGAGCCCTCGCCCTAGCGCAGACCTGGAACACCGTCTCCACCGGAAACGTCACCCTCATCGGCGCCCTCTCCGACGGACGACTCACCTACACCCAGATCGACTCCGACACCGGCGACCGGACTAAGAAACTCGTCTCCGCCAGCACCCTCGGCTTCACCCCCAAAGCCATGGCCGTCATCAACGCCACCACCCTGCTCGTCACCAACACCACCGGCAAGCTCTACCGAGTCGACATCCTCACCGCCGACCTAGCCCTCCGATTCAGCCCACCCGTCGAACTGTTCAGCAGCGGATGGACCCACGACCGGCTCACCTACGACGGCACCGGCAAACTCTTCGGCATCGCCGCCGGCAACCTCCGCCGATACGACATCACCAGCAGCAAACCCACCAGCGCGAACATCATCAACAACACATACATCGACAGCGGCTTCACCCTCGACACACTCACCGCAACCGGCCCATCCTGGATCCTCGGAACCACCAGCGACGGACGCCTCATGTCCTACAAGATCAACGGGCCCGCGAACTGGCTCGACTACACCCTGCGCAGCTCCACCTGGAACATCATGACCCAACTCGCATCCCCAGGAGGGGGCGTCTACTACGGGCGGCGCACCGACACCGGCCTCGGACGATACGTCGACACCAACCCCTACGACGGAAGCGGCAGCGACATCGTCTTCTACCCAACCGACCCGGTAAACGCCTCCGGCTGGAACGAAATCCTTCTCGGCGCACAACCCAACACCCTCGGATGAGATAGCTCGAGGGGAGAGGAGCGTCCGCCGCCTCCTCTCCCCTCGGCTCAACAGGCACTCGCGCCAGCCTTGATGCAGCACGGCGAATACTTCGGTCTTCCCGAAGAGGTCGCTCGACCATCAACGGCACTGACGGGGCAAAGACGTGCGGAAACAAGAAATATAGGCATGATCAGGTGCCTATTCGATGCCTTCTAGTGCTCCCAGCTGCTCCCGATGCGCTCCCCCGGTTGAACCTCGCCTTGAGGATGCTGCGGGTACACGAGTGAAGGTCCCAGTGAGCACGAGCAAGCGGCCATGGGCACAGTCAGATTTCAGCAGGCGCCCGGGCTGCACGATTGCACCGGTGAACCGCCTCGGTTCTTGGAGACTTCCCCGCTCGGGAAGGATCGAGAGAGGGCAGGAACGAAGCCGTATCCGCAGGAGCTGCGAGAACGGGCGGTGCGGATGGTCGCGGAGGTGCGGCCGAACTACGAGTCGGACTGGGCGGCCATCACGGCGGTGGCGGCCCGGCTCGGGATTGGCACGGCCGAGACGTTGCGTAAGTGGGCGCGCAGGTCGACGAGGGCCGGCGGCCGGGGGTGACGTCGGAGGAGTCTGCGGAGCTGAAGCGGCTGCGGCGGGAGAACGCCGAGCTGCGTCGGGCGAATGAGATCATGAAGGATGCGTCGGCTTTCTTCGCGGCCGAGCTCTACCGGCCTACGACACGCTCGTGAGGTTCGTCGACGAGCATCGGGACCGCTTCGGCGGAGTCGAGCCGATCTGCAGCCCGTGCTGCGCCAGCACGGGCTGCAGATCACCCCGAGCGGCTACTGGGCGGCCAAGAAGCGTCCGCCGTCGAAGCGGCAGGTGCGTGATGCGCAGCTGACAGATCCGGTCCGCGAGATCCACTCGACGAACTACGGCGTCTACGGAGCCCGCAAGATCTGGCACGAGCTGCGCCGCCAAGGGCACCCGACGGCCCGGTGCACGGTCGAACGGTTGACGCGTGACGCCGGCCTGACCGGCGTCGTCGGCGGCAAGAAGATCCGCACCACGACCGCCGATTCCGGGCATGAACGGGCCGCCGATTTGCTCAACCGGGACTTCACCGCCGCCCGGCCGAATCGGTGCTGGGTCGCGGACCTCACCCACGTCGCCGCCTGATCCGGCGTCTACGTCGCGTTCGTCGTCGACGTCTACTCCCGGTGCGATCGTGGGTTGGTCCGCGGCGACGAACAAACGCATCCCGCTGGTCCTGGCCGCCCTGGACATGGGGTTGTGACGCCGTGACCGCGCCGGGCAACCGGTCGGCGCGGGCCTGGTACATCACAACGATGCGGGCAGTCAGTACACGTCATTCCGCTTCACCACCCACCTGCTCGATGCCGGTATCGACGCCTGGATCGGCAGTGTCGGCGATGCCCTGGACAACGCGGTGATGAAGTCCCCCATCGGCCTCTACAAGACCGAGCTGATCAAACCCCGAGGTCCGGGGCGCAGCCTCGCCCAGGTCGAACTGGCCACCGCCGAGTGGGGCGACTGGTACAACAACCAGCGCCTGCACTCCGCCATCGGGCACGTCCCACCCACCGAATACGAGTCGATGTTCTACGCTCCACCCCAGCCCCGCGAGGTGGTTGGAGCCAACAGCTGAGGTCTCCACAAAACCCGGGGCGGTTCAGTCTTTACATCTACATCTGACATGGACGGGTCAGCGGCCTGCCTTCGAGTGGTACTCGTCGACGATCTCCTGCGGGATCCGGCCGCGGTCGGAGATGTCCTTGCCGGCCTTCTTGGCCCACGCCCGGATCGCCTTGTTCTGCTCGCGGTCGATGGCGGCCCCGCCCCGGCCCCGGGCAGCGCGGCCACCCACGACCACGCCACCTCGGCCGACCTTCGTGCCGTGAGCGACGTACGGCGCGAATACGTCACGCAGTTTCTCGGCATTGGCGCTCGACAGGTCTATCTCATACTGGACTCCGTCAAGGGCGAACTTGACGGTCTCGTCAGCGTCTCCGCCGTCGAGGTCATCGACCAGCCTATGAAG
>NZ_JAATEO010000050.1 GCF_012034245.1 Micromonospora thermarum | reverse complement strand
TCACTGCGACAGCCCGACTTCCAGGAAAACGAGTTGATCTAGCCTTTACCACACCTGACCGGCCGCACCACGGTTGTCCACAGGCGACGCCGAGGACGGCACCGCCGGTTGTCCACAGGGCTGTCCCCGCACCATCGGACCCCCGCACGCTGGTCGGCATGCCACCTCGACCGCATCGGCCCGCCACCCTCGCCTGGCAGGTCTTCCGTGGCTCGGACGCCGTCCGTCGACGCCTGCTCACCGAGCACCAGCTCCGGAGCTCGGCCTGGGTCCGGCTCCGCCACGACGTGTACGCCGACGCGCGGCTGGATCGGGATCACGCGTTGGCGTGCCGCGCCGCCGCCCTGCGCCTGCCGGACGGCGCGCTGTTCGCCGGCCCCTCGGCTGCGTATCTGCACGGCGTCGAGCACGCGGCCACCTTCGCCGACGATGTCCACGTGCTCGTCCCCGGCGCTCGCCGCGTCGGCGCGCAGAAGGGCATGCGGCTGCACGTCGCCGGTTCAGGTGATCTCGTCCGGTCGCCCGGTGACGGCTGCGCTCGGACCAGCGCGGCCCAGGCCGCCTGGGAAAGTGCCGTCTGGCTCGATCCCGTCCGGGCGGTCGGCATCGTCGACGCGCTTCTCCGGCAGGGCCTGGCCACGCGCCCAGCGCTGGCGGAGGCCGCCGGGCAGCATGCGGGCCGTCCGGGCGGCCGGCGGGCCGGGTGGGTGTTCGACCTCGCCGACCCCGGCGCCCAGTCGCCCCCGGAGTCGCATCTGCGGGTGCGGCTGGTGCTGGCCGGGCTACCTCGACCGGTCACCCAGCATCCGGTCCGCACCCCGTCCGGTCTGGTTCTGCATCCGGATCTGGCCTGGCCGGAGTACCGCGTCGCGGTCGAGTACGACGGACACTGGCACCACGACGCGGACCGGATGCACCTCGACCGCCGCCGCCTCAACCAATTGATCTCCGCTGGCTGGCTGGTCCTGCACGTCACGAGCCGACGCCTGCACCGGGAGTTTCCGAAGGTCGCCGCCGAGGTGCGCGCCGCGCTGACCACACGCGGTTGGCGTCCTTGATCGACTCGACGTGCATGAAGTCGCGCTATCCACCACGCGGCGACGGCCCGACTTCCATGAACCCGAGTGGATCAAACAGCGAGGGCCCGGCCGACCGGGTGGTCGACCGGGCCCTCACGGTGGTGCGGCTGTCACATGGGGGTGGTCACCGCGGCGTACGCGTCGACGATGCCGTGCCCGTAGAAGCCGTTGAACTCCTCGTCACCCTCGCAGAGGGCGTCGAACTCGGCCGACCGGCCCTCGCGCGTGTAGCTCTGCAGGCGCGGCTCGGGGCAGGCGTGCTCCGCGGCGGTCTGGTAGAGCTGCTTCTCCACCTGACCCGGCGCCATCCGCAGACCGCCCTTGGCCGGATCGGTCACGCCGAACCTGCTGACGATCAGCGACGCCACGCCGGCGGCGTGCGGGGACGCCATCGAGGTGCCCTGGAGGTAGGTGTAGTAGCCGCAGGCGCCGGCCTTCGTGCACTCCTTGAAGACGAAGCTCTTCGCGGCACCCACGACGTTGCCGTTCTTGTCGACCGAGCCCTCCTCCTGGAGCACCTTGAGCGGGTACGCCGAGAGGATCATGTTGGCGTCGGTCCGGTACGACTTGGTGCCGTACCCGTCGCGGAACCAGCCGCCCGGAGCCGAGACCGAGATCTGCTCGAGACCGTAGTTGGAGAAGTCGGCCTTCTTGCCGGACGGGCCGAGCGCGGACACGCCGATCACGTGCGGGCCCTCGGCCGGCAGGTCCCAGCACGTCGAGTTGTCGATCGGCCGCGGGTACGCCGGAGCGCCGTAGTCCGGGCTGGAGAAGTCGGTACGCGGCTTCCCGAGGTCCTCGTGGTTGTTGCCGAGGGCACCGACCAGCGTGACGCCCCGGTCGTGCGCGTAGTTCAGCGCCCGGTTCATCGCCTCGATGATCACCTGCTGCTCCGCCTGGGCCTCCGGGGAGTCGGCCGGGTTGGCGGTGCAGTTGTAGAGCCACGGGTCGACGTAGAAGGACATGTTGACCACGTCGAGTCCGACGTCACCGGCGTGCACCAGGGAGTTGACCACCGGGTCGAGGAAGAAGTAGCCGGAGTCCTGGCCACCCTTGAGCTCGACCAGCGTCACGTTCGGGGCGACACCGGAGATGCCGAAGCCGTTGGCGGCGGCGCCGATCGTGCCGGCGACGTGCGTGCCGTGGCCGCCGTCGTCGGTGCCGACCGGGTCGAGGCAGCTGGCCACCTCGCACGGACCGTCGACATCGGTCAGGTCGGGGGCGAAGTTCCGCGACAGCGACCAGTCGAAGTTGGCCGCCAGGTCCGGGTTGCTGGCGTCGAGGCCGGTGTCCAGGACGCCGACGGTGACGCCACGGTCACCGGGTTCCACCTGCCGGGCCTGGTCGGAGCGGACCATCGACAGGCCCCAGAGCTTGTCGTCGAGCGGATCCATGCCCGCCGCGTCGGAGCCGGCGGCGGCAGTCGTGCCCTTGCTCTTCGCGTCGGCGAGGAGGTTCTCCTGCTCGACGCGGTCGATCTTCGGCGCCCGACCGATGGACTGCTTGCGGGCGGCACCGACGAGAGCGTCAGCGGCGGCCACCCGGCTGGCGAAGTCGGCGCGGTCGCTGCGGACCTGGAACATGCCGACGCTGTCGGTACGGGAAACGACCGTGCCGCCGGCCTTCTCGATCGCCGCGATGGCGACTGCGGCGGAGGTCCCCTTCTCGGCAACCACCGTGTACTCGGTCGAGGTCGTCGGGGCGGCACCGACCGAGCTGGCCGGCCCGACCAGTACGGTTGCCAGTGCCGCCACGGTTGCGACGGCGCCGGCGGTGAAGCGTCTGCTCACCACAAATTCCTCTCGTTGAGGGACGTGCTCGCCATCACAACCCATCAACAGGAATTCCGCCAGGGGTCACCGCGACTTGTTTGCCCCGGGACAAGCATTAACTGGCCGGACGGTCAGCGGCCCACCACGATCGGCCGACCTCGGGCCGCAGACCCGGGTGCGGACACGGGCCACAGTGCGAGTCAGCGGTCGGCAGCCAGCGCCGGCTCCTGCTCGCCGGTCGCCGCGGGGGTCTCGCGGGGCTCGTCGAGGCGTACCAGGGCCACCCCGGCGACGATCAGCGCGCCGCCGAGCAGTTGCACCAGGGTCGGCAGTTCGTCCAGCACCAGCCAGGCGATCAGCACCGCGAACATCACCTCGGTCAGGCCGACGAAGGACGCCAGCCGGGCACCGAGGATGCGGGCCGCGGCGATCCCGGCGAGGTACGCGATCACCGCCGCCACCAGCACGAGCCCGGCCACCGGCACGAGCCAGCTGGTGCGCTGCCCGGCGAAGTCGACGTCACCGAACGACGCCCGCAGCGGCAGCGCGCCGACCAGGCCGAGCAGCAGCAGCACGGCCGCCCCGACGGCCATCCCGCCGGAGGCCATGACCACCGACGGAAGGTTCGCGTCGACCCGCCCGGCGAGCACGAAGTAGCCGGCCAGCCCGATCGCCGCGCCGAGCCCCCAGAGCACGCCCACCGGGTCGAGGCGGCCGGCGCCGGTCAGGTCGAGCACGAGGGCGAGCCCGGCCAGGGCCGCGGCCGAGCCGGCGACGGTCAGCCGGCGCGGGCGTTGCCCGTGGGCCAGCCACATCCAGCCGACGACGGCCACGATGCCCAGGTACTCCAGCATCAGTGCGACGCCGACCGGCAGGTAGCGCACGGCGTTGAAGAAGCACACCTGGGCCAGGGCGACAGCGAGCAGCCCGAAGACGCCGATCGACGCGAGGTTGCGGCGGAGCACCGGCAGGCGACCACGCAGCGCCAGCACCGCCGGCAATGCCAGGACCAGGGCGGCCAGGCCGACGCGGGCGATCACCAGGGCCTCGGCCGACCAGCCGGCGTTGATCAACGACCGCGCGAACGTGCCGGAGGTGGCGAACGTCAGCGCCGAGAACACGGCCAGGGCGAGGCCGGCACCGCCGACGGGTGGTTGGCGCATCGGAACTCTCCTTGGCGATCCGGGGGTGTCATGGGCAAACTATGCCCACGCCGATGACGCTAGGCCGGCACCCTGACAGGAGTCAAGTTGCTTTTTGCCCATGACACCGAGTGCTCGCTCATCGCCGCCGCCGCGCTGGTCAACACCGGCGGCAGCGACGGCGAGGGCCTGCCGGACGTGGCCGCCCTGGACGAGTTCTTCGTCGCCCACTCGTACAGCGGGCGGCACGAGCACACCGACGCGGAGCTGGAGGCGGTCCGCGAGCTGCGCCCCCGACTGCGCCGGCTCTGGCACGCCGACACCGACGAGATCGTCGCGATCGTCAACGGCCTGCTCCGGGAGAACGACGCCCTGCCGCAGCTCATCACGCACGACGACGAGCCGTACCACCTCCACGCCGTGCCCCGCGACGCGCCCCTCGCCGTCCGGATGGCGGTGGAGGCGGCGATGGCGATGGCCGACCTCGTCCGCAGCGGCGAGCTGAGCCGGCTGCGGATCTGCGACCACCCCGACTGCGACAACGTGCTGGTCGACCTGTCGAAGAACCGCTCCCGCCGGTTCTGCGACGCGGGCTGCGGCAACCGCGCCGCCGTCACCGCCTACCGCGCCCGCAAGGCCGCCGAACGGCGATGACCTGTCAGGGGTGGGTCATCCGGAGCAAATCGAGCGCCTCCTCCAACTGCGTCTCGGTGAGCTTGCCGGACTCGACGTGGCCCCGGGCGATCACGACCTCCTTGATGGAGATCTGCTTGGCCAGTGCCTCCTTGGCGATCGAGGCGGCCTCGTCGTACCCGAGGTGGCGGTTGAGCGGGGTGACGATCGACGGCGAGCCTTCCGCGTACGCCAGGCAGACCTCGGCGTCCGCGACCAGGCCGACCACGCAGCGGTCGGCGAACAGGCGGCTCGACGCGGCCAGCAGCTTGATCGACTCGAGGATGTTGCGGGCCATGACCGGGAGCATGACGTTCAGCTCGAAGTCGCCCTGGGAGCCGGCGAAGGCGACGGTGGCGTCGTTGCCGATCACCTGGGCGCAGACCTGGCGAACGGCCTCGCAGACGACCGGGTTGACCTTGCCGGGCATGATCGACGAACCGGGCTGGAGGTCCGGTATGCGCAGCTCGCGCAGGCCGGCGCGAGGACCGGAGCCCATCCAGCGGATGTCGTTGGCCATCTTGTAGAGGCCGACCGCGACGGTACGGAGCTGCCCGGAGGTCTCCACGAGGGCGTCCCGCGCGCCCTGCGCCTCGAAGTGGTTGCGCGCCTCCGTCAGCGGCAGGCCGGTCGAGGCGCGCAGCTTCTCGATCACCCTCGCGGCGAAGCCGAGCGGGGTGTTGATGCCGGTGCCCACCGCGGTGCCGCCCAGCGGCAGCTCGGCGAGCCGGGGCAGCGCCGACTCCAGCCGCTCGATGCCGTAGCGGACCTGTGCGGCGTACCCGCCGAACTCCTGCCCCATGGTCACCGGGGTGGCGTCCATCAGGTGGGTACGGCCGGCCTTGACCACCGTCGCGAACTCGACGGCCTTGTCCTCCAGTGCCTGGGCCAGGTGCGACAGCGCGGGCAGCAGATCCCGCGCGACCGCCTCGGTGGCGGCCAGGTGGATCGACGACGGGAAGACGTCGTTGCTCGACTGCGAGGCGTTGACGTCGTCGTTCGCGTGCACGTCCCGACCGAGCTCGCGGCTGGCGAGCGTGGCGATCACCTCGTTCGTGTTCATGTTGGACGACGTTCCGGAGCCGGTCTGGAACACGTCGACCGGGAACTGGTCGTCGTACCCGCCGTCGGCCACGTGCGCGGCGGCGGCCGCGATCGCGGCGGCCACGTTCGGGTCGATCACGCCCAGCTCGCCGTTGACCTCCGCCGCGGCCCCCTTGATCTGGGCCAGTGCCCGGATCTGGGCCGGCTCGATCCCACGGCCGGAAATCGGGAAGTTCCGCACCGCACGCTGGGTCTGCGCCCGCCACAGCGCCTCGGAGGGCACCTCCACCTCGCCCATCGAATCGCGTTCGATCCGGTAACCCGTCGCCTCTGGAGTCGTCACGCGTACCATCCTGCCGCGCAGGGCTGCGGCGTGCAGATGTTCGCGCCGAGCGGCTCAGCCCAGCTCGCCGAGCAGCCGCTCCACCTCGTGCCGTTCCGGCACGTCCAGCTGCCGGAACGGCCGACGCGTCGGCGGAACCTCAGCGGCGGCCGACGGTGAGGACCGGCTTGGTGACCTCGGCGAAGAAGTCGTTGCCCTTGTCGTCCACGACGATGAACGCGGGGAAGTCCTCCACCTCGATCTTCCAGACCGCCTCCATGCCCAGCTCCGGGTACTCCAGGACCTCGACGTGCTTGATGCAGTCCTGCGCGAGCCGGGCGGCCGGGCCGCCGATCGAGCCGAGGTAGAAGCCGCCGTACCGCTCGCAGGAGCGGGTGACCTGGGCGGAGCGGTTGCCCTTGGCCAGCATCACCATCGAGCCACCGGCCGCCTGGAACTTCTCCACGTACGCGTCCATCCGGCCGGCGGTCGTGGGGCCGAACGAGCCGGAGGCGTACCCCTCGGGGGTCTTGGCCGGGCCGGCGTAGTAGACGGCGTGGTCGCGCAGGTACGACGGCATCTGCTCACCGGCGTCCAGCCGCTCGGCGATCTTCGCGTGGGCGATGTCCCGGGCGACGACCAGGGGGCCGCTCAGCGACAGGCGGGTCTTCACCGGGTACTTGGAGAGCTCGGCGCGGATCTCGTCCATCGGCCGGTTGAGGTCGACGCGGACGACCTCGGAGGTGTCCAGCTGCGCGTCGGTGACGTCGGGCAGGTAGCGGGCCGGGTCGGTTTCGAGTCGTTCCAGCCACACGCCCGACGGGGTGATCTTCGCGACCGCCTGCCGGTCCGCCGAGCAGGAGACGGCGATCGCCACCGGGCAGGACGCCCCGTGCCGGGGCAGCCGGACCACCCGTACGTCGTGGCAGAAGTACCGCCCGCCGAACTGCGCGCCGATGCCGAAGTTGCGGGTCAGTTCCAGCACCTCCGCCTCCAACTCCAGGTCGCGGAAGCCGTGCCCGGTCAGCGAGCCGGAGGTGGGCAGCGCGTCCAGGTACTTCGCGGAGGCGTACTTGGCGGTCTTCAACGCGTACTCGGCGCTGGTGCCGCCGATGACGATGGCCAGGTGGTACGGCGGGCACGCCGCCGTGCCGATCAGCCGCAGCTTCTCCTCCAGGAACTGCATCATCCGCGTCGGGTTGAGCAGGGCCTTGGTCTCCTGGTAGAGGTACGACTTGTTGGCCGAGCCGCCGCCCTTGGCCATGAAGAGGAACTTGTACGCGTCCGGGTGCCCGTCCGGGTCCTCCCCGTAGATCTCCACCTGGGCCGGCAGGTTGCTGCCGGTGTTGCGCTCGTCCCACATGGTCAGCGGCGCGAGCTGCGAGTACCGCAGGTTCAACCGGGTGTACGCCTGCCACACGCCGCGCGAGATGGCCTCGGCGTCGCCGCCGTCGGTGAGGACGTGCCGGCCGCGCTTGCCCATGACGATCGCGGTGCCGGTGTCCTGGCACATCGGCAGTACGCCGCCGGCGGCGATGTTGGCGTTGCGCAGCAGGTCCAGCGCGACGAACCGGTCGTTCGGCGAGGCGGCCGGGTCGTCGATGATCGACCGGAGCTGCGCCAGGTGCGCGGGGCGCAGGTAGTGCGCGATGTCGTGCATCGCCTCGGCGGTCAGCGCGGTCAGCGCGGCCGGTTCCACGGTGAGGAACCGGCGGCCTCCGGGCCCGTCGACGACGTCGACGCCCTCGTCGGTGACCAGGCGGTACTCCGTCTGGTCGGGACCGGTCGGCAGCAGGGGGGCGTACGAGAAGGCGGCGGCACTGCTCATGAGCGGAAAGCCTAGGGCAGGAGGGTCGATCAGTCCCACCCGCCGGGTGGGTCCTGGGACGGCGCTCTCATCGGCGCGCCGGTCGGGCCGGGCGGCGGCCTCCGGGACGGCCGTCACCGTGGGGTCGCGTCAGCCCTCGTCCTCCGGGCACAGCTCCCGCTTCGGGCCGCAGCTGTCCTCGGGTGCCGGTACGTCACCGGTCCCGGCGGGACCGGGGCGCGGCCCGTCGCCGCCACCCGGCGGCGGGGCGACCGCGGCGCCGCCGAAGCGGACGTACCCGATCTCCCGGCCCTCGCCGATGATCATGCCGGTGGGGCCGACCGCGAGCGCGTTCGCGGCCGTCCGCAGGGTCGCCAGCTCCGCACCGGTACGCGGGTCGAGCGCCACCAGCCGGGACGGCTTGTCATGGGCGAGCACCGCCGCGTACGGGGTGAGCGCGGCGCCCGCCTTGGCGCCGGTGGGACGGCTCCACCGGGTCCGGTCGGTGCCGAGTTCCCGGGCGGAGACCGAGCCCTTGTCGGCCGCGCGGACCAGGGCGTACCGGTCGTCGACGGCGACGATCTTCTCGCCGGGGGCGATGACCAGCAGCAGCCGGCCGTCGTACCCGTCGAGGACCGCCTCCCGGCCGTCCGGCGCGACCCCGATGAGCACGTTGCGCGCGCCCTGCGGATCCTCCCGCTGGGCGCACCCGACGGCGTCGGCGGTCCGCAGGTTGACGCCGGTGCGCTGCCACGCCTCCAGGCCGGTGGCCGGGTCCCGGCCGGAGATGCTGAAGAGGCAGGTGCCGTCCTGGGACCGGGCGGTGATCCGCAGCAGCCGGCCGCCGACCACCGACAGCCGCTCCTCGCGGCCCGGCTCGACGTCGGCGAGGACCCGGCCGGTGGCGGTGTCGAGCACGTGCACCCGGTTGTCGATCGGGAAGCCGAGCAACGGGGGCACCGGCTCCGGCCCGGCGACCTCCTTGTCGATGCGTACGGCGTCGAGCCGCCGGGTGTCGAGCAGTTGCGGGTTGTCGCCGAGCAGGCCGTTGTTGACGCCGGGCACGAAGGCGGTCCACAGGGGAGTGGTGCCGCGCGGGTCCCAGGCGCTCAGCGTGCAGTCGGTGGGGGCGAAGCAGCGGGCGTCGAGCAGCAGGTTGCGCCAGGTCCAGACGGCCACCGCGTCGTCGTTCCGCCGCCGGGTGACGCCGGTGGTGGGGTCGAGCACCTCGTACCCCTTGACCAGGAGCTTGCCCACGACGACGACCGCGTCCCGGTCGCCGCCGGCCACCCCCGCCCAGTCGGCCTTGCGTTCCCAGAGCTGGGTGCCGTCGCTGAGCCGGCGCGCCTCGACCCGGGTGCGCTGCTCGACCACGACGGTGTCGCCGGCGACGGTGACGCTGCGCGGCGTCCCGCCGATCCGGTGCTGCCAGACCACGTCCGGCTCGGAGATGGGCTCGCTGCGGTCGACCCAGTCCCAGATGCCGGGGAACGGGTTCCACACTCCGGTCGACGCGAGGACGACGACGGTGATCAGCCCGAGCAGCAGCCAGCCACGTACGCCGAGGCCGCTCCCCTTCGCCACCGGATCACGGTAGCCACCCGCCCACCCGAGCGCGCCCCGGCACGCCGTAGGGGCCGGCGTCACATCAGCGCGGCGGTGTCAGGACCCGCCACAGGGTCAGCGTCGCCACCAGCGACGCCACACCGGCCAGCGCCATCACCGTGCCCGGCGCGAGCACCTCGCTCAGCGCCCCGCCGGCCGCGGCGGCCAACCCCTGCACCGCCATCAGACCGGTGCTGACCAGCCCGAACGCCTGCCCGCGCCGCTCCTCGGGCACCGCGTCGAGGAACCGGCGGGCCAGGCCGAGCTGGTAGGCGAAGCCCGCGGTGGCCACCGCGAAGAGCGCCGCCGCCGGCCACAACGCCGGTCGGGCCACGAACGCCAGCATGGGTACGCCGAGCAGCAGCGCGAGCCACGGCGTCCACGCCTCCCGGCGGGCCGGCGCGACGAACCGCCCCACCAGCAGGTCCCCGACCAGCATCCCGAACGCGGCGGCCATCAGCAGCACGCCCGCACTGGCCTCCACGCCGAGGCCGGCGGCGTACGGAACGGCGACGCCCTCGGCCCCGACCAGCACGGAGCCCGGCAGCCACTGCGCCAGCAGCAGGCCCCGGACGCGCCGGTCGGCGAGCAGCGCCCGGTTGACCCGCCAGGTCTCCCGGACCGCGTTACCGCCGCCCGGTCGCGCCCGGGGCGGGCGCGCTGCCAGCCCGACGCGGACGAGCAGGGCGGACAGCCCGCAGGTGACGGCGGTCAGCCAGAGCGCGCCGTACGGGCCGACCAGGCCGAGCAGCAGCCCGCCGAGGGCGAACCCGGCCACCTGCGTGCCTCCGGCCGCCACGGTGAGCAGGGACCGCCCGAGGACGTACGCGTCGCCGTGCAGCACCTCCGGCAGCAGCGCGGTCCGCGCGGCGCTGCTGACCGGGCCGAACAGGCCGACGACCGCGACCAGCCCGAGCATGGCGCCCGGGGAGAGCACGCCGAGGGCGAGCACCACCACCATGGCGAACCGGAGCAGGTCGTACCCGACGATCAGCGCGCGCGGCGGCCACCGGTCGGCCAGCGCGAGCAGGAAAACCCCGCCGAAGGCGTGCGGCAGGAACCCGGTCACGTACGCCAGCGCGGCGAGCAGCCCCGAGCCGGTGCGCTCGTAGACCAGCACGGACAGGGCGAGCATCTTCACCGTCTCGCCGATCAGGAACACGCCGAAGCTGCCGAAGAGCACCCGGAACTCGGCGACGGCGAAGACGTCCCGGTAGGTGGCGGGACGGGTGTCGGTCACGGTCACGCGGTCAGGGTGCCGGCTCATCGGTACGCCCTCTATCCTTTCGTCCTGGAGCGAAACGGGGAGGTGGCGGTGCGGATCGAGGTGACCCCCGCCGACGTCGCGGCCAGTCGATTCGCGATCTCGCCCCTCGGCGAGGCGATGTCCGCGCTCCGGCTCTGCGCCGGGCAGAACACCGCTCCCGGCCTGGCTCCCTGGGTGGCCCGGGTGCGCCCGGCGTACGAACGGCTGCGCCGGGAACTGCCGGCGGTGGGCGCGCTGCTGGCGCTGCTGCGCCGGGGCGGGTACAACGCGGACTTCATCCAGCCGCCGCCGGACGGCACCGGGCGGGACTTCGCCGACGAACTGGCGGTGGTCCGCGCGACGCCACCGGCGCAGGCGCGCGACGAACTGGCCCGCAACCTCGCCGGCCACCGGACCCCACCGGCGTACGCCCGCCGGATCTACGAGTCCCCGGACGTCGTGGACCGGCTCGCGGACGGCATCGAGGCGGCCTGGACGACCCTGGTCGAGCCGGACTGGCCGCGCCTGCGGGCCGTCCTGGAACGCGACCTGCTGCACCGGGCCGGGCGACTCCTGGCGTACGGCTGGGGGGCGGCGGTCGCGGGCCTGGACCCCCGGCTGCGGTGGGTGCCCGGCGGGGCGGTCGGGTACATCGAGGTGGCCGACCGCGATCCGGAGACGTACAGCCTCGCCGGGCACGGGTTGCTGCTCGTCCCCACCGTGTTCGGCACGATGATCAATTACGTCGAGCGGCCCTGGCCGTTCGCCATCGTCTACCGGGCCTCCGGGGTCGCCGAACTCCTCGGGCCGCCCGACCCGAGCCGCCCCGAGGAGGCGCTGGACCGGCTGGTCGGCCGGGCCCGGGCGACGGTCCTGCGGGCGTTGGCCGTACCCGCGACGACGAGCCAACTCGTCGCCCAGCTCGACCTGAGCCTCGGCGGGGTGGGCGACCACCTGGCGGTGCTCCGCGAGGCCGGCCTGGTGACCCGAACCCGGACCGGCCGCACCGTCCTCTACCGCCGCACCCCGCTGGGCGACGCCCTGGCGGCCACCCCCTCCCCCTGACCGGGGTCAGCGGGGGCGGGCGGCCGAGCGGACCAGCGGGAGGACGCGGTACGGGATCTGTTCGGCCAGGGCGATGATCGTCGAGGCGCGGCGGATGCCCTCGTACGAGACGATCTGGTCGATCACGCGCTGGAGGTCGGCGTTCGACCTGGCCACGATGCGGCAGAGCAGGTCACCGGAGCCGGTGATGGTGTGCGCCTCCAGCACCTCCGGGATCGCCGCCAGGTGCGCGGTGACCGGGTCGTGGCCGTGCCGCTGGCTGATCTCCAGGGTAACGAAGCTGGTCACCCCGAACCCGATGGCGGCCGGCGAGACGTCCGGCCCGAAGCCGCCGATCACTCCCCGCTCGACCAGCTTGTCGAGGCGGGCCTGCACGGTGCCCCGGGCCACCCCGAGGCGGCGCGAACACTCCAGCACGCCGATCCGGGGCTCCTCGGCGAGCAGTTCGATCAGCCGCGAGTCGAGCGCGTCGAGCTGGACATCCTGACCAGTGTTCACGGGTCAGGACCCTACTCCTTGTGCAAGCTGACCAGCCAAAGCCGGGCCAGTTGCCCAGTGAGCCCGCTCACGGCGATATTCGCGGGAAGAGCACAAGCGTCGGCCCACGAGGCCGGCCGGTACGCGAGGGAGGCCACCATGACCCAGGCGATCGACCGACCCCAGTCGACCGAGGAGGTCGACGTCGACCAGCTGGTCGGCGCCGTCGACCACGACATCAGCCACGACCCGTTCCCGGTCAAGGGGCTCGACCACGTGCACTTCCTGGTGGGCAACGCCAAGCAGGCCGCGCACTACTACTCCACCGCGTTCGGCATGACCTGCGTGGCGTACCGCGGGCCGGAGCAGGGCTACCGCGACCACGCCCAGTACGTGCTGACCAGCGGCTCGGCCCGGTTCGTGCTGACCGGCGCGGTCCGCCCCGACGCCGAGGGCGCCGACCACGTGGCGAAGCACAGCGACGGCGTCTCCGACATCGCGCTGGAGGTGCCGGACGTCGACGCCGCGTACGCGCACGCCACCGCGCAGGGCGCGACCGGCCTGGTCGAGCCGCACGACGTCAGCGACGAGCACGGCACCGTCCGGATGGCGGCCATCGCCGCGTACGGCGACACCCGGCACACCCTGGTCGACCGGTCCCGCTACAGCGGCCCGTTCCTGCCCGGCTTCGTGGCGCGCGGCCCGATCGTGGACCGCCAGCCGATGATCGACGCCGGCATCCAGCCGAAGCGCTTCTTCCAGGCGGTCGACCACGTCGTCGGCAACGTCGAGCTGGGCCGGATGGACGAGTGGGTCGAGTTCTACAAGCGCGTCATGGGCTTCACCAACATGGCGGAGTTCGTTGGTGACGACATCGCCACCGACTACTCGGCGCTGATGAGCAAGGTCGTCGCCAACGGCACCCGCAAGGTGAAGTTCCCGCTCAACGAGCCGGCGATCGCCCGGAAGAAGTCGCAGATCGACGAGTACCTGGAGTTCTACCAGGGCCCCGGCGCGCAGCACATCGCCGTGGCCACCAACGACATCCTGGCCAGCGTCGACGCGATGCGCGCGGCCGGCGTCGACTTCCTGGACACGCCGGACTCGTACTACGACGACCCGGAGCTGCGCGCGCGCATCGGCGAGGTGCGGGTGCCGATCGAGGAGCTGAAGGCCCGCAAGATCCTGGTCGACCGGGACGAGGACGGCTACCTGCTCCAGATCTTCACCAAGCCGGTGCAGGACCGCCCGACGGTGTTCTTCGAGCTGATCGAGCGGCACGGCTCCCTCGGCTTCGGCAAGGGCAACTTCAAGGCGCTCTTCGAGGCCATCGAGCGGGAGCAGGAGAAGCGCGGCAACCTGTAACACTGTCCGCGTGACGCAGCCTCCGTCGTACCCGATGCCGCCGGCCGGTGGGCCCCCGCCCGCCGCCGGCGGCTCACTGCCGCACGCCGGCACCCAGGGCCATCCGGTGCCACCCCAGTGGGCGCCCGTCCCGCCGCCCGGCTGGACCCTCCCCCCGGGGTACGCCGGCCCGCTCCGGCCGGTGCCGCCGCCTCCGGCGCTCGCCCCGAACGGGCAGCCCCTCGCGAGCTTCCCCGACCGGCTGTTGGCCTGGCTCATCGACACCGCGCTGGCCACGGCCGTCACGCTGGTGCTGTTCCTCCCGGTGTACCTGGTCCTCTGGCTGAGGATGTTCCGGGAGATGACGCGGACCAACCCGGACGGGACGCCCGTCGAGCCGGACCCGCGCGTCTTCTTCCTGGACTACCTGCTGCCGATGCTGCTGGCCTACGTCGGGCTGTTCGTCCTCGTGATCGCCCTGTACTGGCTGTACCACGTGGAGTACCTGCTGCGCCACGACGGCCAGACACTCGGCAAGAAGGTGATGAAGCTGCGGGTCGTCCCGCTCGATCCGGCCCGGACGCTCGACCGGCGCACCGCCCGCCGGCGCTGGCTGGTGCAGTACCTCGCCTGCTCCCTGGTCCCCGGCCTCAGTTACGTCGACGGGCTCTGGCAGCTGTGGGACAAGCCCTGGCAGCAGTGCCTCCACGACCAGTTCGCCGGCACCGTCGTCGTTAAGGTTGCTGGGTGAACGAGCGCAGCGAGGCGGCACGGTGAGCGTCGCACCCGGTTGGTACGTCGACCCCGCCGACCCGGAGACCCGGCGGTACTGGGACGGCGAGGGCTGGATCGGTGCGCCCATCCCGGTCGACGCCACCCCGCCGGAGGGTCCGCCGCCGGCCGAGCCACCCGCCGCCGCACCGGCCCCGCCGGGGCCGGTCTCCCCGGCCGCCGGTCACCCGCCGGCCGCCGGTCCCGCTCCGGCCCCACCGTCCCCGACCGGTCCGGCGCCGCACCCCGGTGGCTGGCCGCCGCACGCCGCCCCACCCCAGGGGTACGGCCCGCCGCCGGGCTGGCCGTACCCGACGTGGCCGGGGCGGCCGCCGGAGCCGCGTCCGCACGGGCTGCCGCTGGCCGGGTACGGGGCCCGCCTGGTCGCCCGCCTGATCGACTTCGCTGTCGTCTTCGCGCTCAACGCGGTGGTGAACGGCTGGTTCGTGTGGCGGTACATCCAGGAGATCTCGCCGTCCGTCGAGGAGGCGTGGTCCCGGATCGTCAGCCAGGAACGCACCACCGAACCGTTGCCGCCGGCGGGCGACCAGGCCAGCGGCCTGCAGATCGCCATCCTGCTGATCGCCACGGCGCTCTGGTTGGCGTACGAGGTGCCGTCGACGGCCTCGCGCGGGCAGACCTTCGGCAAGCGCGTGATGGGCGTGAAGGTGGTGCCGGTGAGCGCCGATGCCCCGCTCGGCTTCGGCCGGGCGCTGCGCCGCTGGAACACGCTCGGCCTGCCGACCCTGCTCTGGTTCTGCTGCATCGGCTTCCTGCTGCAACTCGTCGACGCGGTCTCCCCGCTCTTCGACCACCCGATGCGGCAGGCCCTGCACGACAAGCGGGCGCAGACCGTGGTGGTCCAGCTCCCCCGCACCCCCGCCCCGAAGAACGACCGCACCACACCCCCGGGAGACACCCCATGACCGAGACCGGACGTCCCCAGCCGGCGCCACGGCTGACCCGCCCCGACCTGGACGCGCTGCCCAACTACGTACCCGGCCGCAGCCCGGCCGACCTGGCCCGGGAACTGGGCCTGCCGGAGGCGATCAAGCTGGCCAGCAACGAGGTGCCGTACGGCCCGTTGCCCGGCGTCGTGGAGGCGGTCGCGGAAGCCGCCGCCGGGGTGCACCGCTACCCGGACATGGGGGTCGTGGCGCTGCGCCAGGCCCTGGCCGAGCGGTACGGGGTGGACCCGGACCGGATCGCCACGGGCTGCGGGTCGGTGGCGCTGGCCGAGCACCTGGTGCGCGCCACCTGCCTGCCCGGTGACGAACTGCTCTACGCGTGGCGCTCGTTCGAGGCGTACCCGATCATCGCGGCGACCAGCGGCGCGACCAGCGTGCGCGTCCCCAACGACGCCGGGCACGGGCACGACCTGGCGGCGATGGCCGCGGCGGTGACCGACCGGACCCGGATGATCCTCGTCTGCAACCCGAACAACCCCACCGGTACGGCCGTCCGCAGGGCCGAGCTCGACCGGTTCCTCGACGCGGTGCCGGACGACGTGCTGGTGGTCATCGACGAGGCGTACCGGGAGTTCGTCACCGACCCGGAGGTGCCGGACGGCCTCACCTACGCCGACCGGCCGAACGTGGCGGTGCTGCGGACGCTCTCCAAGGCCTGGGGTCTGGCCGGCCTGCGGATCGGGTTCCTGGTCGCCCAGCCGGCGGTGGCGGCGGCGGTCCGCAAGGTCGTCACGCCCTTCTCCACCAGCATGGCGGCGCAGGCGGGCGCGCTCGCGGCGCTGGCCCAGGCCGACGAGGTGGAGCGGCGCTGCGCCCTGGTGGTGGCCGAGCGGGGCCGGGTCACCGAGGCGCTCCGCAAGCTCGTCCCGGACGTGCCGGACAGCCAGGCCAACTTCGTCTGGCTGCCGCTGGGTGACCGAGCCGTGGACTTCGGCAAGGCGTGCGAGTCGCGCGGCGTGATCGTCCGGCCGTTCCCGGGCGACGGGGTGCGGGTCACCATCGGCACGCCGGCCGAGAACGACGCCTTCCTGGCGGCGGCGGAGTCGGCGCTCGGCTGAGCCGTTCCGGGCCGCGCCAGCGGCTCGATCGTTACCGGGCCGGTCCGCCATCCCCCAGCGGACCGGCCCGGACGTCTCGGTACAGCGCAACACCGGCTAGCTTTATGTCCCTTTTGACATATTAAGGCAGGTTTGGTCAGGTCGCCGCGAGGAGCACCGGTTCCGACGTGAAGAAGTACCGCTGGTCGTCCGCCTCCGCGTCGACCGGCTCGCGGAGCCGCTCGACCGCCACGTAGCCGTCCACCGCGTACGCCGCCCCCGGCGCCCAGGACGTCCCGTCCGAGCCGGCGGTGAGGGTGAACCACGACCGCTGCGACCCGGTGGCCGCGTCCAACGTCCTCAGGCCGTTGGCGTCGGTCACCAGGTGCACCCGGTCCGGTTCGACGGCGAGCACCCGCGCCCCGCTCACGTCCCGTCGCCACCGCTCGACGCCCGTCCGCGCATCGCGGCCGACGAGGGCCTCGCCGGCCATCCCGATCGCGGTGTCAGCGGCGAGCACGCTGTCCGGGCGGTCCAGGGCAGGCGCGGCCGTCGGCTCGCCGTCGCCGAGCAGCCAGCCCCGACCCGCGTCGTCGCCGGAACCGGCGACCGTCCGCAGGCCGGCGCACCCGGACCGGCCCGTACGGCAGCCCAGCGGTGTGGCGACCAGCGCGTCACCCACGCCCGGCGGGCGCCACCGGGTGCCCACCGTGCCGGTGGCCACGTCCCGGAACTCGACCGTCGCCGGTCCGTCGCATCGGTCGACGCTCACGAGCCGGCCTCCCGCCGTGGTGCCGATCGCGTCGTGGCAGCCGGTACCGACCCCGGCGTCCCAGCGGCGCCGGCCGTCGGCCAGGTCCACGGCGGTCAAGGCGTCACCCCCGGCGGCCACCACCACCGACCCGCCGCCTGCTATCACGGCGACGAAGAGGCCCTCCGGGTTCCACACCCTCGCCGAGCCGGTCCGCCGCGTCGCCGGCATGCGCGCCGGGACCGAACCCTCCGCCCGCCACGCTACCCGGCCGGTCCGCGCGTCCAGGGCCACGAGCAGGCCGTCCGACCAGCGGCTCACCACCGTGGTCCCGCTCGCGACCACCCCGGCCAACTCGGCGGGCCAGCGGCGGTACGACCAGTACGGCGTGGTCCGGTAGCGGTGGTCGACCGGCCGGTCGGCGTAGACCTGGCGCTGCGCCGCGTACACCCGGAGCCGGCCGTCGACGACCAGCGGGGCCACCGGCAGCCGGGCGACCACCCGCGGGTCCGGGTTCGGGGCGTCCGGGTACGCGGCCCGCGCCGGTGTGCTGACCTCGGCCGGGGCGAGCACCCGCCAGACCGTGGCGGCGACCGCGACCGCGACCAGCAGGACCGCCGCCACGAGGACGACCCGTCGCCGGCCCTTCGGGAACCCCATGCGCACCTCCGCCCGGCACCCTACCCAGCACGGCTCCCCCGGCCACGCTGAGGTTGCCGGGCGCGCGGCCCGTGTCGACGTCCTCGGTCGACCTGGGCCCGCCGCGGGCCGGCCAGGGACTGTGACACAGGTCCTAGGCGGCCTCGGTCGTGGCGTGGGTGGCGGAGGCGAGGTCGGCGAGGTCCCGTCGCAGGGCGCCCTCGACCGCCCGGGCGGCCAGCCCGCCGAGGAGGAGTGCCACGACCCGCCCGTACGGCGCGGTGGGGACCGCCTCCTGCGTGACCGTGACCTGCGTGCAGCCACGCCCGCGCCGGCGGACCGGGCGCAGCGTCCAGGTGACCCGGTAGTCCACCCCCGCACCGGGCGAGCTGAGCACCAGCCGTCGCGGCGGATCCATGGCCACCACGACGAACTCCTCGATCAGGGTGGACCCGTCGGGCTGCGCCCGGACCTCCCGCCAGGTGGTGCCGGGGCCGAATCCGCCCGGGGTCAGCACCTCGACGCCTCGGGTGGCACGGGTGCGGACGGTCAGGTCGGTGAGCAGACGCCAGACGTCCGCGGCGTGCGCCTCGATGGACCGGGTCACCGACACCGTCGACATGCCACCTCCCGTGGCGTCGACGGTACGCCGGGTGAGCGCGGAACGGGGCCCCTCGGGTGGAATTTCCGTCCCGGGAGGCCCCTCGCGGTGCGCGGCTGTGGACGGTCAGGAGCGGAACTGTCCCGCCTGGATCGCCCGCACGAACGCCGTCCACCCCGGCGGGCTCACCGCCAGCGTGGGACCGGACTTGTCCTTCGAGTCGCGTACGGCCACCACGCCGAGCGCGTCGACGAGGTTGTCGGCCACCTCCACGCAGAGCCCCTGGTCGTTGGAGCGGCTGCTGGTACGCCAGACCGCGCCCGCGAGATCGTTCATCCTCACCCTCCTGTCGTCGGACGCCAGCCGACAGCCGGGCCGGGACCGACGGGGGAGATCGGGCCCGGCCCGGCGCGGCACAGCGACGGAATCCGGTCGATCAAACGCGGGAGGTACGCCCGCCCATCGGACGATCTGTGCGACGACGCGTCCCATCGGCGGGACCGGACGGACGGGCCGTACGTCAGGAGGAGCGGGCGGACGACGGTCGGCTCCGGCGGGCGACCGGGCGTCGGATCCGGGTCCGGCGGACGGCCCGCCCCGACGGGCCGGGAGGATGGTCCGGCGGGCCGGGTCAGCGGCCGGGAGAGTGGGTGCCGGCGGGCCGGGTCAGCGGGCCGGGAAGATGGTCCCGGTCACCTCGCCGAGCGCGAGGGTCGTGCCGTCCGGGCCGGGCGCGGTGGCGGTGATGGTGACCGTGTCCCCGTCCTCCAGGAAGGTCCGGGTCTCCCCGCCGCCCACCTTCACCGGCTCCGTCCCGCCCCACGTCAGCTCCAGGAACGAGCCGACCTGGTGCCGCTCGGGCCCGGAGACCGTGCCGGAGGCGTACAGGTCGCCGGTGCGCAGCGACGCCCCGTTGACGGTGAGGTGGGCCAGTTGCTGGGCCGGAGTCCAGTACATCGTGGCGAACGGCGGCTGGCTGACCCGCTCGCCGTTCCACTCGACGGTGAGGCTCAGGTCCAGGCCGAGGTGCGGCTCGTCGCGCAGGTAGTCGGCCACCGGCGGGTCCTGGTCCGGCGCCGGGACGAACGCCGCGCCGAGCGCCTCCAGCGGGGTCACCCAGGCCGAGACCGACGTGGCGAAGGACTTGCCGAGGAACGGGCCGAGCGGCTGGTACTCCCAGGCCTGGATGTCCCGGGCGGACCAGTCGTTGACCAGCACCACGCCGAAGACGTGCTCGGCGAAGTCGCCGGCGGCGACCGGGCGGCCCAGCGGGCTCGGCACGCCGACCACGAAGCCGACCTCCGCCTCGATGTCGAGGCGGACCGAGGGACCGGTGACCGGGCCCTGCGGGGTGGCCCGCTGTCCCTGCGGCCGCACCACCGGCGTGCCGGAGACGACGACCGTGCCGGCCCGGCCGTGGTACCCGATCGGCAGGTGCTTCCAGTTCGGCAGCAGCGGCGGCTGGCCGGGCCGGAAGATCTGACCGACGTTCGCGGCGTGGTGCTCGGAGGAGTAGAAGTCGACGTAGTCGGCCACCTCGAAGGGCAGCAGCAGCTCGACCTCGGCCAGCGGGACGAGCAGCGGCTCGACCGCCGCCCGGTGGGCGGAGTCGGTCAGCAGTTCGGTGATCCGCTGCCGGACCGCGGTCCACTGGGGACGGCCGAGCGCCAGGAACTCGTTGAGGCGGGGGCGGCCCAGCGCTCCGGCGGCGAGCACCAGACCGGCCGCCTCCGCGCCGCCGAGGTCCAGCACGAGGTCCCCGACGCGTACGCCCACCCGCGGCTCGCGGTCGGCCGTGCGGAACACCCCGTACGGCAGGTTGTGCACCCCGTACGGCGAACCCTCGGCACCCGTCACCCAGGTCATACCTGCACGCCCCCGTTCACCAGCCCCAGCCGGATCAGATCGGTCAGTGGTTCCAGAATGCTGCACGAGCCGTACCCGACCCAGAGCGGACGCGCCGCGTCCAGGCCGGCTTCGATCGGCTGGAGCAGCGGCCGGGGGTCGGTGGCGGTGAGCAGCTCGGCGACCCGCCCCACGTCGGCACCACCGGCGGCCGCGAGCGTGGCGGCCAGCACGTTGGCGAAGCCGTGGTGGGTGAAGCCGGTCTCCGGCTCCAGGTGCCGCACCGCGTGGTGCAGGCCGGCGGTGAGCTTGAACGGCAGTTCCCGATCCCGGCACGCGCAGATCACCGCGGCCAGCTCGGCGGGCGTCGGGAACAGCTCGGCGGCGAGGCCGCCGGTGCGGAACTTCGCCGCCACCGGCGCTCCGGCGGCACGGGCGTCGACGAGCGCATCCAGGGCACCCATCAGCCCGAACGTCAGCGGCATCTCGGCGTACACGGCGGTGACGTCGGACCGGTCGGCCAGCTTCAGCAGTTCCGCCAGGCCGGGCAACGGGTCCTCGCCGCGCTTGGCCACGGCGACCTCGACCTGGCGGGCGGTGACGCCGGCCGGCAGCGCCGCCAGGGCGGCGGACAGGCCGTCCAGCCCGGTGTCACCGATCAGCCCGACGACCAGGCCCTCCGCCGGGTCGACCAGCGGGTGCAGCTCGCGGCCGGTCACCGCGGAGGCGGGCACCAGCAACGGGCCGACCAGGTCGGCGTACCAGGAGGTGCGGTGGCGCCGGTGCGCGGTGACAGCCTCGGGCAGCGGCGCGCTGCCGGGCGGGAACACCGCGGCGTCGTCGACGAGGCCGGCGAGGAGCCGGGGCAGCTGCGTTGACACGACACAACAATGTACGGGACGCTACAGGAATCGGACAACCGCGTCCGATAATCGGACGCGCACCGGGCCCCGGGAGGCGAGATGCCGTACTACCGCCGCGTCGGCGACGTGCCGCGCAAGCGCCACACCCAGTTCCGTCAGCCCGACGGGAGCCTCTACGCGGAGGAGCTGATGGGCCAGGAGGGCTTCTCCTCCGACTCGTCCCTGCTCTACCACCGGTACGCGCCCACGGCCATCGTCGCCGCCGAGGAGTTCGCCCCGCCCGCGTTCACCCGGACGCCGAACCTCCCGCTGAAGCCCCGCCACCTGCGCACCCACAAGCTCGACGCCGCCGGCGCCGACCCGGTGCTCGGGCGGCAGTACCTGCTCGCCAACGACGACGTGCGGATCGCGTACGTGCTGGCCGACCGGCCGTCCCCGCTGTTCCGCGACGCCACCGGCGACCACTGCCTGTACGTCGAGTCCGGCACCCTGCGCGTCGAGTCGACGTTCGGCGTGCTCGACGCCGTCGCCGGCGACTACGTGATCATTCCGACCTCGACCATCCACCGGCTCGTCCCGACCGGCTCGGAGCCGGTCCGGCTGCTCACCGTCGAGGCCGCCGGCCACATCGGCCCACCGAAGCGCTACCTGTCCGTACGCGGCCAGTTCCTGGAGCACTCGCCGTACTGCGAGCGGGACGTCCGCGGACCGGACGCGCCGCTGCTGGTCGACGGCACCGACGTCGAGGTACTGGTCCGCCACCGTCGGGGATGGACCCGGTACGTCTACGCCAACCACCCGTTCGACGTGGTCGGCTGGGACGGGCACATGTACCCGTGGGCGTTCTCGATCCACGACTTCGAGCCGATCACCGGCCGGATCCACCAGCCGCCGCCGGTGCACCAGACCTTCCAGGGCCCCAACTTCGTGATCTGCTCGTTCGTGCCGCGCAAGGTCGACTACCACCCCGACGCGATCCCGGTGCCCTACAACCACCACAACGTCGACTCCGACGAGATGCTCTTCTACACGGGCGGCAACTACGAGGCGCGGCGCGGCTCCGGCATCGAACAGGGCTCGATCTCGCTGCACCCGTCCGGTTTCACCCACGGGCCGCAGCCCGGCGCCGCCGAACGCTCGATCGGGGTCGACTTCTTCGACGAGCTGGCCGTCATGGTCGACACGTTCCGCCCGCTGGACCTGTGCGCCGCCGCCACGTCCTGCGAGGACGACGCGTACGCCTGGACCTGGGCGCGTCAGCGGTAGTTGGCGCTCTGATTGTGGCCGGAGCCCGCCCCGTTCACCTGGTGACGGGGCGGGCGAGCACGGTGAGTTCGGCGACGGTGGCCACGGCGATCGCCAGGACCAGCGGCCACGGGGTGCCCACCAGCGCGTAGAGCAGGATCAGCACCGGCGCGGCGGCGGCCGCGTACACGGCCAGGGCCAGGGTGCGGTCGGAGCGCAGCAGACCGGGCAGGATGGTCCGGGCCAGGCCGGGCAGCTTCGCGGCGTACCGCCAGACCAGCAGCGCCCCGCCGAGCGCCGCGAACACCGCCGCGACACGCGACGTCCCGTCGCTGCCCACCGCGAGGCAGGCCAGCATCACGGCGGCGATCATCGACCAGCCGGCGCCGAAGACGACGAGCTGGCGCAGGCCGACGGAGATCGTGCGGCCCGAGTCGATCCGGCCCGGGCTCATCGCGGCCGCCTCGGCGAGGTGCTCCAGAGCCTCGCTCCAGCGGCGCTGCTCCAGCCGCAGCACGCCGATGTCGTGCCGCGCCTCGGCGAGCTGCGGGTCGAGCCGCAGCGCCTCGGCGTACGCCCGCTCGGCCAGGTCGTACATCTCCATGTTCGCCGCGACCAGGCCGAGGACGAGGTGGGCGGCCGGCTCCTCCGGGGCCAGCTCCACCCCCCGCCATGCCGCGTTCAACGCCGGCTGGCCGTTGCGGGAGCCGGCCAGGATCGCGGCCGCGCTGCGCTGGGCGTACGCGTCGTCCGGGCCGAGCGCCAGGATCCGGTCGGCGGTCCGGGCCGCCTCCGCGTACTCCTCCAGGTCGGCGAGTGCCATCGCACGGGCGACCAGGGCCGGTACCCAGTCGGGGGCGGCGGCGACAGCGCCGTCGGCGACGGTACGCGCGTCGGCGGGCCGACCGGCGGCGAGGTGCACCCGGGAAAGGGCGGTCAGCACCGCGGCGTTGGCGGGTTCGAGGGCGACCGCGTAGCCCAGCTCGGCGGCGGCCTCGTCGTACCGGCCCAGCTCGGCGAGGAGCTGGGCCCGCTGGAGGTAGCCGTCGGCGGCGGAACGGTCGGAGGTGTCGCTGGACATCGCGGCGAGCCTAGGCGGCCGGAGCCTCGTACACCAGGGCCACCGCGATGCCGGTCAGCCCCTCGCCACGCCCGGGGAAGCCGAGCCCGTCGGTGGTGGCGGCGGAGACGCTGACCGGCGCTCCCACCGCCTCCGACAGCACCCGCTGCGCCTCGTCCCGGCGCGGTCCGATCTTCGGTCGGTTTCCGATCACCTGCACCGAGACGTTCCCGATCGCGTAACCGGCCGCCCGCACCCGGCGGGCGCTCTCGGTGAGCAGTGCCACCCCGGAGGCGCCGGCCCACTCGGGCTGCCCGACGCCGAAGTTCGAGCCGAGGTCGCCGAGGCCCGCGGCGGAGAGCAGCGCGTTGCAGGCGGCGTGCGCGGCGACGTCGGCGTCTGAGTGCCCGGCCAGGCCGTCCTGGTCGGGCCAGTGCAGGCCGGCCACCCAGCAGGGCCGACCGGCCTCGAAGGCGTGGACGTCCGTGCCGATGGCCACCCGCGGAACGATCATGACCCGAGCGTACGCGTCAGAGGCTGTCGGGAAGCCCCGGGGCGAGCGAGGCGGAGTCCAGTCGGCGATCCGGCAAGGCGGAGGTCGGTCCGGACACCGGTGTTGTATCCGGGCCGACCTCCAACGCCGCCGGTCGTCGCCTGGGCCCGCCGCAGCCGCTGCGGGGTTTCCCGACAGC